>NZ_JAVDUU010000001.1:0-1651132 GCF_031456535.1 Mucilaginibacter pocheonensis
GTGCCCAATATGAGTTTGATGGCCATGCTTACCAGTTGCAAACTATACAAGGTGTGATGGGAAAAACCGGTAATGGCAGCTTATACCGTATCAGGCCAAAAGGGCAACGTATTGTATTAGCACTAACAGATTATTAAAAATAAACCAACCCACTGCCGCAACTGTAAGTGACCTGAAATTTAGATATGCGGTTGCAAACGATTCAGTGGATGTCGCTCCATACGGCTTGAGGAAGCTATTATCGCAAATGAATAAAGAATCTGATTAATCAATAGTTACTGTACCAATCAAAATATAATCAAATTCATCTAAATCTTCTTTAACACAAATTTTTCTCCTTTTATCTCTTTTGATAATTTAACTATGATCTTTGTCCCAGCACGATCATAAATAATCGTTCCAAATAAATGCAGTGCGACCATTCGAACGGTTTGTGGACAATTATTCTGACGATTCTTCCTTTTAAAAAACTCATTTTAGGACTTCGAAATATATATTGGGATTAACTGTAAAATAAAAAAGCCGAAGATTATCTCTCCGGCTTGGGATTCCAAAATCCTTACATAGCGGAGAGGGAGGGATTCGAACCGAAGTGCTTTTTCTGCCTCACTATTCTTAATACTTGGTTTTTGTAAAACAGGTCTCGTGCGACAACCTCTTAAATCGATCTAAATTTCACAAATTGATACGCAAATATATTTGTTTTTTACTTACCTCATAGATTGGTTACTGCAAAGCACTCATAATCTTTGGCCCTTGGTTCGAGCCCAGGTAGGAGCAAAGCCCCGCAGGTCCGCGGGGCTTTTTTATGCTCAAAGTTTCATAGATTCGTTTTTCAAGTAGAAAATCAAAGTCTAAATAAAACATATGGAATGGAGCTTTGAAATTGTAAGAGTCCATCGTTATCACAATCGTGGCGACTTTATTTTTGCTCGCTTAATGGAAGGAGATCCGGATTTTCAAGTAATGGAAGGTGCAGTTCTTGCTGGAATACCCATTTATCCCTATGTCGAAATGCCAAGGAAACTTGACGAGAATGGCAATCCTCGTTTGGATATATTTGTATTTAGGCCGCTAAGTTTAGAGTGGCTTCCGGCTGATTATTTTGTGGAGGGTCAGCAAGTAAAGTTAGTTTCACAAGATTAGCTCAATCAAATTCGCTTAAAAACTTTTAAATTTTCAAAAAGTTGGTTCGAAATCTTTCCAGTCTGGGATCAAAGCCCCCATATGTACATGCCCGTTTTTATTTTAAAAAATGCCGGTTTTTATGCTGTAGAATGACATTTTTAGTTATGATAACGATTTCCTTGTTATTATAATCTCTCTTTATAGAGGAAGACTTAGACACATTATTGGCTGTTGGATAAATAATTCTAAATTAGAATAGTATTTATAAAAAAGATCAAATTTCCAAATTGAGCTAAAAAATTAACTAACGGTCTTCTCTAATGAAAGGAACGATTTTCGTTTTCAGGACATTTATAAGTTTGCTTATTTTCATAAGCATAGAAGCTTACGCTCAAAACGACAAAAACAATAATACTCAGGCGTGGTGGAAGGAGGCCGTAGTTTACCAGATCTATCCTCGTAGTTTTAAAGATAGCGACGGAGACGGTATAGGTGATCTGAAAGGAATAATTTCGAAGCTTGGCTATATAAAAAGCCTGGGTATCGATGCGGTGTGGCTTAACCCCATTTATAGCTCACCAAATGACGATAACGGCTATGACGTGAGCGACTACCGTACTATTATGAAAGATTTTGGTAGCATGGCGGATTTTGACGCCCTGCTCAAAGGCATGCATGAGCACGGGATTAAGCTGGTGATGGACCTGGTTGTGAATCACAGTAGTGATGAGCACGAGTGGTTTAAGCAAAGCAGGAGCTCGCGTACCAGTCCTTATCGTGAATATTACCATTGGTGGAATGCAGAAAATGGCAAGCCGCCATACCGCTACAGCCTATTTGATGTAAACCACGATGCATGGCGATATGACTCATTAACCAATGCTTATTACCTGCATTATTTTTCGCGTAAGCAACCCGATCTAAATTGGGAGAACCCAAAACTCAGGCATGAAGTTTATGATATTATGAAATTTTGGGCTGATAAAGGAATTGATGGCTTTAGGCTCGATGCCTTTCAGTTCGCGGCAAAGGATACTACTTTTCCGGCATTTCGGCAGGGATTCGAAAAAAACTTTACGCAATATTACGGGATGCAGGGAAATTTGCATGGGTACCTTCAGGAAATGAACAAGGAAGTATTAAGCAAATATAATGTGATGAGCGTAGCAGAAGGAGCCGGAAATAACTTTGAGGATGCCCACAACCTGGTTGACGCAGATAGGAATGAGCTAAATATGGCCTACGCATTTGACGGGGTAGATATTGCCAAACGTGAAGGATATAGCCTGCTGCATTTTAAAAATGTGTTCAGCAAATGGGATAGCTCCTTTGCCGCAAAAGGGTGGTTATCCATTTTCCTGGCAAATCACGACCAGGCGAGATTAGTGAGCAGGTTTGGCAATGATAGCCCCGAATTTAGAGAAGTCTCTTCTAAAATGCTCACTACTTTTATCATGACTATGCGGGGAACTCCGTATTATTATAATGGCGACGAGCTGGGAATGACTAATGCCGGTTTTACTAAAATTGAAGATTACCGCGATGTACAAACACTCAACGAGTATCGGCGTCAAAAAAAACTGGGTGCTAACATGCAAGAATATTTAAAGCAAATAAGCTTTGAAAGCCGGGATAATGGCCGAACTCCTTTTCAATGGAATGGTACTTTGAACGCTGGTTTTACAACAGGTACGCCATGGATTGGTGTTAATGCGAACTATAAATCCATTAACGCTGTCGCCCAGGTTAAAGACCCGAGCAGCCCGTTAAATTATTTTCGAAAAATTGTAAAGCTGCGTAAAGAAAACAAAGTTTTAGTTTACGGAAAATATACCCTGCTTGATAACAAAAACCCCGATACTTATTCATATACAAGGGAATTGAATGGCAAAAGGCTGTTGATATTATTAAATTTCAAAAGTGTAGCCGCATCAGCAAACACGGAGATAGATCTTAATAAAGCCAGAATATTAATAGGTAATTATGATCACCCTTCAAAAAACGGGAAGCTACGACCATATGAAGCGATAGTATACGAATTACAATAATAGAATGCACCAAATGTCAGGATGTATTCATTCTGAAAAGTAGCCAAAGCAACTGTTGTTGTAACCGCTGTTGAGGATCGTCCGGTCTCGCTTTGGGTATCCTGTTAGCAATTGATGAAAGGTTTGATTTTGTTAACTTTGTTAGATGGAAACAGGGATCCCCGGATTGAGTTGGGATGAATCAAAACTCAAAGGCTTTAAGGTGCATGAACTATCCCCCTCGGTTGATGTTCCGGCCAGAACAGGCCGTCGCGATTTTTATAAAATGGGCCTGGTGAACGGCGATATGACGATTGACTATGGCGGCCAAATCGTAGAGATCAAAGGCACCGTGCTCTTCTTTATCAATCCAAAAGTAGCCCATTCCATTGTTCGGCGCGTCAACCGCACCAGCGGCTACGGCTGCATATTTACCGAGGGCTTTATTAATAAGCGGGAGTTGCAGGACTCCCCGCTATTCAGTGTGGGGGATAACCCCGTTATTCCCCTGAAGGAAGATGAAGCATTTTTCATAGGTAGTATCTTCAAAAAAATGCTAAAAGCCTACGATGGCGAGTACCCTCATAAAGCCGACCTGATCAAAAGCTGCATCGCATTAATAATTCACGAAGCACTGGAGATACAACCCTCGCAGCAGACTAAACCATTCATCAATGGCACGAGCCGCATCGCTCACCAGTTTATCGACTTGTTGGAAAGGCAATTTCCGATTGAACGCAGCAGTGATCCGCTCAAACTGCGCAATCCGCAGGACTTTGCTGCAAGTTTGGCTGTCCATGTGAATTATCTGAATCGCGCGGTTAAGGAGGTAACGGGCAAACCAACGTCGGCACATATAGCCGCCCGTATCACTGCCGAAGCCAAAGCGCTCCTGAAGCATACGGATTGGAGCGTTGCCGATATCGCCTACGCACTGGGGTTCAACTATCCGGCTTATTTTAATAACTACTTTAAGCGGATCACCGGAACTACACCCAATTCCTTTCGAAAAGTTTGAAAATCATAATTATTGGTTTGATTGTAAAGTCTCCGGATCCATAAATACGCCGAACTTTGGTTTATGAAAGTTTTAGTTACAGGAGCAACAGGAAAGGTAGGGAGCAGGTTTGTTCCCCGCCTCATAGCCAAAGGATACGACGTTACCCTACTGGTAAGGGATGCGTCTAAAGCATTACCGGGCGCCAAAGTAGTGGTGGGCGACCTTTATGACCCAAGTACGTTAACGTCTGCCGTGACAGGTATGGATGCGGTTATCCATTTAGCCGCCCTATTCCGAACCTTTACCGACAATGAAGGCATTGTCAAAACCAATCATGCCGGCACGGTGGCTTTGGCCCAGGCCGCCATGGCAGCAGGCGTTAAACGATTTGTATTTGTTAGTACGAGCAACGTCTACAGTTCAGGTTACGGACATCCGGCAAAAGAGGATGATATCGTCGATATTAATGACCCCAGGGCTTATTCGTCGAGCAAGGTCGCAGCTGAGCAAGCCTTGCTGAAAATGGACCTTGACGTGCGCATACTTCGTTTGGGTTTTGTGTATGGTGATCATGACCCGCATATTGAGGAGATCATGCCTATATTGAAAAACTGGGGACGTCACTCAGGTTCGAGAATGCACATGGTACATCACCTGGATGTTGCGCAAGGGCTGTTTTTACTATTACAGCAAGATGGTATTAACGGACAAATATTTAATATCGTGGACGATGCACCCATTACCCTTTATGAATTGGCAGAGTCGGTGGGAAAAGCAAAGGCGATATTTGATCATGCAGAGGGGCCGCTCAACGATCCGTTCGAAGGAATCATAAATTCGCAGAAGATCAGAAAAATCGGTTTCAGGCCATTGGTGCCCAGCTTTTTTGTAGCAAGAGATTTAGATATTTTGTGAGTTGACGCCGCTCGCGGTAAAGGGGTAAGGGAGCAGAAAACTCAGTTTTTCTGCTCCCTTAATGTTAACTTGAAGTTGTGATCAGAGGGATTTGTAAATAAAGCCGCGATTTTTAATACTTCACTTGCGAACTAATAAAATTAAGCCATCAAATAGATGAAGGATCAAGTCCGCGGACTTCGGTTGGCGAATAGCCGTACTGTTTTTTAAAAGCAAACGAAAAATGCGACAGATCCTCAAAGCCTGTATCCAGGTAAACTTCTGAGGGTTTTCGTTTGTGTTCCGTTAATTGGTAGCGGGCCAGTTCCAGGCGCTTCCTGGTTAGCCATCGGCCGGGCGAACTCCCGAAAGCCTGTTTAAAATCTTTCTTGAATGTGGTTAAACTCCGCCCGGTCAGGTAACCGAATTTCTCCAGCGGCAGGTTAAACTGAAAGTTCTGCTCCATAAAAGCCACAAGATCGAGCTTGCCCGGCGCTTCAAAATGTCCGAGCAGGCTGTCGGTTGCTGGATCTATGGCGCGCAAAATGCGGATAGCTTCTTCCACTTTGAAAGCCGCGATATCGGCAGGTAGTGCATCGGCGAGTTTGAAATAGGGCTCCAGGGAGTTGAACAGGCTTTCAAGCAGCGGGTGATCTTCAAAGATCAGCGGCTCATGCTTCAACTGTGATGATGGCTTGATGTCCTGGTAGTGTTGTTTAAGGCGATCTTGCCGAAAGATGACCGAGATAGCTACACAAGGTATCCCGTTGAGCGGCAGTTTGCTCATCCGTGCCAGCTGGTCACGTGGGAATAAAATGGTATCGCCGGCAAAGAAACGAAAGCTGCGGTCGGCGGCAGCTATTCGCACCTCGCCGGAGATCACCCGCACCAGCGCCGGCTGCGGCAGCATCAGCTCCCGGCTGTAATGAGCTTCCTTTTTACAGGATACGAAAACCTCAGCAACCTCCATGACGCAATTTACAACAAATTCAAACGGATTAAACTCTCTGCCGCCGCCAGGATGGCCTCTTGTGGCGAACGCGGTGACCAGCCCAACCGGTTAATTGCTTTAGCACTGGTGAGGTTCATCGGAATTCCCAGTAAAGGGATCATGCTTTTGACCATGGGGTCTTTCAAAGCCGCTATTCGCAGCGCAATGTTGGGCAACTGCTTAACCTTCACTTTATCAGCTGCCTCACCCAGGTTTTCTTTCAATATACGGGCCACCTCTACCAGCCAAATGCTTTCGCCGCCGGAGGCGATAAAACGCTCACCCCGGGCTTTAGGATCAACCATGGCCCGCAGGTGCAGATCGGCCACATCGCGCACATCAACAAAACAAGCATTTATTTTCGGACAACCAGGCATTTTGCCGCTCAGCAGGTTTCTGACCAGGTAGATGGAATGCGAATAGTCTGGCCCCAATACCGGGCCCATCACCGCTGCCGGATTAACGACGGAAAGTTCCAGGCTACCGCCTTCCCTGGTCATAAATTCCCAGGCGGCTTTCTCTGCCAGTGTTTTGGATTTCTGGTAAGCCGGTGCATGGGTAGTATCCGTCCAGAAGGTTTCGTCATAAGGCGCGGTTTGTTTAGGGTGTCCATAAACGACGGCGCCGATGGCAGACGTGAGTACTACACGCGACACGCCGGCATCCCGTGCTGCCCGCAATACCCGTAGCACACCTTCACGGGCGGGGATGATCATTTCATCTTCGTGCTTGAAATCTAACTTGGGTGTTGGCGATGCAACATGCAACACATAGGTACAGCCTTTTACCGCTTCTTCCCAATGCGCATCGCCTGACAGATCAGCCTGAATAAAGGTCAATCGGTCGCCTGCTTCCAAACTGGCTTCGCGGAGCATGGCTCTGACAACCGCCCCCCGGTTTAAATCACGAAGAGTCGCTCTTACCCGGTATCCGGCTTTTAATAGTTGTAATATGCAGTGCACGGCAATGAAACCCGCGCCGCCAGTTACCAGCACTAATTTTTCTGTATTTGAATTGGTGTTCATATTTGTTCTTATTGATGAGCCAAAATTCCGGATAAATCCGGCGGGGCGTTTTGTTCAAAAGGCGTAATTTGCTTTGTTTAAAAGGCGGAAGTTTCGTTAATGGTTCGCTATTTGGCTAAACATTTCATCTGCTGTTATTAAATGGATATTGAGAAAGAGCAGCATATATGACCGAAAAGATTACTTAAACTAAATCTGTTAAATAGTTAACTTGTATTATGTCTGACATCTAAGCACAAATGCATGAAAACTAATTATAGTTATATTTTACTTTTGGTCTTATTTCCATGTTTCTCTTACGCACAATTTAAGCCACGCCTTTTAGTACTTAATGACGCTACCCTAATTGATGCCGGGCATCCGGTGCCGGCGATGCACCAAACTGTTGTGATTCAGGACGGGCGCATTACTAAAGTTTTTCCTAAAGGAACTATCGCCTTCCCTGATTCAGCTGTTGTTATCAATTTAAAGGGGAAGTACTTACTACCAGGTTTGATAGATAGCCATGTGCATATGGCTACAGACCCAAGCGGTGTTGATAACCGTTCGCATACGTTACAAATATTGCAGCAAATGCTTTACAGCGGTGTAACAACAGTTCGTGATATGGCAGGCGATGCAAGAGTGCTCGCTGAACTCGCCCGCGATGCGAACGAAGACCAAATTACAGCACCCGCAATCTATTATTCCGCACTGATGGCAGGTACCGAATTCTTTAGCGATCCGAGGACACAGGCATCTACCAAAGGCGGCACGGCCGGTAACATGCCATATATGAAAGCAATAACGGATACAACCAATATCCAGCTGGCGATTGCTCAGGCCAAAGGAAGTGGCGCGTCTGGTATCAAGCTTTATGCGAATCTTTCCGTCGTTTTAACCAATAAAATTTTAGATGAAGCAAAAAAGCAAAATATGCCGGTTTGGTCACATGCCTGGCTGCAGGGAGCCAGGCCTTCGGACCTTGTTAAAGCCGGCTGCATTTCCATTTCACACGCCCCGCTACTGATCTATGAAAAAGTTGATAAAGTGCCTGCGTTTTGGAAGAAGGGTCGTCATGATGCCGCCTTTTGGGATAAAGCAATGCCTGAACTTGATGAATTGTTCAGCCAGATGAAACAACATCACACCGTATTCGATGCAACGCTGCTGACTTATAAAAAATGGGCGATCAGTGATACCTCCATGCAATGGGACTATGAGATCGCCAAAAGAATTACCATCCGCGCATATAAGGCAGGTGTTACGATTTGTGCCGGTACCGACGACGACCAGGAACAATTTGTACAGGACGAAATGCGTTTGCTGATTACCGATGCAGGACTTTCGCCTTTCGATGCAATCGTAGCAGCAACAAAAAACAGCGCGGCTTCCTTACATCTGGAGGCTACTAAAGGAAGTATAAGCCCGGGTATGGATGCCGATCTATTGATTCTTTGGCGTGACCCCATTCAGGATATAGGCAACCTCAAAACTATAAACATGGTCATTAAAAATGGTAGGATATATCAGCCATAATACCAGTTATTACATCACGTCATTTAATCTTTGATATTCTTTAAATTTCATAATGTTTGGTATAACCCCACACGGAGATCGTCGGGATGTTATTTCAAAAATATCCTTCTTAGCAAGCGCCATATCGTTGTAACTTCCGGTGGAGAGCCGTTCGTCTGAGTAAGGTAGCTGAAACCATTATCGTAAACATCCTGTAACCGACCAGGTGCTACTTTCATCCGATGATTCAGAATGTTAACACGCTTTTGCGGTTTTGGCTAAATCAAACGCAGATTTGGATAAATCCTGACAGCCAAAGCCCCTCATCTTTGTAGAAACAAAGAACATCAACTATGCGCGTATTTGTCACCGGAGCCACAGGCTTCATTGGTACTGCCATTGTGCAGGAATTAATAAATGCCGGCCACCAGGTACTGGGGTTGGCCCGTTCGGAGGCATCTGCCCAAAAACTGATCGCAGCCGGTGCAGAAGTTCACCGCGGTGATTTGGAAGATTTCGAAAGCCTGCGCAGCGGCGCTGCTCAAGCCGACGGTGTTATCCACGCTGGTTTTATCCATGACTTTACCCGCTTTGCGGAAGTTTGCAAGGTGGATAAAATTGCCATTGAAACCATCGGCAAAGTACTGGCCGGTTCTGATCGGCCTTTTATTGTTACCTCGGGCACAGCATTGGTTAGCCCGGGAGAGCTGGCCACCGAAGATATTAAGCCACCAGTTAACTCGGCATGGCCGCGGGCATCGGAGCAAACAGGAGATTCGGTAAGTGCCGCGTCTGTACGTTTGTCGCCTTCCGTGCATGGGGATGACGACAAGCATGGCTTTGTGCCGATACTGGTCAATATTGCAAAAGAAAAAGGTTTTTCGGCTTATATTGGTGAAGGGCTGAATCGCTGGAACGCGGTGCATCGTTTGGATGCAGCCCATTTATTCCGACTGGCTTTGGAAAATGCTATACCGGGTGCTCGCTATCACGCTTCTGCCGAAGAAGCAATTACAGTCAAATCCATTGCCGAAACTATTGGCAAACAACTTGATCTCCCGGTAAAATCAGTTACATCTGAAGCAGCGGCGGAGCATTTTGGCTGGTTTGCTCATATGGCTGCTATTGACTGTCCGTCTTCGAGCAAGTGGACACAGGAAACGTTGAACTGGCACCCAACGCATCCGGGCCTACTTACAGATATTGAAAACGGTGTTTACACCCAATAAAATGAAGATCATTGTAACGGGTTCTTTAGGGAACATCAGCCAGCCGCTCACAGTAACATTGGTAGCTCAAGGGCATCAGGTAACGGTGATCAGCAGTGATGCTAAAAAACAGACGGCTATTGAAGCTTTGGGAGCGGCGGCAGCTATTGGGTCGATAGCCGATGTTGGTTTTCTAACAAACACTTTCAGAGGCGCTGACGCGGTTTACGCGATGATCCCGCTGAGTTTTACAGAGCAGGACCTGGGAGCCTATATGCACCGGATGGCTCAAAACTATGCAGAGGCATTAAAGGAAGCCGGTACTAACCGGATTGTTGTGATGAGCGGCTGGGTAGCGGACCTGGTTAAAGACGAAAACGTAGAGCATGTTTTCGATAACTTGGATGCCTCGATTACCATTATGCGGCCCGGTTCGTTTTATACCAACTTTTACCAGTCTATTGACCTGATCAAGGGCAGGGGCTTCATCGGTAAATTTCTGACCTTGCGTTACTCCGGCCTGTGGGCCTTGTTGACCGGCAAGACCGGATTGCTAATGGGGAACTATGGCGGAGAGGACCGGATAGTTTTCGTATCTCCAAAGGATATCGCGGATGCGGTTGCTGAAGAATTACTTTTACAACCCCAAGAGAAAACTATCCGTTACGTAGGCAGCGAGGAAATGACCTGTAACGAAGCGGCAAAGATTATCGGTACTGCCATAGGCAAGCCCTGGTTAAAATGGGTGCTGCTTTCTGACAAGGAAATGCTGCAGGGGTTGAAGATGGCCAAAGTACCGGAAAAATTGGCGGAGACATTAGTAGAAATGCAGGCGGCGATGCACAGCGGCAAAGCGCTGGAGAACTTTCATCAAAGTAAACCCAAAATGGGCAAGGTTAAATTGTCTGATTTCGCTAAGGAGTTCGCAGCAACCTATCATCAAAAATAAGCACCTTGTAATATGAATAACCACCAGCTATTCCGTTTCCATACGATCACCGAATATCACCGCGCAGCGGGCCTGCCGAAACCGGCGCATCCGCTGATCAGTGTGGTGCATATGGAAGACCTGAACAGGCCCCTTGCAGAAAGCTCATTCAGTTTGACCTATGATTTTTATTCGATCTCACTGAAGCGGATGAAAAACGCCAAATTTAAATACGGGCAGCAGCCATGCGATTTTGATGAAGGTGTGCTTTTCTTTATGTCGCCTGGCCAGGTCTTTGGTATGGATATAGAAAAGAGTACTCAAATGCACCGGCCGGAAGGTTGGGTTATTCTGATCCACCCCGACTTTTTGTGGAACACCGCGCTGGCTAAAACCATCAAACAATATGAGTTTTTCAGCTACTCGGTTTATGAGGCGTTGTACCTGTCTGATAGGGAAGAAACCATGCTGACGACTATCGCGCAAAATATTGAGCAGGAATATCACGCGAATATAGACCGGTTTACCCAAAACGTGATCATTGCCCAACTGGAACTCTTGCTGACTTATTCTGAAAGGTTTTACCAGCGCCAATTCATCACCCGCAAGATCGCCAGCCATGAATTGCTGACACGCCTGGAAGATTATCTTTCCGACTACTTCGGCAGTGGATCTTTAGCTAAACACGGCCTGCCCAGCGTGGCCCATATTGCCGAAACCTTAAATATCTCACCTGGTTACCTCAGCGGCCTGCTCAAATCCCTTACCGGACAAAACACCCAGCAGCATTTGCACAATAAGCTGATCGAACTGGCCAAGGAAAAACTATCGACTACGAACCTTACCGTTAGCGAGATTGCTTATGAACTTGGATTTGAGCACCTGCAATCGTTCAGTAAGCTTTTCAAGACCAAGACCAGCCTCTCGCCAATGGAATTCAGGCATTCTTTCAATTAAGCAGCGATCAATAAAAAAAGGTTTCGGATATGATCTTATCGTCCTTTACGCCAAAAACCGCAATTTCTGCTAACTGTACCCGTTGTCCATTTTTTAAGGTCATGTCCCGGCCCATGGCCACGCTAAAATAATCGCCGCCAACTATTGGTTCGCTGCTAAAAAAGCTGTGTACTTCTGCTATTAGTTCCTGCCTGGCTTTTGACTTTGCTAAAACCGCTTCAATACCTTTGGTTATGGTGGGTACGCCCATTGCCAAAGCATGTTCGGGTTCGGTGCAAACAATGTCGGCGCTATAAAGCTGCGCGTAAATTTCGGGCACTTGTCTTTTTTGGAAAAGTTCGTTGTAGCGATTGGCTAATTCCTGAGTTGTCATATCTTTTTGATTTTATTTATAGAACAAAGATATTCTGCCTGTTAATACTAAAAGCATCTAAAGGTGCCATATATTTGCTCAATCGTATCAATTAAAACATGGATGCATTAAGTACTATATTGGAGGCAGTTGGATTGAGGAGCGTTGTTTACAGTAAATTTCCGCTTGCAACTCCATGGGGATTGGATATTGTTAGAGACGAAAATTCGCAATTCTGGCGGTTGGTAAGCGGCAGTTGTACGGTTGGTTCGCCCGATGGCCGTATTATAGAAATGGCGGAAGGCGACCTTGTATTTGTACCTCATGGCAGTGCCCACTGGATAGCAGACAGCGCTACGAGCTTACGCATGCCTTCGCCCGAATTTGTTAAGGCCCGGAGAGAAGGTACCCCCGTTTTTAATAATGGCGATAACAAAACTATTCTTATAGCGGGCCATTTTGAATTTGATTACCAGTCGTTGCACCCTTTTTTAAAGGATTTGCCGCCGGTTATCCATATCAGGCAATATGTAACAGAAAACCAGTTATTGCTAAAGCAGGTTACGCAATTAATGCTGGAAGAATTGAATAACGAAAGACCGGGAAGCAGCGTAATGCTGAAATGCTTGTCGGAAATTATGTTTGTCAATATCATCAGGGCCTATTTAGAACAGGCTACGCCTGACAGTGGTTTTCTTTCCGCATTAAATGATCCGAGGATCAGCAAGGCGTTAAAACTGATGCAGGACTCGCCCCAAAACGACTGGACGCTGGAATCCCTTGCATCAGAGGCGGGCATGTCACGCTCTGTATTCTTTAATCAATTTAAAAAATTAGTGCACGAAACACCGATAAGCTATCTTACTAACTGGCGCATCAGGCATGCCCAGAAGTTATTAATGACGGCTAACAGCAATATATCCGAAATTGCAGCAAGCGTTGGTTATCAGTCGGAGGCGGCTTTTAACCGAATCTTTAAATCAAAAACAGGGCAAACTCCCGCGGTATACAGAAGAAACAAGTTTTTGAAATAATTCTAAGCTATTGCTTTTTCATCAATAGTTAATCATATGTCTGTCGCTTATACCGCAGTTTTAACCACACCTCCATCTGCCCTTAATGCCGCTCCATTGGTTGCCGATGATAATGGGCTGGCAATATACGCCACGAGGTTGGCCACTTCTTCAGGCTCGGTAAAGCGTTGGATGAGGGATGTAGGGCGTATTTCGGCGAAAAATTGCTTTTTCACCTGTTCTTCAGTGGTATTGCCATTTTTGGCCATTGCTTCAATAAAACCGCCTACGCCTTCAGATAGCGTTGGGCCGGGTAATACGGTGTTCACAGTAACGTTTGTGCCTTTGGTTAGCTCGGCTAATCCACGTGATACGGCCAGTTGGGCGGTTTTAGTAGTGCCATACTGGATCATCTCGGCAGGTATCTGTAAGGCAGATTCACTCGAGATAAAAATAATACGACCCCAGTTTTGATCCAGCATTTTTGGAAAGTATGCCCGCGATAAACGCACACCGCTCAATACATTCACTTCAAAAAAGCGCATCCAGTCTTCATCAGTTATCGCCGCGAATTCCTTCGGCTCAAATATGGCTACATTATTTACAAGTATGTCTATTTGCGGCAACTGTTTAATGAGCGCGTCTATCTCATCGGCCTTGCTGAAGTCGGCGGTTATACCGGTTACTTTTTGGCTGTTTGTTTCAGCTTTTATCTCGGCAATAGCTTTGTCTACGCGTTGTTGGGTACGTCCATTTACAATCACTTCCGCACCTTCAGCCGCCAGTTTTTTGGCGATGGCGAGGCCTATACCCGCGGTCGAACCGCTTATTAATGCTTTCTTGCTAGTCAGTTGTAAGTCCATAGGATTAAGATGTATTGACAACAAAGCTAACGGGCTTTAGTTTAAGAATAGTCAGGCGGCGGTAAAAAGGGGAGATGGTAACTTACATCATCAAATTAATTCAATATGGAAAAGCCCCTGAATTATGTAACAGATACTCCCGTGTATTGATTATCAGCTGGTATAGGTTGGTCAACGTCAACACGCCAAAATAAAGGCGCCAAAGGAATTGGCGCCTTTATTTATTCCTGCTCATTTAATAACGCTCGCTTCACTTCTTTCGAAGATACCGGCAAGGACTTAAACTGTTGCTGGCGCTCAGCCACCTGCGAAGTTCACATCAAGCTGCGAGTCAATACGCACCGCCCATGCGAACGGGCCTGCCGGATCTTTTTGGGATGGGCTCGTGCAAACTATCTGTTATAAATTGCCGGATCGTTTCTGCACCGATCAATACTGAATTAGCCCGGCTGAAGCGGGCAATATTAATGCCGGCAAAATGGTTCTGTGCGTCAAAAACGGGCCCTCCACATTCCTCTGGACGCAAGATGATATCAGTGCTGTAGACCGCCTGGAATCCATCGCGACGCTGACTTCTGCCGCCGATAAAGTGGTCGGCCGGATGATCATGAAGCATTTGGGGAGGATAAATGAGTACTATATTTTTAAGTAACGTTTGAGAACCTCTTTGCAGTTTGAGTAGGAGTGTATCTCCCGGCCAATGACTGGACAATGAGTCATTCAAGCCAGGAATTATGTCTCCAATCCGGATATCCTGCTGCGCCGCCGGAGAGCCGGGACGAACAAAATAAATTCTTTCCGGAATGCTGCCATGAACTGGCGTAGCACCCAGAAAAGCTGCACTGGTAGTTTTGTGCAGTTCAAGCGGGCCGCCACTAAGTATTCCTGTCACTATTGAATCTATTACGGGGGCAAACAACACATCACCGGGATGAGGATAATTAACTCGTTTAATTTTTAAGCCCTTAAGTCTTTGTGACGGGCGAATTAATACGAGGTCATGTGCCTTATCACGCGCTATGATGACACCCTGCTTACCGTAAATAAAAACCGAATCGCCAACCATAGAGCTTTTCGAAACCACCACCGATTGGATTACAGTAGCAAGCACTGTTTGTGTTTGACCGTTTATCCGGCTTGTTAGCCTGACACAGGTCCCGGTGTAGTTTCCGGCTTTTGGCCAGGTAAAACTGGTAGTTTCCTGCTGCCTCTGCACGGTATCCGCCATTTCTGGCCAGCTTCGATAAACAACGGGCTTTTGAAGTGCAGACCAATATTTTTGATACAAATTAACCGGCACATCATAATTCGCTGATTCAGATTTTTCGATCGCGCTATGCAACCCTATGAGCTCACCGTTTAAATTAAAGAGAGGACCACCGGAGTCACCTGGTTCCATCAAGGCTGTTGAGTGGATAAATCCGCGGTTGTTTAACGGCTCTATAATCTTGCCCAAACGAATAGTTGGCTGTACCTGGTCGAGACTTTCAGGATAAGCAATACTTATACATGGGTCTCCCAAATGAATGTCAGCCAAACTTATCACAACTCCGGACCGGGCTTTACCTTTCAGAATCTTCATGAGCGCCACATCGGGCCGTGTCCTGTCTTCTAACAGTTCAATTTTTCCAAGTGCCTGTGCAATAGCTTCCTCGCCATCAGGAAAAAAAATCTTATAAGTACTGCCTGGCGTAACAACATGAGCTGCTGTGAGAATAAAGTTATCTTCTACCACTACGCCACTAAACTGCGCACTGGTGCGTTGCTGCTGTAAAGTATCGAAACCCCACATACGAACACAAGCAGGCATGGCCTTAGCTATGATTGGTTTAAGATCCTGCGCTGTTGCAAAATGCGTAGGTATGAAACAGCACAGGATCAGTAGAGTACATCTGTACATTTTAATTTTTAAAAAGTTCCGCCAGTTTCTTATTGAGGTCTTCCCCACGCAGATTTGTGTTAATAAGTTTGCCATCGCGGTCTACCAGGAATGTTGCGGGTATAGCCGAAACACCATAAAGACGGGCAACGCTATTGTTGTTACCATTCAAGTCGCTAACCTGCGGCCATGTCATACCTTCCTGTTGCAATGCCTTCAGCCATTTGTCGCGGCTGCTGTCAAGCGATATTGACAGTATCTCGAACCCTTTATCTTTGTACATTTTATACTGACTTAGCAGATTTGGGATTTCCTGGCGGCAAGGCGAACACCAGCTGGCCCAGAAATCGACCAGAACGATTTTACCTTTATAATCGGCTAATGATAACTGTTTGCCAGCGGGGTTAACTTGTGTAAAAACAGGGGCCGGACCACCGATTTTTAAACGGTAATGTGCATCAATAAATTCTTTGATGGTTTTACCGTTATCAGTTGCCTGGATCGCCGGGCTGAAAGTTTTGAACACCTGCTCGGCTACTGTGACCGTTTTATCATTAGATGCAGTGCCGAACAGAGCTACCGGTGCGAAGAAAGAATCGGGATGCGTTTTGGCAAACTCAAGATTTTTGTGTTGGAAATCGGCAACCATTTTATAATGGTGACGGGCCACCTGGTTAGTGAATGCTGTATCATTCGCCAACTCGGGCGCTGCCGCAATTTCAGCATTAGAAATACGATCGATATCCCAGGGCATCGGTCCCACCGCTTTTACGTAAGCCGAATATTCATCATATGTTTTAGAACCGCTCATCTGCGCGTTTGCCAAAGAGTCTTTAGAAGCTATATTAAGCGTTTCATTTGAAAAATTAAAGTAAAGGACATCGCCACCATGGGTGGCAATTTCCCGGCCGGCACCTTTGTGATCAAGTGCAAGCCGTACTGAACTGTATGGATTCATCCGGCCTGTGAAATGAAAAACGCCGTTAGCCAACGTGGTCGAATCTTCATGTCCCTTGCCGTCCGTCATAAAGCTCAAATAAACTTTCTGACCGTTGAGATTACCAATATGCCCATTAATAGTAAATTGGTTAGTTTGGCCGACGGCGTTCAACGCAGCCATGCTTAAAATTAAGTTTAATAGTTTTTTCATTTCTTTTATATTAGTAGTGCATCAGGTCAACAGGTACGTTATACTTTTTTAAGATCGAAAGTGCAATCCTGTTAATTTTATTTATTTATTGAATTTCTTTTTGGGTATCCGTTTAAGTCGCCGGCAGCCGGATTGTTGGGTGCCATTTTACCGTCAGCATAAGTATGATAGCAAACGAGATACATTGAATTCTTAAGGCCCTCATTATCACTATCAGCGGGTTCGGTTTTATAGCAGGCGATGGTTAATGTCATGGCGGAGCCAACAACACAAGAGCTTTTATGCTGTTGGTTAATCTTTTCATATGGTTTTGATAGGTTAGTTTTTTATCTGATCACTATATCTATTGGTTCGCCAGGTATGCCGCTTATTGTTTTGGTGATGTTACCGGTTTTAGAAACACTTATATCAAGTGTATAAACTGCCCCGCTTGCACCAACAGTAAGGGTGTTATCATCCAAACTAATCTTGATCATTGATATCTTTTTACCGCCAAAGTCCGCGTCAAGCTGCCTTATATCCTCATTGATAGGGTTATAGCGGTAAATTCTCCCTTTTGATGAAAAGTAGAACACATTTAAGCTGTTCACCACCCATTTGGTATCGTCATCAATTAACGCGCTGCCTTTAAACGTGCGTTTGCCCAGGCTTTTAAACATCCTGTCATCGCCAATAGGGTAACTAAAGCTTAGTTCGGTTATGGTGCTTGTTGCGGTTTTAAAGAAAGCGTAAGAAAGGCCTCCTTCTGTAGGTTTCATGAACAATAAATTATCGTACCCCACATTTTTAGGATCAAAACCGGTGCTCGCCGGATCAGTTTGGTAATTGGTGCCTGAATAAGTACCATCGGCGCCAAAGGTGATAAACGCTTTTCCCTTAAGGTTGTAACCAATAAAAAACGAACTGCCATGAGTAAAGTATTTCGACATGGTATAATCACCGCTTTGTTCGTTGGCAAATTTGCCGTAGTCGTCAGCAAACGGAGCTGTTGATGATACACCTACATACAACTTACCATTGATAACTCCTGTTGGCACTGTTCCCATTTGTAAAGGCCCTAAAAATGGTTCCAGGTAACCTGTATTGATGACAGCCGGAGGCGAGAAGAACTGCGATGCAAAATCCTTGCGCTTTAATAATGTGCTGGCGTCAAGCACCACCCCACTTTTATTAGGGTCGTTGCTTAATACCCAATATTCCTCCTTGGTGTTGGGTTGGTATTGCAGTGGTTTTGAATAGTACAGCTCAACCGGATTTATTGGCAAATCATCATTATTAAGCGATTTGTAGATATTGACCAACACCGTTTTATCGGGCTTCACAAATGATAATTTAGTAACCCCATTATCGTTACTCAGCACCAAAGTACCCGCAGAAAACTGGGTTGTGCCTGTAATTTTGAAAGGGAATGTATAAAATAAGCCGTTCCGCTTATCGGTAATGGTAAGTTTGCAGTCACGGCTGCCGGGGCCTAAATTATAGACCATTTTCAAAGGGTAGCCTTTATAAACTGCCTCACGCAGTTCTTCCTGCACGGTAATATGCCATTCAAAATCAAGGTCCTTAAACGGATCAGCGCCAGCCAAAGTAACCTTTGGGTTTATAGTGAGGGTATCGCCCAGCAGGGCTGCAAACGTGGCGTTATTAATACCGGAAACTACCGGCTCTGAAGGTGGCGAGTATACATAATTGCCCAGGTCTTTTTTACACGAAGTATAAAATACCGTTATGAGCGCCAATATAGCTATCGATTTAAATTTCATGACCTAAGTGTTTAATTGATAATAACCTGTTGTCCATTTTCATCAACAAAAAAGTACTTGCCTGCCTGTACGTAATACTTGAGGTAAAACTTCTTACCGGGCGAAGAAGAATTATAGAAATCAAAATCCTTACTGCCGTCAGCCCGCCTGGTAAGTACATAACCTTTTTCGGGGTATCTTGCTACCCAGGCAAATGGGTCATTAATAAAGGTCCTTACGTTATCAATGTAATACAGTGCACGCGGGATCTGGAGAAAAGCATTCGGTTTTGACATGTCAACCAGATCGGTAGTGCCAGAAGAGATCAGGAACAACTGGTGTTTTATCCTGCTATAGGTACCCAGGTTACCCATCCAGTAGATCCACCAGGCCGGTTGTTCCAGGCGCGACGAGTAACGGATAGACCTTTCCCGTAATGCCTCCGGGAGCGATGAGTTAAAATCCTGCCCGCCCGAAACAAGAATGGTAAGCATTACCGATTTATTTGCAAGTTCCGGGTCGCTGTTTTTGATGATTACCGGCACCTTTACCGTGCCCGAATCAGCAGGCATAGTGTATGATGGCTTAAGGGCTTCATAATGCAACCCTGCTTTGGCGCTGGTAGCCATATCAACTACAGTTACCGCAAACTTCCTCTCAGTTTTTGATCTTTGCCCCGAAATAATTACCGGCACCCAAATGGTATCCTGAGCCAGGGTTGGGTTATAAGCAAAAGAATAAGTTAATACAGATGTATCCTGGTTGCCGTCTTTATCCTTATAGTTCAGGTAAATATTATCTCTGGAGCCATACGTAAGTAATTGGTCTTTTTTGCAGCCAAAAAGAACTGCAATGACCACTAAAACATAAAATGTATTTCTTTTCATTGTTATAAATGGTATGAGATCAATTATTATAAGCTGTTTCGTCGTTGGGGACCGGGAACACATAAATACTGTTTGATGCCGGATAGATCTGGCCACTGGCTGCCACTATATCAAGGTTTAACCGTTTATACATATAAAATATCTGGCTCTCACCGTAAAACTCTTTACGGGCTTCTTTAACCAGCTCATTCATAAAGGCAGATTTACCTAATGTGCCCGGCAATAAGTCGATAATACCTCTGTGGGTACGTACAGTATTTAAATACTCGGTGGCTTTTGTGGGATTGCTATCATAACTTGCTTCTGCAGCTATATAATATGCTTCTGTTAAACGGAAAGCCGGCGCCATAAGCGGATGCAGGTTTACCTGTGGCGAGCTGTTAACCAAATATTTAACCAGGTAGCTGCGGTTTGGGGTTACATCGGTAGCGGTAAAAAACCATTGCCTGTAGCGCCAATCCTCTGCACCAACGGTGCTTTTTTCATAGATGTTATCTAACTGCAACGGTGTTGGCTGATACTGTGCAGTGTTGGCCGCGCTGAACAGTTTCACGAGTGCATCGTCGTCGTTAGCCTGGGGCGCGTACCAGCCAAATACCAACTCGTTGTAAAATATCCTGTCTTTTTGCTCAACCTTATTATTAAAAGCGTCATCCTTTTGTGTCCAGGGAAATTTATTGGCGCTTATTATATCATTAGCGTTTGACAGCGCGTTCTGATAATCATTTTTGTATAGGTAAACCCTTGCGAGTTCGCCGCATACCGCGTAATAATTCAGCCTGTGCCTGCGATTTTGCAAAAACAAAGTATTGCTTGTAGTTTCTGTTTGCTTCAATCCTGTGTAGCCATTGGGATAGATTTTATTAGGATATCCAACAATATAACCTGCCGAAGTAATGGGGTCTGTGTTGCTTAGCAACGTGCGGGCATTACGCAAATCAATGAGAGCATAGTTAATTACATCCTCTACTGATGAAAAAGGTGTGCTTTTAATACTTACAGTAGTTACATAAGGTATGCCTTTAGCCTTTGGGTTATTTTTATACGAAGCGCCAAACATGCGCAAAAGATCAAAATGCAAGTATGCGCGCAGGGCAAGTGCCTCGCCTTTAATAATAGCGTAGTTATTACCCGAAAACACGGCCTTTTGCTTATCTATTACCTGCAGTATCTCATTGCAGTTTCCGATAGCATTGTACACCGACGACCAGATCTGGCTGTTTTTATCTTTCAAGATATCTTGCTTGTATTGAAATGACGCGATCTTCTGAAAATCGGTATTAGAGAACGAATAGTTTTGCGCCATGATATCAAGGTTGCTGAACGTAAGGTTTCCTGCATACAGGTCTACCTTTGTGCACCTGGAATAAACGCCATTTAAAGCCTCTTCAAAACCATCTTCGCTGCTAAACAGCTGCTCTTTATCCACATCAGATTCTGGCTTTACATCCAAAAACTTTTTACATGATGTAAACATCAGCAACGGAATTATAAAAATTAAATATCTCTTCATGGTTATGTGTTAAAATGAACCCAATAATGAAAATGTTAAGCTGCGGGCAAAGGGATAGTTGATACCCCGTTCTGCCTGAATAGTTGAAGCCCTGAAAATATCGTTTGCAGTGGCTGCCAGCCTCAGATTTTGAAGTCCCAAACGGCGAATGGCATTTGGCTTAAAATCATATGACAGGTAAAGCGACTGCAGTTCGATCAGGTTATCTTTTTGTATAAACCGGGATGATACGTAGGTATCGGTGAGGTCGGTAATGTTTTTGAAAAACGTGTGGTCGCCCGGTTGTTTCCACCTTTGCTCCAATACCCGGCTATCAACATTAAAGCGCGGATCGGCATTTTCAACCCTGTCAATAAGAGTTTGATTATAGGCCTGGCCTCCAAAACGGTAGTGGAAGCTAAAGCTCAGCATAAACCTTTTATATGATACCGTACTGCCAAAAAAGCCTTCGGCTTTTGGGGTAGTATTACCTACAGCCTGTACGTCTTTAACATCCCACTCATAGGTTAGGGTTCCATCTTTTTTCACCAGGATCTCTTTACCGTTCTCAGGATCAATACCCAATGATTTTACTGCATAAATGGTATTCAATGATTTTCCTTCAACGTACCGGGTTAACGGGGTTGAAAAAGCATCTTTGGTTTTATCAGTTTGGAAGTTATCTATTTTGCTGTTAAATGCCTTCAACGCGTCAGATATGCTGACTATTTTGTTAACGTTATGAGCAAGGTTACCGGTCAGGTTTATGTTCCAGTCGTCGGTATGGAAAACCTGTGCTACGAGGTAAAGCTCATAACCTTTGTTTGACATATCACCAAGGTTGTCTTTATAGGTATTGAAGCCAGTTGATGGCGCGAGGTTAATATCGGTGATTAATCCCTTGGTAAGTTTGTAGTAGTATCTTGGCGAGATAACAATCCTGTCTTTAAACAAACCGATGTCCATCCCCACATCAGATGTACGGGTTTTTTGCCACTCCAGGTTGCTGTTACCATAGCCTAATATAGTAGCGCCAATACCTGTGGAATACCAGTGTTGTGTATCATACAGGTAGATTGAACGTGATTGGTACGCCGGGAAGCTGATAGAACCAAGGGTAGCAATACTTCCCTTAAGACGCAACTGGCTTATTACATTTGAACCCCGAAAAAAGCTTTCCTTATGAATGTTCCAACCGATACCTAACGAGCCGAAAGGAGCATAACGCCTGTCGGCGCCAAAGGCCGACGAACCATCAACCCTTACCGATGCATCTAACAGATATTTGTTTTGGAACGCGTAGTTACCTGAAAAGAAAGCGCCGGCTGTTCTTGACCTTGTTACATCACCATAAGGGCCTGAGTTTTCTTTATAAATACGGGCAAAGCCTATGTTGGAGAACCTGTCGTTTGAAAAACCCTGTGCCGAAAACGATTTAATATCGGTCTTTGAAGCCAATATATTGGCACCTAAAACAAGGTTAAAGTAATGGTCACCAAGTTGCTTGTTGTAACTGATGGTTAAGTTTCCGTCAAGATTGAGGCTGCCGTTTGTGCCGTAATCATAAGTACCTTTGTTGTTTGCCTTATCCGGAGCAAAATTGTAAAAAACATTGCTTAATGGTGATACGTATTTATCAGATGTTGCATTGGTTTTGTTTACACTCATTAATGCCCTCAAACGCAAACTTTTTGATAATTTATAATCGACCGAAAACGACTCAAGGATCTCGGTATATGCCAATTTATTAAAGCTGCTCAGGTTGGCCTCGTACAACGGGTTAAAAACATTTTCGGTAATGTATTGATCATTGCCGATACCACCGGTGTTTATGCGCCAGTTAGCCAGTTCCTGTACCAATCTGCCTGTGCTGTCCCTTAAAGGGAAATATGGGTTGGCATTTACATAGGTCGAAAAATCGCCATAAGGAGAGTTGGCCTGGTTAACCTGCGTAATTGTCAAATCATTCCTGATGATAAGCTTTGAGCTTGGATTATAGGTAAAATTTACGCCTCCGCTATAACGGGTATTATCCGGGCCTTTCATAACCCCAGGTTGAGTCTGGTAACGCAAATCGATACCGTATCTGAATGACTGATCGCCACCCTGGGCGTACACCGAATGCTTTTGCTGATAAGCGTTTCTTAAAGGTTGTGACAACCAATAGGTATTAACGCCGCTCGCTACATTTTTTAAACGAGTGAACAACTGTGCATCAAGGTCATCCTGTTTAGTATCACCGCTGGTAGATGTTTGGGTATCATATAAACCAACCAGTTGTTCATAAGCTATCTTTTGTTTTGCGTTAAGCACGTGATAGTCGGATAGATCGGGGCCGTTAAAAGTAAGCTCATAATTGTATGATAACTGCAACTTTCCGGCAACCGGAGCCTTGGTAGTAATAACCATTACGCCGTTGGCCGCCCTTGAACCATAAACGGCTGTAGCAGCACCATCTTTTAATAATGTAACCGATTCGATGCGGTTAATATCAAGGTCAACCACCTTTTGAAGTGTTACTTCAAAGCCATCAAGGATAAAGGCCGGCAGGTTATAATTGCTTGACAGGTTGTTACGGTCAAGTATATTATCACTGATGGAAGGGATAGCTGTGGCGCCCCTTACGTTTATCTTTGGCAGCTTGTTTGGATCCGAACCGATAAAGTTATTGTCAAGCACTTTAAATGACGGATCAAACGAGGCTATGCTTTTGAGCAAATTTTGCGGGTTATTACGCTTTAAATCGGCGCCGCTTACGGTAATGGCATTACCTGTATAATTATCCTTTTTGATAATCTGGTAACCGGTTACCACAATGTCTTTAATGTTATTAATATCAGGCAAAAGCTTCACTACAATCGATTGGCTTGTTACCACCTTAATTTCCGCCGATTTGTAGCCCATAAAAGAGAATATTAACGTTTGCCCTGCATCTGCCTGTACATTAAACTCGCCTTTATCATTGGTTTGGCCTATTACCCCCTTGCCTCCTTTAATTGCAATATTTACACCCGGTAAGGTGGTTTTACTCACCGAATCTAAAACACGGCCACTTACAGGAACCTTGTTCATGGTGGCAAACGTTGCCGGCCGCGGTTCGGGTATTTTATTTTGAATTACAATGGTTTTAGATACGATCGTAAAACTCAGATCAAAGTCTTTAAGACACGCGTTTAGCACATCAACAAGCTGCATGTCATGAAAATCGGCATCAACTGTTTTGTCTTTTATATTCACTTTTTCGCTGTAAAAAAACAAATAGCCGGTTTGTTGCTTTATTTCCTTAAAAACCGATTCGAGGCTTTTATTTTTTCCGGATATGGTTACCGTTTGAGAATAACTTGCAGCGGATAAGTGCAACGCGCCAACAAGCAACAGTATAGTGGTGAGTTTCAATACTAATAAGAATTTGCACTTTACCCTCCGTATTATGCATCCGGCGTTGTAAAGAAAAGTTAATTTCATATTTTTGAATAAGATTGGGTTAATAACCATGCAGCCCAGGGCTTCGACATCTTGTGCTGCTGACCTATTTTAAACCGGAAGCGGTGAGAGGCTTCCGGTTAATTTTTGGCCTGTTAATATGAGGTGTGTCTGAGATTTAGCGTAGTTGTTTATCCATTAAGTTTTGTTTTAGTGATTAGCATTTAGTTTGTTTAGTTGTAAGTATAAAGTTTAGGGTTAAATTATTTACCATAGGATACTTTCACTGTTTTGCCCTGCACCGCAAACCTCATGTTGTTAAGCTCCAGAATCCTGAAAACGTCGGTCAGATTACTACTCCTTGAAATTTCACCAAAAAATTTCTCCGTCGGCATATCACCTTCATAAACCACATCAATATTATACCAGCGGCTTACCTGGCGCATAACCCCGCGGATATCCTCATTTGCAAATGAGAATACGCCGTTTTTCCAGGCTACTTCTTTGTCAAGGTTTACCTGTTGTTTAGTAATATCACCATTACCTGCGCGGTTTATTACAGCCTGCTCACCCGGAACAATAAGTATTGAGTTTGTTGCCGATGTTACCTTTACCGAACCTTCCAGCAGTGTGGTTTTAACCAATGCTTCATCTGCATAGGCGTTTATATTAAAATGCGTACCCAGCACCTCAATAGTTTGCAACGCCGATTTTACCCTGAATGGCATTGCTTTATTTTTTGTTACTTCAAAATAGCCTTCGCCGCTGAGTGTTACTTGGCGTTCTATTCCTTTAAATACGGTTGGATAAGTTATTGATGAAGCCGCGTTGAGCCACACGTTGGTACCATCGGGCAGGATGATCTTATACTGACCTCCTTTCGGTGTAGTAACCGTGTTTTGAACGGCTTGCTCCCGCATTGTTGCATCGGCCTGGTAAACGATCTGCCCATCTGCTGTTTTGGTAATCTTTACCCCGGCCTGTTTAGCTATTTGTCCGTTGGTAGCATCATCAAGCGATATGGTTGTCCCATTGGCTAAAGTGAGCGTTGCCTTGTTAGTTCCGGGCACTATACCTTTATAAGTATTTGCCGCAGAATTGTTTGCCTTATGAGTGTCACGAACAAAAAAATAAGTACCAACCGAAAGAAACAACAGAATTGAGGCTGCTACGGCATACCTGATCCAGCCAGATCCTGAAGGTATTGTAACCGGCTTTTTTGTGTATTGTGCTATCCTCTCGTCAACGTTTGCTTTAATAGCATCTTTAAGGTGTAAATAGTCGGCCTCGTTCTCATCGGTAATGAGATCATCGTTTAAATCAAACAGATTATAATACGACTCCAGGAATTTAATTTCTTCCTGAGTAGCATTACCCAACCTGTATTTTGTTAGTATTTGTATGAAATATTGTTTGTTCGGCTCGTCCATTTACATCCTTATATATACATGAGTCGGCAAAATGAAAATAGCCCATGTTAATTAAAAATATTTTTAATGTTTTATTTAAAATAATGCACGTTTAAAGTCAAATTGATAAAATATCAATAATTAATCGTTAATATTGATAAAAATAACGCATTCTTATTAAAGAAAAAACGTTTTATCAACCTCTTTGATAAAAATAAAGCAATACATGGAGTAAGAAAAGTGATTTACGAAGTGTAGCAAGCGCCTTCCCCATCTGGTTACGAACTGTTTTTGGCGAAACCTGCAACTGATCGGCAATTTGCTGGCTTGAGAGGCCTTCATTAAAGCGTAAATTGAATATAAGGCGTTGTTGAGGCGGTAAAGTATCTACAAGCTCATTAAAAGCTTTCAAAAATTCATCATGAAGTACATTGGCATCTGCACGCCCCAAAGGGCTTTCAATTTCCTGGGCAGTTTCGGGCAGCGCTGCATAGCGCGATTCCTTTTCCATGTATTTGAAAACACCGTTACGAGCTGCAACCAGCAGGTATGCCGGTAAGTTTTCAATGGGCGATTTTGACCCACGTACCCATAACTGCACAAATACATCCTGGGCAATATCCTGCGCACGCTCAATATCATTTAGCCTTTTGTAAGCGGCGTTGTAAACCTGTTTCCAGTATTTATTATATAAAGTATCAAAAGCGGGCTTATCGCCCTGGCTCAAAAGCAATAACAGCTTAGCATCATCAGCTATATATAAATTTTCGGGGGCCATGTGTTTTTAAGTATTCCCTTTAATATATCACGTTAATTACGCAAACATCATGGTGGATTAATGTTCAGTTTAAATATGCTAACCCAAATATATAATTTTATCGGTTAAGCTGGCAGCATCGTTGCGCTTTGGCTTGATAAACATCAACCCCAATTGCAAAATCGAACATGGACTGTATCGAAAGCGAACATCTTTTCAAGCTGTTTTTTTATAAGGTGCTAATTTTCAGGCAATTTTAAAAAAGGCATAAGCATTGCAAATTAATCAGTGTGCATAACGTTTCGTGATATACCCTGTTTTAATCAACGCTAACGCGTTACTAATTAAATTTGATGATTCGGAATTACTTAAAAATCGCCTGGCGCAATGTTGTTGCCAATAAACTTTTTACTTCACTAAATATTCTGGGCCTTGCAACGGGGATCTGTGTTTGTATTACACTGTTTGCCGGCGTTACCTATGAACTGAGTTTTGACCGTAGTTATCAGAACGCCGGAAACATTTACCGGGTAAATATGAAAACTACAGGCCAATTTAACTATCAGGTTTGGGCTCAGCTACCCAATTCCGTTGGCCCCGCCATTGTTCAAAGTATCCCTCAGGTTAAAAGCATGACCCGGCTTGTTAAGCATGATTTTGGAGCTAAGGTTTCGCTTAAAACCGATGATAAAAATTTTATTGAGAAAGGTTTGTACCTCGCAGATTCAACGGTATTTAACATTTTCAATATGAAGTTTGTTGAGGGCAATGCGCGTACTGCTTTTTCGCAGCCCAAGTCCATTGTGCTTTCACAATCTGCTAAAAAAAGGCTTTATGGTAGCGAGCCCGCTTTTGGCAAACTTATTTATGTTAATAACCGGGACACCTTGCATGTAGCAGGTGTTTATGCTGATTTGCCGGCTAACAGTACAATAGATTGCGACATGATATATAATATCATGGATTCGTGGATGGGCCAGACTGTTTATTGGAGTAACGCAAGCTATGAAACTTATTGCCTGGTGCAACCCGGAGCAAACGTTGAACGGGTGCAAGCAGCAGCTACTGCACTTATTGATAAAAATGTGACTAAAGGGAACAAATATTTTACTCAATTTATATTTCAGCCATTAACTGACATTCATCTTTACTCGGCTGGTATACGGGAAGGATATTCGGGAAAGATTGGCAATATCAGCACGGTGAAAACATTGGTATTTTTATCGCTGCTGGTATTAATAATCGCCTGTATCAACTACATGAACCTCGCGACGGCGCGTTCTCAGAAACGTGCGAAAAGTGTGGGAGTTAATAAGGTTTTAGGGGCAAACAGTAACCATTTGCTGGCACTTTTTTATACCGAAACCGCCTTGATTTCATGGATATCAATATTGATTGGTTATTGCCTTGTTTTTGTTGTAAGGCCAATATTTCAAAATGTTACCGGTATTGAGCTGACCACTTCAGCATTGTTTGCACCCCCCATTTTATTCGGGCTGATTTCAATCTGGATTTTAGTAACGTTGATAGCCGGTAGTTACCCCGCGTTTTCCTTGTCCCGAATATCGCCGTTAGTATTAATGAACAAGCTAAAATTAAAATATTCTTTGGCTGATTTTATTCGTAAAACGCTGGTGGTATTTCAATTTGCATCTTCAGTTGTCTTAATCATCTCGGTAATAATCATAATTCAGCAAATGCAATACGTCAGAAATCGCGATCTGGGGTTCAATCCAAATGGCGTGGTGACGGTGAATATCAAAGCGGCTCAAAATGAGCAACAGGTAGCTGCGTTAATGGACGACATCCGGAGCGTGCCGGGTGTTGAAAGTTTTTCCGCCGTTCAGTCCATTCCCGGCGACGTGGAAAGTGGTAGAAGCGTTAAGAAGTTTGCTAATGACAAAGATGGCATGCCGGTAAAAACCTGTCATACCGATGGTTCAATTATAAAGACAATGCAGTTAAAATTGCTTGCAGGCACTTCGCTTCCTCCAAGAATAGCAAAAGGAGATAGCACTTGTTATGTATTGATCAATGAGGCTGTTTTGAAATATCTTGGCTTCAAATCACCTCAGGACGCGGTAGGTAAATACATTGCCACCGAGATGGTCAACAAATCGATAATAAGTGGTGTGGTTAAGGATTTTAATTATCAATCGTTAAAAAGTGAGATCGGTGGATATGTATATTATGAAATGAATGGAGCACCGGAATCTTTAAGAACATTGTTGATCCGATATAACACCAAAGATCTGTCGCATTTTATGCAGCAGTTACAGGCCCGGTTTAATGAGAACATGCCCAGCTCGAGCTTTGATTACGAATTCCTGGATAGCCATATTCAAAGCCTATATACATCCGAACAGCATGCTGTTAAAACCGCTACCGTATTTTCACTGCTGGCCATATTCGTAGCCTGCCTCGGATTATTTGGGCTGGCCGCATTCATTGCAGAGCAGCGGACAAAAGAAATTGGTATTCGTAAGGTGCTTGGCGCAAGCGTTTCGGGAATTACAAGTTTATTATCGCAGGACTTTTTAAAATTAGTATTGGTAGCCATACTCATCGCTTCACCGGTAGCCGGGTACCTTATGAATAAATGGTTGATGGCATTTAGTTATCGCATTGATATCAACGCATGGGCATTTGTGCTTGCAGGTACGATAGCGGTGGCTTTGGCATTGCTGACCATAGGTTCACACGCCATCAATGCTGCTACCGCCAATCCGGTTAAAAGTTTGAGAAGTGAATAATAAAAGATGTTGCTTGAGTTTTTAAGCCAAAAAAAGCCGTCTCAAGTATAGTGAGGCGGCTTTTTTTAGGAATAGGTTAAATTTTAATAGCCCGGATTCTGGTAAGCGGCTTTATCTGCCGGGCTCATGACCATCGCATCAATCTGGCCCTGGGGAATGGGGCGCAAATACAAATGGGCATCTATTGTTCTTGTTACTTTCGTTGGTGTGTGATCGCCGAAATTGGTTCCCGATATGGTATACGAACCGGCAAGTTCCGCCCATTTTTGGGTTCGTACCAGATCAAACCATCGTCCGCCTTCGGCGTACAATTCGCGCGAGCGCTCTGCCAGTACATAATTGATATCGATAACGGCAGGGGTGGCGTCGGTCATAGCCTGGCTGTCGTCTTCAACCTTGGCAACGTTGCCATTATTACTAAATCTCCATTTTCCGGCCCTGGCGCGAAGAACGTTTATTAATTCACGTGCCGATTTACCTCCTTTAGTAGTAGCGCCTTTTACTGCTGCTTCGGCCGCGATGAGGTAAAGCTCCGAAAATTTGGCAACCGGATATGGCCTCGTGCTTCCCGCGTTCGGCTGGCCGAGGCCGCCGGCATTATCGGTGCGGTAAGGTCCGAGTTTCCAAAGGCCGGGATAAATGATCCTGCTGATATCGCCTGGGTTTACTACAAAATCCGCTCTTCCCGGTAATACGCCGGCTCCTACGTTGCCATTTGCTTTTGCATATACTACGTTAGGGTCATCGTTATTAAGAAAGCTCAGGACAGCGTCGCCCGGAGCAATGGGCAATCCGTTCGCATTAACCAGTGTTTTCGTTGTTATACCTGCTTTCGGCCAGTTTCCGCGATACACAGTTGTAAATGTACCATCGTACCTGGAATCGTTCACTTTATCGGCAAACGTGTTTTTAAGCACCTCGATCGTCGGCGCCATACGCACCCACGGACGGCCAAGGTGCTGTTCGGCCTCACGCTGAACAGAGTTGGTACCGGAGCTCTGGATATTTGGATAGTTCCAGGTCATCATCCAGCCGGCGAAGTTGTCAGGCGCGCCACCGCTGCCGTAGGTTAGGCTGCTGCCGTTATATTTTTCACTGGTTTGCGTGTGGTCAGCATATAATATGATCTCGTTGTTGCGGTCATTTGATCCGAGATTGACATCATAAAAAGTTGGCTGTAAACCAAATGCTCCGGGGTTTTCAATAGCGGTTGTTGATATATCATAAGCGCTTTGAAAATACCATTGGGCGTTGTGCCCGTCCGGATCGGTCCTGTTAGCGGCAGGGTAGGTAGGGATGTTGCCCGGATTCTGAAGCCACCATGCATAAGTAAGGTATGCTTTTGATAAATAGAACCGTGCTGTTGTTTTTGTGAGTCCACCGGTTACACGACCAACATCCGGCAGTTCGTTGATGGCCTGGAGTAAATCGGGGAATATCGCTTTGGTATAAACTTCAGGTACCGTGTTACGTTTCGATGTCCTGATGGGTGAGGTGTTGAACTTTAAAACACCGGCTCCAAGATCAAGCGGTACCCCGCCATAGGTTTGCACCAGCAGGAAATAATCAAATGCGCGAAAGAAACGAGCCTCGGCAATCAAAGCATTTGACAGGCCGGCGGCAGTGGCATTTTCAATCACACCACTTGCGGTGTTGATATTGGGGAATGCCTCGCTCCAGATAACGCTCGTAGGATAGCTGGTGGACTGGATGATACCGACGCCGGAACAGTCCATATCCTTAAAATTACCGTCAGCACTTTGTCCCCAGGTAGCTTCATCGGTACCTGTAACACCCGAGTTGTAATAATAAGCTTGTCCGTATATGTTACGGAGGTGCGCGTACATCGCTGTCAGGCCGCCGTTAACACCGTCCGTGGTTTTAAAATAATCGGGGGTGAAGCTGCTGCGGGGCTGTTCATCCAGAACTTTTTTGCATCCTGCCAGGGAGATCACTAAACATAGTGAGCAGCTGATGATGCTTTTTATTGTTAAAGTTTTCATATTTTTCTTCTTAAAAGGTCATACTCATTCCAAAAACATAGTTGCGGGTCGAAGGCGAGTTGGTGCCGATGGTCAGGAACCTTCTTTGTGCCTGGGAAAGCGGCACGGCTGCATTTTCGTTACCATAAGAGTTTGTCTCCGGATCCATGCCGGACAGCTTGTGATATGGAGAGAAGAATACAAACGGGTTCTGAACAGTGAAATAGGTCCGCAATTTCATGTTGGCATGCTTTGACAACAGCTTGCTGAAGTCGTACCCGAGGCTCATGCTACGGATTTTCAGGTATGAGGCGTCAAAATATCCGAGTGTGCTACCGTATTTAGGATTGTCACCGCTGGTAATACCTCCTGGTTTTGGAAACTGAGCGCCCGTATTTTCCGGTGTCCAATAGTCAACTTTCACGTTATTGCTACGGCCTGTCAGTAAATCCAGGTAACCACCTGAGCCATATAAGCTACTGATCAGCACGCCGCCGTTTTTATAGGCACCGACGATATTCAGATCGAATCCTTTGTAGGCAATCCGGGTATTGAAACCTCCCTGGAACTTAGGGTCCACGTCGATAATTTGCCTGTCATCCGGTCCGATAGCCCTTGTGGGCTGACCGTTCGCGTTGTAAGGCCCAGTATAAAGTACCTTGATCATGCCAACATTACCGCCCGGTTCCAGGATATTCAGGTTAGGGTCGCCTGTCTGCCAGATACCAATCTTTTTGTAATCAAAAATAGAGTTGATGTTGTGGCCTACAAACCATGAGTTGCCCTCATCCCTGGTTTGGCCTGAGGCTAATGCCACCAGCTTGTTACGGTTGCCATAGATGTTGATGCCAAAATCCCATGTCAAACCATCCTTGTTAATGATATTGGCAGTCAAGCTTAACTCAAGGCCTTTGTTCTGGGTTCTTCCAATATTGGCTACGTAACTGCCTACACCAGACGTTGGAGGTAATCCTACGCTCAGTAAAATATCTTTGGTCTGCGTTGTATAATATTCGAGTGTACCGGATAAACGGTGTTTGAACAATGAGAAATCCAAACCGTAATTCCAGGTTTCAGAATATTCCCAACCCAGGGCAGCATTTGGCAACTGGCTTACATAATAGCCGTTTTGATAGTTGGAGTCTCCAAAGTTATAGTAACGTGTAGTTAAAGCGCCCAGGGTTTGGTACGCGTTTACCGCCTGATTAGAGGTTTGGCCATAACCTAAACGTAATTTCAGGTTGTCTACAAAAGTCACGCCTTTCATAAACGATTCATTCATCATATTCCATCCAACTGATACCGCCGGGTAGGTATGCCATTTATGCCCTGGCGCTAAAACGGAAGAGGCGTCTGAACGAACGGTAGCTGAAATCAGATATCGGTCATCGTAAGAATACATAACACGGCCCATGTACGACATTAAACCGGTCAGGTAATAATTACCATCGTTTATTTTGATCTCGCCGGTAGACTGACCTAAGTTATAGAATTGAAAAGCACTGGCGGGGATGCCCCTTGCTGACATAGACGAGCTGTTGAACCGGGTTTGCTCAGAAGAATACAATGCAACTACATTTATATTGTGCTTTTGAGCGAAGGTGCGATCGTAGGTTAACAGGTTTTCAAGCGCCCAGTGATATTGCGCAGAATTACTTACACCAGCGGTTGAAGGGGTGTTAGCGGTCGAGCTATTTACGCCTGTACCGGTGTAATTACCATTGTTGCTTTGTATATAATCTAAGCCGAGGTTGACCCGGTATTTCAGGCCTTCAACCCATGGGATTTTTACTTCGCCATACATAGAGTTATAGGTCGCATAGCCACGGGTTTCGTTCAGCCACTGATCATGCAGGCTGTTCACAATCCCTTTGGTCAATACAAAGCTTTCGGTCAAAGGCATTTTTATTGTTCTTTTCAATGAACCGTCAGCATTGTATGGATTAGCGATCGGCGTAAAGCTGAGAACGCCGCCAACGCCGACCTGACTGCCTTCTGTCAGGTTGTAATTGTTATTGGAGGTGAAGCCTACTTTAAAATACTTGCCAACATTTTGGTCAACCGAACCACGTATAGAATAACGGGTATATTGCTGGGTTGGAATAAGTCCTTCGTTTTTGTAGTAGCCGCCGCCAAAATTATAACTGCCGGTCTGGCTTCCGCCAGAAACGCCCACATCATTGCTCCAAACTCTGCCTGTGCGGTAGAATAATTTTTGCCAGTCGATATTGACATCGTCTTTTTCATCAGCACCGTTAGTATAAAGGCCCGCGGCTTTACGCATCGCCACGAACTCGGGGCCATTCATCATTGGGTAGCGGGCAAAGAGGGTCTGGGTGCCATAATAACCATTGTAGGTTATTTTGGCCGAGCCACCAACCTGCCCTCTGTTAGTGGTTATCAAAATAACGCCGTTTGCGCCACGAGAACCGTAAATTGCGGTAGCCGATGCATCTTTTAAGATGTCAACGCTTTTAACGTCGTTTGGATTAATATCCGCGATAGACCCGGTGAAAGGAATTCCATCCAGTACGATCAGGGGATTGTTACTCGCTGTTAACGAGCGCTGGCCGCGGATGAGGATCTGCATTGTTGCGCCGGGTTGGGTAGAAGTTTGAGAAACTTCAACGCCTGGCAATCGTCCCTGTATCGCCTGGCTCACGTTTGCTGTGGGGATGTCACGCAGTTTATCGCCATTGATGGACGAAACGGACCCGGTAACTGCTTCCCGTCTTTGCGTACCATAACCGATAACAACTACATCAGCAAGGCTTTTGCTGCTTGTATTCATGTGTACTGTGATGGGGGCCAGGCCTTTGATCAGTATTTCCTGATCGTCATATCCAACGAAGCTTACTTTGAGTATATTCTCTCCCGTTGGTATGTTAATGGTAAATTCTCCATTTACGGCGGTAACTGCGGTAGCGTTACCGGTTTTTGCCCGTACACTGGCTCCTGGTAAAGGCTGGTTTTTTTCATCGAGTACTTTACCGGTAATTCGCTTGGTCTGTGCCAGCACTGTAAAACTCATGCTCAGACAAAAAAAGAACAAGACGGCGAATTTCAAATGTCTAATTGGTATTGATCTTTTCATAATATATGATTGAAGGTTTATTATTGTTTCTCTTTAGAGATTGCCGGACCTTGTACGGTTCTCATCGGTGGTATTTAACTGGGGTCTCTGATGGTTATCTTCATAATAGGGGGTTAATTGGTTTTATATTTTTCAATAATTGGGTTGCCGGTTAGTGATCTATCATTCTTCTTATCCATCTTATTAAGCATCCTTAGCGCCCTGCAAATTTTTGCAGATAGTATTAGACATGATCATTTCCGCAACCGCACTTGCACTGCCAGCTTACGTTACCCTTTTTTATGCAATCGATTGCAAGATTGGATCAACGGAAACACTCAAATGATCGCAGCTTAATTAAAATGACTTTAGGTTTTATTTATGCCTGGCTCAAACAACGAATTTTGCTTTAAAATCCGTGACTAAGATCAGTCGTTTGGCATCTTTATTATATAATGAATTGCTAAAATGCTACTACAAATGTTTAGCGGCCAACAGGAAAATTCAACTTCCTATTGATTCAGAAGTTGATTAACTTTTTAATTATCAGAATTTTATATCATAATGTCGGTAGTATAAATGTAAATTCAGTATTGTTTCCGTTTTGACAACGGTTATGTCACATTTTATTCGGCATCAATAGTGGCTAAGAGCACAGTCAGCGCCCGACCGGGGTAGCGTGCGGCCAGCTCAACATGCCGCGTGTCGATTAAACGGGGAACCGATTTTTAAGCAGTTAATTCGGCGGCAGTAACTTTAAGCCGTTCACTCTTTTTGGAATTCAAATATTCTGATGGTAGAATACCGAATTTTGCTTTAAACATTCTTGTAAAGTAACTCGGCGTGCCAAAGCCCGTCATATATGCAATCTGCGCTACATTATGGCCCGAGGACTCAAGCAAAACAGCCGCTTTCTCAAGTTTGACCGAACGCAAATACTCATTAGGTGACAAGCCCGTCAACTCCCTTACTTTATAATACAAGGAGGCCCTGCTCATGCCTACGTGCTTGCTCAGGTCTTCGACAGATAATTCAGGTTCACTTAAATTGGCTTCAATATACTTAAGGATATTGTTAAGCAATTTAACGTCAGTTGATTCTATAGCAACATTCTCTCCAACCAGCTGGATTTGTTTGGAATAGGTATCCTTTAAGGTTTTGTTCAGATTGAGCAGGTTATTGATTTTTGTGTGCAGGATCTGGAAGTTAAAAGGCTTGGTTAAATAATCACTTGCACCTGATTGCAGCCCCATTAGCTGCTCTTCTTCACCTGTCATCGCGGTGAGAATAATGATTGGGATGTGAGTTGTACGCTTATCCGCTTTTATCTTATGGCTAAGTTCAATACCTGACATTAGCGGCATGTTAATATCGCTTACAACCAGTTGCGGGTGCGCACTTAAGGTTTTCTGCCAGCCCTCTTTTCCGTTAGCAGCCTCCAGAACCCGGAAATACTTTCCGAGATGTTCCGCTAAATACTGCCGGAATTCGTCATTGTCCTCAACAAGTAATATGGTGGTCAATTGTTCGGCTGTTGGCTCCATAACTGTGCCGGTATCAAAGTCGGCTTCAGTTTTGTTATTTTCAATCACCGCCCCTAAACCCGAAGTTTCCTGAACAAGGCCTGGCGCTTTTTGTAAATCCTGAAGTTGGGGCAGCGGCAGGGAAATTGTAAATTTAGTGCCCTTGCCTATTTCACTTGCGACGGAGATCTGGCCGTCCATTAAATGAACAAACTCTTTTGTTATGGATAATCCGATGCCCGTTCCCTGGTTCAAAACGGCACCGACTTTGTCTGATTGATAAAACCTGTCGAAAATACGCCCGATATCAGCCCGTGCGATACCCACGCCGGTATCAGCGATCTCCAACCGGAGCAGCGATTTACCCTTCGCCTCCTCAATGTTAATTTCAATAGTCACTGATCCGCCGTCGGCAGTAAATTTAAAGGCATTTGAAAGAAGGTTAAAGATGATCCGTTCCAGTTTTTCGTGATCAAACAGCGTTAACCAACACGGGCATGCCGATTTGATGAGCAACCGGATATGTTTCTTTGCAGCAATGTCCTTAAAAGATTCTGCCGCTTCGGTTATAAAACTGATCACATCACCTTTTGCCGGGCAAAGTTTAAGCCCGTTTTCTTCCATCTTACGGAAATCCAGTAGCTGATTGACCAGGTTCAAAAGCCTGCGAACATTTCTGTGGATCATTTTAAGGTCGCCTCTATCGCTTTCACCGAAATCTTTATCGAGTAATTTTTCAACCGGAGCCATAACCAACGAAATCGGCGTTCTGAATTCATGGCTCAAATCCGTGAGGAAACGGATTTTAAGCATATCCAGTTCATGTAAACGTTCAGCTTGTTTTCTTTCCTCCTCAACCAACTGCTGAACCCGCAGTTTTTCCTGACGGGCCTCAAATTCCCTGCGTAATTTGTTGATGCCCCTGCGCCGGATAAGATAAAGACTTGCCAAAATAACCAGGAAATAAATGGAATAGGCAAAGGTTGTACGCCAAACAGGGGGCAGGATAACTATTTTGATCTGGGTTACCGGTGTATTCCACTGCCGGCTGTTGTTGCTTGATTTTACCTGGAAAAGGTAGGTGCCAGGATCCATGTTGGTATAACTTGCGGTTGTGGACTGACGTACAAAGTTCCAATCCCTGTCATATCCAACCAGCCGGTAGGCATACAGGTTTTGCTTTGGGGCGGTATAATCTACAGCCACATAATTAAGCGAAAAATTTTGGCCGTAATGCAAAACGATTTCCTTTGCAATGCTGATTTGCTCTTTTAGCGAGCCGTTTGCGTTTGGGGTAACCGTGTTATTGTTCACCTTCAGCTGGCTGAGCAGCACTTTAGCTTGCGTTGGCGGCGAGGGCAGTTTGTTGGGGTTGAAATAATTGAATCCGTCCTGCCCGCCAAAAAACAAGTCGCCGTTATTTAATTTTAATGCCGAACAAGTGATAAAAGAACCCTGCTGAACGCCATTTTCTTCGTTCAGGTTTTTAAAAAGTTTCTTTTCCCGGTCAAACGAACTTATGCCACGGTCTGTACTCATCCAAAGCAGGTGGTTGTCGTCTTCCAAAATTGCTTTTACATAGGCATTGGCCAGGCCGTCTTTTTCACTATATACCGTAAACCTACCGGTTTTTGCGTCAAGAAAGCAGAGCCCGCCGTTTGTACCGGCCCACAGTGAATGATCATTTGCGCTTAATACGTTAGAAACCACATCATTGGCCAGCCCGCTGTTCGCCTTATTATAAAGCGTAAATTTTCGCGCCTGCTGATGATAAATAGCTAAACCGGTGCCCATAGAGCCGATGCAAATATCCCCGTTGGGCATCAACGTGAGCGAAGTGATATAATCGTTTAACGGGAGCCTGGGATAGTTGTCACCGGCTGTATTTTTGCTGCTTACCCTGTTAAACAAGCCAGTCTGCGGATCGTAAACATCCACACCATGCCCAAGTGTGCCGATCCATATGCGGCCCGCTTTATCTTCAACGAGAGCCGTAATTTCATTTTGGCTTAAGCCCCGGGCCGTACCGTCATAGGTAAGCTGCCTGCATTTTCCGGTAGTCGGATTAATATTGAAAAGGCCATTACGATAAGTTCCAACCCATAATTGTTCGTTTCTGCTCATAAACATTGTCATTATCGCCAGACCATGTTTCAATGGATCCAGTTTGCTGTGGATTGGAACCGGAGTCATTAACCCGGTATTCCTGTTAAACAGTTCGAGGCCGCCGCCGTCGGTTCCTATGAAAACCTGATCATTTTTGTATTCTGCAAAAGCTGTAACAAAAGGAGACTTTAGCCCTGATGGGTCGAAAGGATTGCTCTGTTTGAGGTTTAATAAAGCTAAATGCTTGTCATATTTACTGATGCCGCCGCTATACGTGCCAATCCAGTAAATTCCGTTTTTATCAAAGTAAAAACTGCGTATAGAATTACTCCGGAGGCTGAAGGGATTCCGCGGATCAGGCCGTAAGACTTGAAATGACTCGGAGCGCGGATCAAAAATGTTAACTCCGTCTTCGGTACCCAGCCATATCCTGCCGTCATTGTCTACGCTTGCCGCGAAAATTGCATTATTAGTCAGGCTATTGGATTGTTTGTTATTAAACGCTTTAAAGATTCCCGGTCTTAGCATTTTGTTCAATCCAGAATAGGTGGCGATCCATATATCGCCATTTTTATCTTCTATGATAGCTTTAACGATATCATTGGTTATCGTACCGGAAACCCTGGCGTCATGCTTAAATCTTTGAAAGGTTTTGGTTTGACGGTCATATAATAACAAGCCCATATTGGTACCCACCCACATTCGGTTACGGCTATCCTCAAATAATGACAGTACCACGATATGTTCCATCTGTTCGCCGTTGATGTTGGTTATTGGTAGTCTGGTCACATGTCCGGTATGCAGATCAAACATCCTAAGGTCTCCGTATGTACCAACCCACATCATGCCATGATGATCTTCATATATTGCCCTAACCGATATTTTTTGCATGTCAGGCCAGGAGCCGTCCCCGTTGTAAGCCTGGAACCGGTCAAATTTTCTATCGTAACACCGTATACCGCTTCCGCTCAGGCCAACCCAAAGTCGTCCGTTATGGTCTTCACAAATACTCAGGATCTCATTTGTCGGAAAATTAACTTTATTGCCCGCTTCGTGACGGTAGGTTGTAAAATTATTTCCGTCAAATTTGGTAAGGCCATTAGCGGTGCCGAACCACATTAATCCATAGCTGTCTTTAACAATACTATTTACGGTATTTGACGAAAGCCCTTCTTTTACGGTGTACGAAGTCAGGTTAAAAGTTTCCTGAGCTGTGGCAATGCCGATCATCCCACAACATAACACTAACACCACTAAATATGGTTTGATACTCCTGCACATGGTTAGTTTTAATAATTGGTATATAAGTGCAATCGATTGCAATTTTATAAAAAAAATTCTGATGCTAATATTAGCTATTCTATTTAGATATCGGAAATGGAATGCACTATTTTGTAAAATACAAAAGTAGATGAATAATGAAGTAAAAACGAGGCAAAAGCGGTATCAGGTTTATTATAAATAATCCATTGAAAAATGATACTTATAAATATATTGCAAAGCCAATAATTTTTTAACTGCGAGACCTGTAGGCACAGCTGCTTGCCTGTTTTTTTACCGCTTCTGTTTTTTGGAAGAAGTAAGTTGCTTGAGAAACTGCCAAAACGGCGAGAATATGCGTGCTGGTTTTTTAGGAAAAAAGGGAGGTAGGGAAGTGTTTATCCCTAACTCCCTTATTCCGGGTTATTAATGCTCCTGGGTTTTATTCGCTTCTCAAACTTTTCACGGGGTTAGCCAGTGCCGCTCTTATAGCTTTGTAGCCTACGCTTGTCCAGGCAATGGCTACCGACGCTAATATGGCCAAGATAAATATATCAGGGCCGATATTGATCCTATACGTGTAACCCTGTAGCCACTGATGCATGAAATAGTAGCCAATGGGAGCTGATATGGCAAAGGCGATGATAATAAGCACCGTAAATTCTTTGGAAAACAAATACACAATATGCCCCACAGAGGCCCCCAACGTTTTACGTATGCCTACTTCTTTAGTGCGTTGTAAAGCCATGAATGATACCAAACCATACAAGCCAAGGCAGGAAATGAATATGGCTATCCCCGCAAATATTTTATAAAGCGTAGATAATTCGTCCTCGTTTTTATAAAAATCAGCGATTGTTTTGTCGAGGAATTGATATTCATACATTCCTTCCGGGAAAGTTTTATTCCATAGGTTCTCAATACCAGCAAGGGTCTGCTTCACGTTTTGGGGATGAATTTTGATATTCAATTTTGAATACTGCCTCTTCCACGAGCCCATTAATACAGGCGGAATAGCGTTACGAAGTGAGGCCACATTGTAATCTTTCACCACACCAGTGATCTGCGCGTTTAATTTCTTATCATCCCATAGCATAATGTATTTGCCTATGGCCTGTTTTGGGTCGGTAATACCAAGCTTATGTATCAGCGTTTCATTAACAACATAACCTGATACGGTATCTGTTTTCTTATATGGGCCGCCGGCCAAAAATTGGATATCGTATAAGCCGAAATAGTCGGCATCAGCCCATTTCAGGGAAGCGGCGAAATCAACCTGTTTGGGCGCATTGTTGAATTTAAAATCACTGAACCAACCACCGTTGTCAGACGGGCCGTACAGGCTAACGCTTACCTCCTTTATTCCCGATTGCTGTAAAAGCTGATCTTTCAATGCGTTCACCCTTGCTCTGCCGGTGCTATCACCAGGGAAAGGAACCGTGACGACAGCGTCTTTATTAAACCCGAGCGATTTGTTCCTAAAATAATTCATCTGGTAGATCAATACCAGCGTGCCGATCACCAGGAATTGCGCTATACAGAACTGCGCTACCACCAATACCCTGCGCAGTGAAATGCCGCTCACGCGCGCCATATTGATCTTATTTCTCAATGCCTCTATCGGGTTAAAGCCGGATAACACCAATGCCGGATAAAACCCGGCCAACAAAGTAACTCCAATAACCACTCCTCCCAAAAACAAGATCACTATTGGATCAGCCAGAAAGCCCCCGCTCAACTGGATCTCCAGCAGGTTATTCAACATTGGCAAGGCCACAACCGAGATTATTGAAGCCAGTAAAACTGAAAATAAAGTAATGATCAAGGTTTCGCTGATAAATTGAAGAACCAATTGATACCGGTTGCTGCCCAGAACTTTGCGTACGCCAACCTCTTTTGAACGGTTTACGGCCTGGGCGGTAGCCAGGTTGATAAAGTTAACGCAGGCTATGATCAGCAGGAATAAACCAATCAGGCTGATCACACTGATCAATTGCTTACTAAAGGAGTGCCCGCTGTACAAACCTGTTTCCGTGTTATAATGCATATCTTTCAATGCCTGTAATTGAAAGATTTCATTTTTATTGTAGGGCGGCGGTATATGCCTTTTGGCGAACGCTGCAAGCCCGGTATTGAACCGTTTTTCGTTTGCGCCCGGTGGTAAAATGATATAGCAATTCCTGTCACTGAAAGTACTAACCCAATCCTGTGCATTGCCGCTAAAATCCCCTCCTTTTCCGATGAGCGTGACCCAGGAGACAACCAGCTTCATCGGGAAATCCGTATTGGCAGGGGTATTTTCAAGGATGCCGGCTACTTTAAAATCACGTTTGTTTTCGTATCGCACTGTTTTCCCCATTGCGGTACGCCAATCGCCAAAAAACTTATCAGCTTCGTCACGGGATAATACAATGGTGTTAGGCTCTGCCAAAGCGGTATTTTTATCTCCGGCCAGCCACTTGAAATCAAAAATCCGGAAGAATCCGGGATCAGCATAGTAGGCCAGATCTTCTTTAAACTTTTTCAATGAACCACTATTGCGCCCGTCATCTACCGCATAGTGCGATCCGTCATTCTTCATAATATTACCTAATTGCTTTACTTGCGGGAAATCAAGCTTCAATCCTTCAATAAGTGGTAATGGCGTCCCCGCGCCGGCATGTGTACCATCAGGGCCGCTGTTTACCGTCACGATACGATAGATCCGGTCTTTATTAACATGGAAGTTATCAAAGCTTGTTTCATATTGAACAACCAGGAATATGAGCAGGCAGGCGGCTATACCTATGGCCAGGCCGGTAATATTGATGGTGGCATAGCTTTTATTGCGTAGCAGGTTACGCCAGGCGATTTTGAAGTAATTTTTAAACATAACGTTGCGATTGAATTTCTTAACGGTCCACTTCGGAGCCGCTTCCTGGTTTAAAATTACTGTCTTAAAACGTGGCTGGCGTTCCAAATTATAATATGGTCGCTCTTTTTTGAGTTCAAGTTTATACACTGCCGGGCTTTTACCGGTCAACTGCTTAAAAGTACGGTTAAAGGTGGTTTTCGAATTAAATCCTGATTCCAATGCAATCCCAAGCAAGGTTAGGTGGTTATAAGCCGGGTCCTGCATTTTACGGACTACATCTGCAACTCTGTACTCATTAATAAGATCATTAAAGTTTTTTTTCAGTACTGTGTTAATTATGCGGGATAATTCATTGGGATGCAGGTCGATTTTTTCAGCCAGTGAATGTAAATTAAGCTCCGGGTCCTGGTAATACAGATTGGCTTTCAGGACTGTCTTCAGCCACGTACCCTTCTGCCGGTATTCCGCCGGCAGCGCTGGTTTGAAAACCGGCAATGCAACTGACGATTGGCCTGCTTCAGGTTTTAAAAAGGTGATAACTGCTGTACGGATAGTAAATATCACTAAAAGGAGATACAATGGATAATAGGCATGTGAAGTTAACTGATAGTGGTAATAAAAATAATCTGTGCCGGCGACGAGCATCCAGCATACCCACAAAATGCCGAAACCGGTTAGCAAACGATGCAGCCATTTCATTTCGTACCGGTATCGGTCACTGTTATTAAATTTCAGACGTCCGTAGAAGCTCTCAATCAACTTATGTGAAGCGTACAAATAGACAATGACCGACGTAAACGTAAGCGATTGTAATACAGGGTTCAACCGGTGAAACACGAGTGTATCATAAGTGGCTGCTCCCGTGGTAGTACTTTCTATAATCTCCAATAGCTGAGCGCCCAGTTCGAGCGATAATGGAATGAAATGCAGCAGGTCTTTTGAGTTGAATTTATATTCCGGCCGGGTAACTTTAAGCACATAAAGGAATATCAGGGGGCCAAATCCCAACGAAAATCGCATTGGCAACCGGCTCCAATAAGGAATATAGGTTGTTAGCTCAATATCAATGGCTAACAGGCGGGTTATATACAAAATGATAACGAGCAGTGCCAGGGTAAAAAATTGGTTTGCAATTTGGTTCGGCCTTTTTTTGAACCATAAAAGCGCGGCGGAGCCCAAGCCGAGAAAAATGGCTCCCAAAAAGACCAGGTCGCAGATGTTGATATGGAATGTATAGGTTTTCAATTTACTCAAAGGGCTCAATACCCGTTCCAAATTTACAACATATTTACATTCAGTATATTACGTTATTTTTCATACATGCACTGTAACACAACCGAACATACATCTGTTCGCTTTCGGATGAATGGAATGACCATCATCAGATCGATCTTGAACTTGACGCGAACAAGTCTGAAATTATCACGATATAGAATCGGAGATCTAAGCACAAAGCCCCGATACATGTTTATATCAGGGCGTTATTTAAGAGTTTGGTAATATGCCGACCGGGCTTAACAAATAAATAATAATAAGAATCTCGCTTGCTCAGCCGTCCAAGTCAGCGAAAAATATTATGATTTCAGCGGTCCAACGTGTCGATAAGTGTTGATGAGCAAACCCGTTGGTGTGGTCTTGGATTCAACAAAAGCAAGTTCGCGAGCGTCAATACTATCAGACAATATGCGTTTACCACGACCAAGCAAAACGGGGTAGGTAATGAGCACAACCTCGTCGGCCAATCCCTGGTCAAGCAACAGGGATGTTAGTGTGGAACTTCCCACAACGATCAGGTCGGAGCCGTCCGTTGCCTTTAGATCGCGGATCGCTTCTACAACATCCTCGCCCAAATTCTTTACCGGACCCCATTCCAGGCTTTCGGGCCTGTGGGTTGCAATGTATTTTGTTGCAGCGTTTATAGCATTTGCCATTGGGAAATCTCCGGCATTAGGCCAAAAGCCACTAAATATATCATAGGTGCGGCGGGCAAGCAGCAGGTCAAAGTTAGGGCCGTATGCCTCAAAGAGCGTTGCTGCCCCGGCAGGGCTTCGATAAGGTGTAGTCCATGCGCCATAAGTGTAGTCCCCGTCATGTTCTATCACGCCATCCAGCGAGACATGTTCAAAAATTCTGATCTTTCTCATTTGCTTATAATTAGTTTAGATAAATCTGCCATTAATATTTTTTTAAAAATGAACTCCTGATAAGTTCTTGATTTCTTATTTCTATAACTTATCAATAGTTTAGCAGTCATTGTATATTAAATACCAGGTACGATTTTGTTATTGTAAAAACCCGTTCAGAAGATCTGATATCGTTTTCGTCTGCTGCATTAAGCTGACATGACTCTGCCCCGGAACAATGGCTAAATGTGATTTTGGCATCGGTGCCAAATCAGCAGATATGCCACCTCCCAGTAATTGGTACGTTTTCATCAACTCCACTTTGTCCAGGCCGTCATTGTCGCCTGATATAAGCAATACCGGTGAAGTAATTTTCGCAATATTGGCATCACCCACGTTAAAGGGCTCGCCAGCAAAAGCAATCATCTGTTCTAAAAACTTCGTCCATTTTGTTTTGTCAGGCGCTACTGCATCATACGCCGTTTTCATTGGAGTATTTGTTAAAAATTCAGGCTTAAAACCTTTAAACGCATTATTTACAACGGGCAACCAGCCACTTGTTTTGTAGGTAGAAGAAATGATCACTAATTTTCTTACCCGTTTAGGGCTTTTTACTGCCAGCTGGTAAGCTATGGATCCACCCATGCTATATCCGGCAACGTCGGCACTATCAACTTTTAAAAAATTCATTACTCCTTCCACATCACTGGCCAGGGTAGCAATGTCTAATTTTCTGTCAGAATACGGAGTGTGCCCGTGTCCCTGCAATTCAACTGCAATTACCTTTCTTGTTTTTGATAATTCAGGTATTAATTGTGCCCAATTCATCTCAATGGTATAAAAAGCACCATGCAGCAAAACCAGGGGCTTACCCTCGCCATATACTTCATAATAAACTTTGATACCGTTAAGAGGGGCGTAGCCGCTGTGGGTTGGTTTGATTTGTCCGTTTGACAGAGATGCTGTAAACAGCATGACTGCGATTAGTAGTATTGATTTAAGAGGACTGTGTGTTTTAAATAAATTTTTCATATAAGGTGGTTTAAGTTATTTACGACTTATTGACAATACGAAGATCAAGATCATTTAAGGATTTTAAGCTGTGTAAAAACGACAACTTAAGGGGTGAATAGCGACAATATTATTATTGTTATATAGGAAATGGGGGATATCGAACTGCTTCTGCATGATTAAAGTGCTTAATTTAGGTAGATGTTATGTTTTAAAATATGAATAGCTCATACCGTTGAGGAGTAAGTAAGTTAGCAGTAAGGCAGCCATAATTTGTTATGTGGTTGCGTTACTGCACCTGTCAAATAGAAATTATTGAGTTCGGCTGATCAAAGAAATTGTAATACTAATTGCTCCCATTCCTCTTCCAAAGATAGGTTCGGGCGAATTTGCCGTGCCTTGCTATACCAGTAATCGGCATTTCCGATATCACCTTCTTTCCGGTGCAGGTAGGCATGTACCCATGCTGATGCCTGATCGTTCAGGTGATCAACCTGTGCATGTGCCTGGTGCCAATCGCCCTTGCCATCATACCAAAGGCTTTTTAACTGTGCAGAGAGCCCGCTGACAGGCTGTTCTGAACTTAATGAGGCTTTAAATTCGGCTAAAGTTTTCATTGGGCTTTAATTTTTTCGAAAATAAGCGTTAAAACGTGAGTGTACAGGAAGCTTTTACCGATATCATGAACTTGCCATGTGCATAGTTCGATTCATTACTGGTAGCAAACCTGCTATCATCGTAAATATCCTAATTAATTGCGAAAAATTTACCAGAACTAACATACCGCAATTTAATGACTTTTGGTTCTTTATGTTAGTCGCACTGCTCCTAAGCTGGCTGTTTCTATGGGCTGAAGGAAAAACGTTGAAAGCGTTACACCCAATCCCGGTAAAACGCAGGCACTGGCGTCAATTGCTATAACCAGATCATCGTCGTTTTTTTGTTTTTAAAGTTTACTCATAAGTTATTCTGGTAGGCTGAAAATCCCAATGACATTAAATTTTATGATAATTTGATATAAACAGGTAGTTTTATATAGCTTTTACGCTTAGGCGAGAATAAACCAACCAAAGATTATTAAATATTAAAGTATAAACAAGTCGCCTTTTTAATAAAAGTGACGGCTATCACTATTTTATCAATATATAAAATTGACTTTTATGTTGCCATAATTTACCTAAACTTATGCCTGAGAACATTAATAATAAACTTGTTGCCTGGGGTTTTGAAGCGGATAGTCATGCCATAGCTATGCTTGCATATTGGGACCGTGAGTTGGTTTGCCGATATGCAAACCAACTGTACATTGAGTGGTTTGGCAAGCGTAGGGATGAAATGATTGATAAAATTAAGATGCAGGACCTGTTTGGCGAGCTTTTTTATAACAATTTACCCTATATAACGGGAGTTCTGGAAGGCAGGATACAGCGCTTTGAACTTGATATAAAAGTTCCGTCGGGAGAAACAAGAACAGCTGTAGCAACCTATAGTCCTGACTATGAAAATGGCGAAGTAAGGGGATTTTTTGTCCACATAGAAGATGTAACCAAACATTTTGACAGAAAGCCGTACAATCAATTAAATATTCAGCATGATTATGACAGTGAGACAGATTTTGGCGGAAAGATACTTGAAGAAGTGACGGGAACATTAAAAGCCAGTTTATTAACCGGTTTTCCCGGGATTACCAAACTTTCCAAACAGCATTACATTTCTGAATCAAAACTTAAAAGAGATTTTAAAGCCAAATTTAACTCCAGTATTTTTTCTTATTACAGGAACCTGCAAATGGCATTGGCAGAAAAATATTTAGAGGAGAAAAAATGCAGCAAAAAACAGCTCGCTATAATATTTAATTTTTCTAACCCATCCAATTTTTCAGCCTGTTATAAAAGGTATCTGAGCACAAAAAGCGCCAATAATTTGATTGAAAATATACAGAAGGCAACAGATGAGCAGTATAAAACCTTTGTTTCACAAGCGCCGTTTGCAATAGCTATGCTTGATACTGAAATGAAATATCTTGCATTTTCAAACAAATGGATAACAGATTATAATTATGATGAGGCTAAACTCGCGGGCACTATTCATGAAGGTATTTTTCCGGAGTTGAAATCAAAGTTTGATGATATTTATAAAACAGCACTAAATGGCAAAATCAATAAATGCGATGAAGAGCTTATAGAAAGGGCAGATGGTTCTAAGGTTTGGATAAAATGGGACATCAGGCCCTGGTATAATTACAAAAATGTAATAGGGGGGCTATTGATTTGCACTGAAGATATTTCGGCCTTAAAACTGAAAGACCTGGAAAATATCAGGATATTGGAAATTCTCAACAAAACAAATGAAATTGCCCGGATTGGAACATGGAATAAGAATTTCAAAAAAAATGCAGCTACCTGGAGCAAAATAACAAAAGAAATACTGGAAGCGCCAGAGAATGCAGATCCCGCATCGAGCATCAATCTTAACTTATATAAAGAAGGAAAGAGCCGTGATTTAGTAAAAGAAACATTTAACAAGGCATTTGAAAATGGTTTGCCATTTGATATAGAGGTTGACTTAATTACCTTTAAGGGTAATTTAAAAAGGGTGCGTGTAATTGGATATCCCGAAGTTTTAAACGGAACCTGCGAGGCCATAGCAGGTATATTTCATGACATTACTAATTTCCACAATTTTAAAAACAAAAAGTAATACCATTTTGAGCAACTAAAATGGTATATTTATTTTTTTATAGCTGAATTTCAAAGTTTTAGCTTGTTATTTTTTATTGGTAAAACCCTTTACCATCTCCTTATTACGTGTATATTGATAAATTAATATACTAAACGTTAAAAATTGGTCTTCTACAGGTATAAATTGGTCTTTTACAAGTAGATATTGTGTAATGGTAAATGTAAGTTTGTTTATCCCTACCAATTAGTCAAGAACCGTCAAAATAGAGATATAGACGATTATTTATTGCCGACACGAATATATTTCCTGTTGGAAACGCAGGTTCGTATAAAAAATTATTGATGTGAATAATTTTTATATGAACTGGTAACTCCCGCAGAAGATCAGAAACATTACAATTTCAAGATTTATAAAAGTGAAGTTTTAAATAAAATTATCTGTGCAAGTTCAAAACTGAAAATGAATCACCCCCAATAACGTTAACCTTATTGACATGAATGAATGTATACTTATTATCGATGACGAGGATTTGATGAGAACCGTCGCCGCTAAAATATTAAAGGATGCAGGCTATAAAGTAATCCAGGCAAACGATGGCAGAGTTGGAGTAAACATGGCATCACAATTAAAGCCCGATTTAATATTATGTGATATTATGATGCCAGAATTAGATGGGTTTGAGGTTTTGCAATTACTAAGTAAAAATCAGGAAACCGCCGTTATCCCTTTCATTTTTCTAACTGCTAAAACAGACCGGCTCGATTTTAGAAAAGGGATGGAGATGGGTGCCGACGATTATATAATTAAGCCTTTTAACCACATTGAGTTGGTAAACGCAATTGAAAGCCGGCTGAAGAAAAATGAAATACGGAAAATTTCTTTTACTAAAGCACTGCAGAGCCTTGACAACTTAGCCAACAATTCAAAAGACGAGAAAGCGGAATTAAAAGCATTAATAGCGAGCAGAAAAATACGCCAGATCAAAAAGAAGCAGATCCTGTATTATGATGGTGACCAGCCAACGGGTATCTACCTTATTCTTGACGGATGTATTAAAACCATGAAGCTATCTGATGATGGCAGAGAGTTTATGACAGGTTTGTATAAAACCGATAATTATTTAGGTGTAAGTGCGCTGCTGTTAAATGAAGCTTTTAAAGAAACAGCTGTGGCAGTTGAGGACGCTACGGTATGCCTGCTCCCTAAAGATATTATTTTATCGCTGCTTACCAGGTACCCGGCTATTAGCCAACAGTTTTTAAGGATATTATCAAACAACATTTGCGAAAAAGAAGACCAAATGATAGAACTTGCTTATAATTCGGTAAGAAAACGTTTGGCGCAGGTACTGTTAAGATTAAATAAGAAATCAGATGATCCCATGCTGTTGAAAATATCCAGGGAAGAACTGGCCGGTATGGCCGGCATGGCACTGGAAACGGTTAGCCGCACTTTAACAAACTTTAAAGATGAGGGATTGATCGAAAAAAAATCCGGTCATATCATGATACTTGAGCTTAACCGCCTTGAAAGAATAAAAAACTGATGAGCAGAACTATTTGCTGCTCATCAGCAATATATAAACTTTTTCTTCCCCGGAATTAGTTTTTTAAGCTTTTCATAAAGCAATGGCTTTATACTCAAATAAGCCGTTAAAACGCATTTAATTTAATATTCATACCCATCCTGTCCCGTATTATTTCCCTATGCCTCGGGTGATTATTGTTATCAAATGCTTATTATAATAATCGTGATAAATGTCATTATTAAAAGTGATAATGGTCATGGTAAAACCCAAAACAGGTAACGATATTTAATTTTTAACAAACAAGAATTGTTAAAAATTAAAATAACGCTTATGTGTGGAATTGTAGGTTACATTGGGTTCCGTGAAGCATGGCCCATAGTACTCAAAGGTTTAAAAAGATTGGAATACCGTGGTTACGATAGTGCAGGTATAGCAATTATTAATGATAACGGCTTTAATATTTATAAAAAGGCCGGCAAAGTATCATTCCTGGAAGATTTCACTGAAGGTAAAGACCGAAGCGGAAAAATAGCGATGGGCCATACGCGCTGGGCAACCCACGGTGCTCCATCAGACGTTAATTCGCATCCACACAGCTCAAACGACAAGCGTTTGCATATTATCCACAACGGTATAATTGAAAATTATTCGATACTTAAAGCAGAGTTGATCAATCGCGGGCATGAGTTTAAAAGCGATACCGATACCGAAGTTCTGGTCCACCTGGTACAGGAGATACAGGAAATTGAACAGATCGACCTGTTTGAGGCTGTTCGCCTGGCCTTAAATTCGGTTATTGGTGCTTATGCAATTGTAATTATGGATAGGGAAAACCCCGGGCAGCTAATTGCCGCCAGAAAAGGTAGTCCGTTAGTTATCGGCGTGGGTAATGGCGAGTATTTTATTGCATCTGATGCCACCCCTATTGTAGAATATGTAAAAAATGTAATTTATTTAAAGGATAACGAAATAGCTTTGATAAAACGCGAAGAGCTATTGGTTAAACGCCTGGACAATGTAATTCAAACCCCTTTGATACAAGAGCTGGAGTTAAAGTTAGAAGAGCTTGAAAAAGGCGGCTTTGACCATTATATGCTGAAGGAAATATACGAACAGCCACGGTCAATACGAGATTGTATGCGCGGGCGTATCAATGCTGCAGAAGGTAAAATAGCATTGGGCGGCATTAAAGAGTATGCGAATAAATTAAAGAATGTTGAACGTGTGGTCATAGTTGCCTGTGGTACATCATGGCATGCAGGTTTAGCCGGCGAGTATTTAATTGAAGAATATGCCCGTGTCCCTGTAGAGGTTGAGTATGCCTCTGAGTTCAGGTACCGTAATCCCATCATTAATGAAAGAGATGTGGTAATTGCCATATCACAATCAGGCGAAACCGCGGATACCATGGCGGCTATTGAGATTGCAAAGGATAAAGGAGCCACAATTTTTGGCATTTGCAACGTTGTAGGCGCATCTATACCTCGTGTTACCCACGCGGGTGTTTATACACATGCCGGTCCCGAAATAGGAGTAGCTTCAACAAAGGCGTTTACCGCCCAGGTGACGGTATTAACATTGATGGCATTTTATATTGCACAGCAAAGAGGTACACTTACCACATCAAAACTTACAAGCCTTTTAACGGAATTGAACAGCATACCCGAAAAGGTACAAACAGTTTTGGCCAACAATGAATTGATCAAAGATATTGCTGCGAAGGTTAAAGATTCCCGCAATTGCCTGTTCCTGGGCCGCGGCAGCGGTTTCCCGGTTGCGCTGGAAGGAGCGCTAAAGTTAAAGGAGATCTCCTATATCCATGCAGAAGGCTATCCGGCTGCCGAAATGAAACATGGGCCCATCGCGTTGATTGACAAGGAAATGCCGGTTGTATTTATTGCTACAAAAAATTCCTCGTACGAAAAGGTAATAAGTAACATACAGGAAGTAAAAGCCCGCAAGGGAATAGTTATTGCAATTGTAACCAAAGGCGATACCGAGGTTGAAAAAATGGTTGACTATTGTATTGAAATACCAGATGCTGATGAGGCGTTCCTTCCGCTTCTGGCGACTATACCGCTGCAATTGCTCTCTTACCACATAGCTGTAATGCGGGGCTGCAATGTTGATCAGCCACGCAACCTCGCCAAATCGGTTACCGTGGAATAGTTTCAATATTATAGATAAAATATATAATAAATACATTTAAATAGATAATATCTATTTTGCAAAGAGCTAAGAATTAAAGCAATTCTTAGCTCTTTTTTTGTTGGATATAACCGGGTAAAAGCGCCGGATTCTACCCGATATTTCTGCTGTTTTGCTTCGTCAGATCTGTATAAATATGAATGTAAACAGACCTCTTTAAAAGCTGCCCACGCACATGATAAATTGCCGGCATTTAAGCCATATTAACGGCATAGCCGGGTGCGGATTTTTTATGTTTTTTGAAATATTTTTATCAAGGTTCACACATAGGAAATTTTCTGCCTTTAAAGTTCAATTTTACCGCTCTAAGGCTTGCAAAATGCCTTCGGTAATTACTCATTTCGGGCTGTTTTTTTTACATATTTTTCACATGATGTGTAAAATGGAGCGGATTTTTCTTTACATAATCTGTAAAAAATCACTGCTTATTTACAATTTAATTTCAATTGTGAAAATATGTATATCATTGAACTTCAAATAGATATATTTGATTTATAGAAACAAAAGAAGTATCCAAAACCATTTATACTTATCACTCATGATTATAAAAATACTAACTCGAAGTTCTGTCTTGTTACTGCTGGCGCTAAGCGCCTGCGCTCCAAGAAGAGACCTGGTATATTTCAGTAATATGGCAAATGTTACAACAGCGAATGATGTGCAAAATCCAGAGGTTCGTATCAAACAAAATGATGTTGTTAGCATCACCATGAATAGCCTGAGCCCCGAATCTAATTTATTGTTTGCAAGTAATAAAGGTGCTTCACCAGATGGTACTTTAAAAGGTTATAAAGTGAACAAAAGCGGCAACGTACACCTGCCACTTGTTGGTGATTTTAAAATTGAAGGAATGAGCATTGAAGAAGCTGAAACAGGGGTTGCCGCAGCACTAAGCAAGTATGTTAAAAATCCTGAAGTAGAGGTACAGATTGTAAATTTCAAAATTACAGTTATAGGCGAAGTCAATAGGCCTTCGACATTCACTATAACTGACGAAAAAGTTAACCTGCTTGAAGCCTTAGGAATGGCCGGAGATATGACGGTTTATGGTAAAAGAGAAAATGTATTGATTATACGTACAGAAGATGGCCATAAAACAATGAAAAGGTTGAATCTGAATAATCAGGAAACAATGAACTCGCCATACTTCAATCTTAAACAAAATGACATTGTGTATGTAGAACCTGACCGCGCCAAGGCAATTGAGTACAGTTCAAATACACGGATAATACCTATTGTAACAGCTTCTATATCGGCGGTGGCGGTTTTAGTAGCCGTGTTGTTAAGACGATAAATAAGAACTGATTGTACAATGTTAAAAACTGATGCTATGTCTGTAAATATTATTTCAAAACCTATTGCACGTCCTGATAACTTTAAGGATAAGCTTATGCCATATATAAAAAACTGGTATTGGTTTTTAATAACATTTGTTGTTTGCGTGGGTGCTGTTTGGCTTTACCTTGATTATGCTACACCTCAATATAAAATAAGCAGCACACTGCTTATACCTGATGATAAAAAGGGCGACGGTATTTTGAAAGCTACCGCGTTTAGCGACCTTAATATGTTCCAGGAAACTAAGACGGTAGATAATGAGATGGAGATTTTGCGTTCAAAAGATTTGATCTACAAAGCATTAAAAACCCTTAAACAAGAAATTTCATATTATGACCTGCAGGGTTTTAAAACCCGTGAACTTTATGCAGATGATCTACCTTTTAAAGTTTCAATAAAAAAGATCAGCAGGGCGGCTTACCTGAAAAACCTGCAGATCCAAAACTTATCAGGTAATACTTTTATACTGCATGATGATTTAAAAAGCTGGATATATCGCTACGGACAGGAAATAAAGCATGCCGACTATGTTTTTACCGTAACCAAAGGCCCCGCTTTTTCTGAAGGGCCCCAGTTAACCGGTATAAAATTTAACGATCTGTATGGGATGGCGGCTTCTTATAGCGCAGGCAGGCTGAATGTAAACCCGGTAGTTAAAGAGTCCAATACCCTAATTTTAAGTTTGATAGACCCTGTGCCCGCCAGAGGGGTTGATATCCTTACCAATATTATCAATACCTATAATATTGAAAATGTTCAGAAGAAAAATATAATGGCTGTTAACACCATTTTATTTATTGATAAAAGGTTAAAAGCCATGGAGCAGGATCTTACATCGGCCGAATTAGGGATAGAAGCTTATAAACAACAAAACGGAGCGGTTGACGCGGGCAACGGCGCCCAGATCAATTTAACAAAATCGGCAGAGTATAATCAACTGCTTGAAACCTCAGATGTTCAGTTGGGTATTGTTAGGTCTATTGAAAAATATTTAAGTAATTCAGACAACCAATTTAGCGTGGTGCCCAGTACCATGGGCTTAAAAGATCCGGTGCTGAATACATTAATAAATCGCTTTAATGATCTGCAACTGGAAAGGAACCGGATGCTCAATAGTACAAACCTGAGTAACCCGCTTGTTCAAAACCTGAGCGACCAGATATCAGCTCTGCGTATTAACATTAAGGAAAACCTCAATAACATTAAACAAGGCTTTATTATAGAGCATAAGCATCTGAAACAAAACTCTGCTCAATATGATTCCAGGGTACGTTCTGTGCCCGCGCTTGAGCGTGGCCTTTTGCAGCGCAGCCGGGAACAAAGTGTTAAAACAACCTTGTACCAATATTTATTACAAAAGCGCGAAGAAACAGCCTTATCACTGTCTGCAACTATCCCAACTTCTCAAATTGTTGATAAGCCCGCATACAATCCTATACCTGAGTATCCTAAAAGGCCTTTAATGTTCTTATTAGGTGGCATCATGGGATTATTGGCACCCGGGCTGTTTATTTATATAAAGCAGTTGCTTAACGTTAAAGTAAAAGATGCTGCAAGTTTAAGCTATATACCAGGCGTAAAAATACTGGGAGAATTAAGTCATAATGATGTTAAAAGCCCGATAGCTATACAACGCGGGGGAAATTCTGTTATTTCTGAGTTGTTTAGGTATATACGCACCAACATTAACGTGTTAAGTCCCGATCAGCCTAATAAAGTTATGCTGGTTACCTCGTGTATGAAAGGCGAAGGAAAAACATTTTTTAGCATCAATTTGGGTTTAACGCTGGCAATGCTTAACAAAAAGGTGCTGATACTGGAATTTGATCTGCGTAAACCCGACCTACTTCAAAAGTTAGGTATCGCGCAGAAAAAGGGCATAACCGATTTTTTACAGGGCGATGCCTCGGTATTATATGATTGTATCCAGCCTTATGACAATGCAGATAACCTGTTTGTACTTGGCTGCGGTTCATTGCCGCAGGATCCGGCCGAGCTGCTGATGGATGAGCGTATGGATGTCCTTTTTGAATACTTAAAGCGCAGGTTTGATTATATAATTATTGATACCTCTCCGGTTGGTTCGGTTGCAGATGCTTTTAGTTTGTCGCATTATGCCGATATGAGCATTTACCTGGTTAGGTATAACTATACCAATACACAGCAATTAGACATCCTGCGGGATATTTATGATAATGAGAGGTTTAAAAACCTGATGGTGGTTTTTAACGATGCAAAAAAAGAAAACCGTCCGGCTTATGCCTACGGCGGTTACGGTTATGCTGCTGAAAAAAGCAGCAGGTAATATACAATTATAACTTAAACCGGCCTTTTGCCGGGTGTATTTCAAATTTAATATTTTTTAAAAAGAAGAACTATGTAAGTGGTATGGCGAAGCTATATCCCGGACCATAAAAAGTTTTAAATAGCATCTGATCAGCATCAAGCGAGTACAACATTACTTAATGATCATCAGCTGCAAAAAGTAACAAAGAATAAGCACTAATTATAAGCCGGCCCTAACCGGCGAACCTAAATAAATAGTTTGTTTTTTTTAAGTAATACTGTCATGTAAGTGATATGGCGAAGCTATAACCCTTTACGAACTGAAGTCATTTCAAAAAAATCTCTAACCCAAAGCAATTGCAATGAATTTACACGAAAAAAAGTGGCTGGTGGTATATACCAGGCCCCGCTGGGAAAAAAAGGTGGACACATTGTTAAAACAACAGGGCATCGAATCATACTGCCCGGTTAGGCAGGTACAAAGCCAATGGGCTGATCGCAAAAAAGAGGTGGACCTGCCATTATTTAACTCTTATGTTTTTGTTCATGTTAATCTACGTGAAGAGTCGCTGGTATTATACTGTATGGGGGTGATGGGGTACGTTTATTACATGCAAAAGCCAGCCGTTGTACGTGATAACGTTATTGAGGAGATCAAAAAGAACCTGACAATTTATAAAGACATAGAAGTTATAAATCTGCAAAACATATCAGTGGGCGACCGTGTGCTGGTAAAACAGGGGGCTTTTGCCAACCAGCCCGGCCAGGTTGTTCAAATACAAGGCAAAAATGTACTCATGATTTTTGATAACATCCATTGCGCATTGGTAACCCGCGTACCATTTCAACACATCTCCATAAACAACTTAAATCAGAACAATAAAAATGCTACAAAATAATAAAATCGGAATCATTGGCCTCGGATACGTCGGTCTTCCCTTAGCAGTAGAATTTGCCAAGCAATACAAAGTGTTTGGTTATGACATTAATCACAAACGGATTGATCAGCTTAAAGCCGGAATTGATCATACCAAAGAAATTACCGAGGAGGAGCTTAATGCTGTAATTACGCCGGTTTGTACCACTCCTAAGGGGTTGTTTTTAACAAATGAAATTGAATTATTAAAGGCTTGCACCATTTACATTGTAACTGTGCCTACGCCGGTTGATAAAAATAACCGGCCCGATCTGAGCCCTCTGGTTAATGCCAGTTTACTGATTGGTAAAGTGCTTAAGAAAGATGACATTGTTATTTACGAATCAACAGTATATCCGGGGGTTACCGAAGATGAGTGTATGCCCGTACTTGAAAAGGCTTCGGGTTTACGTTATAATGTCGACTTTTTTGCCGGCTACTCGCCAGAAAGGATAAACCCCGGCGATAAACTTCATACCGTAGCCAATATACGCAAGATCACTTCGGGCTCAAATGAAAAAACCGCGCAGATAGTAGATGACCTTTACAGTTCTGTTATCAAGGCAGGCACATTTAAAGCCGACTCGATAAAAGTTGCGGAAGCAGCAAAGGTTATTGAAAACGCCCAGCGCGATATCAACATTGCTTTTGTAAATGAACTGGCAATGATATTTAATAAGCTGGGGATTGATACGCACAAGGTTTTAGAAGCTGCAGGAACCAAGTGGAACTTCCTGAACTTCCGTCCGGGGCTTGTAGGCGGGCATTGTATCGGCGTTGATCCTTATTACCTGGCGCAAAAAGCCCAGGAAGCCGGTTATCACCCTGAAATTATATTGGCCGGTAGGCGCATAAACGATTCAATGGGTGCATATGTGGCCGATCAGTTTATAAAAAAGATGATCTGCAAGGGCACCTCGCTCATAACTGCCGAAGTGCTTGTACTTGGATTTACTTTCAAGGAAAATTGCCCGGATGTGCGCAATACCCGTGTAATTGATATTATACGCCGGTTAGAAGAATATAAGGTTAAGGTGCACATACATGATCCATGGGCCAATGCCGAGCAGGCTCAACGCGCTTACGGCGTAATCTGCGAAAATGGCGAATCAAAAAGCCGTACCTATGACGGCGTTATGCTGGCCGTAGCGCATGAAGAATTCAAAAACATGGACCTCAAAGCGCTTTGCAAGCCCAACGCGGTTCTGTATGATTTAAAAGCTTTTTTGCCCGATAACTTAGTTAACGCCCGCCTTTAAGCCTAAAAGCATGAGTTTAAAAGAAAAGGCCGTTTCTGGTATATTGTGGTCGTTATGGCAGCAATTAAGCGGTAAGCTGGTCAGCTTTTGCATTTCCATTGTCTTGGCAAGAATGCTTGAACCGGCTCAGTTTGGGCTTATTGCAATGCTGGCACTGTTTATAGCAATAGGCAATTCCTTGTTAGACAGTGGCCTCACAGCATCCCTGATCAGAACAACCGATGCTGACGATCGCGATTACTCAACGATATTTTATTTTAACCTGGCAGGGAGCGCAGTTGTATATGCATTGCTTTTTTTAGGCGCACCGCTTATTGCCGAATTTTATAATCAGCCGCTTTTAAAATCGGTTGTACGGGTGTACAGTTTTATCCTGGTCATTAATGCCTTTTTCGGCGTGCAGAGCACATTGCTGGTTAAGGAAATGAAATTTAAAAAACAAACCAACATCCAAATACCGGCAGCTATTGGCGGCGGCATACTGGGTATTGTAATGGCAAAAATGGGCTATGGAGTTTGGAGCCTGGTTTGGATGGGTATGTGTACTTCGTTTTTATCAACAGCCCTGCACTGGATCTATTCGTCATGGCGGCCGTCATTAACGTTTGACAAGGAATGTTTTAAAAAGCATTTCAGTTTTGGCTCCAAAATGACCCTATCGGGAATACTGGATACCATTTACCAAAACATATACCTGATCATAATCGGGAAGTATTTTTCGGCCGTGCAGCTTGGGTTTTATTCCCGGGCCGATACCATCAGCCAGTTGCCAATTGGTAATATATCTGCGGCGGTTAACAAGGTAACCTATCCCATGTTTGCCGAAATATCCCACGATGTGGTGCAGCTGAAAAATGTATATAAAAAATTGATGCAGCAGGTGCTGTTCTGGAATGCGCCGATCCTGATCTTTTTATGTGTTATTGCCGAGCCTTTGTTCCGCTTTTTACTCACTGATAAGTGGATGCCGGCTGTACCATATTTTAAAATTTTATGTATCTGCGGCATTATGTACCCGCTGCACGCTTACAACCTTAATATTTTAAAGGTACTGGGTAAAAGCGCTTTGTTCCTGAAGCTGGAAGTTGTAAAAAAAGTACTTAGCCTTATCGGTATTCTATCGTTCATCTCTTTTGGGATCTATGGCCTGCTTTACTTTCAGTTGTTCTTCAATTTTGTAGCCTATTATATCAACTCTATATACAGTGGTAAACTGATTGCATATCCTGTAAAGGAGCAGGTTGAAGATATCCTGCCTATCCTGATCCTGGCAGGCAGTATTGGAGTGGCCTGTTATTTTCTTGATATGCTGCTCGCCCAGTTATTTATACCCGACCTGATCAGGATTGCCATCATTGGGATATGTTATGCCCTGCTTTATTATGCGTTTAGCCTGCTTATTAAGCTTACAGCTATAAATGATTTTAAACAATTAATCCTAAGAAAATGATACCAGTAACTAAACCTTTTTTACCCGCCGAGAAAGAATTTAAAAGTTATGTGAAAAGCATTTGGGAGCGGCAATGGCTCACCAACAATGGCCCTCTTGTAAATACGCTTGAACTAAAGCTAAAGGAATATTTAGGGCTTGATCATTTATTGTACGTATCAAACGGTACGGTGGCATTGCAGCTGGCTATTAAAGCCCTTGAGTTAACCGGCGAGATAATTACCACACCTTTTTCGTTTGTGGCAACAACCAGCACCATTGTATGGCAAAGTTGCAAACCTGTATTTGTTGATATTGATGCCGAAACATTTAATATTGACCCTGCTAAAATTGAGGCAGCCATTACTCCGCAAACTTCGGCCATACTGGCTACACATGTTTATGGTACTCCATGCGATATTGACGCCATACAGCAAATTGCCGACAAGCACGGGCTTAAAGTAATTTATGACGGGGCCCATTGTTTTGGAACCAGGTATAAAAACAGGTCGGTGTTTGAATATGGCGATATAAGTACCACCAGTTTTCATTCAACAAAACTGTTTCATACCATTGAAGGCGGTGCCGTATTTACCAGGCAGCCCGATTTACTGAAGAAAATGGCGCTTATGCGCAATTTCGGATATTCAGGCGTGGATACTTTTTCTGAACAGGGCATCAACGCCAAGAATTGCGAGTTTCATGCAGCCATGGGTTTATGCAATTTGCCTCATATTGATGAGATCCTGAAAAAAAGAAAACTCTTGTCGGCCCACTATATGCTTCGCTTAAATAAGCTAAATGTGCGGTTTCAAAAACTTCATGATATTGAAGAATATAATTACGCCTATTTCCCTGTTCTTTTTAAAAGCGAGGCATTAATGAAAGAGAGTAAGGAGAAACTGGAGCTTGCGCAAATTTATTGCCGCAGGTATTTCTACCCGTCACTATCGGCTTTGCCTTATGTTAATAATGTGGATATGCCGGTTTGCGATTCTATTGCCAGCCGGATCATGTGCCTGCCGCTTTATCATACCCTGACGCTTGCTGATGTAGATTTGATTTGCCGTCTTTTATTAAGGGTGCAAAATACTGATGAAAATAATCTGTCGGAATCAAAACATTTTGGAATCCTGATAGCCGATCAGATTGAGTCTGAAATTAATACAGCAACCATAAAAGTAAACGGTTCACTATGAGCTATCAAAATCCGATGGTCAGTATTTGCTGCTTAACTTATAATCATGAGCGGTTTATTGCCCATGCTATGGAAAGTTTTTTTATGCAGCAAACAAACTTTCAATTTGAGATTGTTGTAGGTAATGACTGCTCATCCGATGGGACGCTGGCCATATTAGAATCATTCAAAAAAAAATATCCAGATCAGGTAAAGCTCATTTCTTCAAAGAAAAACCGGGGTACACATTATAACCTTATTGACACTATTAAAGAATGTACAGGTAAATATATAGCCCTGTGTGAAGGAGATGATTACTGGACAGACTCATTTAAATTACAAAAACAGGTTGATTTTTTGGAGAAGAACCCCGACTATGTAATTTGCTGTCATTATACACATGTGGTCGATGAGAACGGCAATACCATTTATGTTAATCCAAAGCCTGTACCTCTTGTATATACTTATCATGATTTGCTTGCCGGCAGACAGGAAGAAACAAAAACAGCAACCGTGCTTTATCAAAACATACCGGCTATACACGAGTTGTTTACCCAGCCCTGGTTTTTTAGCTGTAATGCCGGCGATAAGATATTTAAACTTTTTGCCACCCATTATACCGGCCGAAAAATTTATGTGCTGCCCGAAGTAATGAGCTGTTACCGTAATCATGTGGGCGGTATATGGAGTATGATTGATGTACGTAAGCGTAAAGAAAAAATGATCAGCGATTTTAACCTGATCATTAAAAATTTCACCTATCCGGCATTGCAAAAGAAAGTGCTGCTGTTGTTGTATATCAAACGTTACTTTTTGTTTGAATTGAGTCGCCACCGGGTACGTGAAGCTTTTAACACCATCAAATACCTGCTCTGAGCCAATCATGAAAACACAAACAGATTTACAGCAAAAGCCGGTACTATTTTTTGTTATCCCGTCATTAAAAGGCGGCGGCGCCGAAAGGGTGCTAATTGCTTTGGCAAATCATTTTAACCAATTAAACTATACATCGGTAATTATAGCTTTAAATTATGCTGAACCCGGTTATGTGATAGATGATGGCGTAGGGGTGGTTTACCTGGTTGATCGTAAAGAGAATTCAGTGGTGCACCGGGTATATTATATATTACTTACCTTTTTTAAGCTATTGGGTTTGCTTTTAAAAGAAAAACCGGTTTGCGCTTTGTCTTTTATTACATCAGCAAACATATGGACAGGGATCACCTGCAATATAACCGGGACTCCTTACATAGTTTCTGAACGCACATCGCCCAACCGCAGCATTTATAAGCTCAACCCGATAGTAAGGCAGCTGGTTGCTTTACTGTATAAAAAAGCAATGGCGGTTGTGGTTGGTGCAAAGGGAGTTGAAGATTGTTTACGCCAGGGCGAAGCATTTAAAAAACTTAACAATGTCTATAAAATTACCAATGCTGTTCCGTCTTTTAAACCTGTATCATCACTAAAGGTACATCATCGCAGGTTTATACTGGGGGTAGGCCGGTTGGAATATGTAAAAGGATTTGATTTGCTTATCACGGCTTTTAATAACGTGGGCCTTGCCGATGATATAGATCTGCTTATTATAGGCGATGGGCAGGAAAGGGACAATTTGACCCGGCAGATAGATGAACTTGGATTAAACGACAGGGTTTTAATTCCTGGTACTAAAACCAACCTTCAGGATTATTACAGCCAGGCAGATGTTTTTGTGCTGCCATCAAGGAACGAAGGGTATCCCAACGCCCTGGTTGAAGCCATGAGCTTTGGTTGCCCCTGTATAGCTATGGATTGCGAGTTTGGCCCATCCGAAATAATTGTAAATGAGCATAACGGATTATTAGTTGATACTTCGGCAACAACCAATTTGGCAAATGCGATGACCAGGTTAACAAATGATGCCGAGCTAAGGGCCAGTTTGGGCAGGCAAGCCAGTGAAATTAATTATACCAATGGCGCAGCGCAAATATTTAGTAAGTGGGAGCAACTGATTTTAAACCCTGTTAACAAAGCTGTAAACCTGCAGGTTTGATACAAACAAATAAAACCAATTAAAAGAGGGTTACTGACCTGATCATAAACCTGACAAATTTTTATGGTACAATATTTAATCCGCCTGGATGACCTCTGTCCAACCAATAACCTGAAAAAATGGGAACGGTTTTTCCACCTGTTTGATCTTTATGATATTAAACCAATTATTGCAGTAATACCTGATAACCAGGATCCTAAGCTAAATGCCTGCGGCGAGTTTAACCCTTATTATTGGCCTATGGTTCGCCACTTGCAAAAGAAGGATTATGTTATTGGGATGCATGGCTTTGAGCATCGTTACCAGATCAATAACTCGGGTTTGTTCAAAGTAAACAACCGTTCGGAATTTGCTGGTTTGCCATTATATATCCAGGAACAAAAAGTAAAAGCAGCGGTGGCCATATTTAAGCGCGAAGGTGTAAAAACCCCGCTTTTTATTGCGCCGGCGCATACGTTTGATCGCAACACGCTAAAAGCATTGGATAAACACTCCGATGTGCTGATCATCAGCGACGGGTTATTACGGTCGCCATATATCAGGTTTGGTTTTGGGTGGATACCTGTACAATTGTCTGAGGCGGTTGCAAAAAACAAAGATACCTGGACATTTAACTATCATCCTGAAACCTGCACCGATGAAGCCTTTGAACGGCTTGAAAAATTTATTGCCGAAAATCACCAGCATTTTGTTCAGCTTTCAACATTATCTTTTAAAGACTATACTTTTAAAGACTACATAGATGAGTATTACCAGGTTTATTTAAGGTTATTGAAAACCACCGTAAAAGATTATTTGAACCGTTTCCGGTCATTTAAACTCGTCAGATAAACCAGCCCTGTTTCACCCGCTTTATTCGCCTAATTCATAAATATCATGATGAATATTCCATTTTCGCCACCTTTTATTGACGATGACGTTATTGATGAGGTTTTACATACGCTTCGTTCCAAGTGGATCACCACTGGACCAAAAGTGGCTGCATTAGAGCAGGAAATAGTAAAGTTAACCACATCAAAAGCAGCCGTTTGTGTAAATTCATGGACCTCGGGAGCCATACTGATGCTGAAGTGGTTTGGTGTAAAAGAGGGCGACGAGGTAATAGTTCCTGCTTATACTTACAGCGCTACCGCATTGAGCGTTTTGCATTGCGGGGCAACACCGGTTATGGTTGATATTGATGATGATTTTTGTATATCGCCCCAGGCCATCCGCAAAGCCATAACACCCAGAACAAAGGCCATCATGGCGGTTGATATTGCCGGCTGGCCATGTGATTATGACGAACTGAACGCCATGATCAGCGAACCTGAAATAGCCGGTTTATTTGTTGCCTCATCTGTTAAGCAACAGCTATTGAACAGAATATTATTGATCAGCGATGCCGCGCACTCATTAGGGGCCACATTTGGTGGTTTTGCCGCTGCTAAAAAGAGCGATGTAACCATCTTTTCGTTTCATGCGGTAAAGAATGTTACCACTGCAGAAGGGGGTTGTATTTGTTTGAACCTGCCTGATAACTTTGATGCGGCGGCAGAGTATAAATATCTTAGGATGTATACGCTTAACGGGCAAACAAAAGACGCGTTGTCAAAATCACTGGGCGGCGGCTGGAAATATGACATCCTTTTTCAAGGCCTTAAAATTAACATGCCTGATATTTGTGCCGCCATCGGGCTTGCCCAGATAAAAAAATACAAGACCGAGCTGCTTCCCAGCCGGAAAGATGTGGCGTTAAAATATTGTGACGGGTTTAAAGATGCAGAATGGTTTATTGCTCCCCCGCTGAAAGATCAAAAACGTGAGTCGAGCTATCACCTGTTTCCCCTCCGGATAAAAAATATTACAGAAGAGCAGCGCGACCGCATCATTGACGATATAACCAGTATGGGTATTGCTGTAAATGTGCATTTTATACCAATGCCGTTACTAACCTTATTTAAAAACCTGGGCTACCATATTGATGATTACCCGGTGGCTTACAAACAATACGCCAGCGAGATCTCCCTGCCAATTTATCCGCAGTTAACCGCTCAGGAGATCGCGTTCATTATTGCATCAGTTATTGGCGCTGTTGAAAAAGAGCTTGCAAGCAATCAGGCACCGAATGCAGGAAGCAAAGAATATGAACCTGCTGCCGTAAATTTTTAAAAATACAGATATGTTTTTGAAAAGGGCTTTTGACGTTTGCCTGGCTTTAACAGGCATTATTTTGCTGCTTCCATTATTTATAATAATAGCGCTATTGATATGTATTGACTCCCGCGGGGGGGCGTTTTACGTTCAGCGCAGGGTTGGCCGCAATTGCATTGATTTTAACCTGATAAAATTCAGGACCATGTACACCAATGCCGACCGCAGCGGATTGCTAACAATTGGCAACCGGGATTTCCGCATTACCCCGGTAGGCTACTGGCTGCGTAAATACAAGCTTGATGAATTGCCGCAGTTGTTCAATATTTTTTTAGGGCATATGAGCTTTGTTGGCCCCCGGCCCGAAGTGCGGAAGTATGTAGATCTGTACACCCCCCAACAACAAAGAGTGTTAAGCATTAAACCAGGTATAACCGACCGCGCCTCTATCCGGTATTTTAATGAAAATGAACTGCTTGCAGTTGCCGAGGATCCCGAGAAGTTATATATCACTGAAATTATACCATCTAAAATTCAATACAACCTGGATTATATTGATAACCAGAATTTATGGGTCGACATGGTTATCATATACCAAACCCTAAAAAGAATTATCAGTAAATAGATTCATCACCTTTAGTATATGTTCCTTAAAAAATGTATCGTTTTTGGCCTGATGACAGCTTATCTGTATTCACTTGTCTTTGGCATTTTTATGACAGATATCATCAGGATACCGGCCCCGATAATTTTAGGCATATTAATGTTGCCTTTTATAAAAAAACCGCTGCCGCCTTTTGCTTATTATAAAGAGTGCATTTTGTTTACAGTTGCCCTGTTCCTGTACAATATTGTAGGCCTTGGCGATAGTGTATCATTTTTTGCAAGCCTGATTACCATTTTAACCTGCGCGCTTTACTTTAACTATTTTGTTGGGTCAAACCCTGTTCGTTTTAACGCATCAGTTTTTATATCATTTGCGCTGCTGCTGGTTTCAATGATCATACTGGTTCTTGATCATTATTTTGTATCAACAATTGATCCCATAAGGGCTTTAATGCTGGGCGAACCGGTTAAACAAACCCCTGCGGGCCTGTCGCTCACCCAGTTTACATTTGGTTATCAAACCGCGGCGTTCTCTGCCTTTGTATTTGTATTAACCTATACATTCAGGCAAAATGTTTTTGTTAAAGTAATAGCTTTTTGTGTTTGCATGGCCTGTCTTTATTTGGGTATGAACCGCTCGGCCTTTGTTAGTTTTGTTGGTGCGGCGGTAATATTCCTGTTTGTTTACTACCGGTTTAAGGCTGTGTTTTTAGTAGCTGCCGCCTTGCTTATAGGTTTTGCCATTTACACTTTTGTACTGAAGGAAAATGCCGACGATAAAAATAATATCCTGGCTAAAGATCAGGCTAAAGAGGCTAATGATTTTAACCGTGTAAACCTGGCTGCCGAAAACCTGAAAATTTATGCCGACTACCCATATGGCCTTATATTTTATGGCAAGAACTGGGACGAAGTAACTTACAAAAATATTGTATTTGAACCCGGGCTCACAAGCCACAATGCTTATTTAATGTTCATTACCTATCTGGGGCCTTTTTTAGGCATAGGGTTACTCATAGGCATTTATTACAAAATAACGCGGCTGTTCCGGAGAACAATAAAACAGGGACGGCTAAAAAGTAATGCTTTAATGCTGTGTTTATTCTTTTCATTTATCTCGGTATCACTAAATGCACTATCACATAATGCCTGGCTGGTAGCCGCTGATGGCCCCACATTGTTCCTTTATTTTGCCATACTGCAGGGTGCCAGGATATACGAAACCCAGCCTGTGGCTGATGAGGTACCTATTGAAGAGGAAGCTGTTTTACACTAAGACCACACAGGTTATTAATAAGTGTTAATCATGAAAAAGAAGATATTTCTTATTGTAGGGTCACTGGGGGCCGGCGGTTCTGAGCGGGTTTACTGGCTACTGTCGCAATATTTTAATAAGCCCGATTATGCAGTGGCTGTCGTTTTTCTGGATGCAAATGATAGGTGTTTTTCCATGGACATTGAAGGTATCCGTTTTATAGATCTGAAAACTATCAAAGCATCCAGATCCTTTTTTAAACTGTACGCTCTTTTAAAGAAAGAGAAACCTTATGCCGTTTTTTCAACCAATGATCACATTAATCTTTTAACCGGTATGGTGGGCCTGTTTTTAAAAGTGCCCGTACTTATAGCCAGGGTTTCAAACAACCAGGAACAAATGAAGGAGTTTTGCGATAACAAGTCAAAATTCTACAATTTCTTTACCCGGTTGTTTTTTGCCCCGTTCAATTTTGTGGTTTGCCAAACCAGTGAAATGCGGGTGGCTATGGCCAGGCTGCACGGAATAAAAACCAAAAGGATCAAGGTGATATCAAACCCGGTTTTACGGCAGCCGCTTATAAAGGAAGATGCCCCTGCATCAGCCCAAAAAAAATTAATTGTTGTTGTCAGGCTTGCAAAAGAAAAAGGCTTGTTCCGTCTGATAGATATTATGCAGGAACTTCCCGCTAACTATACATTATCAATTGTTGGCGAGGGCCCTTTACTTGACGAGCTTAAAGCCTATGTAGCGTTAAAGCAGCTAAATAACAGAATTGCTTTTATGGGTAAAATCAGTGGCATATCGTCATACATCATACAGCATGATCTTATGGTACTGAGCTCTTTTACCGAAGGATTTCCCAATGTGGTTTTAGAAGCCCTTTCTGTTGGCGTACCCGTTGTAAGCTTTCGTGTAGACGGTATACGGCAAATGATACGCAATGGATTTAATGGTTTTGTAGCTGAGCAGCATGATACTGCACAGTTAAAGGAATTGATTATAAAAGCATGCTCGCAAACATGGCCGCATGAGCAAATTAAAGCCGACGTATATGAACGGTTTGCTCTTGATAAAATTGGCCAGGCTTATGAAAATCTTTTACTGGAATATTAACAATTAAAATAATAACTGATATGTGTGGAATATACGGATCAACAGTTTACTATAATGACAATACAGTTCGGGCTAAGTTGGCAAGGGTTAGTTTCAGGGGGCCGGATCATTCCGGGTTTGAACGTATTGACCAGGTAATATTAGGCCATAACCGGCTGGCAATTGTTGATCTGGATCCACGCTCAAACCAACCATTTACCTACAAACATCTTAAGGTTGTTTTTAACGGGGAAATATATAATTATAAACAGCTCAGAGCGTCATTAAGAAACTTAGGGCACACCTTTAGTACCGATTCAGATACAGAGGTGCTTGCCGCGGCATACCTGGAGTATGGTACACATTGTGTTGCCCATTTTAACGGCATGTTTGCTTTTGTAATTTATGACACCATAGCGCAGGAATTTTTTGGCGCCCGCGACAGGTTGGGTAAAAAGCCGTTTTACTATGCACATAGCGGCCTTGATTTTGAGTTTGCCAGTCAGCCGGCACAAATTACACACAGCAGGCAAACCAATATTGATCTGCAGGCTATTAATGAATATTTTATATGGGGGTATGTGCCTGAACCACGCTCGGCCTGGGAAGGCATTCACAAACTTTGCGCTGGCTACTCTTTTTGTTTTAACCTTCATACCGGCCAGTTTAAAACAGAAAAATATTGGGATATTGACCATGCCGGTTTAAACAACTATAAGGGCAGTTATTCCCAGGCTAAAACTGAGCTTAAAACCCTATTAACCGATGCCGTTAATATACGTATGCATGCCGATGTAAACCTGGGGGTTTTTCTTTCGGGTGGCATTGATTCTTCACTGGTAGCAGCGCTTGCCGCCGAAAATACCAGGCAGATCAAAACATTTTGTATCAGGTTTAACGAGAAGGGGTTTGACGAAAGCGTTTATGCCGGGAATATTGCCAAATACCTGAAAACAGATCACCACGAAATTGAATGCGATACGGAGGAAGGAATGACCCTGATTGGCGATCTTGGCAAATACTACGATGAACCCTTTGCCGATTCAAGTGCTATCCCAACTTTATTGCTTAGTAAATATACCAAGAAGCACGTAACTGTAGCCCTGAGCGGCGATGGTGGCGACGAAAGTTTTATGGGTTATTCCAGGTATAAATGGCTAAACATGGCCAACCAGTTTTTCAATTGCCCGCTGGCACTGCGTAAGGTAATGGGCGGGCTTGTAAAACTGTCGCCCGATTACCGGCACAAACTAATAGCCATGGGTATGAGCACTACTTCAATTGATATGCTGTATGTGCTGATGCTTGGCGGGTTGGAATACTCCTGGCTGCAGCAAACCGAGCTGGGGTTAAACGTACCGTTTATGGATATGTTGTCCTCAGAATCCGGAAGTTTTTTAAAGAAAATGTCGGCTTTTGATACCAAGACCTATCTGAACGGGGATATCAATACCAAGGTTGACCGCGCCTCAATGGCTTTTGCTGTAGAGGCAAGGGCTCCGTTGATGGATCACCGGATAGTGACCTTTGCACAGCAGCTTCCTGATAACTATAAATTTGGTAACGGGATACAAAAAAGAATATTAAAGGATGTTTTATACCAGTTTGTGCCGCCTCATTTATTTGAGCGGCCTAAATCGGGATTCACCATGCCGCTTAAGCATTGGTTCAGGCACCAGCTTAAAGACTATGTGCTTGACCAGCTATCCCTGCATGAGTTAAAAAGCATTCCGGGCATTGAGGTGCAAACAACGGCCGACATGATTAATGATCACATGACCGGTAAATGGAACCGCGCCCCTCAAATATGGAAATTATTGGTGCTAAAGCAGTGGTTAAAGAATCAAAAAACAACCACGTTACCGGCATTTCAATTAGTATAAGAAACCATCTTCCCCTTTATCATTATGATCCGGATTAAAGCGAGGGCGTTGCGCATAATGCCCGTTAATGTAATTTGGTTTGCAGGTAAACCGCAAAAATGGCAATGCCTTTCCAGCTATTATAAGCAAAGCGCTTATTGCGGGTCTGTTGCAGGCTATTACCGCGAGGCTTTTTATACCAAAGTTATTGATATAAGTGCCCCCGTTGACGCTTTTGCATCAGGCTTTGACTCAAATACCGCTTACGAGATCAGGCGGGCTATAAAAGATGGCGTAACCACAGCCATTGAAACAAATTTGGAGAGCTTTGTTAACTTTTACAATTTATTCGCCCAAACAAAACAGCTGCCGGGCCTTGGTTCTAATTTTACCAGCTACAAATCGCGCCTGGTTATTACCAAAGCAATTTATAATGAGCAGGACGTTGTAATGCACGCTTATATTATTGACGTTAACCTGAAAAGGGTAAGGCTATTGTATTCGGCTTCGCTTTTCAGAAACGAGCAAAGCACACAAATGAAAGCAATAGTAGGCCGGGCTAACCGCATGCTGCATTTTGAAGACATGTGTTTGTTTAAAAAGCAAGGATATGATGTTTATGACCTGGGTGGTTATGCCTATAACACCGGTAATGAAGCGTTAAAAAGGATAAACCAATTTAAAGACAGTTTTGGCGGAGAGTTGATACAGGAGAGCGATTATTTGCCTATGCCGGCAAAGGTGCTGTCTTTTTTTAACAAGGTGTTTAAAGCATGAAATTGATGGATTTGCTTCACCGCTATTTCACCAAGCTGTTTGTGAGCGACAAATGGAACATCGGGTATGTTAAACAAACGCCCGAAGACCTTATCAGATCTCAGCAGCTGAATGGTAAAATAAACTGGCTCAAGGAAGATAGTGTTGATTACGCAGCCGATCCTTTTATCATCAATATAAAAGGCCGCACGCATATTTTTTACGAGGAGCTTAATTTTTGGAAAGGGAAGGGCGAGATATTAGTTACCGAGGGGCTTTGTTTTAAAAAGAAAAAAAAGGTAAGGGGAATCATGAACCAGTCGGTACATCTTTCATATCCATACCTGTTCCAGGTAAAAGATAAGCTTTACTGCATTCCCGAAACCTCGGCTGCCAAACAGGTTGCACTGTACCAGGTTGATAAAGACAACCCGCAGATATTTAGAAAAGTAAGGGTGCTTTTGCAGGGGAATGATTTTGTAGACAGCTCCATTATATATTACCAGACTAAATACTGGTTGTTCACCAGCCGGTCGGGAAAGCCGGGCGAGTTGTATATTTTTTATGCAGACAGCCTGCTGAGCGCATTTAAGCCGCATGCTTTAAACCCGGTTAAGGTTGATAATTACGCGAGCAGATCAGCAGGGGGCTTGTTTATTGTGGACGAAAAGCTTTATATGCCCGGTCAAAATCCTGAAAAGTGTTACGGCGGTTCAATCATGATCAATGAGATCACGAGCATTAACGAGGCCGAATTTAATTACCGCCCTGTTTTTGAATTGTTGCCCCAGCCGCCTTATAACGGCGGGCTTCATACCATAAATTTTGCCGAAGGGTTACTTATTGTAGATGGTAAACGCAGTGTGATCAGCGCGCTTACCCCAATAAAGAAAATGGTCAGGAAAATTACCAATTACGCTAAGCCAGCTATCAATGTCAACAGTTAATCAAAAGGTAGTTTTTATTTCCATGTCTGATATGGTTGGCGGCGCGGAGAATGTGTTACTGATGGCTGCCTGTGTAAGTAAAGGCCTTACCATATATTTAAAAAAAGCCCGGGTTGGCCGGCTGAGTATTCCTGACGGCCAGGAAGTAATTTATGCTACGGACAAAAGCATGCTTACCGGTTTTTTAAAACTTGTTGGTTTACTTAAACCCTACCGTACCGGCTGCATCATTATGAGCACCCATCCTTATTTAAACGCCTACCTTGGTTTTTTAAAACGGATGGGATTTTTAAGGTCAAAGCTTGTTGTGCGCGAGTGTACCTCGGTTTTCACCAGGTTTACAGGTTTTAAAAGATTGAGCTATAAGCTGGCCTACCAGCTGGGTTACCGGGGAGCCGATCTGGTAGTTTGCCAAACGGGCCTCATGCGCGATCAGTTTTTGCAGCATGTTGCTTTTATGCCTGCGCAAAAGGTAATTATACAGGAGAACCCGGTTAATTTAAAACAAATTTTTAGTAAGGCAAATGCGCCTTTAACTGACCAGGATACTAAGGCAGGTTTTATTTGCGCGGCGGGCAGGCTGATCCCCGAAAAAGGATTTTCAGTTTTGATCCACGCCTTTAGTTGCATAGAAAAAGAATATCCCGGCCTGAAGTTAATAATACTGGGCGAAGGGCCCGAAAGACAGGCGCTTACGGTATTGATCGATGCGCTTGACCTCGGCAACAGGGTGATTCTTAAAGGCCGGATTGATAACCCGATACCATATTTTAAACAGGCAAATGCCTGCGTGGTATCATCGGTTAAAGAAGGCTTCCCAAATGTTTTGCTTGAAATGATGAGCATCAACCCAATTGTGGTTTCAACCCTGTGTGCCGGCGGGATAGAAAGTATCCCTGGTATTTTAAAGGTTGAGCCTAATAATGTTAATGCGCTTGCCGCGGTAATAAAAACCGCCCTTGACGAGGGCACAACCAGCCATAAACAAGAAATAATTCAGCAATACCTGCATAACAGGACGCCTGAAATATTCATAAACTCTTTGTTACAGAACATCAATTACAAAACCTACCATAAACAACCTTTAAACTGAAGGCTAATTGTTTCACTTTTAAATTTTAAACAAAATGAAAAGCAAATTGGAATTCTTTCGAAAAGTGGCATTATCCTGCATGTTATTAAGCGCAATAATCGCTTTTAACAGTTGTAAAAAGGAAATTAGCCAAACACCAACACCGCCTCCTGATAAACCAAAAACGGTAGTTGAAATACGACCAGGTTTATTCAAGGTAAACTTTGTCGGGTTACGATCTGATGGAGGTTTCGCATACAAGATCGGTTATGAAATTGATGGAGGCGATTCAAATGATGAGCCGCAACTATCAAAACTCCGGCTGTTTGAAAATGGTGTTGAGTTACACCCCCCTCATTCATACCACGCTGATATCCGCGATTATGGTAAAGGGCGTTTTAGCCACTGGGGTACTACTTTATACTTCTCTACTTCTGATAATACAGATCCGGTTGTTAACGGCAAAGAATATGCTTACACATTAGATGGTACCGGGTACCCAGCACCATAAGTGCCGGTACCTTCTGTGTATCAAATAAAAAGGCAACAATTGCCGGTAACTATGGGCAATATTTAATAAAGTGCCTATAGAGGGAGTAAGCAATTTGCAGCTATAAATAATACCCTCATTAAATCAATTGTTGTTGGATAAGTATTTGTCCGGCCGGGTCCGGCGTTATCCAGCAGCAATAGATAAGCCTGTTACGCAGGTGTCAAACTCATCCATGTTATTCCTGTAACGCCTTACTCAAAAGGCTCATTTTTTAATACTTAAACTTAATCTTATGAAAATTTTGGTTACCGGTACAGCCGGTTTCATTGGCTATCATTTGGCTAAACACTTGCTTGAAAGAGGCGACACCGTAGTAGGTATTGATTGTATTAATGATTATTATGATGTGAAGCTAAAATACGCCCGGTTAAAGCAAACCGGTATCAACGTAGCTGAACTGGAATACGCAAAGCCAATTTGCAGTGAAAGTTATCCCAACTACACTTTTATAAAGCTTGATATATTGGATAAGGAACAACTGCAGGCATGTTTTCAAAAATATGAGTTTGATGCGGTATGTAACCTGGCCGCCCAGGCGGGCGTTCGCTACAGTTTAACTAACCCCGAGGTTTATATTGATTCAAACATTAAGGGTTTTTTAAATATCCTGGAATGCTGCCGCCATTTTAAAATAAAGCATTTAGCTTATGCAAGCTCATCAAGCGTATATGGGTTAAATAAAAAGATGCCTTTTAGCGAACATGACATAGCCGACCACCCCGTTTCGTTATACGCGGCATCAAAGAAGGCAAATGAAATGATGGCGCATACTTATAGTCATTTATTTAATATACGCACTACCGGTTTACGCTTCTTTACGGTTTACGGGCCATGGGGCCGGCCAGATATGGCGCTGTTTATTTTTACCAAAGCCATGCTTGAGGGCAAGCCCATTGAGGTTTTTAACAATGGTAACATGCTGCGCGATTTTACTTACATTGATGACATTATTGAAGGCATTGTACATGTAATTGATAACCCCGCCGAGCCAAACCCCAATTGGGATGCTCAAAACCCCGATCCGGCTACTTCAAAAGCGCCTTTCCGCATCTTTAATATTGGCAGGGGCGCCCCCATAAGTTTGATGGGATTTGTTGAGGAAATTGAATCGCAGATGAATGTTACAGCCAAAAAAGTGCTGCTGCCAATGCAGGAGGGCGACGTCGCTGAAACCTGCGCGGATGTATCAAATTTAGACGATACTTTAAACTACAAACCCAGGGTATCTGTAAAAACCGGGATAGCCAATTTTGCAGCGTGGTATAAGGCGTTTTATAAGGTTGGAAAACGCCAGTTAGTGGCGGTCTCCTGAGAATTTAAGACCGAGAAATGTCATATTAATGTCATGAAGTGTGCAATTTTACATGTCAGCTTTACATTAATGTTTACACATTTTTAGCACGTATAGTTGTGTAAACACACTTTTTGAACCTTTTACGATATAAGTATATTTCATCCATGTAAATTTTACGGCAATTTTTCAAACATAGTCCCGTTTGATGGCCTTAAAATAAAAAATACATGGAAAGAAAAACAAAACTCTTTAGAAAAGTGGCAGTTGTCTGTATGATGTTAAGTGTAATTCTCCTTTGGGGAAGCTGCCAGAAAACTGGCGAAGCGCCAATGCAGATGCAAGACAGCACCGCAGCACAAACAGCTGCGTTAACCACTGCGACGACGGCAACCCCTACCGTTTACACAGTAAATTTATCGGGCCTTAGGTCAGATGGGGGATACGCTTATCAAATTGGGTATATTCTGAGTGTATCAGGCGACTCGAATACAAACGAGAAAGCGTCAACTATGAGGCTTTATGAAAATGGTGTTGAACTGAAGCCAGCCCACTCTTATCACTCTGACATCCGTCAGTACGGAAAAGGGGCTTTCAGTCACTGGGGTACTTCATTGTACTTCTCAGCATCTGACAACAGTAACCCCAAAACCAATGGAAGGAAGTACACCTATACTTTAGGTACCACTTCCACTTCATCATCTACCGCACCTGTTACCACAACGCTGCCCGCTACAACTACCGTTCCGGGGCTTATTGGTTATGCAATGGTGAACGGAACAACCACTGGTGGTGCCGGCGGTAAATCAATTACTGTTACAACGCTTGAAGGTTTAAGAAGCGCGGTTAAAGGTAACACGCCAAAGATCGTTTACATCAGCGGTGCAATTAAAAGCAGCGGTGACGATTTGATCTATGTTGGATCAAACACTTCTATCATTGGTAAGCCATACGCTTCTGTTGAAGGTTTAACACTCTTTATGGAAACTGTAAGCAATGTAATTGTACAGGATCTGCGTCTTAAAAATTATGTTTATGATGCTGGGGTTATGGTTAAATACCAGTCGCACCATATTTGGGTTGACCATTGCGAGTTTTCTTGCGATCGTTCCCGTTGGGGTTACTGGGGCAAGGATATCGCCATCACACGCGAGTCTGATTATGTAACCGTATCCTATTGTAAGTTCCACGATAATAACCTTTCGGTATTAATTGGTGTTGATTCACCTGATAAAGGAACCTTACACGTAACCATGCACCACAACTACTGGTATAACATTAGCGAAAGGGAGCCGGCTTTGGTTTACGGTACTGTACACTTATTTAACAACTATCACCTTAACAACGGTAGCTACTCTATTGGTTTAAGATATGGTGGCATAGTTCGTACAGATAATGACTTTTTTGAAAACGGTCATAAGCCTATCACTACCAACCTGGATGGCGAAACTCCGGGTTACATCAGCGGGCTTAGTACAGACATATTTAAAAACTGTCAGCCTAATGATATTACTACAGCACTTTCATCATGGATACCGTCTTACAGCTACAAACAATATCTGCACGCCGCTAAGGATGTGCCGGCAATTGTAACAGCCGCTACTGGTCCACGTGCTATTCATTAATACATTATTATAATAACAATTTAATAAACAAACCAATTTTAATAGCCCGGGAGCATAACGCACCCGGGTTATTAAAATTTATAATACCAGGTTACCCAGCTTTACTTTATCTGCATTATACAGATAAATACATATATCCTCATATAGGGCTCAGCATATTTTATATGCGTCAAAATCATTCCGATTTTTAATAAACCGGCCCGCATCCGTTACCGTTCCAAACGTTAATATTTTTCTTCTTAGCTCTATTAATTCTTATACCGTGGTATTTATACCACTATCATAATTACAGGTATTTATTAATATCATGAATCAAATTGCGCAAAAAGTTCTGATCGCGTGCGATTCGTCAAAATCATTAATGGATTTCAGGGGCAAGCTGGTTGAAGCAATAGCCCGGCAGCACCAGGTGCACGTTTACACACCGCGGGTATCAGATCCTCAATTTCTTGAAAAATTGCGGTCGATGCAGGTTGAAATCCATGAAAATGAACTTGATGGCGGCACAGTATCCGTTTTTTCAGATCTCAGGTATATCACACGGCTGTATAAGCTCATGAAAACTATAAAGCCCGATGTGTTTTTTCCGTACACATTTAAGCCGGTTATTTACGGAACGTTATTGGCAAAAGTATGCCGTATTAAAAGTATAATACCCATGTTAACCGGCCTGGGATATAATTTTACTTCAACCTCGCAAAAGAAACTTGTAAGTAATATTACCCGGCGGCTGCTCAGGTTTAGCCTGATGCAAAGCAAGCGGTTAAAAATTATTTTTCATAATAAGGACGATTATCAAACACTGCTGCAACAGGGCATACTGACAGCAAAGCACCAGGCCTTTATTGTTAATGGCTCGGGCGTTGACCTTGACCATTACACCTACGCCGAACCCGATACCCAGAATATAAGTTTTTTGATGATTGCACGGCTAATTAATGCCAAAGGCATCAGGGAATATTATGAGGCTGCAAAAAACATCAGCTCGCGCTTTCGGGGCATTAAATTTAAACTGATAGGCGCTTATGGCAACAATGTTGACACCATTAGCGACGAGTTGTATGCCAGCATCTGCAGCGGCGATGTTATTGACTACCTGGGCGAGGTTAACGATGTGAGGCCCTACATACAGGATGCATCAGTAATAGTTTTACCCTCATACCGCGAGGGAATGCCCCGCAGCCTGCTCGAAGGTATGGCAATGGGCCGCGCAATTATTACCAGCGATGCCATTGGCTGCCGCGAAACGGTTGATACCGATTCGGCAGTAAACGGGTTTATGGTTCCGGTTAAAAACGTACCCGAGCTTATTTCAAGCATGGAGTTTTACCTGCATAATCGCCAGGCCATACGCACTTATGGTATAAGCGGGCTCGCTTTTGCCCGCAAAAAGTTTGATGTACACATGATCAATGCCGAGATGCTGAAGATCATGCAATTGAACTAAGTAAAACCACATAAACAATAATAGAATTTTAGTAAAGCATTAAAACCTTGTCAAAAATGAGAAACAGACTGAGCTATGCCGACCGGACGCCGAACGATTTTAAAGCCATTATGGATGAATTTGGATGGGTTGTATATGAAAACGTACTTGAACCTGATTTTATCAGTACTATAAATTACGATTTATTTAAAGCACATCAGCTTCGCAAAAGCATTCAGGAAAAAAACGGTATCAGCGCTAATATGAGCGGTACACTGCACCACTTGCTTGAGCGGGATAATTTTGCATTAGGGTTTCTTGAAAATATGTATTGTGACGAGGAGATAAAAATGTTTTTAGATGGGCATTATATCCTGAACGGTATTAACGCGGTTATACATGCCAAACAAGAACATCCTTATTTAAGCAATATGCACCGCGATGTGCGTACGTTTATGAAAGAGACCAAGTTGCTGGTGCAAATGATTGTTACGCTTGATGATTTTACGCTGGAGAATGGTGCAACTTATTTTTTGACCGGCTCGCATAACGTTGACCTGCGGCCCGATGAAGATTATTTTTATGATTATGCCGACAGGGCTGTTGTTCCAAAGGGAAGCATCATCCTTTTTAATTCAAACATATGGCATGCCGCCGGCGAAAATACCACCCAGCATGTACGCAGGGCTTTAACATTGGGTTTTACACGGCCATTTTTTAAACAACAGTTTGATTACCCGCGTTTTTTGGGTTATGATTTTGTTGCCGGCCTGAGCCCGCAATTACGCCAGGTTATTGGGTATAACGCCCGTGTTCCTGAAACTTTAGACGAATATTACCAGCCTCCGCATTTGCGGATGTATCAGCGCGATCAAGGCTGAAATACCTTCCTGAACCTACTTCCAATTTTTTAGCAATGCAGAAAACTAAGCCTGCCCTTAAAACCATTGGGGGTTATTTTGAGCTGCAGCTCAGCCCCGGTAAAGAGCATTATCCCGATCTGGTGCGGTTAAATACAGGCCGCAATGCTTTAGAGTATATTTTAAAGCAAAAAGGGTATACCAAAATTTACATACCCTATTTTACCTGCGACGTTATACTTGAACCTATTACCAAATTGAATATACCTTACCAGTTTTATTCAATTAACGAAAAACTTGAACCCATTATTGATTTTGAAATTGAGCCGCATTCCTGCTTTTTATACACCAATTATTTTGGCATTAAACAGGAAGCTGTAAAGGGATTAAGTAAGCAGATAAAACACCTTATTGTTGATAATTCGCAGGCGTTTTTTTCTGATCCGCTGCCCGGTTTGGATACCTTTTATTCCTGCCGCAAATTTTTTGGCGTTCCTGATGGGGCTTATCTGCAAATAAGCAAAAAGATCAACCGCAAATTTCCGGTCGATTCATCCATCGGTCGCTTTTCGCACCTTTTAAAAAGTATCGAGCTGGGTATCGAAGCCGGGTACTCTGATTTTAAGGCCAATAACGATGCCTTAAATAACAATGAAATTAAGTGCATGTCGCCCTTAACGCAAAAGATCCTTTCAAGTATTGATTATGAAGACTGCGCCAGGATAAGGAAACGAAATTTTAACTTTTTGCATAAGCATTTAAAAGGACACAATGAGCTCAAATTCAATGCTAAAGAAGATTATTCGCCCATGGTTTATCCCTTTTTAAGTGCCGACCGCGACCTCAAGCTCCATCTAATACAGAAAAAAATATTTGTGGCAACCTACTGGCCAAATGTTTTTAAATGGACCAATAGTAAAATGTACGAAAACTATCTGGCCCGCTGCTTAGTGCCCCTGCCCATTGATCACCGGTATAATCTCCAGGATATGTTTTTAATGTTAACCACTTTACAACAATTTTTATGACACTTTCTGTATACATACGCCCTTTGGTATTGGAAGATGCCCAAACCTCTTATTTATGGAGGAACGACCCACAGGTATGGACTTTTACCAAATTTAAACCCACTCAGCGCATCACCCCGAAAATGGAAGCCGCGTGGCTTCAGGACAACCTGAACAGACCTGACCAGGTACGTTTTGCCATCTGTTTAAAAGAGCTTGATACTTATATAGGCAACGTACAGCTGCTTGATATTAAGCATGAACGGGCCGAACTGCACCTTTTTATTGGAAATAAACTTTACTGGGGAAAGGGTATTGGCTATCAGGCTACCATGCTCATACTCAGGTATGCTTTTTTTTACCGCAAACTGGAGGGTTTATACTTAAGGGTACACCCAGCCAATATACCGGCTTTGTCAATTTATGAAAAAGCGGGTTTTGAAATCACCGGCGAAACAGAAGGGTTGGTAAAAATGAATATCTCTAAAAACAAGTTTGTAGCTCTTGAGCAGCAACTGGTAAAGTGATAGTTAACTAAAATATTAAGCCTTATGACTAAATTATATACCATTAACAACAAACCGGAGTGGGTTTCTTATGTTCAAAAAGCAGCCGAATACGATTTTTATCATACCTGGCATTATCACAAATTAGAAACAACAGGCGCGCCTACGCTATTTGTTTACCAGGAACAGGACGATTTTATAGCGTTCCCTATGTTAAAAAGAACCATTCCGGGATCTGATTATTATGACCTGGGCTGCGTGTATGGTTATAGCGGTCCGTTTTCAAACCGGAAAATGGAAGACCTGGACGATACGCTGAAAGAAAACTTTAAACAGGCATTTCTTGATTTTCTGTCGACCGAAAAATGTGTTTCGGTATTTACCCGGATGCACCCGTTTTATAATCAGCAGTTATTGCTCGAAAAATTCGGCGGCGTATATGACAACGGCCAAACAGTGGTTATTGACCTATCGCAAAGTATTGAAGACCAGCGCAGGAAGTACCGGCAGTCAACCATGGATGCCGTTAAGCATGCCTGGAAAAGAGGCTTTACGGTTAAAGACGAAAAAGGGCCCGAAGCCATTGCCATGTTTATGAGCATCTATAACGAAACCATGACGCGGGTTAATGCTTCTGACAGTTATTTTTTTGATGAGGACTACTATAACGAGGTTTTAAACACGCCCGAATATGACGCGCGCCTGCTGAATTTGTATGACGGGGATAAAGCTATTTGCAGCACCATAGTGATGTTTACCAATGGCATTATCCAGGCACATTTAATAGGCACACGCACCGAATTCCTGCACCATAGTCCCTCTAAGTTTATGGCCGATGAAATTTCGGTAATGGGCAGGTCATTAGGCATGCGCTATTATAATTTGGGTGGTGGCCTTGGCTTTAAAGAGGATGCCCTTTTTAAATGGAAGTTAGGCTTCACCGATCTTTGTTTTGACTATAAAAGCTGGCGCTATATTGCCAATCCTTCCAAATATCAGGAACTGCTTGATAAAAAGGATATCGACCAAAATGCCGGTATCGATTTCTTCCCGCTATACAGGTACGCCTGAATTTTTCTTTGTCTCCTAAATTTTATTTGTCATGATATACATTAGAAATTTACTATTTCACGAAAGGATACACTCCAGGTGGTTGGTACTTTTAATTGACCTGATGATCGTATTTGTATCGCTTTGTCTTTCAATATCTTTAAAAGACAAGCTGGATATGAAACTGGATAACATTTATTATCTTAGTTTTTACTGCAGCAACGCTATTTTAATTTTCATGATAATGCGTACCCATACCCGCATTATCAGGTATTCAAACACCAAAGATATGTTGCGCATTTTTGTAGCGGTGCTGGTAAGTAACCTGGCCTTTTTGCTGCTTTGTAATATATTATTTGCGCCGTATTTACAATTTAGCCTCAGCGGTTTGGGCGATATATTGCTCATTAATTTTTTTATATCGTCCTCACTGCTCATGGGTATGCGCATAGTGATCAAAGATTTGTTTGTGTACCTTGAAGAGCCCGCGCCGGCCGTAAAGAAAGAGAATATCCTCATATACGGGTCAGGTACGGCCTCTATCTTAATTAAAAACACGGTAGAAGCACAAAAAGGATTAATGATACACGTGCAGGGTTTTATTGATGTAGGCCCCGATAAGATATATAAGTGTGTTGAGCAAAAGCAGGTTTACCCGGTACGGGTTATTGAAAACTTAAAGAGAAAGTTTGCTATTAAAACAATGCTCATAACCTCCGAAGACCTGAATATTGATGGGAAAAGAATAGCGGTTGAAAAATGTATGGCACTTGGCATTAAGGTTATTACCGTTCCCCCGTCAGACCAATGGCTTAACGGCAAACCCAACTTAAATCAGTTTAAGGACCTCAAAATTGAAGATCTGCTTGAACGTGCGCCAATTGAGCTGTGTAAAGACCATATCATGAGCGAGCTGCAGGGTAAAAGGGTTTTAGTTACCGGCGCGGCGGGTTCAATCGGGTCTGAAATTGTGCGCCAGGTAATGTGTTACAATCCCGAGTGTGTGATATTATGTGACCAGGCCGAAACGCCGTTGCATGAAATTCAGCTGGAGATTGAAGATCATAAAACCTTGTGCAAAACAAAGATGTTTGTTGCTGATATTCAGAATACCGCGCGCATTAGGTCGCTTTTTGATTTGTACAAACCACAAATTGTTTTTCATGCGGCGGCATATAAACATGTGCCCATGATGGAGAATAACCCTACCGAAGCGGTATCCACCAATGTTTGGGGCACCAAGAACATAGCCGACATTTCGCTGGAGTTTGGTGTCGAAAAATTCATTATGATCTCAACAGACAAGGCTGTGCGACCAACCAATATTATGGGGGCCACCAAGCGTATTGCCGAAATGTATATCCAGTCGTTAAATAAAGAAATAAGCGATAACCCTGTTTTCTTTCAGGCCAACGGCCAAAGCGTGATCGGGAAAACCAAGTTTATTACTACCCGTTTTGGAAACGTGCTTGGATCAAACGGCTCTGTTATTCCGAGGTTTAAAGCGCAGATTGAACGGGGTGGGCCGGTAACGGTAACCCATCCGGATATTACCCGCTATTTTATGACCATTCCCGAAGCTGTGCAGCTGGTGCTCGAAGCGGCCATAATGGGCAATGGTTCTGAGATTTTCCTGTTTGACATGGGAAACCCGGTTAAAATAGCTGATCTGGCTGCCAATATGATCAAATTGGCAGGTTACGTTCCTGATGTGGATATCAAGATTGTTTATACCGGCCTTAGGCCAGGCGAGAAGCTTTACGAAGAATTGCTGAACGTTGAAGAACAGATTATTCCAACTTATAATGAAAGCATAAAAATATCAAAGACCATACCTAACAGTTATGCCGAGGTTAATAATCTGATCAAAGAGCTGCTTGAGTTGAGCGTGCTTAATAACGAAGAACTGATGGTTATGAAAATGAAAACCATCCTGCCCGACTTTATCAGCAATAATTCACAGTATGAGAAATTGGATTTACGGCTTGTAAACAGCGAAGTATAACTAACACGCAATAATATTAAATGGCACTAAAATAAACACCATTCTATTGACGAATATCATCGTTAATTGTGACCAAAATCATTTTTTACAATTTTGGATACCCTAATTTTATATTAATGAATGCACAATAATTGTACATAGATATAGCTAACAGATGGGAATTGTTCGCTAAGAAATTACAAATGATCATTATATAAAATTTAAGTTATGCACAACAAAATCGATTATCCAGTTTTAGGTTATGAGAATAATAATGCTGGCAGTATTTCCGATTTAAATTATGGTCGAATATTAGAAAGGGTAGTCCGCAGGGATCGTATGGGGATTAGCGAACTTGCACGAAGACTGAACGTAAGTCGCAGAACCGTATATAACTGGTTTGAAATGGAAAAACTCAATATTGATATTATAAGCAAAATTGGGTTTTTAATAGGACATGATTTTTCCAATGAGTTTCCGGAAGAGTTTGCCAAAACAACGAACTACTTTACTGACGAAGATCCGTTGAAAGACGGGGTAAGCCAATCAGAGCAACCATCTAATGCAATTTACTACTGGATGGACAGGTATATAAAGTTACTTGAAAAATTCAATGAGGTTTTAAGCCATGAAGGGAAGGATCATGAAACCTCAGGACAACAAGCCTTTTAATAGTTAAGCGTACATCGTTTTAATGCGATGTAATTTATTGTGATAATGGAAGCAGGTAAATGTAATTTACCTGCTTTTTTTATGTCCAAAATTTTCAGGGCGTTAGGTAGTTGGCTACCTAAATCAGGATATCCAGGAAAAAATGTTAAAATGATCATTTTTGATGTTTTTATTGCCAGTTTTTGCTGTCAACGCTTGTTTTATGGGTACTAAAAGTGTTAAATCTGACGGTGTAGAACGCGTCGTTACTTAACCGTTTAAACACTTTTTTCATTTATTTTGAATGATTCTAAATAATTTGACTTTCTTTGTATTAATTTAGACTCAATCCAAATAACGAATGAAGGCAGGACTTATACTTTTATTATTCTTTTTTACTTTATCTACTCAAACCTTACAGGCACAACAGGACAATACCATTACCGGGAAAGTGGTAACCACCGATAACAAGCCTGCCGAAGCCGTTTCGGTTGGATTGGCCGGGACAACAAAAGGAGCTATTACCAACTACAAAGGGGAGTTTACAATTGTTAAAGTGCTGGCTGGCAATTACAACCTGATATTTACTGGTGTGGGATACAAAAAACTCATCAAAAATATTACCATAACAGATGGGCAGTCAGCAAATATCACCGTAACCATTAATGATGATGAACAACAATTACAGGTTGTTGAAATTACGGGTCGAAAGGAGAAAACTTATAAAACAACCGCGACTTTTATAGGTAACAAAACAGAAACCGATATCAAGGACCTGCCGCAATCGGTATCCTACGCCAGTAAGGAACTTATAGCCGACCAGGGCGCAATACGCGTAGGCGATGTGGTGAAAAACTTCAGCGGCGTTAGCCAGTTCACTACTTATGATGATCTTACAATCCGTGGATTCAGGATAAACGGGGGGAGTAACACGCAGTTGTTGAACGGGTTGCGTACCAGTACCGGCTTTTGGAAACAACCTTTAACCAACTATTTGGAGAGGGTAGAAGTTTTAAAAGGGCCATCATCGGCATTATATGGTAATGCCAGTCCGGGTGGAGTAGTTAACCGTGTTACCAAAAAACCGCTTAATGATACCCGCCAAACCGTTAGTTTTTCATTAGGAAGCTTTAATACCTTTAGGGCACTTAGTGATTTTACCGGACCTGCCAATAAGGATAGCTCATTATTGTATCGCCTTAACCTGGGTTATGAAGACGCTAACTCGTTCCGCGACCTGCAGTTTGATAAAAATATCATCGTGGCTCCGTCATTATCGTTCGTGGCATCCCCTAAAACGCGTATAAATTTTGACCTTGTATACAATAACTCTAAAAGCCGGTTAGACAGAGGGCAATCAACAAGGATGAATGATCTTTATTCTACTCCCTCATCGTTATCATTAAACACTGGTAATGACCACCTAAACGAACAAACGTATATTGTAACATTATCAGGAAGCCATCAATTTAATAGTAAGCTGAGCTTTAACGCGGCTTATTCAAAAACAGGCTATCAGGAAGATCTGTACGAACACAGGAGCGCTAATGCCTATGCTGTTGATGGTAATGGTACCGCAGTCCCCAATCTGGTTGCCATGCAGATATTCTCGCGCATACGTAAACGTTATGTAGACAATTTTAGCGGTTATTTTAATTACAGGGAGGTTACGGGCGCTCTGGAGCATAATATAGTGGCCGGTTATGACTATGGCAGCGAAAAATTGCCGGTTGGCGCATCTCAATTAACAGCATCAGGTTACCGCAACGCTGCCAATAGCGGTAGTATTAGCAGTTATGATCCTGCCAAAAAAGCTAATTATCTGCTGGATAAAAATGGTGATCCTGTTCCTAATGTACCATCATTTAATCTTGATGATGTTATAAATTCGCAGCGTATGCAGGATGACAGTAAAGATTTTTTTGCACAGGTTGCTGTTGATCCCACCTATTATTATTTAAATGCCGGCTACGTTCAGGATCAGATAAAGTTGGGTAAGTTTCAGGCGCTGTTAGGTGTTCGTTATGAGTATTATACCGATTTTGCCAACTATAAAAAATCGACAGAGGCTAAAACACATTCCAGCGCCTGGCTGCCCCGGTTTGGCCTGGTGTACACTGCAACTACCAACATTAATATTTATGGTACTTACGTTGAGGGATATAACCCGCAAACAGCGTCAACCCTATCAAATCCAAACGCTGGTGGACCTTTTAAACCGTTAATCAGCAATATGATAGAGTTTGGCGCAAAAAGCAGCTGGTTAAATAATATGCTTACTATAAGCACCGCGGTGTATCAGATAGATCAAAATAATACGCTTTATAACGCAAATGTTGCCGGTCAGCCTGACCTGCTCAGGCAGGTAGGCAAAGAACGCTCAAAAGGAATTGAATTTGACATAACCGGGCGCATTATGCCCAACTGGAGTGTTTTGGCGTCATATGCTTACAACGATGCGAAAATTACACAAAGCCTTGTACCTGCCGAAATTGGCGCGCAAAAGCCAAACGCCCCCAAAAACATGGCCAATATCTGGACGCGTTATAACGTAACCAATGGCCTTTTTAATGGCTTAGGTTTTGGAGCCGGCGCTAATTATGCAGGCAAACGTAATTTGTCTATAAATCTCGCCCAGGGGATACCTGCTTATACATTGGTGAACGCAGCTTTATATTACCAGGTGGGCAAGGTACAACTGCAGTTTAATGCAAATAACATTACCAATAAAAAATACTGGGTGGGCGGTTATGATTATATCAGGCTATTTCCTGGCGCCCCTTCTAATTATCTGTTAACATTAAATTATACCATTAATTAATATCCGTTTGAAAAGGTTTAAAGCAATAGCAGGGTGGCTGCATTTATGGATCGGCCTGGTAACCGGCCTCGTGGTAGTGGTTATTTCAGTTACCGGTTGCATACAGGTATTTGATGAGGAATTATTTGATCTTTTTCATCATGATTTAGTTAACGTTACAAAAACCGGCCCTGCAAGGCCGGTTTCTGAGCTGCTGGCGGTAGCACAAAAAACGTTAGGCAAAACAAAACCTGTCAGCAATATTAAAATAAAGCAGGCCGGTCACAGCTATGTATTTACCGCTTCAAAAACCAATAAGTTAAAGGATATTGGTATAAGCTACTTTAGTCAGTTTAAATATAATGACGATGTTTATATAGATCCATACACAGGTAAGGTATTAGGTGTTATTGATTCGCGGTATGAGTTTTTTAATGTAGTGGAGCAACTACATCGACAACTTTTGCTGGTTAAACCAGTTGGCAGTGTGGTAGTTGGCACATGTGTTTTGCTTTTTCTGCTTATGCTGATAACCGGTTTTATTTTGTGGCTGCCTAAAAATTACAAACAACTCAAAAAAAATATATCTATTAAGTGGAAAGCCAAATGGAAACGGGTTAATTATGATATTCATAATAGCTTTGGTTTTTATGTTCTGCCCGTTGCCATGATAATAGCTATCACAGGCCTTGCGTGGTCATTCAGTTGGTGGGAAAATGGCATATTCAAAATATTAGGTTCCCCGGGAAAAATTGTATTAACCCGTAAAACTCCTGCTAAAGCAAATGCTGATACCACTACTAATAACACTGTTGATGTGGTATTTACAGCGATGCAGCACCAGATAGGCGATAACTACAAAACCATAGGTATTAACTTTCCCGATAAAAAAAATAAAGTAATTATGGTTTATACTTATGGCAAAAACATTGACGGCTGGCGCAACATGAGTTACTATTATTTTGACAGCCGCACAGGCAAAATGTTTGATAAGCTTGAGCAACAAAATAAGCCGCTGGCCCTTAAATGGCGAAACTCAAACAAGGATATCCATACCGGGCGCATATATGGCTGGCCCACACAAATACTTGCGTTTTTTGCAAGTTTAGCTTGTGCATCGTTACCCATTACCGGGTTTTTGATATGGTGGGGCAAGCGCAATAAAAAGGTTAAAAAGCATGCTGTGAAACAGACACAAACAGCATTGGCCTGATGTTTTCCGCATTTTTTATTATAATCAGTTAAACCGCTTAATAAATAGTGCTAAATTGGTTTCAGTGAAAGATATTCCCGTACACCAGTTAAAAGAGAGGGTAAACACAGGCCTGGAGATCTGGCACTTTGTTGCCGGAGAGGTGCTAGATGAGGAGGACACACTTGGAGCCCATCGCGATGATCATTATATTTTTTTTGTTGTTGAAAAAGGAACAGCATCATTAATGATCGATTTTCATGAATTGTCTTTTCAGGGATCTTCATTGTATTATATTTTACCCGGTCAGGTACATCATCGCATTCGCAGCGAAGTTGCGCATGGTTGGTTCATTGCCATTGACGCTATGTTGATAGCGCCCGATTATAGAAATGTTTTTGAAACACAATTATTATTACAACAACCTTTTTTACTAAGTGAAGTGCAATTAAAGCAATGTAACGATGTGCTGTGCTTGTTGCAGGCAAAATATCTGGAAGATGAACCCGGGCCTTTTTATCTGCCGGTGGTGCACTCCCTGCTGCAATCATTTGTGGGCATGGCCGCCAGTTGTTATAGTGGGGCAGGCGGTTTGCAGTTTGCAATGTCCAGACCCGTACAATTAGCCCATCAGTTTAAAAAACTACTGGCCGAAAACATCCGGCAGATCAAAAGCCCGTCGGCTTACGCTTCAATGCTTAACGTTTCTGAAACTTATTTGAATGAGGCTTTAAAAAAAGCGACAGGTTTATCGGTAAGTTATTGGATACAGCAGGAAGTGATGCTTGAAGCTAAACGCCTGTTGTTTTACAGCCAGATGAGCATAAAAGAAATTGCCCACAACCTGGGCTATATGGATCATACCTATTTTTCAAGGATATTCAAAAAAAGTGAAGGGAATACGCCTTTACTATTCAGGGTTAATTACCGTAAATAGTCCAATCATTACCGCAAGTTGGTTATTGATTTAGCTTTTAATACCATGTTTATTTGTATTATAAAATAAAATACACATGGAAACATCCACTCTTAAAAAACTCATCAGAAGAAAAGCGGGCAAGCTGTTTGAACACAGGTTACAAACCTGCAACGTGCTCGACGTAAGACACTGGGAGCCTTCAACCATTATTGAGGTAGACCTTCACCTGCCCCACGCTGATATAGCATTATGGAACGAAGTGCCCTATATTAAATTTAAGGTAGACGATTTTACTTACAGGGATTACACACCATCGGGCTGGGACGCCGAAACCAGCACCTGCACTATTTATATTGATGCAGCACATCAAGGCCCCGGCAGCCAATGGGTAAAGCAGCTCAAAAAAAATGACACTGTAAGCTATATTAAAATTGGTTCAACACATCATAAACCGGTAGCAACATCAGCAGTTGTTGCGCTGGGGGATGAAAGCAGTATAGGACATTTACTGGCATTGCAAAAAATGGTATTGCCTAATACCCGTTTCTCGGGCGGACTTGTAATAGGTAATGAACATCACCGTAAACTTTTTCATGAATACTTTTGGTCGCCGCTGGTGCCTGTTGCCCGTAAAGACATATTTGGCCATCATAGTTTAATGGAGTGGGTACTTGAACAGCATTACAGCCTTGAGAATACCGTTTTTTATCTGGCCGGCAATAATACTATGGTAGCACAGTTGCGTAAACTGCTTAAGAACCAGGGATATCCATCAGCGCAAATAAAGATGCAGGGTTTTTGGTCGTAAATATTAAGCCAAAGCTGCTTTTATCTTGTTTTCGGCATCCAGCACAAGATCTTCAACAGGGGTCTTTCCTGGTTCAATAGGGCTAAGCACTTCCCAGGTCATAGATGTAAACGTATTTAGCGGATACAGGCCATAACGTATCAATTTCCAGGAATCCTTTATAGCTATTGGTACCAGCAGGGCATCGGGGCATTTTTTCAATATGGTTGCAATACCGCCTACCTGAAAGCTTTTTACTTCGCCATTTTTTGACCTTGTGCCTTCGGGGAATATCACCGCCGACCATTTATTTTCTTTCATCCGGATGGCCAGCTTAACAATTTCGGTAATGGATTGGCGCGAGTCCTTACGATCGATATTGGCACCACCGCCATGTTTTAAGTTATAGGATATTGATGGAATACCTTTGGTAAGCTCAACTTTTGAAATAAATTTAGCGTGGTATTGACGTAAGTACCATATAAGCGGCGGTATATCAAATAAGCTCTGATGGTTGGCCAAAAAAATAATGGGCCGGCCGGCCGGAAGATTTTGTTTGTTGATAAAAGTAACGGTATTGCCCAATAGGTAAACAGAGCTAAGCAGGCATAGGTTTAAAAGGTCAACAGCCCTTTTGTGCGCGGTATAACCAAATAAGCGAAAGCATACCCATTGGATAGGGTGAAAAATAAGAAGCGCTAAAAAGAATGCTGCAATAGCAAGCGGGGACAAAATGTAGCCTAAAAACTTTTTCATCGACCACCAAATTTAGTTTTTTTTAAATAAACGTATTGGTTTTTATAAACGGTTTTCTAACAAAAGCAATTGTACTTTAAGCACTGCAGCTACGGTTACCGAGTCGGTGATTTCGCCGCTGCAAACCATACGGTACACCTCGGCAAAGGGAACCTTATTTACTATCAGCTGTTCGGTATCCTCTGGTTCGGCTTCAAATTGGGTTAGGTCCCGAGCAAGGTAAATAATGCATAGTTCGTCACTTACCGAATTGCTCAGGTGCATACGTTGTATTTCAACCCATTGGTCTGCTTTAAGACCGGTTTCTTCCAGCAATTCTCGTTTAGCAGATTCAAGCGGATCGGTTCCCTCAGGAGAGCCGCCTTCCGGCATTTCCCAGCTATATTGGTCCAAAGCAAACCGGTATTGCCCTACAAGGTAAGTGTTCAGTTCTTCATCAAGCGGTATTACACCAATGGCCAGGTTCTTGAAATGTACTTTGCCATAAATACCCGGGTTGCCCGATGGATTTATCACCTGGTACTCGGTTACGTTTATCCAGGGGTTATTATAAATAGTTTTTTCAGACGTTATTTTCCAGGGGTTTTCTTCAGGGTGATGCATGGTGTTAAAAATAATAAAAGCCCGCTAAATCTTCCTTAAAGGGCAAATTTTTATGAGGAGATCAATTATTTAAAAAACGACAAATAAATCTGTTTCACCACATGATAAGCTGCAAATGCGAAAAACAGGATAGCTATACCGGTATTAATGAATCGCGTGCTCAGGGCAAACTTTTCCTGTATATACTTAGCAAATTTGGCATAAAGGAACAGGCACAGAAAGGCCCCCGCTGCCGATCCTATGCTAAATATAACTAAGGCTATTTTTCCGTCAAGAATCCACTCATGCGTGATCAGGTAAGTACCTGTTACCATCCAGAAAGGTACCTGCATGGGGTTTAAAAAGCCAAGTAATATGCCGTATTTGATACTGGCATGTTCAGAATAATGGGTTTCTGGTGGTTTGTTGCGGTGTATCCAGGTTATGGTACCTAAAACGCCAAACAATATAACCATTATCCAGTCTATTATAACTGCAAGCCGCAGTTCGCCCGAAAGCCACCTGGCCGCGTGCATGATAAAGTATGTGAAAAAAAACTCTACGCTTGAAAAAGCTATAATAAAGCGCAGCGCCTCTTTTATGCCGCGGTTTATAGTGATCTGTATGAGTGTAAGATTTATGTTTCCAGGCGGTATGTAACCAATAAAATTGGCTATTAGACCTATAAAAAAGGTTAGGAATATCATTGCCGCAAAGATAGGTTCAAATTACTCATATTTCAAATGTGCAAATATGCAGATGTTTAAAATGATCCGGCTATTTTCAAGATCAGGTCAAAGCAATCCTTTGATCTGCTTAATTCCGGTTCAGACAAAAATCTGCATATTTGCACGTCTGAAATCTGCACATCTGTAACATGTCAACTGATAAAATAGTTTCCCTGCTGCCATCTGCCACCGAAATAGTTTGTGCCCTGGGCCTTGAGGCTAACCTTGTAGGCCGTTCGCATGGGTGTGATTACCCTGAATCGGTGAAGCAATTACCCGTATGTACAGCAGCTAATTTCCCTGATAATTTAAGCAGTGCAGAGATTGACGGTAAAGTAAAAGAGATTCTTGCCGATGCCTTGTCGGTATACACGGTGAAGCGCGAACAGATAAAAGAATTGGCCCCCGACGTAGTGATAACACAGGATCAGTGCGAGGTTTGTGCTGTTTCCCTTGCGGATGTAGAACTTGCGCTGGATGATTACCTGGATAAAAAAGCGCGTATAATTTCCTTGAAACCCAATAGTCTTGATGACATTTTTGCAGATATCACTACCATAGCAAGGATTCTTAATGTGCCCGAAACAGGCGCAGATCTGCTGGAACGGCTGATCGAGCGGGTTGACATTGTTAAGCACAAATTAAAGTTTAGCGAAAGCCGCCCTACGGTTGCTTGCATAGAATGGCTTGACCCTATGATGGTATCGGGTAACTGGGTTCCGGGCCTGGTAAGCATTGCCGGCGGTACACCTGTACTGGCTCAGGATGGCAAACACTCTCCCTATGTGCAATGGGGTGATATCCGTGCGCAAAACCCGGAATTTATTATGGTAATGCCCTGCGGGTTTTCGATAGAACGCACTCTAAAAGAGATTGATACGTTGATGCAGCTGCCCGGTTTTGCCGACATGCAGGCCGTGAAAAACAATCAGCTTTTTATTGCTGACGGTAACCAGTATTTTAACCGCCCCGGGCCGCGTATTGTTGATTCTATTGAGATATTGGCCGAGATCATACGCCCCAAACAATTCGCGTTTGGTTATGAGGGTGAGGGCTGGATCAGGTTTGGCATGTAGTAATTTCGGTGTTCAATTTTGAATGATGAACACCGGCAAGATCATGCCACCATTAGGAGATTCTTTTACGGGCATGCAGATTAACATCGTGTCGTTAGCAAGGTAAAAACCACTACAAAAGTGGCTAAAAAATGATGGTTTGCTTATCAATTCCGCATCATTTGTGATCTTTTTAACAAAAAAACTACGGTTTTAAGAAAGTCGGCTTTTAACAGCGTTTATATCCGGGTTCCGTGTTGCCGGCCGGCGCTGTTACAAATGGTCCAGCGTTTAAAAATAATTCTTATTAAATTTTTTTAAAAAGTACTCCTTTCATTTTAAAGAATGAAAAGTTGTTTATATTTACCATTCAATCATTATTAACCCTGTTAAACTATGCGCACAATTTTTACAACGATGCTGATCGCGGCATTTTTTATGAGTACCGCTTTTACTGTTACTGATGAAATAAAGTTTAAAGCTGCCGATCTGCGCATGAGCTGGCAGGTGGTTGATAATAATTACCAAAATAAAAACCGGGCGCTAACCGCACTGGTGATCACCAACGCCGGGCATGATATATTGCCGGCCATCGGATGGAAATTCTATTTTAATTCCGGCCGGGGCTTTACCGAGAACGCGGTAAGCGGCAACGCTAAGATAAACCAGGTGAACGGCGACTTATACAGCATTACCCCAACCGATGGCTTTAAAGAATTAAAACCAGGCGCGTCTGTTCGTATTGAATATATTAATGACGACCCCGTTGTAAATGTTACCGACGCCCCCGAGGGTATATACATGGTTTGGGATGCCGACCCCGGCAAAGGATATAGCATAACATCATTTAATATTGAATCATTTAAACCTACTTACCAGGGGCTTGTAACTCCCGAAATTGTTTTCGACAGAAATAAGGCGATAACCGATATTCCTGCCGGCGAGCTGCCCAAAGTTTTCCCAACGCCGGCAAGCTACCAGGAAACTAATGGTAAGTTTACCCTTGATAACAAGATAAGTATTGTTGCTGATAAGGATTTTGAAAACGAAGCCGGCCAACTGAAAGCAATTTTAAATCAGCTGCTTGTTAGCCCCGTTACAAACACACGCAAAGCTGGCGGTGCGGTTATCAATTTAACCAAAGTATCCGGCCTTAACCCCGAAGCTTATGAGTTAAAAGTAACTCCGCAGGGCGTTACTATCAATGCATCAAACAGCGCGGGGGCATTTTATGGCATACAGTCCTTAAAATCACTGATACCGGCCACCGCGTTTGCCGAAAAGCATAAATCGGTTCAATTAGCCGGTGTAGATGTAAAGGACGAGCCCCGTTTTGGCTACCGTGCCGTGATGCTGGATGTTGCCCGTAACTTTCAGCCCAAAAAACAGGTGCTCAAACTACTGGAAGCCATGAGCTTATACAAGCTGAACGCCCTGCATCTGCATTTAACCGATGATGAAGGCTGGCGTTTGGAACTGCCCTCACTGCCCGAGCTAACTACCGTTGGCGCAAAACGCGGCCATACGCTGGATAGTAAGCACTTTTTACCCGCTTCGCACGGATCGGGCCCTGATGTAAATAATACTGTAGGTACAGGGTTTTATAACCGCGCTGATTATATTGAGATTTTGAAATTTGCCGCTGAACGCCATATCACCGTAATTCCCGAAATTGAGACACCCGGACATGCGCGCGCCGCTATTAAAGCAATGGACGCCCGCTATGACCGACTGATAGCCGAAGGCAAAAAAGCCGAAGCCGAAAAATATTTGCTGCGCGATCTGAATGATAAATCTGAGTATCGTTCGGTGCAGTATTGGAATGATAACGTGATCGATGTATCGCTGCCATCAACCTACAATTTTGTGGAAACCGTAGTAAACGATGTTGCCGCTATTTACAAAGAGGCGGGCGCGCCACTGCAAACCATTCATTTTGGTGGTGATGAGGTACCCCCGCACGTTTGGGAAAAATCGCCCGCGTATTTAGCATTAAAGGCCGGTCATCCCGAAATACAGGGCACCAATGACCTGTGGTATTATTTTTACGGCCGGGTAAATGATATATTAAAAGCCAAAGACCTGCGTCTTTCGGGCTGGGAAGAAATGGCCCTGCGCAAAACAATGCTTGACGGTAAGCCTGCCTATGTGCCAAATCCCGATTTTACAAAAGAGCACTTACAGGCCGATGTATGGAATAATGTGTTGGGCGATGGGCAGGAAGACCTGGCTTACCGTTTGGCAAATGCCGGTTACAAGGTAGTACTTACCTGTGTTACCAATTTGTATTTTGATATGGCCAACTATAAGTCATTTGATGAGCCGGGCTATTACTGGGGCGCATTTTTAGGTATTGACAAATTTTACTCGTTTATTCCTTTTGACTACTTTAAAAATGCCGACGTGGATAAAAACGGTAAGCTCATTAACCGCTCGTTATTTATAGGCAAGCAGCGCCTTACCGATTATGGCAAAAGCAATATTGTAGGTTTACAGGGCGCGCTTTGGGCCGAAACCGTAAAAAGTACCGAGCGTATGGATTACATGATATTTCCGCGTTTACTGGCTTTGGCCGAACGTGCCTGGGCCGCTGATCCGCAATGGGCCACCGAAACCGATCCTGTTAAGGCACAGCAGGAATACCAGCAGGCGTGGTCGGGTTTCCTGAATGTGTTGGGCAAACGCGAGCTGCCGCGTTTAAGTTATTATGAAGGTGGCTATAACTATCGTATCCCTAAGCCAGGCATTAGTCTGCAGGATGGCAAATACCTGAGCAATATTGAATTTCCCGGTTTAACTATTCGTTATACCACCAATGGCAAGGATCCCGATGATAAAAGCAAGGTTTATACCGGACCGGTTAACTACAATGGAGGTCTCATCAAATTCCGTGCTTTTGATACCAAAGGCCGCGGCGGAAACATAGCCGAAGGCGGGAGCAATGGGGGCGAATAGTGAGTGGTGAATGGTGAGTAGTGAATGGAGAGGGGAGACGGAAGTAGTGAATTAGCGCGGGGCAATTTTTTGGTTAGGGACGCATCACCCGCGTCTCCCGATAAACCCACCTTGTCATTTCGAACGAGCCTCGGTCGGGCCTGTGCAGTTGGGGGTGAGGAGAAATCTTGTACGCCAGGCGCTATCCGTATTTTAGGCCGGGTGACCTTGAAGTGAGTATTCGTGACGTATAAGATTTCTCCTCACTCCTCGCTCTTTCCAACCCCACGTTCGTCGAAATGACATTACGGTTTTGGTCCGGGGCATTGTTTTTTTTAACACGTTTCAATAACCCATCAATAACCCACCTTGTCATTTCGAACGGGCCTCGGTCGGGTCTGTGCAGTGGGGGCGAGGAGAAATCTTGTATGCCTCGTGCTATCCATATTCCGGCTGACCTTGAAGTGAGTATGCCCGGTGTATAAGATTTCTCCTCACTCCGCGCTCATTGCAACCCCATGTTCGTCGAAATGACATGGGGAGGCGCTTGGTATTCTTTTTTTAACACGTTTCAATAACCCATCAATAACCCACCTTGTCATTTCGAACGAGCCTCTGTCGGACCTGTGCAGCGGGGGCAAGGAGAAATCTTGTACGCCTGGTGCTATCCGTATTTCTGAGCGACCCTCAAGTGAGTATGCCCGGTGTATAAGATTTCTCCTCACTCAGCGCTCATTGCAACCCCATGTTCGTTGAAATGACAGGGTGGTTTTGGTCCGGCATTGTTTTTTAACACGTTTCAATAGCGCCCGCTTAAAACACAACTCCCATGCCTACAGTATAATTCCTCAATGGCGACGCGTTATAATAGCGATTGCCAACCGCGTTAAGGTCATTGCCGAGGCTGTATTTTTCGTTCAGGATATTATCGGCGCCGGCATAAAATTCAAGGCGCGTTTTGCGACCGATGACCGGCTGCCAGCTTGCTTTGGCTTGCAGCAGGTTATAATGTGCCGCATATACCGTATTGCCATCATTCAGTGGTATTTTCGCGGTGTAGTTATGTTGGCCAAATAACGAAATATATTGCGGAAACCTTATCTGCAAACTGGTTACAAATACCTGCCGCGGAACTCCTGTAAGATTATTGCCGGCATAGCTGGTAGTAGCGTCCGCGTAATCCCTAAACGTGAATTTGCTATAGGTATATGATTCATTGAACTGCAGTCCGCGTACAAAATGTGTGTGGTTCGGGTGGATGAGCCAGTCGGTAAATGACAGTTCAAAGCCGGGCTGATTGGTTCCGCCGGCGTTAATGTAATGTTCAGTTTCATTAGCGTTAAGGCGGCGCACAATGGCATTGCTAATGCGGTAGTAAAATACCGAGGCATCCAGAAACATGGTTTCGTCCTGGTTACGCAGGCGAAAGCCGGTTTCATAGTTCCAACCGTATTGCGCCTGTAAAGCCGTGTTCACAATATTATCGGTAGGCCTTACTTCGGCGGTGGTTGGTGTAGAGTAGCCACGGCTTACTGATGCCCGCCATATAAAATCATTGGTAACCTGGTAACTTAGGGCTAATCTGGGCATAAGCTGGGGATCAAAATTCCGGTTGGTAAACCCGGTTTGGTTAAGCGGGTAAATGTTCTTAAAATCGTATCCGTACCAGTTAAGGCTCAGGGCAGCTTCCAGGTGCAGGCGTTTAAACATATCGGCCGAGTAGCGGGCAAATATAGAATGCTGGTTGCTGTGTATGTCATCGCTGGTTTGGGTGGTATCCTTTACCCCCCTGTTATTGCCATAATTGCTGATACGTGAGTTGGTTTGCTGCCACTCCATCCCCAGATTGATTTTCCAATTGATGTTTTCATGAGGTAGTCCGGCCAGTTCAAAATAGGTACGGAAGCCGTAGGTGTTTTCGCTACGCTGCTCAAAATTAGTGATGAACGGATTGGCGAAATCAACATGGTTGCCAAAAACAGCCAGTACATTACGGATCCGATCATTGAAATGATACTCATTAACCAGGCCGCCTAAATACATGCTGGTAGTAATACCAATATGCTGCTGAATGGCCCCGGGTACTACTGCAGTAGGTTGCCTGGCCTGGCGCGGATTGGCTGTAAACTGCGCCAGGTTTAAACCGCCCGGTGTTTCATAGGCCAGGTCAGAATACAGGCCCAGGAAACGCAGTTGGTTTTTACCGCTATAGTTCCATTTATCGGCCAGTTGTATGTAATTGCGGCTCATGTTGCTGTTTTGGCGGTAGCCCTGGTAAGCCTGGTAACTTTGATTGATGCTCAGCAGGTTTTTGCCGAACTGCTGTTGTATGTTTGCCTTTTCATGAAAAAGGCCATATGAACCGGTGTTAATGCCCACTGACCGGTAGCTGCTATCAGCATACCTGTTGATGGGGCTCAACAAAACAACGCCGCCTGAGTTGGCGCCGAACAAGCTGCCATCGGGTCCTTTTAAAATTTCAATGCCGGGTACAGCGGCAATATCAATAGCGTTTAAATAGGTATTGCCCCCGGCATCAGTAAGCGGGATCTCATCAAAATAAACCTTAACATCGCGCACGCCAAAAGGTGAGCGCAGTAAACTACCCCTGATGGATAACCTGTAACTCCCCGGCGAACGTTCCTCGGCCCTGATGCCAGGAACCGTATTGAGCGCGCTTACAAAAGAATTATCGGGCTGTAGCTTTAGCTGTGCCGCACCCAACACACTTACCGATGCCGGCACGCTGATCACGGGTTGCTCGCTCAAATAACCTTTAACGGTAACCGTTTGCAGATGAGTAACTGTATCCCTTTTTGCAGATGACCTTTTGGTTTGGGCGGAGGCGTTTATCGCGGCAGCAAAAATGAAAAATATTGTAGTATAAGTTTTTAACATAGATTGATCGGCAGAAAGCCAAAAGTATATGTTTTGACTTGTAAAACCATGTGGGTTTAAGTAACAAATTAAGGTGCAGACAATCGCAGTCTTCCTTGGAAAAGAAGAGATAGCGGCTTAAATAAATTACTAAGCGGCACCCCGGCACTAAAGGTTACACCAGTACGTCCATTTAACAACTAACTGGCGGTTTTTAACCATAAAGGGTGACGGAGTTGAATTATCGCCATAAACAATAAAAAAGTCCGACGCGGGTTTATAGCGCCATTGCATACGGATATTGGTATTGATGTTCCTGATTTGTCCGTTGTATTGAATGTAGGTGGTAAAATACAGCTTATTGCTTACAGTAACATCGGTGCGCGGCCCAATAAGCCAGAAACTGGTATTGCCATAAGGCTGCGGCAGGTGCAGATCATTGTAGGAGCTGTTGATGGCAATGTTTACATAGGGCTGAAAGCGATATCCCAGCTGCCCTATTATGCTTGTTTTATTGCCGTTTTGGTAATACCCGCCGTAAGCCGCTTCGGCAAGGTAGGTAAACAAGGCTTGCGGCTTTGATACAAACTGGGCGTCAACGGTATTCCAGTGATTTCTTGTACCTATGGGCAAAGGTATTTTACCTGTGTTGGTAGGATCAAAAGGAACCAGCAGCTTTATATAAGTATCAACAGCCGATAGGGTAAACGTGCTGCGGTTGCGCAACGTGACAAGATAAGCCAGTGTGCTTTCATTATCGGTGCGCTTAAAATTCTCGTCGAAATAATAATTGGACATGAGCTGTATGCCATGACTTAATATGTTGCCTGACTTAGGGAAAAAGTTGCGCAGCAACAGCGGACTGATCTTATTGTACCCTGTTCGTGGCACATAGCCAACGCCCGCGGTATAATTTTTACCTACATACTGGTCCTGTAAATAAGCGGTCCAGTATTTACTCAGGTATTGCAGGTGACCGGCCACTACCAGGTCATGCCCCCTTAAGCCGGGTGTAAATGATTTTATGCCCAGCATTTTACCCGTAAGTAAATTATTTGATGATGCCAGGTTAAACTCCATGCCTATATTGCGGTTATAAGCATTACCCGGTGCAGCAGAGCCAGTAGCATCTTTATTGATAAACATAAAGCCGATATTTGAACGCGCAAGCACCCGCCGTTGCAATGTAATTACCCCATAGTTTTGCGCCGGGGCAGCCACTACGTCTGAAGCGCCGGTTTGTATATCCATAACGCCTACACGCCAGTCCTTATCAATTTTACCAGTGAGCCTGGTGCCAAAACGTATAGGCGCGTTAAGCCCGATGCGGCGCGAAAAGAATGGCCGGATATCTGCATAACCAAAGTTGGCAAACAAATCGCCGTTTTCTAAAAAGAACTGGCGTTTCTCCGGGAAAAAGAGTTCGTAACGATTCAGGTTAACTACCTGCTGGTCTACATCAACCTGCGAAAAATCGGGGTTTACGGTAAGGTCAAGATTGAGCGACGAGGTAAGGCCAATTTTAACATCGCCGCCTACGTCCTTGCGCCAGGCCGTACCTGTTTTGGCTTGATAGTCTTTAGAAACACCAGCCAGCGCATAAGGGATTATGGAGATATTGGTGCCTGCATCGGGGGGCAGTTCGTCCCACACCAGCGAGCCGGTATAGGCTAAGGAAGCTGTAGGGAACTGACGTGGTACAGGAGCCCAGCTTGATTTTTCGGTGGTTTTAAGATCGTTGCGGCTAAAATTAATACCCCACACGCCAACTCCTTTTTTGTACCTGATGCTTTTAAAAGGGATAGCCGCCTCAAATATCCATTTGTCCGGATAGTTTTTTACCGCCGATGTCCATTTGTTGTCCCAGCTCAGGTCAACCTTACCGCCTTCATACATGGTGCCGTCCCATTGGGCGCCCGCTGCATTGGCCCCAAAACTGAAACCATCCGTCCGGGCATCAAAGGGGTCAATAAATACAAGGAAGTTATCATTTTTAACAAAGCTGAAGTCGCGTTTAAGTGATTCAACCATGTATTGTTCCGCGCCCTGGGTATAACATATGGCAAGCAGGTACAGGTTGTTGTTGTCATAGGTCATGCGCACTTGTGTTTGTACAGTGGCGCGGCTTGTATCCATTGGCAACACCATGAAAAAACTACTGGTGGAGTCGGCCTTTTGCCAGGCATCATCCATTATGCCGTCTATGGTGATAGGGGCGGCGCTTTTACGGATATGGTATTGATAACCGGCATTCTTTTTTTGAGCGTTTGCCTTAAAACAGAGTAAGGACAAAGCCAGCAGCATTAATATTTTTCCCGGCGATAAAGGATAGATAAAATTCAAAATTAATGCTTTGTAATTGGTTTTGTTAAAACGATTTACTTGGGTGTGGAAAGTTAGTAATTATCATTTAAATTTAAAGGATACAATATTTGTATCCCTTAAATTATTTTTTTAGAAAAAAACGCGTTAACGCGCCTGTTGGTACTTATTACAAACTAACTACCAGCGCCTTCCCTGCATATTTAACTACCTTATCGGCTTGGGCTGTGGTTTCCATATTTGCACCGTGCGCACCTTTAACCATTACGATATTAAACGTATGGTTTTTAAGCATGCCCGGGAATTTTCCTTTAGTGTCTGATATACTCAGCTTACGTGTTTTATCGTTCCAGGTAAGTTTAAAGGTTGCATATTGCCCTTTTTCGTAGTTGTAATTATCATTCTCATCTTCATAGAACTGGAATGAACCGTCGGCGCCCGGGTAAATACGCAGTTCGATATTATCAGCCGGTTTTTCGGTTGCGTATTCCATGTGCGGGCCCATTGGTATAATAGAGCCGGCCTTTACGTAAAGTGGTAAAATTTCAATAGGCGCGGCAGCGCTGATGCTTTGTCCGCCATCAAGTACTTCGCCGGTCCAAAAGTCGTACCATTTGCTGGCTGCAGGCAGGTACACCTGGCGCGCTTTGGCCTTTTTATCGGCATCGGCCGAGGTATACAGTTGTTCAGTAACCGGGTTTACCATAAATGCCGGCCCAAACATATATTGATCAGGTATGCCATAAACCTTAGGGTCGTTCCTGAAATCAAATGCCAGCGAACGCATAATGGTATAGTTATCAGTAGTAACCCTGCCGGCCAGCGAATAAATATAAGGCAGCAGGCGATAACGCAGCTTATCAAAGTTCAGCAGGATGGCCTTGGTGTTGTCATCCCAGTTTTTGCTGAACAGGGCACGCTCACCTTTACCATGGATACGGAAGATTGGGCAAAACGCGCCAAACTGAAACCAACGGGTAAATAGCTCTCGCTTATCAGGCTGCGACCAATCGGCAGCTTTCCAATGGAAGTGATAACCACCGATGTCTGATGTCCAGTAAGGGAGGCCCGATGCGCAGGCATTTATGCCCTGCGGTACCTGGTTCTTGAAATCCTTAAAAGTACACTCAATATCACCCGACCATAGCGTTGATGCATTGCGCTGCTCGCCGGCAAATGATTGCCTTACCAAAAAGAAAGCACGTTTGCCCGGAATATCCCTGCGCCAGCCTTCATAAACCCCTTTGGTATGCTGTAAAGAGTAAGTATTAAAATAGTCGATTCCCTTACCTATGCTGAAATTGCTTTGACGGCGTGCATCCTGCAGCGCGCCGTTATCAGGTTCGCACTGATCTATCCACCAGGCGTCCCAGCCATAACGTTTAATGAGGCTGTCGCGGGCCTGGTCCCAGTAAAGCTCGCGGGCTTTGGGGTTATGGGCATCATAGTAGGTATCAAAAGTATGGGTAACCACGTTGTCCCAGGTAATATCAGTTAAGCCGCCCATTTTTTGCAGCGCGTCATAATTCGGGGTGCCTTTGCCAAATACCGGCCAAATAGAGATCATGGCATGAATGTTGGCTTTATGCAGTTCGTCAACCAGTTGTTTTGGGTGAGGATAACGTTCAGGTTTCATTACATGCGAGCCGATAGGCAATGGATCCCAGTAGTACCAGTCCTGCACAATTACGTCAACCGGTATATGATTATTGCGGTAATTATCTTTAACACCGATGATCTCCTCCTCGCTCATGTACCTGTCCTGTGACTGGAATAAACCAAAGGCCCATTTGCCAAACATTGGCGCGCGACCGGTAGCTGTACGGTACAGATCAATAATATGATCAAAATTAGGGCCGTAGAAAAATAGGTAATCAACCTGTTTACCGCTTTCAGACACATATTTGAACTTAGTGTTATCGGCTTCGGCACCGTAGAAGTTGGAGGCCGAGTAATTATCCCACAATAAGCCATAGCCTTTAGTTGACAGCAGCACAGGAATAGCGCCGGTAAGGTATTTGATCAGCAGTTCCTGGTTGCGGCCTTTATAATTGATAGACAAAGAATCAAGCGGGTGGCAGCCCAGGCCAAACAAGCCCTCGGTTTTGGGCGAAACAAATTGGGTGCTTACATTATAAGTGCTGATGCCCGCAATGGTTGCCGGTGTAATGGTTTTATTTTCGTCGTCTTCGGCGGTAATGACATTGCCTTTCAGGTCGGTGTAGGTAATAGCGTTGGTGGCCTTGTTCACTTGTACCTTTAATTTGGAGGTGGTAATTATAACCTCTTTTTTATTTTCGGTAACCTGGTAAGCGGAAGGAGTTTTCCAGCTATTGTTAACCACCAACGATGGTTTGGTTTCAAAAGCATTAAATATGGTGTACTTTACCTCAATAATATCAGCCCGGCGAACCAGTACTTTCAGCAGGCCTTTATCTAAAGAAAAGGTAACACCATCTGCCGCCTTTTTAAATGATTTAATGGTTGCATTTACAGGCAAAACTGCCAGGCAACTTATTATCAAAAATAACAACGCAATCGATTGTTTTATTTTTGCATTGAGGTGGGGTAGGGTTTTGATCATATTGAATATTAGTATTATGGGTTTATAACTAGTGTAAGAATAACACTTGCTTTGAAAATGTGAATATAGGTTACTTTTTTTAAATTGAAAAGAATTTTTTTCAAAGCATATAAATTCAGGAGCACTCGTTGGCGCCCGTTTCTGACCCTATGCTATTGGAGTATATGTTCAGGAAAAATGGTATGATCAAAAAAGTTCGCGCAGATTATAGGCAATTAATGCTTCTTTTCTCCTGCAAATAGTTTTTCTCCGGCTTCAATAGCAACGGCCAGCCGGTTACCATCAGGCGGTTTTGGGCAGGAGTACCCGCCACTATAAGCACAATACGGATTATAAGCCTTATTAAAATCAATCACCACGCTGCCATCTTTAAAATCGCCGGTGCGCAGGTCAATATACCGGCCGCCTCCATAAGTCGCGGTACCGTTGGTATCATCCATAAACGGCAGGAACAGGTAATCGCTATACTGCGGGTTTTGAGATAGTGCAATGCTCTTATACACGGTAAGTTGCATGGGTTTACCCTTAAGCATAAATTTAAGCAAGGCATAAGGAACATATTCGCGGGCTGTGCCGCTAAATACCGGCATAATAAAAGCCTGGGCATTTATCAGTATCTCTGCTTTGGCTGTAACCCTATAACTGCTGTCGGCATCGTAAAAGCGTAAAAGTTGCAGATCATTTTTTTTAAGCGGAGAGCGTTCATCTTTCAGAAAGTCTTCCATATAACCTTTGCGATGCTCCGCTATCAGTGTCTTATAATCTTGTCCAAAACAGCTCAGGCTTGTCATCAACAGGATGGAAAGGAGGTATTTCATTAATGTATATTTATTGAAATGCAATATAGAACAAAAAGGGATATAAAATAGGGATAATGCTGTTTGTTGAGCCATCCCATCTCCGCTGCGAAGCGGAGATAACTCTCACTTTTATCATCAATTCATACCTAAAACGATTTACAGAAATATATATTTGCTTATTAAACCCCCAAATACCAATTATTACTATGGACAATAAACCGCTAAGGAGCAGGCAATGGTTTGGTAAAACCGGTAAAGATGGTTTTATATACCGTGCATGGATGAAAAACCAGGGAATCCCTGCGCATCAGCTGCAGGGCAAGCCGGTTATCGGCATCTGCAATACCTGGTCGGAGCTTACACCTTGCAACGCTCATTTCAGGGAACTGGCCGAATCAGTAAAAAATGGGATTTACGAGGCGGGGGGCTATCCGGTAGAGTTTCCTGTAATGTCATTAGGCGAAACATTGATAAAGCCTACAGCCATGTTGTACCGTAACCTGGTGAGCATGGATGTGGAGGAATCTATACGCGCCAACCCGCTTGATGGCGTTGTACTGCTTTGCGGCTGCGATAAAACCACGCCAGCCCTTATTATGGGCGCCTGCAGTGTTGATATCCCCGCCATTGTAGTTTCGGGTGGCGCCATGCTTACTGGTAAATACCGTGGTCACGACATTGGAACGTCTGATATATGGCGTTTTTCTGAAGATCACCGGGCTGGTTTTATGAGCGATGAGGACTTGTATACTGCCGAAGCATGTATGGCCCGCAGCCGGGGGCATTGCGCGGTAATGGGTACGGCATCAACCATGGCTTGTATGGTGGAATCGCTGGGATTGTCACTTGCTGAAAACGCGGCCATCCCGGCTGCCGATTCACGCCGTAAAGTGCTGGCCCACTTGTCGGGCAACCGCATTGTTGATATGGTACGTGAGGATCTTAAACCGTCGGACGTACTTACCCGGCAGGCTTTTGAAAACGCTATTTGTGTGAATGCGGCCATTGGAGGCTCAACCAATTTTATCATTCATTTGCTGGCCATTGCTGCCCGCGTTGGAGTGGAGCTGGACATGGACGATTTTAATACTGCGCATAAACGGATTCCGCTGCTGGCCAATTTGCAGCCATCAGGTAAATATTTTATGGAAGACTTTTACTACGCCGGCGGCTTGCCCGCTTTAATGAAAGAATTGCACGAAGTGCTTCACGGCGATACTATTACGGTAAGTGGGAAACCCATAAAACATAATTATGAGCACAGTGAGTGCTTTAACCGCGAAATGATAGCCACCTGGAAAAAACCATTTAACGAGGTGGCAGGTATTGTGGTGTTAAAAGGTAATTTGTGCGAGAACGGCGCGGTACTTAAGCCATCCGCGGCAAGCACGGAACTGATGATACATACCGGACGCGCTGTTGTATTTGAGGATATTGAAGACTATAAAAATAAAATTAACGACCCCAGCCTTGAGGTTGATGAAACCAATGTATTGGTACTCAAAAACGTTGGCCCCAAAGGCTACCCTGGTATGCCCGAAGTAGGTAATATGGCCATTCCCAAAAAACTGCTTGACAAAGGTGTGCGTGACATGGTGCGTATATCTGACGGGCGCATGAGCGGTACCGGCTTTGGCACCGTTGTACTGCATGTATCGCCCGAGGCCGCTGTTGGCGGCACCCTGGCTATTGTACAGGACGGCGATATTATAAGCCTTGATGTATACGCCGGCACCCTGCATATTGAATTAAGCGATGAAGAAATTGCGGCCAGAAAGAAAAGCCTGGTGTTAAATACCAACATAGCCAAACGTGGTTATGTGCATTTATACCAAACCCATGTGGAGCAGGCGCATTTGGGCGCTGATTTCGACTTTTTGAAAGGCGGGTCGGGGAGCGAGGTTGTGCGGGATTCCCATTAACATAGCGTTGAATTGCATAGCTAAAATGAGTCGTCGCCATCTGAGCTTTGCCGGACGGTATTAAATGAATATGAATTAAGATTTAAAATGTATATGAATTAAGATTTACGAAATAATCTTCATAAGTCTGATAAACAGATCAATTTGAAAATATGACAGCTAATAATTTTAAAGATCAGGTAGCTATTGTAACCGGAGCAGGGCAGGGAATTGGTTTTGAAATAGCCAAACAGCTAAGCCTTGCCGGGGCCTGTGTTTTACTGAATGATTTGAGCGAAGAACTAACCGCACAGGCATCGGATAAAATTAATGCTCTTGGCTGTAATTGTTATCCCCTGGCCGGTAATGCTGCCGATCTTGATTTTATACAGCAAATGGTTGATGTGGCTGTACGGCAGTTTGGCAAACTCACTATTGCCATTGCCAACGCGGGCATTACCCTGTTTGGCGATTTTTTAGATTATCCCGCCGAATCATTTCAAAGTGTTTTAAACCTTAACCTGCAAGGCAGCTTCTTTTTGGCCCAGCGTGCGTCCAGGCAAATTATACAGCAAAAAAGCGGCGGCAGTATACTGTTCATGTCGTCGGTAACAGGGCACCAGGCACATAAACACCTCGCGGCTTATGGCATGACCAAAGCGGGGCTCGAGATGCTGGCCAAAAGCCTGGTGGTTGAGTTGTCGCCTTACCAGATCACCGTAAATTCGGTAGCTCCGGGCGCAACACTTACCGAGCGCACCATGGAGGACGCCGGTTATCAGGACACCTGGTCGCGCATTACACCCATGGGCCGCCCCGCAACAGTACAGGATGTAGCCAATGCTGTATTGTTTTTAGTATCGCCCCAGGCCAACCACATTACCGGGCAAAATATCATAGTTGATGGCGGGTGGACAGCCGTAAGCACATCGCCCTATTAATTGAAATGAGCAAATACAGATTTAAAGTTTTTAACCGCTAAATTATCCAGTATAAAATCAGCCCGTCGCTAATTCACCAATCCCAATAATTAAGCATCAATGGGGTAAGCCCTCAGCCTGTTCCACTCGGGGTGGCGCTTCAAAAAGGTGAGTACATATGTACAAAGCGGAATTATTTTCAGGTCATGCTGTTCCAGGTAGATAAATGTTTTTTCGACCAAAGCAGCTGCAACGCCCTTTCCCTCCAGCTCTTCAGGTACTTCGGTATGTATCAAATATACCTTATTGCCCCTTTGTTTATAATCAACAAATGAACGCGCGCCATCAACAGTAAGCTCAAAGTTGTGCCGGGCCTCATTATTTATAAGCGGAATATCTTCGTATTTCATATTTTTGCACTTTAGCAATAAAGGGCTTCCCGCTAAATATGGGAAACCATTTGTATTGAAGATAAAGGTATAAACTGGCGCTGATAATGCCTGTTACAAATGATTTTTATTGATGATATTTGTAAAAAAATATTTGAACAACCAATAACAAGTTTTTATAGTACGCAAACCGGCAGTATAAAGACACAAGCGTTTTGTTCATTTTCTTCAAATTTTTATTAGTTTTAAATTGTATTTATACTTTTATAAAATTACCTTAAAGCACATCGTATTTTTCCTGAAAATGAAAGCTATTGTGAAACAAACTAAGCGAACCTTATTACTGCTTGTGCTTTTGTTTGTTGTGATCAGTGGTGGAGCACAGGTAAAATATCCGCATTTATTAACCAGGGTAAAAAAGAAACCTGTTCCTGCACGTGCCAAAGCCCCAATAAGCGCACAGTATAAGGAGTTTTTGCAGCTTTTGGCCCAGGCGAGCGTCAGCTTTACTTTCCCAAAAAACTTCAAAGAGATCCCGGCGGTTAATAATGAGGACTTTTCTTTTGACTATGCCATGGAAATGCCGGGCAGGGATTTTGAGGTTTGGTTCCAGGTAAAGTCACAAAAGGAAAACTGGGCCAGTTATGAACGGGCGCAGAATGATGATGGCCGCCAGCTGGCAAACCCCGACTCGTTATACCTTGACATGGGTAAAGCCCATGCTACAGCTTTTACCGGCGACAGAAATTATTTTGTGCGCAACATGCCGCAAAATGTGCTTGACCGTTACAACGCTGATGCGGGTAAGTCATATCTGCTTAACCTGCTTGACTTGCCTGCTACAAAACACTATAAATATGCCTTGCTGATAACGCTGCAACGCAACCACACCGGTACTATTATGATGGTTTGCTTTACCAACGAAAAGGACCCGGAATTTTTTAAGAACATTGACAGGGTTAGCAACTGTCTTAAGTTTAAATTGTAACAGCATAATGTTAATAAGTTGACAGTTTTGAACGTAAGTTCAAAACCGAAACTATATTTTTGCAAAATGGCGCATGCTGGCGCCGGTTTTAAAAATCTACTTTATAAATGGCAGAACCAGTTAATTATAGTGAAGATAGTATCCGGTCGTTGGATTGGAAAGAACACATTCGTTTACGTCCCGGAATGTATATTGGTAAGCTGGGCGATGGCTCGGCCTATGACGATGGCGTATATGTATTGTTGAAAGAGATCATTGACAACTCAATTGATGAGTTTGTGATGGGATCGGGCAAAACCATTGAGGTAAGTATGAGCGACCATAAGGTATCCGTACGTGATTATGGACGGGGCATACCTTTGGGCAAGGTGATAGATTGTGTATCAAAAATTAATACCGGTGGCAAGTATGATAGCAAGGCCTTCCAAAAATCGGTAGGTTTAAATGGTGTGGGTACCAAGGCAGTTAATGCCCTTTCCAATACTTTTATTGTACAATCGTACCGCGACGGCCGTACCAAACTGGCTGAATTTACTAAAGGCGAACTGGTACGTGAGGAACCTGAAAAGGAAACCACACAGCGTAACGGCACCGCCATAAACTTTATTCCCGACGATACCATTTTTAGAAAATACCGTTTTATACCGGAGTTTGTTGAAAGCATGATCTGGAACTACGTTTTCCTTAACTCGGGCTTAACGATAAATTTTAACGGACAAAAATATTTTTCCGAAAGAGGTCTTTATGACCTGCTCAGCAAAAATACCATTGCCGAAAACTTGCGCTATCCCATCATTCACTTAAAAGGTGAAGATATTGAGATAGCTATGACCCACGGCCAGCAATACGGCGAAGAATATTACTCCTTTGTAAACGGGCAACACACCACCCAGGGCGGTACCCATCAGGCAGCGTTCCGCGAGGCGGTAGTAAAAACCGTACGTGAGTTTTATGATAAGGATTATGATGTTTCTGATATCCGAGCATCAATTGTGGCTGCAATTGCCATTAAGGTACAGGAACCGGTTTTTGAATCGCAAACTAAAACCAAGCTTGGTTCGCAAAGTGTAGGTCCCGAAGGGCCAACAGTGAAAACGTTTATCAATGACTTTGTTAAAAAGGAATTAGATAACTATCTGCACAAAAATCCTGCTGTAGCCGATGCTTTGAAGGCGAGGATCCTGCAATCTGAACGCGAGCGTAAAGATATAGCCGGCATTAAAAAGCTGGCCAATGAGCGCGCCAAAAAGGCATCATTGCATAACCGCAAACTGCGCGATTGTAAATTGCATTTTGAAGATCAGCATGAACGCCACCAGGATACCACGCTCTTTATTACCGAGGGCGACTCGGCCAGCGGCTCCATCACCAAATCGCGCGATGTGATGACCCAGGCCGTATTCAGCTTAAAAGGTAAGCCGCTTAACTGCTATGGGCTAACCAAAAAAGTGGTTTATGAAAATGAGGAATTTAACCTGCTGCAGCATGCCCTCAATATTGAGGATGGCCTTGATGCACTGCGTTATAACAACATTGTGATAGCTACCGATGCCGATGTGGACGGAATGCACATTCGCCTGTTGCTGATGACCTTCTTTTTGCAGTTTTTCCCAGACCTGGTAAAGGCCGGGCACGTATCCATCCTGCAAACACCATTGTTCCGCGTTCGTAATAAAAAGGAAACTATTTATTGCTACAGCGATGAAGAACGTAAAAATGCCATCGCCAAACTGGGCAATAAACCCGAAATAACCCGTTTTAAAGGTTTAGGTGAAATATCACCCGATGAATTTGGACTTTTTATTGGCAAGGATATGCGCCTTGACCCGGTAATATTAAAAGACGCCAACATCAAAAACCTGCTGGAATATTTTATGGGTAAAAATACGCCAAGCCGTCAAATGCACATTGTAAACAACCTGCGGGTTGAAAAAGATGACGAAAGCATTAACCCGCTTGTTGCCGAAGAAGCTGAAAGTTTGACATTGCCGGTTGCAGTGTAGATTTTTACCTTCCCGGATTATAACTTTAAGTATTTGACCTGTCTGTGTAGGGGGCTGCTTTGCTGCTTGTAATGACGCGTGTTTTATTCTGGTGAAATCATTTTTTTTCAAAAAAATCCTTATCTTGTTTCCCCTGCTTTTTATGCGGGGGATTTGTTATGATTAACCACGAGATAAAAATTGCTTTTGACGAATATGATTCGCTGAAAGATTTGGACACTGCCGACTATGATTTGTGTATCGAGGCAGCTAATGCACTTAAAAATTCACATTCACCATATTCAAAATTTCGTGTAGGCGCTGCGTTACGTTTGCAGAGCGGACGAATAATTTACGGCAGTAACCAGGAGAATGTAGCTTATCCATCAGGCCTTTGCGCCGAGCGCGTGGCGTTATTTTACTGGGGCGCCAATCATCCCGATGATCCGGTTGAGGCTATGGCTGTTACAGCTCAAACAGATGAATTTGAACTTACCAGGCCCGTTACCTCCTGCGGATCATGTTTGCAGGTACTGGCCGAAGTTGAAAAAAAACAAAAACGGCCCGTGAAAATTATATTATATGCCGGACAAGGGCCGGTTTGGGTGATAAAAGGCATTGAAAACCAATTGCCATTTTTGTTTTTTGAGGAACGACTAACCACTATTTAAATATGAAATTAAAACTGTTTTTATTATTGATAGGCTGCGGTTTTGCAGCAAGGGTATTTGCCCAGCAGGGTTTCCCGTTTGATAACGAGATACGCGCATTTAAACACCAGGATAGCCTTAACTTTCCAAAGCCCGATGGTATATTATTTATCGGCAGTTCGTCTATTCGGTTATGGGGTGATCTGGAGCAGCGTTTTGCGGGCAAGCCTATTATAAAGCGTGGGGTTGGCGGGTGTATGTTGCAGCAGTTGGTTGATTATTATACGCCCTATATTCTTTTTCCGTACCACCCGCGCAAAATATTTATTTATGCCGGCGACAATGATATAGCCGCTGGCAGGTCGGCCGCGTTTATAGCTAAGGAATTTGACAAGTTATGGACAATGATCCATGAGCAGTTGCCACAAGCCGAGATCTATTTTATGTCGATAAAGCAAAGCCCGGTAAGGGCCAAATATTATGATACCGTTACAAAGGCCAATGAACTTGTAAAAACTTACTTAAAAAATAAACCTAACAGTCATTTTGTTGACCTGGTTACCGCTATTTACAAACCAGGCACAACCACTCCCGATAGCAGTTTGTTTAAAAAAGATCATCTGCATCTGAATGCAAAAGGCTATGATAAGTGGCAGTCGGCATTGCAGCCCCTGGTAAACTGAGCGGGCAGTTGCTGTATTACTGTTAAAAATTTTATTGAACATAAGGTTCAGTAGCTATTTAAATGAAAAAACCCTGCATCAGCAGGGTTTTTACTTACATATAAACACTAAACTAAAACTAAACTTATTTGAAAATACTGTAAACGTTGGTGATTTTCCAGCCTTTACCTGTATTGGTAACGGTTACCATGTTGCTGCGTACAAAACCATCAAACTGCATGTCAACCTTTATAACTGCCATAGCTTCGTTGCTTTCAATAACCGAGGTTGTGGTGGTGCATTCCTGTTCAACGTTTTTTGTAGAAGCTAATGACTCCAGCATTTCGTTCTTGGAAAAATTCAATACGGTTTTTCCGCGTAACATGCTGAACTTAGCATCTGAGTCCAACACCTCACCTAACCCTTTTAATTTACCATGGGTCATGGCATCAATGTAAGTGCTGATAGCGTAATTTTTGGTTAAATTTTCTCCATCTGTAAATGTATTAGCTTTTGCCGCGCTGCATACTATTAATAAAGCTAAGCCGAGTAATATTGATTTAAAGGTTTTCATTTTATTGCTGTTTAAGGTTGTTTATTATTATTAATTAAATTTATACTCATAAGACATCAGCAATATGCCGTACGTTACAATTAATATTATAAATTTTGACGATTTAACAATCATTTAACATATTGCATGTTTTTTTGGATACTTAGCAACAGAAATTAAGTTAAACATTGCTATGATTGATTTTAACACCATTATTTTACAATTTGCAGAACAGGGCGAAAAAACCGGCTGGACATATATAGAAATTCCGGGTGATGTGGCCCGGCAAATGAAGCCAGGTAATAAACGATCATTTAGGGTAAAGGGTAAACTTGATGAGTTGCCGATTGCCGGTATGGCCCTGATACCAATAGGTGAAGGCAACTTTATTATGGCGTTAAAAAAAGAGATATGTAAAGGGTTGCGCAAGCATCGCGGAGCCATGTTACGCGTACGCCTGGAGCCTGATGATGATTTTAAATTAAACGTACCTGCCGATCTGTTGGAGTGTTTTGAATTTGAGCCCGAAGCCGGCAAGTTTTTTTACAGCCTTACCGAAAGCCACCGCGGTTATTTTATAAAATGGATAGACAGCGCCAAAACAGAACAAACCCGCGCCAACCGCATAGGTAATACCATTGATGCCATGTTGCGCCGGCATGGTTACTCTCAAATGTTAAGGGCACTGAAAAACGCAAGGGAATAGGCCTTTTTTAAATTTTATCCTTTTCTCTCTCCTTCCAGTTTTCAGGAAAGGGTATATCTGTTATTTTGATGGTCTTAAATCCCGGTATCTTAAAATCAATGCCCGACGCGTTATACATAAAGAACGGATCAGTTTTAAAGTATTCATAGTCCTTAAGCATATGCGCTTTAAGCTTTAGTAAACGGTTTTGGTATTTATCATCATAAGGCGTACCGGTATTTTTGTCAAGTAACCTGTCAATATATTCAAGTAAATTGTAGCAGGTAGTAAATTGGCCGCAGGCAATAAGGCAGGCTTCGCAATGTTCCTGCTCTGCTGATTGCTTATCAAACCAAAGGGTTGTACCCATATTATAAGCGGTTTGTGATACTATTTGTATATCTCTGCTGGGTTCAAGTGCCGATGGGGCCGCCTGTATCTGGGTATTGCCTTGTTTGCGGTTAATATCATTTGAAAAGGAAAGATCATAAAGGTGGTTGCCCTTGCCGCGGTTTTTCCATTGAGGCGTTCCGTAAAACTTATCATATAGTAATTGCCGAATGCGTTTTAAAAATATACTGGTATTCAGCATCAGCACAGATTGCGTACGGGTCATCAGCATGTGTTTGATCTCGGTTGTGGGAATTTTAGTAAAGTAGCCAACCAGCAGGGATATGATCTTTTGGGTAAAATTCCTTTGAAAATTCATGCCCGACGATGATTTGGAAACAGTGAAAAGCTCATGCCGCACATACAGTACTGCCGATACCCATATTAACGGAATAGGTGTAAGTAATGAGCCGGCAATTATAGCAACCGCATGGTTACGGCATACGCCAAAACAAATTAAAGCCAGGGCAGCTAATAAAAAAGCAGTGGCTATAAAAAATATACCCCACAGGTTTAACTCAAAACCCTTCTTTAATTTAGGCAATATATAAGGATGTATATAGTGGCTACCCACATCATTAACCAGCATTAGCTCAAAATACGGAAATTCGGTTTGATGATTTAATCGGCGGCCATCTGCCTCCATCATGCTTTGCAAACCCTGGTTATCGGTAATACCGCCATCCATCAGGCCAAACTGTTTTTTCCTTATAAACTCAGTTTCTTCCTTATCGCCGGTTTGCTGTACCGGAGAGAGCGCATTTTTTAACTCAGTTTCATTTAATTGCTGATGCGTAAAATCACATGGGTAAACGATGGGCTCAAATCCCGACGGAAAACAGGACGAAGCCGCAAGTACATCGCCTAATTTTATTTTACGGGCAACTGACTCATCTACAGTTATTTCCTCATTTCCGTATCTAAAATAAGGGTCGGCGGCCTTGTCAGAGACCAGTTTAATAGCCTGCCTGAATGATTGCCCGGTATAAAACTCAGTGGCGTTAAAACAAACTTCCTGCAGGTGTAAACCCGGCGATGAGTCATGACACAATGATTGAAGCATGGCGCCGTCAAATAGGTACCGGTCATACGCTAGCGCAAACGCATTAACAATATTGCGGCTTTTTTGGGGCCTGTTGCGCCAGTGTTTTTTATCTGCTAAAATTTCAAGTGACTGCCGTAACAGGTCATCGCCGTTAAGCCCGGCGAACAACTTGCTGTAAAATTGCCCGAAGGTTTTGCCTTGCGCATTGTACAGCGCGTATAAAGAGGTAGTTATTGTACCGCCTGATGCTGATGATAAAAAGCGTACCTGCTGCAAAAGTGTTTTATTATAAAGTTCGTCCTGGTCATCGTCAAAGGTCACTTTATCCAGATAGGATAGTACCCCTAATGCAAATGAGGCTGCCCGGAAACCACCACCCGAAAAGGCCAGTGCTATATTTTCAAATGGTTTTATGTAATCAACTTCAAGTTTGATTTCGGCTAACTTGTCGGGTATAGGTGTGTTTGCCATATGGTATTGATATACTATAAATTTAGATATTAAAGCTTAATAAGGTATACGTAAAAATACCTTATTTTCAGAGTGTTAACACGTATGTGTAAATGTGTAAAGCAGTTGTATACATAACGTTGAAAAAAATTGACAGCCATCATTTACTAAAAGGGGACGAGTGGGTACGATTGCCAAAAGCTGTGTCTTTTAAAACAAGCGCCAAATAAAAATTTGCAATTGTATAAGCACTTATATAAATTGCATCATGAATTTATATCAAAGCCTGGGCTACCTGGTTTTGGGCAGCCGTTTGCGCCGCCTGAGCGAATCTTTTTTGGCCGAAATCAACCGGGTTTATCAAAATGAGGGTATTGATTTTGATGCCAGCTGGTTTCCGGTATTTTATTTACTGTCAAAAAATGAAGCGCTTTCTATCAAGGAACTAAGCGAGCAGATCGAGGTTTCGCACCCGGCCGCAAGCCAGCTCATTACAAATTTGAAAAATCGCGGATTGGTTACCTCGGCTACCTGCGTTGATGATGGCCGCAGGCAACTGGTAACTTTAACTCAAAGCGGCCGTAAATTATTGGCAACCATATTACCGGTATGGGATGCCATTAGTTTGGCGATGACCCGGCTGGTAGAAAGTGATAACACCGCTAAGCAATTATTGCCCGCTATCACCGCGCTCGAAACAGCTTTCCATTCCTCTGATCTTGCAGGTACTATCAGTCAAAACTTAACTGCCGATTTAAAACCAACCAATCATGGATAGCATATTTAATTATGGCGCCGACCATTTAACTATAGGTATTTGCCTGGACATAGCCGCTGGCAAAACCAGGGGGATTATTAATGCTGATTCCGAGAATAGAATTCGTGCGTCATGGCGCGAGGTGGAGAAAATTGTACACGCACAACACCCGGTTTACGGCATAAATACAGGGTTTGGTCCGCTATGTGATACCCGCATATCTGAAGCCGATACCAGCCTGCTGCAAAGTAACATCCTCAAAAGCCACAGCGTGGGTGTAGGCAAGCCAATTCCGGCAGAAATTGCCAAGTTAATGCTGATCACCAAGGTACAGGCACTGGCGCAGGGGTACTCAGGTGTTGCACCTGAAACATTGGAGCGTATCATCTGGCATATTGATAATGATATTATTCCCATAGTTCCCGAAAAAGGTTCAGTAGGTGCCTCGGGCGATCTGGCGCCCCTGTCGCATTTGTTTTTGCCCCTTATTGGTTTGGGCGAAGTATATGAAAGCGGTGTAAAAATTCAGGCCATGGAACTATTAAAAAAGCATGATCTTGAGCCATTGGTATTGGGGCCAAAAGAAGGGCTTGCATTAATAAACGGTACCCAGTTTATACTGGCCTTTGCCGTAAAAGCCGTACAGCGCTTAAATGATGCCCTTGATCGTGCCGATCTGATCGGTGCTTTGTCATTAGAAGGGCTAATGGGTTCGGCCCGGCCTTTTGATGCGCGCCTGCACGCCATTCGCCCGTTTAAGGGTACTAAGCTGGTTGCATATCGCCTGTTTACTTTATTAAGCGGCTCGGAGATCAACTCATCGCACATGAATTGCGACCGTGTTCAGGACCCTTATTCGTTAAGATGTATGCCCCAGGTGCACGGCGCATCGCGCAATGCATGGCTGCACCTAAAAGAGCTTACCGAAATTGAACTGAATTCAGTAACCGATAACCCCATAATTTTTAACGCCGACGATACCATAAGCGGAGGTAACTTTCATGGGCAGCCGCTGGCCCTGCCATTGGATTATGCTACCGTTGCCGCGGCAGAGCTGGGTAATATTGCCGACCGCCGCTGTTACCTCATGAGCGAAGGGCGTTATGGTTTACCCAAGCTGCTAACGCACAACGCAGGGTTAAACTCTGGTTTAATGATACCTCAATATACCACCGCGGCCCTGGTAACCGAAAATAAAACGCTATGTTTCCCTGCCAGTGCCGATAGCGTACCAACCTCACTGGGGCAGGAAGATCATGTGTCTATGGGTTCTATCAGCGGGCGCAAGCTGCACCAGGTAATTGATAACCTGGAATATATACAGGCTATTGAACTGCTATACGCAGCGCAGGCAGTTGATTTCAGAAGGCCGTTAAAATCAACACCGGTTATTGAGGCTATTCACGCGCTGGTAAGGCAACACGTATCTCATATACAGGATGATCGTGTTTTTGCCGCTGATATTAATAGCCTGCACCAAATAATTACAGATGGATCTCTGCTGGCAACCGCCAATGAGGCAGCCATCAGCAATAATATAAATCTTAGCCATGACGAGTTCAGAATTTATTAAAACCTATGCCAGCCATCCGGTGTATAAGGCACCGCACGGTATGCAGCTGCATGCCAAAAGCTGGCAAACAGAAGCACCATTACGAATGCTGCTCAACAACCTTGACGGGGAGGTTGCCGAAAATCCGGATGAACTGGTGGTATATGGCGGTATTGGCCAGGCAGCCCGCAACCCGGAATCGCTCCGTAAAATAATTGAGTTGCTGCTGGAGTTGGATGAATACCATTCGCTGCTGATACAATCGGGTAAGCCGGTGGGGATAGTCCGCAGCCACCCCGAAGCGCCGCGCGTGCTCATAGCCAACAGTAACCTGGTTCCGGCATGGGCCAATTGGGAACACTTTAATGAACTGCGTGCCAAAGGCCTCATGATGTATGGGCAGATGACCGCCGGCAGCTGGATATACATTGGGACACAAGGAATTTTGCAGGGTACTTACGAAACCTTTGTAGAATGCGGTAACCAGCATTTTAACGGTGACCTAAGCGGCAAGTTGGTGGTAAGCGCCGGTTTGGGCGGCATGGGCGGCGCACAGCCATTGGCCGCAACCATGGCGGGCGGCGTTTTTTTAGGTGCGGATGTGGATGCCACACGCATACAAAAGCGCGTGGATACAAATTATATCGACAGAATAACACACTCTTATGACGAGGCCATTGCCTGGGTAAAAGAAGCCATCGCTAAAAAAGAAACACTATCAGTAGGCCTGGTGAGCGATGCCGGTGATATGCTGGAACATTTATTAAAAGATAACATCATTCCCGATATTTTAACCGATCAAACATCAGCACATGATCCGCTGAATGGTTACATACCAAACGGGTTATCATTAGCCGAAGCTGCTGCTTTACGCAAAAACAATGCTGCAGAATATAAACACCAGTCTTTAAAAAGTATGGCACGGCATGTGAATTTAATGCTGCAACTGCAAGGTAAAGGCGCTGTTACCTTTGATTATGGTAACAACCTGCGCGAGTTTGCCAAACAAGGCGGCGAGCCCGATGCTTTTAACTTCCCGGGATTTACCCCGGCTTATATCCGCCCATTGTTTTGTGAAGGCAAAGGCCCGTTCAGGTGGGTAGCTTTATCAGGCGATCCGGAGGATATTTATACTACCGACCGGGCATTGATTGAGGCTTTCCCTGAAAACCGGCCCTTGATTAAATGGCTGGAAAAAGCGCGGGAAAAAATCTCTTTTCAGGGATTGCCCGCGCGTATTTGTTGGCTGGGCCTTGGCGAGCGTGAAAAGGCAGGTTTGATATTTAATGAGCTGGTGGCAAGTGGTAAGGTAAAAGGGCCGATAGTGATTGGCCGCGATCACTTGGATTGTGGTTCAGTAGCATCACCAAACCGTGAAACGGAGGCTATGAAAGATGGCTCAGACGCGGTGTCTGACTGGCCGCTGCTTAACCTCATGGCAAATGCCTCGGGGGGCGCAACCTGGATATCGTTCCATCACGGTGGCGGGGTTGGTATGGGCTATTCGCAGCACGCGGGTATGGTAGTTTTGGCTGATGGCACGGAACGTGCAGCCACATGCCTAAAACGGGTACTACATAATGACCCGGCAATGGGTATTTTCCGTCATGCCGATGCTGGTTATGATAAAGCACAGGAGTGGGCAGATAAGTTTGGATTGAAGGTTTGGTAGGTAAACAAGGCCGAAAGCTATAGGCCACATAAAAACAAAAAGCACGTCATTGCGAGGAACGAAGCAATCTCTGTACTTTACAGAGTCAGCAGAAAATCCTAAATCCGGCAAACAGAATGCCTGCGTAGAGATTGCTTCATATCTCACAATGACGCATGGAAATAATGAGCTCACCCCGTTTGCAAGGCTTCCTGCCCCGTAAACTGACGAGGTAGGTGGGAAATATAGATAACAAAATGAAAAAACTGATAGGTCCGTTCACTCAAATACTGCCATTAACCGGGCTCCCGTTAAAAGGCGCGCTGAAGGACGAGCAATTGCAGATCATCTCACAGGGAGGGGTATTGATGGAGGATGGACTGATCATGGCTGTTAGTGATTTTGAACAATTGAGGTCGGCCAACCCATCGGTACGAGTAGAAGAAATTGAGCGTAACCATGTACTGTTGCCGGGTTTTGTTGATTGCCATACGCACATTTGTTTTGCAGGCAGCCGGGCAAAGGATTACGCTTTGCGTACCTCCGGTAAAACCTACCTGGAAATTGCCAAAGCTGGCGGAGGTATTTGGGATTCTGTTACTCAAACCCGTGCGGCTGGTGAAGCCACGCTGACTGATATGCTGTTAAAAAGTGTACAACGGCATTTAACCGAAGGGGTCACAACAATTGAGATCAAGAGCGGCTATGGCCTGAGCATTGATGCCGAGATAAAACAGCTGAAAGCCATCAAAGCGGCGGCAGATAAAACCCATGCAAGTCTTGTATCTACCTGCCTTGCTGCTCACATGTTGCCCAAAGATTTTAATGGAACACACCAGGAATACCTCGACTATATTATAAACGACTTGCTGCCTGTTATTAAACAACAAAGGCTTGCCGGCCGGGTTGATATTTTCATTGAAGAAAGCGCCTTTAACAGTAGTGATGCATTAAACTACCTGTCAAGAGCTAAGCAAATGGGCTTTGAGGTAACTGTTCACGCCGATCAGTTTACCACCGGTGGCAGCGAAGCAGCTGTAAAGGCCCGGGCAGTTTCGGCCGATCACCTGGAGGCCAGCACGGATTATGAAATAAATATACTTGCCCAATCTGACACGGTAGCTGTAACTTTACCCGGCGCGTCTTTAGGGTTGGGTATGCCTTTTGCACCCGCCCGCAAATTACTGGATGCGGGGGCCTGTGTGGCTATTGCCAGCGACTGGAACCCGGGATCGGCCCCAATGGGCGATTTGCTGATGCAGGCTGCAGTTATGGGAGCTGCCGAAAAACTATGCGCTGCCGAAGTATTCGCCGGATTGACGTTCAGGGCGGCATCGGCATTAAAACTAAATGATCGTGGTGTTTTAACCAAAGGCAAGCTTGCAGATATGCAGGCCTACCCATGCGACGATTACCGGGAAATACTATATCAACAGGGAAAATTAAAACCGGATAGGGTATGGGCTGTCGGATTAGAAAATTAAAAATAGCACAGGTTGGTGCAATTCCTTCCCTTGGGAAGAAGAGGAAGGGGTTTATTGAAGAGTAAAGTTCCGAACGGCCCTGCTATTGCACCATCCAACGCGGCCTCTTAAGGGAGGAGGTAGAACGGAATGGATAGTGCTTTGATTTGAAGACTGACAATACCAATGAACAAATAAACTAATGAACCAATGAGCCAGAAACTAATAGAATGTGTACCCAATTTTAGCGAAGGTGTAAACCTCGATATTATAAAGCAGATCACCAGCGAAATAGAATCGGTTGAGGGCGTACGCTTGCTGAATGTTGACCCGGGCAAGGCCACCAATCGTACCGTGGTAACGTTTGTGGGCGAGCCTGAAAAAGTTATTGAAGCTGCTTTTCTGGCTATAAAAAAAGCTGGGGAGCTAATTGACATGAGCAAGCAAAAAGGCGAGCATCCACGAATGGGTGCAACCGATGTTTGTCCGCTGATACCTATTAGCAATATCAGTATGGAAGAAACTGCGGAGTACGCCCGGCAACTGGCTAAACGCGTTGGCGAAGAGTTACAGATCCCGGTTTATTTGTATGAGCAGGCCCAACCTGATAAAAGCCGGAGCAACCTGTCGGTGATCAGGGCTGGAGAGTACGAAGGGTTTTTTAAGAAGATAAAGCTACCTGAATGGGCGCCTGATTTCGGTCCGGCGGAGAATGATATAAAACGGGGTGCAACGGTAATTGGCGCGAGGGATTTTTTGGTGGCTTATAATGTAAATCTCAATACAACATCAACCCGTAGGGCAAATGCCATTGCTTTTGATGTGCGCGAAGCTGGTCGTACCATGCGTGAAGGCGATCCGGTAACAGGCAAGGTTGTTACAGATGAAAACGGCAAGCCCAGATCAATTCCCGGTTCTTTAAAGGCTGTAAAGGCCATTGGCTGGTATATTGAGGAGTATGGCATCGCTCAAATCTCCATGAACCTTACCAATATTGAAATTACCCCGGTACATAAAGCGTTTGATGAAGTTTGCGCCAAGGCCAATGAGCGGGGCATCCGCGTTACCGGCAGCGAACTGGTGGGCCTGATACCGCTGAAAGCCATGTTGGATGCCGGTAAGTATTTCCTGCGTAAGCAACAGCGTTCCGTTGGGGTAAGTGAAAAGGAGTTGATCAGGATAGCTATTAAATCGATGGGGCTGGATGAGCTGGGGCCGTTTATACCGGAGGAGCGGATTATTGAGTACCTGTTAAAAGATAAGGTCGAAAGTAAACTGGTGAGCATGAGCCTTGTTGATTTTGCTGATGAAACGGCCAGTGAAAGCCCGGCTCCCGGTGGTGGTTCAATTTCGGCTTATGTGGGTAGCCTGGGAGCTTCACTTGCGGGTATGGTAGCTAACCTGAGTTCGCATAAAAAGGGCTGGGACAAGCGCTGGGAAGAGTTTAGCGATTGGGCCGGGAAGGCGCAGCTTTACAAAGATGAACTGATCCGTTTGGTTGACCTGGACACTACTGCGTTTAACCGGATCATGGAATCATTTGGCTTGCCTAAATCAACCGACGAAGAAAAAATGGCAAGAGATAAAGCCATACAGGATGCTACAAAATATGCCATTGAAATTCCGTTTAAGGTGATGCAGGCTGCATTAAACAGTATGGAAGTGATAAAAGCAATGGCAGAAACAGGCAACCCTAACTCTGTAACTGATGCCGGTGTAGCTGCCCTTTGTGCCCGTACCGCTGTTTTAGGTGCTTTTATGAATGTGAAGATCAACGCTTCGGGTTATAAGGATAAGGATTTTGTTGTGGATGTAGTTTACCGGGGCAATGAAATAGAGCGCAAAGCAATTGCTTTGGAAACAGAAATTATTGCATTGGTAAATGCTAAGATAGGGGTATAATGGTTAAGGTAAGATTTGTCTAAAAACAGCCTTACGAAGTTTTCAAAACTTCGTAAGGCTTTAAATGAGCCAGCTGATAGCAAAGCACCTGAGATTGCGATGCTATCAGCGATGACATAGATTAAAACTGATAACGTTTAAAGGCTTCCATGGCTTCATATTCAGCAAGACCGAGGCGGTCATAGCGCTGGGCCGTATCGCGTGTACGGTCCTCGGCACGCACCCAGAACTCGCGGGCATCATCGCCGGGGAATACCGGGCGGTCCTTTTGCGACTGGTGCTTAAAAATGGCGTTGCGCTTGCGGATCACCTCCTGGGGCGAAAGCGGCACGGCCATTTCGATCTCATAAGTTTCAAACTCATGCCATGCCCCGCGGTACATCCACAGCCAGCAATCCTTTACCCATTCCTCGGTAGGTTTAAGGCGTTCCAGTGCAGCCAGGATAATATTAAAACAAACCAGGTGGGTGCCGTTCGGGTCGGCAAAATCACCGGCCGCAAAGATCTGCTGTGGCTTTATTTGCTGCAGCAGGTCAATGGTAAGCTGGATATCCGCTTCGCCCACGGTGTTCTTCTTGGTCTTGCCGGTCTCATAAAAAGGGAGGGCCATAAAATGGATATGGTCATCAGGCAGCCCGGCGTACCGTGCACCGGAGATCGCCTCGGTCTTGCGGATAAAACCCTTCACGTTGCGGATCTCTCGGGTATCGATCTGGTTTGGCTGTTTCTGCGGGAAAAAAGCCCTCATTTCCTCATAAAGCTTTTGCAGGTGGCCCGTATCCTCGCCAATGCTGTTGGTAAAATCAATGGCAAACTCCATGTAGCGCAGCACATCATCATCCCAAACGGCGGTATTGCCCGAAGTCTGGTAAGCCACATGCACCTCATGACCCTGGTCTACCAGGCGGATAAAAGTACCGCCCATGGAGATCACGTCATCATCAGGATGCGGAGAAAAGATGATGGACCGTTTTTTGGCCGGCAGGGCCCTTTCCGGTCTTTGGGAATCATCGGCATCGGGCTTTCCGCCGGGCCATCCGGTAATGGTATGCTGTATCTGGTTAAAGATATCGATATTGATGTTGTACACCGGCCCCTGCTCCACGGCCAGCTGCGCCATGCCATGGTTGTTGTAATCCTCCTCGGTCAGTTTCAGTACCGGTTTGCCGATGGTATCGGCCAGCCAGATCACCGCTTTCTTTTTCAGGAGCTGGTCATCCCAGGAACAGTCCTTCACCAGCCATGGGGTATCAAACCGGGTAAGCTCAGAAGCTGCGTCCACATCCAGCACAAACTCCACATGGTCAGACAGCTGGAGGTAAGTAGCCGGCACATCGCCCGACATTTCGCCCTCTACAGCTTTCTTGATGATCGGGGCCTTCTTTTTGCTCCAGGCCATCAGGATGATCTCGCGAGCCTTAAAGATGGTGCCGATGCCCATGGTGATGGCCTTGGTAGGCACATTGGCCTTGCCGCCAAAATCGCGGGAGGCGTCATTGCGGGTGAGGTCATCCAGGGTCACCAGGCGGGTACCCGAGTTAGGGGCCGACCCCGGTTCATTGAAACCGATGTGACCGGTACGGCCGATACCGAGGATCTGCAGGTCGAGCCCGCCCAGCTCCTCGATCTTATGCTCATAAGCCAGGCAAAAGGCAGCCACAGCCTCCTGGTCAAGGGTGCCATCGGGGATGTGCACATTGGCCTTATCGATATCCACATGGCTAAAGAGGTTCTCGTACATGAAGGTCACATAGCTTTGAGCAGCATCGGGCTTCATGGGATAATACTCATCAAGGTTAAAAGTGATCACGTTGCTGAAAGACAAGCCCTCCTGCTGGTGCAGGCGTACCAGTTCGGCATACACCCCGATGGGGGTAACACCGGTAGCCAGCCCAAGCACGGCTTTTTGGCCGCGGGCCTGCTTATCCCGTATCAGTTTGGCTATCCTGCCGGCTACCGCCACGGATGCCTCCTGCTGGTTGCCATAAACGCTTACCGGCAGCTTCTCGTACCGGGTCTCTTCCAATAAATTTAATCGGGCCATAATTTTCTAAGAACCTGTGTTTTAGTATATGTTGAAATTAAAAAAGTCAGTATATAAAAAACCCCCGCCGAAACGAGGATTTTTCAAACCAATTAACAAAACCTTTCCGACCCCACCGACATGAGGCTAAAGTAAATTCCGTTGAATAACATGCTGTACATTATTGGTACAAACTTAATAAAACTAATTTTTAAAATAAAGTACTTTTTAAATTTTTTTAATAAGTAAATATAATTTAATCAAGTCATTAAGTGAATAAAAAAAGAGCTCCTGATGGGCAGGAACTCTAATTAACCAATTATAAAACATAAATATGAGAGAAGAGAGATGCAGGGGACGGGATCGAACCATCCGTTTGCTGCCGAGCCAGCGCCTGCGATGTTGTTATTAAATGAACCACCATTTATCAACCAACTGCTGCAAATATAATATTTATCTATTAAATCTATCTATTTAGTAGATAAATATTTTTTATATTTAATTATATGGCATTACGCCCCGGAGTTAAATACATGAACGCCGTCTATGTTTTTTAGTTCATCGCCGGTAGTATTAAAATATGGCCGCGGGGTGTTAATAAAACCTTAAATGTGCAAATCCCGCGTCCGCACATCCGCTCATAATTATTTATCTTTACCCATCCAAAAGTTTTTAGCATATAATGAGTGAAGATCTGAGTCAAAATGATATACCCGCCAATAATGATGAAAAATTACATAATGTTACCTCACTCGACGGGTTATACGAAAACTGGTTTCTGGATTATGCTTCTTACGTAATTCTTGACCGCGCCGTTCCGCATATTAATGATGGCTTAAAGCCTGTACAGCGCCGTATATTGCATTCGCTTAAAGAAATGGACGACGGGCGCTTTAATAAAGCAGCCAATGTGATAGGCAACACCATGAAGTACCACCCGCATGGTGACGCATCTATTGGCGACGCCATGGTACAAATAGGCCAGAAGAACCTGCTGATTGATTGCCAGGGTAACTGGGGCGACCCAGTAACCGGCGACTCGGCCGCGGCTCCGCGTTATATTGAGGCACGCCTTTCCAAATTTGCACTTGATGTTGTTTTTAATGCCGATACCACGGTTTGGCAGGCCAGTTATGATGGCCGTAATAAAGAGCCTATTACCCTGCCTGTAAAGTTCCCCTTGCTGCTGGCACAGGGTGCCGAAGGTATTGCCGTAGGTTTGGCCACCAAAATATTACCGCATAATTTTATTGAACTGATAGATGCTTCTATAGCGGTATTAAAAGGTGAGCGGCCTAACCTGATGCCCGATTTTCCTACGGGGGGTATGGCTGATGCATCTTTGTATAACGAGGGGCAACGCGGCGGAAAGATACGGGTGAGGGCCAAAATTGTAGAGCGCGATAAGAAAACACTGGCCATTACCGAGATACCCTTCTCAACAACTACAGGCAGTCTGATCGATAGTGTGATCTCGGCCAATGACAAAGGTAAGATCAAGATCAAAAAGATAGAGGATAATACCGCCCAGAATGTAGAGATCATCATCCACCTGGCACCTGGCATATCGCCCGATGTAACCATCGACGCATTGTATGCCTTTACTGATTGCGAAGTGTCCATATCGCCCAACACCTGTGTTATTCAGGATGATAAGCCGCGCTTTATGAGCGTGAACGACATGCTTAGCGAAAGCACCTTTTTTACAAAAGATCTGTTAAAGCAGGAGCTGGAGATCAGGCTGAAGGAGCTGATGGAAAAGATTTTCTTTAGTTCATTACTAAAAATATTTATTCAGGAAGGGATGTATAAACACCCTGACTATGAAGGTTCAGGCAACTTTGAAACCGTACTGGAAGTGCTTAACCGTTTGTTTGAGCCCTTCTTTCCTCAGTTTTACCGCGAAATATTACCTGAGGACTATAAGAAACTGATTGATAAGCCGATGAGCAGCATTACCCGCTTTGATGTTAAAAAAGCGGATGAGCTGATGAAAACGCTCGAAAACGAGATAAAACAAGTTAAGCATCACCTTAAGCACCTCACAGAGTACACCATTGCCTGGTTTGAAAAACTGCGCGAAAAATATGGTAAAGATCGCGGCCGCAAAACGGAACTCCGCACCTTTGACAAGGTAGAGGCGGCACAGGTTGCATTGGCCAACGTTAAGTTATATGTAAATAAAGTTGATGGTTTTATTGGTTCTGGTTTAAAGAAAGACAGCTCCGTTGAGTTGGTTGGCGATTGCTCCGATATCGACGAGATCATTGTTTTTAGAGCCGACGGGCGCTGCCTTATTACCAAAGTACAGGATAAGGTTTTTGTGGGTAAAGATATTATTCATGTTGCCGTATTTAAAAAGAACGATGAGCGTACGGTTTATAACATGATCTACAAGGACGGCGAAAGCGGCATCAGTTACATCAAACGCTTCTCGGTTGTTGGTGTAACCCGCGATAAGGAATATGACCTTACCAAAGGTACCAAAGGCACCAGAGTGTTATATTTTTCGGCCAATCCCAACGGTGAGGCCGAAGTGGTAAATGTGCAGCTTAAGCCGCACTCCAAACTTAAAAAGCTACAGTTTGATGAAGATTTTGCCACGTTAGCCATTAAGGGGCGCGGCTCAATGGGTAATATCATTACCAAATATCCGGTTAAAAAGATCATACTTAAAAGCAAGGGAGTATCAACCCTGGCCGGGCGTAAAATTTGGTATGATGAAATTTTGAAACGCCTGAACGCCGACGGCCGCGGCAAGTACCTGGGTGAGTTTGACGGCGACGATCGTATACTTAATGTGTTGAGCAATGGCGTTTACGAGCTTACCAGCTTTGATCTGAACAATCATTTTGATGATAAAATGATCCTGATTGAAAAGTATGACCCTAAGAAGGTTTATTCGGTGATCCACCTGGATGGCAAATCGAAAAACTATATGGTTAAGCGTTTTATGTTTGAAAATATAGTATTGGGCAAACAGGTAAGTATTATTAGTGATGAACCGGGCTCCAAATTGGTATTAATAGCTAATGCCGCCCCTTTAGTAAGCGTGGTGCAGCTAAAAGGTAAGGATCAAACACCTGAAACCATTGAGGTTAACCTGGCCGAGCTGATAGACGTAAAAGGGATGAAAGCGATGGGCAACCGTTTATCGCAATTTCCGGTAAAATCAGTGCAACTAATAGCTGAAAATGAGACTGCTGAAGTTGAAGAGGCCGCGGGTAGGGATGAATCAGAGATGGGATTAGATGAAGAAGCAGATATGGATGAACCGACTGAACCGATTGATCAATTGTCTGAAACAGAACCCGAACAGTTAAAATCAACGGAAGAGCCTAAAATTACAGCGAATTCTCCGGAGGAAACACCGGCGGAGGTAAAGCCGGATGTTGTGCAGCCATTAGCAAATGAACCTGCAAAGCAGGAAGAACCACCCAAAGAGGTACATAAAAAAGTAGATTTTGAGATCACCAACCCTGATGATATTGAAATTGATGATAAAGGGCAATTGGGCTTATTTTAAAAATTGCGATTGTTACAAAAAAAAAGCGGCTCTGATATATCAGAGCCGCTTTTTTTATATGAGCGATTGATTATAATATCAGGATCAGTACTAAAATAATGATGATGATAGCACCAACTGAAAGATAAACACCACCGCCACCTAAAGCGTTTGCTTCGTGTTTTAAACCTTTAAGCTCAGTACGCAGTTCTTTACGTTCCTGTTTGGTAAGCTCAGATTTCTTCATCGCTTTAATTTCGTTCACCCTTGCTTTAATTTCTTCAACACGAGCCTGTTTTTGCTCAGTGGTCATGTTGGCTATTTGCTCTTTGCTTAATATGGTTAAAGCTCCGTCTGTAGCTGTAGAAGCATAGCTGTTAAATGCCGTAACGGAAAGCAACATGGTAAGGGCAATTAGATAGATTTTCTTTTTCATAGTAATAAAATTTAATTTAATAAGTGTTGTGTTAATTATGGTAAATAAAAAAGCAGTTAAAATGTTTTTATTGTGTCCATTATTTATTGTTACAAAAACCTTGCCTAAAGACTTATAAAATAGGGAGCCTCAAAAACATGCCCGGCATGAAGCGATTGTATGGCTTCTTTTTTGTCAATATTTATAGGATGATCTTGTGTATCGGCATAACCAAGCCAGGGTTCTATACATACAAAATCAGCACCTGGTTTGGCCCACAAGCCCAGGTAATTAAAATGAGGGAATTCAAGGGAGAGGGATTGGTCATGTTTGGTGCTTTTGATGCTTATCATCCTGGAATTTAATTGTTTAAAAACAAGCGCGTCGGCATCAAACAGGTGGCGGGTTAAAAACAGTTTATTACCGGGTGTAGGTACGGGGTGCGTTTCACCTGTAAAAAAGCCTTCGGCCGACAATAAATTTGTTTCTAAATGTTCCTCGGTTTCAAATTCCAGATAATAGTCTTCATAATTTTCACCTTTATTAAAAGGAACGTTAAATGCCGGATGCCCTCCAACCGAAAAATATATTGTTTTTTTATCCAGGTTGATCACCTTATAGGTTATTCTCAGCGAATTATCTATTAGCATGTATAAAACCTGAAAGTCAAATTTAAAGGGGTAAGCCTGAAGTGTTTTTTCGCAATAAGGAAGGGAAAAACTGGCTGATACTTCATCTGCCTCCAGTAAAATAAATTCCGATTGTCTTGCAAAGCCATGGCGGCCCATCTCATAGGTGTTTCCGTCAACCAGTAACTGGTTGTTAATTAATCCGCCTACTACCGGGAAAAGATTAGGGGCGTGCCAGGGCCAAATGTTAGGATCGGCTTGCCAAAGATGCTCAATACCCGTTTGTTTGTTATAAAACGAACTGAGTTGGGCACCTTTAAGCTCAATAGCTACTTTTAGGTACTCGTTTTCTAATAAGGTCATACGTTAACAGCAATTATTTTAGTATAAATTAACTTATAAGCATCCAAGTTACAGGAATTTTCTGTGAAATAAAGCCCTTTGAAAAATGTAACAAAGCAATGGGCATCCTGTTTCTTTTTCTTGAAAAGATCAATAAAAACCCAGGCAACTGGCTAATGAACCAACTGCCTGGGTAAGGAGGAATTTCACGGGTTATATCTCTGCGCCTGTACGCTTATATATAGCCTGTGTTTTATTTGCTTTTTATGGTTATTGATGCGCTTGGTAAGCCTGCTGATGTAGCTGTAATAGTAATATTGCCGGCTTTCTCTTTTGCCTTTACAATGGCCAGTGCCAGGCCATGAAATGCTTTACGGTAATTAACTTTAAAGGAATCATGGCTAACCGGGTCGCCATTATCAACCGAAGCAATCACTGCTTCGCCATTAATTTTAAAATTCACCAAATTTTCGGCATTTGGCACCACATTGCCGTCTTTATCCATAATTTTTACCGTAACAAATGACAGGTCTTTCCCATCGGCGTTGATCAGTTTGCGGTCGGCCAGCAACTCAATTTTTGCAGGTGCGCCAGCGGTATGCAGCTCACTGGTCAAAACTACGTTGCCACCTTTGCGCGAAACTGCCTTTAGTGTACCGGGCTCATATTTCACGCGCCACATCACATGCAGGTCGTCGCCGGTTTTCTTTTTGATGCCTAATGATTTGCCGTTCAAAAAGAGCTCAACTTCATCGGCATTGTTATAATAGGCCCAAACATCAACTGTTTTTCCAGCTTCCCAGTTCCAGTGCGGAAAAATATGGAGCACCGGTTTGTTTGTCCATTCGCTCTGATACATGTAGTATACATCTTTTGGGAAACCGGCCAGGTCCATAATTCCAAAATATGAACTGCGCGATGGCCAGCTGTACGGGGTAGGTTCGCCCAGGTAATCAAAACCCGTCCAGATGAACATGCCCGAAAGGAAATCATGCTTTTTCATTACCTTCCAGGTGGCTTCGTGGGTTGATCCCCATGGTGGTCGCACATTATCATAGGCAGAAACATTATTACCGGGCCTTACAAAAGGTTTATCCCAGCGCTCGGGCCATATCCTTATACTGTCCGACGGCATTTCATAGTATCCGCGGGTTTCAAGGCCCGAAGTGGTTTCTGTGGCAATGAATTTTTTGCCGGGATACCTGTCATGAAATGCGGCGTATTCACCTTCGTGGTAGTTATAACCTACCAGGTCTATAGCGCCGGAGCTGATGATCTTATTGTTTTTACCCGGGTCGTTATTAGCAGTAGTTATTGGCCTGGTGTTATCAAGACTATGTACTATCCCCGCCAACTCGGGCGTAATTCTTAACGCGCTGGTATCGCTTTGTTGGGGTATCTCGTTACCAATACTCCATATCATAACGCTTGGATGGTTACGGTCGCGCAGTATCTGATCTTCCAGGTCGCGTTTATGCCATTCTTTAAAAAACAGATGATAATCATATTTGGCTTTTTTCCATTCCCAGCAGTCAAAAGCTTCATCCATAACTATAAAGCCCATTTTGTCGCACAGGTCAAGCAGTTCCGGAGCGGGCGGATTGTGCGATGTGCGGATGCCATTACAGCCCATTGCTTTTAAAATTTCCAGCTGGCGTTGCAAAGCGCGCGTGTTGATAGCGGCACCCAGCGAACCAAGGTCATGGTGATTGCATACCCCCAGGATCTTCATAGGCTTTCCGTTTAGGCTGAAGCCTTTGTCCGCATCAAAATTAAAATAACGTATGCCAAGAGGCGTGGTATACTCGTCGACAACAGATTTGCCTTTAACTACCTGCGTAACTATTTTATATAAATAAGGATTTTCTACCGACCAAAGCTGAGGCGTTTTTATAACAAGATCAGTAGCGCTTTCAAACACCGTATCTTTTAAATTGCTATTTGAGGGGATATTGCCGCCAGTAGCCACAACTTTTCCGCTTGCATCATAAACAGCTGTTTTTATGGTAAATGGCTCATTGGCACCTGCGGTGTTTTTTACCTTTACTTTTAAATTTACAGTGGCCGATGCATCACTTACCTGCGGTGTGGTTACATAAGTTCCCCAATGGTCAATGGCAACTTTGTTGGTAGTAACCAACCATACATTACGGTAAATGCCTGAGCCGGAATACCAGCGGGAATTAGGTTGAACGGAGTTATCAACCTTAATGGCTATTACGTTTTTACCGCCAAAGTTTAAATAAGGTGTAAGCTGGTATCGGAACGAGATGTAACCGTTGGGCCGGAAACCCAGATGATGCCCGTTTATCCATACATCGCTTTTTTGGTAAACGCCGTCAAAATCAATATAAACCAATTTGCCTTTGGATGCAGCCGGAACAGTGAATGTTTTACGGTACCAGCCTATGCCGCCGGGAAGAGCGCCGCCTTCAGGCGTTGCAGGGTTGTCTTTCGAAAACTTGCCTTCAATGCTCCAGTCATGCGGCAAATCAAGTGTACGCCAGGCCGCATCATTTGTAGTTTTAAGCTGGGCGTTTTTAACATCCCCCAAATGAAATTGCCAGCCCTTATCAAAATCAAGTTTTTGACGGGATGGTTGTGCAAAGCCTTTTGAACTAAGCAGTATGCTGATAAACAGCAGGCCTAATAATCTGCCGGCATTTGTAGATAGTTTATTAAATGGCATATTGATAATTTAGATTAATTGTAATTTTGACACTAAATTATAAATAATTATGAAATAGTAAAATGAATTGTTGGCGCACCCGGTTTAATGCAAATGCTCAGGACAATTGTAAAACAAAAAATGCCGGATAAAACCGGCATTTTTCTCAAAATAGGTTTAATTATACAACCGGTACAGCGGTAAATATACTCGCGTAATACTTGCGGTATGCAATGCCTAAAAATACGTGCAGCACAATAATAGCAAGGGCCATAGGGATACCTGCCGGGGCTAAAATGGTGTGGAAAAGAAAAATATTTACGGAAACAGGGAATAATATGAGTAAGAAGAATGCAGTGTAACGATTAAACAATATGGCCAGCCCGCTTGTAATTTCAATAACCTTCATATATTGAAAGAAATAGCCTGAGCCAAAAAGTCCGCCGCTAAAGGCCTGGGCCTTTTCTGACATAACCGGTTGAGGCATGTGTATAAAATTAAAAAAGAAATTCAGGCCAAATACTACAAAGGTAAGACCCAGTAAGATACGGGCAATTAATACTGCGATTTTCATGAATTTAGGGTTTAAATGTGAGTTTAAATACTAAATTAGTAATTTAATTGACATATTCAAATGCAGCATAACCGCCTTAAACCAAACAGGTGTTATATTCGTAAATAAATAATATGAATATACAAAAAATAACATTTGGCAACGGTTGCTTTTGGTGCACCGAAGCCATATTTCAAACACTTAAGGGTATAACATCGGTAACCTCGGGTTATATGGGCGGAAATGTTTTAAACCCCACCTATGAGCAGGTGTGCACCGGTACTACCGGCCATGCCGAGGTAATACAATTAGAGTACGATGCCGATGTGATTTCATTTGACGAATTACTGCTGGTATTTTTCAGAACCCATAATCCCACCACCCTAAACCGCCAGGGAAATGATATCGGCACGCAATATCGCTCGGCCATATTTTACAATACAGAAGAACAAAAGCAGGCATCACAGGCCATGATCAAAAAACTTAATGATCAAAATGTTTTTGATGGCCCCATAGTTACCGAAGTTACGCCGGCCAGTGAATTTTATCCGGCCGAGAACTATCATCAGAACTATTTTAATGATAATCCTAATAAGTCGTACTGCGCGTTTGTTATCCAGCCAAAACTGAATAAATTTGCCAAAGAGTTCACGGATAAAATAAAGCCTGAACTATTATAAGTTATTCAGCTCCGGTTTGCCGGGCAAGTATCAGTACATCATAATGAAAAAAAACTGTTCTTATCTGTTCTTCGCCATATTGTTTTTAACCGCTTGTTCTTCAACAAAAAAAGTAAGTACAACTACTAACACCGCAATTCCTGTAAATGGTAATATCTCAATCGCCAATGATGGTAAGGTATGGGCATCTTTATGGCAGCAAAGAGCTGCGGAGTATAAGGCATTGTGCTTCCAGGCTTATAATATTGCCAGGCAGCGTGTTGACGAAGGTGTAAAGCGGGTGGGTACCAAACCGCTGGCCATAGTAACCGACATTGATGAAACCCTGTTGGATAACAGCCCTTATGATGCCAAACGCGGCCTGCAGAATTTAGATTACGATGATAAAACCTGGAAAGAGTGGACAGATAAAGGCAAGGCGGATACTGTTCCCGGAGCCCCGGCATTTTTAAAATACGCGGCATCAAAAGGTATAACCATTTTTTATATCACCAACCGCAATGAAAATGAGCGCGCGGCAACGTTGTATAACCTGCAGCGCTATGGCTTGCCTAATACAAATGATGAGCACCTGCTGTTAAAACAAAGTAATTCAAGTAAAGAGAGCCGCAGGCAGGATGTTTTAAAAACACACGACATTTTGCTCCTTTGCGGCGATAACCTGCCCGATTTTGATTTGTTATATGACAATCACCCGTCCGAAGAAAGTCGCATTGTTACAACGCAAAAGCTGCAAAAGGAATTTGGGAACAAATACATTGTTATACCAAACCCATCATACGGCGATTTTGAGGGAGCATTATTCCAGTTTAATTACAAACTAAGCGCGGCTCAAAAAGACTCTGTTATCAGGGCCAAAATAAAGACTGATAAATAGTTGGGTATTGTTTTTTTGCAGATATAATTTATATTTACTGGTTAATTGGCTAAAAAAAGCAGCCGTTAATAGTTCATCTGAATTTGTAAAGGATTATTAAACTTTATAAAAAAACAGGAAAAATGTTGGGTTGATGTCAAATATTGCAGTAAAGTGTGTTTAAAACACAAATAAATTGCAAATTTGTGCCCTGCATAAAATTCAGTTAACACCCTGTTTAACTATGAGTGAAAAGACGATATTGGTTTGGTTCAGAAATGACTTGCGAATACATGATAACGAGATTTTGTTAGAAGCCGTTCGCAAGGCTGATAAAGTACTGCCCGTATATTGTTTTGACCCCTATTATTTTCAGCATAACGCCCTCGGAGTTCCCAAAACCGGAAGCTTTAGGGCAAGGTTCCTTTTAGAGGCAGTGGCTGATCTGCGTAAAAACCTGCAGGCCTATGGTGCTGAATTGGTTATAAGGACCGGAAACCCTGCCGAGATATTACCGCAGCTTGCCGAACAATACCAGGTGAACGAGGTATATCATCACCGGGAGGTTGCCTACGAGGAAACCGGCATATCCGAACAGGTAGAAGCCGCTCTTTGGAAAATGAGGCTTAACCTAAAGCATTTTATAGGCCATACACTGTATCATAAAGAGGATCTTCCGTTCCCTATTAAAGATATCCCCGATAGTTTTGCGGTATTTAAAAAGAAAGTAGAGCGCGATAGTAATGTGCGCCCCTGCGTTCCTACCCCTGAACATATCATTACTCCCGAAATTCCGGACGCCGGAGAATTGCCGACTTTACAGCAATTAGGACTGGACGAGCCTGTTGATGATCCGCGGGCCACTAATTATTTTCAGGGTGGCGAAACCGCCGCTTTGGTACAACTGCACAAGTACTTTTCGCAAAGTGATCCGGCTGTTAAACCCAAAGGCTCGCGCAATAGCAGTGTAAATAACTCATCAAAATTATCGCCCTGGCTGGCTGTGGGTTGTATATCGCCCCGGCAGGTTTACTGGGAAATATTTAAACACAACCAGGATAGCTATGCACAAACCGCCAGCTTATTAAAGCTTGAACTGTTATGGCGCGATTATTTCAGGTTCATGTTTAAAAAACACGGGCAAAAATTCATCAAATCAAAAACTGATAGTGATGCGCAGGCACCCGCAACAAATGAGTTTGATTTCCTGAAATGGGCAAATGGCGAAACCGGCGTTCCGTTTGTTGATGCCTGTATGCATGAGTTAAATGCCACCGGGTATATATGCAACCCATGCAGGCAAATAGTTGCTGCTTACCTGGTACATGAACTAAAAGCCGACTGGACGCGCGGCGCGGCGTACTTTGAAGAAAAACTCATCGATTACTCACCCGCCAGTAATTGGGGCAACTGGGCTTTTATAGCCGGCGTAAATGACGCTAAAGAAAGTAAATACACCATAGCCGCCATGCAGCCTAAAGACGCGGCCAGCGATTTTGTGAATACCTGGCAACATTCTCCAATTGATGAGGCCGGTGATCTGGTTAATGTATGATATGCAAAAGTATTATCATAGTATTATTTGCATATTCTAATTAAACCATTTCTTAAATAAACACTCCATCAAAGGTATTTTACGCGTTCAGTACCTTATGACACCAATATTATGCAGGTGTAAATTTCTTTACAATTAATTATGAAGTATATAAGCCTATATGCTTACTTTTGTACCGTTTTAAAGATCAGTTTCTCATGGATCGTCTAAATTATATCAACAGCGGCAACGCAGACTACATTAATAACCTATACGACAGCTACAAGCAAAACCCCGAATCGGTGGATTTTGGATGGCAGAAATTTTTTGAAGGCTTTGATTTTGGTAAGGATACCCAATCATCCACCGCACCAAGCGTGGGCGACAAAACTCCCGACCACTTTTTAAAAGAGATCAACGTGCTCAACATGATCTATGGTTACCGTTCACGCGGTCACCTGTTTGCCAAAACAAACCCTGTACGCGAGCGCCGTCATTATTATCCCGGCAAAGAACTGGAAACCTTTGGGCTGAGCGAAGCTGATATGGATACCGTTTTTAATGCCGGTGTTGAAGTTGGCCTGGGTGCTGCCACATTGCGCGATATTCGCCAGTTGCTGGAAGATACTTATTGCCGCGCTATAGGTGCCGAGTACAGGTACATCCGCAATCCTATCAAAATTAAATGGTTTGAGGAGCGCATGGAAGGCCACCGCAACACGCCTGTATTTACTCTTGAAGAGAAAAAGCTGATGTTGAATAAACTCAATGAGGCGGTAACTTTTGAGAATTTCCTGGGTACTAAATTCCTTGGGCAAAAACGTTTTTCGCTTGAAGGTGCCGAAGCGCTGATCCCGTCACTTGACTCTGTTATAAAAAAAGGGGCCGACCTGGGCATCGAGGAGTTCATCATTGGCATGGCTCACCGCGGCAGGTTAAACGTGCTTACCAACATCATGGAGAAAACTTATAAAGAGGTGTTCTCTGAATTTGAAGGAAAAAACTTTGATTCCGAATCTCCTTTTGGCGGTGATGTTAAATATCACCTGGGTTTTTCAACCGATGTAACAACTGCCAACGGTAAAAAAGTACACCTGAGCCTTTGCCCCAATCCGTCGCACCTGGAAGCGGTTGACCCGGTTGTAGAAGGGATCACCCGCTCAAAGATCGACTTTAAATACAACGGCGATCATTCTAAGATCGCTCCTATATTAATTCACGGCGATGCATCAGTTGCAGGGCAGGGAATTGTTTACGAAGTTTTACAGATGGAAAAACTTGATGGCTACCGCACTGGTGGTACCATTCATCTGGTTATAAACAACCAGATAGGTTTTACCACTAATTATAAAGACGCGCGTTCAAGCACTTATTGTACTGACGTAGCTAAAACGGTGCTTTCGCCGGTTTTTCACGTAAATGGCGATGATGTAGAAGCATTGGCGCACGTTGTAAACCTGGCTATGGAGTACAGGCAGGTGTTTAATGAAGATGTATTTATTGACATTTTGTGTTATCGCCGTTATGGACATAATGAAGCTGATGAGCCAAAATTCACCCAGCCATTATTATATAAAGCCATTGAAGCTCACCCCAACCCGCTTAAAATTTACAATCAAAAATTAGTGGATGAAGGCAGCATTGATGCCGGTTTGCTTAAATCGATAGAAAAAGCTTTCCGCGATGAGTTGCAGCAAAAGCTTGACGAATCAAAGGCCGAAGAGCGGTTTACCGAAACCATAGCCATGTTTGAAGGCGCCTGGAGCGGATTGCACTTAGCCAGTCACAGGGAATTTGTTACTGCTGTTGATACCTCAGTACCTAAAGAGGAACTTATTGCTATCGGAAATAAAATAACCGATCTGCCAAAGGGAAAAGAATTCTTTAAAAAGATCGAGAAACTGTTTGAAGACCGCAAGGCCATGGTGAATAAAACCCAGGTTTTTGACTGGGCTATGGCCGAGTTACTGGCTTATGGCACGCTGTTGAAAGATGGTTTCCCGGTAAGGCTAAGCGGCGAAGACGTTAAACGCGGTACATTCTCTCACCGCCATGCGGTATTAACCCTGGCTGATTCTGAAGACGAATATACCCCGCTTGCAACTATTGATACCGAGGCTAAACTGAGCATATACAACTCATTATTGTCTGAATATGGTGTTTTGGGTTTTGAGTATGGTTACGCTTTGGCAAACCCTAATGCTTTAACCATTTGGGAAGCGCAGTTTGGCGATTTCTTTAATGGCGCGCAAATTATAGTTGACCAATACATAGCCAGTGCCGAAACCAAATGGCAGCGTGGCAATGGGTTGGTAATGCTGTTGCCGCATGGTTACGAAGGCCAGGGCCCCGAGCATTCTTCGGCACGTGTAGAGCGCTTTATGGAGCTTTGTGCTGATGATAATATCCAGGTAGCCAACTGTACAACCCCGGCCAATTTCTTCCATATATTACGCAGGCAAATGCACCGCGATTTCCGCAAGCCGCTGATCATTTTTACACCAAAAAGCTTGCTGCGCAGTCCTAAATGTGTATCGCCTATTGAGGATTTTACCAATGGGAAGTTCCATGAACTTATTGATGATACCTACGCTGATGTTAAAAAGGTAAAACGCGTATTGCTTTGTACCGGTAAAGTATACTATGATCTGCAGGAAAAACAATTAGCTGATAAGCGTAAGGACGTGGCTATTGTTAGGGTAGAGCAGCTGTATCCTACACCGGTAACACAGATATTGAAAATTAAAGCCAAATATGATAAGGCTACCGAATTTATATGGGTACAGGAAGAGCCGGAGAATATGGGAGGGTGGCCATATATTTGCCGCAAGTTCCATAATGATAAAATTCTGAAGCTGAATGTGATCTCAAGGATAGAAGGCAGCAGTACTGCTACCGGTTTTGCCAAGCAGCATGCCGCGCAACAGGCATATATTGTATCAAAGGCATTTGAAGCGCCTGCAGGCAAGGTAGTAAAAGAAGTTATAAAAAAAACAACCCAAAAAATGGCTGATGCCGGGGCGGATTAAGTACCGGTTGACGGTTGTGTGTTTCTGAGGTTAACCAATTACACGCATCCCAACCAGTAAACCCCCAACAATAAATATAAAATCTACAACACTAAAATATGAGTTTAGCGATCAAAGTGCCTACCGTAGGCGAATCAATAACTGAAGTAACCCTGTCAAGCTGGATAAAAAAAGATGGCGACCATGTGGAAATGGATGAGGTTATTGCCGAACTGGAGTCAGATAAAGCCACCTTTGAGCTTACTGCCGAAAAAGCAGGCACTTTAAAAACCGTAGCCAAAGAAGGTGATACTTTGGCAATAGGCGCTGTTGTTGCCAATATTGAAGAAGGTGCCGCCGCTCCTGCAAAAGAGGAGGCTCCTGCAGCACAGCCACAACCCGAAGTTGTTGCTAATGCGCCCGCTCCTGCTCCGGTTGCCGCTGCGCCTGCCACGTCAGTTGCTGAAGCAGGCCAGGCGTTGGAAATTAAGATACCTGCCGTTGGCGAATCAATAACTGAAGTTACTTTATCGCGCTGGATCAAAAAAGATGGTGATGCGGTTGAAATGGATGAGCCACTTGCTGAGCTGGAATCAGACAAAGCCACGTTTGAACTGACCGCCGAAAAGGCTGGCGTATTAAAAACAATAGCTAAAGAAGGCGATGTGTTGCCTATTGGTGCTGTTGTATGTACCATTGAAGGTGCAGGTGCTGCAAAAGCTGTAAAGCCAACCGAGGTTAGCCCTGCTGTTGTTAACGCTACTGACGAATCGCCACGCGGAGGTGGTGCTAAACCAGCCGCTGAGGGAGTAACTTATGCCTCAGGAACGCCATCGCCTGCAGCTGCAAAAATATTAGCCGAAAAAGGCGTTGATGCCAAATCAGTAAACGGTACCGGAGTTGACGGCCGTATTACCAAAGGCGACGCGCTTGGTGCACAAGCCCCGGCCGCCGCCCCGCAACCCGCAGCTGCTGCACCTGCTGCCGCACCGGTAATTGCTGGTGAAAGAAGCGAGAAACGCGAAAAAATGACCTCGCTGCGTAAAACTGTTGCCAAGCGTTTGGTAGCTGTTAAAAATGAAACGGCCATGCTTACTACCTTTAACGAGGTTGATATGCAACCCATCATGGACCTGCGCGGCAAATACAAAGATAAATTTAAAGAGAAACACGGTGTGGGCTTAGGCTTTATGTCGTTTTTTACCAAAGCAGTTACTGAAGCTTTAAAAGACTGGCCCGCAGTTGGCGCCCGAATTGAAGGCGAGGAAGTAGTGTACAGCAATTTTGCTGATATTTCGATAGCAGTATCGGCGCCTAAAGGTTTGGTTGTTCCGGTGATCCGTAATGCCGATAGTATGAGCCTTGCCGAAATTGAGAAAGCTATTGTTGTTTTGGCAGGTAAAGCACGTGAAAATAAACTAACCATTCCTGAAATGACTGGCGGTACTTTTACTATTACCAACGGCGGTGTGTTTGGTTCCATGATGTCAACACCAATCATCAATTCTCCGCAATCGGCTATATTAGGTATGCACAATATAATTGAGCGCCCGGTTGCCATAAACGGACAAGTTGTAATTCGCCCTATGATGTACCTGGCATTGTCATATGACCACCGTATTATTGATGGCCGCGAGTCGGTTAGCTTCCTGGTGCGTGTAAAACAATTACTGGAAGATCCTGCAAGATTATTGTTGGGAGTTTAATATTCCCTCTTTATAAAATATGATGAAGCCCGGCTAACCGGGCTTTTTTGTTTTATGGCCTGGAAGAAAGTCTATTTATATCAATGGCAACAAAGATCATTATTGCGATGAGAATAAATAAAAAGAATAGAAAACCAAAAAGATAAAACGCCCTGTATTTATTATAGGGCTCTTTTTTTACGTAGCTTTTAATAATGTAAACAATTCCGGCAGGAACTAATATATACATTCCTATAATTGGCAATACCACTAAAAGTGCTTCGATAATTGCGTTGGTTTTGAGCACTTTTGCAACCTGCGTATACAGAATAATCCATAAAAATGTGTACCAGGTTATTTTATACCAGTACTTGGATTTATAAAAGTATTTTGAGTTTTCTTTAGTGATAAGTTCCATGTCTGTTAAAGGGTTACCTAATTCCCTTTTTTGGTATCAATAGTAACCAAAAAAATTAATAACCACATGAAAACAAGAATTTTAATGCTGCCACTGGCAGCCGGCTTGCTGCTGGGCGCTTGTAAAGGATCGACCCCACATTACGAGGCGGTTAACAACAATACGGCCGATACTGCGGCTGTAGCTGCAGACTCATCGGTCGTACAAAAACTGGTGAGAGCCGCAAGTATGTCCTTCAAGGTAAAAAACGTTCAGCAAACAGCAGAAAAGATAACTGCCTTAACAGTTAAAAACAATGGCATGGTGATGAACCACCAGATGGAATCAACCGTCCGGAGCAGCAAGGATTTCAGAATCAGCGATGATTCGGTTAACCGGGTGTCGTCTTTTAACACCACTGCCGATATGACCGTTAAGATACCTTCGGAGCATTTGGAAGAGTTTATGACCGAAGTTGCGCATATGGGCATGTATGTTACATTGCGTAAAATGGATATTGAAGATAAATCGTTGGATTATCTATCCGCCAAACTGAAATTGAATAATCGTAGGGAGTTGGTAAACCAACAGAAAAGAGGAGAGGTCAATATCAAAAATCCGGTGAATGTATTATTGTTAAAAGATAATATGGTTGATGGCCAGGTTGGAAATCTTAAAATTGATGACGCGGTAAAATACAGCATTGTTACACTGAGCTTTTACCAAAGCAATACGGTTTTTCAGGAACATATTGCGAATGATGATCCTTCAGCCTATAATTTACCTTTTTTCAACCGGTTGGCAGAAGCATTTGCCAATGGCTGGTACCTTTTTACGGGAGCTATTTTGATAGCCGTTAATCTTTGGGTATTTATTCTGGCAGGTATAGGTATTTGGATCCTATTCCGTTTTTATAAAAGAAAATATCCAATACTGCAAGGGACGATAAAATCATAAAAATATAATAGCATTTTCGGTAAACATTTCTATTTTTGCCAAACATTAAATAACAGTACCATGGAGTCAATGCAAAATGCTAATTCAGAGAAACATTATAAAGTTTTAGTTATCGCTATCGCCATAGGCATAACAGGTGTTTTCATTCGTTTTGCCGGTGATGAAAATTCAACCTATTTTTCATGGATAGCCAACCTGTTACTGATTTTAGGCGTGTTTATCGGTTTAAAAGCTATTTTCAAGATCATCAGCTAATATTATTTTCAAGATATAATAAAAAAAGCGTCCGGGTCTTTCCCGGACGCTTTTTTTGTGGCCCAGCCTGTTAGCGGGCTTCATTTGGGCCTGTATTTTGATTGGTTCAATATCTTTTGCGCGTCCTTTTCGGCCATCAGTTGCGGCAGGCTAACCTCAGGGTGTTTATCCATATACTCACGCACAATTTGCCAGCCTGTCCATACCGCCAGTTTGGGCGCCGACTCATTTTTTTCGCCCAGGCCCGGCGTAAACGGCGCTTCGGTAAGATATTTCTGAATTTTTGGATAATCGGTTTCATACAGCAGGTTTTCCTCCAAAAAATAACCCCATATTTTGCCTTTAAAATCATTGCACCATTTAAGTTGTTCGGGACTATAGCCTATTTTGGTGGTATCAGCCACATCGGGCAGTATGCGGTCCATAAAATACATGATCTTGCCGTTATAGATCATTTTTGAAAGTAACGACCGGTCATTGTCATCCTCCGGGAACATATCCTCACGGGCAATACCTTCCACAACGCGCGGAGTAATATTGTCGGGTGTAAAATGCCTTGACAAATAATGCGGGAACGCGCTGGTAATAGCCGGGTAAAACCTGGAGTTGGCGCCCAGGAAAAGATCAAGCCCTACTGCAAAATACCCATCGCCAATGGATGTTTGTGCCTGGAAACCAGAAAGGTAGGCGTATATTTTTGGAGGTTTTTTTTGCGGATAATAATATTTGATGTATTTAAAAGCTTCGGTAAGGCTGGCATTTTGCGCGTCCATATTTGGATAAACCGCGTCTACGTCATGCTTAAGGTCTGTATAAGCTTTGCCTGTAAAAATCTGTCGCAGGATTTTAAAATAGGTAGTGTCATTAACAGTGCCTGCCTGTAAAATGTGGTTTATGAAATCCTGGTAAAAAACGCCATACTTCTGCTGCAGGTAAGCGGCCTGCATGTTCATGGGCTTTATGCGCATGGCATCAAAATCATGGTCAAAACGTTCTACTTTAACATCAACGTGAATATTGCTTACATCAACTTTTTTGTTGCGTGCACATGACGCTAATATCAGGCCGATGGAAAAAATTAAGTAAATTTGCTTTGCTTTGAACCGGGTAAGTATCATTTTTATCCTTTGAGCAAAAATAATTTTTATTTGCATTAATACATCACTACACTATTCATGAAAATTGCATTAGCCCAGCTTAACTATCATATAGGTAACTTTGAATCAAATACAGCCAAAATTATTGATCATATACAACAGGCAAAGCAAAACGGTGCCGACCTGGTGGTGTTTGCCGAATTATGTGTTTCCGGTTACCCGGCGCGTGATTTCCTGGAGTTTGATGAATTTATAGGATTGTGTGATGAATCGGCAAAAAAGATAGCCGAAGTATGTACCGATGTAGCTTGTATTATAGGCTTGCCCACATTTAACCATAAAGATGAAGGCAAAGACCTGAGCAATTCTGCTTATTTTATTGAGAACGGCGCGGTAAAGGCGGTAGTAAACAAAGCCTTGTTGCCCAATTATGATGTGTTTGATGAGTACCGGTATTTTGAGCCGTCAACTGATTTTAATTGCATTGAGTTTAAAGGCAAAAAGATAGCGCTTACCATTTGCGAAGACCTTTGGAACACCATTGAGAACCCATTATATGTAACTAGGCCAATGGACAGCCTGATCCATCAGGAGCCGGATATCATGATCAACATCGCGGCGTCGCCGTTTTCCTATAACCATGATGAGGAGCGTATTGCTATTTTAAGCGATAATGCAAGCCGTTATAAATTACCGCTGTTGTATGTAAATCAGGTTGGTGCGCAAACCGAGCTGATATTTGACGGCGGTTCGCTGGTTTTTGATAATACCGGCAAGCTGATAGACGAACTTCCTTATTTTGAAGAAAACCTGGCCTATTATACCTTCAATGACGATTCGACCCTGAGTTTTGACCATACGTCAACCCTTAAAACAGAACGTCCCAGCGACATTGAGCAGATACATCAGGGTATTTTATTGGGTATCCGCGATTATTTTTATAAATCGGGCTTTAAGCAGGCCATATTGGGCCTGTCAGGAGGTATTGATTCGGCTGTGGTATGCGCTTTGGCTGCCGAAGCGCTTGGCCCCGAAAATGTAATGGCGGTACTGCTGCCTTCGCGTTTCTCCAGCGACCACTCTTTAAAAGATGCTGAAGACCTGGTGCGCAACCTGGGCTGTAAGAGCGAGACTATCGCCATAAAAAACATTACTGAATCTATTGAAACAGCGCTGCACCCGCAATTCCATAACCTGCCTTTCAATATAGCCGAGGAGAACATACAATCACGCACCCGGGCGGTATTGCTTATGGCCATGTGCAATAAGTTTGGCTATATTTTATTGAACACCAGTAATAAAAGTGAGGCCGCTGTAGGCTACGGTACTTTGTATGGCGATATGTGCGGCGGGATATCTGTAATTGGCGATGTGTATAAAACACAGGTATTTGAATTAGCCCGTCATATAAACCGCGACAGAGAGATCATCCCGGTCAACTCTATCATCAAACCACCATCAGCCGAACTAAGGCCCGGGCAAAAGGATACCGACTCGTTACCGGAATATGATATACTGGATAAGATACTGGCCGAATATATTGAAAACCGGTGTTCATCTGCCGAGATCATAAAAATGGGTTACGATGAACATACTGTTCGCCGTGTTATCAGGCTTATTAACCTGGCCGAGCATAAGAGGTACCAGACTCCGCCCATCCTCAGGGTATCGCCAAAGGCTTTTGGAATGGGCCGCAGGATGCCTATTGTAGGAAAATACCTGTCGTAACGGGCAATATCAGGTATCAGAACGGCTGCGTTTACCTTTAATAAAGCTTCAAAAATCTTGATACCTGATACCAATTACCCAATACTTGTTTTCATAAAAATGCCTATATTTCAGGGCCATGAATAAACCATACACAGCAGTTTGTGCTTGCTTTTTATTGCTGTGTACAGCAGCGGGTGCCTACGCCCAGCAAGTACCGGTAAGTGAAATCCACCGGGCCGAACTAACTAAACTTTCTGCGCAATCAAAAAACACCTATCAAACAAATCATAACCAGGCATTGGCGCTGGCGGCAAGCCGTGGCTGGCGGGTACAGCGCCGGGCAAAAAATGGTAACCTGATATCATTACAAGGCTTAAATGCACTGGGTTTCCCGGTATACCTTATTACCCACAACAACACCACATCGGCAGCAACAACCGGCACCAATGCCGTACAGCCGGGCGGATCACTGGGTTTAAGTTTATCCGGCTCCAGTACTTTCCTGGATAATAAACTGGCCATATGGGATGGCGGCAGCGTATATACCGCCCACCAGGAGTTTGCGGGTAAAAGTATTACTGTTAAAGATGCAGGCTCGGTACTTGATCATAGTACACATGTAGCCGGTACCATGATAGCCAAAGGCGTGTACGCACCGGCAAAAGGCATGGCCTTTAATACATCAACCCTGCAATCGTATAATTTTGACAACGATGTGTCTGAGATGAGCGCGGCCGCGTCGGGCTTGCTGTTATCCAATCACTCCTATGGTGATGAGGCTGGCTGGAATTTTAACGATGCCGACAACCGGTGGGAATGGCTCGGTTTGCCCGGCGACTCGGTTGATTATACCTTTGGGTTTTATGACAGCCGTGCGCAATCATGGGATAAAATAGCGTATAACGCCCCGTATTACCTTATTGTGGAATCGGCAGGTAACAGCCGCTCCAGCAATGGGCCGGCGGTTGGCACAACTTATTATGGCTACAAGAGCCGCACCGACCAAACACTGGTTGATAAAGGACCAAGACCAGCTGGTATAAGTGATAACAACGGTTACGATATTATAAGTACAACAGGCAACGCCAAAAATACACTTACAGTTGGCGCGGTAAACCCTTTGCCATTTGGCCCCAAAAACAGGCAGGATGTAAACAGTGCCTTTTTTAGCAGCTGGGGGCCTACTGATGACGGGCGTATTAAGCCCGATATTGTAGGTAATGGTGTAAATGTACTGTCGGTAGGGGTTGATAATCCTACCTCGTATCTTACGCTCTCGGGCACATCAATGGCTGCACCAAACATTACCGGTTCCTTATATTTATTACAGGAATATTATGCTCAAAAAAACGCGGGCAGTTTTATGCGTTCGGCTACGTTAAAGGGCCTGGTATGCCAAACTGCTTTTGACGCGGGCAACGTTGGCCCCGATTATATTTATGGGTGGGGCCTGCTTGATACCAAAAGGGCGGCTCAAGCCATAACAGATAATGGAACAAAAAGCCTTATTAAAGAAAATACGCTGCAGCAGGGCCAAAGTCAAACTTTTAAGGTAATTGCATCAGGAAATAACGTTCTGTCAGCTGCTATCTCCTGGACAGACCCCGAGGCTACAGCTACCGCTGATGGCGTTATTAATAGCCGCACTCCTAAACTGATCAATGATCTTGATATAAAGATCAGCGATGGCACCACTACTTATAACGCCTGGGTGCTAAACCCAGCCAGCCCGGCATCGGCGGCAACAACCGGCGATAACATCAGGGACAATATGGAGCAGGTTTATATTGGCAATACTACGCCCGGTAAAAGTTATACTATCACCGTATCGCATAAGGGTACTTTAAAATCCGGTTCACAGCCATACTCACTTATTGTTACCGGGGTGGGCGGCGCAACTTATTGCGCATCGGCACCGTTGTCAAATGCCGATTCGCGAATAAATAATCTTAAGCTGTCAAATATCAACAATACCCCGGCTGCCGGATGCAAAAGCTACTCAGATTACACCAACCTCACCGTTCAGCTGGAGCAGGCCAAAACCTATCCCTTAAGCATTACTTTGGGTACATGCGGCGCAAATTTTAACAAGGCCGCTAAAATATTTATTGATTGGAACGGTAACGGTGTTTTTGACACGGATGAACTGGCAGCCACAACCAATGTAATTAGCGCCACCGGAACTTATACTGCTAATATAAAGGTACCCGGTTCTGTTGTGCCCGACAATTATAGCCTGATGCGGGTGGTGTTGACTGAAACAAGCGATACATCAACTTTAAAAGCCTGCGGTACCTATAATAAAGGCGAAACCCAGGATTACCGTGTGCAGTTTTTACAAACAAGTATTGATGCCGGGGTGGTGGCAATAGTTAATCCGGGGTCCAGCGGTTCATGCTCGGCAAGTACTCCCGTTACCATCCGGCTTAAAAATTTTGGCAGCGCCCCCATTGGTAATATACCGGTTACCGTTACCATTACTGCGCCCAACGGTACCAAAACTACCTATTCAGAAACCTATACAGGCACATTAGCACCCCTGGCCGAAGAAAACTTTACCTTTAGCCAGGAGTTTAACGCTTTGGCAGGTGCCACTTACGCTATAACAGCTACAAGCAATTTAGCAAGCGACCCGGTTAACGCGAATAATACTATATCGGCAACGGTGGTAATCAATACGCCTGCCACTATTGGAGGGCTTAGTGCGTATTATTGCACCGATAGCAAACAATACCAGTTGTCGGGCACGGGCGATGGCACAGTGCTTTGGTATAAAAATAATACTGATGCTATTCCTATCGCTTCCGGTTCGCCTGCATTTACATCGCTGGCCCCTGTTAATAATACTTATTATGCCGCTATAAATGATTTTAAAGGCACTGTAGGGCCAGCTACCAAAAGCGCTTTTACCGCTGGTGGCTATAACCAGTTTACGCCCGGAGTAAATGTAAGTACCAAAATACCGTTGGTTATTCAAAGTGCACGTTTGTATATTGGCTACCCCGGTAAAATAACTTTCAATGTAAACAACGGTAATGGGCAAATAGTATCAACTACCACTATTGACGCGCAGGCTACCCGAACCAATCCGCGGCCCGGTGAGCAGCCCAATGACGTTAACGATCAGGGAAAAGTTTATGACCTTAATCTTGAGCTGCCTGCAGCCGGTAATTATAACATATCGGTTGAGTTTGACGCTAATGCAACTATTTTCAGGAGCAATGGAGGCGTAACCGGGTACCCTTTTAAAATAGGCGACATATTCAGCATAACCGGAAACAACGCTACACCCGACAATCCATCGGACACCACCTATTACAAAAACTTTTATTATTATTTTTATGATATGAAGGTGCAAAGCATGGGCTGCGCATCGGCTGCAAGGCAAGCGGTAAGTTTAAGTAAACCGGTTATTACACAAACAGGCAATACATTAAATTCAAACTTTGCAACAGGCAACCAGTGGTTATTAAACGGGAAGGTAATACCGGGAGCTACAGCGGCAAAATATGACCCTTTACAAAGCGGCGATTACCAAGTAGCAGATACCCTGGCAAGTGGCTGCGTGGCCTTATCTGATATTTATACATACGCACGTACAGTTGAAAGCCCGGGCAATGCAACGAATATTGGCCTGGCGGTATTTCCCGTTCCGGCAAGCAGCCAGCTCAATGTTGTTTTTGCAGCAAAAGAAGCTGGTGATCTGAACCTATCGCTTATCAACTCGGCAGGGCAAATCATTTATCTGAACAAGCAAACCCTGCCCAAAGGCAATTTTAGTAAAGTGATTGATGTTAGCAAACAAATTCCCGGTGTTTACGTGCTGAAAGTATTACTGGGGCAAAAGGTCTATGCCAAAAAGATAATTATTAACAGGTAGGAGTGGTGAGTGGTGAGTGGTGAGTGGTGAGAAAATTGACAAACAATTTAGTCAAAAATCTTGTACATCCGTTAATCAGAAAAATCCAGGTTCAGACAAACAACTCACCATTTACCATTCACTACTCACTACCTCACCATGCTTAAAACGTGTATTTTAAGCCCAGGCCCGGTGCAATATCAAAGAACGGGCCTCTTGCCAGTTCAAGCCGGGGATTAAGGTCAAGGCTTATCGCTATAGGGGCTTCGGGTATTTTATATTCAAGGCCCAAAGTAGCATCAGCGCCTATTAAAATGTGCTTACCGTCATAATACTCATCATCGCCTCCAATGCGCTTATAAAAGCCGCCGCGGCCTATTGATCCGAGGTGACCGCCAAAGCCATAGTAAAAGTTCAGTTTATCAACATTAAAAGCCGGTTGGTGTATTTCATACAAACCAGTAATCACCACGCCGTGGTCGCGTATACCGATGATGCCTTCAAGTGCGGTATTTTTATCCATGAAATATTTTATGGATGGGCCAACTTCATAAGCGCCAAACTTTAGCCCTACAGCTGTTTGGTAATCCTGAGCCTGTGAGCGTTTACCTATTAATAAGAACGAAACCGAGAAAAATAAAACGTAAGCTAATTTTTTCATGTAGTGATTTTAAGTTAATGAATTTAATCATGTATTACCGTTGTGTATACAGATTTATACACCTGCTTAACTGTGTTTTAGTCTGCTATACATCCTGCAAATAAACGCCAGTTTTGAATTTTTATGGCATTTTAATTAAAAAACAAATTTTTAAAATTTCCATTTGCTTGATTATCAGTATAAAATAATACGCTTTTGATAGAATACATATACCATCAAATAGCTTATTTTAGCAAAGAACAGGCTATTACATCTATGTATAACTTCAATATAAAGAAAAGCAAATACTTAAGTTTATTTTTAATATCGCTGACTTTTGTACTTGCCGGCTGCGTGCAAAAACGCTTAGGCATGGACGGTAAAAGATACTACCATAATGGAATGGTGGTATGTGCCTACCCTGATGCTGCCCGGGTTGGGGTTGATATATTGAAAAAAGGGGGTAACGCCGTTGATGCAGCCGTAGCGGTACATTTTGCACTGGCCGTTACACTGCCCGAAGCCGGTAATATTGGCGGCGGCGGTTTTATGGTTTACCGCTCAAAAACAGGTGAAAGTAATACGCTCGATTTTAGGGAAAAAGGGCCTTTAGCGGCGAGCGCAGATATGTATTTAGATTCGGCAGGAAATGTAATACCTGATATGAGCCTTTATACGCATAAGGCATCCGGCGTACCCGGGTCTGTTGATGGTATGATACAGGCGCATCAGAAGTATGGCACACTCAAATGGGCCGACCTTGTACAGCCGGCTATTGAACTGGCCCGTAAAGGATTTAAAATAACCAAGCACCTTGCCGCTGATCTGAACCGGACAGGCCCTCAGTTTAAAAAACTAAATCCGGGTAAATCTTATTTAATAAAAGAAGGCGACTGGCACGAAGGGGATACCCTGGTACAGGAAGACCTTGCCAAAACCCTTGAACAGATACGCGACAAGGGTCGCGACGGATTTTACGACGGCGTGGTTGCAGATCAGCTTATCGCCGAAATGAATAGTGGCGGCGGGTTAATATCAAAAACCGATCTGAAAAATTACCATTCAGTTTGGCGTAATGCCATTACAGGGAATTATAAGGGATATAAGATCATCACCATGCCGCCGCCCTCAAGCGGTGGCGTGGCTTTACTGCAACTGTTGCGGTCGGTTGAGCATTATCCCTTAAAAAAGTGGGGCTTTAACCAGGACTCGACAGTGCGACTGATTGTTGAGGCCGAGCGCCGGGTTTACGCCGACAGGTCCAAGTACCTGGGCGACCCTGACTTTTATAAAGTACCGGTTGATAGTTTGTTAAAGCCGGATTATATAGCATCGCGCATGAGTAATTTTAGCTGGGATGCCGCTACTCCGAGCACCAGCATACAGCCCGGTACTTTTGTTGGGTACGAAAGCGATCAAACCACTCACTACTCCATTGTTGACCGTGAAGGTAACGCGGTATCAATAACCACCACATTAAACGACAGTTTTGGCTCCAGGATATTTGTACAGGGTGCCGGGTTTTTACTCAATAACGAAATGGACGATTTTAGCTCCAAGCCCGGCGTTCCTAATATGTACGGACTGATAGGCGGCAAGGCCAACAGTATACAACCCGGCAAGCGAATGCTATCATCAATGACACCAACCATAGTTGAAAAAGATGGCCGCCTCTTTATGATAGTGGGGACGCCGGGAGGCTCCACCATTATAACCTCGGTTTTTCAAACCATTATTAATGTGATAGAGTTTAATCAGGATATGCAGCAGGCGGTTGCTTCCAAACGTTTTCACCACCAATGGCTGCCCGATGAGATTGAAGCCGAAAAAGGCGCGCTGGACAGCGCAACCGTAGTAAAATTACAGCAAAAAGGATATAAGGTAACAGGCAGTGGCGGCATTGGTAGGGTAGATGCCATCCTGCAGACCCGGCCAGGCTATTACCAGGGCGGCGCAGACCCGCGCGGCGATGATACCAAATTGGGATTTTGAACGGTAAGCAGTGAGATGAGGGTAGTGGGTGACAGATTAAGTAACTCAAAACCCAACGCTATTTTCCCCTTGTGTAATCAACAAGCATTTCTTACGTTTGGTATCCATGCAAAACAGTGTAAAACATCAGGAAACCATTGACTATTTTTTGAAGATAGTTTGGCAAACCGTTGCCAACAGGTATAACCAGTTGGTTACTGAGTTTGGAATTACACAATCAATAGGCTATTTACTCATCAATATCGACGAAAAGGAGGGGACTACCGTTTCGCAGGCGGCGGCTTTGCTGGGGCTTAAGTCAACCAGCTTGTCGAGGATGCTTAATCAGCTGGAGAAAACCGGGTTAATATACCGGGAATCAAACCAGGGCGATAAACGCTCCGTTAAAATTTACCTGACCGACCTTGGTAAAGAAAAACGGCATCAGGCCCGTGCGGTTGTAAAGCAATTTAACAATTATCTTGATGCCCACATCAGCGATGCCGATAAACAATACCTTATCGAGATGCTTAAAAAGATCAACAAGCTTACCCTCAACTATAAGCCCTGAGCAGGGAGCCTAATGATTATATAAGCCACACTTTTACTTAAAATTCAACGTTTTATTCAGGAAATTGTAATGCGAACGGAGGTTAATGGCAGGCCTGTGTTTTTATTAATTGTTAAAAAGTGTTAAGCTGCCGTTTTTCTATTATAAAAGAATAAATTTGCCTTTTGAAAAATGAACAGGATACTGTTAGTTTTATTGGTTTTTGTTGTAGGTTTTGCCGCGTGTGGCAAGTCGGGAACTGATCCTTCGGTTCAGTATAATGCGCAAAAAGCTATTGATGACAAACTGATAAGCGATTATTTAGCAAGCCATCCCGATCTGAAAGCTAAACGTATAGATACCACAGGGGTTTTTTATATTATTAATCCGGGTGAGGAGGGTACCGGTAATGATCTGTTCACCAATTCAACACAGGTAACGGTTGGGTACACAGCGCAGATACTAACATCAGGTGTAGTTATTGCTAAAACCGATAACTTCCATCCGTCATACCGGATAAGTGATGTTATACGGGGGTGGCAGTTAGGGATACCATTGATGAAAAAAGATGGTAAAATAAGGCTGTTTGTACCATCGCGCTATGCCTATGGACCGTATGCGCAGGATTCAATACATTTGCCGGCAAATTCGGTGCTTGATTTTCACATACAGCTATACAATGTGATCAACTGATAACCTGGAAGATAAACTTAAATGAACTGAGCATAAACGGGCTCTGAGCCGTTAACGAAATAAGTAAAGTAAGATAAATGAAACAAACAATTTTTACGCTTTTATTAATTACCTCTATAGGTTTAATATCCTGCCGCAAAAACAATAACGATCCGGATATTAAACAGTACGACCTGATCCAGATACAAAATTACATTGCAGCCAACGGCCTTACCGGTATGAAACGCGATACCGTAAATGATACTACAGGCATATATTACCAGATACTTTCGCAGGGATCAACCACCGGAGTTACGCCTTTAAATTATGCTGACAGCGTGGCGTTTGTTTATACCTTTAAATCATTTGATGGTAAATACACCAATGTTGATACGCTTAATTTAAGTCGCTTTGATGGTTTGCTGGGCCATATAACCAATGCAAACAACGGCCTAACCAAAGGGCTGCAGGATGCTATACATGACCTTGTTAAATACAGGGGCACACGTGCCCGCATACTGGTTCCGTCGCGCATGGCGTATGGGGTTAGAGGAGCCGGTACAGGCAGTTCGTCAAATGTAAATACCCGTATTGCCGGTAATCAGTGCCTTGATTATTATGTAAATGTAATTTCAGATGTCAATAAGTATGATGATTACCTGATCAAAGAGTACATAAAAAAGCATAACCTGTCGGGCTATACGGAGATCACCTCGGGCAGGGGCAAAGGCGTGTATTATAAGGTAACTACGCCCGGCAGCGGAACCGGCGAGGTTCTTGATTACCCATCATCTATTACCTGTCTTTATACAGGCAAACTCCTAAACGATTCGGTGTTTGACAGTTCTGCTATACATAATAATAATGATGCAACTGCCACATCTTCATTCGATGTGGAAGGACTTGCTTCGGGCGTGCAGGAAGCGCTGAAAGGACAAACTACCGGTGCAGTTGTTTCCATGCTTATTCCATCAAGGTTAGCTTATGGCAAAACAGGCAGCGGCATTATAGGAGTTGATGCATGTTTGTATTTTGATTTTACCATATCATCTATTACCAACCCATAATTTACTTAGCCAGGGCGGCTTTAAAAGCTTTTAAACAACGCTCGCGCGCAAACGCGTGGTCGATAATGGGTTTCGGATATTTGCTAAAATCGGCATATTCCGGAACCCATTTTTTGATATACTCCAGGTTTGGGTCAAACTTTTTTGTTTGCGCGTCAGGATTAAATATGCGGAAATAAGGCGCGGCATCCGTACCCGAACCAGCCGCCCATTGCCATCCACCCACATTACTCGCCATTTCATAGTCAAGTAGTTTGCGGGCAAAATAATGTTCGCCCCAGCGCCAGTCAATCAGCAGGTGCTTACTTAATAAACTGGCCGCTATCATGCGTACGCGGTTGTGCATAAAACCGGTAGCATTTAGCTCACGCATACCGGCATCTACAATAGGGTAGCCCGTTTCACCACGGCACCAGGCTTCAAATTGTTTTTCACCATTAATCCATTGAATACGGTCATATTCTGGCCTGAAAGCATGGTTAGTTGTTTGTGGAAAATGGTAAAGGATCATCATATAAAATTCCCGCCATATCAGTTCACTCAGCCAGGTTTTGTCATGGCTCGCATATGCGGTACGGGCCAGCTCGCGGATACTTACCGTACCAAAACGCAGGTGTATGCCTATGTGCGAAGTACCCTTAATGGCAGGGAAATTTCTTTTTTCTTTATAATCTTCAATCACGTTTTTATACTCCCTGCCGGGGAAGTGCATAGTGCTTTTCTCAAATCCCATTTCCTGTAAAGACGGCACAGGTAAGGCTTTGATCTTAACCAGGTTTTTGAGGTATTTTTCGGTGGGGTAAGATTTCAGGTAAAATGGTTTGATACTGCTGTACCATTTACGCTGGTAGGGGGTATAAACCGTATAAGGCTTGCCATCGTCCTTAACAACTTCGTTCTTTTCAAATATAACCTGATCCTTAAATGTCTTTAATTCAATACCATGAGCGCTTAGTATTTCTTTTATGGCATTGTCGCGCTTGCGGGCGTAAGGCTCATAATCATGATTGATATAAACCGCTGCAATGTGATGGTCTTTAATAATATTGGTCCAGGCACGTTCGGCTTTGTCATATATCACCAGTAAGCTGCTGCCGTACTGTTGCAGCTCGCGGCCGAGCTGCTCAATGGTTTCATAAATAAAGGTTACGCGTGCATCATCCTTGTCTTCCAGTTCGTCCAGTATCTCCTTGTCAAAAATAAATAATGGCAATACCGGGCGGCCGCTTTTCAGGGCGTGGTATAAACCCGCGTTATCGTTTAAACGTAAATCGCGCCGGAACCAGAAAATACTGACCGCTGATTTATTGTCCATAGATATCTTTCAAAGCTTCGGGCACGTCGGTATATTTAAACTTAAAACCGGCGTCCACAATTTTTTGTGCCGATACTTTGGTGCTGCCCAGCACAATGGAACTCATTTCGCCTAATAACAGTTTCAATATAAACGCAGGTACCTTAGGCGCCCACAGCGGCTTGTGCAGTTGTTTGGCTACAGCCTGTGTCAATTGCTTATTGGTAACAGGGTTGGGGGCAACCATGTTATAAACACCGGCAAGACTGGTATTTTCAATCCCCAAAATATACATATCCACCACGTCTAACCAATGTATCCACGAAATCCATTGCCGGCCGCTCCCCAATACCGATCCCACGTACAGTTTTATAGGTTTAACAAGGGTGGGCAGCGCTCCGCCGTTTTTATCAAGCACTACGCCTGTGCGGAATTTTAGTATCCGCAAGCCCAGTTTTTCGCCGTCGTCAACGGCAGCTTCCCACTCAACGCAGCAACGCGAAATAAAATCATTGAGCGGCGCTGCGGTTTCGGTCATCAGTTCATCCCCGCGATCGCTATAATAGCCAATGCCCGATGCCGATATGACCGATGTTACCTGATGTTTTCTTTTTTTTAACAATTCGTATACCAGGCCAATTGACCGGGTGCGACTGCTGATCAATTCCTTTTTGCGCTTTTCTGTCCAGCGCTTTTCGGCTATGCCCGCTCCTGCCAGGTGTACAATAGTGTCAACGCCATCAATGCAGTGTTCATCAATAGTGCCTTTGTCAATGTCCCATATATAGGTTTTAACAGCCTGGTTTTTGCCGCCGCTGCGGCTTAACACACTTATGCTGTAACCCTTATCCAACAATAAGCGGATAAGCCGTTTACCTATTGAACCCGAAGCGCCCGTGATCAGGATGTTTTTACTCATTGTTCTTTTGTTAACCCGTGGTCCATAATTAAATGTAGCGATTCTTTATAAGTTAAACATTGGCGGGGTACAACCTCCTCAATGGAATGTTCATGCATTATGGTTTCGTTCTTCAGACTGCTGATGAGGCTCAGCACCATTTTATAACTAAGCGAAGTAGTGAAATAAAGCCAGCATGATAATATTTTTGACGATAAGAAAGGTACGGTGATGATGTGCCTTTTAAGCTTGCGCGCTTTGGCATAACCCAGTATCATTTCCCTGAAACTCAATATATCCGGACCGCCAATGTCAAAACTGCGGTTAAAAGTTTTTTCATTTAACATAACGCTTTCCAGGTAAGCCACCACATCACGTATAGCTATAGGCTGGCAGGGGGTGTTTACCCATTGCGGAACGGTCATGAGGGGCAGTTTCTCGGTCAGGTCGCGGATTATCTCGAACGCGGCGCTGCCTGGTCCAACAATAATGGCCGCTCTTAAAACCGTTAGGGCCGATTTTCCTTCTCTCAGCACATCCTCCACATGCTTGCGCGATTCGAGGTGTTTTGACGGGCTGTCCTTATTAACAATGCCGCTTAAAAATATGGTTTGGCGGCAATTGGTTTTATCAAGCGCATGGATAAAGTTATAGGCCGATAGTGCCTCAAGGGCTGCAAGATCATGCGTTTTAGTGATGGAATGCACCAGGTAATAAGCGGCGTCAATATCGGCGGGGAAGGCTTCAATACTCGATTCTTTAAGCAGGTCGCCGGTTAGCAGGGTAACATGGTTAGTAAAATTGCTGTATCCACGAAAATGTTTTTTATCACGAACCAGGCAAACAACCTCGTGACCTTTCTCCAATAAAACGGGGATCAGCCTTGTACCTATATAACCGTTAGCACCAGCAAGTAACACTTTCATGTTATCAGGAACAATAAAAAAGGCAGGGTGTTTTAAAATTACGCACCCTGCCTTGTAATATGTTCAAACAATAGCAATTATATATTTACGCTGTCAGATACCACCACTTTTACCTGCAATGGTTTAACATATTGTTCCACAAAAATAAGATGTGTAACGTCTGTTTGATAGGCCGCCTGAGCTTCTGGTGTATCAAACAGCAGCAGCAACGATACGTCATAGGAACGGTCAATCACATCGCGATTGGTATCGGCAGGTACGCCAATATGAATATCGCGAATATGGGCAATAGACTTAAGCAGGTTTAAACCCTCAATAAGCTTGTCTTTATCGGCTTTATTATTAAGCCAAAAGTGTACATGGTGAACAAAGGTATTTTCAAGTAGTGGCATATGTGGTTTTTTTGATAAATGATTGATTTGATAAGGATGCTAATCTAAAGGATTGACCGGAACGGAACAAGGTAAAAACATTGTTGTTGCAAAAAGGATGTTGAGGGAGTTTCTTCACCCCGCTTTGAATTACTTTCTATCGAAGAAGATGCTTCACTCCGTTCAGCATGACAAGGGGAATGTAAAAAAGGGGATGTAAACCATAAAAGTTTGCCATCCTGAGCGACAGCGAAGGATCTTCTCAGCCTTGGTGGGCGCCGGTTTTTCTACAGAAGAAGATGCTTCACTCCGTTCAGCATGACAAGGGGAATATAAAAAAAGGGGATGTAAACCATAAAAGTTTGTCATCCTGAGCGATAGCGAAGGATCTTCTTCGCATTGGTGAGCGCAAACTTTTCTATGGGAAGAAGATGCTTCACTCCGTTCAGCATGACAAGGGGAAAGGAAAAAAAGGGATGTAAAACATAAAAGTTTGTCATCCTGAGCGATAGCGAAGGATCTTCTTCGCCTTGGTGAGCGCAGACTTTTCTATGGGAAGAGGAAGCTCTACTCCGTTCAGCATGACAAATGCTTTTTGCAGCATGTTAAGGAGCGCTAAAACAAGGACCTTCTTCAGGTATATTATATATCAGATACCTCAATGCACCACTTCAAAGCTAAGTATCAGTCTCAATATTCCAGCACAACGTGCGGTTTAAACGTATCGGTCCTGACATCGGCTTTTAGTTCGTGCAATATGTTGTATAACCCAAAATTGGTGCGGTTTACATAAATAAAATGCTTTACGCCCCGGGCCTGTTTAAACTCGGGCATTTTAGAAAGCCTTTCGCCAAATTTATACAACTGATCAAAAAATGCTGTCTGGCCAAAATCAAAATGATCAGTAATATACGGCATGGCAAACAGCTCGATCATCTGGCGGTACTGGGTGTAATAAAACTCCACCTGCGCCGGCGTATCATCCTTATGGATCATGTCCAGCTGACGGAAGGCTTTGATAGTTTCGGCTTTATTATCAAGTAAATTGGTTGAGGTAAGGGAGAAGAACGGGTAATAAAAATCTTCGGGCATCTCTTTAATACAGCCAAAATCAATAACGCCCAGTTTGCCATCGGGCGTAATCATAAAATTACCCGGATGCGGATCGGCATGTACGGCACGCAGTTCATGCTGCTGAAAATTGTAAAAATCCCACAGGGCCTGGCCAATCCGGTTCCTTAGCTCCTGTGATGGGTTGGTGGCCAGAAACTCGCGCAGGTGTTTACCCTCCAGCCAGTCCATCGTGATAATGCGTTTACTGGATAGCTGCGGATAATATTCAGGGAAAACTACATTATTAAGGTTGGCACAGGCGGTAGAAAATTCAATAGAACGGCGCACTTCCAGTTCGTAATCGGTTTCTTCCAGCAGGCGCTCTTCCACCTCGCGCATATAAACGTCCAGCTCCTTCTCGCTCATGCCCAGCATCCTGAACGCAAAGGGTTTGATCAGTTTCAGATCAGACGATATGGAATCGCCTACACCGGGATACTGGATCTTTACCGCCAGTTTTTTACCGTTCAGTTCGGCCTGGTGAACCTGCCCTATAGAGGCGGCATTGATAGAGCGGATGTTAAATTTATCGTAGATCTGATCGGGGTTTTTGCCGAAATATTTTTTAAAAGTTTGCACAATAAGCGGTCCCGAAAGCGGCGGCGCGTTGTATTGCGATTGGGTGAATTTATCAACGTAGGCTTGCGGCAGCAGGTTTTTATCCATGCTAAGCATTTGCGCCACTTTAAGTGCGCTGCCTTTAAGCTCGCTTAACGACTGGTAAATGTCCGCAGCATTATCCTCATTCAATTCAGACCTGTCCAAGTCGGGATTAAACAGTTTTTTTGAATAATGCTTAATATAGTTTCCGCCTATTTTAACGCCCGTTGTTATGAATTTAGCCGAGCGTTGAACTTTGGTAGTAGGAATGCTGCTTTGTTCTGGAGTTGCCCCGGGCCCTTCTAAACCTCCCCCGGAAGAGGAGGTCCTTTTATTATCTGCCATATGTTTAAAATCCCATCTTATCTTTTATGCCGCCGTTTTTCACCAGGAATTTGCCATATTCAAACAGGTTGTCAATAGGGGAGCGCTGAAACAGGTCGAACGTTACATTAACACCCTTTTCAATAGCCTCGTCGGTTTTTTCAAACCCGGCCGAGTTATCATTAACCCAAAAGTTAAGTACAAAAACAAACTGTATCCATAATGCGTCCTTATAGCGCTTGCTAAAAAATTTGCGGTCGCTAAGTTCGGCGGTTTCAATTCCTTCTTTTAATATCTCGTCGGCAAAGCTCTCGTAAATATCCTTTAACCGTTCAAAAACACGCGGAGTGGTAAAACCTTTGGGTTGTTTATTGATGGTGTAAATGGCAAAGCTGCGGCTGCCCTTAACCAATTCAAAAAAGGCATAAAAGAACGACAGGGCTTTTTCGCGGGCGTTGTACCCGGCCCAAACTTCCTGCGCACGGATCTCGGTAAGGGTTTTGCTGGCGAAGCCGGCCCATATACTTTGTTCAACCGCTTCAAACGAGCCGAAGAACTGATAAAACTCAGCCTCGGTCATTTCATTTTGTTTGGCAAAAATGTAAACCGATTTGGGTTGCACACCTTCGGTAAGTACATGATCAATATACGCGTTCTGGATGCTTTCGATAGTTGCCATGATTAGAATTGCTTTAATATAAGTACGTTAAAAATACAAACATAGTATGAACATAATGTCACAGGCGTTTAATAAACCGCAACCGGATCCCTCCAAACAGTAATCGCCTGCGAAAGAACATAACTACACTTGGTGTATCGCAAAAAGCATTCGTCATGCCGAACGGGGTGAACATCTTCTTTGATAGAAAAGTCGACGCTAATATGTTTAAGCAGGACTGATAAACTGCTCTATTGCCGACTGTAATTGTTTGGCCTGTATTACCCCGCTTTGACGCCATTTGGTTTGCCCTTTTTGAAATATCATCAGGGTAGGTACGCTTTGTATTTTATAAGCATTGGCAGCCGATGGATTTTTGTCGATATCAATTTTAAGGATCTTCACCTTGTCGCCAAGGGCATGCTTAACGTCCTGGAGTATAGGGGGCATCATTTTACAAGGGCCGCACCACTCCGCCGAAAAATCAACCAAAACAGGTGTGTCTGATGCTATAATTTCCTTAAAATTTGCCATAGTTTTTTGTTTTTAGTTTATGGATCAAGCTCCTGTGAATAAGAACATTAATTGAACACATGAATTACGTAAAAGTTTAAGTTATTTAAGCGATAATTAAATAATATGACTTTTTAACTACCTGCTTCATGGTTCGCCTTAGTTTGTATTTGGTAATTAACCGCGTTAAATTATTAAATTTAACCATGCGTAAAGAACTAACCATTTACCTGTACCTGCTGTTGTTTGCTTTGCCTTTTGCCGTAACTGCGCAGGAGAAACCGGCAGTGATCCCGCTTTGGCCAAAAGGCGCGCCCGGATTTGAGAACCGCCGCAACGAGCCGGAACAAGCTAAGGATTATTGGGTAAAAAATATCCATAACCCATCGCTTACTGTGTTTTTACCGCCTGCGGGTAAGGCTAATGGCGCGGCTGTGGTAATATGCCCCGGCGGGGGTCACCGGTTATTGGTATACACTGCCGAAGGCATAGAACCGGCTAAATATTTAAACACCCTGGGCGTAACTGTTTTTGTACTGAAATACCGCCTGGGCCGCGATACGCTGTCCCCTTATAAAATTGATGTTCACGCCAAACAGGATGGCTATCGTGCTATGAGATTGGTGCGTAGTAAGGCCGCTGAATATGGATTGGATACTAACCGCATAGGGATGATGGGGTTTTCGGCCGGAGGCGAGGTAGTAGATATGGTGGCTTATGGCGAGGGCAAAGGAAACCCTGGTATGCCCGATCCGATAGACAGGCTGAACGCCAGGCCAAACTTTGTGATACAGATATATCCGGGTCCCCTGTTTATACCTGATGTGTTACCTGCCGATGCCCCGCCTGCGTTTTTGCTGGCTGCCAATGACGATGCCTGTTGTTCGGTATCGGTAGTAAAATTGCTGGATAGGTACCGGGCCGCCAAAGTACCGGTAGAGGTTCACATTTATGCCCGCGGCGATCACGGCTTTAACATGGGTAACCGTTCCGGGTTACAATCCATCAACACCTGGCCGCAGCGCATGGCCGACTGGCTCATTGATAATAATTTCCTGAACCCCTCAAAAAGGGAACGGCCAAAAATTTTGCATTAAACTTTGGTAAACTTTTTAAAATAGATTTTTGCCCAAAAAAAGTGTTAAAAGCGTGTATAAATGATCAGTATTTGATATGAAATGATCACTTTTTAACAACAAAACAGGGCAAAAATGTGGCTGTAACAGCTTATCGCATTTATTTAATAAGTATTTGAAAAGTTATGGGTGTAACAACACCAGCTGCATCTCTGATAATTCCTTGTCGCGGGTGGCCTTGTTTAAAAAGCGGGGGGTAAGGCGGGTAACCGGGTAACGTTTAAAAGTTTTGATCACCTGAAATTTCCAGCCCTTTGCCTCAAAATCATGTATAACGCCTGTATTGGCATAAAGCAGGGCCCTACCACGCACGGTGCCCTTTGTCTCGGGAGTGATCTCGGTAACCGGGCCATGCAGGTAAAAATTCATATCGTCATGAAACATGCCGTCGTCTACATAAACCGGCAATTTTTGCGGATTGTTTTTGTTTATCCACATAGCTGCCTCACTACCAGCCTGGTAACGGAGCAGCGAAGGGTAAAAGCACAGGTTGAGATACAGGTTTACTATAAATGAGGCCAACAAGGTGCAATATATAGTTTGCTGTATGCCTGCTGATATCCTGGCAGGTACAAATATCAAAGCGAGCAGGAATATTAAAATAACAGACCCGGTTAGCCAGGTAAATGTTTCGGCTCGGTAAAAATATTGAAGTGTACCTATAATGGTCAGCATCAATACAATAACCACAACCTGGGTAATGCGCACAGCCCTTATGCTTTTGACAGATGTTAAATGATACAGGTACTGCGCGGTAATAATGGCAAAAAATGGAAATACAATTACTATATAGTGCGGGAGCTGAAACTTTGAGGCAGAAAAAAGCAGGAAAGTGAGCATCGATCCGCAGATACAATACCACTCCTGCGCCTGTACATTCCTGACGCCTTTTTTGATGAATTGAAATATTGCCGCAAATAACAATAGCGACCACGGCAAAAACGCCCACAGGGTTGTATGTATAAAAAAAGACGGATCGCCGCTGCCTTTGATGGGGCCGGTATTAAAAAAGCGCCCGAACTGACTGTCCCAAAAAAAGAATTTAACGCCCGATACGCCTGTTCGCCCAAATACTGTCTTTTCGGGGTGAAGATCAAACTGGCGATACAGGCACCATATTTCGGGCAATATGAACAACAGGATCAATACAATTGCAAGCAGCCACCTCCAGTGAAAAAGCTGTTTCCATTGCCGGGTAATAACAAGGTGACCAATTATAGCCCCACCAATAGTGATCAGCGCGAACATGCCCTTGGTCATGATAGCACAAGCTGTAAACAGGCAGGCCAATACCAGTTGCCAGAAACTATTGCGGGTATGCGTTTTATAAAAATGATAAACCGCGGCAATGATCAGTCCGGTTAGGTACGGCTCGGCACGCACATCATTATTGGAGAGTACAATATGCTGGGCGGTAAGTAATATCAATACGGCCCATAGGGCTATTTGTTTATTGTATAATGCTTTAGCTAAATGATAGGTATATATAGCGCCCATCATGACAAATAAAATACCCGGTAGTTTATAAGCCCAGGTGGTAAATCCAAAACACTTGAAAAACAGGGCGGTAACCCAAAAAGGAAAGTGGGGCTTATCCAGCCAATCCGCGCCCCAGGCAAACAGATCTGCATAGTTGTTACGCTGTACCATGGTTTTGGCTATGGTAGCATACAAATTGCCGTCGGGCCCCATAACGGTAATAAACAGACCGCTAAAGTTTAGCGCAACAGCCATTCCTATAAACAGGTAAAGCCATTTTGTTTGATTTGCGGTGTCCGGTTGATCCATAGAAATAACCTGTATAAGGCGGCGGTAAATATAAACAGATTTAAGCGTAGCGGGGAAGATCAAACTTCACCGGTATTTTATAAATTCTGCTCCATACAAGCCGTCGTAGAAAATCCGGATAGTCACCGGCGCGACGCAACACGCACGGCGGTTCTGTCTATATTTAAACTCATGGTAATTCCTTTATTTGGATATGGCGATATTCCATCTGTCCACGATCTCCTTCCAAACCCATAGGGCCGGTTGCTGGCAGCACCAGCGCATCTTCAAGCACCTCGCCGTTACACTCGCAATGGGCAATATTATCCTTCACCGTGGCGATGATGGTGTTCCAGTCCTGTGGCCGGTATTTTTTTAAATCATTATACGGACCGGCCACGAGATAATCACGGCATTGGAGCTGTTTCCCGCGCAGGAAAATACCGCTGTCGGCATTTTTGGATGCGCGGAATTCGATCTTCAGGATAAAATTTTTAGGAAACTCCCGCAGCGTCCACGATTCCTGTATTTTACGCTCTACACCTACAGGATAATTTACCGTAAGGATTCCGTTAGCGGCAGAATAGCGTCCGTCAGAAGACGCCGTCTTTCCGTCGAATTTTTCCGTTACATCACCCTCTTTGCTCCGGTAGCACCAGCCATTGAGGTTGGTACCGTTAAAAAGGCTTTCAAAGCCCGCATCCGGTTTCCAGCTATCGGTTTGAGCGCTCGCCTGCAGACTGGTAAACATGAATCCGGCTGCAAGCATAAAAATGGGAACGATTACTCGCGACATTAATTTTTTCATAGTAATAGGTTATCGTGTGAATTAACTGGTTAATTTGAATTCTTTTTCCGGGCAGAAATAGCGCTTGCCCGGCAGTTGATAATGGCAGACAAAAGGTAAAAATAAAAGCACATTTATTATATATAATTTTAATATTTTAATAGCGACAAAGACACTGCCGGAAGCACCCTCTTCATCCCTTATCTTTTATCCTTTATCACACAAAGGCAAAACATAACAATTTATTAACGCCCCAATCTTTAAAACGCGGTAGTTTAGTAACCTTGTTCTATCTATATTTAAACAATGCAAAATCCATTTAAACTAAGTCTTGTTGTTCTGTTGTTAGTGGCCACTTTAGGCGTAAAAGCTCAAACCCGTGTAAAAAAAGCTGTTTTTATTATTGCAGACGGTATCCCCGCCGACGTAATTGAGAAACTGAACACACCCAACCTTAAACTGATAGCCAAACAGGGCACGTATTTGCGTGCGCATGTAGGAGGCGAAAAAGGCGGGTATTCGCAAACCCCTACCATATCGGCCAATGGTTATAACAGTTTACTTACCGCAACCTGGGTAAACAAGCATAATGTTTGGGGTAATGATATTAAAGCACCCAATTACAACTACTGGAACATTTTCCGGATGTTTAAAAATGCTTACCCGGATAAAAAGACCGCTGTTTTTTCGAGCTGGACAGATAACCGAACCAAACTTATAGGCGATGGACTGCCACAGGCCGGTAATATCCACCCGGACTATGCGGCTGATGGTTTTGAGCTTGACACCGTGAAATTTCCGCATGATAAGGCAGGCAATTATATGCACCTGATAGATGAACAGGTGGCCACATCAGCAGCGGCATGTATTAAAGATAAAGCACCCGACCTGTCATGGGTGTACCTGGAGTATACCGATGATATGGGACATAAGTATGGTGACAGTCCGCAATATTATGATGCCATTGAAAAGATGGATGCACAGGTTGGCCGTATATGGCAGGCTATCAAATACAGACAGCAGCATTTTAAGGAAGACTGGCTGATTTTTATTACCACTGATCATGGCCGCGACGAGCAAACGGGTAAAAACCATGGTGGCCAAAGCACACGCCAGCGTTCTACCTGGATGGTTACGAGCTACAGGCCACTTAATAACTATGCTAAGTATTACACTCCCGGCATAGTGGATATTACTCCATCTATCAACAGTTTTTTAAATGTAAGGGTACCGGCCGCACAGCTGCGCGAGATGGATGGTGTATCTCTTATTGGAACGGTGTCAGTTGCTGAGCCGCAGGCGAATTTTGTACAAGGTTCATTGGATGTAAGCTGGAAAAGCGTTAATGCAAACGGCAAGGTAAAAATATGGGTGGCTGCTACCAATGATTTTAAAGAAGGTAAACCGGATGATTATCACCTGCTTGCAGAAGTGCCCGTTACTAATGAACATGCCCTGCTTAATGTTAAAGACATGCTATCAAAATTTTATAAGGTTTGTATTGAAGGGCAGTTCAATACCGTAAACAGGTGGGTTGTGTTGGAAGAGAAGAGGTAAGGTTTTTAGGAGATACAGGACAGTAAGAGTCAGAAAAACAGTCTATAATTACACAAAAAAAAGCCGGGTTTGATGCCCGGCTTTAAATTCATTTATCAGGTTCTCCTAAACCACCTTCCCCATCAAAGGATCGCTAAAACTGTGCTGCCCGGTTTCAACGCGGCCTGCGTATCTTTTCTCGAAAGCATGACTTCCTGAAACTTTTACGCTGAAATCATACCAGCTATGGCTGTTAGCCAGGTTAAGTGTAAGTGAGTTTTGCGCTTTGGGTGCTAATATCTTTTTGTGGTTATTGGTTTTGTATGCGTGGTCAATGATCTCAATAGTGTAGGGCTTGCCGCTTGTATTTGCCAGTTTTAAGGCGATGTTGCCGGTTAGTTTGTTGCCTGCGTTTTGCTCATATTCGCAAATTACATCAAGCAGTGGGTCATTAACATTGCCTTTGTACTCCCTGAAAAAGCCGTTTGGCCCGTAAACACGCAGGTGATATTCGCCATTCTCAAATTCCTGCAGCGGCCAGCTATCGGTTATATTGTCGCCGGCTGTAAGGGCATAAGCCCAGGTGCGTAAAGACTCCATTTGCTGCGGATCATTAAAACCGATGTATTTGCCTGGTGCGTAAACGTTAAATGGCGCTCCTAAAGCTTTTTGGCCAAATATCTTATTGTCAGCTGTAAACTGAATATCAAACGTTTTTTTATCCGCGCTTAGCCTTCCATCTGCAGATAACTGATACGGCAGGGCGCATGATGGTTTTATTCCTTTTTCCTGCTGCGGCATGTACGGTGATGAATGTGGATCTTTATTGATCTGCGCTATTTCATCAGGTGTAAGCAGTTTGTAAGTAGGTAGCTTTTTAAACTTGGCCTGGTGTATACTTTCTAAAAACGCGTCTTTAGCCAAAAAATCCGGATTGGCAATTTTTTCGCCGTTGTATGGTCTGAATACGCTGGTAAGGTCGCCGCAAACAGTACGGCGCCAACTGCTAATGTTGGGTTCTTCTATCTTTTTACCGGTTTTTTTACTTAAAAAGTCCTCCAGGAATTGCAGGGTAGAGGTATGGTCAAATACTTCGGAGTTTACCCATCCGCCTTTGCTCCAGGGTGAGGCAATAACCAACGGTACGCGGTAACCCAGCCCAATTGAACTTTCGCGATCATATACTTCAGGAAAATTGTTGCGTGCTTTTTCCTGTTCAAGTGTTACAAATTCAACGCTGGTATCAATACCCTTTGAGGTTAAGCCTGTTCCTGGTTTTTTGGAATGGGGCACAACAAATGGAGGCACATGGTCAAAGTAGCCATCATTTTCGTCATAGGCCAGTATGAAAATAGTTTTTTTCCAAACCTCGGGGTTTTGAGTTAAAATGTCCATCACTTCAGATACATACCAGGCTCCAAACCATGCGGCACTTGGATGATCGGAAAAATTTTCAGGGGCCGACAGCCAGGAAACGGTTGGCAGCTGCCCGGTTTTTACATCGTCCCTAAACTGGTGCAGTACATCGCCTTTGGGCACCAGCAATTCGCGCGCTGTGCCGTTATCATCATATTTTAAATTAACCAGCTCGCGGTAGTGCGGATCATTGGTGTTGGTTGCAAATCCTTTTTGATGCAGGTTTTTTTCGCGTTGCGATAATGCAGCAAATTTACCCGGGTCAAGGCTTGTCATATCCTTTTTAATATTTTCGAAGTCGCGTTTTTTCTGTTTCAGCTGTTTTTGCAGATGATCTATATGCGCATCGCCTGCGGGCAAAGCGGCTATTTGTTTTTCCAGCTCAGTGATTTCGCCCGGCAGCAGTGTTGATCTTTTTTGCAGATGGCTGATATGGTTATCATGCAGCTTGATGTTGTACTGACCAAAAAACTCCAGGGGATTATCCTGAAAATTCGATAGCCAGGCGTCCTGCTCACCTTCAAAACCGGTATCAATAGCTACCTCGTTCTGGTAGTGCTTCCATGAGATACCATGATCTTCAAGCCGTTCGGGGAAAGTAGGCCAGTTAAGGGTGCCATAGTCCATATCATCATTCCACACGTGGGCCAGCGAATTTTCGTGCTGTTCGGCACGTATAGTTCCGCTCCAGAAATAAAGCCTGTTGGGGTTGGTACCTGTAAGTGCTGAGCAAAAATTTTGATCACACACGGTAAAGGCATCTGCAAGGGCATAATAAAAGGGCAGGTCTTCACGATTATAGTAGCCCATGGTAAGCGGCATGTGTGCATACTCTTTATTGCCGGAGTGTTTTACATTGAGCCATTGGTCGTACTTACCATCATTGCGGGCATTTACCTGGTTGGCCCAGGAGTGCGGTAACGACGACATCCAGGTAGCCTTGGTGCCTTTAATATCCAAACGGAAGGGCGCATAAGTTTCACCTTTATTATTGGATTGCAGCCAAACCTTATTTTTATTTGGCAGATCAATTGCCCGCGGATCATTGAAGCCGCGTACCCCTTTAAGCGTACCATAGGTATGATCAAAAGAGCGGTTTTCCTGCATCAGGATAACAATATGTTCGGCATCAAGATAAGTACTGCCCGGCGCCGGGTTTATGGCCATTGCCTTTTGTATGGATTCGGGCAAAATACCTGCAATGCCGGCTGCACCGGTAAGCAATGCTGCTTTTTTTAAAAAATCTCTCCTGGTATCCAGCATGATTGTTATGAGTGGTATGGGTGTTGAATTATCGGTTTTATTTTATACGTTTTAGGCTGTAAGTTACTTTATGATCTATAAACTATCAACCATGATCTATGAATTTGCTCTTTTTGCAATCACTTCTTCGCATAACCCGAATGAAAGTGTCATACCGTTGCCGCCAATGCCGTTTATAACAGTTACGCCTGGTTCAGTTTGTACTATCAGCTCGGTTGCCCCGCTGGTCATTTTGGGATATATGCCATGCCATGATTGCAATAGTTCCCAGTTTTTAAAGGTGGCAAAAGTATGTAAGTACTCAGTTATCAAATTATTAATAAATGCTTTGTCAAAAGGGTCATGTACCAGCCCGTATTCGTGCGAATCGCCGATGGTAAGTTCGCCATCGCCGTTTTGCGAAACCATTACGTGAATACCCCATTTTAAATGCGTAGCATACTGCTCCTCATATCGCTTGCGCAATGCGGATAATGAAGCTGCTGATTGGAAGCCGGGATAATGGATCATAGATAACCCGCCGCATAGTGACGGGCCAATGCGCCAGCCATCAGGCTGGGTAGCCAGGCGCATCATCTGCAATTTACATTTGGTGATCTGTGTTTGGGCGAACAGTTCGGGGTACAGCGTTTCAAAATCGGCGCCGCTGCAAACAAATATCTCGTCGGCCTGCCAGCTTTGATTGCCAGATATCACCTTAGGATGCTCAATACGGCTGATGGCAGTATTCCAGTGAAATTCAACACCGTATTTATCAGCCAGATATTTGGATACCTGCCCAACAGCCTCGCGCGATTCAATGATCATGTCCTCGCCGCTCCATAAAGCGCCTTTTAAACCATCCGGATTTACGGCTGGTGATTTGGCCAGTGTTTGAGCGGGGTTAAGCAGAGCGCAATCCCTGAAGGTGTGATTTGCTTCTACATACTCCTGTATCACCTGCAGCTCATCATCATGATAAGCGAGGTGCAGTGAGCCAACTTCGTTATGCCAGATACCCGCTTCGGTGCAAATGGTTTTCCAGATGCTGCGCGATAGCATAGCACGGTCAAATAATAGTCCGGTGGCCTGTCCTATGGGCCATATCATTCCAAAATTACGGATGGATGCCCCAACCGCACGTTGGTTACGTTCAAACACTGTTACCTTGTAGCCACGCATGGCCAAAGCCCGGGCTGTGGCCAAACCCACAATACCAGCGCCTATTATTATGGCAGAGTTTTTTGATTTATCTTGAGTCATTGATTTAATTTAGTTTTGTCATTAGGTCGGTGGTCATTTTTTTGACTTTTAACTTAAGGAAAGTACCCCGTCTTCTTGTTCAGTAGTGTTTTTTTTATCTTTTTGCGCACTTTGCAGAAAGTACAGGAGCGATAGCACACCGCAAATACCGCCAACAATTGCAACGGCCATAACACCTTCCTTAAAAAAATTACCCCAGCTGATATTGGGCCTGCCCAGTTCTTTTATCAAGAGAATGCTTATGCTGCCCAGGTAACCCATAGAATCGGCCACGTACATGATAAAACCCACATTACTGCGATAGTTAAAGGTAGCTATCATGCGTTCAAAAAAAATGGCATTGTAGGGCACATAACCCAGGTAAAGACCAAGACCGGCCATGGTCATCCAGCTAACGGGGCTAATCAGTTTTAGGGTGTACAGCGTGGTTGAAACACCAACCAGCACACAACCGCAAATAATTAACAGGTGAATGATACTGAAAGCTTTTAAATTCTTTTTAACGAGGATAAGCAGGCTCATGGCCACCAGTACAATAATGGATATAACGGAATCAATATTGGTATAAATGCTGTTGCTTTTTACGCCAAGGTCTGCCCAAATCTCTACCTCGAAATTATCGCGTACATCGCGCATAATAGTAAGCAGCACATAAATAATGATGGTTAGGATAATACCCGGTAAAAACCTCATCAGGAACTGCTTGCGCCCGGCGGCATTCATTGGGCTACGCTTAGTTCGTAATTGCTGGTCCTGAGTTGTAGGGGCGGGCATTAGTTCCATAAAAAATACAAACAGGAGCAGGGGCAGTATAAATATGGCGCCTGTTAAAAAAGGCATGTGATATTCATTTACATGAAAAACGCTCAGTAAAGTACGCCCAATGGTTTTTACAAATCCCGATGCGAATATTAAACTGATGGACAATACGGCCGCCATGAACTCGGTGGAACGGCGCCCTTCCAGGTAGCCAAAAACCAATCCCCATATCAACCCCAGCGGAAAGCCGTTTATAAATAGAAAAATGATATTGAAGGGTGCAGGTATAACAGCAAAAGCCAGTAGTGCCAGCCAGGCTATGCCTATGAGCGTTAAGATATAACGTGCCCTGTTTTTACTGTTAACTTCGGCTATAAAACGAATGCCGTAAAACTTGCTTAAAGTGTAACCGAGCACCTGGGCTATTACCAGCCAAACTTTATAATCAACATGCAGGTATTGCTGACCGGTAAAGGTGCCCGCCGCAAAAGCCTTGCGAAAAGCATACATTGATGTATACAACCCGAATGCCGCTACAGCCGCCATGACCGATAGCACGGCATATGGCCATTTGGCTACCTTTGCCCGCAGTTGGTACATCAGTTTCATGCTGTTACTGGTTAATGATTTCGATAACCTGTGCTATATCATCAATAATATGGGTAGGGTTGTATTTTTCCAGTTCGGCGCGGGTAAATATGCCGGTAGTTACACCTATTACGTATTTGCAGCCGGAATTTTGCCCCTCACGAACGTCAACCTCGGTATCGCCAACTTTGGCAACCTGCAGTGGATCTGTAATACCGCCTTCGAGCATCATTTTTTGGATCATGTAAGGGTGCGGGCGACCAAGCTTTACCTCGTCAGAACCAACTACGTGATCTATCAGGCCTTTTTCGGCCCATTGCAGGCGGTTGATAATGGTATCGGCAATATCACGCGAAAAACCTGTATTGATACCCACCTGTACGCCATTGGCACGAAGCGCGGCAAATGTTTCTTCTACATTTGGCAATGGCTCAATACCGGGCTCATGTTTGTAAAAGTTGATCATCTGAAACACAAACTCTTTATGGATATTACTTACCAGCTCCGTAGTTATTTTCTCACTATCGGTTTCGTGCAATTGCAGCATCTGCTTTATCGCCAGGTTTTTTTCATAACCCATCAGTGGGTCTATCCTGTCGAGTTCAACATGGTAATTGTACTTTTTTAAAGCAGCCTGGAAAGCTTTACTTACTTCGTGATCGTCTTTAACCGTAGTACCGGCTATATCAAATACTACTAATTTAATGGCCATAAATAAATGTATAATGTTTAGCAATACTAAACTTTATTTATTAATACCAAACTAAATTTGTGTTAAAGTTAGGTTAAGAGCCTAAGATCATTGTTTGAGTAACTATGAAACTGCAACCAAGCGGCTTGGGAGAGGGGCTCCTATATGGCATAAACAGCTTATTTCTTTTCTTCAAAAAAATAAATGACCAGCATGCTTGCGGTAGTTTTGCCCAGGTTTTTTGGGGTATGAGGAGTGCGGCCGTCAAACAGCATAGAGTCGCCCTGATTCAGAATTATTTTGTCGTCATTAAATTGGTATTCAACCTCGCCTTGTAAAATATACTTGTATTCAAACGCGTCGGTTTTTACAAGCGGACGTACAGCATCGGGTTCCAGTTCTAAGATCACTATATCAATGGTTGATTGTGTTATAGATTGGGTAAATATGCGCTGGTAATGAAAACCGGTAGCATGTTCCTTTTCAAAATGTTCATATTCACTTTTGCGTTTTACTAAAACTGGTAGATGGTCGCTTTTTGAACGGATATCCTTAAAAAACTCATTCAGGTCAATCTCTAAAGCTTTAATAATATCAATTAATACCATAAGCGAAGGTATGGTGCGGCTATTTTCAATTTGCGATATTAATCCTTTGCTTACATTGGCCCTGATGGCCAATTCCTGTACGGTGATGTTTTTTTCTCTTCGGCGTTCTTTTATCCGGTTACTGATCTGTATCAGTATGTCTTCTTCCATTATTTAGCGGTTCAATTATTGGCGCAATGTAAAAATTCAAAATTCAAAATTCAAAATTACATAAGTTCCCCCGGCTCGGTTTTTAATAAAAACGGTTACTTAAAGCATTTTAACTACACCGCCAATGAGCGGATTTTGCAATATAACAGGCTATTTAACTGGTTAATAATGAAAGTAATGGCTTTGTTTGCCGATATAAAATAGTATTATTAGGAATAATAGGTTATTTCACAAACATTTAATATATCCATAATCTGCATACCCTTTATTTGTAAATAAAAATTTAATTATGTCTTTTTCCTTATATAATCCGGAAGTTGTGGTTAGAGAAGTGTTTTCACTTTATGAAAAATTTGGTGATGAAGATTATATTGGAGAGCCCGTTTCACAGCTGGAACATATGTCTCAGGCGGCTGCATTAGCCCAGGCCGAAGGTTATGACGATGAAGTAATACTCGCAGCGTTTTTTCATGATATAGGGCATTTGTGCGCAGATGCCGGCGAAGCGGAAAGCATGGATGGCATGGGGAATGTTGACCATGAAAAATTAGGGGCCGATTATTTACTTGAACGCGGTTTTTCAGAAAGAGTGGCCAACCTTGTTCAGGGCCATGTAATTGCTAAAAGATACCTTACCTACAAACATCCTGAATATTATAATTGCCTGTCAGACGCCAGTAAAGCCACACTTGAGTTTCAGGGCGGTGTGATGAATGCCGAAGAAGCTGCTGATTTTGAGCTCGACCCGGATGCAGAGCTAATTGTGAGGTTACGCTACTGGGATGATATGGCTAAGGAAATGAATGTACCTGTTAACAATATTGAGTATTTAAAATCCATTGCGCTAACTCATCTACAACTGGTAAACAGTTAATTTCCATATTAAATTCATGTAAGGTTTGTGTAATTTCCTTATTACATAAACCACCCTGTTTAACACGGAGTGAACACAAGATTAAGCATAGCTTAATACTAAATTAGTTTACCAATAATAAACAAAGTTTAGTATTGCTGAATGAAAAAGTCTAAAATTTCACCCTCAAATTTAAGCAGATGAACAAGTTTTACCTGAAACTCAAAATCCTTATCACGGTTTTATTATTTTGTATTGCTCCATCTATTTTATTGGCGCAAAGCAAAATAAGCGGTAAAGTAACCGACGAGAACCACTTACCATTACCCGGCGTAAGTGTAAAAATTAAAGAACAAACTAAAGGTACAATTACTGATGTGGACGGTCGCTACAGTATTAGTGTCAATCCCGGTCAAACACTCATTTTTACATTCATAGGCTTTGCGCCTCAATCTGTAGTAGTAGGCAATAACCCTATTATAAACATCAGCTTGAACGGCGACAGCAAAGCGCTTAACGAGGTAGTGGTGACCGCGCTGGGTGTAAAGAAAGAAACCCGCCGCATAGGTTACGCACTGCAGGCTGTTAACGGTGCCGATGTAACTACAGCGCGCGATCCCAACCCTATTACCGGCTTAACCGGTAAAGTGGCAGGTTTATCTGTAGGCCCTTCTGCCGAACTATTAGGCAACCCTTCGGTATTAATAAGGGGCAATTCAGTAACCTTGTATGTAGTTGATGGTTTTCCAATCAATACAGACACTTACAACATCAGCCCTGATGATATTGAAACCTATACTGTACTAAAAGGCCCCGCTGCTGCCGCACTTTACGGTAGCCGTGCACAAAACGGTGCTATCCTGATCACCACCAAAAAAGGCGACAAAAACAAAAAAGGCTTAACTGTTGACATCAACAGCAGTACGGTTATGAACACCGGCTTCCTGGCATTCCCGCGTACGCAAAGCAAATTTGGCGCAGGGGAAAATACCTTTTATACTTTTGTTGATGGTAAAGGTGGTGCACCAGGTGGTGTGGATTCGGATTATGACGTTTGGGGACCATATTTTGCCGGACAGCTGATCCCGCAGTATGACAGCCCGGTAATTAATGGTGTACGCCAGGCAACCCCTTATACCGCACGTGGTAAGGATAACCTAAAAAACTTTTTGAAAACCGGTTATCAAACCAATAACAACATTTCATTGGGAGCCGTTGGCGATACTTATGTAACCCGCTTTTCGGTTTCGCAGCAGCACCAAACCAGCTATATCCCATCTCAATACCTGGATATAGCCAATGCTAACTTTTACGCTTCATTTACCCCAACCTCACGCTGGAAGTTTGAAGCAAACGTTGATTTCAACAGGCAATCAACTGATAACTTCCCCGACGTTCAATACGGTCCTAACAGTATCATTTACAATATTGCCGTTTGGACCGGGGCCGACTGGGACATTAACGCCCCCGATATTAAAGCCATTTGGCAGCCAGGTAAAGAAGGCGTACAATCGCAGTTTGCCGAATATACCCGCTACCATAACCCATATTTGCTTACGCAAAAATGGACAAGGGGCCATTATAAAAATGATGTTTACGGATATTTGTCAGGTAACTTTAAGATCAATGATAACCTGAACGCAACCCTGCGCTCACAAATCAATACCTATAATATATTACGCAGCGAGGATCTGCCATTTTCGGCACACCCTTATGGTCGTGAGGGAAACCAGGGCGATTACCGCGAAGATCGCCGTAACCTGTTTGACAACAATACAGAGTTGATGTTGAACTATAACTACACTGTAAAAAAGTTCCTGAACTTATCGGGTGTTGTTGGTTCAAACCTGCGTAGCTTTAACTACAACTCCAGCTGGACATCAACCGATTATTTGAACGTACCTGAAGTTTATGCTTTTAGTAACTCTAAAAATCCTATACAGGCTACAAACTTTACATCGCAGGAGCGTGTATTAAGCGGTTATTACTCACTTGATGCCACATTTGGTAAATATGCTACCTTATCAAGCACAGGTCGTGTTGATAAATCGTCGGCATTTCAAAATGTAACCACTTACTATTATCCAAGCTTATCAGCGGCAACTGTAATTTCCGACTATGTTAAATTGCCGGAGGTTATATCATTCTTAAAAGCAAGGGCTTCATATTCAACAGTAAAAGCCGATGCTTCAAGTGCAACAATAGGGCCTGCTCCTTTTAATGCCATTTCGGTATACGGTGGTTCAACAACAACCAGTAACCCCAATTCAAACCCGTTGTTCCTCAATCCGCTTGGTTACGGAAGCACTTATAACTCGCCTTATAACGGGCCAAGTTATCAGCTTAATCCATTTTTCTTAACCAGTAAGCCTTACAACAGTCAACCCGCTGCATCAGCGTCCGACTTTTTGTATCAGAACAACATCAAAACCTCAACCCGTGTTAACTACGAAGAAGGCTTCGATATTAAATTCTTGCAGAACCGTTTAGGTCTTTCTGCTACTGCCTTCCAATATATCGACGGTCCGCAGATATTGGCTAATACCATATCAACAGCCACAGGTTATACTACCTTATACCTGAATGCTTTAAAAACCAAGAAAACTGGTTATGAAGGTTCATTAGAAGGTACCCCGATTAAAAATTTAGGCGGTTTTACCTGGAATATCCTGGTAAACGTATCAACCTTTAAAGATGTGTACGAAGAGCTGCCTCCGGGACAGGAAACTTATCAGACTTTCTTTAAAAAGGGCGACCGTACCGACAAATTGTATGGTACAGCGTTTGCCAGGACTCCGCAAGGCCAAATCATTAATGACGACGCAGGCAAGCCTTTAGCATTACCGGTTCCGCAATACCTGGGTAACGAAAACGCCAAATACCAATGGAGCGTTGCCAACAAAGTGCGCTATAATAACTTTAGCCTCGGTTTCCAGTTTGACGGTTCTGTAGGCGGTGTTATCATTGATTACATGCACAACAAAACCATGCGTGGTGGTGCAAATATTGAAACAGCCACCGGAGCTTTGGGCGACGCCCGTTATAAAGACTGGCAAAACTTTGGCAAAGCAGGTTACAACGGTAGTTATATAGGCGAAGGTGTAACTGTATCAAACGGAGCATCTATCAACTATGATCCTGTAACCGGTAAAATATCAAACTATACTGCGCTGCAATATTCACCTAATAAGCAAACCGCTTTGGTACAAGATTATGTAAGTAAGTATTATAATGTTGATGAGTCAAACCTGATGAGCAAAACCTTCTCCAAACTGCGCGAGGTTACTCTTGGTTATGATTTCCCTAAAGCATGGATGGATAAATCATTCATCAAAAAGGCATCGGTATCGGTATATGGCCGTAACCTGTTATACTTCTATAAAGACAAACGCTTTAAGGATGTGGATTTAGATCAATACAATTATGCTACCTCAAGCACTGTTTTGCAATCGCCAACAGTACGTAGCTATGGTGTAAACTTAAATGTATCATTCTAATTAAAAATTGAATAATTATGAAAAAGATATTTATTAATTACGTACTGCCGGTATTTATGGTATTGGCGGTAACTGGTTGTAAAAAGAGCTTTGAGGACCTTACCAAAAACACCAATGTTCCAAGCACTGTTCCTGCATCGCTGTTATTTAATGGTATATTAAATAAAATGGCCGACCTGCCTCAATCAGAAAACGAAATTTATTGCCAGTATTATCTGTATAATTATGATTATTATGGTAATAACCGCTATGATGCCCTGGCCAGCGGAGGCGATAATTATTACGGCACGTTAAAAAACGTATTGGTGATGGAAAAACAAGCTGCGGCTTCGGGTGGCGCAGCGGTTAATCCTTATTCGGCAATGGGTAAATTTTTCAGGGCTTACTTCTTCAGTAAAATGAGTTTGGAAGAAGGGGATATCCCGATGACCGACGCTTTAAAAGGATTAGATAACCTTACGCCTGCTTATGATACTCAAAAAGCGGTTATGACCCAATGCTTAGCCTGGCTTGAAAGTGCCAATACCGATCTTACCCAGTTAATAAAAGATCCGGCATCGGGCGGTACCGGCGTAGGCGCAACCCTGGCTAATGATATTTATTTGGGCAGTGATCTGGCTAAATGGCAAAAGGTGGTTAATGCCTTCCACATCAGGTTATTACTTGCCTTAAGTAAAAAAACAGCCGATATTGACGTAAAGGCGCAATTTGCAGCTATTGTTGGCAACCCGGCTAAATATCCTTTAATGGCAAGCAATGATGACAACCTGCAATATAAATTTGTTACCCCAAGCAACTATTATCCTCAAAACCCCGATAACTTTGGGCAAAACGGTTCAAGGCAAAACATGTCGGCAACATATGTAGGTTTGCTTACCCAGCTTAAGGATCCGCGCGTGTTTGTTACTGCCGAGCCTTCACGTTATAGCGTTGATACCTTAAAGAAAAGCCCTACCAGCTTTGACGCCTATATTGGCGCCGATGCCGGGCTTGATCTTGGAGTAATGTACAATAACGCTACCTTACAGCGTTACTCGTTCTTAAACCGCAAACATTTTTATTCAACCTACACAGGCGAGCCAAGCATACAAATAGGTTATCCTGAGTTGATGTTTAACATTGCTGAAGGTATAAACCGCGGATGGGCCACCGGTTCGGCCGAACCTTATTATGTTAAAGGTATACAGGCGTCATTCCAATATTATGGTATTCCTACAGTAAGTGCCCCAACTATATTTTCAGCTTATTTTTATCGCCCGGGTGCAACAAAAGGTCCGGCCGATCAGTCGAGCTATGATACTTTCCCTATCACAGTTAACTGGGATACCTACTATTCACAAGCGGCTGTAAAATATGCAGATGGCGCTACCGGCCTTACCCAAATATTACAGCAAAAATACCTGGCCCTGTTCCGTCATTCAGGTTTGGAATCGTATTTTACTTATCGCCGTACCAAAGTGCCAACTTTCACAACTGGTCCGGGTACAGGTAACAGCGGGCGTATAGCGCTCCGTTTTGAGTATCCAACATCAGAAAGAACAGTAAATGCTACCAATTATAATAAGGCCCTGACCAATCAATTTAGTGGCAAGGATGATATAAACGGTATCATGTGGATATTACAATAAACAAACTAAACTAAATTTTAGCAAGGCCTCCCGGTACATCGGGAGGCCTTTGTCTGATTAAATAAAAAAGCGATGAAGAAAGCAATTTTAATGCTCTTACTTGCCGGATGTTTTTCGGCATTATTTGCTCAGCAGCATAAAACCGAGAATGTAATTATTGTAACCATTGATGGTTTACGCTGGCAGGAAGTTTTCAGAGGTGCCGATTCCGCGTTGATCAACTCAAAAGAAACCAACGAAAAAGAAGAAGTACAAAAAAACTTCTGGACGCCAAATACTGATGAACGCCGCAAAATGCTGATGCCGTTTTTCTGGTCGACGCTGGTACAGCAGGGCCAGTTATATGGCAACCGGGATAAAGGCAGCAAAGACGAAGTAGCCAACCCGTATCATTTCTCTTATCCGGGTTATAATGAAATTATGACGGGGTTTGCCGATCCGGGTATGAACACCAATGATGCAATTTACAACCCCAATATGAACGTGCTTGAATTTTTGAACAAGCAAAAAGGTTTTGAAAATAAGGTAGCGGCATTTGCATCGTGGGAACGTTTTACACAAATACTGAGTCCAAAACGGGCCGGTATTTTGGTTAATGCCGGCTTTATGCCGTTGAATGTTGCGGGTATGAATGATCGCCTTAAGCACCTTAACGAATTACAGCAGGAAGCCCCGCGTTATATCAGCGACTCTACCCGTATCGACTTTCTGACTTTTGAATTTGCCAAAAACTATATGAAGCAGTATAAACCTCGTGCTTTATATCTTTCGTTCGACGAGCCGGACGATATGGCACATGCAGGTAATTATAAATTCTATCTTGATCGTATACACCAGGAAGATGGTTTTATAAAGCAGATCTGGGATTACATTCAAACAGATCAGGCATATAAAAACAAAACTACACTGATAGTTACCTGCGACCACGGCAGGGGCGATGTGCCGATAACTAAGTGGCGCGATCATGGTAAAGAAACGTCTCATTCAGAACAAACCTGGTTTGCCGTTTTAGGTCCCGATACACCTGCTTCGGGTGAAATGAAATCAACTGCGATCACTTATCACAAACAACTTGCCCAAACCATAGCTCAGTTGCTTGGTTTTGATTTTAAAGCAGCAGCCGGCCATGAAGTTGGCGACGCCATTGGCAGTGTTATTGGCAAATAATATTAACAGTAAACAAAATAAATGCGTTTAGTAATAGTAACTGCAATATTCCTTTTATTATCAGGCACCGATAGCTGGCAGCCCAACCCGGCACCGGCATCAAAACATAAATTTATAGTGGCCGCTCACCGTGGCGATCACGTAATATATCCCGAAAATACGCTGGCAGCTTACCAGGAAGCCATTAAAAATGAAGCCGATTATGTGGAGATTGATTTACGCACTACTAAAGATGGCCAACTGATCAGCATGCATGATGCCAATGTTAACCGCATGACCAATGGCAGCGGACTGGTTAAAGACCTTACTTTTAATAAGCTTGAACAGTTGAAAGTTAAAAACAAGGATACTACATCAGTGGAAATTCATCGCATCCCTACATTTAAGCAAATATTAAAACTCTGTAAAAACAAGATCAACATATATCTTGATTTTAAAGCGGCCGACCCCGCAGCAGCTTACCAAATGATCAAGGAGTATAAAATGGAAAAACAAGTGCTGGTTTATATTAACGGTGCCGGTCAGTTTACCGGCTGGCGCAAAGCCGCACCTCAAATGCCCCTGATGCTGAGTTTGCCTGATAGTGTTAAATCTGTAGCTGGCATGGAGCAATTTATTGATAAGTACCAGGTTGATATTTTGGATGGCAGTTACAAACAATATAATGCGGAGATGGTGAAATTTGCAGAAAGTAAACACATTCCCATTTGGCCGGATATTCAAAGCGCAGGCGAAGGTCCTGCTGATTGGGATAAAGCCTTGGCTATAGGCTTAACCGGTTTGCAAACCGATCATCCGGCGGCATTGGTAAAGTATTTAAAAGAGAAAGGGTTGAGGTAGTATCAACTCAATGACGAATGATATCTTTTACCCTCATATCATTCCTGTTACTTTATTGTAATTAACGCTAATTTAACAACCTTGTACTACATTTACTTAAAATTGAATACATGACTACCCGCAGAGAATTTATAGGCACTGGCTTGGCCGGTGTGGCCGCTTTAACTTTGTTGCCTGCTGTTAACACTTTTGCAAACGTTACTAATGATTACAAAAGGAATAATAAAAATAAGCTAAAACTAAGGTTTGCCCTGGCGTCTGATATACATTATGGTCAGCCGGAAACAGATTATGCCTTGCATACCGGCAATATGGTTAAATGGATAAATGCAGATCATGCTAAAAATCACCTGGATATGGTGATCATCAATGGCGATCTCGTACATAACCGCCCCGATCTGCTGCCGGAAATTAAAACCAATTATCTCGATAAACTAAGCGTGCCGTATCATACCATACCGGGCAACCATGATTTTGCCGACGCTGCTGTTTGGCAAAAGAACTTTGGTTATGAAGATAAATATACCGTGGAGTTTGGTGACATAGCCTTTGTACTGGCCAATACCGCCGATACCAAAGGCACGTATGTTTGTCCCGATAATGCTTTTATCAAGGCTTCGCTTGATAAGTTTGCTGATAAAAAAATTGTTTTTGTGATACTGCACATAGCTCCGTTTAAGTGGCAAAAGGACGATTTTTTTGTTGATTGCCCCGAAACTATCAGCTTATTACACAGCTATCCTAATGTAAAAGCGACCTTTCATGGCCATGATCATTTGCTTGATGGGGTACGTTATACCGGTAAATTCCCGCATTTTTTCGACTCGCATATTGGCGGTAACTGGGGTACTGATTACAAAGGATACCGTATAGTGGAGGTTGATGAGCAAAACGCCATTTATACATACCAGGTTAACGCCAGCCAAAACCCGGTGCTTAATTCCAATAAATTATAAGATCTTATTTTTCTGAGGGGAACTTTAATCCTATCTCGGCGCGGGCCCTGTCAATCAGGTTAATCATTTGTTTTGACATTTGGTGGCTGATGACAGGGCTTTCGGTTTTTCCGGCTTTGATCAGGTTGCAAAAGTGTGCTATTTCATAGTTAAGGCCACCCGCGGCAAAAGGTTCATTCAGTTCAATAACCCGGCCGTCGACGTAATCAATGGTAGCGCGGGCCGGGTTCCACCAGTTTTTATGGATGGTGATATGCCCTAATGTACCTGCTATAAGTGCATCGCCCTTGCCATGCAGATCAAAGCCTGCATATAATTGTGAATAGCCACCCGTATGCAGCGTTTGAAATACCGTAAACATATCAATTCCGGTACTGCCAAACCGGGTCATGGCTTGTACATCCAGCAGGTCGCCAAGCCAGTCTATCGCCAAAAAAGCTTCATATATCCCTATTTGCATTAATCCGCCGCCGGCCAGCTCATAGCTGAAATTAGGATGATCGGCCGAAACATCGGCTACGGATGATCCCGCACGCACATAACCCACCGGGCCAATAGGATCATGAGCAAGATGTTCTTTTAAACGGATGTATAAAGGATAAAATGCCGGTTTCATGCCCTCCATAAAAAGCAGCCCGCAAGTGTTAGCTACGGTGAGTACCTCCTCCAGTTCAGCGAGATTTATGGTTGCCGGCTTTTCGCAAAGTACATGTTTGCCCGCTTTTAGCGCGGCTATGCTATATGCCGCGTGACTATCAGGCAGGGTGGCAATGTATACCGCGTCAATATCGCTGGCCAGCAATTGGTCAATACTGGTGCAGGCATTGCCGCCATATTGTTCAACAAAGGCATTAACAGTTGAGGGCCTTCGTGACCATGACGATACCAACCTGGTACCGGCCACTTCGTGAAGGCCCTGCATAAACCTGTGGGCAATACGCCCGCAACCTATAATACCCCATTTGATCATGATCTTAAATTCTGAGTTTTAAGTCTTAAGGCAAAAGTCTAAAATTAAAAAGTCTTAAGTCAAAAAATATAATATTAATTGACCTAAGACTTAAAACTCATACTTATAACCCGAACCTATTGGTATTGTATATAAATAGGGTATGGTTTGTATCGTGATAAAACTTCCTCAGGTGTTAACATGTGGAAAGGTTTTTTCTTAATATCGTTTTTGTAAAACAGTTTAAAGCCAGTGAACTGAACCGGCTCCTGGTTTATAAAGTAGCGGTAAGTACCGGTTTTTAAATCTGGTTCGCCCCATCCGTCCATATCCATTACTATTTGTACCTCCTTACGTAGTTTAATGTTCTTATAGTTGGTTACCATTTTCTTGGTAAAACGGTGTACTATCAAAATTTTTGGAGGCAGGTTATTTTTTTTAACTATACCGGCTAAATAACCCGATACATAGTTAACATCAGCTGCATCATAAGTTCCAATTTTTCGGCCAGGCTTGCTGCCATCTTTCATTGAAAATTCAGGGTCCATACCAAAATGCACTTGTGGCATAGCCAGGTATTTTTCAAGCAAAGGCAATTCGGCCTGTATGTTGCTTAATGCTACCTGTACATCTAAAAACACAATGGCATGCGCCTTTTTTGCCAGCACTAACACACTGTCAATTTGTTTAAACGGCATTCTGTAGCGGTATTTGCCATCTTTTCCGCCATCACCTTGTGCCACAACGGCAATATAATGCAGGGCTGGTTGCACAGGTGTTTTCGGGTCGGCTTTTTCCCAGTGTTTTACTTCGCCTTTTAATTTGGCCAGCATTTCTTTAGGAGGCAGTTCGCCCAAAATCCCCATCTTTTTAGAGTACAGGTTACCATAAAAAGCTACCACACGTTTAAATGGCAAAATTGCACCGTTTAAAGGGTAGGGCGTGTTCTTAACCGGCCATCTGCCGGTAGTATCACCATGCGCGTTAAATACTAATAGGGAATCATAAAGCTTTTTATCCAAAGGCGGATAGCTTGATTTAACTTCGCTAAGCGTATCTTCCGTTTCGCCTTTGGCAGAATCAGCTGTAGCTGATTGTTTACTGCCCGGCTTGCTTGTACCATTGCTTTGGTTACAATTAGTAAGCAGGGTGATTGATAATAAAAGGACTGAGGCAGAAAGGAAAAAATGTTTCATTATAATGGTGAGATAGTTTGTGTGTTTTTATTTTGCCGCGCTTAACAAAACGCTGTAAATTATTAATTATTTCTGTTGATATCCGGGGCCGTGCAAAATAACACCTTTTCTGGTACCAATGTGTTTAAAATTATCAACAGTTATGTTTCCATTTACCAAAACATATTTAAAACCAGTTGAATAGGCGTGGGGATGCTCAAAAGTTGATTGGTCCTTAACCGTGCCGGCATCAAAGATAACAATATCTGCAAACATGCCGGGCTGCAGCAAACCCCGGTTGGCGATGCGGAATTTTTGAGCCGGTAAGGAAGTCATTTTCCGAACGGCATCCTCCAGCCTGATGATATTCTTTTCGCGTACATAATAAGCAAGTACGCGTGCATTGCTCCCATAGCCCCGTGGGTGGGGTACTCCCGCGCCAAATAACCTGATTCCGGAGTCAGATGCTACCATAGTGAGCGGGTATTGCAGTATACGCTTCACATCGGCTTCGTTTAAACCATGAAATACCATAGAGGCACTGCCTGTTTTGGTGATATCCAAAATGGTTTCAATTTCATCAGGTATGGTTGGCGGGCGACCTTTGGCAATATTGATCTGCATGATGTTTTTGCCGTTGATAGAAGGATCTCCATCACAATGTGCAACTACGGCATAATCAAAATGTTCTCGTGTACGACTTTTCATGTCAGCTATCATTTCAGTAACCACTTTTTGATGTATCATCGGATCGTTCAGCCGCTTTAATACTGAATCATGGCCGCCGTCCTGAAGCCAGTCGGGCAGCAATACATTCAGAGTGGTACTGCTGGCTGTGTAAGGGTACTGATCAACCGTTACATCCAAACCTTCCCCGCGGGCTTTTTCAACCATGGCTATCATGTCGGCCGAGCAGTTCCAGTTGGGTAAACCGACTTTAAAATGCGATATCTCTACAGGCATACCGGCTTGCCTGCCAATATCAATAGCTTCGGCAATGGCATCAAAAATTTTATCTGTTTCATTACGCATGTGCGAAGCATATACGCCATGATATTTCGCAGCAGATTTAGCCAAAGCAACAACTTCGGGCGTTTTGGAGTACAGTCCGGGCGTATAAATTAAGCCGGTAGAGAAACCCACGGCACCATCGCGCATGGCCTGTTCAACAATGGCCTGCATTTTTTGTAACTGGGCATCGTTTGGCGTTTTGGCGGCTTTGCCCAAAACAGCTTCGCGCACACTGTTATGCCCTATCAGCGTAGCCACGTTTACCGATAGTTTAATACTATCCAGGAATTTAAAATATTGTTCAATATTGGTATTTGAAGTGCCGCAATTACCGGTGATCACTGTGGTTACACCATCGTAAATAAAATTATCGGCAGTGGGCGTTTTCTTTTCGTCGCCTTCAATATGGGTATGTACGTCAATAAAACCCGGGGCAATTATTAAACCGGTAGCATCAATAATTTTATCGGCTTTGTTTTTGGAAAGATCACCAATGCTAACGATCTTATTTTTATTAATACCCACATCGCCATAAAACCAGGGATTGCCTGTGCCGTCAATTACTTTTCCGTTTTTTAAAATGATGTCAAAATGTTGCTGTGCGCTGCAGGAGGCAGCTATAAATACCAATAAAAATATTGCATACAGCTTTTTTTTGATCATACCTGAATCATGAGCGCGTTTTAAAGAATTTGCCAAAAACACCAAGCGGCAGTTTTGAACCGGCTGTAGCCTGCAGGTAAAGTTCGCCTATCTCCAGGTTTTGTACTTTCGGAAATGCGCTTTTAATCAGGTTTTCAATAATTACCGATGAAAAGCCAAGCGAGTAAGTGTTCAGGATCAGGAAATGCTCATCAGGGTCAAGCAACTGTATCACATCAGCCATCATTTCGTTAATGTTATCTTCTAGTTTCCATTTTTCGCCATTTGGGCCGTTGCCATATGCCGGCGGATCAAGGATAATACCGTTATATTTTTTGCCGCGTTTCAGTTCGCGCTTTACAAACTTCAGGGCGTCCTCAACCACCCACCTGATATTGCTAAGGCCCGAAATTTCCTGGTTTTCATTGGCCCAGGTAACCACTTGCTTTATGGAGTCAACGTGTGTGGTATCGGCACCTGCTGCCTGCGCAATTAATGATGCGCCGCCGGTATAAGCAAACAAATTAAGTACTTTGGGTTGTGGGGTTTTAAACTTTTTGATGTTTTGGGTAATGTAATCCCAGTTAACGGCTTGTTCAGGAAAAATACCGAGATGTTTAAACGAAGTTAAACCCAGCCTGAATTTAATGGCCGCATCTTTATTTTTATATTCAATATGCCAGCGGTCTGGTGTTTTTTGATCTTTTTTTATCCAGTCGCCGGCAGTAGCCGAGCGCCCTTTAAATTTAATATGGTGTAAGCGCTGCCACTCAGATGGGGGTAAATTTTTACTCCAAACCGCCTGTGGCTCGGGCCTTATCAGTACAATGTTCCCAAAGCGTTCCAGCTTTTCAAAATCGCCGCAGTCAATCAGCTCGTAATCTTTCCAGTGCGTTGGAGTTAATAGTTGGATCATTTTTTTTGGGTTCGGATGCGTGTTGCCGGTGTCCGGATTTTTTGCGTGCAAATATAATAAAATACTAAAGCTAATTTAACACGCTACACGAACCGCGCTCCCGCCACAGATCAAAGTTTAGCTTTTGCGGCCTGCATGAACTTGCTGGCAAATACAAAGTCGTTCAGCTCCTGGTTATCAGTGTGGGCAATTTCTTTATTGCTGCCTTCCCACCATTTTTTGCCCTGGTGCAGGAAAATGATATGCTCGCCTATACCCATAACCGAATTCATATCGTGGGTAACAATAACGGTGGTAATTTGATATTCTTCGGTAAGCTCATTGATCAGTTCATCTATCAGGATGGATGTTTTTGGGTCAAGGCCGGAGTTGGGTTCGTCTACAAATAAATATTTTGGCTGCATGGATATAGCGCGGGCTATGCCAACGCGTTTTTTCATGCCCCCCGAGAGCTCCGAAGGGTATAGCTTATTTTTACCGGTGAGGTTAACCCTTTCCAGGCAAAAATTGGCACGCTCCAGCTTTTCGGCCTTTGATTGGTTGGTAAACAAATTAAGCGGAAACATAATGTTTTCTTCAACCGTCATGGAATCAAACAGGGCCGAGTTTTGAAAAAGCATCCCGATCCTGGTGCGGATGGGCACTCTTTGTTCAAAGTCCATATCAGTAAAATTCTCACCGTCAAAAAGCACATCGCCGCTGGTAGGAGCGTGCAAACCAACAATGCACTTCAGCAGGGTTGTTTTGCCCGATCCTGAACCCCCAATGATCAGGTTATTTTTACCTGGTTTAAAAGTTGCGCTTATACCCTTAAGTACCTCGTTTTGGCCAAATGTTTTGTAGATATCCTTAATTTCGATCATAGTAGAAGGCGTGAAATAATCAGATCCACAAATAATATCATGATACAGCTCCAAACAACTCCACGCGTTGCCGACTGACCAACTTCCAGGGAGCCGCCATCAGTGTAAAAGCCCTGGTATGAACAGATTGATGTGATAATGAATCCAAAAAATATTGATTTAACAGCACAAACCGTAACAATAAGCGGGTTAAAGCCATCAGTTAAACCGGTTACATAATCGGCTGTTGAAACGTCGTTTGAGGCGGCGCAGGCTATGTAACCACCGCTCAGGCCTAAAATTACCGATACTATTACCAATAAAGGTATCATGCTTACACCAGCAATAATTTTAGGTGATATTAAGTAGCCCGGGGCGTTTACACCCATGATCTCCAAAGCGTCTATCTGCTCAGTCACGCGCATGGTGCCAATTTGCGATGCCATGCTTGAGCCCACCCGGCCTGCAAGTACCAGCGCCGAAATGGTTGGGCTAAACTCCAGTATAGTTGAATCGCGGGTGATACCGCCAACAATTGTTTTAGGTATAAAATCACTAACTAATTGAAATGCGGTTTGTATAGTGGCCACTGCGCCAATGAATACCGAAATAATGGCTATGATACCCAATGAGCCTATGCCAACCGATACCATTTCGCGCATAACCTCGCTCCAATAAACACTAAACTTTTCAGGTTTTCTGAAACTTAAACGCAGCAACAGTATATATTTTCCTAAACTTTGGAACATTTGTTTTTATTAAAATCGGTTAAAAATACGTTTTTTACCAATAAGCTTTACCGTTATACCTATTGAATTAATTTTAATATGCAATTTTATAAGCTATCAACTATTGCTTACGTAAATTGGCGCCATAAAGCTTCAACCAGGTCAAAAAAAACCGACGGGTGTTTCCGGGGTTGTTTCAAAAATAAAATAATCATTAAAAATACATTATCATCATTATGAAGAACGCTCTTATTACAGGTTCAACAAAAGGCATGGGCCGTGCTATTTCTATTTCCTTTGCTAATGAAGGAATAAACGTTGCAATTTGTTCGCGAAATGAGAAAGAATTATTAAAATTTAAAGAAGAGCTGCAAGGCTTAAACCCCGATATTAAGGTTTTTGCCCAGGTAGCTGATGGCAGTAAAAAAGCGGAACTGCTGAAATTTGCTGCCGATGCCGAGCAGGAGTTGGGGTTCATGGATATAGTAGTAAATAGCCTGGGGATGTTTGTGCCGGCAAGCATACTGGATGAGAGCGATGACGTTTTTGAAAAACAGGTAAATACCAACCTGATGCCAACTTATGAGTTATATCGCTACTTTGGTAAAACCATGATGGCCGCGCGCAAAGGCCACTTCTTTAATATATGTTCTGTTGCCTCTTTAAACCCTATTGCTCAGGCGGGTACGTATAGTGTAACAAAGTATGCCCTGTTAGGTCTAACCAAAGTAATGCGGCTTGAAATGCAGGATCATGGTGTAAAAGTAACCGCAATAATTCCGGGATCAACGCTAACAGATTCATGGAAGGACGCTGTTGTTGATAAAGATACCATGGTGTTGCCAGAAGACATCGCATCAGCGATCACCAATATATATAAAATGAGCGCTGGCGCCAATGTTGACGAAATAATCATTAAACCTGCATCGGGCCAGATATAATAAATCAATTTACAAAAGCATTCGTTCTTGTTTACGCAACTGGCAACTAATTTATTTGCCTGATAACACTACACGGCCGGCTTTTATTAGTACATAGCAAACACATCGCTAAAAGTGCATTCGTTCGTCGGCATTTTCAGGCAGTTTACCGAAAGTTTGATTACTTTCACCTAAAAGTATTACACTAAAACCAAGGTTGTTAGCACATTTGAACCATAAATCACCACATTAACAAATTATGGAAAAGAAACTTTATCGCGATGAACACCGAAAGGTAATAGGCGGTGTTTGCGCGGGTTTGGCCGATTACTTTGATATAGATATAGCTATTGTACGCGCCCTGTTTTTACTCACCTTTATATTTATGGGCACGGGCTTAATGGTTTACATTGTTTTATGGATAGTGTTGCCAAAAAAAGGTTATGGCTTTTTTAATCCGGATGTAGATTACAGGGTGCCGCCGCAGGAGCCTTATGCTTCATCTGGTAAAATGCCGCCGCAGCCTGGCAATCCGTTCGTCGGCCAGTCCAAAAAGGGAGCATCAACCGCAGGCCTTATTATAGGCGTTATATTGATATTCATAGGAGCCTCTTTTCTGCTTCACGAGTTAAACATGTTCAGGTTTTGGCACATGGGCCGGTTGTGGCCGGTTATTTTGGTGATAGCAGGTTTTGCCATGATGGCATCAGGCAACAAAACAAAGCCCTGGGAAAAGAAAGAATGGCCAAACACCGAAGATGCTAATAAAGAAGAGAGTAAGGATGATACCCTGAATAAGGATGACAGCTTTACCGGTGAAAAGGAAGACGATAACCTGAAAAACAATCCGCCAACTGTTTAACATGATGGAGCTTTTGGGGGCGCAACGATCATAATGACGTTGTTATAACCCGTAGCAGTTTCACAACAAAAAAATACTGAAATGAGAAATGATAAATTAGTTCCGGGCGCGATCCTGGTATGTATAGGAGCCATATTTCTGCTGAATAATTTTGGCTATATTGATTTTCACTGGATGAATGTCATTCACCTTTGGCCTATATTTTTAATTATGGGTGGTGTTAACCTGGTTTTTGCCAATAACAGAACCGCCTGGGCCACTATTTTAAAGTTAAGTGTGGTAATACTGGGTTTTGGGCTGCTTCTTTTCGGGCATTTTGAACGCTATAGTTTTTGGCCCGGCCGCTATAACTTTCATTATAACGATGATAATAATAATGACAACAACGACAGTGATGACGACGATGACAGCGACAGTTCCGGAACAGACCATGGCGTGGTTAAAATAGAAGGAAGCAGCGTTTTTAATAAAGAATATACGCCTGATGCTAAGCTGGCACGCCTTAATGTTAGCGGCGGAGGTACCACTTACACATTAAATGACACTACCAGCCAGCTTTTTAAGGCCGAAACCAAAGAATTTTACGGTAAATACGAGTTTAACTCCAGTAAGGAAGACTCGGTTTATGTTTTAGATCTGAAAATGAAGAACAATAAAGGCTGGCATTTTGATTCGGATGAAAACAAATCAAACATGGCAAACATTAAATTGAACCCAAATCCGGTTTGGGATATCAATGTGCAAACTGGCGCAACAAAACTTGATTTTGATCTTAGTAAATTCAAAATAAAAAACTTAACTTTAAAGGGTGGTGCAGCATCATTTGATGTAAAACTGGGTAACCCTTTGGCAAGCACAAATGTTGAAGTATCAACCGGGGTATCAGAAGTAAACATCAATGTACCAAAAGAAGCGGCTTGCAGCATCCGTACCAACTCCGGCCTGTCATCAAACGAGTTTGCCGGATTTGACAAAAAGGACGACAACCGTTACGAAACCCCGGGGTTTGACGCTGCAAAAACTAAAATATACATCCACATGAGTGGTGGTGTATCTGACTTTAAAGTGAACAGGTATTAATTTACCCCCAACCGATACCGGGACAGTATATATAATAAATTTTACAAGCCGCCATATGATGATTCATATGGCGGCTTTTTTATATTATTTATGGCTTTGCTGCAGACAGGTTCAGTTTTTTGTCATTAATTATCATAACTGGGCTTAAAAGTGTTAAAATCAAAACCATTATTGCAAAAAATAGGTTTAATTTACAGCATTAATTGATCTGCCCATGAAACCTAAATATATCGTATTGATTTCTGCGCTTTTTATAGCAGGTACAGCTAACGCCCAAAGTGTGCTAAAGGGTACCGTTTATGAGCTGGGCAAAAACACAAGGATGCCGAATGTTTTTATAAGAGACGATAATAACAAAAAGCAAATAACCATTACCGATGACAAAGGTAATTTCGAGATAAGCACCCAAACCGGCCATACCCTGATATTTGATTCACCAGGCTATGTATCTGATACCTTGTATATAACAAGCCTGGCTCCTAAGAGAATAGAAATGACCACTAAGCTGATAAGCTTACGCCAGGTTAATATTACATCAACCAGGCAATCATTTGATGCGCATAAAGAATATCCTGAGGTTTATACCAAAAGCAAGGTTTATCCATTATCACCATCTTCATGGTTCAGTAAAGACGCCCGCGATGCCCGGAGACTAAAAAAATACTTCAAGAGAGAGGAGGAGGAACGGCATGTGGACGAGGTGTTTAACGCCGCTTATGTACAAACTCTTGTACCGCTGCGAGGCCAGGAGCTTGAAAACTTCATGACCCTTTACCGCCCCACATATGCTTTTCTGAAAAACAACAACGGTGAATCGCTTACCGTGTATATTAATGATTCATACAAGAAATTTATGGCCCTGCCGGCTGATAAACGGTCATTGCCAAGTTTGCCCAATACGGGTAAAACTTTACAATAGATGGTAGATAGTTGTTTGAGAAGGACTTTTAGTCAACCAATACACTTTCATCGCCCGACAAGATCTTTTGGTAAAGCACTTGTATCTGGCTTTTCAGTATCCGGTCTTCAGATAATTCAGGTAGCTGGTCAATATCAAAATACTGCACATCAAGTACATCAAAGCCCTTGTTAAACGCAGATGATATGGCTTTACACCAAAAAATCATTTTATAAACGTAGAATGGCTGTGGAGGGTGTGGGTGCATTCTTTTATCGAAAACGGCCAGCAGCCTTTCGGGGACAACGTCAAGCCCGGTTTCTTCTTTAAATTCTTTAATGATCGTTTCTTTCGGGCTATATCCAATATCGCCCCATCCGCCGGGTAACGACCACTTGCCATCCGCGCTTTCGCGGGCCAGCAGTATCTTGTTATCGGCTGATAATACGATACCCCTGATATCAATTTTCGCAGTAGGGTAGTCTTTAGCCTGCGGGAACATTATGCTGATAGCTTCTTCACCAAAGCCTGTGATCTCATTAAGTATTTGGGTGCTAATGTGTTGTAGTTCGGTATAACGCTCTATATCGTACTCGTTTTTAGCATACAGCAAACCAATATCAGCTACAGACCTTAATTGAGCAATTAGGGTTAAAAGATTGTTGTTATTCATAGAAAGGAAAAAAGTGAACTGTCATCCCGTTGCAACAGGTTGCCCATAACAGCCTTGTTTATATTGAAATAGATAACTATCCCCTGCCCAATAGTTCGTCAAGTTTATTGCGTTCCGTTTGTAGTTCGCGGGCCAGTTTCTTTTCTTTTTCGTTGGCTTTTGATTTGTAAGCTTTATACTCCTCATCAAGTTCTTCGTACAATTTTGTCCTGTACCTGGCTTCGCGGCTATGTGCTCCGGAGCGGGCAATAACAACAGCGGCAATAATGCCAAATGCAATAACCAGTCCCCACATAAGTAAATTATATGACGATTTGGTAAGGGATATGCCCAAAAGACTAATTTCGTCGCGTTTTGCATTTGATTCAGAAAGGGTTTGGTCTTTTACGCTTACGTCAGTTTTAAGGGTATTAATATCCTGGGCTTGAGTAGCCAGCTTAGCCTGGGCCTCCCTAAGTTTACGGCGCTCGGTATTTAAAGTATCGCGCATGTTTTTCCACAGGGCCGATGCCAGTGGTTCCTGGTAATGATATAGCTTACTTAACAGGTATTTATACTGCCCGTTAAGCGATTTATCTTTAACTAAAGCGGAGTCTGCTCCTTTGGCTTTTGGCTGTGCATATTTATTAACTGATGGATTGACGGGTGTGGCGGCTTTTACAACAGCGGGTTTTACACCATTTGTTTTTTTTGCAGTATCCTGGGCAAAGCCCGGCATCATACTACTAAAATAAACGATTGTTAAAATGCAGACACGGAATAAAAAAGGCTTGTTCATCAAATGTAAAATTAGGTATCCAATCTGTTAACAAAATAGGATTTCAATGGTTTTTGTCCTGATATCCTATGGTTTGTGGATGCTAATGTAAAGGTTTCATACGTAATTTTGCTACTCATGGTTATATTAGCGGCATGAATATAGGTATTATTGGTTTGGGCGATATGGGGCGTTTATATGCCAAAGCTTTTGCAAAAGCAGGTTATACGGTTTGTGGATGCGATTTGCCGGAAAATCGCAACAAGCTGGAAGAAGAGCTTGCCCCTTATAAAATAACCGTAATGGACAGCGGGAAAGATGTGTCGCGCACCAATGACCTGATCATTTACTCAGTTGAGGCCGATAAAATGGAACAGGTGGTAGCCGAGTGCGGCCCTTTAACCAAATATAGAGCTATTGTAGCCGGGCAAACCTCAGTAAAACATCCCGAGATCACTACTTTTGAAAAATACCTGCCCGCTGATGTGCAGATCATCACCTTTCATGGTATGCACGGCCCTGGGTTTGAACCTGAAGGACAAACACTCATCCTGATACCTCATCGTTGCAATCCTGATGCTTACCAGCGCATGCATGACCTGTTTATGGCTATCGGAAGCAATATTGTGGAAATAGCCGACTATCATGAACATGATAAAATTGTGGCTGATACGCAGGCTGTAACCCATGTTGGTTTTGAAAGCATGGGCACGGCGTGGAAATCGGCCGGGTTTTTTCCCTGGGAAAACGCCTCTTATATAGGTGGTATTGATAATGTAAAGATACTGACCACTTTGCGTATATTTAGCTATAAGGCGCACGTATACGCGGGGTTGGCCATATTAAACCCTTATGCCAAACAGCAGGTTAAGCGCTATGCCGAATCAGAGTCAGAATTGTTTAAGCTGATGATCAGGGAGGAGGCCAAAACTTTCAGGGAAAGGCTGTACCGGGCCCGCGATTTTGTTTTTCATGAAAGTCGCAAACCTATTATGCTTAACGATTTGGTAATGAAGGAGTTTTCATTATCTCAAAAGCCCGAGCAACAAAAGCCCAACTCGCATTTAAGCATTTTGAGTATGGTTGATGCCTGGTATCACCTGGGCGTAAACCCATATGATAACCTTATTTGCCAAACTCCGCCCTTCCGTTTGCGGTTAGGTATTGCCGAATACCTGTTCAAGAATGAGGAGTTGCTGGAAGAGTCAATTGAAACCGCCTTGTATGATAAAACCATCCGGGGTGATGATCTGGAGTTTCATTCTGCTGTGCGGGAGTGGTCGTCAATAATAGGTTATGGCGATATGGAGGGCTACAAGAAGCATTTTAATGAGGTACAGGCCTTTTTTGATGGCCGGCTTGAAGAAGGTAAGAAACAGAGCGCCGAACTGATCAGAAGGCTCATGATGGAGTAACTTTATACCAGATGGCGGGATGGCTAAACGGCAAGCAATCCGTGTTCACGGTGTTCACGTTTTTTATGTATGAACATTGTGAACATCCATGAACACTGACAAATTATTGTCAGTGAGTACTAACGAGCTTTACTGATTGCATGGTACTTTGCGCTATGGCCGCGATAATGACTCCATAACTTATTCTTCAATTCCAGGCGCTCCAAAAGCTATATATGCCCCAATAAATTTTATTGACTGCCAAAAACGAACACATCGTTCGTACTCGAAGAATCATTTTTTCATTATTTTGTCGCAATGTATTGATAACAAAGTGATTAAATTTATGGCATAGCTTATGCCGGCAATCTGACATCGTATTTAACTGACACTGTTTTGGTACCAATAGTTGACCGCAGTTAGTTTAAACCCTACATTGAAATAATTTTAACGCTATGAAAATTCACTTTTTAATGGTGTGCCTTGTAATAACTATTACACAGAGCAGTTTTGCTCAGCAGGACGTTAATGCGCTTAAAGATAAACACGAAAGGAAAGGAAAAGATATTACTGTTTATCCTGATTTTGATCACAGCTTATTGTTAGAAGCGAAATCTGATACAACAGCGAATATCAGTTCCGGAGATTTCGACGGTGATGGACATCTTGATATTTTACTGGTGAAAGGACGGCACTGGCCTATTCTTGACAGGGTTCTTCTGGGTGATGGTAAGGGCAGCATACGAAAGGTCTATAACCTTGGGGAGATGTCAGACCGCTCATATACCGGCGCCGTGGCGGATTTTAATGGAGATGGTTTCCCTGACATTGCTGTCAGTAATGATAACCCCGACCGGAAACTCGTTTATTTTAATGATGGGAAAGGTAATTTTAAAGTTGTGTCTGAATTCGGACGACCGGAATGGCCAACACGCAATATATCCGTCGCTGACATTAACCGCGATGGATTGCCGGATATTATTTTGGCGAACAGAGGTGATTCACCAACTTTAAATTACATCTGCTTAAATACGGGAAACGGGCAGTTTAATGGTAATTGCATTCCATTTGCTCCCTACCCCACCACAACAATAACCCCTGCAAACTTTAACAACGATGGTTTTGTTGATCTGGTTGTACCTCATCGTGACGGCGGTCAGAGTTACGTATACTTTGGTAGTTCGGACACGTCTTATTCAGACAATCATCGTGTGCCGTTTGGTCCGTCTAAAGCTACAATTCGGGTAGCGGCAGTAGCCGATTTTAATGGCGATCATATGCTCGATATTGTGACAGTCGACGAATATAAAGGTGTAGATCTTTACTTTGGTCAGAAAGATCAAACCTTTTCAGAAGGTATTTCATTAGCTGGTCCAAAAATAGTGCCTTATGCGCTGGCCGTCGCTGATCTGAATAACGATAAAAAAATTGATATCATTGTAGGGCATGTAGAAGCGCCGTCGACGGTGTTTTTTAATGACGGCACGGGCCGCAACTTTAAAAAGGTTTCTTTTGGCGATGCAAAGGGCACTGTGTATGGTTTTGCAATTGGCGACTTTAATGAAGACGGAATGTCCGACATCGCTGTCGCACGCTCAGACGCTCCCAATATTTTATACTTTGGTAATACCAAATCTAAACCTCGAATGAGATGATGTGTAAGTTTTAGCAGATAGTTAGGTTCTGTTCAAATTTGAACAAGGCGGTTAAAAAGCCTCCCGCGAAATTGAAGGGCTTTTGGCTTGCGCTGTATCCGAACTTGCACAACTCAGGACGGCGGGTTTCCGGCGCGAGATGAATACCCGCCTTAATTTTTTACAAATTTCAAATGCATTACCCTCCAACTGTTCACCTCAAAGCCGGTAATTTTATTTGATTTATTTCGCATTACCACGAGGTGCTTCATATACCAGGCGTCGTTAAGTAGGTGATCCGGTCCAAATAATGTCAATCTCGTGTCGTTGTATTTGCTGTTAGTTAAATAAAGCTGATGATCTTTTAATATTATATTGTAGGTACAATCGAGCTCCCTGTTATAATAAGTGCCCGTGTATTCCAACATTTTTTTATCATCAGCTATCAGTTTGCCGGGTAGTTTGGTAAGATGAAAAGTGTCATTGGATATGTTTAGGGTCACATACGGGATGTTTGCCTTTTGGTTAAAAATCAGCTTGATTGATGGTGCATAAAACATAGCGTAGGTATGCTCAGTTTCTCTTGCCATCAGGTTGTCATTTGTGCCGATACGCAGATATAGGCTATCATTTTTAAGCGCCAGGCTTGTTACCATATTCATTTCATCGCTGAAATAATCCCCTGACTGCGCTTTTAGGAAAAGTAATTCTGTGTCTGGTATTTTTGCATTTCTTGTCTTTTCGGTCGGTTTTGCAATACCCGCTTTTTCTGAAATTAGCACATCTGCAATTTGGTTTGCTTTGTCTTGGGCATTAATCTCACTCAAATTACTTAAAACGATGATACCTGTTTTTAATTCAGGGAAAACTGTAATTGATGTGCGGAATCCCGCATCGGCTCCATTATGGGTAAATTGTTTCCAACCTTTGTAGTTTTCAGATAAAATCCCTGAAGCATAGTCTAATTCTGTGCCATCATTTAATTTAGCTTTTTGGGTAAGTTGCAATATGGATCGTTGGTCTCCAACCTTAGTATCATAAAAGTTCATGACCCAATTTGCCAGATCGGGAATATTTGACAAAAGGCTGGTGGCGCCAACGGTTGAATAACTCAAAATACTATTGCTAAACCGCGTATTATCTTTTCTGTCGTAAGAGTAAGCTCTGTTGCTTTCTATTTCAGTATAATCATCATGAAAATGAGTATGGGCCATTCTTAAAGGTTTAAATATAGCCGAATCTGTAAATTCCCTTAACGGCCGGCCAGATACCGCCTTCACAATTTCTGCGAGTAAGGTATACCCGCTGTTTGAGTACATGAATTTATCGCCGGGGATAAAATTTAGTCCCTGCTGCTTACTTAAAATTTTTATGATGTGTTCCTGCGTTATCACATCATCAATCCTGGTTCCCGAAATGCCGAGTAGTTGCCACTGGTCCCTTATTCCGCTTGTATGGTTCAGCAAATTACGAATGGTTATTTTTTGCTTAAGGTTGGGGAACCACGCAAGGTATTTCCTAATATCGGCGTCAAGATCAAGTTTGCCTTGTTGCGCCAATAAAATAATAGCATAGGCTGTAAATTGCTTAGACACCGATGCCAAATGATATACTGTTTGGGTTGAATTGGGTATAGCATATTCTAAATTTGCCATGCCATATGCTTTGGAGAAAACAAGAGAATCGTTTCTGACAACGCCCACTACACATCCGGGGCTTTGATTTTTATCCCAACTATTAAAAAGAGAGTTGATCTTTTTTACAACTGGCTCAGGCAGTGCCTGGGCCCATAGTTTAGTGCCACTTGTTAAGATCAAATAAAAGAACAGGAAAAATAGGCGTACTCTAAGCATTGTGTGAACAGGTTGGGTTTTAATATAGCTACCGGATAGTTAGTTGATATAAATGTATAAAAAAGGTTCAAATCTTTCGACCTGAGCCTTTTACTATTTAGCGGGAGCAGTATGTTTAGCTAAATCTGGACAGAGGGGCGTGTAAAGACGGCCTGGTTGCCTTTTTGAATTAGGATTTCAGCAGCCATTTGCTCAAGACCATCGGCTGAAACGGTAATAAATATTATTAAACCAATACTGTGCCGCCATCAATTATGAAAGTTTGCCCGGTAGCGAAAGTTTGTTTCATCAGGAATACAAAGGCTTCTGCAATATCTTCGGGCTGCCCGATGCGTTTAACCAATAGTGAACTTGCAGTTGAATGATAGAACTGTTGCCGGTCTTTATCAGACATTCCGTTCCACAGGTCGGTTTCAATTACACCTGGCATAACCGCATTAACGCGGATGGGAGCCAGTTCCACGGCCATAGCACGGGTGAAACCTTCCATTGCGCCACAGATGGCAGCGGCCATGCCCCAACCTGCTCCGGGGCGCTGACTGGCGATGCCGCTCGTCAGGCTGATCGATCCTCCCTCGCGGATCAGTGGCGCGCCGTATTTGACGGTCGCCAGTGCTCCCCAAAATCGAAGCGTAAAAAAGTTCCGGGCCTCAGCTAAGTCGGTATCAGCTATCTGTTTTAAATTCAAATTTTCTGCGGCAGTATAAACCAGGTGATCGAAAGCGCCTATCTTACTGAAAAAATCCTGAATATTGGCCTCATAGCGCAGATCAATCGCGTGTCCGCTTGCGTTTTGGGGTAATGATTTTAACGCATTGTTGATGCGCGCCTGAGAGCTGGAGGCAATAATTACCTCTGCGCCTTCTGCTGCCGCTGCCCGGGCGGTGGCCAGGCCAAGACCTGAACTTCCGCCTAAAATAACTATGCGTTGATTTGATAACGTTTTCATGTTTATAGCTTTTAAAGTGATTAATTGGTAGCGCCGCCGTTAACTAACAGGTGCTGCCCGTTAACAAATGAAGAAAGATCGCTGGCGAAGAATTCGGCTACATTGGCCACGTCTTCAACTTCAGCCAATCGACCCATCGGACAACTGTCCAGCAATTGTTTGCGCAGGCGCGGATAGGATTCAGGATCAGCAAATATACCTGAATGATCAACGGCGAACGGGATGATGGAGTTTACTGTAATGCCACGGTGACCGATCTCTTTAGAAAGGATATCTACAAGGTAACGCGGCGTAGTTTTACTTCCGCCATATACAGCCATCCCCGGTACCGGAAATGAGGTGGTTGAAGAAGCGATGTAGATAATTCGGCCACCATCTTCTACATTTTTTGCCGCCTGCTGCAGCGTGAAATAAGTACCTTTGGTATTGATGCCAAATACACGGTCGAATTGCTCCTCAGTAAAATCTACTACGGGTGTCTCTACCATTTCAATACCGGCGTTAGCAACCACAATATCTATTTTACCGAAAGCCTTTTTAGCGGCAGCAAAAAGCTTCTCAATTTCGGCAACTTTACTGATATCAGCTTGTACGGATATCACACGTGCGCCCATGGCTTTAATATTGCTTTCTACCTCTTCGGCAGATACTTTATCGCGTGAGTAATTGATAACAATATCGGCGCCTAATGAGGCATAACGTTCTGCAATTGCCTTGCCTAATCCCCTGGCCGAGCCGGTAATAACGGCTACTTTATTATTTAATGAGTTCATGACTGAAATTTTTATGATTTGATCTTTATTAACTGAAACCAATTGATTTGATTGATTATGCCATTGCTCCATTTAAGCCGATGGTTTGAGCACTGATCCATTTAGCGTCGTCACCAGCCAAAAACACTACTACTTTGGCAACATCCGAGGGTTGTCCCAGACGGTTAAATGCGTTTAACGAAGCCAGATGATCGATAACCTGTTGTGGTTTACCTTTGGTAAACAGTTCGGTGTTGGTAGGGCCGGGTAGTACCGCATTCACATTGATACCGCGGGCGCCAACTTCTTTGGCAAACACGCGGGTTAGTTGCTCAACTGCACCCTTGGTGGCAACGTAAGTGCTGTAAGTTGGCATGAGCAAACGAGTGGTGGTTGAAGAAAAATTGATAATGCTGCCGCCGTCGGCGAGTTTGGTAGCAGCTTCACGCAATGTATTGAAGGTGCCGCGCACGTTAACGTCAAACTGGCGGGTAAAATCTTCGTCGGTAGTATCCTTTAGCAATTTGGTGATCATGATACCGGCGTTGTTAACCAGTACATCTATTTTACCATAATGCGCTATGGCGGCATCAAATAGATTGGCTACTTCGTCAGCTTTACTTACATCTGCCTGTAAAGCGATGGCTTCGCCGCCTGCGGCTATGATCGCGTTAACGGTTTCTTCGGCCGCGGCTGTGCCGCCTGCATAGTTAACAATTACCTTTGCCCCCGCTAATGCCAGCTGTTGGGCTACTTCGGCACCGATGCCTCTTGAAGCACCGGTTACCAGGATTACTTTTTCATTTAATGTTTTCATGACTTTCTTTGTTTCTTTTATTGTCGCTGATCGACAGAACAAAGGTCATGTTTAACTCACCAGCAGAGTTGCGAAGTCTTCAGGAGGTGATGTAAATTTCTAAGATCGTGTTTGCTGTTGCATGCTCCGATAGGCGGCGGGTGACATTTTCGTGTGCTTTTTAAAATAATTGCTGAAATGCGCGGATTCGGTAAACCCAAGGCGATAAGCGATCTCTTTAACAGAAATGTTAGAATTCTGCAGTAAGGATTTGGCTTCAGCCACCATTTTTTCGGCTATCCAGGTACCGATGGATTTACCGGTTTTTGACTTGATTACGGTGCTCAGATAGTTAGGATGCAGGTTTTGTGCGTCCGCAAAATCCTGCACCCGGAACACTTGCTGCACCTGGCCGTCGCTTAACTGGCGAAAGTGTTTCTCCAGCAGTAATTTGAAACTTTTAACAATCCATGAACTCCGGTTACCTTCATAGATTGGGTTATAGTCCAGCCAGAAATGTTCTTTTATTTTTAGAAGCAGCACAACAAAAAGATTTGCTATTATACGCTTACGAAAAGGCGAGCGGCTTAGATATTCGTGATGGATTTGTAGATATATGCGTTCAAACTCGGCAATGTTTTCTTCATTTAACCGCCGGCCAGGAAATGTTTCTGCAAGCAGAAATGGAAATTCGTCGAAAATATCCGCATGTATATTTTCTTTTAAAAAGGTTTCGCTTAGCGTAATTAAATAAACTTCGTCTGTATTCTGCCACTCGTAGGCACGGTAATGGCCGGGATTGGTAAAATAGATTGTTCCGGGCTCTATTGGAAAAGTTTTATCATCTATGGTGTACTGCCCGCTGCCTTGTTTGATGAAATTAAAAACGAAAAAATTAAGACGGTGAATGGGAGATTTAAAAGGTAATAAGGGCTGCAAGGTATCGCGTAGATTGAAGATCGTGAATTCGATGTCCGGATCGATCAGGTCGGTACGCAAGCCCAAGTAACGATATTGTTCCTGTAACGTATTAAAAATCCGGACTTTTTCTTCATTCATACCGCTAAAATAACCATTACTTAGAGCCAATTTAAAAATGGATGGTTAAATTTATTATGGGTTGAAAAGAGAATAACACAGGCACAGCCCATTGGTCAAATAATTGCTAATTATGAGTAACAACAAAATTATTATCAAATAAAATTAAACACACTCTTAAAAGCGGAAAAAAATGGAAACATACAAATTTGAAAGCGACATTAAGATTTTTTATGTAACAGCTAAATCTTTTCCGGAAGGTATTCAGGAAGCCCACGACAGATTGCATACTTTGGTGCATTTTTCAACAGCAAGAAAATACTTCGGCATATCCAGGCCAGAAAACAAGAAAATTATTTACCGGGCCGGCACTGAAGAAACATATGCTGGTGAGGCTGAAAAATATAAATGCGATACACTAACTATCAAAAAAGGCAACTATGTTTCTGCCGTTGTAAAAGATTTCAGGGAAGATAAAACAAGCATCGCCAAAACGTTTGATGAATTGCTTAAACAACCCAATATTGACCCTGAAGGATATTGTGTGGAATGGTATGCTAATGACAAAGAAGAAGTAAGGTGCATGGTAAGACTTAACCAATAATTTATCATTAAAGAATATTTATGGAGGCTTTTTTGAGACCGTTTGCAGGAATTATTGGAATAGCTGCATACCTCCTTCTTATCGCCGGAATAATAAAATCAAAAGTAAGGCAAAGCTTTGTAGCATTTTTGTTATGGGCAATGCTTGATGCCATAGCAACGATAACAACTATTCTTAAGGAAGGGAATTATTGGCTTTCACTATCTAATGCATTGGGTGCAGCCATCGTTGCAATTTTACTCGCTTTAAAAAAACAGGTTTCATGGACCTGGGTTGAAACAACAACGACAATTCTTGTGATTATTTGCCTAAACGTTTGGTATTTTGCCGGCGCAACGGAAGGAATAATTGTGAGTAGTTTGGCAATGGTTATTGCAAGTGTTCCGCAAATGCGCGACACTTACAAAACCCCGGAAGAAACACCCACTACTGTATATAGTATGTTTTTAGCGGCAAATATTTTATCGCTTATTGGCGGAAAAGAATGGACCATTGAAGATCGGTTTTATTCAGGGTGTGCTGTATTTCTTTGCGCTGTTATTGTGATTTTTTCACTTAAAAATACCTTGAAAATTAAGCAAAGACAGCCTTCATAACATATAAAAAGTCACTAACATTAGTATTGCCAAAATACAGGCTGGCGGAACTGCATCGATCTTTGTTTTCCGTTTGACCTTTCATTCTGTTTGCTCAACCCATTGACTTCGCCAGGCCGGCGCTTCAAAGGAGTCTGCAAAATACTGTGTCTCGTGTATAACCTTGCCGTTATGAAACTCCATAATGCTTATGGTGAAAGCTGATCGCTCCTGGTAGGTGATGGTGTATTCCGTGATCCAGAGATTACCCTTTCCGAGAATTCGCCTGACTTTGAAGCCTGATGGCTTACCCGGATGATGGCTCCTTAAAGCCTGCAAATTGTTTCGCCCCAGTATGCGCTCGCCCGACTGGGGATAATCACAAATAGCATCGTCGTTGTAGATGTCATGTTCGGCGTTTGCATCACCAATTGCCGACGCGCGCCAGTGTGCATTCAGGGCCTCGCGTATTTGATCTTCTTCCATACTACCAATTTACAAATATATACCCAACAAAAAGCTGCCGGTCTTTTGCTTTCAGGATAGCGGGATATGACAATTCTAAAACCATTTATCAGGTGGACCTAAACTTTAATAAATATTTACTTTAAATTAGTTGACAAATCTTATCAAATGCAATTGATGTTTAGGATGCTCCTTCCTTGCGTTGTTGCAAAAACAATTAAACCCGGCAAAACAAATAGCTATGAATAAGAACCATTACTCCCTGCTGATATTTTTTTTTGCATTAACTACTGCTTGTGGCTTATTACAAAGTTTAATTAGTTTTAAGATAGGTGCGGGAATATACACGCTGGACGCAATTGTTTTATGGGTTATTGGAATAGGTATTATTTCCTTTGCCGAATCGGTATTCTTATTAAAGTATTTTCATTACCGTAAATATTGGTTTGCCTTTTATGCGGCAAGCGTTGCGTTAATAACAAATCTCTGTTTCCTTATAGTTGTCTGTTGCGTTTTAATATCAAAGCAATTAGTAAGCTATTACAAGCCTGTGGCTATTGTTTACTTGTGTGCCGGCATTATATATGCTATAAGTCTTATGTTTTCGGGTAGCAGAAAAACGTTATGGTTAAAAACAGCAGGCGTATATGGACTCGTTATTGGTCTTATTTTACTTTCAGTAGTTATTCGGAGTACATTACCGCAGCCTAATACTAATATATTAGAACGAATTACACAATGGACCTCACTGGCCGCCAACCTCGTTCCCGTTCTGTTTATACTGCATTTAATAACGGAGATAAAGTTATTAAAAACAGAAGAACCGGATATCCCAATATCAGAGCGGGCAACAGAGATGTTCGGCCTTGTGAAAACGTTGGCTCTTATAGTTACAATCGGATTGGGAACAGTGATAAGCTATCAATGTTATTCACAGATATACTGGGGGAAACGTAACTTTGAAAATACAAAAGCATTGGCACGGCTATTTGAAGCGCGCGCCTTTGTGAACAGTAAAGGGGATACGTTGCGGTATCGTTTATTAAAACCGCTCAATTATGATCCGCAAAAAAGTTATCCTTTGGTGGTATGCCTGCCCTATGGTGGGCAGCCAGGAACTGATACCATAAGACAAATAGAAGGGGCCGCGGCGGCCGAGATACTATCGACCGACATCAACAGAAAAAAATACCCGGCGTTTATTTTTGTGCCGAACTGCCCGGCAGGATCAGGATGGGGAGGCGTTCCGAATTATCCATCAGTAGATACACTGGTTTATAAAGCCATCAACGCACTGGATACGGCATTTTCAATAGATGCCAAAAGGCGTTATGTTACAGGTATTTCAAGGGGCGGATATGGCTCGTGGCATTTTATATGCACACGCCCGGATATGTTTGCCGCTGCAATACCGGTTTGCGGAGGAGAGGATCCTGAACTTGCCTCAAAAATTGTAAATGTGTCTGTATGGGCATTCCACGGCGCAAAAGACCAAAACGTTCCGGTTAGCGGCTCACGTGGTATGATTGAGGGGATGAAAAAGGCCGGCCTGAAACCAAAATATACAGAATATCCACATGAAGGGCATAACATTTGGTACCAGGTTAGTATTACACCCGGCTTGTGGGACTGGCTTTTTGCCCAAAAACGTATTTAATGGCTAATTCAATATTCTTAACAGGTAGTGCCATAAAATACAAATCGTGTTTTTATGGGCTCTTAATTTTTCCGATAAGATAATAAATTACCAGGGCGGGGATAGTCCGGTAGAAAGCAAAGCCGGGCAACCAGGAACGGAGGCAGCGGATCTGGCTTGCGGCTGCGAAATGAAAGTCATCCAAATAAGATTTTTTTGTTTTTAAGCAGATACTTATTCTTAAGAATTAATTTCAAGCTTATATCCTTTGCTGCGGATAACAACAATTTTGATATTCGGATCAAATTCCAATTTTTTTCTAAGTTTTGATATAAACATATCCAAACTGCGTCCAACAATAACACCTTCATCTTCCCATATCTCTTTTTGCAGCCGGCTTCTTTCTATAGTTTGGTTAGGAGACGATGCGAAAATATGCAGCAGACGCGTTTCAGTTCCGGTTAGGTCTATTGTTTTGCCGTTTATTATCAGCTTCCGGTTCTTCGCATCAAACAACACCGCGCCTAAAGTTAATATGTCAGTATACCTGCCGTCAGGTAAAGCGCTCTGCGGCTTAACAGATCTAAAAAAAATGAAACCAACAAATGCTAAAAATGGCAGACTGCCCAAAATATATCTGTTCTTTGCTGTATTTATTCCTGTCGGTTTGAATTTAACGTTGATCATGTAACGTGCTCTGGGTTGCTTTCTTCCTATACAAGCTACAATATTATCTTTTTTATTTTTTGATATAGCATATCCATAGGCTACATCAAACTTGCCACTGTTCAAAACATTAACAACATAATCTCCTGTGAGCGGGTCTTTGGCCAACAAACGCCGGGCGGTATTCACCAGGGAGTCTGGTCGAAAAGTAAGCTCATTCTCAAACCTGATCTGGTATTCATTTTCCGCGATCTTTTTTACCGGGAGCACCCTTGATGTACTGTCGCCCGACTGTAAAAGCAATTCATGTCCGATCCTGCGGAGTAAAACTTCCCTTCTGGAAATATCAAAATCGTCATTGCTCTCCATGCTTAAAGCCACGCCGATTACAGAGATAAACAAGAGTAGTATCAGTGCGAACAGGTATTTGCGTTTTCCGGAGAGGAGATTTCGGCTAAGATGCATTGTGTCAAGTTTTTATTTACAAAGTTTACATTTTTATTTACAATCTAAGTTCCTCAGGCTGAATTATATCAAAGTATTTTTGTTGCACCAACTTTAAAAGGATATGAAAAATAAAAAAAATGCCTTAAACGGATCTGATTTATCAGCAGATAGATTTATGTTAATTAAACCTACAAAAAATATGAAAATAGCTATTTATGCGCTGATCTTACCGCTGGTTGTGGTAAGCGGACTGGTATTTGCTAATCGCGAAATTAAAACTTCTAAAAGGCCAACCCCAAAACCCATCTCTGCTGCTGAAAGGAAAGCCGCACTGAAAAAATGGGAGGCTACCCCTGATGGTGTAAGGTTCAAAGAATGGGAAGCGTCTCCCGCAGGTAAAAAAGTGTATGCCGGTGTTGCTAAAATAAGGAAACATATAAGCGCTTTTACCAATATGGAGGCTGTTATAACCTCTCTGTCTCTTCCGCCGGGATCAAGATTAGGTTTCGGTATGATGGTTAGGATTAATGGTGACGATTATATTCTTAGTTTCGGGCAGGAAAAGTTCGACATGAATTTTTTGAACTATAACAATGAATTTGAGCAATTGCATAACCTGAAAGTTAGCGACAAAATAATTATAAGAAGCCATAACGTATCATACGCGCCCAAGTATTCATACCCAATCGTATCAGGCGACTATGTAGAACAAGATAGTAAAGTAATTTTTAAACGTGCCCCCCGCAAAGGCGGTTGCTGAGCAAATAAGTTATGAAATACAGTAGCTGCTGTTTTCGATATGACGGAAAATTATTGCAAAGCGCTTTCCCGGTATGATGAAAAGTCCTTGTCTAATAAAAAGCCAACCGTAACCCTTTCCTTGCAGCACCACCGTACCCGAACCACATTCTATAGGAGGTCAGTAATCTTAAATTTTGCAAAAAGGGTTCGGGAAGCTTCAACAATTGCTACACAATTCAAAACCGAACGGCTTAATGTTCGGTTTTGTAACAGTGTACCTGTTTTATTCCATACAATTTTATATGTATCAATAAGTTATAACTTTGGAACAGCAATTGAGTTAGCTATTTCAATTGAATACATATACTCTCCATATTAATACGTACGACGTGGCTTTTGTTGGGGCGATCTTTATCGGCCTCACTTTTATCCTGCTTTTATGGTTCACCAAAAAGATAAACCGGGCCGCAAACCGGTTTTTGGCCCTGGCAATGGTTACAATTGTTTTGTGGATAGCCAGGATATTAGGCACCGACATTGGGCTGTCAACCTATATTACTAATTGGAGCAGGCTGCCGCTGCAGTTTTCGCTTGCACTTGGCCCCCTTATTTTCTTTTACGTGCTTAAAATAACCCGGCCCGAATATAAATTCCGGTATAAGGACCTGCTGCATTTTAGTCCGTTGCTGCTGGAATTGGGCGCCCAGGCATTGGAAATTAGGGATAGTATAAAAACCGGCGCGGCTACTTATGAAACACCGGCCTTTCGGCAACTGAACCCGGTATTGCAATTGCTGGCCTTTGTTTCGGTCATAATTTACCTTTGCCTGGCTCACAGGCTGACAGGGCGCTTTTACCGGGAACTAAAATTTAATGGGGGCGACCGTCATCGGTACGAGCTGCGGTGGCTGCGCAGCTTACTGAAAAGTTTTGGCGTGGTATGGTTATTATGGGTGCCTTTAACAGCTGCCGACTATTTTTATTACAATCACCAATTAAGTATACATGCATATTACCCACTATATCTCCTTTTAGCGATAATAACTATATGGATGGCGGCAGTAGCTTTTTTAAGACCGGAGGCTGGCGAGCTGGCAGAAACCCCGTCGTTTTTAAAACCACCACTTCCTTCAGCAACAAAGGAAAGGGGTATTTGGCTAAAGAAAGCAGTGCAGGCCAATCGTTATTACCAGGATCCGGAACTAAGCTTAAGCTCATTGGCCGAAAAGCTCGGGCTGGGGCCTCATGAATTATCCCGGATCATCAATACTGTGCTCAAAAAAAGTTTCAATGATTTTATCAATGAGTATCGCGTACAGGCGGTGACCCGGAAAATGCAGGACCCCGCTTATGACCATATCACCCTGCTGGGTATTGCATTTGAATCGGGGTTCAACTCTCAAAGCACGTTTAATCGTATTTTCAGGCAGATGACCGGGAAAAGCCCGCTGGAATATAAAAATGACCTGAAAAAAGAGTACCCATCTTATAACTTGGGAAGCCATTCCCAATTTGCGCCGGTAATTTTGAATCGTGAAACACCTCCTAAGTGGTCCCACGAAAATTTAAGTCGCAATTATATGTTTAAAAATTATTTCAAAATAGCACGGCGCAACCTGTTACGTAATAAAAGCTACACTATTATTAATGTTACCGGCCTGGCTGTTGGTATTGCTGTTTGTATGGTGATATTTATTATTATACAGTATCAAACAAGCTTCGATAAATTTCACTTAAAAAAAGACCGCACCTATCGTGTGTTGACCGAATACCATCATGCAGATGCGGGTACTGTGTCATACGGCAAAAGCGTTCCTTTTCCCATGGCCACAGGATTGCGAACGGCTTTTCCCCAACTGGAACAAGTAGCCCCGATTTATGCAAGCCACAATGATCAGTTACAGGTACTTGATGCTAACGGAACTCCTGTAAAGAATTTTAAAGAACCGAGCGGAGTCTTTTATACATCGCCTTCATTCTTCAATATATTTGATTTTCCGCTGGTTGCCGGTTCATATGAGTCATTAAAGGACCCGAATAATGTGCTGCTTACAAAAGAGATAGCAGACAAATACTTTGGCGACTGGAAAGCAGCAATGGGTAAAACCATTAAACTAACCGGATCATATAGCATTGGCGCAGGATTGTTCCAGTCGCCGCCGGTTGCCTTAAAAGTGTCAGGCATTTTGGCAACCATACCGGCAAATACCGACTTTCAGCTAAAATTGGTGATTGCTTACGGAACAGATTTTACCGGAGATAACGTGTACGGATTTCAACAACCGAATTGGAATGAAACATCAGCGGATTTAGGTTGCTACGTTTTGTTGCCGCCAAATATCTCTGCTGACAAGTTTAATCAACAGCTAAGAGCCTACTCCCGAAAGGTACTTCCTGCCAACAATAAGGATAGTCATATTATACAACCATTAAGCGCTGTGCATTATGATGCCGCGGTAGGCAATTACAGCAACAGAACGATCAGTCGCGAACTGCTGAATGTGTTATGGCTGATTGCGGCGTTCATTCTTTTAATTGCTTGCGTAAACTTTATCAACCTCTCCACCGCGCAGGCTGTTAATCGTGCAAAAGAGGTTGGCGTAAGAAAAGTTTTGGGGAGTAATAAATTTCAATTGCGAGTGCAATTCATCGTTGAAACATTTTTGATAGTTACAAGTGCCGTATTGCTTGCAGCAGGCATTACAACCCTGGGATTGCCTTATATAAATCAACTCTTGGAACTTTCGCTTTCATTCAATATACTCAATCCTTCCATTATTTTATTTCTTCTTATTGTTACGATTGTTGTAACCGCGCTCGCCGGTTTTTATCCTTCCATTGTTTTATCACGTTTTAATCCTGTTAATGCTTTAAAAAGTAAGCTAACCGTAAATAATGCAAACGGAATTTCATTAAGAAGAGGGTTGGTAGTGTTTCAATTCATTATTGCACAGGTGCTCATTATTGGAACCCTCATTATTGTAAAGCAAATGGATTATTTTATGAGTCAGCCATTAGGGTTCGATAAAGAGGCAATTGTAAATGTTCCTTTCCGTCCGGATAGTACCGGCAGCAGGCTGGCGAATTATTTAAGGCAACAGTTATTGCAGGTAAACGGCGTGCAGGCGGTAAGCTTTAGTTCCAACACCCCGGTTGAAGATGATAACAATAGGTTTACCACGCTAAAATTTGACAATGCAATAAAAGAAGCAGATTTCCAGGCTATTGTCAAATTCGCCGACAATAATTATGTGCCGACTTATAAACTCCAGCTGGTAGCCGGAAGAAATTTGCAACCTTCCGATCTGACAAGAGAATTTTTGGTGAATGAATCGTTTGTAAAAAGCCTGGGGCTTAAAAAGCCCGAAGATATATTGAATAAAGAAGTAACCATATGGGGCGATGTAATAAAATGTCCGGTTGTTGGTGTGCTGAAAGATTTTAATGACAGGTCTTTACGCAATAACCTGGAACCATTGCTTATTGCCACTAACATAACCATGTACCGCCAGGCTGCAATAAAACTTACAACCATAAACATTACCTCTGCCATGCCGTCTATTAAAAACATATTTGTAAAAACGTTTCCTGATTTTGTTTATGATTACCAGTTTCTTGACGATAAGATCGCAAACTTTTACAAACAGGAAAATCAGCTATCGCAATTGTATAAAATTTTTGCAGCTATCGCTATTTTCCTTAGCTGTCTTGGCCTATATGGTTTGGCCTCATTTATGGCGGTTCAGCGGGTAAAAGAAGTTGGTATCCGTAAAGTACTTGGCGCCAGCGCAGGTAGCATCGTTTATTTATTTTCAAAAGAATTTGTGATGCTCATTACAATTGCCTTTGCCATTGCTACACCCGTTGCATGGTATTACATGCACCAATGGCTGCAAGCTTATGCTTATCGTATTAGCATTAGTTGGGGATTAATGGCTGCAGGCGGGCTTATTGCCATAATTATTGCACTTGCAACTATAAGTTTCCAGGCAATAAAGGCAGCAAAAGCAAACCCGGTGAAAAGTTTGAGAAATGAATGATTTAGGCGATAACCCAAAAAGAACTTAGGGCCGCAAACACGGGATCTGAGGTTTAGTTGAACACTAATGGTGCGTTCCGGGGTGAGATACGGAACGCATTTTTATATCCAACCTTGCAGGCGCTTGGGTTATTTTTTGCAGTAATGAAGCTGAGCAACCGGTCTATAGTAGCTATACCTCAGCTCCGCTGATGTATTGATAGGGTTAAATAATTGCATCCCCGGTGGTTCCAGTCATCTAACTATCTAACCTTAAAGCAACGATGTGCGAAGATTGGGAAGCTCTTTTACGCCGCGTTTTTTTTGAAAGCCTGATAAAGCCCGAAGCCGATTTTTGTACCCGCAGAATTAAACGGCTTACCCGCCAGTCAAATACCCCGGAAGGGGTGGTTAAAAACCATTGTGGAAAATTATAAAAAAATAATTAACTAACTATTTGAGAGTTAATACAAAATTTCTATCTTTGCCGTCCCTTTCGGGGGGAATAATATGCCTTGAACGAAGCCCTACTGCTTCGATGGGCACAAACAAATTAAAAAAATGTCAGGAATTATTGGTAAAAAAGTAGGAATGACCAGCATTTTCGACGAAACAGGGAAGAATATCCCCTGCACAGTAATCGAAGCTGGCCCTTGCGTGGTAACACAAGTTAAGTCTGTGGATACAGACGGATATGCTGCTGTACAGCTGGCATATGGCGACAAAAAGGAAAAAAACACCTCAGGCCCTTTAAAAGGTCACTTCCAAAAAGCCGGTACTGCTCCAAAGCGTAAACTGGTTGAATTCAAAACTTTCGAAGATCAAAAAAACTTAGGTGATAACATCACTGTAGAGATTTTTGAAGTTGGTGATTATGTGGATGTGGTTGGTACCTCAAAAGGTAAAGGATTTCAGGGTGTGGTAAAACGTCACGGTTTTGGTGGTGTGGGTATGCAAACTCACGGTCAGCACAATCGTTTACGTGCACCAGGTTCTTTGGGTGCGTCATCATGGCCATCACGTGTATTTAAAGGTATGCGTATGGCGGGTCAAACCGGAAACTCCCGCGTTAAAATTCAAAACTTACAAGTTGTGAAAGTTTACGCCGAGCAGAATCTGTTAGTTGTTAAAGGTTCCATCCCCGGAGCTAAGGGTTCATTCGTAATAGTGGATAAATAAGATGGAAATTAACGTATTAAACGTATCAGGTAAACAAACAGGTGCCAAGGTGCAGCTTCCTGAGTCGGTTTTCGGTATTGAGCCAAATGATCACGCTATCTATCTTGATGTTAAGCAGTATTTAGCTAACCAGCGTCAAGGTACACACAAAGCAAAACAGCGTAATGAAATTGCAGGTTCAACCCGCAAATTATATAAACAAAAAGGTACAGGTGGTGCCCGTGCAGGTAGCGTAAAATCTCCGTTGTTTAACGGTGGTGGTCGCGTTTTCGGTCCGCAACCACGCGATTACAGCTTCAAATTAAACAAGAAACTGAAATCACTGGCACGTAAATCAGCTTTATCATACAAAGCAAAAGATAACAACATTTTAGTATTGGAAGATTTTAATTTTGATACCATCAAAACTAAAAACTACATTAAAATGGAGGCCGACCTGAATGTTACTAATGACAAAACATTATTAGTAGTAGCAGGCGCCGAAAATAACAATGTGTATTTATCAAGCAGAAACCTGAAGAAAACTAAGGTTATTTCAGTTGAGCAGCTAAACACTTATGATGTGTTAAACGCCGGCAAACTGTTATTAACTACAGGCGCTGTTAAAACTTTGGAGGAAGCATTAGCTTAAGTAATTATGGAAATTTTAAAGAAACCCCTACTTACTGAAAAAGTAACTCAATTAACCGAGAAACTTAACCGTTATGCTTTCAAAGTTGATCACAGAGCAAACAAAATTCAGATTAAAGGCGCCATTGAGGCAATGTATGGTGTAAACGTTAAGGCGGTAAACACTATGAAATACGTCGGCAAACTTAAAACTCGCAACACTAAGGCAGGCGCCGTACAAGGCCGCATTGCTACTTACAAGAAAGCGATCATTACGTTGAAGGACGGTGAAACAATTGATTTTTACAGCAATATATAATTAAGAGATGGCAGTAAAGAGATTTAAACCGGTTACCCCGGGTACCCGCTTCAGAGTTGACGTATCTAACTCAGATATTACAACAAACGTTCCTGAAAAGTCGTTGGTTGTAGCAGCCAACACCAGATCGGGCGGACGTAACAACAGCGGTAAAATGACTATGCGCTACCTGGGTGGTGGCCATAAACAAGCATATAGGCTGATTGACTTTAAACGTAATAAGTTTGATATCCCGGCAAAAGTTGCAACTATTGAGTATGATCCTAACCGTTCTGCACGTATAGCCCTGCTACACTTTGTTGATGGCGAAAAACGATATATGATAGCTCCTGAAGGCTTAACAGTTGGACAGGTAGTAGTATCAGGCGAAAGCGCAACTCCTGAGGTAGGTAATACAATGCCTTTGAAAAATATCCCACTGGGCTCTATTATTCATAACATTGAATTAAACCCTGGCCAGGGCGGTATCATAGCACGTAGTGCAGGTACTTATGCACAGCTTTCAGCACGCGATGGCAAATATGCTATCATCAAATTGCCTTCAGGCGAAACACGTATGATACTGTCAACTTGTTTGGCAACTATTGGTACCGTTTCAAATGGCGAAAAAGCAAACGCGGTGTTAGGTAAAGCAGGTCGTAAACGCTGGTTAGGCCGCAGGCCGAGAGTTCGTGGTGTAGCCATGAACCCGGTAGATCACCCTATGGGTGGTGGTGAGGGTAGAGCCTCAGGTGGTCATCCACGGTCACGTAAAGGTTTATTAGCTAAAGGCTACAAAACCCGTGACAAGAAAAAAGGATCGGATCGTTATATCATTGAAAGAAGGAAAAAATAATGGCACGTTCAATTAAAAAAGGACCTTATATTGATCATAACCTGGAAAGAAAAGTTCTTACCTTGAATGATTCAAACAAAAAATCAGTTGTGAAAACATGGTCACGTCGTTCCATGATCTCTCCTGATTTCGTTGGTCACACATTCGCAGTACACAACGGTAACAAGTTTATCCCTGTGTACGTAACAGAAAACATGGTTGGTCACAAGTTGGGAGAATTTGCTCCAACCCGTACATTCCGCGGTCACGCAGAAAAGAAAAAATAACAGGCAATGGAAGCAACAACAAAAATCAAAAAGTCTGTATTGATCAGGCAACAAAAAGAAGCTGCGAAAGCCCTGGTTGGCGGCGCTTCAGTTGCTAAATTACAGGACTGTCCAACATCACCGCGCAAAATGCGTTTGGTGGTTGATCTGATCCGTGGTGAAAACGTTGAGAAAGCGTTGTACATATTAAAATATACTAACAAAGAAGCTGCTATTCGTGTAGAGAAACTTTTGTTATCAGCCATTAAAAACTGGGAAGCAAAAAACGAAGGCAAACGTGTTGAAGACAGCGCTTTATTTGTGAAAGAAATTTCAGTAGGCGGCGGCCGTCAGTTAAAAAGGTTACGTCCTGCCCCTCAGGGAAGAGGATACCGTATCCGTAAACGTTCAAACCACGTTACACTGATTGTGGATAGTAAAAACGATAACAATTAATTTGAAATGGGACAGAAAGCACATCCAATAGGTAACAGATTAGGAATCATCAGAGGTTGGGATTCTAATTGGTTCGGTGGCAACAACTACTCCGACAAATTAGTTGAAGACGAAAAGATCCGCAAATACCTTTCAGCTCGTATTGCTAAAGGTGGTGTATCAAAAGTGGTAATTGAACGTACTTTAAAACGCATTACCGTAACTATACACACTGCCCGTCCGGGTATTGTGATTGGTAAAGGCGGCCAGGAAGTTGACAAGATCAAAGAAGAGTTGAAAAAACTTACTAAAAAAGAAGTTCAAATCAACATATTCGAGATCAAACGTCCGGAACTTGACGCTCAGTTAGTAGCAGAAGGTATCGCTAAACAACTGGAAGCACGTATCTCTTTCCGCCGTGCCATGAAAACAACAATTGCTTCAACCATGAGAATGGGTGCCGAAGGAATTAAAGTAATGACATCAGGCCGTTTAGGCGGTGCTGAGATGGCACGTAGCGAACAATACAAAGAAGGAAGAATTCCATTGCATACTTTCCGTGCCGATATTGACTATGCACTTGCAGAAGCATTAACTACTTATGGTAAAATAGGTGTTAAAGTGTGGATATGCAAAGGCGAGGTTTACGGCAAACGCGACCTGTCACCAAACATTGGCGGCACAAGCAGCAGCAGCGGTAAAGGTGGTCGTCCAGACGGTGCTCCGGCATTTGGCGGACGTGACAACCAACGCGGTGGCGAACGGGGCGGCGAGCGCAGAGGCGACAGGAAACCAGGTGGTGACCGTCGTGGTGGTCAGGGTGGTAACAATGGTCCTCGTGGTGGTGGTAACCGTCCCGGTGGCCAGGGTGGAAATCGTCCGGGCGGAAATCGTCCCGGTGGCCCAGGAAAGAGATAATAATAACAGATGTGAGATTTGAGATGTTAGATATGAGAACATATACATCATCCTTATCCGCAGCATATAGATAACAATTAATAAGATAAAAGATATTTGATAAGAGGGACTGAAAAGTTATAATCTCACATCTCATATCTCATATCTCAATACTTAAGAAAATGCTACAGCCAAAAAGAACGAAGTTCAGAAAGATGCAAAAAGGCAGGATGAAAGGTTTAGCCACTCGTGGTGCAGAACTTTCATTCGGATCTTTCGGTATAAAATCACTCGAAGCGGCCTGGATCACCAGCCGCCAGATCGAGGCTGCACGTATCGCTGTAACACGTTTTATGAAACGTGAAGGCCAGGTATGGATCAGGATATTTCCTGACAAGCCTGTAACTAAAAAACCAGCAGAGGTACGTATGGGTAAAGGTAAAGGTGCTCCTGAATACTGGGTTGCGGTAGTACGCCCCGGAAGGATCATTTTTGAAGCCGAAGGTGTGCCTTTGGACGTTGCTAAAGAGGCCTTACGCCTTGCAGCACAGAAACTTCCGGTACAAACCAGATTTATAGTACGTAGGGATTACGTAGAAGCATAAATGGAGCGTTAGTTGAAAAGTTGTAAAGTTTTAATGTTGTGAAGTTAGATGCCGAACTTTCACCCATCAAAAAAAACAATACAACGTTTAAACTGCCAACAACAACAAATAACAAAAGAAAATGAAGAACTCAGAAATTTTGGAGCTATCAACTGAAGAATTGGTTGCAAGAATAGGAGAGGAAAGAACAAGCCTAACCAAACTTAAATTTGCCCATGCAGTATCAGCTATTGAGAATCCAACACGTATAACTAAGGTACGCAAGGACATTGCTCGGTTAAATACTGAATTAACAAAGCGTAAAGCTGCGTCAGCTTCTGAAAACAATTAATTTTTTAAGCGTTCAGAAAAATGGAAAGAAATTTAAGAAAAACACGTACCGGTTTGGTAGTTAGCAATAAAATGCAAAAATCTATCGTAGTTGCTGTGGAACGTAAAGTGAAACACCCTATCTACGGTAAATTCGTAAAGAAAACTACCAAATTCATGGCTCATGACGAAGAAAATACCTGTGGTATTGGTGATACCGTATTGATTATGGAAACACGCCCGTTGAGCAAAAGCAAAAACTGGAGATTAGTTCAAATTATAGAAAGGGCTAAATAAGATGGTACAACAGGAATCAAGATTAAATGTAGCCGATAACAGCGGAGCTAAAGAAGTTTTAGTGATCCGTGTATTGGGCGGTACCGGAAAAAGGTATGCCTCAATTGGCGATAAGATAGTAGTAACCGTAAAAAGCGCTTTGCCATCAGGCAACGTTAAAAAAGGTACAGTATCAAAAGCCGTAGTAGTACGCACCAAAAAAGAGATCCGCAGAAAAGATGGTTCATACATCCGTTTCGACGATAACGCAGCAGTTTTGTTAAATAACCAGGATGAGCCAAGAGGTACACGTATCTTTGGCCCTGTTGCAAGAGAACTGCGTGAGAAACAATTTATGAAAATTGTATCATTAGCACCGGAGGTATTGTAACATGGAAAAGAAAAAACACGCACAACCAGCCAAGTTAAAGATCCGCAAGGGCGACCTGGTAAAAGTTATTGCCGGTGATTCAAAAGGAACACAAGGCAAAATTGTTGAAGTAATAGCAGACAAAGGCCGCGCTATTGTTGAAGGTGCCAATATGGTATCAAAACATACAAAACCAAATGCTGCTAATCCGAATGGCGGAATTGTTAAACAGGAAGCTGCTATACACATTTCAAACCTAATGCTGGTTGATCCTAAAACAGGTAATACAACCCGTGTTGGCCGCAAGAAAAACGATGCCGGCAAATTAGTAAGGGTAGCAAAAAAATCAGGGGAGGAAATTAAGTAATGACTTACGTACCAAGATTAAAAACAAAATATAAGGACGAAATACGTACCACGCTGAAAGATAAATTTCAGTACAAAAGCGTAATGCAGGTTCCTAAGCTTGAAAAAATTGCCATTAACCAGGGTGTTGGCGGTGCTACAACCGACAAGAAACTGATTGAGAACACGATTACCGAGTTAACAACCATTACCGGTCAGCAAGCAGTTTCTTCAAAATCAAAGAAAGATATCTCAAACTTTAAATTACGTAAAAACATGCCGGTAGGCGTACGTGTAACTTTACGTGATAACAATATGTATGAGTTCCTGGATCGTTTAATTGCTGTTGCCCTGCCACGTATCCGTGATTTTAAAGGCATCAACGATAAAGGTTTTGACGGCAGAGGTAACTATACATTAGGTATTACAGAGCAAATTATATTCCCTGAGATAAATATTGACAAGATCAATAAAATTCAAGGTATGGATATTACCTTTGTAACCTCCGCAACTAACGATGTTGAAGCATTGGAGTTGTTGAAACAATTTGGATTACCATTTAAAAATCAAAATAGCAATGGCTAAAGAAGGTGTAAAGGCACGTGAATTAAAACGCGCTAAATTGGTTGCTAAATACGCAGAGAAAAGAGCAGCTCTTAAAGAAGCCGGCGATTATGCAGGCTTAGATAAATTACCTAAGGCTTCATCACCGGTAAAATTACACAACCGTTGTAAGTTAACCGGCCGCCCACGTGGTTATATGCGCCAGTTTGGCATTTCACGCGTAACATTCCGTGATATGGCATTGGCAGGTAAAATACCGGGAGTAAAGAAAGCAAGCTGGTAAAAAAATATAGAATATCGGATTTCGGAATTTCAATTTCGGAATTTGGTATTTCTTTAATTTTTGAGGACCCGGATAAATTCGAAATCGAAAATCCGGCATTCGAAATGTAAATGAATTAACCGATGGAAGGTCGCTCCGGATGTTACGGAAAGGAAACCACCATCATAACACAATAAAATGAATACAGATCCAATCGCAGATTATCTTACAAGAGTAAGGAATGCTATTAAAGCCAACCACAGGGTTGTTGAAATTCCTGCATCAAATCTGAAGAAGGAAATCACTAAGGTGCTTTTCGACAAAGGTTACATTGCCAATTACAAGTTTGAGGAAGTTGGTCCGCAAGGCAGCATTAAAGTTGCTTTAAAATACCACCCGATAACTAAAATTTCTGCTATACGCAGCATTTCGCGCATCAGTAAACCAGGTTTGAGGAAATATGCAGGTACTGATAACTTGCCGAGAGTATTAAATGGTTTAGGTATCGCTATCCTGTCAACTTCAAAAGGAGTAATGACCGATAAAGAAGCGCGTCAGCAAAATGTAGGTGGCGAAGTTTTATGCTACGTTTATTAATAGGAGAAATTAAGCAATGTCAAGAGTAGGAAAAGCACCGATAGCACTACCAGCAGGCGTAACTGTTACCGTATCAGCAGAAAATGTTGTTACTGTAAAAGGCCCTAAAGGTGAGTTGCAGCAAGCGGTTGATAGCGATATCACCATTGCACAGGAAGACGGCCAGTTACTGGTTCAACGTCCTTCTGAACAAAAACGTCATAAAGCGTTGCACGGTTTATACCGCGCGCTTTTAAATAACATGGTAGTAGGCGTAACTGAAGGTTACAAGGTACAGCAGGAATTAGTGGGTGTGGGTTACCGTGCTACCAATACAGGTAATACTTTGGATCTGGTGTTGGGTTACTCTCACCACTATGTATTTGAATTACCAAAAGAAATTAAAGTTACAACCACTGCTGATAAGGGTAAAAACCCAACCATCATTCTGGAATCAATAGATAAGCAGCTTATTGGTCAGGTAGCGGCAAAAATACGCTCGTTACGTGCACCAGAACCTTACAAAGGTAAAGGTATTAAGTTTGTAGGCGAAGTATTGAGAAGAAAAGCAGGTAAATCAGCATCTAAAAAATAATCGTCATGGGAGCTAAATTATCAAGAAGAGACAGGATTAAAAGAGGGATCAGGAAACGTCTTTCAGGATCAGCAGCGCGTCCTCGCCTGTCAGTTTACAGAAGTAACAAAGGAATTTACGCGCAGATCATTGACGATTTATCCGGTAAAACTATCGTATCGGCTTCATCTTTATCAAAAGACTTTTCAGCAACAGGCAGCAAGTCTGATCAATCAGTAGCCGTAGGCAAACTGGTAGCTCAAAAAGCTATTGCTGCAGGTATTAAAGATGTGGTTTTCGACAGGAACGGTTATTTGTACCATGGTCGTGTTAAGTCACTGGCCGAAGGTGCACGTGAAGGTGGTTTAAACTTTTAATCGAAAAGAGAAATGTCAACAATCAACATAAAAAGAGTAAAAACAAGCGAGATCGAATTAAAAGACCGCTTGGTAAGCATACAACGTGTTGCCAAAGTAACCAAAGGCGGCCGTACTTTCAGCTTCTCTGCCATTGTGGTAGTGGGTGATGAAAACGGTGTTGTAGGTTATGGCTTAGGTAAAGCAAAAGAGGTTACCGAAGCAATTGCAAAAGGTATTGATGATGCTAAAAAGAATCTGGTAAAAGTTCCTATCATTAACGGAACTGTACCTCATGAGCAAATTGGTAAATTTAGCGGTGGTTTTGTATTTATTAAACCAGCTGCAAATGGTACCGGTGTTATTGCGGGTGGTGCAATGCGTGCCGTATTAGAGTCGGCAGGTATTCACAACGTACTGGCAAAATCAAAAGGTTCATCAAATCCGCACAACGTGGTTAAAGCAACCGTATCAGCACTATCACAATTACGTGATGCGCATACTGTAGCACAGCAGCGTGGCGTTAATTTAGGTAAAGTATTTAACGGATAATCAGTCATGGCTAAAATCAAAATAACTCAGATTAAGAGCGTGATCGACAGAAGTGAACGCCAAAAAAAGACAATCGAAGCTTTAGGCTTGCGTAAAATTAACCACAGTGTAGAAGTTGAAGCTACACCTGCTATAGTTGGTATGGTTAGAAAAGTTAATCACCTGGTAGCGGTAGAAAATATTTAATATCATGAATTTAAGTAATTTAAAACCTGCAGAAGGTTCTACTAAAAATAAAAAACGAATTGGCCGTGGTACAGGTTCTGGCCGTGGCGGTACGTCAACCCGTGGCCATAAAGGCGCTGGTTCACGTTCAGGTACCAGTACTAAGGTTGGTTTTGAAGGCGGTCAAATGCCTTTACAACGCCGTGTACCAAAAGTGGGCTTCAAAAACCCTAACCGTGTGGAGTATACCGGTGTTAATTTAGATGTACTGCAGGAGTTAGTTGAGAAATTCTCACTTTCGGCAGTTGATTTTGACACATTGAAAGAACATGGTTTGGTATCACGTAATGACTTGGTTAAAATACTTGGTCGTGGCGAGCTGAAAGCCAAATTAGAAGTTAAAGCACATGCATTTACTGCTACGGCGCAAAAAGCGATTGAAGCAGCTGGTGGTACCATAGTTAAGTTGTAAGTTTCAATGAAGAAATTTTTCACCACATTATCCAATATCTGGAAAATCGAAGATCTGAGAGTGCGTATTATTAACACACTCTTATTTCTTTTAATATATCGCGTAGGCTCATTCGTGGTTTTGCCTGGTGTTAATGCTACATCAATATCAAACCAAAAGGCAGAAGGATTAGTAGGATTGCTGAATATGTTTGCAGGCGGCTCGTTTTCACGTGCCTCCATTTTTGCATTGGGTGTAATGCCTTATATTTCGGCTTCAATTGTGGTGCAACTGCTGGGTATTGCGGTGCCTTATTTTACTAAACTGCAGAAAGAAGGCGAAAGCGGACGTAATAAAATTAACCAGTGGACACGTTACCTAACCATAGGTATCACTGCATTGCAGGCCATTGGCTACGTACGCTCGCAGATTGCTCCTGATGCCCGCTTAATTGGCGATCCTATATTTACCATACTAACTACAGTTGTTTTAACCGCAGGCACATTATTTGTAATGTGGCTTGGCGAAAAAATTACTGATAAAGGTATCGGTAACGGTATATCGTTAATTATCATGGTGGGTATTATTGCCCAGTTGCCTGGTGCGTTTTTAACCGAGTTTCAGTCACGTACCGGTGGTACAGGTGGCTTGGTAACTTTTATAGTTGAAATTGTAGCACTTATTGGTGTGGTAATGTTCACTATACTTATAGTACAAGGTACCCGTAAAATTGCGGTACAGTATGCTAAACGTATAGTAGGTAATAAACAATATGGCGGCGTTCGTCAGTATATCCCGTTAAAGGTAAATGCTGCCGGTGTAATGCCTATCATATTTGCTCAGGCCTTAATGTTCATACCGCAAACTGTACAGCAGTTTTTCCCTAACGCGGCATCAAACGGTATTTTGATAGCATTGTCAAACTATAACTCATGGCAGCATAACCTGTTGTTTGGTATCTTGATCATCCTGTTCACCTATTTTTATACAGCTATTACGGTTAACCCTAACCAAATGGCTGATGATATGAAAAAGAACGGTGGTTTTATACCGGGCATTAAACCAGGCCGGTCAACTGCCGAGTTTATTGATGGTGTAATATCAAAGATAACTTTACCAGGTTCAATATTCCTGGCTATAATAGCTATCATTCCGGCTATTGCCAGTTTGGTTGGCGTATCCCCAATATTCGCAAGATTCTTTGGCGGTACATCATTGATCATCCTGGTTGGTGTTGTTTTAGATACCCTGCAACAAATTGAAAGTCACCTGTTGATGCGCCATTATGATGGTTTAATGAAAACCGGACGAATTAAAGGCCGTACAGCAATGCCTGCTGCAGCCGGAACAACTCCGACGGCTATCTAATAAAAAGCAATGTCAAAAATCAATTATAAGTCTGTCGAAGAGATAGAACTCATAAGAGAAAGTTCTTTACTTGTTTCTAAAACACTCGGAGAAATAGCTAAGGTTATAGCTCCGGGTGTTAAAACAATAGAACTGGACAAACTTGCTGAAACTTTTATCAGGGATAACGGCGGCATTCCTGCTTTTTTAAACTATCACGGGTTTCCCTATTCACTTTGTATATCCCTTAATGATCAGGTGGTGCATGGTTTCCCCGGCAGTCATGTTTTAACGGAGGGCGATCTGGTATCGGTTGACTGTGGTGTTATCCTGAATAAATACTTTGGCGACTCAGCTTATACCTTTGCCATTGGCGAAGTAAGCGAAAGCACTAAAACATTAATGCGTGTAACACAGGAGTGTTTAAAGCTTGGAGTTGAAAAAGCCGTTGTTGGTATGCGTATAGGCGATATTGGCCACGCCGTTCAGGAGCATGCAGAAAAGCATGGCTTTGGTGTGGTTAAGGAACTTGTAGGGCATGGCGTAGGTTTACAGCTGCATGAAAAACCCGAAGTGCCAAACTATGGTAAACGCGGTGCCGGTATAAAGCTTGAAGAAGGTATGGTGATTGCTATAGAGCCTATGATCAATGCGGGCAGGGCAGGGGTTAAGTTTTGGGATGATGGATGGACGGTATCAACCGTTGATAAAAAACCATCGGCTCATTATGAGCATACTGTAGCTGTAAGCAAGGGCAAACCTGATATTTTATCGACGTTTGAATATGTTGATAATGTTTTAAAAGAAAAAAATAATAATTAAATAATTTTTATTAATTTTGCATCCCGGTTTTAGGGCGGATAATTAAGTAATAATCAATAAAATATGGCTAAACAATCTTCGATTGAGCAAGACGGTACAATTAGGGAAGCATTGTCAAATGCAATGTTCAGGGTTGAACTGGAAAATGGTCATGAGATTATTGCACATATTTCCGGCAAAATGCGTATGCACTACATTAAAATTTTACCTGGTGACAGAGTAAAACTGGAAATGAGTCCGTATGATTTAACAAAGGGTAGAATAACCTATAGATATAAATAATAAAGAGATGAAAGTTAGAGCATCCATTAAAAAACGCAGCGCTGATTGCAAGATCATTCGCCGTAACGGGAAACTTTATGTAATTAACAAAAAGAATCCTAAGTTTAAACAACGCCAGGGCTAAGAACAATTTTGAATTGGAGAATGGTTGAATTACTGATTAATGGAATTCGATAATTCAATAATTCGATAACTCAATAAAAAAGATAAAATATGGCAAGGATTTCAGGTATTGATTTACCAAAAAATAAAAGAGGAGAAATCGGACTTACTTACATTTTCGGTATAGGCCGCTCAACAGCTCAAAGAATTTTGACTGAGGCAGGTATTGATTTTAATACAAAAGTACAAGACTGGACCGATGAGCAGTTAACCTCTATTCGTACTATCATTAACGATCAGATCAAAGTGGAAGGTTCTCTTCGTTCAGAAGTGCAGCTTAACATTAAGCGTTTAATGGATATAGGTTGTTACCGCGGTACACGTCACCGTAAAGGTTTACCATTACGTGGTCAGCGTACTAAAAATAACTCACGTACCCGTAAAGGAAAACGTAAAACAGTTGCTAACAAGAAAAAAGCTACTAAATAATAATTGATTAGTGATCATAAGCAGTGATGCTTGCCGATCATTAGGAATAAAAATTAAAAGAACAGTTAATGGGTCCGAGTTATTCAGTAACTCAGTAATTCATTAACTCAATAATTAAAAAAATGGCTAAAAGCAAAAAAGTAACCAAAAAGCGTGTTGTAATTGTTGAGCCGGTAGGCGAAGCGCACATCAACGCTACTTTTAACAATATTATCCTAACCCTTACCAATAAAAGCGGCCAGGCTATCTCATGGTCATCAGCCGGTAAAATGGGTTTTAAAGGTTCAAAAAAGAACACTCCTTATGCTGCCTCACAAGCTGCTGCCGATTGCGGTAAAGTTGCTTATGATTTAGGCTTACGTAAGGTTGAGGTGTTTGTAAAAGGCCCGGGCGCTGGTCGTGAGTCAGCTATCCGTACTTTGCAAACAGCAGGTATTGAGGTTACAACCATCAAAGATATTACACCGCTTCCACATAATGGTTGCCGTCCTTCAAAAAGAAGAAGAGTTTAATTAACAAATTTTTTAAAGCTAAGATTCGGCAGCTACAGGCTGCTTGATACTTTAAGAACACACACAAATGGCAAGATATACAGGCCCAAAATCCAAAATTGCACGTCGTTTCCGTGAGCCGATCTTCGGTCCGGATAAAGCGTTAGAACGTAAAAACTACCCACCGGGTATGCATGGTGCCTCTAAAAGAAGAGGAAAGCAATCTGAGTACTCAACTCAGTTGCAAGAGAAACAAAAAGTTAAATATACTTATGGTGTATTAGAGCGTCAGTTCGAAAACTTGTTTCACCGTGCATCAGCCAAAGAAGGTATCACAGGCGAGAACCTGCTGAAATTTTTAGAGGCCCGTTTAGATAATGCTGTTTACCGTTTAGGTATTGCTCCTACACGTTCGGCAGCGCGTCAGCTGGTAAATCACAAACACATTAACGTTAATGGCGCTGTTGTAAACATTGCATCATACGCGTTAAAAGCTGGTGACGTAATATCAGTACGTGAGAAATCTAAATCATTAGAGGCAATCACAAATTCAGTTGCCGGAAGAAGAATCAACAAATACAGCTGGTTAGAGTGGGATGCTAACGCCTTAACAGGTAAATTCCTGAACTATCCTAACCGCGATGAGATCCCTGAAAACATTAAGGAAAACCTGATCGTCGAGTTGTACTCAAAATAATAAGATATGAGATATTAGATGTGAGATTTGAGACTTGTTTTCAAATCTCATTTCTGGTTTCATACTTAAACAAATCAAATAAAGGAACGTTTTTAGATTGTAAGAGATGTAAGCCGGGACATGTTAAAGGTCCCAGATCTCAAATCTCACTTCTAAAATCTATTATTAGTAAACAATAAATAAAGGATATAAATGGCAATTTTAGCATTTCAAAAACCAGACAAGGTTATCATGCAGAAATCGAATGATTTTGATGGCACGTTTGAGTTTCGTCCGTTAGAACCAGGCTTCGGTGTAACCATTGGTAATGCTCTACGTCGTATCTTACTTTCATCACTTGAAGGTTATGCGATTACTTCTGTTCGTTTTTCGGGAGTAATGCATGAGTTTTCAACCATCAAAGGTGTTGTTGAAGACGTTACCGAGATCATCCTGAACCTTAAACAGGTTCGTTTCAAAAAAACAGGTGAGTCTGGTGATAATGAGAAGATATTTGTTATTATAAATGGCCAGGACGCTTTTAAAGCCGGAGATGTTACTAAATTCTCTAATAACTTTACTGTTTTAAACCCTGATCTGGTTATCTGTAACATGGATTCATCAGTAACGCTTGAAATTGAGCTTACTGTTGCAAAGGGCCGCGGTTATGTTCCGAGCGAGGAAAATAAAAACCCTGATGCGAATGTTGGTGTGATAGCTATCGATTCTATCTTTACGCCAATTAAAAACGTAAAATATACTATTGAAAACTATCGTGTTGAACAAAAAACCGACTATGAAAAATTAGTTCTGGATATTGCAACCGATGGCTCAATTCACCCTGAAGACGCGCTGAAAGAAGCTGCCAAGATCCTGATCCAGCACTTTATGCTGTTCAGTGACGAGAACATGATGCTTGAAGCACAGGCTAAAGAAGAAACCAAAGAGGTTGATGAAGAGATACTGCACATGCGCAAGATCCTGAAAACTGAACTGGTTGATCTTGACCTTTCTGTACGTGCCTTAAACTGCCTTAAAGCTGCTGATATCCGCAGCCTGGCTGATCTGGTATCATACGATGTTGCCGACATGCTGAAATTCAGGAACTTTGGTAAAAAGTCATTAACTGAAATTCAGGACCTGGTTAAATCAAAAGGTTTATCTTTTGGTATGAACCTGTCTAAATTCAAGTTAGACGAAGAATAACAAGATTTGAAATGTTGGATATAGGACAAGTTTTATATCTGGCTTTTAAATATAACAAGGTGTAAGCCAGGAGGCAATTGTCTCTAATCTTATACTCAACACTAAAATCTAATTAGCGAAGGCATAATTCCGAAGGCTTGATTTTATCGCCGGACGGTATGCACGTGAAATAATTTAATAACAATGAGACACGGAAACAAAAACAACCACTTAGGCCGTACTACCAGCCACCGCAAAGCGATGCTGGCAAATATGGCAACTTCGCTTATTTTACACAAGCGTATTACTACAACATTAGCAAAAGCAAAAGTTTTACGCGGATATGTTGAGCCTTTATTAACCAAATCAAAAAACGATACCACTCACTCTCGTCGTACAGTGTTTAGCTACCTGCAAGACAAGGATGCTACTACTATCCTGTTCCGCGAAATTGCTGAGAAGATAGCTAACCGTCCGGGTGGTTATACCCGTATTGTTAAGTTAGAGAACCGTTTAGGTGATAACGCTGAAATGGCGATCATTGAATTGGTTGACTATAACACCGTTTACGGTACTGACGCTGCTCCAGCTAAAAAATCAACACGTCGTCGTGGTGGTTCTTCAGCAAAAGCTAAAACCGCTGCACCTGCTGCTAAAGAAGCTGCACCGGTTGAAGAAGCCGAAGTTGCTGAAGAAGTTAAAGCCGAAGCACCAGTTGCCGAAGCTACTGAAACTCCAGCTGCCGAAGCTCCAGCTCCTGCTGAGAACGAAGAGAACGCTGAAAAAGGAGAATAATTTTAACTATTCTCTGCTTGATATTAAACGCCCTGGTTATTTAACCAGGGCGTTTTTTGTTGTCTATTGATATTCCCCTGTTTAAAGCCGCATTTATCTGATAGTCGCTTTAATAGCAAATTGGTTGCACCCGCGTATAATAGCGCTTTACCATGACAACAATAAACTGTTTCTCTTTTTTAGAGTGAAGTCATACTTTTATTTGATGCTGCAAATATGCAAGTTGATAAAAATATAAATGACTAAATTTATAGTGATATTTAACCGTGTATGACACCGCAGCTCCTTTTATACAATGTAATTTGCATAGGCTTTTTCTTGTTCTCGCTTATTTCATTTGTTAATCCGGTTAAGGTAAATAACATAGCTAACAGATGGTTTAGTCTGTTCCTGTTCTCGGTAGGCTGTAGTTTATTAAATGTAATTATCTATGAGGCTAAAGCAGAGCGATCCTACACACAGCTTATTGCCTTTAATGAGCTTTCAAGGTTTGCTATGGCGCCTGCATTATATTTAAGCATATTGCATTTTACGTCGCCCCACAAGGCATTTAAACGCCAGGAGTATCTTCATTTCATACCGTTTTTATTGTTCTTTTGTTTTATGGCGCCTGTTGCATTTATGGCGGGCGGTTCAACATGGGGCAATACGCGGGTATTGCCGCCTATTATCAACACCATTATGGCTTTTACCATGTTTGTATCTATAAAAGGCCAAATGCTCATTTATTGGATACTGGCCTGGCGTAAATTAAAACAGCATGAGAAAAACATCAGGGTGATAAATTCAAATACCGGAGAGGTTAGCTTAAACTGGCTGAAATATCTGCTTTTGGGAATAGCGTTTATGTTGGCCATTTGGTACGTTAGCATATTTTTGCAGCTTGGATTCATGAGGATTTACGCGCCAATTGGCTACCTGGCAGGCTCTCTTTTTATATTTTATTTTTTACTCGCGCAAAAGGAAATTTACCCCTTTGACGAACCTGATCTGGAGGACATCAGCACAATTATTAAGGAAAAAAGCGAAAACAACGCCGTGCGGAAAAGAGTACCTGATGAACGGTCAAATGAGCTTAAAAATAAACTTGAACATTTAATGCAAAATGAAAAGCTATACCTGGATAACGAACTGAGTTTGCCACAGCTGGCCCGGGAAATGGCCGTTTCAACACACGAGCTTTCATACCTGTTGAATGAAAACTTTGGGATTAATTTTTTTCAGTTTGTGAATAAATACCGCGTTGAAGAAGTTAAACGCTTGATGCTTTCTGAAAAGCATAGGCACCTTAATATTTTAGGTATCGCATTCAGCGCAGGCTTTAATTCAAAAACAACGTTCAATACTACTTTTAAAAAGGAAACCGGCATAGCCCCGAGTCAGTTTATGCAACATGCCAAAACCCAGGGCGCGGCACAGGCGACTGGAAGTGTAAATACCCTTTTTAATTAATTATACTTTTTTTCCATTAAAGGTGATATTGTAAAGATCGGTTCGCCGGTCTTTTAAATTTTGCACGCTACCATATTCGTGTAATTCTTCCAGTGTCGACAGGTCAACATCAGCAATCACGATCATTTCGGTATTCGGTGTAGCCTCTGATTGGATGCCATTGGTTGGGAACCCAAAATCAGACGGGGTAAATACGGCCGACTGTGCATAGGAAATACCCATGTTGTTTACATTAGGCAAATTGCCCACACAGCCGGCAATGGCAACAAAACATTCATTTTCTACCGCGCGGGCCTGAGCGCAAAACTTAACACGGTTAAAACCATTTTGGGTGTCGGTTAAAAAAGGGACAAACAATATTTGCATATCCTGGCTGGCCAGTATGCGTGATAATTCCGGAAACTCCACGTCATAACAGATCAGTATGCCTATTTTACCGGCATCAGTTTCAAATACCCTTACCTCATCGCCGCCGCGCATACCCCATGAGCTGATCTCGGATGGGGTGGGATGTATTTTATAAACCTCCTCCATGGCGCCATTACGTTTAAACAGGTAGGATACGTTATACAACGATTCCTCATAAATTGTGGGCATACTGCCTGCAATAATGTTTACATTGTATGAAACCGCCAGTTTAGAAAATTCCTCAATGATAGGCTGTGTATATTTTGCCAGTTCGCGCATGGCTTTTGCCGAATCCATGTGATTATAATCGGCCATAAGCGGTGTGTTGAATAGCTCGGGAAATAAAATAAAGTCGGCCTGGTAATCACTCACTGCGTCAACAAAATATTCAGCATGTTTCATCAGTTCGCTAATATTATTGTATGCACGCATTTGCCATTGAACCAAACCTATGCGTACTACCGTTTTTTGATTGATGGCTGTGCTGATCTCTTCATAATAAACGTTATTCCATTCAATCAGCGTTGCGAAACCTTTGGAACGGCTATCCTCAGGCAGGTAATTACGCAATACTTTACGCACATGAAAATCATTAGCCAATTGAAACGACAGAGTTGGGTCATATATCTCCTTGTATTTAACCTTGTCGATATATTGGCGCGGGGTAAGGTCGTTCTGATATTTTTGATAATTGGGTATCCGCCCGCCAGCTATAATGCTTTTAAGGTTAAGTTTTTCGCAAAGCGCCTTACGGGCCTCATATAAGCGGCGCGCCAGGCGTAATCCCCTGTAATTAGGATGAATAAAAATATCAATGCCATATAAAACATCGCCCTTGTCGGTATGTGTTTTAAAGGTGCTGTCGCCGGTAATTTGCTTATAGGTATGGTTATCGCCGTATTTTTGGTAATCTACTATAATGGATAGGGCACAGCCTACTACTGTATCATTTACAGTGATGCAGATCTGCCCTTCGGGGAAAAGCCTGATGAGTCTTTTAATGGAGTTGGCATCCCAATAATCCTCATCCATATCCATATAGGCCGATTTCATTGACTTTTTCAGGTCCTGATAATCCTGTACTTCGAGGTTCCGCATCTCAACACTTTGCAAATCCATATGTTTATTCTATATAGGTTAATCTTTTTATGGTTTCATTAATTTTTGTAGCAGGCATTGCTATGGTAATCAATTGAATCAGGTTGCTGTTTTTTTGATTTGAGTAGTACCGCAAGGCTGTGATCTTTAAATCAATTGCTTAATATACATTATTTTGCTATATATTGTTTTAAGCAGTTTAAATGTGGTTTTTACGTTATTTTTCCTAATTTATAACCATTCTAAATACATCTGTTTGACAAAGTGTTGACATTGCAACGCTTTTATAGTGATATTTTTGTTGGGTCAAATTTAAAACTGCTTTGAAGTATTTAAAGGTTATTGCTTTTACACACAAACAGATTGAACTGAAGGAATTAGGTAGATTGGTGGTTTGCCAGGAAAATCTGACAGAAAAACTTCAACAAGTAAAAACTCAATTTGGGATACCAGAGATATTTTATCTGGCCACGTGTAACCGTGTTGAATTTATTATGACAACCCCTAAAGTGGTTGATAAAGATTTTGCCAAGCGGTTTATAGAATCTTTTAATACTGAGTTGTGCCACGATTCGTTAAGCACATTTATGGATAGCGCTTCTATATATGAAGACCAGGAAGCGATGATTCACCTGCTGCGTACTTCATGTTCCCTGGAAAGCTTAATAGTTGGCGAAAAAGAGATACTTGCACAATTGCGCAAAGCCTATGAGCATTGCAAAGAGGCCGGCCTTACCGGTGATGGGTTGCGTATGGTGATGAATTGTGTGGTTAAAACAGCTAAAGAGGTTTATACCCATACCAATATCTCAAAAAATCCTATTTCGGTTGTGTCATTAGCTTACCGTAAGCTAAGGGATCTTAACTTATGTGCGAGCGATGCCCGTATACTGATCGTTGGCGCGGGCGAAACCAACCGCAATATTTCCAAATATCTTCAAAAACACAAGTTTACCAACTTCGCGGTATTTAACCGTACTATATCAAAGGCCCGGCAACTTGCCGCTGATCTTAAAGGCGAAGCTTTTGATCTTGAGGCCTTAAAAACATACAACAAAGGTTTTGATGTTATCATTACCTGTACATCGGCGGTTGAGCCTATTATTACAACCGAAATATACCAATCGCTGCTCAATGGCGAAACCGGCCGTAAAACCATTGTCGACCTGGCTATACCTAATGATACCGCACCCGAAGTACTGGAGCAATTCCCCGTTAACTTTATTGAGGTACACTCCCTTAACGAGGTAGCTAAACGTAACCTGCAGGAACGTTATCAGGAACTTGTACATGCCGAAACCATCATAGAACAAAATATCGCCGAGTTTTGTACCCAACTAAAACAACGCCGTGTTGAACTGGCCATGCGCCAGGTGCCCGAAAAAATCAAGGAGATCCGTAACACGGCCATCAACTCTGTTTTTGCTGATGAAGTTCAGGGGCTTGATGAACAATCGCGCGAGATACTGGAAAAGGTGATCAACTACATGGAAAAAAAATATATCAGCGTACCCATGATCATGGCAAAGGATATATTGATCAACGAAAACTAATTTTTCACAACGTAACCTCCTCCCTCAGCTCATTTCAATTAAGCTGCCGCGAGTTTAGCGCGGCGTAGCTTGTAGTGGTCTATGTATTGAGCTTCCAGCTTAATCTAAATCAGCAACATATCAATTGAACCTTTATCGCCGTGATAATCGCGTGCGCTGCTGTAATTCTTACTTACAACCTCTATATCCTGCGTTTAAAATTTAACTTTTAAATTATCATTAGTCAGCCTACTTTCATAACATGAATTAATGTTAAATTCATCCCTATAAAAAATTAAATTTGCACCTGTAAATAATCATTCTTTTGGACAGAACACTGATAATAGGAACCCGCGGCAGTGAATTGGCACTATGGCAGGCTAATTTTGTAAAAGACAGCCTTGCCGCAATTAATGTAACCGCCGAGCTAAAGATCATTAAAACCCAGGGCGACCGCATACTTAACCTGAGCTTTGATAAGTTAGAGGGCAAAGGTTTTTTTACCAAAGAATTAGAAGAAGAATTATTGGCCGGTACCATTGATATTGCGGTACACTCGCATAAAGACCTGCCAACTGAAAACCCTCCGGGACTCATCATCGCAGCAGTTTCAGAAAGGGAAGACCCCTCTGAACTGTTGTTGATCTTGAAAGATTGTGTTGATGTGCGCCAAAAGCTTTCTGTAAAATATGGGGCTATTGTAGGTACATCGTCAAACAGGCGTAAAGCACAGCTATTGGCCTACCGGCCCGATCTTGAGATAGAAGACCTTCGCGGCAATGTACCTACCCGTATAGGCAAACTGCGCGATGAAAAATATGACGCCATTATGCTGGCCAAGGCCGGTGTAAGCCGTTTAGGCCTTGACCTGAGCGAATTTCATGTAGAGGAGTTAACCCCAGCCGAACTGATACCTGCACCTGCGCAAGGTGCGCTGGCTATTCAGATCCGCGAAAATAACCAGGAAGTTTTTAATATCCTGCAATCACTGCACCATCCGGATGTGGCCGAAGAACTTGCTGTTGAAAGAACCGTGCTAAAGCTTTTTGGCGGCGGCTGCCACCTGCCATTGGGTTGTTATTGCCGCCGCGACGATGGTGTTTTCCAGGTATTTACCTCCAAGGCCGAAACCGGTGAAGACTTTCCGGACAGGCTGTTTTTGGAAGCGGAAACTACGCAAGGGCTGGCCGAAAAAGTGGTGGCTAAATTTACTAAAGGTCGTAAGTTCCCTTCAAAAGTATTTATATCCAGGGAGTTGTCTGATCAAAGTTATTTCCGCAAAGCATTAGAGCATCATGGCATTGAAATAGAGGCCCGCTCGCTCATACGTACTGTGCCGGTAATTACCAGGTTTGACTCTTATATATTAAAGAATATCGACTGGGTGTTTTTCTCCAGCAAAAACGCGGTGGAGTATTTTTTTCAGCTGAACCCTTTATTCCCTAAAAAAGTAAAGTTTGGGGTAATGGGCAGCGGATCTGAAGAAATGCTGCGCCGTAAAGGTTACTTTACCGATTATGTAGGTGAAGGCACCGATACCGCCGAAGTAGCCGAAGAGTTTGCAAAGCTGGCCAACGGCAAGATCATATTGTTCCCCGGTGCCGAGAGCCCGATGAGAAGTATACAGCAAGGACTGTCGGCCGATACCAAGATCATTGATCTGCCGGTATATGAAACTGTACTGGAAGAAGATGTTGAAGCCAGCGGGGCCGATGTGTTGGTGTTTACCAGTCCGTCAAACGTAGAGGCTTACTTTGTTGATAACCTGCTCGATCCTTACCAAAAGGTAGTGGCCATAGGTAAATCAACAGGAAAGAAATTTGATGAAATGGGCGTAAAGTATGCCCTGCCTTATTCTCCTGACGAAGTTGGGCTGGCCGAGGCTGTGTTTGGACTTTAGTCTTAACGCCCTGAAGGGGAATTTATAACGGGTTGCTAATATTATAAAATAAAGAAATTAAAAATTTTCCCTTTTGGGGGATGGGGGGCTTATGTTACAAAGACCACGTAGAAACCGGAAAAGTGAAGTGATACGCCAAATGGTGCAGGAAACCCATGTTAGTGCTGCTAACCTGATATTCCCGCTGTTTATAGTAGATGGTACGTTTCAAAAAACAGAAGTGGCCTCCATGCCGGGTATTTATCGTTATTCGATTGATAACTTGCTGCGCGAAATAGAAAGTTGCCTTAAACTTGGTTTAAACTCGTTTGACCTGTTCCCGAATGTTGATGAATCATTAAAAGATCAGTTTGCTACCGAGAGTTACCGTGAACAGAGCTTATATCTGCGGGCTATCCGCGAGGTAAAAAAGAACTTTCCGGAGGCTTGCGTAGTTACTGATGTAGCGATGGACCCATACAGCAGCGATGGCCATGACGGTATAGTTAAAGATGGCGTTATATTGAATGATGAAACGCTGGAAATATTAGGGAAGATGGCCCTGGCTCATGCGCAATGTGGTGCAGACATCATCGCCCCGTCTGACATGATGGACGGTCGGGTTGGATATATTCGCGGGGTACTGGACGAAAACGGTTTTACAAACGTTTCTATCATGTCATACTCGGCTAAGTATGCCAGCGCGTTTTATGGCCCGTTCAGGGACGCTTTAAATTCGGCGCCTAAATTTGGCGATAAAAAAACTTACCAGATGAATCCGGCCAACCAGCGCGAAGCACTTATTGAAGCCAATCTTGACGAACAGGAGGGGGCCGATTTTTTAATGGTAAAGCCGGCGTTGCCTTACCTGGATGTAATTAAATTGATAAAAGATAATACCGAACTGCCTGTTGCAGCCTATAACGTAAGCGGTGAATATGCCATGATCAAAGCGGCCATTCAAAAAGGCTGGCTTAATGAACAGCGTGCCATTACCGAAGTGCTTACCAGTATCAAACGAGCCGGCGCTACCGCTATATTAACTTATCACGCTAAAGAAGTGCTGGAGAATAAATGGCTTTAGGATAAGCCAAAATAAAAAGTGAAAATTGAAAACAACAATTGAGTTTTCTTTTTTACAAATAAAACAATTCTGGTTCAGAAGTATTTTGACTTTTGGGTTTTGAGTTTTGAATTAAAAGCATGTTAGATTCAATAAAAAAAATATTTTCGGGTGAGGCCAATGAGCCTGTAAATACAACAGGAAAGCCTGATATCAGCAGGGAAAAATCGGCTGAGTTGTATGCTAAAGCAAAAACTTATTTTCCCGGGGGTGTTAATTCACCGGTAAGGGCGTTCAAGTCTGTATATGGTACGCCATTGTTTATACAAAAAGGCGATGGCAGCCATATATGGGATGCCGATGGCAATGAGTTTATTGATTTTTGCTGCTCATGGGGACCGCTTATTTTGGGCCATAACAATACTAAAGTACGCGAGAAAGTGACCGAGGTAATGCAAAACGGAATGTCGTTTGGCGCACCAACCGCTTTGGAAAATGAACTGGCCGAGCTGATCCTGAAAAACAACAAACTTATTGAAAAGCTACGTTTTGTAAGCTCCGGCACCGAAGCTGTAATGTCGGCCATCAGGCTGGCGAGGGGTTACACCAAACGCGATAAAATATTAAAATTTGAAGGTTGTTACCACGGGCATGTGGATGCCTTGCTGGTTAAAGCCGGGTCTGGCCTGGTAACTTTTGGCGAAACCTCGTCGGCCGGTGTGCCCAAGTCATTTGCTGACGAAACCATAGTGGTATCCTTAAATGATAAGGATGCATTAACAAAAGCTTTCGAAGAGTTTAAAGACCAGATAGCCGCTATCATTATTGAACCAATCCCGGCCAATAACGGTTTGTTGCTGCAAGAAAAAGAGTACCTGCAGTTTTTACGCGATATTTGTACCCAAAACGGTACCCTGCTTATATTTGATGAAGTAATATCAGGCTTCCGGATAGGTTTTGAGGGTGCATCAGGTTACTATGGTATAAAACCGGATATTATTACCTATGGCAAGATCATAGGCGGAGGTATGCCGGTTGGAGCTTACGGCGCATCGGCTGCTATTATGGGCAACATATCACCCGATGGTGCGGTTTATCAGGCCGGTACACTGTCAGGCAACCCGGTAGCAATGGCTGCAGGCATTGCCCAGTTAAGTGAGCTGCTGCGAATGAGTTTTTATAAAGACCTGAATAACAAAACGGAGGAGTTCAGAGATGCGGTACAGCGCTTTGCAACCGCTCGTAATTATAAATTTAAAGTTTTCGGCATAGGCTCTATATTCTGGTTTGCTTTTACAGATAAAGAGTATATTCGTAAAGCGGAAGATATTGATGCCTCCAGCATGGAGAAATTCAAGAAATTTCACCGCGAATTAATAAATCGGGGTATTTACCTGGGTCCTTCTGGTTACGAGGTGGGTTTTATATCATCGGCACATACTAAAACAGACCTGGAAAAAGCCAAGCGGGCAATATTTGATAGTCTTGACCTTGTATTTAACGGAAAATAAAATGTAACCTAAACGCTCTGTTAAGAGAGGGTTTTGTATTAGGGATATTAAAAAAATAAAATAAACACCTCCTTATCGGGGAGATCTACAGGAGATAAAAAAATGAAAAAGCCATTTATTATTTTTTATGCGCTGATCATATATGCCGTTTCCGAATTGGTTTGGTGGGGCTATATGCTCATAAAATTGCAGCCCGAACGCATTGGGATGATCCTGGGCGAAGGCTCGATGTTTGCGTTGATACTTGTTGTGGGAGCTTATAGCTTGCACGCCTCTATTAATAAAGAACGCAAGCTGCAGGAGCAGAAAAAGAATTTTTTACTTTCGGTAACACATGAGTTAAAATCTCCGCTGGCATCAATCAAAATATTGTTGCAAACCATTCAAAAGCGTAACCTTACCCGCGAGCAACTGCTTGATTTTGTGAGCAAATCATTGCTGGATGTGGAGCGTTTGGATGATATGGTTGAAAATATGCTGCTGGCCTCAAAAATTGATAACCGCTCATATTCTTTCCCTAAAGCAAGCTTTAATCTTTCGGTATTGGTTGATAGTATTGTTAACCGTTTGCAGATCACTAAATGCGACTGTAACCAACAGATAATCGATGCGGAGATTGAACCAAAGATAGAGATCACCGGTGATAAGTTTGCCTTAACATCTGTGGTTACCAATCTTATTGAAAATGCCGTTAAATACTCCAGCCCATGTTCTGCTGTAGGGGTGAAACTGTTTTCAAAAGATGATAAAGTATACCTGGAAGTGGCCGACCAGGGAATTGGCATAGCCGATAATGAAAAAACACGTATTTTCGATAAATTTTACCGTGTTGGCAGCGAGGATACCCGTAATACCAAAGGTACCGGACTGGGGCTTTATATTGTAAAAGAAGTGCTTGATAAACACCATGCCAGCATCCGCGTTAGAGATAACCGGCCTGAGGGCAGTGTTTTTGAAGTTGTATTTGGATTAACCTAAATTAAAAAGTAAAATGCCAAACAAAAAAAGGATCTTATTAGCTGAAGACGAAGAACATTTGTTAGAAGCTATCAAACTTAACCTTGAGCTGGAGGGTTATAAAGTTTCTACAGCTAAAAATGGAAAAAAGGCTTTACAATTATTTAAGGAAGAGCGTTTTAACCTGGTGATATTAGATGTAATGATGCCCGAAATAGATGGCTTTGTAGTTGCTGAAACTATCAGGCTTGAAAATACCGAAGTGCCTATTATGTTTTTAACTGCTAAAAACACCAATGAGGACAAAATTTCGGGTTTAAAAAAAGGTGCCGATGATTACCTGACCAAGCCTTTTAACCTGGAAGAGTTGATACTAAGGGTGAATAACCTGATAAAGCGCAGCTTAAAAGGGGAAGAGTTGAAGGAATTTAACAGCTATAAAATTGGTGAGAAAACTATTCACTTTAACTCATTTGAGCTGGTGAATGAGGATGAGTCAATTACCCCGCTCACCAAAAAGGAGACTATGCTGCTTAAGCTGCTTATTGAACGCAGAAACGATGCCGTATCCCGCGAGCAGATCCTGGAAACGGTTTGGAATTATGACGTATATCCTTCAACCCGTACTATTGATAACTTTATCCTAACCTTCCGTAAGTATTTTGAACCAGATCCTAAAAACCCGGTTTATTTTCACTCTATCCGTGGTGTAGGTTATAAATTTACCGATAATCAGCATTAATGTTCAGTAACAGGGTACGCATATTTATCGCATTTGTTTTCCTGTTGTCATTCGGTTTGCTGTGCTATCTGCACATTTATGAACTGGCGGCAGTAGCGGCAATGATGATCTTATTGCTCATTTGGGATTACTTTAAACAAGGTACCCTTATTGTAGCTGCCAAGTATTTTCATGCCAAGAACTATGATAAAGCCGAAGCCGCGTTAAAAGAGATTACAAGGCCCGAATGGCTTAGTAAAAAGCGCAGAGGTTTTTATGAGTATATATCGGGTGGTATTTGTATCCAAAAACAAAATTTTGAGGAAGCAGAAAAGCATTATGAGCTGGCGGCGCAATACCCTCTGCATACGGTTAATGACCACGTAGCGGCGTTAGTTACGGTTGCAAATATCAATATCAGGTTTGGCAATTATGATAAAGCCAAAGCCTATTTACAACTGACTGAAAAACATGCTGATAAAATTTCGGCTAAGATGAAGGAAGTAATAGGCCGCCTGCATCAGGAACTAAAGAAACACTAATAATCAGAGGCGCATGTAATGCGTCTTTACAAATAAACTATAGAGACAGATTACATCTGTCTCTTATACAATATGAGAGATTCGTTATTAATAAAAGCAGCTTTTTCCGAAAAAACAGAACGTCCGCCGGTATGGATGATGCGCCAGGCTGGTCGTTTCATGAAAGAATATTGGGATATCAAAAACAAATATTCTTTTCTGGAAATGTGCAAAACACCGGAACTTGCCGCTGATGTTACCATGCTGCCGGTAAACTTATTGGGTATTGACGGTGCCATCCTGTTTTCTGACATACTGGTTACCGGCGAGGCGATGGGAGGCGATCTGAGCTTTCAAAACGGTGTTGGTCCTAAATTTGCCAACCCCGTACGTACACAGGCCGATATTGATAACCTGCAGACCGATGTAGTACACAAGCTGCAATATGTAGCCGACGCCATAAAAGTGATACAACAGCGCCTTAACGGCAGTATTCCGCTTATTGGGTTTGCAGGGGCTCCATTTACGGTAATGAGCTACCTGGTGGAGGGCGGATCGTCAAAAGATTTTAAGCTTACCAAGCTCATGCTGCATAATGAGCCGGAAATGGCCCATCAACTGTTGTCAAAAATTGCCAGCGTTACCGCCGACTATTTGAACATGCAAATTGCGGCCGGCGTAAATGCTGTGCAGATATTTGACAGCTGGGCACAGGCCCTGGCATGGGATGATTATAAGGAGTTTAGCCATCGTTATATTAATGAGATCATTAGCAAGCTTAACCGCAAGGATATTCCGGTAATATCTTTCTGTAAAGGGAGCTCGGTATTTGCGCCTTTAATGGCCGAGGCTAAGCCTGACGTGATCTCTATTGACTGGAATGTTGACCTGCTTGATATTAAGAAACGTTTACCTGCAGGCGTAGCCGTACAGGGTAACCTTGACCCGCATATTTTATATGCTGATAAAAAAGTAATTAAAGAACGCATATACCGCCTGTTCGACCGGATGAAGGACGAAAAAGGCTTCATCTTTAACCTGGGTCACGGCATTATGCCTGATATCCCTTTTGACAATGTGAAGTACGCGGTTGAGGTAATAAAAGAGTATACCCCTTTTAGGGGATAGGGCTGTATGTATCAATATGTTTTAGCTATACACATTATTTTTGTAGTTTGCTGGATGGCGGGCCTGTTTTACAGCGTAAGGTTATTTATTTATCATACCGAAGCGCAGGATAAGCCCGAACCAGACCGCAAGATACTATCTGAGCAGTTTACCATTATGGAGCGTAAACTGTGGAATATCATTACCATCCCTTCCATGATCCTAACCGTGGCGGCGGGTATTACCATGCTGATATTACGCCCTGTATGGCTTCAGTTTGGCTGGATGCATATTAAACTCACTTTCGTTGTCATCTTAGGCATCTATCATCATATGTGCCAGAACAAGATCAAGCAAATGGCCAATGGGGTATTTAAATGGACATCAATCCAGCTACGCCTCTGGAATGAGCTGGCCACCATATTGCTGTTCGCTATAGTTTTCCTCGTAGTACTTAAAAGTTCCCTTAACTGGATATTTGGCGTTACCGGCCTTGTTGCCTTGGCGGTGATATTGATGATAGCGGTAAAAATATACAAGCGGTACAGAACCAAAAAATAGGAAATTATTCTTTAAGAAAGTTTTACCGGCTGTATGAACGCGGCCGGTTTTTTATGCTTATATCTGCCGTAATTCAAATATATTTTTGCGGCCGTGCAACCATTTGATAAGGCCTTACATCTTACTGTTATAAATGATGTTTTTGGAACCACCGTATACTATTCAACAATTGATTGACCGCTGTAAGGCAGGCGAACGCAAAGCACAGGAATTGCTGTATAAACAATTTGCTGCAAAAATGCTGGCGGTTTGTATGCGTTATGCCACAGATAGGATGGAAGCTGAGGATATGCTGCAGAACGGTTTTATAAAAGTGTTCCAAAAAATTAATGATTACCGGGGCGAGGGCGCTTTTGAAGGCTGGGTAAGGCGTATAGTAGTTCATAGCTCCATTGAATATTACCGCAAACATCATAAAATGCTGCAGGTAATTGATGTTGTTGAAATGGCAAATGAACCATCTGTTAACCCGGTTGCGGCCTCAAACCTTGATGCGCAGATACTAATTAACCTGATACAGCAATTGCCGCCTGGTTATCGTATCGTATTTAATCTTTACGCTTTGGAGGGTTATTCGCATAAAGAAATTGCCGATATGGTTGGCATTAGTGAAGGAGCCTCAAAATCGCAGTTATCAAGGGCCCGGAATGTATTAAAAGAACAAATTGCAAAAATGGAGGGTAAAAGCTATGGATATGCAGGATAACGAGTTGGATAAGCTGTTCCGATCTGCACTTGATGATTTGGAAATAGAACCGTCTGCCAAGGTTTGGACAGGCATCAACAGTCAGTTAAATGCAGACAAACGCCGGAGGTCGCTCGTGCCTTTTTTAAGCGTAGCAGCGGGTATTATATTATTGATCACTGTAGGGCTATTGTTTATGCCCGAAATAACTAAAGTAAACCAACAACAAACGTCAGCTAATAAAGTAACTGAAAATCAGCCCGTAGCCAAATCGTTAGCTGCTGTTAAAGCAAGTCCAGCTGTAACAACAGCCAACAGTACAAACAAAAAGGTTGCAGCCAAAGTTATAGCATCGGCCGGCAGCTTTGCTGCTGTAAAAGTCAATAATGAGCAGATTCGGCACAAAGCGGCGAAAACTCCGGAACTGAAAGAAATAGTGGCAGGATCAAATGAAGGCTCGGCGCCGGTTTTGGCTTCCCGCGGCAATGATTTGATAAACCCAGCTGCCCCTGACGCCCGCAACGGAATAACAGGCGGACCAGAGGTTGATGATCTCGCATTTAAAGGCAAGCCGCAATTGGCAGCTGCACAACTGCCCGATGTTGACAAATTAAAGCCGGCGCCTGTTAAAAAGCATCGTATCCGTAGTTTGGGCGATGTGTTTAACGTAGTGATTGCAGCTGTTGATAAACGGGAAGATAAGATCATTGAATTTAGCAATACCGACGAGGATGACGCTACTATTACGGGTGTTAACCTGGGGATCATTAAAGTAAAGAAAGAAAAATAATATATTTTAAGCATTATATGAAACGCCTGATTTTTACCATTATCATATGCGTTGGGACAAGCGCGCTGCTTGCTCAAACCACCCCTGCAGATTCAACCCATACTGCAACAGATACCGTACACAAAAAACGACTGAGAATGAAGCTTGGCATGGGCGAAGACGCCACGGTTATATCAAGCGGACCTGATACAGCATACCACGCACGTAAAGCACCCGGCTTTTCATTTGGTGTAACATTCTCCAGGATAGATCTTGGTTTTGCAACGCTGATTGATCATGGCAGCTTTACTTTATCGCCTAATAACCAGTTTTTAAGCTACCGCCAGTGGAAAACCAGCAACTTTGGTTTTGATCTTGTACAGTTTGGCTATCGTTTTAACAGCGCTTTTAAAATATATGTTTCGGGAGGGTTCGACTGGACGCATATCCGCCTGCGCAGGGATATAACCATACAAAGAAATGCCCCGGTCTTAACTTATACCGAAGATGATATTAATTACAGTAAGAACCGTTTTTCGTCAAGTTATCTGCGTATCCCCTTATCCTTTTACTATCGCGGGCCCGAGGATGCCAGTGGTAATCATTTCAGGCTGGTTGCAGGTCCCGAAATTGGAGTGTTGCTTAATGGACGGGTGAAGCAAATAAGTGAAGAGAACGGCAAGCAAAAATTCAATGATGATTATCATTTTACCAAATTGCGCAAAGGGGCCTTTGTACGCGTAGGTTATGGTTTAATGGGCATTTACGCTAAATACTACTTCAGCGATATGTTTGAGAATAGCCCGGCACAGGCTGGCTTAAAGAATTTTTCTTTCGGATTAACATTAGGGTTTTAATACAATATCAGATCGTTGATTGTTGTTAAACTGAAAAAAATCAGTAAAATGAGTCAATCATAAAAATCAACGGTTTATCTTTGCCCTTCATGTCAGATACTCCTTTTTTGCAGGCCATTGCGGTAAGTAAGATATATCCGGGCAAACATCAGGCCGGGGTTAAAAAAACAGATATTGTTATACAACCCGGCAGGATAACCGCTATTATTGGCGAAAGCGGCAGCGGGAAAAGTACTTTATTAAAATTACTGTACGGTTTGCTTTCGCCGGATGAAGGTTTGGTGCAATTTAAGGGTGAACGTATTTGGGGACCCGAAGAAAAATTAATTCCGGGTCATGATGCCATGAAAATGGTTACCCAGCATACAGATGACCTTAACCTTTTTGCCAAAGTATGGGATAACGTTGCTGCTATGCTGCCTGCTACCGATCTGAACGCCAAACAACAGAAAACGGAGCAGGTTTTAAAACAGCTCAATATGGCCGCCATGGCCGATAAACGTGTAGCCGATTTGAGCGGCGGCGAGAAACAACGGGTAGCCATTGCCCGCGCTATTATAACCCGTCCGCAAATTTTATTACTCGATGAACCTTTTAACCAGGTAGATACCTCTTTTAGGGAGGGCCTGCAGCACGATATCAGGCAGATAGTGAAAGAAACAGGCCTTACAGTGATCATGGTATCTCATGACCCGGCCGAAGTGCTATCCATGGCCGATGAACTGATTGTGCTTAAGCAGGGCGAAATTGTAGAACATGGTCACCCCAAAACCTTATACCAATCTCCGCAGAACCTTTATACCGCGCAATTACTCAGCAACTGTAATATACTTACCGCTGCTGAAGCCAAACTTTGCGGTATTAAAATCAATGAAGAACACGCGGTAATATACCCCGAATGGATAAAACTGAAACTAATTACCCAGGCAAGAAACTGGGTAGTAAGGCAAGTATTATTTAAGGGATTTTATGAAGACCTGATACTTGAGCAGAACGGAACGATACTACGTGTAGTAAATGAAGAATCGGGTAAATACCTTGAAGGTGATAAGGTTGCGGTAAGGGTAGGGAAGTGGCTGGAATATTAGCACGAATATTTCTCATGCTGAACGGAGTGAAATATCCTCTGGTAGCTTTTAAAAAAGGTCATTGAACAGGAAGAGGAATGAGGGAGGCGCGAAAGAGAAATCTTCAACACCGTGCAAGTCAGCATGTATAGCGTACAAGATTTCTCTCTGTCGTTCGAAATGACATGCTTTTTATTGCTCAGGGTCCTCTGTGAGAGACCCTGAGGGAACCGAAGTTTATTTCGGAAGATTTTACACCAGGTATTCAACAAGGTACTATCGTTGTTGAGCTCCATACCCAATCGATTTTTCGCTACGTTTAGAACAAAGGATAAAAGGCAGGATCTATATCCAAGTGCAACCGCAAATAACCATTCTCCACTTTTTTCTGATCTTCGGTAAAGTCTTCTGCTATCACTGCGGTAAATTTGGCTTCCAGGTTATAACCACCAGATGTCGCTTTATTAAAGCTAATGATCTCAAACGTAGATCCTTGTTGAAATCCAGGTTTGAGTTTGCTGATGTGGCGCAAATCATGCGTAGGATAAGAAAAAAATGATTTGTCATCAACTCTTAAACTCAGAGCTATGCCATCCTGTAAGTTTTCGCGGCCAAAATCTTCCGCATATGGATGTTTGCCAACAGCATATAATTTGAGCATTTCCTCAAACTTCGGATAGTATAAAAAAGCTATTTTTATATCCTTTTTATTATACTTTTTTATAAATGATATGCTAAGGCCTCCATCAGTGGAGAATATATTAGTTACCCGGTAATACAACACGGAGTCTGGATTCCCAACAATTTCATAATCACTGCCATTTTTAATATTCACAACTTTTTGATCAACCTGCTGATTGCCTGAGATGGGGTTACTAAAAGATTTAGAGTTAACCATATATGTTTTGCCATCCACAGTATACGAAACCGAATCATGCACCGCGGCAATTACCGGAGGTTTGTTTTCAGATGTGTCTGATTTGGTAACATGATCTTTTTGACAGGATGTAAATACGGATAAAAGTAGAAGCGTGTAAATAAGGCAGAGTTTTTTCATAAATAGTTCTAAGTGCAAAAATAACCTAATCTGGCTAATTTTATTTGTATAATATTGATAATATTTATGGTGAGACATTGATTTCATATAAAGGTTTATTGAGATGGATAAATATTATTTTAATCAATAAATAGCAACCTGTTAGCGTGGCGCTTTTGCCTTTTTAGTTCTCTCAGTGTCTCTCGCAGAGGGCCCCGAAGGAACTAAGTAGTTTTTAAAAATGTCATTTCGATAGAGCAGGGAGAGGAATGAGGGAGGCGCGAAAGAGAAATCTTCTACGCCGAGCAAGTCAATAGGTAAAGGTGTACAGGATTTCTCTCTGTGGTTCGAAACGACAAGATGCTTTTTTGTCTTATTTTTAGAAGCGTTTAGGCTATTAAACACGAAACTTACGAAGTTTTTAAAGCTTCGTAAGTTTCGTTGAAAGTATATTTCGAAGATTTTTACACCAGGTACTCAAACAAGGTGCGGTCTTTATTAAGCTCTATTACATTAAAGCGATGTGCTAACATGCGTTTTAATAAGGCAGGATAGTCATCAGCCGATTTCAGTTCGATACCTACCAGGGCAGGGCCATTTTCTTTTTCGTTCTTCTTGATAAACTCGAACCGGGTAATATCATCATGCGGCCCCAGTACATTGTTCACAAACAGTTTTAACGCACCCGGACGCTGTGGGAATCGCACGATAAAGTAATGCTTAAGCCCTTCATATAGCAAAGATTTTTCTTTGATCTCCTGCATACGGGCAATATCATTATTGCCACCACTAATGATGCAAACTACCTTTTTACCCTTTATCTTATCCCTGCAGGCATCCAGAACAGCCACCGATAAAGCGCCCGCGGGCTCAACAACTATGGCGTCCTCGTTATACAGTTTTAATATAGTAGTACAAACTTTGCCCTCGGCTACCAGCAACATATCATCCAGCACCTCACGGCAAATATCATAAGTTAATGCTCCTACACGTTTCACGGCAGCGCCATCAACAAAACGGTCAATTTCGGGCAAAGTAATAGGTTCTCCCTGTTCCAAAGCCTTCAGCATGGATGGAGCCCCTTCGGGTTCAACACCTGCTAAATAAATACCGGGTACATGTTGTTTTAAATAAGTACCAGTTCCGGCCGCTAATCCGCCGCCTCCTATGGGCATAATTACAGCTTCCACATCGGGCAGGTCCTGCAATATTTCCACGCCAACAGTTCCCTGACCTTCAATAATGCGGTAATTATCAAATGGCGGAATAAAAGTCATTTGATGCGCTTCGGTATAAGCTAAGGCCTCGCGCAGGCAATCATCAAAAGTATCGCCGGTTAAAACCAGTTCTACGCTGCCATGGCCGTGCATTTCTGTTTGGGTAACCTTTTGCTTGGGGGTAATCTCAGGCATAAAAATTACGCCTTTGGTACCTAATGCGTTACAGCTGAAGGCAACACCCTGTGCATGGTTGCCGGCACTGGCGCAAACAACGCCTCTGCTAAGTTCTTCGGCAGTTAACTGGCTTATCATATTGTAGGCACCACGCAGTTTGTATGAACGTACTATCTGCAGGTCTTCGCGTTTAAAATATATTTCGCAATCATATTTTGCCGACAGACCGGCATTATATTCCAGCGGGGTACGTTTTACAACGCCTTTTAAACGTTCGTAAGCCGACTCAAAATCAAGCTGGTTTTTAGTATCAGTTTCCATTATTAATTTTTTACCAGCTTATGTGCTACTAAAGCCAGCAGGTCATCGTCGTTGATGTCAAGCTTAGCATCGGCAAGGGTTAAAAAGTTGTTATAAGCTTCGGCCAGTTCTTCTTTATTCAAATTAAAGCCAAGGCGCTCCAGGTGAAATTTGAGCGCATGCCTGCCGCTGCGCGCGGTAAGTACAATACTCGCGCTTGGGAAGCCAACATCTTCGGGCCGTATGATCTCATAATTCTCGCGGTTTTTCAGAAAGCCATCTTGATGTATACCAGAGCTGTGCGCAAATGCATTGGCGCCTACAATAGCTTTATTAGGCTGTACAGGCATGCGCATTTGTGTACTGATCATGCGGCTTAGTTCAAAAAAGTTTTTGGCGTTGATGTTGGTATGCAAACCAAGAGCCTGGTGTGTTTTCAGGATCATCACCACTTCCTCAATAGATGTATTGCCTGCACGTTCGCCAATGCCATTAATGGTGCCTTCTATTTGGCGTGCGCCGTTTTGCAGGCCAGCAACAGAGTTTGCGGTAGCCAGGCCCAGGTCATTGTGGCAATGAACAGAAATAATAGCCTGATCAATATTTTTTACGTTCTCTTTTAAGAATTTGATCTTGCTGCCGTACTGATCAGGCAGGCAATAACCGTTGGTATCCGGAATGTTCACCACGGTGGCGCCTGCTGCAATTACAGCCTCAACCATTTTAGCTAAAAACTCCACATCGGCACGACCAGCGTCTTCAGCATAAAATTCAATATCTTCAACGGCACGTTTAGCATATTTTACAGCTTCAACGGCGCGCTCCAATATTTCTTCGCGGGTACTGTTGAATTTATGTTTGATATGCATATCAGACGAACCTATGCCAGTATGTATACGCGGGCGTTTGGCATATTTTAACGACTCAATAGCGGCGTCAATATCACCTTTGTTGGCACGTGTAAGGGCACAAACCGTGGGCTCTTTTACAGCCTTTGAAATTTCAACAACGCTGTTAAAATCGCCCGGACTTGATATCGGGAAACCCGCTTCAATAATATCCACGCCCAGCAGCTCCAGTTCTTTTGCTATCTCAATCTTTTCGGGGGTTGTTAACTGGCAACCCGGTACCTGCTCGCCATCGCGAAGCGTGGTGTCAAAAACATAAACGCGGTTGGGATCGTGTAACATATCTTTTTTAGATTTTTAGATGTCAGATAGGAGAGTTGAAACCCATATCTTTCATCAGTTAATTATTCTTTTGTTTTTTTTAAGCGGGGATTTAGATCAAGTGTAATCTCAAATCTCACCTCTCATATCTAATTTTATTCTTTAACAGCTACAAACCTTAGCCTTTTATAATCAGCGTACCATTGGCCGCCTTCGTTATAATAGGGTTCAAGCTTGTGGGTTATTTCTGTTAGTATCTGTTGTTTTTCGTCTTCGGGAATAACTTCCAGGTATTGTGCACCAAACATGGTTACCCATTTGGCTACACCCTGATCGCCATCCTGCAATGGCGTTTTACGGTCGTAATGAACGGCATACGTTACTTTAAACCCATGCTCTTCCAGTTTGGTGGCATATTCGCCAATTGACGGGAAATACCAGATTCTGGCATCTGCCTGTTCATGATAACCGTGATTTTGCAATACCATTTGGGTAGCTTCAATTAAGCGGGAAACATTGCCTTTGCCGCCCATTTCGGCTATAAAGCGGCCGCCATGTTTAAGGCTGTTGTACACACTGCGCATCATTCCGTTTTGGTCCTTTACCCAATGCAGGGCCGCGTTTGAAAATACGGCATCGTATGGTGTATCTGTAAAGAAATCAGCGGCATTTTCAACCACAAAATCAATTTCGGGATACTTTTCTTTAGCCTGGGCAATCATATCGGGCGACAGGTCGGCACCCTTTACTTTAGCACCCTTACTTTGTATCTGTTTTGTTAAATGGCCTGTACCGCAACCCAGATCAAGGATATATTCGCCTGCTTTAGCATCCAGCAATTCCAGCACGTCCTCACCGTATTGAAATACAAAGGCGTGTTTTTGATCATATAAATCAGCGTTCCATTTCATATAAGCTTCGTTGTGTTCATGAACCACGGTCAATGGGCCATGAGCTATTTTCTATAAATACTCCAGCACTTTTTGCCCCATGGCTTTTGTGCCTAAAATTTTGGTTTTATCGGTATTGGCGTCGGCAATATCGCCTGTGCGGTAACCTTCTTTTAACGCTTTGTCAATGGCTGAGGTTATCAGCTTAGCTTCTTCTTTCAGTCCGAAACTGATCTCCAGCATTAAAGCCACAGATAATATAGACGCCAGCGGATTGGCTTTGTCCTGCCCTGCAATATCATGTGCCGAACCGTGGATAGGCTCAAAGAAGCCTGTACCATCACCAATTGAAGCCGAGGCAAGCATACCCATTGAGCCGGCAATCTGCGACGCTTCGTCAGTTAAAATATCACCAAAAAGGTTGGCGGTTAATACCACATCAAACTTTTTGGGGTTTTTAACCAGTTGCATAGCGGCGTTGTCAATAAACATATGCTCAGTTTCTACATCGGGATATTGTTTCGCAATCTCCTGAACCACTTCGCGCCATAACCTGGAAGCTTCAAGCACATTTGCTTTATCAACAGAGCACAACCTTTTGCCGCGCACCCTTGCTGCTTCATAAGCTTTTATAGCAATGCGTTCCACTTCATAGCGGGAGTAGATCATCAGATCAGACGCGGTATTGCGGTCTTCGCTGCGCTTTTTCTCGCCAAAATAAACGTCGCCGGTCAGTTCCCTGAAGAAAAGAATATCAGTCCCTTTCAATATCTCGGGTTTCAGGCTCGACGCGTCCAGCAGTTCATCAAATAGCATAATGGGGCGCAGGTTGGCATACAGTCCCAGTTCTTTACGTATTTTTAATAAACCCTGTTCTGGCCGTACTTTGGCCGATGGATCGTTATCATATTTTATATGGCCAATAGCTCCGAACAAAATGGCATCGCTGCTTTTTGCCTTTGCCAAAGTTTCATCAGGCAGCGGGTTACCGGTAGCTTCAATACCCGCGTGACCCATCAGGGCCTCGTCAAAAGTAAATTCATGGCCAAATTTTTGACCAATTGTTTCCAATACAGCTTTACCCCAGGTTGTTACTTCGGGCCCGATACCATCACCGGGTATTACTAATATGTGTTTTTTAATTCCCATTTGTTTTCAATTCGTCATTGCGAGGTACGGAGCAATGACGCGTGGATAATTATTTAGATTCTTCAAACTCCTCAATTAATTCCTTTTTGCTCAGTATATAGTCAATATCATCATAACCGTTGGTCATACAGGCTTTTTTGTAAGGATTAACCTCAAATGTTTCCTGTTCGCCAGTGGCTACAATTTTAATGAACTGGTCAACCAGATCAATTTCAACTACCGCGTTATGGTCTGCATATACCGCGTCAAAAATTTTCTTCAGGAACGCTTCGCTCACCTGCACAGGCAATAAGCCATTATTTAACGCATTGCCTTTAAATATATCGGCAAAAAAGCTGCTTACTACGGCGTCAAAACCATAGTCGGCAATAGCCCAGGCAGCGTGCTCACGGCTGCTGCCGCAACCAAAGTTTTTACCGGCAACCAGTATTTTGCCACTAAAATTTGGATTGTTGAGCACAAAATCTTCTTTGGCATTATCATTCTCATCAAAACGCCAGTCGCGAAACAGATTATTGCCAAAACCTTCGCGGGTAGTAGCTTTCAAAAAACGAGCGGGAATGATCTGGTCCGTATCGATATTTTCGATAGGCAAAGGAACCACGCTGGTTTGTATATGTTTAAATATTTTGGTTGCCATATTTAGATATGAGATATCAGATATGAGATTGGAGACATGCTTTGGGTAGCCTCAAATCCCACATCTATTTAAACTAATTCTTTCTCTTTCAAAAATTCCCTTATATCCGTTACCCTGCCAGTAATTGCCGATGCCGCTGCTGTTAGCGGGCTGGCTAAGAAGGTGCGGGAGTTTGGTCCCTGGCGCCCTTCAAAATTACGGTTGGAGGTGGATACACAATATTTACCCGCAGGTATCTTGTCTTCATTCATGCCCAGGCATGCGCTGCATCCCGGTTCGCGAAGCGGAAATCCGGCTTCGTTAAATATCTTATCAAGGCCTTCGCGGATAGCCTGTTCCTGTACCTGTTTTGATCCGGGAACTACCCACACGGTAACGTTGTCTGCCTTGTGCTTTCCTTTTACAAATTCGGCTACCTGGCGCAGATCTTCAATGCGCGAGTTGGTACAGCTGCCAATGAATACATAATCAATTGGTTTACCCAATAACTGTTCGTCATCATGCAGGCCCATATAATCAAGGGCTTTTTTGTATGATCCCTGTTCTTTTGCTTCAAAGGAAGCAGTTTCAGGAACGTGTTGTGTAACACCAATGCCCATACCCGGATTTGTTCCGTAGGTTATCATTGGCTCAATATCTTCGGCTTTAAAGGATAATACTTCATCAAACTGCGCATCCGCGTCAGAGTATAAAGTTTTCCAGTAAGCTAATGCTTTATCCCACTCTTCGCCTTTTGGGGCAAATTCGCGGCCTTTAACATAATTAAAAGTTGTTTCGTCGGGAGCAATCAAACCGCAGCGAGCACCCATTTCAATGCTCATGTTACAGATGGTCATCCGGCCTTCCATACTTAACGACCGAATGGTATCGCCAGCATATTCTACAGCATAACCTGTACCGCCGGCGGCAGAGATCTTTGAAATAATATAAAGGATAATATCCTTTGCGCCCACGCCTTTTTGCAGGCTGCCGTTAACCTCAATTTTCATTCGCTTGGGGCGCGATTGCAGCAAACATTGAGTAGCCATTACCTGTTCCACCTGTGACGTGCCTATACCAAACGCAATGGCACCAAAGGCGCCGTGTGTTGAAGTATGACTGTCGCCGCAAACATAAGTGCCACCCGGGCGGGTAATGCCCAGCTCGGGCCCTATAACGTGTACTATGCCCTGGAAAGGATGCCCCAGGCCATACAGCTCAATGCCAAATTCAGCACAATTTTTGGTGAGCATATCAACCTGGTAGCGTGAAAGTTCTTCTTTTATGGGAAGGTGCTGATCAATGGTAGGAACGTTATGATCGGCTGTGGCCACTGTTTGTTTGGGCCTGAAAACCGGTAAACCTCTTTTGCGCAAACCATCAAATGCCTGCGGACTGGTTACCTCATGTATGAAATGTGTGTCGATGTATAAAATATCAGGAAAACCCTCGTTGCTGCTGACGACGTGTGCATCCCAAATCTTATCAAATAATGTTTGTCCCATGGTGTTATGTAATTTTTTAAATATGTCATTGCGAGGAACGAAGCAATCGCGAACCCTGCATTGGTTAAGCATAGTTTGCGATTGCCACGCTACGCCCGCAATGACATGTGGCTTGGGGGCTTTCGCCTTACCTTTCGGTTTTCACCTATCCCTTATGCTTCTACAGCCTGGTTTTCAGGGCGTAAGCTGCGTACAGTTTTACCTGCCTGCCATAATTCGCTGTCGCGTAATTCTTTTAATTCCGCATCAAGTTTTTCGCGGTAATCAGGCTGGCTGTTTGAATCAATTGAACGTTGTGATTCTTTACCGGTAGCAACGCTTTCATATAATTCTTCAAATACCGGTTTGGTAGCGTCACGGAATTTTTTCCACCAATCCAATGCACCGCGTTGTGCTGTTGTTGAACAGTTGGCGTACATCCAGTCCATGCCGTTTTCAGCAACCAGTGGCATTAATGATTGGGTTAATTCTTCAACAGTTTCGTTAAAGGCCTCAGAAGGTGAATGACCTTTGCTGCGCAATACATCATACTGAGCTGCAAAAATACCCTGGATACAACCCATAAGTGTACCACGCTCACCGGTTAAATCGCTGTAAACTTCTTTTTTGAAGTTGGTTTCAAACAGGTAACCGCTGCCTACAGCAATACCCAATGAAATTACACGTTCAAATGCCTTACCTGTTGCATCCTGGAAAATAGCGTAGCTTGAATTTAAGCCGCGGCCCTGTAAAAACATACGGCGTAATGAAGTGCCTGATCCTTTAGGAGCAACTAAAAATACATCAACATCAGCAGGGGGCACAATGCCGGTTTGCTCATTAAAAGTGATACCAAAACCATGAGAAAAGTATAATGCTTTGCCCGGGGTTAAGTGTTTTTTAACAGTTGGCCACAATGCAATCTGGGCTGCATCGCTTAATAAGTAGCAAATTACAGTTCCTTTTTCAAGAGCTTCTTCAATTTCAAAAAGTGTTTCGCCAGGTACAAAGCCATCACTTACCGCTTTATCCCAGGTTTTAGTGCCTTTACGCTGACCAACAATTACATTAATGCCATTGTCTTTTTGGTTTAATGCCTGACCCGGACCCTGAACGCCATAGCCAATTACTGCTACAACTTCGTCTTTTAGTACTTCCTGAGCTTTTGATAAAGGGAACTCCTCGCGGGTTACTACATTTTCTTCGGTACCGCCGAAATTTAATTTTGCCATTGTTTTGTTTTTATTTGATGATTACGCCAGTTTTTTAATTTTTACTGGTGTTGTTTTATTTAAAGTTTTATAATTAATTACGCTTAATAGCTAACTTTTAGTGTTTACCTACATTGTAAATACCTTTTGCCCCTGGTTAAGGTATTCGTTCTCTATCACATCCTCGCCAGGTTCAAGCCTTTCAAATTCGCGCAGTTTGCGGTTAAAGCCATCGCTATCTTTAATAATGGCCACACGCGCGCTGCGTACAAATTCTATCAGGCCGTAAGGTTGCAATATGCTGATCAGGTTATCGGTTTCCTCGCGGTGACCGGTGGTTTCAAATACGGTATAGTCCTTGCGCAATACCACCACACGGGCTCCGTTTTCGCGCAGCAGGCGTTCAACACTTACCTTTTCGGCAATAACATCAGTTGATACCTTATATAACGCTAATTCCTGCCATATAACGTCCTCATTTGTATGGTAATATACCTTTAAAACCTCCACCTGCTTTTCTATCTGGCGGGTGAGCTTACGTACAACCTCTTCCGACTCATTGATCACAATATTAAAACGGTGAATGCTCTCTATTTCTGATGGAGAAGTATTCAAACTGTCAATATTGATTTTTCGGCGTGTAAATATAATAGCTATCCGGCTTAATAAACCAATTTGGTTTTCGGTATAAACCGTTATGTTGAATTCCTGTTTCTCTGTATCTTGATTGCTCATGACTGATATTGTTAAATTTGGTGACCTTATTTAAGCCGTATTTCGCTTACACTACATCCTTGCGGAACCATCGGGAACACATTGTTCTCTTTGGTAACCATTACCTCTAAAAGGAATGAACCTTTGCTGTTCAGCAATTCATTTAATGCCGAAGGAAGTTCGGTACGGTTATCAATCCTTTTTCCCGGGATATTGTATGCGGATGCCAATGTTACAAAATCAGGGCTTTGAATATCAACAAATGAGTAACGGCGTTCATTAAATAATTCCTGCCATTGCCTAACCATTCCCAGGAAACGGTTATTCAGGATAATGATCTTTACATCAACGCCGCATTGCATAATGGTACCCAGTTCCTGAAGTGTCATCTGGAAACCGCCGTCGCCAATAATGGCAACAACCGTGCGGTCCTGAGCGCCAAATTTAGCGCCTATGGCAGCAGGCAGGGCAAAACCCATAGTACCTAAACCACCGCTGGTAACGTTGCTGCGTGTATTATTGAATTTGGCATAACGGCAGGCTACCATTTGGTGCTGGCCCACATCGCTCACAATAACAGCTTCGCCTTTGGTAATGTCGTTCAGTTGTTTGATAACCTCGCCCATGGTCATTTCGGGCGTGGTTGGGTTTAATTCGGTATGAATTACGGCTTCAACCTCCTGCCTGGTATAATCATTGAATTTATTGATCCATTCGGTATGCTTCTTTTGCGTTATCGCGTTGGTTAGCAATGGCAGGGTTTCTTTACAGTCGCCCCATACCGGCACGGTTGATTTTACGTTCTTGTCGATCTCGGCCGGGTCAATATCCAGGTGGATCACTTTGGCTTGCTTGGCATATTTATCCAGGCGACCGGTTACACGGTCATCAAAACGCATACCGATAGCAATAAGCACATCACACTCATTAGTTAATACATTGGGGCCGTAATTGCCATGCATGCCCAGCATACCCACATTTTGCGGATGATCTGTTGGGATGGCGCCCGCTCCTAAAATGGTCCAGGCAGCAGGGATGCCGCTTTTTTCAATAAAGGCTTTAAATTCCTGCTCGGCACTGCCCAATATTACACCCTGTCCCCAAATAACAAACGGCTTTTTAGCCTGATCTATCAGTTCGGCAGCTTCCTGTATGTATTGCGTGCGCACTATAGGTTTTGGCCTGTAGCTGCGGATATGATTGCAGGGAGTATATCCCTGATAACTGAATTTTTGTATCTGAGCGTTTTTGGTAATATCAATTAATACCGGACCGGGCCTGCCGCTTTTGGCGATGTAAAAGGCCTTCGCCAGTACTTCAGGGATCTCCGTAGCATCGGTTATTTGGTAGTTCCATTTGGTTACCGGTGTGGTGATATTGATCACGTCGGTTTCCTGGAAAGCGTCAGTTCCTAAAAGATGCGCAAATACCTGCCCGGTAATACATACCAGAGGAGTGCTATCTATCTGTGCGTCGGCCAAACCGGTAACCAGGTTAGTAGCACCTGGGCCGCTGGTTGCGAATACAACACCAACTTTGCCTGATGTGCGTGCGTAACCTTGCCCGGCATGGATACCACCCTGTTCATGACGGACCAGGATGTGGTTCAGTTTATCATTATAATCAAACAAAGCATCATAGATGGGCATGATAGCGCCACCCGGGTAGCCAAAGATGGTATCAACACCTTCAACAATTAATGCCTCCAATAATGCTACTGATCCTGAAACTTCTACCGCTGTTGTTGGAGCGGGTGTAGTTAATGTTTCCTGTGCAACTTCCATAGTGTTGGGTATTATGTTGTATGTTTATTGTGTTACGTAGTACGTTTTACGGTATACGTTTTATTTTATTAATAATTTTAACAGTGTATTGCCTTACGGCATTTCGTCGGTAACGCAGCCTTCGGCGGCCGTAGTTACGGTTTTGGCATAGCGATATAACACACCCTTGGTAACCTTCAGCGCCGGTTGTTGCCATGCGGCACGGCGTGCGGCTATTTCCTCGTTTGACAGCACTACATTTATGGTGTTGGCAACAGCGTCTATCTCAATTACGTCTTCGTCTTTAACAATCGCTATCAACCCGCCATCAAAAGCCTCGGGTGTGATGTGACCGACGACGAAGCCATGCGTACCGCCGCTAAAGCGTCCATCTGTGATCAATGCAACTGAACTACCCAGGCCTGCGCCAAAAATGGCCGAGGTTGGTTTTAGCATCTCGGGCATGCCCGGTGCGCCTTTAGGGCCAACGTTGCGTATTACCACAACATCGCCTTTTTGCACACGGCCGCTCTGGATGCCGTGGATCAGCTCAAACTCGCCGTCAAATACCCGGGCAGGACCGGTAAAGCGTTCACCCTCTTTACCGCTGATCTTGGCAACGCTGCCGCCTTCGGCAAGGTTTCCGTACAGAATCTGTAAGTGACCTGTAGCTTTGATAGGGTTTTCAGTTGGTTTAATGATGTTTTGGGTGTCAAAATTCAGTGATGGTACATCCGCCAGGTTTTCGGCAATGGTTTTGCCCGTAACGGTAAGGCAATCGCCATGCAGCCAGCCTTGCTCCAGGCAGTATTTCATTACAGCCGGAACACCACCAACGTTGTGCAGGTCTTCCATCATGTATTTACCGCTTGGTTTCATATCGGCCAGTACCGGAATGCGGTTACTTATTGCCTGAAAATCATCCTGGGTTAATTTTACATCAACGCTTTTGGCCATTGCAATAAGGTGCAATACCGCGTTGGTTGAACCGCCCAATACCATAATTATTACAATGGCATTTTCAAATGCCTCGCGGGTCATGATGTCTGACGGTTTAATATCTTTCTCTAACAATATCTTTATTGCTTTACCAGCGGCAAGGCACTCCGCTTTTTTATCTTCGCTTAGCGCGGGGTTTGATGATGAGTAAGGCAAGCTCATACCCAATGCCTCGATAGCCGCGGCCATGGTATTAGCAGTATAAACACCACCGCAAGCACCGGCGCTTGGGCATGCGTTTTTAATTACGCCCATAAAATCAACATCATCTATCTGGCCGGCTATTTTTTTACCCAAAGCCTCAAATGCTGATACAATGTTCAGGTCTTCGCCTTTCCAATGACCGGGTTTAATAGTACCGCCGTATACCATAATTGACGGACGGTTTAAACGGCCCATAGCCATAATTGAACCGGGCATATTTTTATCGCAGCCGGGCAGGGTAATTAAACCATCATAATACTGAGCGCCGGTAACAGCTTCAATAGAGTCGGCAATAATATCGCGGCTCACTAATGAGTAGCGCATGCCTTCGGTACCGTTGCTCATGCCATCACTTACACCAATAGTGTGGAATATTAAACCCACCATATCCTCATCCCATATACCTTGTTTAACAAGCTTTGCCAAATCATTCAGGTGCATGTTGCAGGTGTTGCCATCATACCCCATACTTGCCACACCAACCTGAGCTTTGCGCATATCATCGTCGGTTAAACCAATACCATAAAGCATGGCCTGCGCGGCCGGCTGGGTTGGATCCTGGGTGAAAGTTTTGCTATACTTATTCAATTCTATAGCCGCTGTAGTATCTGATGATGAACTCATTTTATTGTATATGATAGACTAATTTGTAAATAATTTTGCTTGTTGATCCTGGTTTATCTGACCTATGCGAATCAGTATCTGTAAGGTAGATATAGCGGCAAAGAATAACAATAGCCGAAATGAAAAACTTGAAAAAAGTATTTTATTTTGATTTTTTCATTTATAACAAATTTAATTCCTATTTATATGTAAATATAGGAATAATAAATTGCATGAAATATACCAAAGTTCAAAACGGTATTCGGTACATATTTTATGCATGCATAGTAAGTTGTCAATTTTCTTCCTGAAACGGCCGAAACTCGCTTAAAAGTTGTTAAAAAAGTCTGCTATGTTCCACCTAACCCGGGGGCTTAAATCTATCGTTTTACTTTATAATATTTCCTTGAAATGGAGCTCCAATTAACTTTAGTTGTAAGCGGGTAAAAAATCGGTTCATTTTGTTCAGTGCTTAAGTAGTTTTACTGCACAGGGTTTCGTTGTAAAATACTCACCGAAAAAAACAGCAAAAAAAAACGCCCGGGGGTTATACCCGGACGTTTCTTATAAATATTGGGTATAAGTTTATTTGTGCTGAATGCCTTCAGCCAGAATAATCACTTTGTTGTCTAAAACCTCAACAACACCGCCTTTAATAAAAAAAACTTCTTCTTTAGCAGCGCTACCGCCACGCACGGTTAGCTTACCATCCTGTAAAGTAGAGATGATAGGGGCGTGGTGGTTTAATATTTCAAATAATCCCAAAGCACCCGGAACGGTTACCGATGTGGCTTCGCCCTCGTATACTTTTTTATCGGGTGTAAGAATTTCTAATGTCATGTTTGATTAGATTTGAGATGTTAGATATGAGATTTGAGACGAAGCGCCTCTGTTCACAGATCTTATCTCTTGTTTTTAGTATGAGATATGAAAATTGAAAGGTGAATCTCAAATTTCATATCTCAAATCTCATATCTATTTAAGCGTTGGCTTCTGCTAACAGCTTTTTGCCTTTTTCAATGGCATCTTCAATGCTTCCAACCAGGTTGAAGGCTGCCTCAGGATACTCATCAACTTCGCCATCCATGATCATGTTGAAACCTTTAATGGTTTCTTTGATGTCAACCAAAACACCTTTTAAACCGGTGAATTGCTCGGCCACGTGGAATGGTTGCGACAAGAAACGCTGAACGCGGCGTGCGCGGGATACAACCAGTTTATCTTCTTCTGATAACTCGTCCATTCCCAGGATCGCGATGATATCCTGCAGTTCTTTATAACGTTGTAAAGTTTCTTTAACACGCTGAGCAGTATTGTAATGCTCGTCGCCCAAAATAGCAGGGCTAAGGATACGTGATGTAGAATCCAGAGGATCCACAGCAGGATAAATACCCAACTCGGCAATTTTACGTGAAAGTACGGTAGTAGCATCTAAGTGGGCAAATGTTGTTGCCGGTGCAGGGTCAGTTAAGTCATCCGCAGGCACGTAAACCGCTTGTACGGAAGTAATTGAACCGCGTTTTGTTGAAGTGATACGCTCTTGCATGGTACCCATTTCTGTTGCCAGCGTTGGCTGGTAACCTACTGCCGATGGCATACGGCCCAATAACGCTGATACTTCAGAACCAGCTTGTGTAAAGCGGAAAATGTTATCAATAAAGAAAAGGATATCACGGCCTTTACCATCTTCTTCGCCATCACGGAAATACTCAGCAATGGTTAGTCCTGATAAAGCCACACGTGCACGCGCACCTGGAGGCTCGTTCATCTGACCGAACACGAAAGTTGCCTTGGAGTCTTTTAAAGCTTCGTTATCCACTTTTGACAGATCCCATCCGCCTTCTTCCATAGAATGCATAAATGCATCGCCATATTTTATAATGCCTGATTCAAGCATCTCACGTAAAAGGTCATTACCCTCACGTGTACGCTCGCCAACACCCGCAAATACCGATAAACCGGCGTAAGCTTTTGCAATGTTGTTGATCAGTTCCTGGATCAATACAGTTTTACCAACACCGGCACCACCAAACAAACCGATTTTACCACCTTTTACATAAGGCTCTAACAGATCGATAACTTTGATACCAGTAAACAATACTTCGGTTTCGGTTGACAGATCTTCAAAACGAGGAGGAGTATTGTGAATAGGACGGCCATTGGCTTTATCTAAATCAGTTATACCGTCAATAGCATCACCTACTACGTTAAATACACGGCCTTTGATATTTTCGCCAACGGGCATTTTAATAGCTGATTCGGTATCCAAAACTTTCATGCCGCGTAGCAATCCGTCAGTTGAATCCATCGCGATCGCGCGTACACGATCTTCGCCTAAATGCTGTTGAACTTCTAAAATGATTTTTTGGCCATTATCTTTCGTGATCTCTAACGCGTCATAAATTTTAGGAAGATGAGCGTCATCAGCGAAACTTACGTCAACTACCGGACCAATGATCCGTGATATTTTTCCAATGTTTGGCATATATAACCTGGTGTTTTAAAGAATTTTTCCTGAAATAGTTGTAACTAATAAACTATAAGATGCTATTTCAGAGGCGCAAAGTTAAGATTTCTATCCAAATATTTAAATACCAAAGTCAACATTTTTATATGATATTTTCTGCACGCTTATTTTACCCTTTTTAATGCTCAAAACTGAGTATAATTTTGCCAATATGCGCGCTGCTTTCCATTAGCTCATGGGCTTTGGCAGCTTCTTCGGCTTTAAAAATGGTGTGTATCACAGGCTTTATAACACCTGATGCCAACAACGGCCAAATGGTTTTTTGTAAATTTTGAGCGATATTCCCTTTAAACGCGGTATCTCTTGCACGTAAAGTTGAGCCGGTAATAACCAACCTTTTCATCATGACCAATCCCAGGTCAACCTGTACGTCTTTACCTTTCATTGTATTGATCATCACCAGCCTGCCCTCAGGGGCAAGTGCCCGCAGATTTCCGGGCGTATAGTCGCCGCCTATCATATCCAATATCACATTAACGCCTTTGCCCCCGGTTAGCTGCTCAATAACGGTGCTGAAGTTTTCTGTTTTATAGTTAATGGCCCTCGCAGCGCCCAATTGTTCGCAAAAGCGGCATTTTTCGTCAGACCCGGCGGTAACATACACGGTATGCCCCAATGCTTTTGCCATTTGAATAGCCGTTACCCCTATACCGCTTGAGCCGCCGTGAACAAGCAGCGCCTCCTTATCCTTTAAATTACCGCGATCAAACACATTGCTCCAAACGGTAAAAAATGTTTCGGGCAGGGAGGCGGCTTCTATAAATGAAAGTCCGGGTGGTATGGGCAGGCATTGGGCCGCGGGCGCGCTGCAGTATTCGGCGTAACCGCCGCCGGCCACCAGGGCGCAAATATTATCGCCTGTTTTCCAGTTGGTTACGCTGGTTCCGGTTTCTACAATAGTGCCGGCAATTTCCAACCCGGGGATATCCTGTACCACACCCGCAGGTGGCGGATATTTACCTTCGCGCTGTTTTATATCGGGCCGGTTCACACCCGCCGCCATCACCTTGATCAATACCTCGTTCGCGGCACAATTTGGCCTGGGCCTTTCGGCTATTTGCAGAACGGAGGGAGCGCCGGGTTGAGTTATAACAACTGCTTTCATGGTTGTAAACTTAAAACTTTTTAAAGTTCGAATTTTAACATACATGAGCCCGAAATGTTATTAAAAAACTGTTAAAAAGCCGGTAAAAAGTATTCAAATAAATCAATTTTAACACTTTTTTAATCGCTTTTTATGGGTTTTAAAAGTGATGTTTTAATAACAGTATTTTTGGGTCTGTTATTCATTTTTTAAACTATCAACCGGGTTAGCCATTGCCGCTTTCACCGACTGAAAACTTATCGTAATAAAAGCAATAATTACTGTTGCCAAAGCTGTAACTACAAATACCCACCATTGAACATTTTGCCGGTAGGCAAATTCCTGCAGCCATTTATTCATGAGCAGCCAGGCCAATGGCGCGGCGATTAAAAATGAAACAAGTACCAGTTTTATAAAATCTTTAGAAAGCATGGCCACAATGGCGGATACACTTGCACCCAATACCTTGCGGATGCCTATTTCCTTATTGCGCTGCTCGGCAGCATAAGCAGCCAGGCTAAATAAACCTAAACAGGCAATTATTACTGCCAGCGTGGTAAATATTAAAAATAAGGTGCCTGTGCGCTGTTCTGTGCGGTAGGCTGCGTCAAAGTCGGCATCCATAAAGGAGTATTCAAAATGCTCATTGGGGTTCAGGTTTTTCCACATTTGTTTTATCTGTGGCACAAACGACTGGAAATTGGCGGTGTTCACCCTGATGCTTAACGCGCCGTTATCGGGTGCAAGAAACATGACCACCGGCGTAATGTTTTCGCGCAGGGAATTAAAATTGAAATCTTTTACAATGCCTAATACGCGGTATTCCTGCGAACCCTTTGGCGTTGGGCGGTAAACTTTTTTTGTTAAAGGATCATTATAGTAGCCCAGCATTTTTGCTGCGGCCTCATTAATAAGTACGCCTGATGAATCTGTACCGAAAGCCTTCGAAAAATTACGGCCTTTTATTACTTTCATGCCCATGGTGCTTAAATAATCCTCATCAACGTTCCATATCTCGGTAAACAGCGCGCTTTTGGGATCAGCGGCCTGGCTTGAAAATACGGCATCGGGCGCCCGGTTGCTTTTGGTAGGTAAAAAGCCGCTTAACGTGGCATTTAATACCCCCGGCAATTGTTTAACCTGCTGCTGTAAAATTTTGGCCTGCTTGCCTAAAACCTGCGCGTTTTTTACAATGAGCACCTGGTTGCGGTTAAAACCCATATCCCGGCTTTGTATATAATGCAACTGGTTGTAAATTACCACCGTGCCAACAATCAGGAATATGGATATAGAGAATTGAAATACGACCAGGAAGTTACGCAGTTTGCTGCCTTTGAACCCGGCTGACAATTTACCTTTCAAAACATCGGCCGGCTGAAACGCCGAAAGAAAAAAGGCGGGATATGACCCGGCAAGTATGCCTATTGCCAAAACAATAATTATCAGCACAGGCAACAGCCACATGGCTATTTGCGGGGTAATGGATAGGTTTTTATTGGCTACCTCATTAAACAAAGGAAGCAATGCCCATGCAGCCAGCACCGCTGCTATTGTTGCTATTAACGTTACCAGTACCGACTCGGTAAGAAATTGTTTGATCAGGCTTGCGCGGGATGAGCCCATTACTTTGCGTACGCCAACCTCACGAGCGCGGTTTGCCGACCGCGCGGTAGATATATTCATGAAATTAATGCAGGCCAGCAATAATATAAATAAGGCTACCGCGCTAAATATATAAATATATTGTATGCTGCTGTTGGCGCCCAGCTCGTACTGCCTGTTGCTTCGCAGATGGATATCAGTAAGCGGTGTTAAGTTCATGCGTACATAATCACCATGCTTTTCCATTACATCCAGGTTATTAGCGGCATTATTGGCCATGCCGTTAAAAGTGCGTTTAACCATGGCTGGCAGACGGGCTGTTAAAGTTTGAGGGCTTGCATTGGGTTTAAGCAATATATAAGTGCTTACCACATAGTTTAGCCAGTTTTGGCTTTTGTCTTCGGCCTTGGAGGCCATGGATAAAAAGAAATCGAAATTAAAATGTGATGCCGAAGGAATGTCTTTTATTACACCGGTTATTTTATAATTATTGGTGTTGTTTATTACCAATGTTTTGCCAATTACCTGTGTGCTGTTAAAATACCTTTTGGCGGTCGATTCGGTAATTACGGCCGTATTTGGCGCCTTGAGGGCGGTTTTAGGGTCGCCAGCCATCATAGGCAAGGTAAAAATGCTAAAGATACCCGGGTCACTGTATGCTACCCTGTCTTCCTGTATGTTTTCGCTGCCCTTTTTTATGCGCACGCCAACATCGTGCAAAAGCCTGGTCGCGCTTTCAACTTCCGGAAAATCATTAACCAGAGTAGCCGCCAGCGGCGGCGGGGTAATGGCGTATGATGAGGCATTGCCTCCAAATTTAATATCCGTATTTACCCGGTATATACGGCGGACATTGGTGTTGTAATGGTCATAGCTTAATTCATCGGTTACGTAAAATACAATGAGCATGGAAACGGCCAGCCCCATGGCCAGGCCCAGAATGTTAACGGCGGTAACACCTTTGTTTTTTAAAAGGCTTTTAAAGGCGAGTTTGATGAAGCTTTTAATCATGGCAGGAGGTTTTTTTGACGGGTTGTAAACTATTGATAAGCAGGATGTTTATAGTTACGAATTTAAGCGTTTACCCTGTTCGCAGATGTTAAATAAAGTTAAACAGGAATTGCTTAACCACGAAGATATTCTTCGCCCTGCTGAGCGCTGACTTTTCTATTGAAAAAGATCTTCACTCCGTTCAGTATGAAAAAGCGGGGATAAATATGAAAGTCTTGTCATTCTGAGCGATAGCCAAGAATCTTCTTAGCCGTGCCCGTGCCGACTTGCTATTGAAGAAGATACTTCACTCCGTGCAGCATGACAAAGTGTGGATAAACATAAAAGCCTTGTCATTCTGAGCGATAGCGAAGAATCTTCTTCGCCCTGTCAAGAGCAGGCTTTTCTATTGAAGAAGATGCTTCACTCCGTTCAGCATGACAAAACGGGGATAAATATAATAGCCTTGTCATCATGAGCGATAGCGAAGAATCTTCTTCGCCCAGCCCGTGCCGACTTTCTATTGAAGAAGGTGCTTCATTCCGTTCAGCATGACAAAGTGGGGATAAATATAAAAGTCTTGTCATCCTGAGCGATAGCGAAGGATCTTCTTCGCCAGGCTAAACGCTGGATACCCATAGAGGGCCGGCCTGTCACCCTGAGCTTGTCGAAGGGCGCGCGCAGAGGCCTTTCCCCGCTATCCTTCGACAAGCTCAGGACGACAGCCCTTTTTTGTGTCATTCCACTTTCAAAGTCCGCGGATTTTAAAACTCAGGATGACAAATACGTTTCTAACGCGACATGGGTATCTATAGCGAAGGATGATTAAGCAGGACCCAATCCGGAGTTAGTTATTTTCCGGTTACCACCTTTATGGTGTGGTCAAACATCAGCGTATCGCCCTGCCAGCCCTGATGACCGGGGATAACGTATTTGATGTCTCTGAACTTATTTTTTAACCGATCAACTGATAATGGCCATTCGGCTATGTTGGCATCGCCTATGAAGCCGCGCGAATCTGTATCCATGCTTTTGATAAAGCAGCCGCCAAACAATACCTTGCTTTTTGGCAGCCATACCACTATGTTATCCCTGGTATGGCCCTCGCCGGGGAAATAGGTTTGTACCGTTTCGCCGCCGACTTTAAAAACGGTGTCTTTGGCGAAGGTGAATTGCGGTTGTTTCTGGCGGTTTTGTTTGGCCAGCTGTTTGGTTAATACGCTGGTATAAGTTTTAATACCGTTCTTTTTCAGCAGGTCAAGACCTGCGGTACGGTCGCTGTGAAAATGGGTTGAAATGCAAAGGGCAATATTTTGATGATAACGTTGCTTTAAAGTGTCAATCAATTGTTGCGTTTGGTTTTCATCCCAGGGGGTATCTATCAATACAATACCGGCAGGTGTTACCACATACAGGCCATTAGCCGGGAAAGGCGTTTTATCATCGGGCAAGCCATAAGAAATATATACATAAACGTTACCTGTTAAATGCCGGGTACTGAGGCGGAAGGGCTTGGTTTGGCCCCGGGTATAAGCGGATAAAAGCATTAAAGCAGCAAACAGTATATATTTCATGCCTCAAAATTATTAAAACATGTTTATCAATTGAATATTTCGAATAATGAATTAACGGGTAAAAGCATTCTTCATTTTATTGAAACGCGGTAAAAAATTATGGCTGGAATAACAATTAATTACCTGCCGATTACCATTTACAAGCGGTATTTATTTTTATTTGCAGCAAAGAAATAAACTATGTCATTACAACCAGGCCAAAAGGCACCCGAATTTATATTAGTATCATCATCCTTAAAAAGCGTATCGCTGGCCGATTTTAAAGGCCGTAAAGTAGTTTTACATTTTTTTCCTTTAGCATTTACAGGCGTTTGTACCACGCAGTTGTGTGCCATGCGCGATAATTTTGGTTATTACGATGGCTTAAACGCTACTATTTTAGGTATATCTGTTGATTCGCCTTTTACACTTGCAAAGTTTAAGGAAGAGAACAATTATCAGTTTGATCTGCTGTCTGATTTTAACAAACAGGTATCGGCCGCCTTCGGTGCGTTGTATGATGAGTTTGTTTTAGGCCTAAAAGGGGTATCAAAGCGGGCCGCGTTTGTGATTGACGAGAACCAGGAAATTATTTATGCCGAAGTATTGGAAGATGCCGGCCAGTTGCCTGATTTTGCGGCTATCGCCGAAATTGTAAAGTAGGGCGTGGGTTGATGAGGCGTGCAAGTGATTAAACAGGAGTCGCTTAGTAATCACCAGATCAACCATTTGGCGGTTTATAAAAATTAAATCAGAAAGATATTTGAAAAAAGTTTGCAACGGATGGGTAAAAATTCTATTTTTGCAGTCCGTTTCAAAAAGCACTCGTAGCTCAATTGGATAGAGCATCTGACTACGGATCAGAAGGTTAGGGGTTCGACTCCCTTCGAGTGCACCAAACGTTAAGCCTTTCTGTGTTGTACCGAAAGGCTTTTAATTTATTAAGAGCATGCTAAATCTGGTATTGTTTGGTCCTCCCGGAGCGGGAAAAGGGACTCAGTCGCAAAAGCTTATTGAAAAACACGGTTTGATACACCTTTCAACAGGCGACCTTTTACGCGGCGAAATTGCACAGGGAACAAAGCTTGGTTTAGAAGCAAAGAAACTGATGGATGAGGGGATGCTGGTTCCGGATGAGGTAGTTATAGGCATGATCAGCAATAAGCTGGATGCCAATAAAGATGCCCAGGGGTTCATATTTGACGGCTTTCCGCGGACTGTTGCACAGGCCGAAGCACTGGATAATTTACTGAAAAGCAAAAGTTCGGCCATATCAGGTATGATTGCGCTTGAGGTTGATGATGATGAGCTGGAGAGACGTTTGTTGCACCGTGGTAAAGAATCGGGCAGGCCTGATGATGCCAACCCTGAGGTGATCCGTAAGCGTATCAAAGAATACAATGATAAAACGGCCCCCGTTGCCGGTTTTTATAAAAAACAGGAAAAGTTTAAAAGTATAAACGGTATAGGCTCAATTGACCAGATATATGGTGCTATTGATGCTGTTATTGAAACATACTAACTATTGGAGGGTTTCGGATTTCGGATGTTCGATTCCGGAATTAAAACTTTGGATTTTGAGTATCCCGAACTAAAAATCCAAAATCGAACATCCGAAGTCTGAAATCAAAAATTATGTCGCAGGGTTCCAATTTTGTTGATTATGTGAAGATCTGTTGCCGCTCTGGCCACGGAGGGGCGGGCTCTACCCATTTGCACCGCGATAAATTTACGGCCAAAGGCGGTCCTGACGGCGGCGATGGCGGCAGGGGCGGGCATGTTATTGTAAAAGGTAACGCGCAACTGTGGACACTGTTACACCTTAAATTCCGTAAACATGTAATTGCCGGCGACGGAGAGTCGGGCGGCAGCTCGCTCAGAAGCGGTAAAACCGGGCGTGATGAGATATTGGAAGTGCCGCTGGGCACTATTGCCAAAAATGCGGAAACAGGTGAGGTGCTGTTTGAAATAACCAACGACGGCGAAACAAAAATATTAACCGATGGTGGTCGCGGCGGGCTGGGAAACTGGCATTTTAAAACGCCAACGCTGCAAACCCCTCGTTTTTCGCAGCCGGGCGAAGAAGGTAAAGAAGAGTGGAATGTACTGGAACTAAAGATACTGGCCGATGTGGGTTTGGTAGGTTTCCCCAATGCGGGTAAATCAACTTTGCTGTCAGTAGTATCGGCGGCCAAGCCAGAAATAGCTGATTATGCTTTTACTACCATTGTACCCAACCTGGGTATCGTGTCATATCGCAATAACCGTTCGTTTGTAATGGCCGATATTCCGGGCATTATTGAAGGGGCCTCACAGGGAAAAGGATTAGGGTTTAGGTTTTTAAGGCATATTGAGCGCAACTCGGTATTGCTGTTCATGGTGCCTGCCGATACCACCCGCACGATAAAAGAAGAATATGATATATTGCTGAACGAATTAAAGCAATACAATCCCGAACTGGCTCATAAACCGCGCGTTTTGGCCGTTACCAAATCAGATATGCTGGATGATGAACTGCAGGCCGAAATGAAAAAAGAACTGCCGGCTGGTATTCCATCGGTATTTATATCGTCAGTAGCGCAAAAAAATATTGATGCTTTAAAGGACCTGCTTTGGACCGAGATCAATAAGTAACCTCACTTAGCCGAATACAGCACATAATCATTACTTAGCATTTCCATCTTGAACCCGGTGTAATCCGGAAAGCATTTTCGTATAATGTTTGATTTTGGGCCCATATAGCTCGCAGGAAGTAAAATAAATATTGGCCCTGCGTGGCCATGATGTACATAGCTGTCGTAATCAATGGCAATGTCGTCATCAATAGGGTCCAACGTAACAATACGGTTGTGGTTTATCTCCAGGCCCAGGTCGGGGCTTACAAATACAAAAATAGCGTTGTTGGTTTTCCGGTCAAGGTCGGTAATATAGTTTAGCGATGCCTGGTCAATAAATATTTGCGCCAGGCCCGAGCTGCCTCTTGCAGTAATTTTATTTTGCTGAAAGCCCAGCACAAAATAAGTAAAGCTTAAAAAAGCGGTTGCCAGGCAAATAAAGCTAAAAGCCGCTCTCATGGTAAGGTTACTTTTGCTTGCCAGGTACACAACGCCGGGAGTTATCAACAGGCCTATAAGGCGCAGGTGCCTTGCTTCGTATGATATATTGGCCTGGCGTAAAAAGTTATAGCTAAAAAATGCTACCGAAACCGAATAAAAAACAATAACCGTCAAAGTATAATTCTTCGCGGGTATTCTGCGTACAATATTGATAACCAGTAAAATACTCAGTATTGCCGATAGCTGCAGGGTGATTATGGACCAGAACCGGTTAATCATAACGGCATCATCATGATATATTAAACCGTTTACTATATCATCAACAGAAAAGCCTGCCAGCACGGGCGAGGCCAGCGGAAAGCTAAAAGTTTCCCATGTTAACTTTATGCCAAGGCCCTCTGATGCCGGGTTTTGACCTTTTGACAGGTAAAAAACATATATCGTAGCCAATGATAATATGGCTGGTATACCTATCCAGAATCCCTTTTTTATCCAGCCCCAAATATCGGGCTGCCCCATTGATAATTTGAGCCATAAATAAATGCAGCCCGCGCCGAACATCCATAAAAAAGATGATTTACAAAAAAAACCAAAGCAGCCCGAAAGCAGCAGGAATACGACAAGTTTCCACCCGGTTTTGTCAATAGCTGCACAGCCATACAGGAACCATCCCGCAAAACCAAAAATTAAAACCTCGCCGCCGTTGTAAAAAATATAGGGAACAACAAAGGCTTGCTGGCAGGCAATAACCGCTACGCTCACAGCGGCGATGACGGGGGTAAAGCCCGCTTTGCGGAAAAAGGAATAAAAACCGGCTATCCCCAGCAGGGTAAAAAAGGTTGAAGTAACCGCCGACGACTGACCAATATTAATACCGAAAAGCGACTGGAAGAAATAAGGAACCAGGTATTGCCCCGGCGACCACCATGATAAAAACTCGGTATAATTTTTAGCGATATCAGACGGATCGGGCTTTACGGCCATGTTGAAACCTCCGCCCATCTGCATTTTGCGCAATACCTGAAAACCCCAGCACGAGTCAGGAAAAATGGATGCAGGATATATAAAGATCATTACACCCAGTATTATTACTATTGTAGCTAAAACGGCAAGTATAATTTGATGGGTACCGGGTTTTTTAAATGGCATATATCTAATTAATCGAAATTTTTTAAACTAACGTGTTTGCGGTCGAATGGTTTAACGCTGATCGGAAAAAAACTTGTTGTTGCCCAGAAACCGCTCACCCTCATCTGCATAACACATTTTTTCTCTCCGCTAAACACATTAAACTATTACGTCGATGTTGCGTTCACGAACCTTTATGGCCGGGTTACCCTGGTAAACACTATAAGGTTCAAGGTCGCGTGTGGCTACCGATCCGCTGGTAAGCACCGCGTGGCTTGCCGCGGTTATCCCGGGGGTTACAATAGCGCCCGCGCCTATCCATACTCCATCCTCCAAAGTTAGCTCTTTAGTTATCAGGTTAAAAGCGGTGCTTTTATAGTTATGACTGCCGGTAAGCAGCACCGCTCCCTGCGACAGGCATACGTGCGCGCCTATGTGTATGTTAACCAGGCTGTCTATCCATACATTTTCGCCAACCCAGGTTTGATCGCCAATGCTTAAAAACCAGGGGTATTTTATATTTACACATGGTTTTATGGTTACGTTTTTACCGATTTTTGCGCCGAATGAACGCAATAAAAATACTTTGAACCTGCTGGATGGGATGGTGCTGGTTTTTAAAAAGATGGCATTTAAATAATACCATAAAAATCTTTTCAAGGCGTTTCCTCCCGGATGGAATGGATAATTGTTATAGGTGGACAGGTCGGTTTTATGCATGTTTATTAGTGGCCCGGTCTTTATGTTTAACCCAAAAGTAAAGGCTTATCATGATCAGTATGTAAAGAACGATGTTGAAGATGGTATGATGATCAACTATTTTACCGGCCTTTTTGTTCCAAAACAATACCAATAAAATAAACCGTAGAATGTTTAAAACTTCAATGGTAACAATACCTCCCAGTATAAAAGCGATCCTGGCTTTTAATGATGCCGGGTAAGCTATAACAAAAGCCGCGAAAAAACTGATGAGCCCAAAACCCAGGCAGGAATAAACCAGGCGGATAGCGCCCCGGCCGGCAACAAGCAAGTCATTTTGATTTGTAATGGCTGTAAACCCCATTAAATTAAGCAATTGTTTGCAGCAACTAAGCAGAAGTGAGCGGAGCGCCTGTATGTAGTTTAAATGGTTGGCTAAAAACGCATTATAATGATTGCCGGGACTGGTGAGCCCAAAAAATAAAATGTTGAAATAATAAAAGGCAAGAAACAACAGCAAGAACCTCAAAACAAATTTAACCGCCGAATTTTGATGCGCCCCAGTTTGTGCCTGCAGCTGTTTACTTTTTATGATCTCGTCAATTTTTACATCTACTATCAGCCTGAACCAAAAGGCCTGTAAAAAATGAAAAATTATGCCTGTACGGCCGTCAAGCACCCCAAGCTGGAACACCATACGGTATATAAAGTAAAAAAAAGGGCGTATATACCGTGGCAATTGCCACCACAATTGTTTAAGCCAGGCCGTACGTTCATCGGGCGAACCCAGCAGGTTAGGTTTAAGCGTTTGCTGCCGTAGGTTTTGCATCCGCTCAACCTCTTCGCGCGCCAGCAGATCGCTGTAACGGTTATGCTTGTCTATCCAGAAGGAGATATTATTCTCCTTTAAATTTTCTTCAATAATATGACCTTGTTTCCAAATCACGGTTTTACCGGGAACGATAAACCTGTGATCCATGTTTTCATTCAGGTCTGAATACCCGGCATTATACCTGAACATTTTAAGCAGATAAAAAGGATAATACCCGCCATGCTTTATCCACCTGCCTTTAAAGAAGTTTTTCCGGTTAAAGTAAATGCCATTAACATGCTGATGGTCTTCGTCCTTAAAATTTGTAAGCAGTTGTTTAAGTTCAGGTGTAACCACCTGGTCGGCATCAAGGCAAATAACCCAGGGTGTTTGGATATCAAAATTCCGCAGCGCGAAATCCCATTGTTTGGGGTGATTTTCAAAAGTGTGCTGCAGGAGGGTAGCGCCGGCTTGTTGAGCAATGCTGACCGTATGATCTGTACTGCCGGAATCAAGTATAAAAACCGGGGCGTTTAACCCCGTAATTGATGCCAGTAAACGCGGCAAATGATGCTCTTCGTTATAAGTAAGTATAATGAAAGAATAGGTCGCGCTCAATTTAAGGTTGATTTAATGATCATTGATTTCCAGCAATAAGGAATATTTCCGCAGCCTTTAAAACCTACAACGCTAAAACCTGCTTTAGTTAAAGCGCCGGTAAGTGTTTTTCTGGACCATAGTTTAATGTGCCCTCCCGTCCAGAGTGGATCCATATGGGTATCCCATTTGTTAAAAATGCTTAGTAAAAGATTTTTTAAATATCCGTGGTATGGTGTAGTTATAATTAACTGTCCGCCGGGTTTTAGCTGTTGCCTGCAAAAGGTAATAAATGTTTCGGGGTTATATAAATGCTCAATAACCTCTGTTGATATGATGGTATCAAACGGAACACCCTGCAATTGTGGCGGCAAAGCATCTGATGAAAGATCCTGAACAAAAAAACGACCCGGATTGGTTCTGCCGGCAATAGCTATACCTTTTTCAGATGCATCGGTACCGTATGCGTTATATCCCTGTTCAATTAAATAGTTTGCCAGATAACCGTTGCCGCAGCCTAAATCAAGTATATAACGGTTATCTGTTTGGTTAAGCATGGAAAGCAGCGGCTGCAGTGTGTATTTAAACGCATGGCAGGCATTGTTATCAGTATATCCATAATCCTGGTATGCACTCATATTGATATAATTTGCTGATACATGTCAAGGTATTGTTTGGTAAGACCGTCTTCATCAAAATCACAGCGTATGGCTGTGGGGGTTGTGCTCCTTATCTGTTGCAGACGGTTTTGTTCATGCTGCGCTATATTTTCAATAGCATCGCTTATTGATTGCGGATCATGCTGGCATACCCAACCAAAATTATTTTTTCTGATATAACCGGCTAAGCCAACACCTTCGCTTACCAATACCGCGGTACCAACGCTCAGGCTTTCTATTACCGCATTGCCGAAGTTTTCGTCGTATGATGGCAGTACAAAAAGATGATGCTGGCGCAGGAGCTCAAATTTGGTTTCGTTTACAAAACCGGCCCAGGTTATTTTATGCTGAATGTTATAGGTTATAGCTAATAATTTTAAGTGGTCAATATAGTCCTCATTGCCGGTACCTGCAATAGTAAGGTGAAATGAAACTTTAACCGTGCTGAGCGCACGAAACAGGATATCCAATCCTTTTTTTTCTTCTATCCGCGAAAAAAAGATCAGTTTGAAAGTTTCCGATACGGGTTTCTCCGTTGATTGACGAGGGGCCGGTAGCTTTACAAAATTTGGTATATTGATAATACTTTTAGCGCCAAACGTATTAACCGCTTCGCTTTCCCTGTTTGATGTTACATGAAAATGGCATCTTTTTAACAATGGTTTCCCCAATATACTATGAATGACAGACTTGATGCCCCTGTTTTTATTGTTAAAGGAATAGGGGCTTAAAGTGCCCCTTGCCGAAACTATTACAGGTACCTTATGCCATAAGGCTATAAGACATGAAAAAACGGAAACCAGGTTCCACCAGGCATGGATATGAACGGCATCATATTCTTTAGCGGTTTTCCATACTGTTTTTAGCAGGGCTGGCGAAAAGTGCGTATGGTCTTTAGTAATGCGTTTGAAATAGGTTACCGTTACGCCATCAATATTAACAGGTTCATCGGCCAATATATCAAGTTCATTTACGCCGTTGGCGGTAGTTGTGTATACATGAACAGGGCAGCCGGTTTTTACCAATTGTTCGCAAAGCATGGCAACTGACATTGTTGGCCCCCCGTATATGTAGGCAGGTTTATATGCTGCCGAAACCTGTAATACTTTCAAACCTCTTTTAAAATATTTGCCGATGTTAATATTTTGTGGACGGCCAGCATGGTAAAATAACTCCAGAAAATGGAATTGATCAAAAACTCGAAACTGAGCCCCCGCCAAAATACCTGAAATAACCCGCTGAAAATAAGCGCGGTACCCAAAATATACCCTCCGAAAAGTGTTTCTGCTTTTTGGGCTATTAGCTGGGCAATGGCGCCGTAAGCAAACAAGCATAAAAATATGCCCACAGCACCGCCCGAAAGGTAGGCGTCTACCACAAAAGCGGGTTTTGCCGAAACGTTTGACAGCCGGTTAATTACACCTGCATCATAGACCCGTTCCATGATCAGATCTTCGGTGCTGGGTTTTCCCGGCCAGAATACGCGCGGGATAATAGCCATTCCTGATTGCTTAAATAAGGTAAAACCATAGTAGCCCACCTGCTGCGGAGTTGATTGTACAAACTTGGTAAACATATCAATTTCGCTTAACCGGTTAACTAAAAAGCCCCAGTTTGAATCGTCATCTTCATTGTTATTATTTAATGTGGCCTCTAACGCCAGCTGGCCGGCCTCATCGGCATTAGTATCGCCAGACCAGGCATTTTGTCTGAAAACCCTGTTGTAGGTGGGCAAAAGTATAAACAACAGGAGCAGCATGGGGACAAAAGTAAAGGCAATTAGTTTTTTATAGCTGGGATACAAAAAAACGCCAAGCACCAGCACGCTGATAATTATAGGCTCCTTAAACCCTGAAATGAGCGACTGATAAAAGTTAAACATATAAAACCCAAGACATATCAATGTGTTGCCCGGCTTTTTTAACGGGATGGCAAATGCCAGTGCCAATGTGCCCGCTATAAAACTAAGCGAATTTAACTGGTAGTAAAATTGTGATAAACCGGGGATCTTTAAAAACAGGATAGAAACCGGAAAACTGATCACTGCAAATACCAACAACAGGTTGGCCAGTTTCTCAATCTCGGTATAATACCGCTTTTTAACCGGATAATCCATAAAAACCAGGATGCCTAAAGCAAGGGCCGCGTGGGCTAAGCAATAATAACGCTGGCACTGCGCGGTGAGCTGCAGCTTTTCCTGATCAACAAGCGTGTAACTTGTTTTTACAAAGTCTTCATAGCCCATTACATCCATAAAGTAAAATATGGATGTACAAGCCATATACCCGGCAAAAATTATCTGCACCAAAAAAATTGGCCGCATTAATTGCTCGGCTACGCCTCTGTCTGCAGGAATGGGTTTAACCCACCCGCTCAAGGTTAAAACAAATATAAGGAACGAACCCAACCAGGCTATAAAATAGGAAAGCACCGGGTCGCCACTCAATAGAAGGGAAAGTGCCCAGGGTAAAAATAGTACTATAAAACGCTCTAAAGGAGGCTGGTCAGTTTGCATTGATGGTCTTTAGTCTGTTTATTATAGCAGCAACTTGCACGTCAAAGTTCCAGCAGGCTATTTGTTTTTTTGCATTAATGCCTAAGGTTTTTAATTGGGGCCTGTCATTGATAAGCACCCTTAGTTTTTTGGTAATATCCGATAAATTTTCTGAATCAAAAACATCACCGGTAAAACCAGGTATTACCAGATCGACAGCACAGCCCACCTTGTTTGATACCAATACAGGCCTTCCCGCCGCCATAGCCTCATTTACGGCAAGCCCCCATGTTTCACCCGGCCCTTTTGAGGGCAAACAAAATAAATCACAAGCCTGATAAATTGCAGGCATTGCTAACTGATTTTGAAAACTCATGAAATGGATGTTTTTCCCGGCACTGGCCTGGGTCTTTAACGGAGTTTCCAGGATGCCATCGCCAACAAACAATAAATGTATGCCGGGCTCGCTTAAGGTTAAAAACGCATTCAGCAGTATCATCGGCGATTTTTTCTCTTCAAACTTACCGGCAAATAGCACCAGGACATCACCGTCCGCAATGCCTAAGCTTTGTCTTAATTTTAAAGCTTCATCGTTATTTTTGGCGGCAAAGCGGTTGTTATCAACGGCATGCGGCGCAAAGGTTAGGTGCTCATCCGCCAGTCCGTGTTTTTTGAAATAGGCTTTATTATTGGTGCCAACATAAAAAGCATAGTCAATGTGGCGATAAACCCATCTCAACAAAACAGATCGTAAAAATGATTTGATCCCATTTGGTACATCAAGCAGGGTTGAATCGCCCCTGAAATAAACCGGCAGCTTGTTTTTATAATAACGCATCACCTTAAAATGGCTTTGAAAAGCCCACCCAAAAACAAGCAGGGCATTGGGTTGCCAAAGGTTAATGCAATCAATTAGTTCGGGATTAACAACCCCACTGAAATGATGCGTACCCGGATCAGCAGACGTATTTTTTACCCATTCATAATCGTACCCCTGTAGCAATGGAACATCCCAGTTGATATTTTTTCCAAAACCGGGATCAAACTTGTCTTTAGCTTTTTCGCCCCAGGTATAAAATACCCTGATACTGACACCCGGCTGTTCATTTAACAGCTTAAAAACCGGCGCGTAATATTGTATAGGATGCGTGGTTATAATGGCTAAGCGCATAAAAAAAGTAAATGGCCCATCATTTAACTACCTGGTTAAAAAGCTCGCATTGATTCACGGTCATTTGTTGTGCCGAGTACTTATGGATTGCCGCTGTGTTATATGTTTGCGGTTTAAGCTGAGCGCTATTTAATTCCGAAAAAAAGTTGTTAACAGCTGCTTCCGTTATTTTTTCATAATCATACACGTGCTTTACGCCATACTCTTTTAATATGGCAATTGCCGAACTGTCTTTGTTAAAAATAGCCAGCATAGGCTTCTGAATTAGCAGGTAAGTATAAATCTTTGATGCGGTATACTTAGGGTCGTCAGAACCGGGTATAAAAAAGGCGTCGGCTTGCTGTAAAGTGAGCAGGGTATGGTAATAGCTTATACGGTCGGTAATTTCAATAACATGCCCTGCCACACCATATTGTTCGGCAAGCGGACGTATGGTGGGCTTGCCTAAACCCGCGGGGGCATAACTGGTACCAATAAAGTAAAACTTTAACCGTTCAATAGCATAGCTGTTATCAACCAACCCCTGTTTAAGTGTTTTAAAAAGCGGGATAATTGCCTTGCTCATATCTGCCCCGCCGCGGCCTACATAAACTATATTGGTGAAATTAGGGTTGAGCAAGCCCTCAAAATTTTGACTGTTGCTGGCGGCAATCTGTAAATCGGGTTCAAACGAGCTAAAGGTAACCGTAGCGGCAGGGATATTTTTAATTGCCGGGTACCTGGTTTTGAGATCATGAATATAGTCAGCAGAAACGCTGATAAGGCCATCCGCGCTTTTCATGGCGATGGGTTCCAGGTATTTATTTAAGCGATAGGAGAACCAATATTTAGGCGGTTGCTCAGCACGGGGTTTATCCTGATAATAGTTGGAATGCCAGGGATCCTGCATATCGATCACGTAGGGGATACCAAACCGTTTTTTCCAATACGCGCCTAAAATACAAACCGGGAATTGCGTGGTTGAAAAGTAAATCAAATCAAATTTGCCGCTTTTTAATAACTGGTTAACCTTTTTACGATAAAACCAAAGTGACCGCAGCGCAATACTGCCAAGACCAAATTTTGAGGTCCATTGTTTTTTAAACGCCTTAACCCGATGTATTTTCACAGCTGCCGGAATGCTCTGCAGCAGTAAAGCATCTGTGTTCATATCGGTATATTGTTCATCCACGGTCACTATTTCGGCATTCCATCCATAGTCGGTAAAATAGGGCAGGCTCATGCGTACCCGCTGCATATCGGCAGCATTTACAGGTGGGAAGTAAGGCGATATGATCAGGACATTTTTCAATAGTTATTTAAAAAGAGTTTTCCACCAACGGTTGGCGGCGATTTTTTCCCGGGCTTCTGTCCAGTCGCAAACTTCGTCTATAATATCATAAAACCCTTGTTGAGCTACCGGCAAATCATTAGTTTCCACCTGTTTTATCAACTCCGGCAGCTTTTTATAAAATCCTGTGGTACGATAGGGCGGGTGCAATGACCAAAGACCGGTAGCTGTGCCTAAAAAATCGATCCTTTTAAAATGATGTTTCTTCATGAACGACAGGATGAGGTGTTCGGGCAGATCAGCATTGGGGTTTCCCTGAACCATTGCTTTGAGCTGACTGCGTGCGGCTGGTTTAACAAACGTTAATTTATGATCCTTAAAAAGCGCTTTATTTATCATAAAAACGCGCGTGCTCATGCCATCAAGCTGGTAAGTGTGGTTGTTCAATTTATTTATAACCAGTTGATCAATGAGTTTACCATCAGGCTGCGGCGGACCGGGAAGCGGGGAAATAATGAGGCATGACGGATCATTTTGGAAAAAGTCGCAGGCTTCCTGCACCCAGGTTTTACTGCCGCCGCCTAAAAACATATCCGAGTCGAGGTGAAATACCAGGTTGTGAGTAGCCGAAAATAACCCAAAAAAGTAGGCGTAAAAGGGCCCGCCCCTGAAATCCTTTTCGGGCATGTGATCAGTGCCGAAGAAATAGCGGGCAATTTTGGTTCGTACAGTAGCTGAATAATCAACCGGAATGATTTTAACGTTAAAAGATGGCTCAATTTCTTGATGCAGGTACTCGTTTAAAAGTGCTGCATACTTATTCCATCCTTCCGAGAACCTGCCTTTGCCGGGCCTTGTATCCAATGTTAAAATAACTTCATCAACCTGGCCGGTTAATGTTTTAAGCTGATGGGGCAGAATATGCCGGGCATGCGGATAATCACCGGGGGCAAGGTTTATTTGTAAGCTAACCTTATTGTTCAAGCGCGTTATGTATGAGTTGCACTAATTTTTTTGATTCGATTTCCCAGGAATATTTTAATTGGTAAGCTTTTACAACCTCAGTTCTCAGTTGATTCAGTTCATTCCGGGCAAATTTGCCGCCTAAGTTGTTTAATATATCAACCAGGGCCCGTTCATCGTTTTGTTTATACAGGAAAATGATCTCTGGGTTTTCAAGACCTATCTCTGCCTGGCCCTCGGTATAAGAGGCAATTACCGGCAAACCCGCAGCCATACAATGAAAGAGTTTGTTTGATATGGTGAGGTTTTTATTAGGCGGATCATTGGGCTCAAGAGCAAGACCGATGTCATAATAGGGAATGCCTTCTATCAGTTCCGTATTGTTTTGCATTGGCAATAAAACCAGTTGGTTTTTAGGCGACATCAGTTTGTTCAGATGTTCGCTATACGTTTCAGAAATGTCACCCCGCAGGTTAAGCTCCCAGCTGCAATCGCTTTTTGAAAGGCAATTTATAAAAAACTCCAGGCCCCGGCCCTCACCGATAGTTTGTGAAAACCAATATAAACGTGGGCGGTCGTGATGCTGAACAGACCCATCAGTATTTTTAATGAGATCAAATGAGTTATAAATAACTGCCGGTTCATTACCTGTTTTATAGTATGTTTTTAAACCTTTTGCCATTGCCTTTGAGGTGGTATAGCAGCATGCGCTTTTTTCAATGGCTGTTTTTTCGGCTTGTTTTAATAGCTTAGCAGGCCTTGCTTTGCGGGCACCGGGTAAAAGATCTTCAGAATACCAGTCCTCCAAATCAAAGGCAACCTTGTACTTTTCGGTCATTTGGCTGCCAATAACGGTAGCCAGCTCCTGGTGCATGATATACAGGTGGGCCCGGTGGTTTTTAATATGTTTTTTTAAGCCGATGGCGTTATATCCCAGGCTGTGCCTGCTTTCCATATTTAATTTGGTTTTTAACAAAACCGATAACTTTCTGATAAGCCTGGACATAAATGAATTGAAGCCGCCTTTGCTTAAATCGCTATAAAAATGAAGCCGGATAGTGGTATGGTTCAACAGTTCCAGGTCTTCCTGCAATAATTTATCTGAATATATGGCTGTTAATATGGTTATGCTGTAACCGGCCTTTGAAAGTGCAATGGCTTCTTTTAAAACCCTGGGGTTTCGGCAAAGATGTGATTGGGTAACTATGCAAATGGTTTTACTCATTCATGAACCAAGCCCGAGCGGCCGGGACGTTTACGATAAAGTATTTGAACGGCTTTGGCGGTTTTCCAACCAAACAGGTTGGCAATATGATTAATAAGCCGGCCACCCATTACAGGTTTGTAATTGTATTTTGGCAAAGTGCCCAGCTCATATTGGAGTAACTTATATAATTCGGGTTCCTGTAAATAGCACTTTATACTCAGGTCGGTTAGTTGAAGGTATGCTGCTTTTTTGGCAGCCTGGCTTGTGCTGCTTTTTAAAAGGTACTTTTTTTTTAGTAAAGCAGATGTTACGGCGCTTTCCAAAGCCCGCCTGTTTTTTTGCGACGACAGGTTTTTAAAAGTGGTGAACTTTCTGTAAAAGTTTATGCCTTCGGTTTTTACAATTCTTTTTGCGGCCAGTATTACCCTGGCAAAAAACTCGCCATCGTCATCAAGGGTTAAGTTTTCATTCCAGGGACCTGCAGCATCTATTAGTTTTTTAGGAATTAGCCAGGCATTGGTTTGTACCATTGAAGCCTTAAAGTCATAACCACCATACAGGCGGATCAAAAAATCAACCGGATCATTTGTTGTATTAATGAACCCCTCCTCATAAGATGAGGGGGCAGATGCGGTATGTGGTTCGCCATCGAAAAAATGAGTTGTGCTGCATACTGCTATGCTATTTAAATCATTTTTTAAAGCGTGCAACTGTTTTTCAATTTTATCATGGCTTAGCAGGTCGTCGGCATCTAAAAATTGTATATAGTCACCTTTGGCCAGGTGCAAGCCAAAATTTCTGGCTGCGCTTGCACCTTTGTTTTCACAGGAAAAAACGCTCACTGCATCACTTGCAAAACCTTTTGCAACCTTTAGCGACTGATCGGTTGAACCATCGTCAACTACGATGATCTCTTTATTTGGCCACGTTTGGCTTACCGCAGATGTAATACTACCGGCCAGGTATTTTTCCGTATTATATACCGGGATGATAATGGATACCAATGGTTGCTTATCCATTAAATGAGGCTTTCCCATGCCGTTTTGTAATATCCTTCTTTTGACAAATCAACATAGTGGTGTAAAATGCCGTTTTTCTGTTTTATTGTTGTTTTATCCGGGGCAACAATATATTGGCTGCTATCTAATTCTACGGTGTTTGCATCGCCTATCAGCATGGCTGTGATAGCCTGTTCTAGGTAATAAGAAGTACCCTCTTTTTCTTCTAACAATTTAACCCAGTGCTGAATGTTGTGCCAGTTTATATGGTTGCTGTTTAATCCTATGGCGCCAACATTAACCAGTGGTTTTACTGCTGTGCAGCATAAACTCTCCATCAATGGAATTGAATAGCCATAGGATTGCTCACAGTCCACCATATGCAGGGGGGTATCCGGATCCATCAACCAGTTAATGATCTTTGTGGGTTCATTCCAAAATAACATATCAGAATCAAGTACCAGCTTCCAGGGATCTTCGGTTATGGTATGTATATCGGTTAGTTTTTTAATATGCGGATAGACGGCCCTTTTTTGATGCAGTTGTTTAAAAGTCGCTTTAGGCAGTTTTTCTTCGAGGTTCTTGTTTATAGTCGAGGTATCGATCACTTTTACGCCGGGCAATAGCCGGTTTATATGTTCAATTAATTTAACGTCAAAGGTGCCATCATCCACTAAAACAAAACGGAATGGTTTTGAAGTAGCTTTAGTTAATGACTGGATGCAAAATAGTGTTTGGTGCAGATATTTTTTACCTGTTAAAAAATAAATGGGTAAGCCCTGAGGATGCGAGATCACCGGTTTAAGTTTCAGGGACGAGCTTTTCATTTGTTTTTGCCCTTTCATCATCAGGTAATAATTAAAGAGGCCGCCAAAACGACGAAGTTTTTTGACCTGTGCTTTAGGATACCGGTAAAGAAGATTTATAATGGATTGTAACAATTATAAGCTATCGGCTAATCCTTCAAACGTTCCGCAGGCTCCTTGCCAGCGAATAAAATTTACCTTGTTCTTCCACGCTTTATAAGTAAACCAGGCCTTTATTTTTCTTAGAGGAACCGTCCAGCGCGCGATTTTATTCCAGGGATTGATGCCGTGACTATCCAGCACCTGTACCCATGATCTATTGGTGTTATTTACCAATTGTGCCATATATCCGGTTTCCATACGTTTGGCAGGTATAACATGCTGTAATGTAAGCGCCGGATGATAAGCAACCAGCCATCCTGCTTTTAACACCTCTATCACCATATCGTTATCACCGCCGGAGCTTAATGAGAGGGCTGTGCGGTCGGTGGTTTTAACTTTGCCCACCAATGCTTTATCCATGTAAGTTTTAAGCGCTGTTTTCCGCAGGGCCATCCCAGCACCTATGGGGGCGCTTTGGGGATATTTATTTGACCAGCCCTCCATTATAACTTCATCGCCTAAATCGCGCAAGGCCAAATTGCTGTAAAAAGTGCTTAACCATTCAGGCGGCGCGGTTTCAAAAAGTGGTATTGACTTGCCTCCCACCGCACCCAATTTGGACTCCTTATTAAAAATATGCAATACCTGTTCAAGGTAATCAGCGGCTAAAATATTATCATCATCAACAATGACAATGATTGCTCCCCGGGCTTCTGCAAAGCCTTTTAAACGGGCAAAGGTTAGGCCTTGTTTGGGTTCATGAACAATATTACTGTTAGGTTGCCAGGCAATATCCACCTGAGAAGAAAAGCCCGACGATGAATTGTTGTCAACAACAATAAGCTCCCAGTGGTTAAAGCTTAAGGTTTGCTCTTTTAACCCATTCAATGTTTTATTAAACCTTTCGGCATCGGGGTTATATGTTGGAATGATCACTGAAAGGCTAATCATTATACAATATATCAACGGTTAGCGGTTTATATGTTAATCCCAGTTGCCTTAAAACAGCATTTTCTGCCATATCTGCTGTTATAAGCCGCATGCACTTTTTGTCATGATCGCATTTGTTGTGCAGCCAGCACGGCGAGCATTCAACTGCCGAGTACAGATTTTCGAAACACGTGTAACCAGATTGCTCCGGCTTTTCGCGGCCTCCGTAAATTATAACCGAGCGGCAATCAACGGCCCTTGCCAGGTGCATCATGAACCCAACATGCGATATCATCAGCGCGGAATTACTTAGTATTGCCGCGCTCTCCCTTAATGATGTTTTTCCGCGCATATCCATTACACCCTCAAGCGGCGCGTCGGCGGCTGAACCTAATTGAATAAAGGTGTACGCATTGCCGAATGTATTAACTATCTGCTGATATTTTTCAATAGCCCATTCTTTGTTAGTCATGGGGAATTGCGCCCCGGTACTTGAGGTGGAAATAACTATTTGATTTTTTGCCAGTTTACCTTTTAGTTTTTCATGTTCATTCAGTTTAATAACCGGCTTATTGGCTATAGCGCCCTTTAAGTTTACCGCATCGGCCATTTTTAACATGATATGTTTGTTGGGTATCTCATCACCGTCAGTTTCCTGATGATAAACGGTATAACGGGGATATGCTGTTTGTACTTTAAAAGCATTTAAAATAGTGCCTGATAATAAAGTTTGATAAGGCATAACGAGCTTTACATAAGGGTTATGTTCAAACAGCGCATGCCGGTCGCATTTTATCCAGATATTTTTATGTCCTTTTTCATAAAGTTCTTTGGCTAAAACAGTAAGCAACAGGTTGTCGCCCAATGAATCACCAAAAGATAAAATGTAAGCCGGAACGCCATATTTATAGATCTTATAAAGCGTAGCGGTTATTGTTTTGATAAAAGTGATCAATGGATTTATAGGGTTACTTTGGTCAACTGCGCCTTTGATTTAACCTCTAATTTTTTAATCAGTCGTTTGCCCATGTTTTGAAAAGGTACTTCGATCAACGTATAGGTAACCCATGATATGCAAACGCTTATTGAAAGGATGATCATGAACCTGATAAGCACCTCTGCCGATGCATTGGCGCTGTAATGGTTTAAATGGTATTTAACCAGTAAATGCGATATTATTAAATGGGTTAGATAAATACTATAGCTCAGTTTACCTATCCAAACGGTAAATTTATTCACCAGAACAGGAGATGGGTATCCGGATAAACCATAAGCCAGCAAACCAAAAGCTATGGCAAACAGGTAATGATCCTTTAATATGTTGCCGCCTGCCAAATGGAAGATCACTAAAAGCCCCACAAGGCAATAGCTTTTATACAACGCGGGCTGCTCGTTTTCGCTCTGTTTATGTTTGGAAAAAAGATACAGGCATATGCCTGTTAAAAATACAGGCAGCTGCGATACTATGTTCTCATAGGTGAAAACGCCCCATAAAATGCCGTCAGCAATAGGAGGGTTTTTAAACATCAGGCTGGTTACCACTTTGGCTATAAGCATAAACAATAGCGTAACATTTATGGCTTTAGGCACAGATTGTATCCTGAAGAACATGAATGGAAATACCAGGTAAAAAAGTACCTCGATACCAACCGACCATCCCCCGGGTACAGTTGAGTTGATCCAGTTTGGGCTTAACCCGTGTATAAAAAGTACATTGGCTGTTATTGAATTAAGCGACGGAGAGTTTATGCGGACAAGCAATATCAGTATAATGGTGAAGTAATAAAGCGGTACTATCCGGAAGACCCGGCGTAAAAAATAATTGCGTACCGGGCTAATTTCGGTTTCCTTTTTCCTGTCAAGCGAAAGACAAAGCGTATAAGCACTCATTAAAAAAAATAGTGTTACCCCTTTATCGCCATTTTGTAGAATGAAATCAAAAAAAGCCGGCAACTTAAAATTATTTATACCTGCAAAATATGGGTGCGAATGGTGCAATACCACCAGCATAATGGCTATCCCTCGTAACGCGTCAATGTATTTTATTCTTTGCAATTAAATTTGATGGTTGAATGATATTTATGCAGATGGTTTTAAGCCCCAATACACCATCCTTAAAAAGGTTTTTATCCTGAATTTTAAGCTCAGGCCGTTTGATGCTGTAATGTAAAACAGGAGATTACGCCAGGCAAAGCCCAGATCTTTTTTTTGCCGGGCCAGGTAAAGGCAGCAGTAAATTGATGTATCCAAGCATTTTTGTTTGTTGTCAATTTTATCTATCCCGTTGTTCATGACCAAAAATTTATAGTGATAGCTAAAAAACTTATAGTCATATGTAGTTGAACTTAAGCCGGTTTCGCCATAGTGGGCAATATCGATATCGGTATATTTTGTTTTAAAGCTATTGTTAAAAAATACTTTAAGGGTAAAATGATAATCAGCGGCTACTTTAAATCCGATGTCGTATTTGCCAATAGTGTTGAATAGTTGCTTTTTATAAAACACACTTTGGTGGTGAATGCCCTGCGATAGTACTTTATCAATGGTATCATAAACATACCTGGTGTGCGAATCAACCCCTTCTACATTGCCATATACAAGGTCGACAGACTCATTTTCAATATCGGTTGAAACCTGGTTTAAAACATCAGGAGAATAAAAACTATCATCGCTTCCCATAAAATAAAGCCAATCACCTTTGGCCAGATCTATCCCCTTGTTCATGGCCTCGTAAATGCCGCCGTCGGGTTCTGAAAGCAGCTGGATGCTCATATCATTGTGCAGGCTCCTGAAGTTATTAATGAGCTGCAGGGTATTGTCTGATGAGGCACCGTCAATTAAAACAAGCTCATAGTTTTTATACGTTTGGCTAATTATGCTGTCAAGGCAAGTGATAAGCGTATTGCCGCTGTTATATAATGGTATGATGATGGAAAAAAAAGGCGTCAATTTAAATTCGCTTTTAAAACCTTATTGGTTTCATTAACCCATATTTCAAACCCGAGTGTATTCCAGTGGGCATCACTACGCGAGTACAAATTTCTTTTATCTGCTTTAAAAATGTTGTAAACTGATATTACCGGTAAACTGGTTTTTGTTTCAACACGCTCCAACAAATGGTTGTAAGTTGCCCGTTTACTATCATAAACAGAAACAGCGTTGGGAATAAGCGAAAGGAACACCTTTTTAAATCCCATTGAAAGATAACGTTCCTGATCTGCAGCGAGGTCATGAGTTAACTCATTAACCGCGGTATCAGACCATGGCCTGAAAACAGATTGAGGAGAATTGATATCAACAGTTGTATTTAATAACAGCCGGTTTTTATCTGTACTTACAGCTACTTCTTTAGGCAGCCGCATTAAAAAATTATAATTAACCCATGCCTTAAACTCTTTTACTGGCGTGAAAATTTTATCATCGAAAAGCAACAGCTCGATATTCCTGCTTAGTTCTTTATTGAAGATGATATTACCCAGCCGGCTAAAAAGCGATACCGGTTTAACAGTAGCAGTAGCTACGCCAGCGGATAATATTTCGGTGGAGTTTTTTGAGGAATAGGCGCTGACATTTAATTCTGAAAATTCCATTATCAGGAAATTTTCTTTTGTGGTATCCAATTGGATAGGGCCAAACGGAAACCGGCGATCGAGAAATATCACTTTATCAAAACCTGTAAATGCCTGGTTGAGTAATTTATCCGCTGTAAAGCTATCGCCAATAATATATAACACGCGGTTAGTTGTGCTCGCCGCGCTATCGGATCTGTCATTGTACGTCCTGAACGGGATCAGCTTGAGCCTGTATTGTGGTAAATAACATATACCATACAGGTCACCGTAACCCCACCGGTCTGACCGGATAAAGATCTGCTGATATGATGATTGTGAAGAAGCATCTTGTGGTGTTAAATGTTCAAAATAGCGATCCTGCTTAACTTTATTTATAAAGCCCTGGTTCATGGCAGTTAATAAAACCAACGAGCTTATAATAATGATGAGTATGGCCAGTATTTTACGCATTAAAACTGAAAATAAATAAACTGAGCTTCATTAAACACGCCTAAAAAGTAGCATAATATGAATAGAGTAACGGATGCGAGCACTTTTTTACCAATGGTCATATCGGCAATTTTATACAACTGTCTTTCGCCAGCCATGAGTATAATTATGATGCAGATGCAGTAATAAATTTCTTTAACATTCATTAGCCGCCCCGCGGTGTACATGAGGTTATTTAAGGCAGATATTTTAGTAATGATAAAGAAAGCGTCATGGATTGAGTGTGCCCTGAAAAATATCCATGAAAAAAGCAGGTATAAAAAAGTAAAAATAACACTGAGCCGATTGTATATAGCAGCTGGGATTTTTTTTGAAATTTTGCTGCGGAATTTTTTAGTATATAACTCATACGATATGGCCAGGGCATGTAAAAGCCCCCAGATCACAAATGTCCAGCCGGCGCCATGCCAAAGGCCGCTTACAAAAAAAGTTACAAAAAGGGCAAAGTAAACAGCACCTTTTCCCCAGTCTCTTTTACTGATCAGTATGGGGGTAAATAAATAGTCATTAAGCCAGGTAGATAAAGAAATATGCCATCGTCGCCAGTATTCAGATATGGAGGTACTGCTGAATGGGAAATTGAAATTTTTCATCAGTTCAATACCTAATGTAAGGGCGGCGCCGACAGCGATATCGGAGTAGCCGCTAAAATCGCAATAGATCTGAAACGCGAAGAAGAATATGCCGAGAATAAGGTCTAAGGCTGAATGCGCGTGAGGATTTGCAAATAAAGGGTCGACATACAGGCCCAAACGATCGGCAATCACTACTTTTTTAAACAGCCCTATGCTTATTAAAAATATACCGGTTACCAGGTTTTTGTTGCTATATAAATTGATGCGGTGCAATTGGGGGAGTATATGTTGCGGGCGTTCAATAGGCCCGGCTACCATTTGCGGATAAAACATTACATACAATGAATATAGGCCAAAATGTTTTTCGGCCTTTTGGTTACCCCGGTATACCTCAATGGTATAGCTCATAGCCTGAAACGTGTGAAATGACAGACCAATGGGTAAAATAAAATTTAACAGCGGAAGCTCCGGTGCCCTAAATGATGAAGTAAAAAAGTTGACGTTTTGCGCCAGAAAATTAAAGTATTTAAAAAACGCCAGTACTCCAATATTAGCCACCAAGCTTAGCACCAGATACAGCTTCCTGCGCCGGCCCTGCGAGCGTTCAATAAGGATGCCTGCGCAATAATCAACAATAATGGTAAAAAAGATGATCAGGATGTACTCGGGCTTAAAGTACATATAGAAGTAACAGCTTGCCGCCAAAAGCCAGGCCCACCGAATTTTGGGCGGCATTAAATAATAGGCAGGGGTAACTATCAGGAAAAAGAGTAAAAAAAGAAGCGAATTAAACAGCATTAAATGGGTTTAGGATTAGGGTGGTTACAGTTGTGTTTTAGACGCTATCATATTACACATGTCGCCGATGTTTTTCCATTTATAAATTTCGCTTGTAGTGAAGCGTACCTTAAAGTGTTTTTCAATAGCTACAATTAATTGAATATGGTTCAATGAATCCCATTCATCAACATCATTGGCTGTGGTACCTTCCGTTAGTTTGATATCATCATTGTCAAGCACATCCTTAAAAATATCGTTTACTTGCTGTATTATTTCGTCGGTATCCATATTATCGTTTCTGCTGAATAAAATTTTCTTTTTCAATAAGCCCGTCAACCTGCAATTCCCAGGTTTCGCCAACGGGTGTAAAGCCCAGGTTTTTATAGTGGTCTTTCACGAGTCCGTTCTTGGCCGTAGGGATATACTCGCCCATGATTTTTGCAAAACCGGATGAGCGCGCAATTTTTATGATATGATTGAGCGTAAAGTTTTCCATACCTCTTTTTAGTACCCTGCAACTCATGATCCAGGTATCAATAAACAGGGTTGATATGTCTTGTTTTTTTAGGATGACCACAGCTATTAAGCCATGGTCGCCAAGTTTATCCTCCAGGGTAAAATGAAGCGTAAAATACTCGTCAGAACTACTTATGGCAGCGATAGCAGTTTCAGTATAGCGGATGGTCCTTAAATTAAACTGATTAGAACGAAGTGTTAACTGGGCAACACGCGGGATGCTAAACTTATCAAAACTATCAACCTTTGACAGCATGTTAAGGCTTTTTAAATAATCCTGTTCGTTGTTAAACGACTTTTGTAAAATGCTACGTTTGGCCTCCTGCTGGTATTGTGTTGTACGGTGTTTATCATCTTCGGTATAAGATGCCGTATCGAATAAATTTAATGAACGCAGAAACAGGAGATAGTCGGCCGGATCGGCGGGCAGTTCTGGTACGGTTAAATCTGGGATCGCAAACCTGAGCATTTCTCTTTCAAATGGATTATCATCTAAAAAAACCATCGCGTCAAACCCTATATTTAATATTTGCTGAATGTACCTGATGTTATCAACCTTGTTTTCCCAATTGGCCACAAAAACAGTGATATCATCTAAAGTAAGTATCATATCGGGGTGATCAGCAAACGGCTCTTTTGCTATATGTTCGGTGTTTTTACTGCAAACTGCTAATATTATTCCCCTGTTTTTTAATTCTCTGCACCACAGCTGCAGTTGAGTGAAGGCTTTGCCAATGCCTAAATTACCAATCTGTATGCCTTCCATACCATCATCGCCAATTATCCCCCCCCAAACAGTGTTATCAAGGTCAAGGATCAAACATTTTTTTGAATTTCCGAGTGTTGAGCCGATTATCTGAATAATGTTTTGAGCAATAAGCGGAAGGAAATCAATGCTGAAAACCATGTCGGCACTGATATACATTTTGGGATCAAAGGTGTGGTCATAACCTTTAACGGATGACAGGGATGCGAGATCAGTGATATGGAGATCTTTATTTTCGCGGGAGATATCCATCAGCCCGATATTTATTTTTCTGAGCTGGTATAAAAATGAAGTAGTTGTTTTTGAAGCATAGCTACCAAACACCTGGTCATTAATTTCGACATAGGTGTTGATTACCACCTTGGCCGATAATTTTTCGGTTAGGTGTTGGTATATATTTCCCGTTTCCGATAAAATATTGTTGTAAAAGCCTGGCCTGTCGTCTTGTTTATAAAATTTGTTAAGCAGATGCTCTGTTGAGCGGATAATAATAACATAAGCAGGTGCAAAAGCATACAAATCAGATGCAGGGTCATACACCTGCTGTTCTATCTGGTCATAATCAGCTTCATAAATATTCAGATCTAAACCTAATTCAATTCCATAGCCTTTTATTGCTGTGTGGATGAATTGAGAGGCAGTATCGGCTAATAAAGCAATTTTAAGATGTTTTAAACCGGTGGTCTCTTTTTTTAAATTCTTTTTCAGATCTGAAAATGATAACATGGACGTCAGGTTTTTCGCTATATGTTTTTATTACCAATGGTAACCCTGGTCTTGAATAAATGGCTTCCAAAAATCAAAGTTATATTTCCACCATGCGTGGCAACCCATAGGTAAATTATTTTTATTGATCTTAAAAAGCCGGTCGGGATTTACTTCAAATGAAAATTTTATGGCTTCATCAATTGGTGCAATATGTAAAGGGAATTGTTTTGCAACGTCCACACAAAATAACCTGTCTTCAGAACATCCATCATAATTGTACTGTAAAGTGTAATTCTCGTGCCAAAGCATGTTCATTAACTTGCGATAGGGGTATTTTATAATAGCTATAATTTTATTTCTGTTCCCTGTATTGTATTCCTTCGGATTTTTGTAATAAAAAGTTTTTAATACCTTTTGCATGGTCTTTGTTTTCCTGAGTGAAAATCCCGAATTTCCTACGCCGGTTATTTTATTTTCACTATGTGGCTTATCAAATCCTTCAAACCAGGGAGCACCTATGTAGTCATAGTTTTTATTGCACCATTCATTTAGCCGATCAAAAAAAACAAATGCATCAAGCTCATAAGTTAAAATGAAATCATATTGATTAAAGAGGTTGTAAAAATACCTGCTGTATTTTAATTTATTATAAGTTTTTAAACTGGCGAGCCAGGAAGGAGAGATAAAAATGACCTCAAAATCGGGAACTGCTTTTTTGTACTCCGTAATATCTAAATGACGAGGAGCAATAACTTTAATGGGATGATTCCCTAATATTTTAAAGCATTGCCTAAAGGAAATTATTTCATAAGCAGATGGTTTTGAGCTATGAATGGGTATAACAACAATGCATTGATCTTTAGTCATGGCCGGTTATTAAAACCTTGACAGATCGTTTGACCCTTGAAAAAACCTTAAGTATCAATGACCTTTTTGCAACGGGTTTTGAATCAGTTAACCCGTTTAAGCCGGGATAATAATAAACGGCAGACTTACTGATAACTTCGATATTGTTTTTTTTTAACAAGCTGTAATATAGGTTGAACAAAGGGAGCAAATCGGGCCTTGAAGTAAAACTATACCTTGTAAGGTAGGAGCATATTATATGGGGTTTGTAATAATTATAACTGCTGAAGTGGAAAAACCTTAGCGGATATTCATTATTTATCATAAACGTTTGATCAATACTTTTTGAAAGCTGGCGCTCGTGCAGATTCCAGTTAGCAACGTTATAACCCGGGTGTTTTAGTATATGGAAGTTATCATAAAAACAGGGCACAAAATTTATCCATAACTGGTCATAAAACATACTTCTTCCAAAATCTGAAAACCCATATTTTATTACCCGTTGATGCCACCAATCTAAAAAGTCTTTAACTTTTGAATAATTACTTAGAGCGATAAAACCCAGGTTGAAAACTCCGCCCCTTAAGGTATGGTAATCTGTAGGAGCATAATCATCATCAATTGGTGACAAAATATGAGGGGTTATGACAATGTTTTTTGATTCGAGGATATCTGATACTTCAGTGAGTGAACTTTGAATAAGTATATCAGGATCAATATAAAGTAGTTTTTGAGGGCTGTATTTTTTGAATATATAATGGAAGTAGCTGGGTTTTACCGCCGTATTTAGTTCAGTGATATTGTATTTTAAATTCAATGAATCAAACTCCGGAATGTTTAAGCTGTCGACAGGGATAAGTTCAAAGTCAGAAAACAACGAATTGTCTAATTGAGCGTTAAATTTATCAACTAATCCAATTATAAATTTTGAACCCGGATGATACTGTAAAAATGAATCGCCTAATGTTTTTGCGTGGGCTAAATAGTTATTTGAACAAATAGTGAAGGCTATCATTCTTATTTCACTTTTTAAAAAGGTTTTTTAACATAGAAAGCGGTTTTAGCATGAAATTTCCAACCTTGTATGATCTGGAATTTAATATACTATCCACCTTTTGCTCCAGGTGACTTACGCGAAGTACGTTTTGTAACGGTGTGTTGAACTGCTGCTGATATTTTTCTTTGTTATTGAAAACCAGGCGCCACTCCAGTTCGTCATGAAGCCGGTTTGTGATGCTTTTTAGCATCGATTCGTTTTTAATCCTGTAATAAAAAAACACTTCCGGAATCTGATAAACTAATGATGTGGGGTTCAGTATCTTAATCCACAGATCCCAATCTTCCCAGCTTGTTAATAATTCGTCATAACCGCCAGCCAATTCCCAGTCACGCTTTCTGTAAACGGCCGAACAGAAGATGCAGTTTTTAAGCAGTAAATTTTGAAAGGAATAGTCTGATAGGTTCCATGGGCCTTCTTCTACTCCAAATTTTTCCGCTTTGCAATAAACCAAGCTTAAAGCAGGATTATCCAAAAACGCCTTTAGTGCGGTTTCAATATATTTTTCATGTATCAGATCGTCAGCATCTAAGGGTAGTATAAATTCTGATTTAGCTAATTCTATACCGCGGTTTCTTGCGCTTGACAGCCCACCATTTTTTTTGTGTAAATATTTGATCCGATTATCCCTTTTTAAATATACCGAAGCAATTTGCGCTGTATCATCAGGCGAACCATCGTTAACAATAATACATTCCCAGTTAATATACGTTTGTGCTAAGACGCTATCAAGTGCTTCGGCTAAATATATTGCCTGGTTATAGCAGGGCATTATTATTGAAATTGCCGGGGTGTCGATCATACTTTTTGTGCCAGCCACAACTGGTATATTTCAATTGGTGGTGCGTTTTTTACAGGAGGTATTGAAAAACGCTTAAGGGAAAGGGTTTTAAATGACGCTGCCACCAATAACTCTTCAAGCGATTTTTCTGTTAGCCAATCTTCTACCGGCTGGTTGGGGTCACTGTATTTTTTCCACTCGGGTTCCGCGTCTTTTCTTGGAGTAGTTATGATCAAAAAACCTTTCCGTTTTATAGCAGCATTTATTTTATTAATAAAATGAACTTTATTGTTGTCAGGGATGTGCTCAACAACCTCTGAACAAACAACAAGGTCATAATACTCTGTTTTACCCTCAGCTATAATATCTTCTATTGTCCCTTTTTTAATTGTCAACTGTTGAAAAAGCTTGTTGGCATACTCTACTACAGATTGTACAGGCTCAATCCCTGTTACATTTCCATAATTTGATAACAGGTTACTAAGCCAGCCGCGGCCACATCCTAAATCCAGGATTTCCATTATGGAATTATCATTTGATAGGGCGCGGAGATCTTTTATTTGTAAAATGAACGATTCAATAGTTGCCCATCTGAGCCTTTCTTCTTCATTTGGAGCAGCGCTATTCCATGCGGCGTTATGAATAAACAGGTCGGTATAAAATTCATCGTCGCTGACCTTATGTTTCAGAATTTTTTTGATGGCGGTTTTTATCCGGCTTATCATATTGGTTTAGTTAACTGTTGGTGTTTTTATAAATGAAGTAATTTATAAAGCTTTTGCCTTATCCGGTTTAAAAAAATAATTCTCTTCCATTCATGTACAGTTCCGTGAGCTTCAGTCGACCAGATCTTTAAATGATCTTCATGCCATTTTTGCTTCATTTTTGGGTCGGAGGTTTTGGCGTCATCATGTACGTGCGCAACTGATAGTGTTTTTTTTACTAAACGCCGGCTGCGTCCCTTAACTAACCGCAGCCACAGCTCAAAATCAAGGGCGCAATGTAGCTCCTCCCAAATAGGTTGGTGGATGCCGGCACTCCAGAATGCAGAAGGTTGTATAATGCCCGGGATCTTTATAAAGTAATCCCGCACTGGTAAAATCTTCACTAATTCTAACTCGTTCTTAACGGTATTAAGGTTGTACCCATACCCATAAACAAAGTCAGTTTGTGAACTTAAAAACGCACTTGCAACAGTAAATAGACTATCTTTTGTATAATAATCATCACTATTGATCCAGGCATAATGATTGCCTGATGCCAGGCTAAAACCAAGGTTTATGGCATGTCCCTGACCTTCATCCTTTTCACTCTGCCAGTAGCTAATCCACCTAGAATATTTTTCAAGTATCTGTTTAGAATCATCAGTACTGCCACCATCAATAATGATATATTCCAGGTTTGGATAATTCTGTAAAAGTACTGATCTGATCGTTTGCTCAAGAAACTTGTCCTGATTGAAAGATGGACTTACAATAGTCAACTTTGGCCAGCTGCCCCTTATACTATAAACTTTAGGATCGGTCTCCTGCGTCCATGGCCAGCCAGTTTGGTTTAAATTAGGCTTCGGCAATGCATTCAACAAACCTTTTTGCTCAAATGGAACTGATGGTAACGGCAGGGATATGCCCTTTTTTTCAAACGTTGAACGGTACTGTTTTAAATCAGGGAGCTGCAAATCAGGAAATATATTTATGAATTTTTAACACGTTTTCTATTGCAGTATACACATCTTTCGGCAAAACAGTGTTTATGCTATGCTTAGACCATTCCGCATAATGAACATCATTAGCCTTCAGATCATTAGGGTAAATACAGGTGATATTGTTTGCTACGTGACCTGGATATGGAATAAACCTGCCGTAAAGATCGCCTTTTGAAATGCAAATTGCTGGTACACACAAAGCTGCGGCGATATGAATAGCTACCGTATCGGCCGAAATAAGAAGTTTTGCACTGCCGATTAATTCGCACAATTGTACCAGGTTTAACGTGCCAATTTTATTAAAAAAATTGTCGTGTGCAGCAAGCCCGTCCTCAATTTTGAACCCATCTTGGACTTCATCTTTGCCGCCTGCCAGTATAACACGACTATCCAGATTTGAAAGTATCATTTTGCAAAGCACATTAAAGTTCTTATTGTCCCACTTTCTGCTGCTATCACTGGCTCCGGTAAAAATTACGATATTATTGTCCGGGGTGAGGTTTAAACGGCTTTTATCTATGTAAGGCCTTGTAAGACTGCATTTTTCGCCTGTAATTATTTCAAATAACTGTTTGTTCCTTTCAAACTCATGTACCGGATTAGGAGGCATTTTGATCAGTTGCGTGTAGTACTTATCGGTTTTTTGTTTCAGGTTTGCAGCTTGATTAACAAGGTCGCCATCTACGCCGGTTTTGTGTTTGGCATTAATGTTTTTTACTATCCAGTCAACAGCATATTTCCGGGAATAATTGGTGTAAATTATGCTGTTTAATTGCAAAAGTTGAAGGTTTAACAGCAATTTTAACAATTTCCATTGCAAAAAATAACCATCAGCGTACCAAAAAAAATCATCGACGGTGTCTGAGTCAAAATGCTCTGCCAGATCTTTACTTGTTGCATTGGCGAGCACATAAATTTTATAGTGCTTATGTTTTTGCGACTGCTTTAAAAAGGATAGATAGTTCCTGAATAAAATATAATCGCCAATGCCATCAGTTTTGATGATCAAAAGGGTATCCTTTTTTCGCGGCAGAAAACCAAATACAATATTGATCAACCGCGGCGCAGCAACCCGGATGATCAAAAATTTAAACTTATCTATCAGCCGCCTAATCATTTATTCATGATGTGTTGTAGCGCCCTGGCTTTGGCAATGGCCACATCGTTTTGGGTAAGGCTTATTACGCCGGATTTTGCGGAAGGGCTCAAAATATGGATCAGCTTATTCCTGATTTTGTCAACTAACGAGGTCCTTTGTTTTAAAGGATCGTCATTGAGTTTTTTGGGGGTAAACAAATGAAGGCCTTGCCCGTCGGAATACAAGTTCATACCATATTTTTCGGCTATCAACGCCAGTGATCTCATGGTATAAAAAGTAATATGCTGCCCGGTTTCCGGCGCAAAATACCACCAGTCGGCCGCCGAAGTAATACTTTGGTTTTCGGGTATAATAACTGTTGAAACCAGGATATTTGAAGAATAGCTTAACAGTTCTTCAAATAACTTAAAGGGGTCGGCCACGTGTTCAAAAACTTCAAAGCAGGAAACCAGTTCAAACCGGCGCTCATTTTCTTTTAGATCAGATATGTCATGATTGACAGCGAATATGTTTTGACAATAAATATCCTGACGATAGAAGTCAAGCCCTTTATCGCGCAGTAATCTAACGAGTACGCCGTAGCCCCCGCCAAAATCAAGGAACTTTTTACTGCTGTCAAATGTTTTTGTTATCAGGTTAAAAACCTTAGTGCTCAGATCTATATTTCTGGAAAGCAAGCCGATATCAGTTGCGGTAATGGCGTTTTCATAAGCCTCGGACAGCCAGTAAGGCTTTTCTGTTTGTATTGTACCGCATACCGGGCATTTATAGTAGCTGATATTATAGCTGAACATTACCTGGGCCTCAAATAATGCCGATAATTTATTGGTACATATCACACAATTTATATCCTCTGTGGTCATTGTGCTTTTTTGCCGATTGTTTTTAAGTAAACGCGTTTAATGAGCGGTATTTTTTTACCTATTTTAAATTTGATCCTGTCAAAGCCGGTAGTTCCGCGTCCAAAAAGTTTTTTAAAAGTATAAGCATCCGCTTTGGTATTAATTTTTATCACCTCTGGGTGTTTAATCTCATTTATGGAATTAAGCGGTATGGCTGTGACGTTTGGATCAAACGAATGAGTATGCGTGGCTTCGGGTCCAAAACCAATGTTTGATATCAGGTTTAAGGCCGGTGTAATACCTATGCCGTTGTTTTTATAAACACTATATGACCATTGTATGTCCCAGGTATCAATAGCTTGACCGGCCATTGCGGTGAAGCTTTTTGTCCAAAAATCAAACTCCGCGGTTTTTGGAAATTTTTTTTTCAGTATACCGGTAAATGATTGGTCAAAATGATGCGGAATGGCAAAATCATATAATTCCCACGCGCGTTTCCAGGTGGCCCATCCCCATATATGTATGTAGTTGCTAAAATAATAGCTGTGCTTAATGTTTAAGTTTTTGTTTTGAAAGTTAGCGCCACCGATGTGCATCACCTCATTGTTATGTCTGTATCTTTCTAACAGGTTTTCACAGAAACAGAAAAAAGTGTTATCAGGCAGGCAGTCGTCCTCTAAAATTATACCCTCTTCCACATGATCAAAAAACCAGGTAATAGCCTCCCACACTGCTTTGCCACACCCGAGGTTTTTATCCCTGAATAAGGTTTTAACTTCGCAGGGCCAGTCAATATTATTTAAAACCATCTGCCGGGTCAATGTGCAATTCTCTTCTTCGCCGGGATAATTGGCCCTGGGGCCATCAGCCGCTATAAATAATTGGGCGGGTTGCAGCTTTCTTATTTCATTAAATACGCGTCCGGTAATATCAGGCCGGTTAAAAATTAAGAAAAGTACAGGGGTTTTAAATGACATTACCGATAATCACTTATTATTTTGCGACTCCGTTATTTGAATTAGACAAAGGATGTTGCATTGCTGTTAGTTGGCCGTGTTTGAAGTATTTGTTTGATAAGCTGGTGGTGTTTGATCACTTTTTCCCTGTTTTTTAAAAGCGACCAAAATGTTCCGCGCATGGAATTAAGCGTAATTATTTGTTCGACAGTGGCCTTCTTACGTTTGATGAATCTTTGAACGATCAGAAATATCCTGAATTTGATAAGTGTTTGGGTTGCCGAGCGGAGCCATTGTGCATTTACCTGCTTAACCGGTCTTGCATCATTATTTAAAATGGTAAAATAGCTGTTTAGCAACACCGTTACGTAGCTGTGCCAGTAATGCAGGCTTAAAACGTAATTGATGTTTTGCCTTTTCATGGGTACAAAATGCTTAAACTTTAAACTATCGCTGGCTATAATTTTATAACCCATTAAGTAGGTCATAAAACAGATCTCCACATCATCTCCCGAGAGCATTTTTTTGCCGGTACGCCCAGTAGTTATCTGTTGCCAGCCTTTTTGTTTCAGCGCAGTAAGAACAGATTTTTTGTAAACAGAACCCGCGCCATATACCCAATGGTCGGTTTCGGCCCATGTTTGCGCGCCGTTCACGTAAGCGGTTTTAAATTTCTCCGCATCGGCCCATACCGGTTCTTCGGGCTCAAAAATTCCGCAGCCGCCTAAAACACCTATCCCGCTATCGGCGTTCATCAGGGTAAAAGCGGTAAAAACATAGTTGTCAAAAAGCCAGTTATCATCATCGCAAAATAAAAGATACTCGTAACCGGCTGTTTCAATTCCCTTATTGCGCGCATGGCTAAGGCCCGCAAGGGGTTCATTAACAATTTTAAATTCAACCCCGGTCAGTTGATATTTAACCCATTCGGTTTTTGCTTTTGCCCGGGTATCGTCCGTCGAAGCATTGTCAACAACGATCACTTCCCAGGGAATATCCGGAGGTACCTTTTGCAAAGCCAGATGTTTGATGGTTTCGGCAAGGCGCTCCGCGCTGTTAAAGCAGCAAACAATAACCGATACGCCTAATTCCATCCTATAGGTTCCATGTATTTAAAAACGTGGGTTTTCATATTCTTTGGCCGGGCAGCATCATGGATAACAAATTGTCCTTTTCACTAAGGTCAAGGCAAAACCTGTTGATCATCTTTTGGTTAGCCTCCATAATTTCGGCATCCACGGCGGTTTTATTGTTATCGATCTTTTTTATCAGCCCGATGAGCTCATTAAGATTAGCGCATGAATTGATCAACCCCGAAGATTCCCCTTCAAGGCTTGGATCGGCATTATACAATATGGTTTTATAACCGTTCTTAATGCTTTCCAGGGCAGAGTAGCCTACAAAATTCCCAATGGTAAAATTTATAAAATACCCTTGCTGCACCTCTTCGCTTAATTCGCTAATAGGGATTGACCTTTTGGTAAACGCGATATTTGGCAAAACGTGTAAACGGGTAGCCTCCTCAATAATGTTTTCGTAAACCGCCATGCTATATATACTGCCTATAAACAAAATATGCACCTGCGTAATACCTTGTTTGTTCAACTCATGAAGTGCAAATATCAGATCAGGGAATGAATTTTTATCTGCAGCAATACGCGCAACCACATTGAGTTTAATCATTTATAAATAACCTGAACAGTTTAATTTTACATTTCAGCACTTCCGGCGCGTACGAGCTTTTCAACTCATCAACCTGGTAAGTATTTACACAAACTACGGTATCCTGCTTGTCGTCAAAATAGCCTTCAGGGAAATTATAAGTACCGCCTTCATTCTGTATGGCATTGGTTACGTGCCAAAGGTGCCTGTGTTTATGCCGAATGCTATTTTTTACGCGGTATATGTTGTACAAACCTATCACGTGAACACTTTCATATAATTTGTTTGCAAAAAACCTGAGCTTGACCGACCAATACAGCGATTTAAACATTTTTAAAGGTGCCCTCAAATGTTTAATACTTTGCAGCCGCGTCCTGATCACCCTGACGTTGTTCTGTTTCAATATCTGGTCGTAATATTGCTGCTCATAACTGTCCAGGATCAATACTTCGGGTACAATATTGTTTTTTTGGGCAAATGCAGTCAGTTCATAGATCAGCTTTTCAGCTCCTCCCATGGTTAGCGAGCCATTAATGATCAATATTTTAGGCATAAAAGGCACGTACCTGTTTAACAATGTAGCTGGTTTCTTCCTCCGTCATACCGGGGTTAAGCGGTATGCTTAAACTTGTTGCTGCCAGATCTTCGGCAATGGGGAAATCGCCTTTTTTAAACCCCAGCTGCCGGTAGGCTTTTTGCAGGTGCGGCGGTATTGGGTAATGGATGGCCGTACCTATGCCGTTTTTATTTAAATGCTGTTGCAGTTCATCCCGTTGTGGCGTGCGTATTACATATAAGTGATATACATGTCCGGCATTTAAGGCTGTGGCAGGCAAATGCAACCCGGCTATTCCTGCAAGCCCCTGGTTATAAATAGCGGCTATGGCTTTTCTTTCGTTGGTCCACGTTTCAAGATATTTTAATTTTACAGACAGGAACGCCGCCTGCAGCTCATCAAGCCTGGAATTAAAACCAATCACCTCATTATAGTACTTCGTTTCGGACCCATAATTGCGCAATACCGATGCCTTAGCGGCAAGCGCGGGGTTATTGGTAGTCAGGGCGCCGGCATCGCCAAAGGCGCCCAGGTTTTTGGTTGGATAAAAGCTGGTTGCATTAATATGGCCAAAGCTGCCTGTGAGCTGGCCGTTATAGCTTGCGGCCTGCGCCTGGGCGTTATCTTCAACCACATATAAATTGTGCTTTTGAGCAATGTGCATAATAGCATCCATTTCACAAGCCTGGCCGTAAAGATGCACGGGCATAATGGCTTTTGTTTTTGAGGTAATGGCGGCTTCTATTTTCTGTGGGTCTAAATTGTAAGTTGCGGCGCTGGGCTCAACCGGTACTATGGCTGCGCCGGTGTGTGAAACTGCAAGCCAGGTAGCTATATAAGTGTTTGAGGGTACTATCACCTCGTCGCCCGCGGTAATGTCAAGTGCTCGTAAGGCAATGTGCAGGGCATCAAGGCCGTTGGCTACACCAATGCAATGGTTTACCTGGTTAAATGCGGCGTAGCTTTTCTCGAACGCCGTAAGTTCGTTGCCAAGTATGTACCACTTATTTTGAAAAACCCGCTCAAACGCGGTCCTTATTTCATTTTCAATCAACTGGTTCTGACTGTCGAAAGATAGAAATGGGATGTTCGTGATCTGCAAATTAATTAAATGTTATAACAGTGCCGCCCCAGGAGTAACCTACACCAAAGCCCGCTAACAGCCATTTATCGCCGGATGTTAGGTTTTTTTCTTTTAGGGCCTCATACAGCGCAATAGGGATGCTTGATGATACGGTGTTGCCTACCCGCGCCATGTAAATATAAAAGCGTTCGGGCTCAATGCCCATCTTTTTACGCAGGTGCTCCAGCATATATTGATTGGCCTGGTGCAAAATAAACTGTCCAATATCATCCCTGGTTAAGTTGTTTTTTTCAAGCGTATCCGTTATCAACGCCGGGACCTCACGCGAAGTAAAGGCAAATATCTCCAGCCCATCCATATACAAATTCCCGGGTGACTGCTCATTGCCGTACCCATCATTCAGTGTATCGTTATTTTTTTGTGGATAGCGAACAGCCCCTTGTTTTACTATCAGGTTTTCGGCGCCTTTGCCATCGGTACCCAGCTCAAACCCGCCTATGGCGGCAAGGCCGCTGGTGCTGATTAAGGTAGCCGCCGCCGCATCCCCAAAAATGGTGCGGTTGCCTTTATCTTTTGGATGGATGAATTTTGAATAGGTTTCTGACGTGAGCAGTAAAATATTTTTGGCTATGCCGCCTGCTATTAAGCCTTTAGCCAAAGCCAGCCCATAAATGTAACCCGAACAGCCGAGGTTAAAATCAAGCGCGCCGGCTTTTACCGGTATGTTGAGCTTTTCCTGAATGATGCAGGCTGTTGATGGTAAAAAATAATCTGGGCTTTGGGTACAGTACAGTACAAAATCAATATCGCCCGGTTTTATATTATGTTCTGTGAACAGCTTTTGGCCCGCGGCTATGGCCATATCAGATGCAAATTCATCATCGGCCGCGATGTGCCTGGTATTGATGCCAATCTTATTTGCTATTTTTTCAACAGCCCATTCCGGGAATAAGGCAGACAGTTCTGTATTGCTCAGTTCTTTTTCAGGAAGATAATAGGAAATCGCCTTTATATAAGCTGTCATATTATTGGGCGGTAAAGCCCCCGTCAATTACCAGGGTGCTCCCGGTTGTCCAACTGCTTGCTGACGATAACAGGAACAAACAGGCCGAAGCTACATCTGTAGTTGTACCGTACCGCGCCAGTGGATAGTTTTTTTTATCCTCTTCAATACTTTCGGCGGTAACTTGTTCGCCAATTCTTTCAACTCCTTCTGTTTCAACCATACCGGGGGCCACACAATTGATCCTGATGTTGTTTTTTGCGAGCTCAAGCGCCGCCGATTTGCAAAAGGCCTGTAAACCGCCTTTTGTTGCCCCGTATATGGAATTGGCGCGGCAACCTATAACAGCCCCGGTGATTGATGACAGCAAAACAATTGACGACGAGGGATTGAGTTTTTTTAGTTTAGCCAGCGTAGTGGTAAACAGTATTGGTGCTCTTAAGTTGATCGAAAAAATATCGTCAATAATTTCGGCGGTTATAAATTTTAAGGGTATGAGCCTCATCAAACCAGCCGACTGTACAACGCCATCAAGCGGCGGCAACTGTTTGCAGGTATCAACAATAAAGTCTTCATTCCGTATATCACCGCAAAATATCTGGTGCCCGTTACCTTGCATCATATTTAAGGTTGCGTGCAGCCGCCCTATATCGCGCCCCAGCAGATAAACAGTAGCACCTGCCATGGCACATTGAATGCTTATTTGTTTGCCGATACCTGATGATGCGCCGGTAACCAATATTGTTTTACCCTGAAAGTTGAACGAATTATCCATGGTATATCAAATGGGGGATGATGAGGTTTTTTGTTGAGCATTTTACACTGCCCCATGACAGCCCAACTCCAAACCCACAGGCTATTATTTGCTTGTCGCCATTTTTTAATTCAGCCGCGCTTTGTGTAACCATGGTTAAGGGAATACTCGCGCTGCTGGTGTTGCCAAAGTCTTTTAAAGAGTAAGGTACTTTTTCTTCAGGGAGCTGAAGTTTTTTTCTGATCCGCTCATTCATCATCTGATTAGCCTGGTGAAAGAAAAAATAATCAATGCTATCCTTATTTATGTCGAATTTACTGATGAGTGAATTTACAGTTTCCGGAGCTTTAGAGATACCGAACGAGAATACATCCATGCCATCAAGTGTAAGCTGTAAATTATTCCTGCTGATGCCGTCTCCGATATGCTGCATTTCTAACGAGGCATTATTGTATGGGTTACGATAGCTGCCGTCATTAATAATGATGGATTTATAACCGCCGCCATCGCTGCCCAGATGAAACAAGAAACCTTCATCATCATCACTATATTCAAGCGCTGTGGCAGTGCCGGCATCGCCAAACAGGGGATAAGTAATTTTATCATCAGCCGAGCACACTTTTGTGGAGGTATCGCCTACCAAAAGCAGGGCTTTTTTGATGCCCCCCGTTTGCATATAGCCCGCCAAAGTACTTAGTCCGTAAATATACCCCGAACATCCCAATGAGATATCGAGGGTAAAACAATCATGCGGCAACCCAAGACGGTTCTGAAGCAGGGGCGACGTAGCCGGTAAAATGTAATCAGGTGTTTGTGAAACAAATACTAAACCTTCAATATCATTTTTGTCCCAATTTAACTCTTCAATAAGTTTTTGGGCGGCCTCAAAGCAAAGGTCAGATGTGCAGGTTTCTGGTTTAGCCATATGCCGGCGTTCAACTCCTATAGTTTTTATCAATTTTTCGAGGTCAGGGATATTGGTAATGCCCGCATTCTCCTCAATTTTTGACGGTACACAAGCGGCGACACCTCTAATACTTACATTTTTGATGTGCAGAAAAGCCATGCTTAAGCGGTTACCCTTGACGCAACAATGTCATAAATGTCCTGTATGGTTGATGATTTGCGAATATCATCGCCGGTTAGCCTAACCGAGTAGCTGTCATCAACCAGGGCAATTACCGACAGGGCAGTCATTGAGCTCCATTCATCATTTTCCTTAAATTTGGTATCGATGCTGAAATCGTCGGTTGGTATTTCATCAAATTGCTCAGCAAACTGGCGGACAAATTGTTCAATATTCATAAGCGTTATATTTCTGGTTCAATTATACTGGTGAGGTATTTATACTTGCGTTCATAAGCCTTTTTGTCCATTATCAAATATAAATTATTTTCATCTTCGCTTAGTAACGTGGCAAACATTTTATGAAAGCGCACCACCTTTTTATTGGCTTTTCGTACCTCAAATAAGCATTGCTCAAAGCCAAGCTCATTTATAGCGAATGACGAAATGAACAGATCGGATTTAATGGCTGTAAAATCATCGCTGCCTGGTTTTACCAGCCAGCTGCCGCTGTTGTAGGTTTTGTTGATAAAATTATACAGGCGTACTACGCCTTGGGGTTCATGGTCTTCGTTTTCGAACAAAAAATAATATTCAAGGCCCTGTGTTTCTCTTTCTTTATAAGCGCAGATCCAGGCCTGTTGTTTGGCCAGGTCATCGTCGGTTGGTGATAAATGCCGCGAAAGTTTTGGATCAGTTCTTAACCCTAAGATAAATGCCGCATCGCTTACCTCTACCATTCTGAATGTCAGGCCGTATTTTTTTATGGGTAATGTGATCATAGCCCTCTGAAGGTCTTAAATTCAGAATAGTCTCTCAAATACCCGTCCTCATCATACAGCATTGATGCTAACACCAAACAAATGGCGCCAGATGAAAAGTTGGATATATTGCACCATATGGCCGGTTTAATATGCAGGCCAAAATAGGGACGGTTTAGCTGCACGGTTTTTTTGTTGATGCCATCGTCAATGGTAATATCAAAACTACCGCCGGCTGCTACAATAAATTGCTCCAGTTCCTTATGCCCGTGCGCCGCCCTGGATTCGCCGCCAGGTATATCGTATAAATAAAACACCCGCTTAACATCAAAGGGTACATGGATATTATTTTCAACGGGGGTAATATTGCCTGCCCGGTTATGGATGCGGCGCAGGTGAATGATATTGCAATCAAAAACGGTTGAGTTTTTATCCTGCATGTTTTTTGCTTTTAAATTCTTCAAAATCCCTGATGTAGGCAGTTTCGTCATATGGGCTGTCGGCCAGTATCAGTGCCAGAGAATTGGTTGAAAAGTTTTCAATTTCGCGCCACATCATCGGCGGAATGTACAGGCCGTAATAGGAGCGGTTTAAGTTGAAGCGCATTTCTTTTTCGCCATCGTGCAGTACCACGTCAAAGCTGCCGCTGAGGGCCACAATAAATTCATGCAGATTGTTGTAAGCATGGCCGCCTCTTCTTTCACCGCCGGGTACATCATAAATCCAATAAGTTCTTTGAATTTTAAACGGGATATGGCGGTTCTCTTCAATAAATGACAGATTGCCCCGGTCATCTAAAAATTTGGGCAGCTGGATGATGGAGGGAGTTTGCATTTGCTTAATTCGCCTGGTAGTTAATGGTATATGCTAAAGCCGGACTAATTACACCCGGCGCAAGGTAACTGTTGGTACCTCTGGATTCGTTCTCCACTTCAAAACTTATAAAATCATCAATGCCATATAACAGGTAACGTTGGTTTTCGCCGAATATAAGTTTAAAAGTATAATGGCCCGCGTTGAGCAAATGCGCGGGTAGAATTCCTTTTACGGTGTAAATGCCGGTTTTTGAATCATTATTGGTTGAAATTAATGCACCATGATGGAAAACAGGTATTTCATCGCTGTTTTTTAACTCAAAAGTTGAATCAAGGTTGATGCCTGCTTTTTTATTGAAGAAGGTGAGCTCAAAACTCAATCCGGTTGATATGGATATGCTATCGCCTTTAAGCGATTTGATTTTGAAACCTAAAACGCGTATGTTTTCATTGCCGGGCGCCGCTTCCAGATCGCCGGTATGTTCAAACTGCGATTGGGTGGTATTGTTAAGCTGGTAAAAACTTACTGCTTCCAGCTGCTTATTGTTAAATACCAAACTACCATTTGCCAGCACAATGCCCCTGGTGCACAGGGTTTTTACCGCCGCCATGTTATGGCTCACAAATAAAACCGTACGGCCCTCGCCTTTGCTTACAGCACCCATTTTGCCGAGGCACTTTTTTTGAAACTCAGCATCGCCAACGGCTAAAACCTCGTCTACTATTAAAATTTCCGATTCCAGGTGGGCGGCCACTGCAAAGGCAAGGCGTACATACATGCCCGATGAATATCTTTTTACCGGCGTATCTATATACCTTTCAACGCCAGAAAAATCCACGATCTCATCAAACTTTCTTTTGATTTCGGCTTTACGCATGCCCAGTATAGCGCCATTAAGGAAGATATTTTCCCTGCCACTAAGTTCGGGATGAAAGCCTGTGCCAACTTCCAGTAAGCTTGCTATGCGGCCCTTAACTTTAACCGAACCGGTTGTAGGGGAGGTAACACGGCTTAATATTTTAAGCAGAGTGCTTTTGCCGGCACCGTTACGGCCAATTATGCCCACGGCGTCACCCTGTTCAACGTCAAAGTCCAGGTCTTTTAGGCTCCAAACTATGTTGCTCTTACTTTTGGTTGTACGGTCATTTGTTTCGCCTATCTTTAAAAAGGGATCCTCTTTGCCTCTCAGCCTGGCCCAGTAGCGTTCCAGGTCGCGTGATATGGTACCTGTGCCAAAATCGCCCAACTGATAGGCTTTTGAAAGATTTTCGACCTTAATTACTTTTGCCATTTATACGGTATCTACAAATGTTTTTTCAACCTGATTGAATATGACCGTACCGGTCAGTAAAATTAAAACTGTAGTTATGAGGCTATAACCTATCAGTTCCCAGCTGAAGCTGCCTCTGCCCAACAGGCCATACCTGAAGGTTTCAATAACAGCAGTTATAGGATTGAACTTTACCAGCCAGCTATAGGCCGGGTACCTGGCTTCGGCAACTGACAATGGAAAGATAACGGTTGTTGTATACATTAATAACGGCACGCCAAAAGAAACAACGAAAGAAAGGTCACGATACTTTGTGGTTACAGCCGACACGATCATGCCCATGCCCAGCCCTAAAGCCGCTATCATCAAAATAAGTAATGGCAGCAGTAACAGAACAGCATTGGGCAACAGCGCGAATCCTTTGAACAGATAAATAAAATATAACACCACAAAGAGTAAAAATTGTACCCCAAACCTAATGAGGTTTGATAAAACAATACTTAAGGGCATTATAAGGCGCGGAAAATAAACTTTGCCCAGTATAGCCGCGCTATCCCTGAAAACGGTTGAAGTTTTTGTGAGGCAGTCTGAAAAATAATTCCAGATAATGGTGCCTGCCAGGTAAAATAACGGTTTGGGCAAGCCATCAACAGGTATGCCAGCCAGGTTACCGAACACCAGGGTGTAAAAAAGGATGGTTATTGCCGGTTGAACAAAAAACCAAACCGGCCCCAGGATCGTCTGCTTGTAAAATGAAACAAAATCGCGCCTTACCAATAACAAAAGCAGATCGCGGTATTGCCAAAGATCTTTAAGTTTTAAGTCAAAAACGTTGTTTTTAGGGTTTATTTCAACGTCCCATTCTTCCTCTTTTGATATGCTCATTCGGTTAACAGCAATTGCAGTTTATTTATATAATCGGTTTCGTTAAAATGCATTATGCAGCGGTCCTGCAGCTCTTTCCGTTTTAAAGCAGTTAACGGGGTGGCCAGGCAGGCAACTATACAGTTAAACAGCTCGTCGGCATCATCGGCGTTAACTCCTTTACCCAGTTCTCCATTGCGTATGGCATCAATACTACCATCGGCATTACCGCAAATAACAGGCAGGCCAAGGGCCAGCGCTTCAATAAACACAATGCCGAAGCCTTCCTTTTTGCTTGGCAAAACAAACAGATCGGCCATTAAAAAATGGTCAGCAAGTTCAGTTTCTTTTATAAAGCCTGTCAGTATCACCTGTTCTGTCAAATCATAATCGACCAGCAGTTTGCTAATCCGGGCTTGTTCCAGTTGGTCATACTGACCTGATAGCACATATTTTATACGAGGGAATGTGCTTTTTAACCTACTTACGGCATTAATTACCTGCTCATAACCTTTATATTTTTCGGTAGAGGCCATGCGGGTTAATGTAAAAATAATTGGATAATTATTGTTGAGCTGGTAACGGTCAATAAGGTGTTGTGGCTTAGTGAAGCATTCAGGCAGCTTCATAAACGGATCAATAGCGTTATTGAGTACCTGGCAAACGCTTTTATCTACTTTATGCCACTTTATCATTTGCTGTTGGGTATAATTGCTTACACAAATTATTTTATCGCAACGCTTCAGAAATTGTTTTTTTGTAGATGACAGTGGTCGCCAAACTTCAATACCATGAGCAATAAGCCAAACCTTGCAGCCCGGATTAAGCAGCTTAATGATCATGCCAACACTTGCCAAATTGATATGACTTAATATGATCACGTTGAACTTTAAAGAACTGCGTATGGCTTTTAATGCAAATGCAAGCTTATTTGTACCAAAGCCTTTAAAGTTTTTAGCAGGCAGGTACTCGGGCATGAGTGTTCCGGGACTGTCATAAGCCGACCATAGTTCAAAGTCCCAGTTATTTGTTTGTGCCACCTTATGTAAAGCGTGCCCAAGTGTACGGGTCATTTTTTGAATGCCCCCTGTTGTGCTAAAAGTTTGTAAAGTAAATAAAACCACTTTTTTATACATGGGCCTGTATCTGGTAAAGCGCAAAAGCCTTTGACCAATGCATGGTTTTATTTTTAAACTTTTTAATGGTGCTTTGAGCCAGTTTGCCTTTATATAACTGGCTATTGCTTATTTCTTTATGCGCTGTCATCCATTGCTGCAGCGGAAAGGTAAAGCCCATTTTTGGCCTGTTCCAAACAGCGTTTGGCAATAGTTTATTGAAGCTGTCTATCAGTAGTTTTTTAGGCCGGCTGCTGTTAAACCGTATTGCCGCGCTAATGCTGATAACGGCATTGGTAAAATCCTCATCCAAAAACGGTACCCTTACTTCCAGCCCGTGCGCCATGCTCATAACGTCGGTATCGCGAAGCAGCTGATTCTGCATATAAAGGTTAGTTTCGAGCCAGGAGGCATGTTCCTTGTTGTATGTGTTCATCTCTGGCAATGGATCAATGTCAAAAAGAATATTTTGAACATTTTTACTGTCGGTATCAAGCAATTGAGCAATATCCCCGGGCGAAAATAACCCTCGCAATAAAAGATGATCAGCCAGGTAATGGTCGTTGGCCAAATAGGAAAGCTTTTTATAATGATCAGGTAAGATACCGGTAACTGCCGAAAATACGGAAGGCTTAATTTTGCGTAAATGTTTCAAATAATTTATCCGGCTAAATGATGGGTACCCCCCAAAATACTCGTCGGCGCCAACACCAGATAATACTGCCTTTAAACCATCATCATGCGCATATTTACTAATAAACCAGCTATTGATGCCGTCGGTAGTAGGCATATCCATAGCGTTGATGATCTGCGGCAAAAATGTTTCAAAATCATGCTGTTGCACCAGGTGTAAAAAACTTTCGCCCTCAATTTTATCTAAAACTATGCGTTGGTATGCCTGCTCGTCATAGTTCTTCTCGTTAAAAAAGATAGATACAGTTTTAAGCTGTTCCTTTTTTTGCCGCGAGGCCAGTAAGGCGATCAGGCTTGAATCAATACCCCCGCTTAAAAATACGCCTATCGGGGCATCAGCTATCAATTGCCGGTTAACAGCTTTTGTTAATGATTCCTGCACGAGCTGCAGGACACCATCAATATTTGTGATCTGATCTTTTGCCGGTATAGTGGCATAAGCATTTAGGGTATAGGTTGACGATGTGTTGTCCCAGCGTAAAAAATGTCCTTTTGGTAAACAGCGAACATTTTTTAAAGTGGTGTATGGTTCGGGGATATGGCCAAACGCTAAAAACCTTACAGGCCAGTCGGGGTCTTTTTCTGTTATGATACCCGCGGCCGTAAATGCCCTGATCTCGGAGGCAAAGGTCAGCACCGCGTTTTGTGCAAAGTAAAACATTGGCTTTATGCCTGCGGTATCGCGTACCAGGTAGGTAAGCGCATTAACGCTGTCATATAAAGCGAAAGCGAACATGCCCCTTAATTTTGAAAAGGCGGCGGTGCCCCATTGCAGATAAGATAACAAAATAACTTCGGTATCGGTAGCCGACCTGAACTGAGCGCCCAACTTTAGCAACTCATCCTTCAAGTCCTGATAATTGTAAATTTCGCCGTTAAAGGTTATCCAAACTTTTTGGGCGGCATCGGCCATAGGCTGGTGCCCCTGCCTGCTAAGATCAATGATGGAGAGCCGCCGGTGTCCAAATACGGTGTGAGCGTTATCCTCTGAAAATATACCTTCATCATCTGGGCCGCCATGCTGCTGTGCTGCGCACATAGTCTTTACTTTTGCCCTGATATCCTCTGGCAGCAGTTGTTTGCTAACTATCCCTGCTATCCTGCACATTGTTCATTACTTTTCACAGCTTCGCCCCGTAAGTCACGTTTTTGTTTTGTAACTTATTAATTAACAGTAATTTATGAGTGTTCTAAAAAAATTACTGTTGGGTTTTACAGCTTATAACAAGCTGTCATTTCCGGTGCGCCAATAACAATTTGATTAAAAGCGTTTAATGTATGAAGCTGCCACATGTACTATGATGGAGCAGCCAATACTTTCGAGCCTTAATATCAATTGTTTTTGCGACCGGTATGATATTACCTCACCGGTCATTCCTTTTAATGGCCCTGCCTTTATCAGCACTTTTTCGCCTGGTTCCAGATGTTCTTCTGTAATTTCCAGTTCAACCGAACTCGCCATTAATAATTTTAACTCATTTATCTGGCGGTCGGGCATAGCAGCAGGCTTACCCGAAAAGTATAAAAAGCGGGCTACTCCTTTGGTCATTAATACCTCGGCCTGCTCATGCTCGGCAATGTTTACAAATATGTAAGATTTAATAAAAGGTTCTTCAACCCATTTTTTCCGGTCGCTCCATTGCTTAAGCTGGCGGTGCAGCGGAAGATAGGTTAAAATTCCTTTATTTGTTAGCGCCTCGTAAGCTTTTTTTTCGGCACGTGCATTAGTATAAACGGGGTACCAATTCATTTTTTAAAGCACTGTTATTTAAACCATCGTCTAATATCCCACCATTTGATCTTATTATCATCGAGATAATAACCTGAACCTTCGTATCCGCTATAATCAGAGTAATAATAATAGCGCGCGCCAGAACTGTCGCCGGTAAACTTGGTTGTATAATACCTGGAATGCAGCAGTTCTTCTTCATACGCGTTGAGCACTATTACTGTATTATCAAGATTATACTCCTGGGCTATACGCTGAGGTACAGAGGCCGAATAAAATTTTGACCGACCCGACCGTATTACAAAAACATTGATATCACTCATCCTGATGAGCGGTATAGCATCAGATACCAGGCCTATGGGGGCGGTATCAATCATCACAATATCATACTTTAATTTTAATTGCGCTATTAAAGTGATCATCCGCTCGCTATGCAAAAGTTCGGACGGGTTGGGAGGAACCGGTCCTGAAATTATAAAATCAAGATTTTCATATTGAGAGTGAAGAATGATCTCTTCATGCTCAATTTGATGGGCCAGGTAATTGCTTAAGCCAATATCATTTGATACCCGGAAGGTTTTGTGCAACCTGGAACGCCGTAAATCGGCACCGATAAGGATAACCCGTTTATCAATAAGTGAAAGGGTGCTTGATAAGTTGACCGCCACAAATGATTTTCCTTCGCCGGCTACTTCTGATGTTATACAAATAACCTTGTTTTGTTTCTCAGATGATAGGAAACTTAAGTTGGTGCGCACAGATCGTACCGATTCTGCAAATATTGACTTTGGCCTGAGGAGCGCTAAAATTTGACTGTTGCTTTCGTCAACCGGTTCAGGAAATTTCCTGATAACCCCAAGTATAGGTATCGATGTAAGGCTTTCAATGGTTTCCTTATCATAAATATAGGGGTTTAATATGCGCACAACAATGATAAGGCCCAGGCCTATGGCCAGGCCTAAAATTATGGCTGTACGATGTATATTATGCTCATCGGGCGATACCGCATTTAAATTTGGCTGAGCGGGTTCAATAAGCGTAGCGCCAGGCAATATACCGGCCCTGCTTATTTGAGCTTCTAATTTTTTTTCAGATAAAAAAGAGTAAACTTTATCATTGATCTCAAAATCACGCTGAAGGCTCACCATGTCGCGCTGGGCTGCGGGGAGCGCCATAATTGCCTGGTTAACCTGCGCAAGCTGACCGTCAAGAAAGGTCATTTTTTTTTCAATGCCCTGTCTTACAACTTTAATATTATTTAACGCGGTTAATTTGATTTGTAATATCTGCTGATTAATGTCGCGTATGGGCTGTGCATCATTATTGTATGTTTTTAGCAGGCTGTTTCTTTCCTGTATCAGGTTATCCAGTTTAATAACCATTGTTTGTAATGTGGTGTTGTCTGCCCCGCCGGTAGTAAAATTTAGGTTAACGTTATCTTTTTCCTTTGTGATCTGATCTTTCAGCTGGTCAAGAGCTATCAGCTGTAGTTTTAGCTCTGATTTATTTGTTTCTAACTGCGCGGCCTTAGAAACAGATGCGCTTGAAGCGGTACTGATATCAAATATTTTTGATTTTTGGCGATATTTTTCAAGTGAATTTTCCGAGCCTTTTACCTCGGTTGATAAAAATGACAGCTGGCTATCAATAAAATCGATCATTTGTGAAGCAGACTGTGCTTTTTGATTACGGTCAAAAATTACATACTCCCTCATAATACTGTTTAATATATCGGCCGCGAATTGCGGGTTGGAGTCTGTTTCCTGCAGCGCTATAATATTTGAGTTTTTTGCTGTTTCGCCTGCCTGCAGGCCGCCCCTTACCCGGCCCACAAAATCTTCGGGGATATTGAACTTAAATAAATAAACAGTGTTTTTACCCAACGGGCCCGGATATTTTATGGTAAAGCTTGTTGGCCCTATAGTTACAGGTTCATTATAATTAAAAGTGTTTTGAACCTCCTTGTTCCCAATTTTATAGGAGAGCTCAAATGAACGGCGGTTAACCGGCGTAAACCCTATCTGATCATGATAAAAATTTAAGCTGTCAAACCTGATGAGTTCAATATTGAGGGGTTTTGACGGGTAAATTTCAGTGGTGCGTACCCGTCCCATAATGTAAAAGCTTATACTATAATCAAGGTCCTTTATGGCGCTTAGTATAAGGTTGCGGCTTTGCAGTACCGTAGTGATGCTTTGTATTTTTGATGGTCCGCGATCCGGAACGCTGATCACGGAAATAATATCAGATATCTCCGATTTTTTTTCTTCAATTTTTAATGTGCCCGATGACGAATAAGTTTTTGGCGTATACCATAAGTAGGAATAGGAAATAATTACAGCTAAACCTACCGACAGGGCTATCCAATACCAGCGGCTTAGTAATATTTTGCAGATCTTGAAATAATCTATTTCCTGTTTAGGTAGTTTCCGCTGAATTTTTTCTGTTTCTTCCATTAGCGATGCGAAAGCGTGAAAATAATTAAAGCAGTATTGAGCAACAGCAGCACAGGCTGGGTAATAACCGACAAGTTTTGTAAGTTATCATTACGTACAGCGCGTTTGTTTTGAGCTATATAAACAATATCGCCATTTTGAAGAATAGCACGCGGGTCATTTATGGATTGAATATTCCTGAGATTAATTACCGTTACCTGCGGATTTGCCTGATCACCCCGTATAATTTCAATGTTTCTTTCATTTGCCTTGTCTGTAAGGCCGCCAGCTTCACCAATCATTTCAACTAAAGTAGTCCTGTCTTTTGTTAAAGGGTAATTTCCCTGGCCTTTAATTTCGCCAAGCAACGTTACCTTCAGATTTATAATTTTTAATTCAATTATTGGGTCTTTTAAAAGGCTTTTACGGTAAAGGTCCTCAATATGTTTTGCCGCTTCGGCGCGTGTAAGGCCTGTTACGGTTACATGACCTATAACAGGTAATGCTACTGTGCCATCATCTTCAACCTGGAAGGTTTGGCCGCTCGATACATTACCACCCGATGTATTGGTGACAGTTGCAGGAGTTTCATCAACTATGTATTTAACATTTTGCAAATTCCTGATCTGTAAAACATCCTGGGGTTTTATGCGGTAGCTGGTTGTACTTAATGATGATTTTTGAATCAGACTATCTGCAACGTTGTTTTTTTGTTCAAAAAGCAGCTGGTATTGTTTGTTGGAGCATGAGGTTAAAACAAAAAGTATCCCGAAAAATAAAAGAGTAAAAAATAAAAGACGCATATGAACAGAACGGTGCTAAATGATTTTAATAATTAGGCATTCATTTCAAAAATACATAATTTGGGGGGACATAAATTGTTTTCTTTTTCAACTTGTACGGTTTGAAGCTATCCCTGGTTACAATAGTTTATAATGCTCAGGACACAATTGGGCAATGCATTGAGTCTGTTATCAGCCAAAATTATCCTGATCTGGAGTATATCATTATTGACGGAGGATCAACTGACAATACCGTTGAGGTAATAAAAAAATACCAGCCTTCCATTAATATTTTAGTTTCTGAGCCTGATAACGGCATTTATGATGCCATGAATAAAGGTATTAAACTGGCCACCGGTCAAATTGTAGGGATGCTAAATGCCGATGACCGGTTTGCCGATCATGAAGTTTTACAAACGGTAGCCAAAGCGTTTGAGCAGCAGGGAACCGATGCTATATATGGCGATCTGGATATTATTGATGAACATGACAGGATCATTAGGAAATGGCGTTCAGGGCAATGGCGGGGCGGCTCCTTCAACCTGGGGTTTATGCCACCGCACCCAACGTTTTATTGCAGGCGGCAATTATTTGAAAAATTCGGTTTCTATAGTCTTGAATTTGGTTCAGCTGCCGATTATGAGTTGATGCTGAGATTTATGCACGGGCACAAGATCAATAGCATCTATCTTAAAAAGGTGATGGTAAAAATGCAGACAGGGGGAGTTAGCAGCAAAAATTTAACGAACCGGATAAAGGCCTGGCAATATGATTTAAAGGCCATGCGAAAAAATAAAATCAGGTTACCATTGGTAACGCTAATGCTAAAACCTTTTAGAAAAATATTTCAATTTATTTAACCTCAAGTTAAACTAATTTTTTTTTAACCCGTATAAAAGCCATATATAAACTGTTTTAAAAAGCCTCAGCTAAAGTAACAACAGCACATTGTATGGTTGAACTTTTAGGATCTTCTCACTTAATTTATAACGTTTTAATAGTTGTAATATCAGCGTTTATAACATTGTTAGCAATCCCTTCCATTTTGCATGTTGCCCGGGCAAGGCACTTGTATGACGATGTTGGGCATTTCAGAAAACAGCATGATCATGGCATACCACGTTTGGGTGGCGTTGCCATATTTGTGAGCTTTATAATTACCACGCTTCTGTTTAACATTATTGATAAGGCGCTTCCAATTAGTTACCTGCTCATTTCATGCATTATTATGTTTACGGTAGGATTAAAGGATGATCTTTCGGGTGTAAATTCAAGTACAAAATTCCTGATACAATTTATTGCCGCAGCTATTTTGGTAATACTGGGCGGTATACGCATAACCAGCCTGTATGGTGTTTTTGATATTTATAACCTGCCTTATGTGCCAAGCGCTATATTTTCAACGCTGTTAATTATGCTTGTTATCAATTCATTTAATTTGATTGATGGTATTGATGGTTTGGCCGCTATGACCGGCATTATTGTTAATGGTACTTTTAGTTTGCTTTTTATACAGTTAAAGCAGTACGAGCTGGCTGCCGGTTGTTTGGCCGCGGTTGGTGCGGTTGCCGGCTTTTTACGTTATAATGTTACACCCGCCAAAATATTTATGGGCGATACAGGCGCATTGCTTATCGGTCTTATATCGGCCGTGATGGCCATAAAATATACCGAGATCAGTAAGGTTACGGGCATAGAAATCCCTCATGTTTATGCGGCGCCTGCATTAACGGTTGCTATATTGATAGGGCCGGTTTTTGATACATTAAGAGTATTTGTCATAAGGATATTTAACAGGCAATCGCCATTTGAGGCCGATCGTAACCACATGCACCACCGCATGTTAAAACTGGGGTTTAGCCATTTGCAGGCAACACTGTGTTTATCGGCACTTAATTTAACTGCGATAGGCATGGTGTTACTATTCCGGAACCTGAGTAATTCCCTGCTAATAGCCCTGATCATTTTAATCCCGGTGATCTTTAATTGGTTCATTACTTTTTGCATCAGGTCAAAGGAGCGCGAAAATGTGGCTTTACGCAACCTGTTCGCTTAGCTTTATAAGCACTTGTTTGTAATGTTTGCGTAGTATTAAGCATAGTAAATAATCTGTATCATAATTTAGCCATCCATCTTCGTTAACTTTGAATGTTTTTAATGACAAACAATGAAGATTGCTATAAATGGATTTGGCCGCATAGGCCGCATTTTTTTAAGGAATATTTTAGATAGGCCGGGCATACAGGTTGTAGCCATAAATGATCTTACCGATACACAAACCCTTGCTCATTTATTTAAGTATGATTCTGTTCACCGCGGTTTTAAAGGTACTGTGCATTTTGACGCCGATAACCTTTATATAAATGACCGGCAAATAAAAGTACTTGCAGAGCGCAATCCGCAGGCTTTACCGTGGGCAGCGCTGGATATTGACCTGGTGATCGAGTCGACAGGAAAATTCACATCCGGGGAAGGGGCGGGGCTGCATTTGGCTGCGGGTGCCAAACAGGTAATTATTTCGGCACCATCAACAGATAAAAGCGTACCAACTGTGGTGCTGGCCGTTAATGACAATTTGGTCGATCTGAGTTCACCTATATTATCAAATGCATCATGCACTACCAATAATGTAGCAGCCATGGTAAAAATACTTGATGAAAACTGGGGCATAGTTGATGGATATATTACCACCGTACACTCCATGACCGGCGATCAAAGCCTGCACGATGCGCCGCATAAGGATTTGCGCCGCGCAAGGGCCGCCTCGGCTTCTATTATCCCAACAACCACCGGCGCGGCAAAGGCCATAACAGCAATATTCCCGCATTTGGATGGCAGGTTGGGCGGCGCTGGTATCCGTGTACCGGTACTTAACGGCTCGTTAACTGATTTTACCTGCAGCCTTAAAAAACAGCCCACCATTAACGAGATTAATATTGCTTTTAAACAAGCGGCGGATGGCCCGATGAAAAATGTGCTGGAATATACCGAAGATCCTATAGTGTCAACTGATATATTGGATAACCCACACAGTTGTATTTTTGATGCCCAGCTTACCTCTATAGTAGGTGGCCTGGTTAAAGTTGTGGGCTGGTATGATAATGAAATGGGCTACAGCAGCCGGCTGGCAGACCTTGTTCAAAAGATAGCTGAAATTAAAAAGCAGCCGGCCTAAAGCCGGCTGCTTTTTAATTATTTTTTGTAAACGACGGTAGCTGTTGTTACCGAGGTATCAGAGTTTTTGCCATTGATGTAGCAATATGACGAAAAGCTGATTGACTCATTTGTCTGCTTCATTATGTTGTTTTGTGCTTCAACAGCAAGTCCCGCCTGTTTATAGGCCTTAGAGAATACCAGTAATCTTCCCAATACCAGACTGGTGAAATTTTTGCCATCAATAGTTATGGTTGAGGCTGATTTAATAACCACATTGTTAAGGTTTTCTTCAAGATAATTGGTGACTAACTTACCGTCCTTATTAATAGTGGTAAAGCTAAAGTTAGCAAGGCTTGATTTTGAAAAATCTTCTTTAAAATGTACAGCAGATGATTTTTCATAAACTTTAGGGTCGAGGATCAGACTTACGGTTTCAGTATAACTTAAATAAAGAGTATCATTACTTACTTTAGTAATAACTTCCTGGGTAGGTATATCAAGCTTTACGTTTATTGACGATGAAGCAGGATCACTGTCTCCATCTGGCGAATTTGGTTTTATTTCCGTTAGTTGTTTTTTACAGCTAAAAAGGGTAGTAGCAATGAGGATGCAGGTAAGGAACTTTTTCATGTTAATTATCAGGATTTTACAGGCTGTTTTGCAACAACTATGCCTTACTCGCTTTTTGTGAGGTAATAATTAATAGGAAAATTTTATTTAACTGACAGATTGGGTGTTTAACCAATGCATTTAATGTTTAACTAAACGATAAAAATTGATGTTACTATATTTTGATTCTGTTGGGATAAAATTCCCCAATCGGGAATTTTTGCCATTTTTGTCTTATGATCAGGTTTATAAATGTTGAAGAGTTATTGTCCATCCGTAATGAAGTATTACGCGAAGGCAAGCTTACGTTGGATGAATGCCGTTTTCCTACCGATCATATAGAAGGGGCTTTCCATTTAGGGTATTATCAAAACGATGAGCTTGCTTGCATAGTATCATTCCACCCACAAGGCTATGGTGATTTTGAAGGAAAAGCCTACCAGTTACGCGGAATGGCCACTATTGAAAAATATCGCGGGAAAGGACTGGGTAACCAACTGGTTAATTTTGCCCTGGTTTATCTGCGCGGCCAAAAAGCTAATTATGTATGGTGTAATGCACGTAAAAAGGCTGTGCAATTTTATCATAACGCGGGCTTTGAAATCATTTCGCCGGAGTTTGAAGTACCGGGTATTGGGCCACATTTTGTTATGTATGTTAAATTAAAGTGAAATTTGGTGTGATTTTAAACACCTTTTTCACTTTTTCGTTAAGAATTAAGAATAAAATGTTGAATTTGCGCGCCTTATAGTAAATGATACATATAATCATATGAAAACAGTAGATCAAATTAGTTTTGCAGGCAAAAAAGCCCTGATCAGGGTTGATTTTAATGTGCCTTTGGATAAGGATTACAATATTACTGACGATAACCGGATGACGGCTGCTTTGCCAACTATAAAAAAGATCTTAAAAGATGGCGGTAAAGTTATCCTGATGTCGCACCTGGGCAGGCCAAAAGGTGGTCCTGAAGAAGCATATTCTTTAAAACACCTGGTACCACATTTATCTGATCTATTGGGTCAGCAAGTTGAATTTGCTGATGATTGCATTGGCCAGCAGGCCATTGAAAAATCAAAGGAACTTGAAAAAGGCGAAGTGCTTTTATTAGAGAACCTTCGTTTTTACAAAGAAGAAGAAAAAGGTGATGTTGCCTTTGCCGAAAAGCTTTCAAAATTGGGCGATGTTTATGTGAACGACGCCTTTGGTACTGCTCACCGCGCGCATGCTTCAACAGCCGTAATTGCACAGTTTTTCCCAGACGCCAAAGTTTTTGGATACCTGATGGCTGCTGAACTGAACAATGCCGAAAAAATTCTGAATGGTGCAGCAAAACCATTTACGGCTATAATGGGTGGTTCAAAGGTTTCTGATAAAATAGAGCTTATTGAAAAACTATTAGATAAGGTAGATAACCTGATCATTGGCGGCGGTATGGCCTATACCTTTGCCAAAGCTGATGGGGGCAATATTGGCACCTCATTGGTTGAAGCTGACAAGCTTGACCTGGCCATCAGCCTGAAGCAAAAAGCTAAAGACAAAGGCGTAAAGCTTTATTTGCCGGTTGATAACGTGATTGCTGATGCTTTTGCCAATGATGCTAAAACCGGTGTTGCTAAAACCGGCGAAATCCCCGACAACTGGATGGGCCTTGATATTGGTCCAGAAACCGTTGCTTTATTCAGCAAAGTGGTTGAAGAATCAAAAACTATTTTATGGAATGGCCCAATGGGCGTTTTTGAAATGGAAACGTTTTTAGTTGGTACCAAAGCTATTGCCGAAGCTGTAGTTAAAGCAACAGAAAATGGAGCGTTCTCGCTGATAGGTGGTGGTGATTCTGCAGCGGCAGTTGCCAAGTTTAACCTTACTGCCGATGTAAGTTATGTATCAACAGGTGGTGGTGCTTTGCTTGAATATATGGAAGGTAAAGAACTGCCCGGCGTAAAGGCGATCAATGAATAATTACTACTTACAGTTATAAATGCAAAAGCCTCCTGGTTTAAACCGGGAGGCTTTTTTTGAATCTGGATAACCAGAATTTATACGTTTTATTGAATTTTTACAGATGTAACCACATCATTCGCGTTAGGGAACAAAGTGGTGAAGTTGGCTGTATTTGAAGTACGTATCCATGATGTACCGCCAAAATTGTCGTTTTTGTACATGGTTACCTTCCATCCTGTTGGCATTTTTACTGATGATGCCCAGTTATCTATAAAACCATAAGCCTGTAATTGAGCCAGTGTGTAATTACCTTTCGGGATAGATGCTGTTACAGCTCCTCCGTAATTGCTATCCTGGTAAAAAGTAACCCCTGTAGGCGGTGGGGTAGTGCCTCCTGTATAAACGGTTGTTTTACCATAAAGCGCATTGGAAAAACCCGACAGATATGTATGCACATCGGTATTTGGCAGGTTGTAACACAAGTATATCCCATAACCGTTGTTTACCGTTTGTGTAGCTAATGAAGTAGCGGTTGACGAACTGGTGCTTTGAATGTCAATTGCTGCAGGCCCAAGGTTACTTTTAGCCAGCCCGGGAACATTAGGTACCGAATAAGTGCCATAAATAGCATTCCAGCTGTAATCAACTTTTGAGCCAACAGTTACGCCATTGTAACTTAACCTTGACGCTGCCGGGCCATAAAAGTAAAACGAGATGAGCTTGGTAGGCATCAGCTGGCGCAGGGCGGTTACCAGGTAAACAAATGAACTATCATTAGGCTGACCGGTTCCATTGTTACCATAATCGGCATACTCATCGTCAAAGTCAATACCATCAAGACCATAGGTTGTAACCGCGTTGCTTAGCTGCAAGGCAAAATCCTGAGCGGCCGCCTGGCTGGTGAAGTTACTGATACCGGCACCCTGATGATTGCCTAAAATAGATAGCATTACCTTAATACCCTTAGCCTGCAAAGGCTGTATATAGGTTGATGCATTGCTTAATACATTAGTTACCTGTGGGTTAAAATACAACTCGGCTTTTTGCGTGGTAGTATTATAATTTATATTGGCAGCGAATATAATGCCGATATCAAAAAGTTGCTCGCCGGTTGATAGGGTATAATTGCCTACATTACGAATGTCGTTATTGTTTACTTCAACGTAGCACACAGCTTTTGGGCCGGCTACACCGATGGCGTCTGTGCCTAATTTTGATGATGTATTGTTAGGTGCCTCAGGCGCCGGGGCCTCGTTTTTTTTACAGGCTGCAGTAAACATCAGGGCAATGCCTAATATCGCGAAAGATATTTTGTTAAAGTGTGATCTCATAAGTTTTTTTGAATTTGGTTAATAATTTTTCAGTGATTAAATAAGCGTTTGATTTATCCATAGGCGCAATAATTTCAATTTAAAGGGGTAGTCACAAGAGATAAATATCTCATTCAAGAGTATGATCTGTGAAGGTTTATAAGGATGTAATATTGGTTTAAAGGTTTAGACATCTACTTATACGGAAGTAATAATCCTTTAGGTTACAGATTATAAAGTAGTTTAAGAAAAATATCTTCAAACGCAGGCTCTCTTTTTATGCTTATGAATGTGCAGGTTTTAAATTGTTACGGTTGTCGGTTTTATTTTATTAAAGTACATTTAAACCTTTGATTGACTAATAAAATGAAAAGAGCCTTACTCATTAATTTAATATTGATAACTGTTGCAATCGGTGTTTTTGCTCAACCTAAAGCTCCTGATGCCGAATATATAAAAGCCAGTTATCAGAAATATGAATACCAGATACCGATGCGTGACGGTAAAAAATTATTCACCTCGGTATATATACCTAAGGACCGGTCAAAAAAATATCCGATCATGATGGACAGGACACCTTATAGTGTTGCACCATACGGCGGCGATGTTTATAAAGGTAGCCTGGGTCCTTCATCGTTGTTTACCCATGACGGTTTTATTTTTGTTTACCAGGATGTACGCGGCCGGTGGATGAGCGAAGGCGTTTATGAAGAAATGACCCCTGAAAAGGAAGTGCATAAAACCAAAAACGATGTTGATGAAGGTACCGACACTTATGACACCATTAACTGGCTGCTTAAAAACTTGCCCAATAACAATGGTAAAGTGGGCGTATGGGGTATATCATATCCCGGTTTTTATACCACAACGGCATTGCTGAGCCGTCACCCGGCGTTGGTTGCCGCATCGCCGCAGGCTCCTATTGCTGATCTGTACCGTGATGACGCTTTTCACAATGGCGCGTTTATGCTGGTGGCCAACTTTGGTTTTTATCCGTTTTTTACCAACCGCCAGGATGATAAGCCAACGCAGCGCAAGACATCTGGTTTTGAGCCTGGTACCCAGGATGGTTATGATTTTTTTCTGAAAATGGGTTCGGTAAAAAACTCTAACGATAAATATTATAAAGACACTATCCGTTTATGGAACGAGATGCTTGACCATCCCAACTATGACCAGCACTGGAAAGACCGAAATGTATTGTATCATCTGCATGATATTAAAACAGCGGTATTGGTTACGGGTGGCTGGTATGATGCCGAAGATCTGTATGGGGCTATAAACACCTATAAAACGCTGGTTAAGGAAAATCCAAAAACGCCTGTTTATTTTGCTATGGGCCCCTGGGTACACGGCGGCTGGGCGCGCGGCGACGGCGACCATTTGGGCGATATTGATTTTGGCGGCCCAACCGGCCCGTTCTATCGCGAAAAAATTGAGTTTGCTTTTTTTAGTCACTATTTAAAAGGCACCGATTTGAGCCTGGCGCCTATATCGACATTTGAAACAGGCACCAACAACTGGAAAACCTATAACACCTGGCCACCAAAAGAAGCTGCCGAAAAGAATTTATATCTGCTACCAGGCGGTAAACTATCCTTTGATGCACCAGCGCCAGCAGGTGATAGTTTTGATGAGTTTGTATCCGATCCCAATAAGCCGGTACCGTTCATCAACAGTATTGATATCAATATGAAACGTGAATACATGACCGCCGACCAGCGCTTTGCCGCGCAAAGACCCGATGTGCTTGCCTATACTACTGATGTGCTGGATAAAGACGTTACTATTGCCGGTAACATATGGGCCAATTTAAAAGTATCAACCACCGGTACAGATGCCGACTGGGTAGTAAAGGTAATTGACATATATCCTGATTCAGCTCAGAACAATAAATGGACAGGCAAAGAGGTTTACCTGTCGGGCTACCAGCAAATGGTGCGCAGTGAGGCCATGCGCGGCAAGTTTCGCAACGGGTTTGATAAACCGGAGCCCTTTGTACCGGGCCAGGTAACCCCGGTAAATTTTGAACTGCAGGATGTATTGCACACCTTTAAAAAGGGTCACCGCTTAATGGTGCAGGTACAAAGTACCTGGTTCCCGCTGATCGACCGTAACACCCAGCAGTTTCAGGATATTATGAAAGCGAAGGATTCCGATTTTAAGAAAGCAACACACCGGGTTTATACCTCAAAGGATAATAGCAGCTATTTAAAAGTGAGGGTGGTGGAATAATAGCTTCAAGAATGGTGGCTGTTGATGCTGCGCTCTTGCGGGGTGATGTGGTGGATAAGTTATAGAAATGCGTATGAAAGTCATTCTATTAGTAACAATATTGTGCCTGACTATTATAATGCCGGCCAGGGCACAGAAAAAAGCATTTAATAAAGCCCTGGCCGATAGCCTGAATAGTTGGGCGCTTTTGGATCAGGTTGCTGCCAAGGCTCCGGAAGGTAAATACAAAGCTATGGGTTGGGAAAAGTTTGGGCAATTTCAGGATAGCGTATTTGACGCTCACCAACTTTTATTAAGTAAGGTGTTTGATCTGTATGGGTATCCGGGCTATGATCTGGTAGGCAAAAAAGGCTCAAATAACTTTTGGCTAATGGTTCAGCATTGCGATAAACACCTGGCATTTCAACAAAAAGTATTGAACGCCATGAAAGAGGAACTGGCTAAAAACAACGCGGATAGTAAAAATTACGCTTACCTAACCGACAGGGTAAAAATCAATACCAAACAAAAACAAGTTTACGGTACGCAACTCACTTATAATACAGATAGCTGTCAGGCAATTCCAAAGCCGTTGGCAGATAGTTTAAATGTAAATCAAAGGCGTAAGGAGGTAGGGCTTGAACCGATTGAAAAATATTTGAATAGTATGTCCGAACTTCATTTTATGATGAACAAGGCAACATATGAAAAAAAGGGAATTACCAGGCCAAAGCTTTTGACTGTTCCAAAGGAGAATAATAGCGACAAGCCGTAACGCAGGTCGGTGATGTGAGGACTAACTTGTGCTTTGCGTAATCATAGATATGGATGACTTACGTTATTCTCCTGGCTGAATTATTGTAACTTGGTGTAAAACCTGCATTTATGAAAAAGTCATTATTATTTCTCCTATTAATAGCTGTTTGTTCCGCGTGTAGCCAAAAAAGCCGTCAGGCTGCTCCGTGCAATCCGGGTATGTGTACCATGATGTTTACTACCATTGGGATTCATTTTGTTGATAACGCCGGAAAGCCGGTAGCCATAAAAGATTTTAAGGCTGTTAACTTAAGGACAAATAAAGATATCAAAACTGAACCGATAAACGGTTCGGAGGCCAACCGGGGTTTTCATGTCATTGCTACAGATGGTAACATGAAGGAGTTTACTAATCAGGGAGATGACGTAAGAGTTACCGCTACTGATTCGGTTAGCAATCAAACCAAATCTGTTACCGTAAAGTTGGCCGGAGGTTGCGCCTGCCATATATCAAAGGTATCGGGTCCAGATACGCTTGCTTTTGATTAGCGCATCTTTTGTAGCGTTTGCATTCTTCTTGTCGTAATGGTATAAAACCTTGATTATGACCAGAAAAATATTATTGTTGCTGCTTATTACAGCTTGCTTATCGTGTAAAAAAAACCATCAAAAACCAGGTTGTTCCATAGGTAAATGTACACTGGAATTTGCAAGTGTGGGCATCCGTTTTGTTGATAAAGCTGGTGAAGGCGTTATAGTAACAAACTTTAGCGCTAAAAACCTAAGAAGCGATTCATTGATTGTTGCAGGCGCGGTTATAGACCCGGGTTTTTCACCTGCATACAAAACTATTGCGACAGATAATAACCTGAAACAGTTTTCTACCGAGGGCGACAACGTACAGATCACAGCTACGCATCCGGATACCCATCAAATTAAAACAGCCGTTGTTAAAATTGCCGGCGGGTGCGCGTGTCATATCAGCAAAATTTCAGGGCCGAATACGGTAACCTTTGATTAAATCAAACGCCCGATAATACAACAGGTAATGCATTAGGATTGGCCTGGTATAAGGCATAAGTTCCCTTTTCATCAGTTATTGTATTAACCGTTTGCTTTTTACTGCCTTGTACAACAGTCGCTTTTTTCCAGCCGGTAGGCACATAAGTTTTAAGCGTGAGCGGCATGGCATAAAAAGTTTTGTTCAGCGGGTGACTTACTTTTACAGTTATTTTTCCATTGCCCAGGTTGCTTTGCACTTTAGCACTTTGTCTTTCACGCATGTATTTGGTTACATCGCCAAAAGTCGCTACCCAAAGCTTGTCTTCATGATTTTTGATGTAGGTAAAATATTCATCCAGTTCCTGGCGCGGCAAAGCTTCCCAGCCAATTCCGTCAACGCCGTGGTGGGTTAGTACCAGCCAGGTATCTTTTCTGTTCATGGTGGTATCCACCCAGGCTTTCATCAGGGGCAGTGGTGTTTTGGTGGTTGCTCCGCGCTGATATTGTACATACTCTTTACCAGTATTACCTGGCGTGTCCTTGCTTCCGCGATCAATTTCCTTTAGCCAAGGCTCGGGCATCCGGTTGCGCAGGGCAGGGTAGACTTTGGCCAGATAGGTCACCGCGCGTTCGTTTTCCGTTCCGAACGGTCCTTCGGCACTAAATGTATACTGTATTCCTAAATGGTTCAAAATATCCAGGCGGCTCTTTTCCATTTCATACATCATGTTGGGTTCGTCAAGGGCGGCCAGGCGCGGGTGGGTTACCATGTGGCTGGCAAATTCGTGGCCCTGGGCAGCATATTTTTTAATAGTAGCCCAGGTAGTACCGTGCGCGTCCCTGTACTCGTCGTTATGCTGTATACCAGGTTTAAATTCGTTATTACGCACTTTGCGGTAACATTCGTCAATTGCCTTGTAAGCTTCTTCTGTTTTACCAGCATCAATCAATGAGCCGGCTTTGTAATGATAATCAAGCGGACCGATTAAGCCAAGATAACCAGCTGCCGAGGCGCGCTCAAAAAAATTGCTCTTATTGGTAGGGATGGTGGCTGTTTCTTTAATGATGTCTTTTACCGGGCGGCCAATGAATTTACCATGATATTGTGAGCCTGGTATTTGTCCGGTAATGATAAAAAAGGTGGATTTGATACCCAGCTTGTTCAGTATTGGCAAAGCAACCCTGAACTGATTAATAGAGCCGTCGTCCCAGGTAATTGATACCGCCCCGTTGCGGTCATACTGCCATTTGGTAACCTGCGTTTTACCCGGTTGAGCCTTAACCAAAGTAACAAACAGTAAGACGACTATAGAACACAGGAACAGTTTTTTCATAAAATAATTGGTTTATATAGGACTAATATAATGAAGTATGTGCTGGATTAAAGGGTTTTATGCATTTGTAACGAAATAGTTAAGAAGTTAATTAGAATGTTATTTAAACTAATTCTAAATAATGTTTGTGAATTACAATTGTGTTGTTACTTTTGCGCTTAATTAGACTTAGTATAAATAATATGCCAAATATCTTACACAACCCATTCCAAAAGATCTTCTTTATTTTTCTGTTCCTTTTTGCTAATGCCATAAATCTTAAAGCTGACGAAGAAGGCAATGGTGGTAAAATAACAGGTTTTGTTAAAACCATTGATGGCAAGCCGGCCTCATATGTTAATGTTGTAATAAAGGGCTTAAATAAAAGTACTATGACCATTGACGATGGCTCATTTACCATTGCTAATATTAAACCGGGTACTTATACATTAATTACCAGTTATGTTGGTACTAAAAGCGAAGAGCAAACGGTTACCGTTATTGCCAATCAAACCACACGGGTTAATTTCACCCTGCACGAAAGTGCTGCACAGATTGATGAAGTGGTGGTGTCATCCACAAAAACCATTAACCGTAAAAAACTGAACATTGGTAAAATGAATGTAGCGCCGATGGACCTGCCTCAAAGCGTTACGGTAATCGGTCGCGATGTACTTGATCAGCAGCAATCATTGCGTTTAAGCGATGTTACTAAAAATATTAATGGCGTGTACCTGTACAGCGCGCGTGGTAATACACAGGAAACATTTGGCGCCCGTGGTTACAATTTTTCAAGTACAAACATGTTTAAAAATGGCTTCAGGATTAATTCAGGTGTAATGCCTGAGATTAGTTCATTGGAACGTGTTGAGGTTTTAAAAGGAAGCGCGGCCCTGCTTTATGGCAACGTGGCTCCAGGCGGTATACTTAACCTGGTTACTAAAAAACCAAAGTTTGAGCAGGGCGGTCAGGTTTCCATGACCTATGGCAGTTATGACCTCTATAAACCCGCGTTTGATGTTTACGGCCCTATATCATCCAAATTAGCATATCGCTTAAACGGAACCTATGAAAATGCTAAAAGCTATCGCGATAATGTAAAATCAGAAAGAGAGTATATCAACCCGTCGTTTCTGTACAAGATCAGCGATAAAACTAATATTATTGTGGAAGGTGATTACCTGAACTATGATTTTACCCCCGATTTTGGAACCGGGCAAATAAACAATGTAATTGCCAAGGTGCCCCGCAACAGATATTTGGGTGCATTGTGGTCAACCGGTAATACCAAACAAACAACCGCCACAGCTACCGTTAATCACCAGATAAATAGCCTGTGGCAATTGAGCGGAGGCTTTTCATACCAGCACTTTGATCGCCAGTATCAAACAACTGAACGTGTGCTGCCTGACACGCTTACCGGCGATTGGGGGCGTACCTTAAACCGGGCTAAAACACTGGAGGATTATTTTACAGCTCAATTTAATATAACCGGTCAATTCAATACAGGTTCCATCAAACATAATATTTTAGTGGGTGTTGATGCCGATTGGTATAGAAACACCAACTATACGTATGTGACAAATGTAAATAAAGTATCAAGTTACCTTGACCAGAATAACGCGCTTCAAAGTTCGGTTTATGATAAGATCAATATTTTTGACCTTAATAAATACGCCCAGCGTACTGATAAGCCAACCATGAATCCTTTTTATAATGTTTTAACACCAACTAACCGTTTTGGCGCTTATTTTAATGATCTGATCAGCTTGTCAGAGAAGGTAAAAGTGCTGGCAGGTATTCGCTGGTCATACCAATATATATCGCCTACAACGGTTACTACTTATTACAACACCACACCGGCATTGGTAACGCCTTCAGCTGGTAAAGAGGATAAGGCGTTTTCGCCAAGGGTTGGCATTGTTTACAAGCCATTGGCTACCACCGCGTTGTTTGCCAGCTACTCCAACTCGTTTGTGGTAAATACAGGCACTGATATTAACAGCAAGCCGCTTGATCCTTCATTATTAGATCAATATGAGTTTGGTGTTAAAAATGATTTCCTGAATGGTAATCTTTCTGTAAATGTTACCGCATATCGTATCCTTAACAACAACCTGGCCCAAACCGCTCCGTTCCTGGCAGATGGTTCCGCTAATACCAATACAAATATTAAGGAACTTGTTGGCGAAACCAAAAGCGATGGGGTTGAACTGGATATTGCCGGGCATCCGGTTAAAGGACTTGATCTGTTAGCCGGTTATAGTTATACCAATGCTAAATATACCAAAACATCAACAGCAGTAGGGAGCAATATGGCCGGCCAGCCCTTATTGAATGTGCCTAAGCATACCGCTAATACAAGCTTATTCTACACTTTTTACAATGGCGATCTGAAAGGTTTTAAAGTCGGTGCCTCCGTTTATTACCTGGGCGATCGTACTGCCGGCAATGCCAATACCGTTGGACAAACACCAACAGCAACACAACCCAGATCAAGACTGGTTAGCGTTTCGGGCTTTACTACCGTTGATGCATCAGTAGGATATACTTACAAAAAACTATCTATTATTGGTAAAATATCAAATATTGGCAATGTGCTTAATTACAATGTTCATGAAAACTACAGCATTAATCCAATACCTCCAAGACAGTTTTTAACTACACTCACGTATAAATTTTAATTTTTAATCTCCCCAGATAAAGAGCCAGGTATGTTTTTGCATACCTGGCTCTTTCAATTGCTGCTTCATATGAGCTCCGCAACTGGTATGATGATCTTCGCCCGTGCTATAACAGGTACTGTTAGTTTTTTGAAAAGGAGATAAAACATACACCCCCGGGATAGCCCGGTAGGGTTATAGATTATCAGTGAGGAAGGGATAATTTAAAAGCTGTTTTTGAATGCCCGTTAATAATTGCTGTGGCCTGAAAGGCTTTAACAGGCAATCGGCGAAGCCGCTTTCAATAAGGTCGGCCAGCATTTTTTGATCAACAAGGGATGCCGTAAAGGCTATAACAGGTATTTCTGGATATAATTTTTTGACTTCATATATCGCTTCGTAGCCAGTCATTACAGGCATCTCCAAGTCCATTAAAATTATATGATAAGCCTGGTCTTTTTTTAGTTCATCAAGTGCTTCCCTGCCATTATAAACACCGGTTATACCGGCATTAAAGCTTGATAAACATTTTTGAGCAACCATCATATTGATTTGATTGTCCTCAACCAGCAATACCCGTATCCCCGAGAGGGGAGAGTTTGTTTTGCTTTTTTCTTCTCCCGGCTTTTGCTGTGTTGAAAGAGCAAGCTTAAGGTTAAAGCTAAAAGTGCTGCCAACACCTTTCTCGCTCACCAGCATAAGTTTGCTATCCATTAATTTGAGCAACCTCACACATATATTGAGTCCTAACCCGGTTCCGTGCAACTGCCTGATATTTTGATCATAAACCTGCCAGAAACTTTCAAATATTTTTACCTGGTCTACCTCATTAATTCCTATCCCCGTATCCTGAACGCTAAAGCCAACCTCCATAAATTGTTCAGTTTTGGATATGCAAACAGCTTTTAGTTTAATGTACCCGTGGCTGGTGAATTTTAAAGCATTGCTTAACAGGTTATTAAAAACCTGGATAAGGCGCAAGTCATCGGCAAGTACCAGTTCATCAAGTTCAGGGGCTATTTCAATTTTTAGTTCCAGGCCTTTTTCTTTAAAAACCGCGGTAAAAGGCGTGCCTGCGTTTAACAGGAGTTGCTTCAAATTCAGTTCGGCGAGGTGTATCTCCAGTTTATCAGCCTCTATCTTATTAAAATCAAGGATGTTATTTACCTGTTGCAGCATATGGTCTGAGCAGTACTTGAGCGTTTGCATATACTCTTTGTATTGAGCAGGTGTATGCGGGTGCTTAAGTAAATTTACTGTACCAATAATTCCGTTTAAAGGTGTGCGCAACTCGTGGCCCATGGTAGCCAAAAACTGGGTCCGGGTATCAATAACACGTTGGTTTTGCTCCATTAACTCGTTGATATACCTTTTTTCAAAAAATATATAGGCCACAGCAAATACTATAGTCGAAAAAATGGCAATTATCCGGTTAATAAATGCCAATTTATTTATTTGAGAGGGTGTAAAATCCTGAAGCGGGGTTACATAGCGGCCTATCAAAATACAAATGCCGAATGACACTATAATTATTGAAATATATATAAACGATTGGCGATACTGCGTTTGTTTAAGATCAACAATAATAGGAACTGAAACAAGCAGGGGAAAAAAATAAAGGAACTGCTCAGACTGCAAGCCTTCAAGCGCTGCAGCCATCATCAACATACTACAAATAAGCGAGATAATAGAAATAGTTAGGTTTTTAATGTCGCCATTATATTTCAAAAGGATAAACATTAAAATAGCAAAGCAAAAACAGGCTACTAAAAAAGAGGAGACATACAGGCCTATAAATGAATCGTAAATGGAAAGGCCTATACCGGTAAACAATGATGCCAGGCCAAGCTGATATGATCTTTTATGAACATTTTTCATGTCAAAAAGAGGATTCATAAGCCTGTGATCATTATTGATCAACTTGTGATATTTATCAGTAATGTTGCCCATTCTGCCTGTTCACAATGCTCTTTTGCATTGGGAAATTAACTTACAAAGTTACGCTAATAAATAACTCAGCGTTAATAAAATGAACAATTGACGATGTTGAGCTATACTTTAATTCAATTAAAACGGTATATAAATATTTTAACTTGAACAGCTGTAAGGCGAATTTTTTTAATTAATATATAATGAACCGGCTTCAACAAATTATTTCATGCATATGCATAACTGTTGAAACCAGTTCATAATCATACGCAGAGCACCTTATTTTACCAGATATTGATAGGTTATGGTATAATTACCTTCATTTGAAGCTACCTGCGCGCTAACCGGAAAACCAACAGCGTTATATTTATAAAGATAAAGCCTGATTATATTGTCATGGCTCATTGCTATAACGTTATTTACAAGAGTTTGAGGTTCCTGCTCGGCCAGGTACATTAAATGAATATTTTTAGCACCAATCATTGATAAGGGATGTTTACTGGTATCGTACAAATAAGAATATTGCGGTCCGCCAATGGTTTGAAAATCTGTAACGTTTGATTTGCTATCGTACAAATATTTTATAGAGGGATCACAAGACAGAGAAGTAACCTGGTTTTTTGCGTTGAGTATAAGTGAGCAGGAGCCGGCACTTGTACTGTCTGCCCTGAAATTATTAACCGTTATCGCGTTGGTAGAATAAGTAAAAGTTTGAAAGCCATACAAAGTAGTGCCGTCCAGGCGATATTTATATGCAGACACTAAATTATCGTTGTCATCATAGTTATATCTGTATACAACGGCGGAGCGTTGCAAAAAAACGTAGGTCAGCCGGTTCTTATCGTCATAGTGATATCCATTATTGGCAATTTTACCGCCAATTAAATATGTGGCTTTGTTCAATAAATAAATGGGTGACGTAACAGCGGGCGACGTTTGAGCTGTATTTGTCGACGATGTTTGATTAATAGTTGAAAGCTCTTTTTTACAGCCGGCAAATAATAGTATGCAGCCAATAATAGTAAGTGATAATGTTTTCATATTTAGGTTTTTACCTTAAAGCTAATTAAAAATATTTAATATCCAGCAAATAAATATTTAGTAAGTTATATCTAAGCGTATACAGGACGCCGTAAACCAGCGAAATAGACAATATTTAGGGAAACTATTATTAAATATGATATGAAATTGCCATCTGAGATAGCGGTACAATATACTTTGTAGATAACGGGAAGCATAAGGAAATATAGAGCTTTGTTTTGACTTCATGCTCTTTTGTGGCTTATCAGCTTTACCTCATGTAAGAAATTGTTTAAGGTACTGAGCAATATTTACCACAATTTGTTTGAACTGATCCAATTCCCTCAACCCGGCACCAGCCGGGTTTTTGTTTTTACTGGCATAGTAAAATACCCTCCAAAAATGTTGAAAACTTTTTGGTGGTAAAAAGTGGTAGAAAGTGGTAAAAGAAATTTACTTTTACCTATTAAATTATGCCATAGTCTCGAAATGTCTCATTTAACCGGTGAATTTGAATGTAAGCTGGATCCTAAATCAAGGATGATGATACCTGCTGGGCTCAAGAAAAAGCTTCCCGAAGCTGAAACTGAGGGCCTTGTGATCAATCGCGGATTCAAAAACTACCTGGTTATTTACACTAAATCTGAATGGGACAAAAGACTTGATGAACTGAGCAAACTTAATGAATACGAACAAGATAATATAGATTTTATCAGATATTTTACCCGTGGGGCCACCGAGCTTTCACTTGATGCCGCGGGCCGGGTGCTGTTGCCAAAGTTTTTACTGGAGTATGCCGGTATTAAATCAGATGTGGTGCTCACCTGCCAGTTAAATAAAATTGAAGTTTGGGATGCGGCCGCTCATAAGGCCGCGTTTGATAATGAGCCTGAGAACTTTAGCGCGCTGGCGCAAAGGGTAATGGGCAATAAAGCAAGGAGGGGAGATGAGTGAGTATCATATACCGGTAATGCTCAATGAGTGTATGGAAGGCCTTAACATTAAAAAGGACGGCACTTATGTGGATGTAACTTTTGGTGGGGGCGGGCATTCGCGCGAAATATTGAAACGCCTGGGCAAGGGTGGCACTTTGCTGGCCTTTGATCAGGATGCCGATGCGCAGCAAAATTTGATTGATGATGAACGTTTTGTTTTTGTAGATCAGAACTTCAGGTATCTTAAAAATTTTAGTCGCCTTCATGGTGTTATCCCCGTTGATGGTATACTGGCTGATCTGGGGGTTTCATCGTACCAGTTTGACCAGGCCGACCGTGGTTTTTCCATCCGTTTTGATGCCGAGCTGGACATGAGGATGAACCAGTTGGGCGAGCTTACGGCAAAAGATGTGGTAAATAATTACACCGCTGCCGAGCTGCATCGCATTTTTGGCGTTTACGGCGAAATACAAAATGCCAGATCATTGGCCGAAACTATCGTTACCGCGCGTTTAAACGCGCCGATAGTAACCATTGCCGATCTGAAGAACGCCATCAGCAACCGCATCCCCCGTGGCAAGGAAAATAAGTACCTGGCGCAGGTGTTCCAGGCCCTGCGCATTGAGGTTAACCAGGAACTGGAGGCCTTAAAAGAATTTTTGATCCAGAGCGCCGAGGTATTAGCCGTTGGCGGCAGGCTGGTCGTAATGTCATATCATTCGCTTGAAGACAGGCTGGTAAAAAACTTTATTGCCAAGGGCAAGTTCAGCGGTGAGGTTGAAAAGGATCTTTATGGTAATGATAATAAACCCTTTGATGCGGTAAGCCGGGGGGCTATAACGGCATCAGATGAGGAGATAAAAAATAATAACAGGGCACGGAGCGCTAAATTAAGGATAGCTGTAAAAAAATGACCAATCGTTTACGTACAGAAATTCAGGAAGAAGAAGGGGATGAAAATCTTATTGTTGAGGAAAAACCTGTAAGGGAAATTCCGGATAATTTTTTTACCCAGTTTTTTACCAAAGGCTTTATCACTACAGAGCGAGCTACTAACGCCCTGCCTTTTATATTGTATCTGGCCCTGTTGGGTATGTTATATATAGGTAACATGCACCTGGCCGAGAAAACGATACGCGACATTGACGATTTAAATAAAGAGGTAAAAGAGCGGGGTTGGGATTATAAAACAGCCAAAGCCGATATGGCTTTTAAAAGTACGTTAACGGAGGTGGCCAAACGGGCAGATACCCTGGGGGTTAGGCAATCAGTTGAGCCGCCGCAAAAAATAACAGTAAAGGAGGAGCAGGATGGGAATTAGGACCAACATTCTGATGCGGGTGTATATCGCCTTCGGGTTGATAGTGTTATTTGCGTTTGCCGTAGTGGTGCAATTGTGTAGGGTGCAATTTGTACAAGGTAAAAAATGGAAGGCCATGGCTGTAAGCATGTCGGCGCAGTACAGAGATGTGGAGGCGGCCAGAGGAAACATATTTTCTGTTGATGGCAGCCTGCTGGCTACATCAGTGCCCGAATATGAATTGCACATGGATATGCTGGCCGGCGGTATTGCAGACGACAGCGTTTTTAATGATAATATTGATGTGCTGGCCGCTAACCTGTCAAAAATGTATGGCGACAGGAGCGCCCGCGAATATTCAAGGATCTTGCGCGAAGCCCGAAGGGAGGGTTCGCGCTACCAGCTGTTAAGGCGCAGGGTAAGCTATCAGGAATTAAAGAAGATACGTGAGTTCCCGATATTTAAGAAAAGAAAAACCAGGAATTGCCTGATCGTGCTGCAGCAGAATAAACGCATATTGCCGTTTCATTCATTGGCGGCCCGTACCATCGGCTATAAAAATGATAATGTTAAAAATCCGGTTGGCCTTGAAGGGGCCTATTCGTCTTATATCAACGGCGAAAATGGCAGGCGTTTAATGCAGCGTATCCCCGGCGGTACATGGATGCCGGTTAATAATGACCAGGACGAAATTGCTGCTAAAGACGGTGCGGATATTATATCAACCATCAATGTGAATTTTCAGGATGTGGCGCAAGACGCCCTGAAAAAGCAACTCATAAAAAGTGAGGCCGATCATGGTTGCGTGGTATTAATGGAGGTAGCAACCGGCGAGGTTAGGGCTATTGCCAACTTTACCCGCTCAAAGGATGGTGAATACCAGGAAAAAATGAATTACGCTATCAGTAACGCTATTGATCCGGGCTCAACCTTTAAGCTGGCATCATACATGACCCTGCTTGATCAGCATAAGCTGGATACCAATACTATAGTGAATGCCGAGGGCGGTAAATACAAATTCCCCAAAGGCCCAACTATTACAGATACGGAGCATGATAATTATGAGATGACGGTAAAGCATGCTTTTGAAGAGTCGTCAAATGTGGCCGCCGCTAAATTGGTTACTAAATTTTACAAGGACAACCCATGGCAGTATATCAATAAATTATACAGCTATCATTTAAATGAAAAACTGGGTCTGCAGATTCGCGGCGAAGGCAGGCCGGTAATTAAAAATCCGTCAAACCGCAGCTGGAACAAAAATTATACGCTGCCCGAAATGGCTTATGGTTATGAAATGAACCTTACTCCGCTGCAAATGCTGGCTTACTATAATTCGGTAGCCAATAACGGTAAAATGATAGCTCCCATATTTGTGCGCGAGATACGCCGTTTGGGCAACCCTATTGAGCAGTTCCAGGCACGGGTTATTAATGAAAAAATATGTTCAGATGCTACCCTGGGCAAGGTAAAAAGCATGCTGGAAGGTGTAGTGCTTAATGGTACCGGCAAAAACGTGATCAAGAACAAACTGTACAGCGTAGCCGGTAAAACCGGTACGGCACAGGTTGCCAACGGTACGCTGGGATATAAAAATAAAAAGTACCAGGCCTCATTTTGCGGGTATTTTCCGGCAAATAATCCAAAGTACTCCATGATAGTGGTTATCAATAACCCTACCAAGGGCAATTACCTTGCAGCTCTGGTTGCAGGGCCGGTTTTCAGGGAAGTGGCAGACAGGGTTTATGCTAATGATATGGAAATAAACCAAACCCCGGCCACTCATTTGGTAGGTAACACAAGTTTGCCAAAAGTAAAGCAGGGCAATTTAAAAGCATTAAAAAAGGTTTATGCCAAACTGGGTGTAAAACCATTGTATGCATCGGCCAATGCCGAAGGCAATGGGGTTGATACCAGTAACGGAATCCCTTTTGAGGAAGTAAAATATAAGAATGGTACGGTTCCGGCCGTAACCGGGATGGGTCTTAGCGATGCCTTGTATGTACTGGGTAACGCGGGTTATAAAGTAACGGTACGCGGCAGCGGCATGGTAACTACACAATCGGTTACCGGCGGCAGTCTTATACCAAAGGGTTCACGCATAACTATTGAACTGCAATGAAGTATTTAAGTGATATATTGGAAGGGCTGGCCTTTACCGAACTACAGGGGAGTGCCGATGTTGAGATTACTTCGGTAACTTTTGATTCGCGCATGGTGCAGCCAGGGGCATTATTTGTTGCTGTTAAAGGTACACAGGTTGATGGCCATGATTATATAGACCAAGCCGTAAAAAAGGGTGCTATAGCCGTTATTTGCGAAGAGCTCCCGGCCCGTACAGCGGCCGAGGTTGATTTTTTAATGGTTGCCGACTCTGGCAAGGCATTAAGTATTGTTGCGGCTAATTTTTACGATAACCCATCGGCGCAGTTAAAACTTGTAGGGGTAACCGGAACCAACGGAAAAACTACCGTAGCCACATTACTATACCAGTTGTTTCGCGATATGGGATATAAATGCGGGCTATTGTCAACTGTCGAAAATCAGATCAACGGGCAGGTGATCCCGGCAACTCATACCACGCCCGATCCTATTGAGCTTAACCGCTTGCTTGATGATATGGTGACACAAGGCTGCGATTACTGTTTTATGGAGGTAAGCTCACATGCGGTTGCGCAGCACCGTATTGCCAACCTGCATTTTTCCGGAGGCATATTCACTAACCTTACGCATGACCATTTAGATTATCATAAAACCTTTGACAGTTATCTGAAAGCCAAAAAAACGTTTTTCGACGGCTTGTCAAAAAACGCGTTCGCGCTTACCAATACCGATGATAAGAACGGCAATGTAATGCTGCAGAACACAGCGGCCCATAAAAAATCATACGGACTAAAAACTATGGCCGATTATAAGGCCCGCATACTTGAAAATCAGTTTGGCGGCCTGCTGCTGTATATTGATAACGAGGAAGTATGGTTTAAAATGGTGGGCACTTTTAATGCCTACAATTTGCTGGCGGTGTATGCTGCCGCGATGTTGCTTGATCAGGATAAAGCCAAAGTATTGACCAGCCTGAGCAAGCTAACCGGTGCCGAAGGACGGTTTGAATATATAGTAGCGCCTAATAAGGTAATTGGTATTGTTGACTACGCCCACACACCAGACGCCGTGCAGAACGTGCTGAGCACCATTCATGATATACGAAAGGGCAACGAAAAGGTAATAACCGTAATTGGTTGCGGCGGCGACAGGGATAAAGCCAAGCGCCCTGTAATGGCCAAGGTGGCTTGTGAGTGGAGTGATAAAGTGATACTTACTGCTGATAATCCCCGCTCGGAAGACCCTGCCCAGATCATTAAGGATATGGAGGAAGGGGTTGATCCGGCTTTTAAACGGCATACCGTAAGTATAGTTGACAGGCGCGAAGCCATCAAAACTGCCTGTATGCTTGCTCAGCCTGGTGATATCATTTTAGTTGCCGGCAAAGGCCATGAAAAATACCAGGAGATAAATGGCGTGAAAAATCACTTTGACGACATGGAAGAACTGGAAGAACAATTTAAGCAAATGCTATAAACACGCATTTCAAAGTGTGAATGGGGAGAGCAGGAGGTTAAACAGGAAACGCCTGATGATAAGTTTTAAGAAAGACAATTCATTAACCAATTAATATAAATAACGAAAGATAATTAAACATAAACAGCAAGGCTGCATATTTTAAATCTGCAAATCAATGATCTGCTCATCTGAAATCTGCACATCTGCACATAGTGAAGCCGATGTTATATTATTTATTTACATATCTAAGTAAAAACTACAGTATTCCGGGAGCGGGGGTATTTCAGTATATCACGTTCCGTACGGCTTTGGCTGTAATAACATCATTGCTGATCACCACTGTTTATGGTCGTCGGTTAATCGATTACCTGCGTTTTAAACAGGTTGGTGAAACCGTTAGAAACCTGGGGCTTGAAGGTCAGATGCAAAAGTCAGGCACGCCTACCATGGGGGGGATTATCATTTTACTGGGTATACTGGTGCCAACCTTGCTGTTTGCCAAGCTGAGTAATATTTATATTATCCTCATGCTGATCACTACCGTGTGGCTGGGAGCTATTGGGTTTTTAGATGATTATATTAAAGTATTCAGAAAAAACAAAGAAGGGTTAGCCGGTAGGTTCAAGATCATTGGCCAGGTGGGGCTTTCGCTCATCATCGGCTGGACCATGTATTTCAGCACAGATATCGTAATAAGGCAGGAAGTGAAATTGCCGGTAAAAGTTGATGCCCCGGTGGAGTTTCATATGAAAAAAAACGTCCCTGTTTACACACAGGATGTACGTTCTACAAAAACCACCATGCCTTTTTATAAAAACAATGAGTTTGATTATGCCAAGGTGCTTAAATTTTTAGGTCCTGGCTATGAGCAATACGCGTTGGTGGTGTTCCTGTTTTTTGCTATTGTGATCATCACCTTTATATCTAACGGGGCAAATATTACCGATGGTATTGATGGTTTAGCAACAGGCACATCGGCAATTATAGGTATTACGCTGGCAATACTTGCTTATGTATCGGGTAACATAGCCATGGCTGATTATCTGAACATTATGTTTTTACCAAACTCGGGCGAGCTGGTAATTTTTGCCGGAGCGTTTGTTGGGGCATGTGTAGGCTTTTTATGGTATAACTCCTATCCGGCCCAGGTATTCATGGGCGATACAGGCAGTTTGGCCATTGGTGGTATCATCGCGGTTTTCGCTATTGTGATACGCAAGGAGTTATTGCTGCCTGTATTATGCGGTGTGTTCCTGATTGAGAATGTATCGGTTATTATGCAGGTATCATGGTTTAAATATACCAAGAAGCGCCTGGGCGAGGGCAAGCGTATATTCTTAATGGCCCCATTGCATCACCATTATCAAAAAAAGGGTTTCCACGAAGCCAAGATAGTAACACGCTTTTGGATCATCGGCATTTTGCTGGCCATTATAACAATAATAACATTGAAACTGAGGTAAACACCCGCCCCAAAGGCAGGGAGGGAAAGAAACAAGAAATTAGAATCAAGATTAAGGAATAAGAGTAATAACGCAATGAACCAACAGGAACAAGCAACACGTAACACACAACACGCAAATCAGCGGTTAGCCATACTTGGTGCCGGCGAAAGCGGTGTAGGAGCGGCGTACCTTGCCCAACAGCAGGGATATGATGTTTTTGTTTCGGATTTTGGTGCCATTGCCGGCAATTATAAAAAACAACTGCAGGATTGGGGTATCCGGTTTGAGGAAAATCAGCACACCGAAGCCGAGATATTAAGTGCTATGGAAGTTATTAAAAGTCCGGGGATACCTGACAAGGCGCCTATTATTAAAAAGTTACATGAAAAAGCTATTCCTGTTATATCAGAAATTGAGTTTGCGGGCAGGTACTGCACTTCAAAAATTATAGGTATAACCGGTTCAAATGGTAAAACAACTACCACCAGTTTAACCTACCATATTCTTAAAAACGCGGGTTTAAATGTGGGCTTGGCCGGTAACATCGGCAAAAGTTTTGCCTATCAGGTAGCTACTGAAAAATTTGAATACTATGTGTTGGAGTTAAGCAGCTTTATGTTGGATGATATGTACCGGTTTAAGGTTGACATTGCTGTTTTGCTCAATATTACACCTGACCATTTAGACAGGTATGATTATAAGCTGGAAAACTACGCGGCATCAAAATTCCGCATTACGCAAAACCAAACCGCGGCCGATTATTTTATTTATTGCGCCGATGACCCCGAGACTGTAAAGGGTATGACCACGCGCCGCTTTGAAGCACAGCAACTGCCATTTTCAATTGAAAAAAAAATTACACCGGGAGCATATCTCGAAAACGACAATATTGTCATAAACATACAACAAGAACATTTTCAAATGTCAATTAAAGAATTAGCCCTGCAGGGTAAGCACAACATTTACAACTCCATGGCATCGGGTATTGTAGCAAAGGTGCTCGAATTGCGCAACGAATCGATGAGAGAGAGCATGGGCAACTTTAAAAATATTGAGCACAGGCTGGAGTCGGTTGGTAAAATATCGGGCATTAGTTTCATTAATGATTCAAAGGCCACCAACGTTAACTCAACCTGGTACGCTTTAGAGAGCATGACCACCGATGTGGTACTGATCCTGGGCGGCGTTGATAAAGGCAATGATTACAGTATGCTTAAAGAATTGGTGAAGCAAAAAGTAAAAGCCATTGTTTGTTTAGGTAAAGACAATAAACGTATTCACGATGCTTTTGAAGAGGATGTGGAAGTGATAGTAAACACCGGCTCGGCGCAGGAAGCCGTACAGGTTGCATTTCACCTGGCCGAAAAAGGCGATACCGTATTATTGTCGCCCGCTTGTGCCAGTTTTGATCTGTTTAAAAATTACGAAGACCGCGGCAATCAGTTCAAAGCGGCAGTAAGGGAATTATAAAACCCACACAATCCGCTCCGGTAGAGAGGGATTAAAGGGGTTTAATAAATAAAGAAAACAAAAAACAAAAGTCCTCCCTGCGGGGAGATGATTTAGGAGGGTTTATGCACAGGATACTCAGTAATACAAAAGGCGACCGCTGGATATGGCTCATAGTCATATTGCTTTCTGTTATATCCTTATTAGCGGTATATAGCTCAACAGGTACGCTGGCCTATAAAAGAGGCGTTGGGGTCGAGTCGATCCTGATGAAACATTTGGCCATGGTTGTGGGGGGGATTGCACTGATGTACATTTCGCACAAGCTCGACTATCGTTATTATGCTGGTATTTCCAAGATCATGATGATAGTTACCATACCCCTGCTGTTATATACCCTGGTATTTGGCAGTAACATCAATAACGCCAGCAGGTGGATCAATATCCCGGTAATAGGTCTCAGTTTCCAAACATCGGATCTGGCCAAACTGGCGCTGATCACTTACCTGGCACGTACATTATCGCGTAAGCAGGAAAATATAAAGGATGTAAAAGAATCATTTTTGCCCATTATGGGTTCGGTTTGCCTGGTGTTCATTTTGATAGCGCTGGCCAATTTGTCAACCGCGCTGATGTTATTTGGTGTAAGTATTTTACTGCTCATCATAGGGCGCATCAGCATTAAGCAAATAGCGGTGGTTTGCGGCGCCGGATTTTTACTGCTGATGGGAGTTTTATTCCTGGGGCCGCGCAGGCACATGTATGCAACCCGGGTAAGCACGTTTTTGCACCCCGACCAGGCCAAGCCCGATAAGTCGTTCCAGTCTGACCATGCCAAGATAGCCATAGCCAGTGGCGGCCTGTTTGGTAAGGGCCCTGGTAACAGTACCGAAAGAAATTACCTGCCGGAATCATACTCCGACGAGATATACGCCATTATTATTGAGGAGTATGGACTGGTAGGAGGTTTTGCTTTAATAGGCATTTACCTGTTTTTACTATACAGGTGTATAAAAATTGTGACGAAAGCGCCAAAGGCGTTTGGGGCTTTATTGGCCTGCGGTTTAAGTTTTAGTTTATCCATACAGGCATTTGCAAATATGGCTGTAGCAGTAGGTTTGGGTCCGGTAACGGGCGTACCACTGCCATTTGTAAGTATGGGTGGTACATCAATTTTGTTTACAAGCGTGGCTTTTGGCATCATATTGTCGGTAAGCCGCGATATTGAGGAGCCCAGAAAGGTAGTGGTAGGCGAGATCAGGACGGCATAAATACCCCTGGGGGGAACTAATATAAAGAGTAGCAAACAGTATATATTAAATGAAAAAGGAAAGCAATAGTATGAGTAACACCAATCAACAGTTACCCCTTCAGGGAACTGGCGGGCGGCCGCCTCGTATCATCATAAGTGGGGGTGGAACAGGGGGGCATATCTTCCCGGCCATTGCTATTGCCAATGCTTTAAAAAATATTGATCCTAATACCGAAATACTGTTTGTGGGTGCCAACGGCCGGATGGAAATGGAGAAAGTACCTGCCGCCGGTTATAAGATCATTGGCCTCGATATTCAGGGTATACAGCGTAACTCTGTCTGGAAAAACGTAATGTTCCCGGTTAAGCTGATAAACAGTGTGCGCAGGGCGCTCAATATTATCAGGGATTTTAAGCCGGATGCGGCCGTAGGTGTGGGCGGTTATGCCTCAGGGCCGCTTTTGTATGCTGCGTCATTAAAAAACGTACCATACCTTATACAGGAGCAAAACTCCTATGCGGGTATTACCAATAAATGGCTGGGTAAAAATGCCCGTAAAATATGCGTGGCTTTTGATAATATGGATCGGTTTTTTCCCGCCGAAAAGATCATTAAAACCGGTAACCCCATCAGGCGCGACGCGGTGAATATAGCAGGCAAGCACATGCAGGCACTGGAGCTGTTCAAGCTATCGGCATTTAAGAAAACCGTCCTAATAACCGGCGGAAGCCTGGGTGCCCGCACACTGAACAACAGTATAGCAGCCGGGTTAGATAAACTGATTGCTGCCGATGTGCAGGTAATATGGCAAACCGGCAAGTTTTACTATAAACAGATCATTGAAAAGCTGGGCGAAGAATACCATCCCGATATAAAAATAAGGGAGTTTTTAACCCGCATGGACCTGGCCTATGCCGCTGCCGATATTATTATATCAAGAGCGGGCGCGGGCACCATTGCCGAACTTTGCATGATCAAGAAACCGGTGATACTGGTGCCATCGCCAAATGTGGCCGAAGACCACCAGACAAAAAACGCGCTGGCGCTGGTACAGGAAGATGCCGCGGCATTTTTGGCCGACAGGGACGCCGAAGCAAAACTGGTTGACAGGGCGCTTGAACTTTTAAACGACAGGGAATTGCAAAAGAAACTGGGTAATAATATTGGTAAAATGGCTATGCCGAGTGCCGATGAAACTATTGCCCGGGAACTATTAAAGATAATAAACAACAATTAAAATTAAGGTCCTCCTTCTCCCCAAAGGGGAGGGCCTATTTTTTAAAACGCAACAAAATGGAACTACGCAACATACAAAGGGTTTACCTGGTTGGTATAGGCGGCATCGGGATGAGCGGTCTGGCCCGTTATTTCCATCATTTAGGTTGTATTGTTTGCGGGTACGATAAAACTTCGACGGATCTGACAAATGATCTGCATAACGAAGGCATACAAATTATTTTTGACGACAGGATCGATTGGATACCCATGAGCTTTCAAAAGCCATGTGATGATACGCTTATAATTTACACTCCGGCCGTTCCTAAAGACTCGGCTATTTTAAACTATTTTAAAAATAAGGGTTTTGAGTTGTTTAAACGGTCGCAGGTTTTAGGTTTGATCAGTAAAAGCTCATTTACCATTGCCGTTGCGGGTACGCATGGCAAAACCACCACCTCAACCATGGTGGCGCATTTACTGAAAGATTCCGGCAATGATTGTTCGGCGTTTTTGGGTGGCATATCATCCAATTACCAAAGCAATGTATTGTATGGCAAAAGCAATGTAATGGTTGTTGAGGCCGATGAGTATGACCGCTCGTTCCTCACCCTGTATCCTGATGTGGCCATCATTACTTCAATGGACGCTGACCACCTGGACATTTACGGCGATCATGAACATTTAACAGAATCATTTAAACTATTTGCATCGCAGATAAAAAGCGGGGGCACACTGGTACATAAAAAGAACCTGCCGTTAGATACCGGTTACACTTATGCTCTTGAAGATACCACTGCCGATGCCCATGCCGCGAATGTGCGCATTGAAAACGGCAGTTTTTATTTTGATTTTGTAAATGCTGATGTAACCATCCCGAACATCCTGATGGGTATTGCCGGTACACATAACGTTGAGAACGCGGTTGCCGCCATTGAAGCTGTATTGCGGCTCAATGTAAGCACCGATGCTATTAAAAGCGCGCTGGCGTCATTCAGGGGGGTTAAACGCAGATTTGAGTATATTGTAAAAACATCCGAACATATTTATATTGATGATTATGCGCATCACCCCGAAGAACTGCGGGCTTGCATATCATCGGTAAAAAAATTATATCCCGGTAAAAAGCTAACCACCATTTTTCAGCCGCACCTGTACACCCGCACCCGTGATTTTGCCGATGGCTTTGCCGAAGTGCTTGATATGGTTGACGAATTGATTATGCTGGATATTTACCCGGCGCGCGAACTGCCTATTGAAGGGGTTGATTCAGAGATGCTGCTGAACCGGATGCAGTTGCAAAACAAACGGAAACTGAGCAAACAGGAAGCACTGGACGCGGTAAAGGCTGAAAAGCCCGAATTGCTGCTCACAGTAGGCGCAGGAGATATCGACACATTGGTTCACCCATTAAAAGAAATATTGAATAATGAATAAAAAACTCATCTGGAAGCGCCTGCTGGTTGGCTTTGCCTGGGTATTTTGCCTGGGTGGCCTCATTGCGCTTATGAGTTTTATTGAAGCAAAAAAGGCCGCGGTTTTGTGTACCGCGGTAAAAGTGAACATACCGGGCAGTCAGTACTTTATTGATAAGCAAGAGGTTGACCAGATATTGCAAACCAGCAGCCATACCCTGATAGGCCGCAAACTTGAAAATATCAACATCCAGGACCTTGAAAATAAATTGCGGGCAAATCCATTTATTGAGTTTGCAAAGGTTTACACCGAGATGAATGGCGTTTTGCGCGTGGAGGTAAGTCAGCGGCAGCCTATACTGCGCATCATGAACCATTACGATATGGATTTTTATGTTGACCAGCATGGTTTAAAGATCCCGCTGTCATCAAACTTTACCGCGAGGGTACTGGTAGCCAATGGTTTTATTGAAGAGCTGTTTACCAACCATGTCGACTCGTTGCATACCAAAGTGGCCAAGGACCTGTTCCTCACAGCTGACTTTATACGCAAGGACTCGTTATGGGACGCGCAGATTGCCCAGTTATATGTGAACAAAGACCGTGAAATTGAACTGATACCCCGTGTAGGGAACCAAAGGATACTGATAGGCAATGCCGATTCGCTAAGCGTAAAGTTTACAAACCTGCTGGCATTTTATAAAAAAGTGCTGCCACAGGCCGGCTGGAACAAATACAGCATGATCAATGTAAAGTACTCCGGCCAGGTGGTTGGTATAAAAAATGAAAATATGAAGGCAGATTCAATTAAGGCGAGTAAAGCTACAAACCTTAAGCCTGATTCTGCTAAAATGACAAACGACACATCTCAAATTAATTAGGAATATGGACAAAAGCTCAACCCAGGAAAAAAGTTCGCCAATTGTAGTAGGATTGGATATCGGAACTACTAAAATATGCGCCATTGTTGGTCGCAGGAGCAAGAATGGAAAGATTGAGGTATTAGGAATTGGCAAGGCCGAATCTGCGGGCGTTACCCGCGGAATGGTATCAAATATTGATAAAACAGTGCAGGGTATTACCCAGGCGGTTGATGTGGCCGGGGCACAATCAAATGTTGACATTAAGGTGGTGTTTGTAGGTATAGCCGGTCAGCATATTAAAAGCCTGCAGCATAGGGGGCTGATAACCCGCCGCGACCTGCAATCAGAGATTGGCCGTAAAGACATTGATAAGCTGATCGAAGACATGTATAACCTGGTAATGCCTCCCGGCGAGGAGATCATCCACGTGCTGCCCCAGGAGTTTACGGTTGATAACGAGCCGGGCATAAAAGACCCTATAGGTATGGCAGGTGTAAGGTTAGAGGCCAATTTTCATATCATATCGGGCCAGGTTACGGCTATTAAAAATATTGTGAAATGTGTAAACAAAGCCAGCCTTGATAGCCAGGACCTTATACTGGAGCCATTGGCTTCTTCCGAGTCGGTATTGAGCGAAGAGGAGAAAGAAGCCGGTGTGGTATTGGTTGATATTGGTGGCGGTACAACAGATGTGGCCATATTTCATGAAGGTATTATACGCCATACCGCGGTGATTCCGTTTGGTGGTAACAGCGTAACTGAAGACATACGCGAAGGCTGTTCAGTAATGCGCAACATTGCAGAGCAACTGAAAGTGCGTTTTGGATCGGCCCTGGCTGATGAAAACAAGGAGAATGAGATTGTTTGTGTACCTGGCCTGCGCGGGCGCGAACCCAAGGAGATCTCGGTTAAAAACCTGGCTTATGTAATTCAGGCCCGTATGGAAGAGATCGTGGAACATGTGTACTATGAGATCAAATCATCAGGTTATGAGAAAAAACTGATAGCAGGTATAGTTATTACAGGCGGCGGCGCGCAGTTAAAACACCTGCGCCAGCTGGTTGAGTTTGTTACCGGGCTTGATTGCCGGGTAGGTTACCCAACAGAACACCTGGCCAAAAACGAGGTGCTGCCAAAAAACATATACGAGGAGCTGCAAAGCCCAACCTTTGCCACAGGCATAGGCCTGCTGATAAAGGGTATCCAAAAAACGGAATACATGAACGCGGCGAGTACTTCGGATGTTAAAACGGAGAAACCCAGGTACGAGCCTAAAACAAAAGAAGGTGGTTTATTTGACAGGTTGCTGAAAAAGAGCATCACCTTTATAAAGGACGATATTAATGATGAGGACTTTTTGAAATAGTGATGTGTAGTATTAGGTAGTTTTATATCAAAATCACGACAATCAAAGTCTTTTAAATGGCTTTCAAAAATCGCGATACATGATACAAACCACTTGATACAAAAAAGCAGAAAATTATTCACACAAAACTAACTTTTCCACATTATAGACATTTGTGGAAAACCTTTGTGGAAAAAGCCCTATTATTACGATGGTAAAATCTAAATATTGGTTGAATCACATATAGCTGAAAACGAAGATTATGCAGTTTGAGATGTTAAAAGAAAAATCGTCTATCATCAAAGTAATTGGTGTTGGCGGTGGCGGCGGTAACGCGGTAAACCATATGTACAGGCAGGGGATTACCGGTGTTGATTTTATAATTTGCAACACTGATGCCCAGGCATTGGAGCTAAGTCCTATACCTAACAAGGTACAACTGGGCGCCAGTCTTACTGAAGGAATGGGTGCCGGTTCAATACCCGAAGTGGGCAAAAACTCAGCTATTGAGAATATCGACGATATTAAGCAGATGTTGGGTGTTAATACCAAAATGCTGTTCATTACGGCAGGTATGGGTGGCGGTACCGGTACAGGTGCTAGTCCTATAATAGCCAAAGCGGCCCGCGAAATGGATATATTGACCGTGGGTATTATTACCACACCGTTTTCATTTGAAGGTAAACGCCGTAAAATGCAGGCTGATTCCGGCTTGGAAGAATTGAAAAAATATGTTGATTCTTTCCTGGTGATATCAAATGACAGGCTTCGCCAGATATTTGGGAACCTCACCATGAGCTCCGCCTTTGCGCAGGCCGATGATATATTAACAACTGCTGCCAAAGGTATAGCCGAGATCATAACCTTACCGGGTTATATCAACGTTGACTTTAAGGATGTGCGCACTGTAATGAAAGACAGCGGCGTATCAATCATGGGCAGCTGTACTGCCGAAGGCGAAAATCGCGCCTTAAAAGCCGTGGAAGGTGCATTGGCATCACCATTGTTAAAAGATAACGAAATTGAAGGTGCAAGGTATATCCTGTTAAACATCAGCTCGGGCCTTAAAGAGGTAACCATGGATGAAGTAAGCATTATTACCGATTATATACAGGAAGAAGCCGGATTGGCCGCCGACCTGATATGGGGTAACTGCGTAGACGATAACCTGGGCGATCAATTGTCAGTTACTATTATTGCTACCGGTTTCCAAACCAAGGACGAACGCGAAAAAGAGAACAGCAATAAAAAGATCATATCTATGCTGGAGCCTGAGGCCAAACCTTTGGTGAAGCCTGTGAACGAGTTTATTAACCCGGTAAAGGCCAACGCCGCAGCCGAGCCTTATATTAAGCACAAAGACGAGCCTAAGCAAACCGGCTTGTTTGATATGTTTGCCCGCCCTGAAGAAAAAGAAGAGGTGGTGATGAGGTATAACCTTGACGAAGAGGAAGCCGAAGAAGAGAATGAAGCAGATACCGCGGGTTTCACCTTTAAAATGGGCGAGCCTGAATCATACGCGCCAGTTAGGGAAGAAAGAATGCCTGAGCCGCCGCCGGCACCTGCTCCTGAGCCTGAGCCTGTAATTGGGGCCGATGATCATAAAACCAATGAATCAATAGAGGAGCAGCTTAAAAAATCGCGTGAGCGTATTATGCGCCTTAAAGACCTGAGCATGAAACTGCGCAGCGGGAACATACAGGAGCTTGAAAATGTGCCTGCTTACAAGCGCAAGGAAATAGCCCTGCAGGAAACCCCGCAGTCTGACGAAAGCCAGATCTCGAGGTTTAGCCTGATACCTGATAATGAAGGTAATACTGAGATCCGTAAAAATAACTCGTTCCTGCATGATAATGCGGATTGAGCGAAGGTAGGGACTATGGGACTTTGGGAACAATAGGACAAAAACCACAACAATAAGAAACCCGGAAGCCCATAAAGCTTCCGGGTTTTCTGTTAATCAGGGATGACTTAAAAGCCTTTGTGAAGTGACGAATGCTTTATTCACAGTTCGGTCTCAAAGTAACAAAGTCCTGTCATTTCATAGTCTTAAAGTATATCAGGTTATAACCTATTCTAAAAAGTTATAGCTATTGGTACAAGCCGTTAAAACGGCTATATTTGTATTTTTTAGTAATTATCTACAAAAGCATACTATTTTGGATTTATTTGATAAAATAACAAAAAGTTTGGGAGGGCCTATCGGGCAGCACCAGAAATGGTCGCACGGTTATTTTTCATTCCCGAAGCTGGAAGGGGAGATTGGGCCGCATATGCAGTTCAATGGCAAGGAACATCTGATCTGGAGCCTTAATAATTACCTCGGTTTGGCCAACCATCCCGAAATAAGGGAAGCAGATGCCCAGGCAGCTGCCGATTATGGAATGGCTTACCCTATGGGCGCCCGCATGATGTCAGGTAACTCCATACATCATGAAGAACTGGAAAACAACCTGGCCGCTTTTGTAGGCAAGCAAGCCGCTTTTTTACTAAACTACGGTTACCAGGGCATGGTGTCTATCATTGATTCGCTGGTTGACAGGAACGATGTTATTGTTTACGATGCCGAATCACACGCTTGTATCATTGATGGTGTGCGCCTGCATATGGGAAAACGCTTTGTTTACCAACATAATGATATTGAAAGCTGCGAAAAACAGCTTGAACGCGCTACCCGTTTAACAGAGCAAACCGGCGGTGGCATATTGCTGATCACCGAAGGGGTGTTTGGAATGTCGGGCGTACAGGGCAAGCTGAAAGAGATCGTGGAACTTAAAAAGAAATTCGACTTCCGTTTACTGGTTGATGACGCGCATGGTTTTGGTACCATGGGTAAAACCGGCGCCGGCACCCACGAGGCGCAGGATTGTGTGGACGGAGTTGATGTATATTTTGGAACTTTTGCCAAATCAATGGCGGGCATCGGCGCGTTTGTGGCTGCCGATGAACAGATAGTCCATTTTTTACGTTATAACATGCGCTCGCAAACTTTTGCCAAAGCGTTGCCTATGCCTATGGTAATTGGGCTAAAAAAGCGCTTTGAATTGTTAAAATCGAAGCCTGAACTGCGCGAAAAACTATGGTTGATAGCAAATACGCTGCAAAAAGGCCTTAAAGAACGCGGTTTTGACCTTGGACAAAGCAACAGTATGGTTACCCCTGTGTTTTTAAAAGGCGACCTGTATGAGGCCACCAGTCTTACCCGCGACCTGCGCGAAAACTATGGCATATTTTGCTCTATTGTGATATATCCTGTTATCCCTAAGGGACTGATCGTATTGCGGTTAATTCCAACAGCAGCCCATTCACTGGAGGATGTACAGCGCACGCTTGATGCCTATACTGAAATGAGCGAAAAACTAAAATCGGGCTATTACAAAGAAAATCGACTCGAAATAGCTTAACTGCTAACTGCTAAAAATATAACTAAGAGGCCCCGGTAATACGGGGCTTTTTGTTTATGCCTTGTTTCGTTTGGGCCACCAACGCCCGTTTCTACACTTTATACTTAACTTTTACTCGGAGGTACTAACATGTTCATGTCAGCGTTCATGGGCGTTCATGGTGTTCACGAACAGGTTCTTAAGGGTTCAGCGTGTTAGGCATTTCCCAACATTATATTAACGCGGCAAACCTGCCCTTTACCTAAAAGAATATTTTATTGTTCAATTGTGCTCACACTTTTTATTACCATATTTGTTATCAAACAGGTTTTAACAGTTTATCTAAATAATATCATACATATGCAAGAATTAGACCCCTCCGTTCTACAAAAAGTAAACACATGGCTTCAGGGAAATTATGACGCTGACATTAAACAGCAGATCCAGAAACTACTTGATGATAAAGCCTATACAGAACTAACCGATTCGTTTTATAAGGATCTTGAATTTGGGACAGGTGGCCTTCGCGGTATCATGGGTCCGGGGTCAAACCGGATGAATAAATACACGCTTGGCGCCGCAACCCAGGGATTGGCAAACTATCTGAAAAAGACCTACCCGGGCGAAAAGATCAAGGTAGCTATAGCCCATGACAGCCGTAACAACGCCGATTTTTTTGCTACAACTACCGCCGAGGTCTTTTCTGCAAATGGCATACATGTATATTATTTTGAAGCATTACGACCAACGCCTGAGCTTTCATTCGCAGTGCGCCACCTGGGCTGCAAAAGTGGGGTGATGCTTACCGCGTCGCACAATCCCAAGGAGTATAATGGTTATAAAGCATACGGCGACGATGGCGGCCAGTTGGTTGCCCCGCATGATAAAGCAGTAATGGATGAAGTGGCGGCTATTACCAGCGTCGATGATATAAAGTTTAACCGGGTTGATGAAAATATTGAGGTGATAGGCACTGATATTGACGATCTGTACCTGGCAGAAATTGTTAAGCTTTCTGTATCTCCCGAAGCTATTAAAAGGCAGAAAGACCTTAAAATTGTATACTCGCCAATTCACGGCACTGGCATTACCCTGGTGCCAAAAGCGTTGGAGTTGTTCGGCTTTGAAAATGTGATTCTGGTTGATGAACAAACCAAACCCGATGGTAATTTCCCAACAGTAGTATATCCAAATCCGGAGGAGAAGGAAGCCTTAACGCTGGCCCTGAAAAAAGCGCAGGAAACTGACGCCGACCTCGTACTGGCTACAGATCCGGACGCCGACCGTGTAGGCATCGCGGTTAAAAACACCGGGAATGAATTTATACTGCTTAACGGTAATCAAACAGGAAGCCTGCTGATCAATTACCTGCTTACTGCTTGGCAGGAGAAAGGTAAACTTACCGGCAAAGAATACATTGTTAAAACTATTGTTACCACAAACCTTATTGAGGCGATAGCCAAAGCCAAAAACGTTACCTGCTACAATACCCTCACAGGCTTTAAATATATTGGTGAGCTGATGACTCAGCTACAGGGCAAGCAAACCTTTATAGGCGGAGGTGAAGAAAGCTACGGTTACTTGATAGGTGAATTGGTGCGGGATAAAGATGCGGTAGTTTCAAGTGCTTTTATAGCTGAAATGACTGCCTATTATAAAGATAAAGGCAGCAGCTTGTTTGAGGCGCTTATTGATACCTATGTAACATATGGTTTTTATAAAGAGAAACTTATCTCGATCACCAAAAAAGGGAAAACCGGCGCCGAAGAGATCGTCGCTATGATGGATAAATTCAGGACAAACCCGCCAACCACGCTGGGTGGTTCAAAGGTTACTACATTAAAGGACTATGAGAAAAGTGTAGAAACCGATCTGAATACAAATACCACCAAACCTATCGATTTGCCTAAATCAGACGTTTTGCAATTTATAACTGCCGATGGGAGCATTATTTCTGCCCGGCCATCAGGTACTGAGCCAAAGATCAAGTTTTACTGTAGTGTGAACGGGAAACTTGCAAACAAAGAGGCTTACAAAGAGACCGACGAACAACTGGAAGCAAAAATTGATTCCATCATGAAGGATCTGGGAGTTTAACTCTTTTTTAATAAACAGGAAAGGCACCCCAAAAGGGTGCCTTTCCTGTTTATTTGATGCCCTCAGCTTGTTATATATGTTTTGATTTTAAACCGAAAAGTCATTGAATAGGCATGTTATCCTCCTTAAGGGTTTCGCGATTTTATTATAAAAGATGATAATTTAATGCCTTGCTAAAACCTTTTAAAATAAAATTTTAATATATTTCAGATAACCAAAGGCTTTTATATTTTTACAGTTACCATTAAAAAATCTTTATGCTTACCAGAAGACACTTTATAAAACTAAACGGGATTGCTACTGCAAGCCTGAGTCTTGGTGTTACACCATCTTTGTTTGCCAGTAGCTTGCCGGCTTTTGAAAGCCAGAGACCAAAACTGGCCAATCGTAAATTTACCAGTAAGGCGGTTGAAGCCATTATACAGAAAGTTAAAAAGGATATTAAAGATCCTGAACTGGCATGGCTGTTTGAAAACTGCTATCCAAATACACTGGATACTACAGTGAACTATTCAGAAGCAGGGGGCAAACCCGATACTTTTGTAATTACAGGTGATATTAACGCCATGTGGATGCGCGATTCTTCGGCGCAGGTTTGGCCTTACCTGCCGCTTATAAAAAATGACCCGGCGCTTAAAAAGCTTATTCAGGGTGTACTAAGCCGGCAGGCCAGGTGCGTGCTGATTGATCCGTACGCCAACGCCTTTAATGAGGGGCCTACAGGCAGCGAATGGGATACAGACCGTACCGACATGAAACCCGAGCTGCATGAGCGTAAATGGGAAATAGACTCTTTATGCTACCCGGTAAGACTTGCCTATAATTACTGGAAGATTAGTGGTGATACCAGTTTTTTTGATAATAACTGGCAAAAAGCCGGTAAGGTAATTTTGAACACTTTTAAGGAGCAGCAACGTAAAGAGGGTAAAGGCCCTTATCATTTTCAACGCAAAACAGAGACTGCCAGTGATACCGCGCCTAACAAAGGCTATGGCAACCCGGTAAAGCCGGTAGGCTTGATCTGTTCCATCTTCCGTCCGTCAGACGATGCTACGATCTATCCTTTCCTCATACCTTCAAATTACTTCGCGGTTACCAGTTTAAACCAAATGGCCGAAATGTATGCTACCATTGGTAATGACAGCGAAACTTCAGCAGCCTGCAAAACACTTGCGGCCGAAGTTGACGCCGCGCTTAAAAAGTATGCGGTAGCTCAGCACCCCGAGTATGGTAAAATATTGGCATTTGAAGTTGATGGCTATGGTAACCAGCTTTTCATGGACGACTCCAACGTGCCAAGCTTGCTGGCGTTGCCTTATCTTGATTCGTTGCCGGTAAATGACCCCTTATATCAAAGCACCCGCAAGTTTGTATTGAGCGAAAGCAATCCATATTTCTTTAAGGGTAAGGTTGCTGAAGGTATTGGCGGACCACATGTTGGCATTGGATATATATGGCCCATGGCAATTATTATGCGCGGGTTAACATCGAACAATAAGGACGAGATAACGGAGTGTCTCAGGTTATTAAAAACTACCCACGCAGGTACAGGTTTTATGCATGAATCTTTTAATAAAGACAATGCTGCTGATTTTACACGTAAATGGTTTGCCTGGGCTAATACTTTATTTGGGGAACTGATCATAAAAATACATCAGCATTACCCGGATATATTGCAAAAAAGCATTTAATATATAAATATTATTGAAATATTCTTTTATTTATTCAATATGATATAAAAATATTATCTTATTATATATTTAATGAGTATTGAAATTATTAAGCCGGTATTATATGATGTATTTTTGAGATTTTTATTTTTAATATAATATTATATGTAGTAAATATTGTTAAAAGCGATAAAATGTGGAAAAAAAGCGCTTTTAAGGAAGTATTTTTTTGCTTCAAAAATTTTTAATTAAAAAAAAACATTATAGATTAGCTTTAATTAAAACAATAAACCTCAATAATTTAAAAGGAGTAATTAAATGAAAAAATTTACTGAAGTAAAAGAGCTCGTAGCATCTTTGGAAGCTGACGCCGACAAATTCTACAACAAAGGAAACAGCGCTGCCGGAACCCGGGTGCGTAAAGGCATGCAAGATCTTAAAAACCTGGCTCAGGCTATCCGTCTGGAAGTACAGGAAGCGAAAAATAAAGAAGCTAAGTAAGGTTTTTCTTATTCCAATAAAAAACCCGGTTAGCTGATAACCGGGTTTTTTATTTAAGCGAATTTTTGTGTTTCTTGTTTAATGGATGTGGCTGTGTTACTGCTTACCGGCACAAGGGGTAGCCGTACGTTATCACCACAAACACCTAAGTATTTGAGGGCGCTTTTTGCACCTGCGGGATTGCCTTCAACAAACATCAGCCGTGTAAATTCAATTAAGCTAAAATGTACTTTTTGTGCTGCTTTAAAATCGTTTTTAAGCAACAGTTGTACCATTGCTGACAGTTGCTTTGGCAAGGCATTACCAATAACTGATATTACACCAACAGCACCCAGAGCCATCATAGGCAGGGTAACAGGGTCATCACCTGAAATTACCAAAAACTCTTCGGGTTTATCACGCATTAATTGATTAAACAGATCAAAATTACCCGATGCCTCTTTTATACCAATAATGTTTTTAAAATCGCGGGCCAGGCGTACAGTTGTTTCAGCAGCTATAGTGCTGCCTGTACGGCTTGGTACGTTGTACAATATTACCGGCAACGGTGCAACCTGCGCTATTGCTTTATAATGCTGATAAATACCTTCCTGTGTAGGTTTATTATAATGTGGGCTTGATGATAGTATAGCATCATAGCCATTTGTATCAAAATCTTTTATTTGTTCAACCACTTCATGGGTATTGTTACCGCCTATGCCAGCAACCAGAGGTACACGCTTATTTACAACCTTTACAGTAAATGCCCATACCTGCTTTCGCTCATCGGCATTCAATGTGGCGCTTTCGCCGGTTGTACCTAATGATACCAGGTATTGCACCCCGCCATCAATCAAATGTTCAATAAGGTTCTCTAAACCTTCATAGTCAATTTGCCCATCCGCCTGAAAAGGGGTCACCATGGCTACCCCTGTTCCGTAAAATTTATTCATGATTAAAATTAAAAGGATGCTAATATAGCGATTGAGTTTTGAGTTTGAAGTATTCAGTATTGAGTTTGGAAGGGCGGGTTTGCGGTTTAATGTTCGGCGTGATGTGCTATAAAAGAAAAATTCAGTGTTTGTGTTTTGATTATCAGGGATTTGAGATTAACTCCTGATACAATCATTAATTGGTCATTTAAACCCCTTTACGGCCTGTTGTTAGCTAATAGGGAATTGTATAATGGGCATTTTGCTTTCAAAACGCAGATCAATTTACAAGCTTTAAGAACTCAGGATGCTTTTTGAGGATTTGCAGTATTGCCGAGTGGGGGATGTGTTTTGTTTTTTAAATTCCAGTCATCAATATTAATTAGTCCCGGCTTGGTTTTATAATGAGATTTATGTTGTGGACAACGTACAGAAAATGTACCCTTTACCTGTTCAATTACCGGCCTTGAGCCGCATTCTTTGCAAGGTTCGCAAAAAATATTTTCCTGTATTGCAATAGTCCGTGCCATTTAGCTTGGGTTAAATAGGTGGAAAAGAGAAGCCTTACAATTGGTATGGGTAATTACGCAATTCATATTTACCCGGTTTTATTGGTAATAAAGTAAATGTACATATTTTTTGTAAACGCATATCATTATTATTTATTCCAGAAAAAGTTACCCGATCATCGCCAATAGTTCGCCGTCGGTAATAATTGGAATATTAAGCTTCTGAGCTTTCTCTAACTTGGCAGGCCCCATATTATCGCCTGCAACCAGATAATTAAGCTTAGCCGATATACTGCTCAATATTTTGCCTCCGTTTTGTTCAATTAACTCCTTAAGTTCATCGCGCGAAAAGTTTTCGAACACCCCCGATATAATAAAGCTTTGCCCGGCTAATTTTTCGCTGGCCAGTTTAACTTCTTTTTCTTCGGCAACAAACTGTAAACCCAGCTCTTTTAACTCTTCAATTTCCTGGCGGTGCTTTTCGTCAGCAAAATAATCAATGATGCTTTGGGCTATGCGTTCACCTATTTCTTCGGCTGCAACCAGTTCTTCAAGCGAGGCAGCCATGAGGTTATCAACAGACTTGAAATGCATGGCCAATTTCCTCGCAACGGTTTCGCCAATATAACGTATGCCCAGGCCAAACAATACTTTTTCAAACGGCATTTGCTTTGATCTTTCAATGCCATCAAGCATGTTGCTGATGGATTTATCGCCAAAACGTTCCATTTGTTTTAACTCTTCGGCATGGTTATGCAATTTATAAATATCACTGATGTGCCTGATATAGCCCCGGGAATACAAGGTTTCAATGGTTTCATCGCCAAGGCCATCAATGTCCATAGCTTTACGACCAATAAAGTGCTGCATTTTGCCAACTATTTGCGGTGGGCAGCCTTCGTCATTAGGGCAATAAAACGCGGCCTCGCCCTCTTTACGCTCAAGTGGGGTATCACAGGCAGGGCAGGTGGTCCGGTACACTACCGGGATTGCATTGACAGCTCTTTTTTTCGGATTTACACTAATGATCTTGGGGATGATTTCGCCGCCTTTTTCAACAAACACGGTATCACCCTCATGGAGGTCAAGCCTGATGATCTCGTTGGCATTATGCAGGGTAGCCCGTTTTACGGTAGTGCCTGCTAATAATACGGGTTTTAAATTAGCAACCGGCGTAACGGCGCCCGTACGCCCCACCTGGTAACTTACGCTCAGCAGTTCGGTTTCAACCCGCTCAGCTTTAAATTTGTAGGATATGGCCCAACGGGGCGATTTTGCTGTAAAACCCAGTTCCTGCTGTTGCGAATAGTTGTTTACTTTTATAACTATGCCATCAATATCATAACTCAGGTCAAACCTGTCTTTATCCCACTTTGCTATAAATTGCAACACTTCATCAATATTACTGCAAAGGATGCTGTGTGCATTAACGTGAAATCCCCAGCTTTTAACGGCCTGCAGGCTTTCCCAATGGGTTTTAAATAAAGTTTTCTCGGTATTTAAAGAGTATAGGAAACAATCAAGCGGGCGCCTGGCAACCTCGGCCGAGTCCTGCATTTTTATAGTGCCTGAGGCAAAATTACGCGGATTGGCGTAAGCAACCTCACCGTTCTCTATACGTTCGTTATTAAGACGGTCAAACGCCTTACGGTGCATAAAAACCTCACCACGTATTTCAAAATGATCGGGATAGCTGCCATCATGCAAACGTTTAGGTATGGTATTAATAGTGCGTACATTGGTAGTAACATCGTCGCCCTGTACGCCATCGCCGCGGGTAACGGCCCTCACCAGCTTGCCCTGCTCATAAGTTAAGCTCATAGAGAGGCCATCAAATTTGAGTTCACATACGTATTCAAAATTATCGCCTATGGCTTTACGGATGCGCTGGTCAAAATCAATCAGTTCCTGTTCATTATAAGTGTTGCCTAATGACAGCATTGGCCAGCGGTGTCTTACAGTTACAAACTCCCTGGTTATATCACCGCCTACTTTTTGTGTAGGCGAATCAGGATCGGCAAACTCAGGATATGCCTTTTCGAGTTCATTTAATTCTTTCAGTTTTTGGTCAAAATCAAAATCTGAAATGGTAGGCATCGCCAGCACATAATAGTTGTAGTTGTGCTGTTTTAATTCGGTTGTTAAGGCCTGGATCTGTTTTTTGGCTTCAGCTGGTGACATATTTGCGAAGTTAAGAAATTACTTTATTTCATTTCTTAGTCATTGATGCATTAAAAAGTTTGTCTCTCCATCTCAGATTTACTGAATGCAAAGGTTTAAAATATTGCTTAAAAATAAATTTTGAATTTCCTTTGGAGAAATGTTTGGCAGGTATTACTTTTATCGAACTTAAATCAAATGAAAGCAATAAGAACCCTGCTACTGGCAGTGCTGCTCATGCCTTTCCTGGCGAATGCCCAAAAGCAGCAATCAAAAAACCACCATCACACTAATGGTTCACTAAAACATCATGCAAACAACGCCCTTGTAAGGGGAGTTAGCTATGCGGATTTTAAAAGTTCGGTAGCTGACTTTGCCGACAGTACCAAAAAATTTCTTGCTGATACAGCCTGGAAACTTTGGAAAGAAGAAAAATGGAACGCTCTGGAGCAGTTTTTTACCACTAACAATTTAAATGGCAGCTGGCCCCCAAACCGCGGCGCGGTGAATTTAAAGATAGTTGTATTGCAAGCCGGGTTGGAGATAGATCGTTACGGAGGTTATTATGATGCCGATAGTGTATTTCAGGACAAGGGTACATTTGTATCATTAAAATCTGTACCCTTTCCGCAAAGGGCTTTGCCTGACAAAACATTGAACTCGCCTTACAGGGTTTACAAAGTTGTAAAGCCTATTCCAAATGTAAGGGAAGGGAAAATCATCCCCTGGTTTGGTAAACCAGGTTTGGGTATCCAGGATGAATTGCCTTATACGATCAATGATCTGAAAAAAGAGGGCTATATTGCGGAAGAAAAGCTGAAATAACTTATCTATGATCACAAAACATGTTAGGGTAAAATCGTTGATCTTTGACGGGACCGAAAGCGAAATTTTAGAGAGGCCCATCAATCCTGATACAGAGATAAGTATAGGAGGAGCCATAAGATTTGCTGACTTTGCCAATAACAATTTTGAAGATCTGCGCATGATACTGAGTGGCGACGACTTTGAATCCATCGTAAAAACAGGAAAGTTTGCCTCGGATGGCGGATTCCTGAACTTGTACAGAGGCAGTGATAATTTAAGATTATATTTCTGTAAAAGAGGGAATGCGATTGTTGTTTTTGCTTATGGAGAATACCAGCCTACCCGCTACAAACTTTACCTGGAAGGTATTTGGCTGAGTAATCATTAAAGGATTAATCAACAGCTAAGCACGAAAAGACCTTTGTTAGGTAAACACCAGCAAAGGTCTTTTTTTGTACTGTTATTTATCCGTAGTGACAGATGCATTGATCACGCTCATTGGGAAAGTAACCCCTCCCGGTATTTTAGGGTTATCTTTTATTTCAACCGTTCCGCTTATCGTTTGCTTCGTTTTTGATTCGCTTATCCAGCCGGTAATTTTATCGGCTATAATATCAGCTGTCATAGTTCCGGTCATGTTGTATTTCATGGGCATATCATTTACCCGTTTAAAATCGTCATTTGCATTGGTGGCAATGTTGGCATCACCATGAATAATAAAGCTTGTAGGAGTTATATCAGTCAATTGATAAACAGTAGTTACTTTGGCGGTCATGGCGCTTTCAAGCGTTGTATTTATGGTCCACTTATCGTTTTTTGATACCGGGGTCTCCGGGAAAACAGCAGTAGCCAGTTCAATACTTCCTTTTATAGCTTTTGCGCCAAAAGATTGAATAAACTGAGCTTTGATCTGATCTTTTTGAGGCCCCTGTACCTGTGGAAACCCATCAAGCACCGACGAGATCATGTTTTCGATGTTCTCGACCGACTTTATCTTGCCGCTTTTGGTAAATATGGCTGTAAATGGTTTGTTAACCAACGCCCCTAATATAGACGACATAATATCGGAAGGGTCATTCTTTTGAGAATTGATATTAACCGGCCCATTAGGCAGTTGCATTTTCATACTCAGGCTTTTGTAATTAACCTCCATGTAATAAAGCGAGTCATCAGCATTAAGAACCTTGAAAGAGGTATTACCTGTTATATTCAATTCAATATTGTTAACCTGACCGTTAATAGTTTGTTTTATGGTAGATGTAGCATTGGTGATCATATTATAAGTATTATCCTTGGTTAAATGCAAGGCGAGTTTTAGCTTTTGCGCCTGGCATGTAACGCCTATGATCAGTAATATAAAAAGGTTAAAAAGATGTTTCATAATATAGTTTTTGCATGCTAAAGGTATTATAATATTTGCATCCAAAAAATGCCATAAAAAATAGCAATTATTTAAAAGTTATTTCGTTAACTTTATAGTAACCAGGACTCTTCATATTTATTGATATACTTTAAGGACGGAAAAGGGGGTTTTTATGTTACAGCAAATAGCATTTATACCACAGCACCAGTTTCATGTGTTGATCAATTTTAAGGATGACGAACGCATTTTGGCCATTTTACCCAGCGAAGCAGGAAGGTTCCGCGTAGTTGATCAGGGTAAGGTTATTGCCGAAGTTGGTTTTAAAGAACATAGTTTTATTTGCTGTCAGGGTAAGCTGGATAATAACATAATGACCCAGCTCGAACATCAGATAAAAAATCATTACGCATAGTAAAAAAGACTTTGATAGTTCATGGGTAATGGCTTATGGTTCATAGTCCATAAGAATTTATTACTCATGGGCTATCTCTTTTTTATAGCGTTTATAAAATTAATTTGTGCTTGCAGGCGGTTTCGCCAGCATGGCATCCCTAATAAATTTAACAGGAGCGCTGCCATAACTTAAAAACCGCTCATTAAATTCCTTTAGCTTATACTTGTCGCCCATTTTAATTTTATAGGCATCGCGCAGGTCTATAATTTCTTTGTAGCCAGTGTAGTAACTGGTAAGTTGTACACTGCTAACCGTTACCCTTTTCCATTTTCCTTCGGCTTCGGCCTGCTGCTGAAAGGCTTCGATTGTCAGCATTTTAATAGCCTGTTCTTTGGTCATGCTGCCAGTGTGTACGCTGTAATCCAATATGGTATTACAAACCGAACGCAGGTGCCATTTATACCACATCAGCCTCATTTCGGGCTCGTTGTTACCATAGCCGCTATCAAGCATCATTTCCTCGGCATATACTGCCCAACCCTCGTTCATGGCGCCATTGCCAAATACAGATTTGATGATGCTTGGTGCCTTATTAGCATATACACCCTGTACATAATGCCCCGGAACTGCCTCGTGAATGCTCAATATTTGTATAATATATTGATTATACTCGCGCAAGTAACTTTCGGCCTTTTCAGGGCTCCAGCCAGTCAAGCTACCTACGTTATAGTAGGAATTTCCACCTTTATCATAAGGGCCCGGCCCACTCATAGATGCTCCTGCCACACCGGCCATGTAACCAGGCTCTTTGCGGATGATCAATGGTTTGGTAGGATCGAGCGTAACCAGGTCTTTAGCCTTTACAAAATCTTTAAGTTTGGGAATAAGCTGCACAATAGCCGATTGAAACGCATCGGGTTTAACATGCTTTGATGACAGGGTATCAATCATGGCGCTGATAAGGCCGAGCGTATCAGCCGGCATAGTTTTGTTGCCAAAGTATTTTGGCCACAACTGGCGGCTTAATTTCGCCATTTGACCATGCAAGTATTTCTTACGCTTAACAGCGGCATTAAACACCTGCTGGCCGGTATTAGCAGCCACTATCTCATACTTAAATTTATCCTCATACAAATCTTTTCCTAACCTAAAACTGCGCGGGTGATCGTTTTTCAAAGCCTTCAGCCAGTCGGCATAACCTTTAATGGCCTGTGCGCAAAGGGCTGCCCTGTCGGTCATTTGTTTTTGCTCTGCTTTCGGGATATTCGTTTTTTTAAGCGAGTCGGCAAAATCTTTTTCAATCACATCAAGTCCGCCCAGGTTTTGCTCAATAGCAAGGCTGGTAAGCTCGGCAACCGGGTTTTTTATTTGTTTTTCGGCTTCCTTATAATAAAGGGGCACATTAAGCATCCGCTGATAAAAGTTACGCAAGCGTTTGGTAAGCGGGGCGTAATGCTCATTAAGTATATAAGCAAAAGTTCCTATTACATTGTATGACGAGGGATCCCATTCATAGGCTTTTAACTGCTGAATTTGCCATTGGGCATACTCCAGCTGATTTTGCATTATCTTATAATCTATCTTATTAGCTTCGTTAAGGGTGTTTACCTCAAAGCGGCTTAATGAATCGATCTGAACTTTAGCGAAATCCATCATCTTTTGCCGGTTCTGTTCATTAGGAATATACAGCAAGCTATCATATTTATGATAACCAACTGAGGTGGCCCAATCAGGGTTCAGTTTCCACAGCGCATCCAAAAATGAGTTTTCATAAATAGTAAAAGCTGCGTCGTCTTTACCCAGTAACGGCCCGCTGCCACTGCCATTGTCTTTTTTACAACCGGTTAAAGCAACCATATAGATTATGACGGCGAGCGCCAGCTTTACGAATATGTTTTTTATCACGTGATTATGAAGTTTAATAATGCCCGGATAAACTTAAAACATTTAAGGCATATAAATCAAACCGTTGATTAATTTGTTACTTTAACCAATATGAAAACAACAAACAGTGAACATAAGATATTGATTGACGAGCTGCTCCACCTGTTAAACGGGGGTAATGCCCATGCCGACTTAACAAAAGCGTTATCTGGTTTGCCTGCCGGCCTCAGAGGTGTTAAGCCTGACAAGTTACCTTACAGTATTTGGCAACTGGTTGAACATATACGCATTGCTCAATGGGATATGCTGGAGTTTTGCAAAAATGGTAGCCATGAGTCGCCAAACTGGCCGGATGATTACTGGCCAAAAGAAAATAGCCCTAAAAGCGATGAAGAATGGAACAATGCCGTTAAGCAAATAGCGGCCGACCGTGATGAACTGGCAGCACTGGTAAGAAATGAAGATCTTTTTGAAAAAATACCACATGGCGATGGTCAAAATATTTTGCGCGAAGCGTTACAGGCCGCTGATCATACCGCTTATCATGTTGCCGAAATTATTATAATAAGAAGGTTGTTGGATGCCTGGTAATTCCTCTTGTCGGGCTATGTATCCTTACTTTATCTTACTTAAAAAACTGATCATTGCTTTTACAAACTCAGGCTTAAGGGGCAGATCAGGCTTTTCATAAGTGGCTATATTGGAGGCCTTATCAGCCGGGGCCTCTTTTAAAACATGGTTCATGCCCGGAATTATGGAAAGCACAGCATCAGATTTCGCCTTCTTTAGTTTTTCGGCGTCAGCTACAGTTACCTGCAGATCGGTGGTACCCTGTACAATCAGGATAGGGATCTTTATTTTTTTGATCTCGCGGGTAGGGTTATACCTGAACCATGACATCAGATATTTTTGCACGCTTGGCCGTGCAACTGAATAAAGTGCCGGGTCAATATTGTCAGTGGTTTTGCCTCTTTTTAAACTATCAAGCATGCGGTTAAATCCATCGGCAATCCATTGAGGCTGCGATTTCATTTGTTCTGTCATGATCTTATCGGCGGAGTCGCCTGCGCCGGCTACAGATATAAATGCTTTTACCGGCTGCTCAAATGCAGCCATCATACCCACCAGTGAACCTTCACTATGGCCTAATATAATGATCTTCGAAAAACGCTGGTCATCATTCAGCATGTTGATCAAGCCTACCGCATCTTCAATATAATCCTCAAACCGCAGTTCAGATTCTTTAGTAGAACTTATACTTTGACCAACAAGCCGCTTATCATATCGTAGGGAAGCATAGCCGTTTTTACCAAGCTCATTAGCGATCATTTTATAAGTGTTGGCCGTTAGACCGCCTTTAGTATTATTACCATCACGGTCAGTTGGGCCCGAGCCGGCTATAATAAGCACTACAGGTATTTTGTCCGCAGCATTTTTAGGCATGGCCAAAGTGCCGGATATAGAACCTGAAAGGGTTTTTAACGATACAGGCGATTCTGTTATGGATGGATCAGTAGGAATAGTTGGTACAGATGGAGCAGCCGAAGTATTTGCAGCCGGCTGATAAGGTTTTAGTAGCAAACCCGTAAACTGGGTTTGCGAGTTTACAGACAGGTTTAATAAAAAGGTACCTTTTTGAAAAATAGCTTTATAATAAGCCAGCGGCGCTTCATATTTTACAAAATCGGTTTGTAAAAGTTTACCAAGCTGCGACTTTAATTGCAGGGTGGTACTTTTAAAATTATCCAATGGCAAGGCTGCCTTCATTTCAGGACTAAACATGTTAAAGATGCTATCGGGCTGATTGTTATTATACAACTGTTTAAACTTGTTCAGGGCAACCACATAATTAGCTGGTTCTGATTGCGCGGACAGGCTTGTTGCAAAACAAATGATCAGGATAAAAAGACCTACTTTTTTCATGCTTATGGTTTATCAAATTGTTCAATGATGCGTTGGGTCGAAATTAAATAAAAATCAGGTTGCTTTTATCTAATTTAAATGTTCCTGTTTCGTGTCAAAAACAGGTGTTATATTAAGAGCTATGAAATAATTATTATATATGTTAATTGTGGGTGGGCGTTTATTTGTTTTAACATATTGTTACTATATTGCAATACATTTTTCAAATCTGAAAAATAATACGAATCTACACTGTTATTAATGAAGGTTTTATTTGCGAGTTTGTTTTCTGCGTTTCTGATGGGAATGTGTTGTTTTTCTTTTGCACAAACAAAACCTTCGGCAATACAAGGCAAAGTATTGATGGAAAATAACGAGGCTGCTGAGGCCGCCACCGTTGTACTTCTCAAATATGCCGACTCCTCTATAGTACAATCAAGCCTGGCCGATAGAGCCGGCGCTTTTGTGTTTAACAATATCAGTGCTAATACTTATTTGCTTTTAGCTACCAGTATAGGGAGTAATAAAGTTTATTCGGGGCCTTATAATGTTTTAGCCGGTCAAAGTATAACAATTCCTAACCTGGTTTTAAAACTGCAGAATAATCAGTTAAAGGAGATCAAAATTGTAGCCCGAAGACCTTATATTGAGGTAAAACCAGGAAAAATAGTACTTAACGTACAGAACAGTGTAGTAGCCGAGGGTAATTCGGCGTATGATGTGCTCAGGCAATCGCCGGGAGTACACGTAAACAGCGGTAACGAAAGCTTGAGTATCAGCGGCAGGCAGCCCGCTTTAATAACTATTGACGGTAAGCCTACAAACTTAACCGGCGATGACCTGGTAAACCTGCTACGCGGCATGCAAAGCAGTAATATTGATCAAATTGAAATGATCACCAGCGCTTCGGCAAAGTATGATGCATCGGGGGGCGGCATCATAAATATAATACAAAAAAAAGGTACTAATATTGGTACTAACGGATCGGTTACAGCTGGCTTCGGATATGGCAAATATTATAAAAGCAGGGCTGGCATAGTTTTTAACAACCGTACCGCTAAGCTTAATATATTCGGTAACTACTCGCTGGACGCTAATAAAACCAGTCGTTACATAAATACCGACAGGGATATTTTTTTTGATAACATTTTGAGTAATTACAATGTCGATTACAATAATATTCAAAAATTATACAACCATAACTTCAAAGTGGGTGCTGATTATTCCATATCATCTAATCAAACCATCGGGCTGCTGGTAAGCGGGATTGTTCATACCGATGATTTTTCAAAGGATAACCGCTTAAAAATATCCAACCAAAACCAGCTTGATTCAGTGATCATTGCTACATCGGCACTTGACCGCGGCACCAGCTTTTTAAATTATAATATTAACTACAACGGGGTATTGGATAAAAGTGGCAGAAGTTTGTCGGCCGATTTAAATTATTCTACTTATAGCCGCCATTCAAACGAGTACATCACCAATAATTTTTATACACCAGCCGGGATCAAATATCGTGACGCCTTACAGCTGGAAAATCTTTCGCCCTCAAACATACATATCTGGACGTCAAAAATAGATTATGTGAACCCGTTCTCAAAAAACACAAGAGTTGAAGCCGGGCTAAAATATAATCATATACAAAGTGATAATAATTTAATATTTGGGCCGCTTGTTAATGAAATTTACGAGGCCGACCCTGACTATACCAATCGTTTTTTATATACTGAAATTGTGACCGCGGGTTACCTGAACTATGTGAGCAAAATAGGAAAACTTGATATAACCGCAGGCCTTCGGGCCGAAAACACAAGCTCGATGGGGCGTTCCACAGGAATAGGTAAGGCCAAATTGGCAACCAATAAAAATAAGTATTTCAATATCTTTCCGCAACTGCAGTTAAACTATCAGGCCAATAAAAAAAATGTATTTAACTTGAGTTACAGCCGAGGTATTCATCGCCCTGATTATCAAGACATCAACCCTTTTTTATATTATACCGATTTGTATGATTATGTTTCGGGTAACCCTAACTTAAAGCCCGAATACACCAACTCTTTACAATTATCGCACACATATAACCAAACCTTTATAACTACACTGTATTATAATATTACCAATGATGCTTATGACTTTCCTGTTTACGAGCAGGATGACTCAACAAAGGTAAATGTAACCATCCGCAAAAATTTTGGCAGGATATTCGTTTATGGCGCTACTTTTTACGCACCGGTGCAGTTTAATCATTGGTGGAACGCCAGCTTTAACCTTGATGCTTCGTACCTGCGTTACACGGCTTATGCCATAAACGGGAATTTTAATAGAGCTTCACAGGATATTATTTTTAACAGCACGCAAAATTTTACGCTAAGCAGCAGTGTTTTGGCGGAGATATCCAGTAGGTATGAGTCGCCAACGTTATATGGAGTTAACCAGCTTAAACAAAGTTATACCGTAAATGCGGGTATAAGCAAACTTGTGTTTGGCAACCGGGGCAACATAAAACTTAACATTATTGATATTTTTAACAGCGATAGGGAACGGTATCGTATTATGTACCAAAACATTAACCTTAGTGGGATAAATAAAAGGGAAACGCGCAGAGTGCTCCTTAATTTTACCTATCGTTTTGGTAAAACATCCATTAAATCGGCAATCAGGCATAATACCGGTAATGACGATGAACTACGAAGAACAGGCAATTAAAAACATTTATCTACCTGATACGCAGTTCAGGGTACTTACCTTTAATTTTAGTAACAAAATAATTGCCTAATGATTCGGAGTTAATAAATTTTTTATACGCTGTTGTAGTAAAGCCAAAGTACTGCCATATCCCGCCGCTGTCTCTAAACTCCACTTCTAAAATTCTGGCAGAAGGATCGTAACCTAAACTATTTAGCGCAGATGAATTAACAACACGTCTTTGCATAATATATTATAATATATGCAAGGCAAAAAAAGTTTTAATAATTGTTATTTTGAAAAAAAATTAACCAGCGTGGCCGCTGAGCATACTTGCCAAAATAATAAATAAAACCAATAGGGTTATGCCCGTGTACAGGTAATCTTTTTCAAGCACGAAGCCTACTGCCGAAAATACCACCCGTATTATCGGAGTAGCTATTAATAAAACTATACCCGCCTGTATAATAGCCCTGCCCCGTAAAGTGAAAATACCGTTAATTAATGCTGGTGCGGTTGTTACAAAGTCAGGAACACCTTTAAAAGTATGGTAATCAGCCGGTATGTGCCCGTGCCGGTACAGGTATATAACACCGCCGATAAAAATGACGCTCATTGATAGCAGCACACCAATGCGCAGTATCCAGCCAATAACGGCCTGCATATCATTATCTTTAAAATTACTCATCCTTTATTTAACCAATAAATTTACTGATTTATAATTACCGTGTTTATCATAATAAAGTGCCAATAAATGGCCTCAATATTTATTAGCGGTTTAAATTATATTTTTCCCATAAATCCGTTATATATCATTTGCGATGCCAAAAAGGTTACCACAACAGCAAATACCCAGCGCAGCCACCCCGATGAAGTAGTATGCACCAATATCTTTGATCCGCTTAATGCCCCCACAAGAACACCTATGGCTACCGGCATTGATAAGCCGGGATCAATATATCCCCGTTGTAAATAAACCACAGCGCTGGCCGCGGCAGTAACACCTATCATGAAATTGCTGGTAGTGGTTGATACCTTGAAAGGTATACGCATAACGGTATCCATAGCCAGCACTTTCAGGGCGCCGGAGCCAATACCAAGCAGGCCTGATATAACACCCGCAAAAAGCATCATAAAAAAACCGCCTCCAACATTTTTTACGCTGTAAGCTACTGTTCCGCTGGCGGTGGGGTAACTGCTGTTGAGCTTTAATTTTTCGGCCAGTTCATTTTTTTCCTGGTTTATCTGCTCTGCCTTTTTACGTAATGACATTATAGCCGATGTAATAAGGATCACCCCGAATAAAACCGCTATAAAGTTGGTAGGGATATAAACAGCTACAAGAGCGCCAACCATAGCGCCTGTGGTAGTGGCAATTTCAAGGAACATACCTAACCTGATGTTGGTGATACCCTCCCTTACATACGCCGCCGCAGAACCTGAGGATGTGGCTATTACTGATACCAGCGACGCGCCTATTGCATAATGAATATCTACGTGCAATACCAATGTAAGCAGTGGAATAATAACAAAACCACCGCCCAGGCCAGTTAACGAGCCCAATAAACCCGCAAAGTACGAGCCGATAAATATGATAAGCGTAAATACTATTACCGACATCATTTGCAGCCAAGTTGAATTGCGAAAGTAAGAACTTTTTTATTAGGTCATTGTGTTGTTGGTCATTGTTTTGATAACCATAAATGAATTGTAAAATTTATTAACCATTTATTGACTAAATGACCGAATGACTTAATATTATTACTTTCGTGCATGGGTTATAAAAGTTTACAGGCCTGTATTGCCGATCTCGAAAAAAATGGTCATTTAATTCGTATTAAGGAGGAAGTTGATCCATACCTGCAAATGGCAGCTATTCATCTTCGTGTATTTGAGAACCAGGGGCCTGCTATACTTTTTGAAAATGTGAAGGGAAGTAAATTTCCTGCGGTATCAAACCTTTTTGGCACGCTTGATCGGTCGAAATTTATTTTCAGGGACACGCTTGACAAGATCAAAACGCTGGTTGAACTCAAAAACGATCCTATAAAAGCTATCAAACATCCGTTTAAATACGCTGATATGGGGCTCACGGCATTGTCGGCCCTGCCCATGAAAAAGCCTGCCGGTACACTTCGTAATTTTAGCCGTTGCCACATCAGCGATATTCCGCAAATAGTAAACTGGCCCATGGATGGTGGCCCCTTTATAACCATGCCGCAGGTATACACCGAAGATGCTGATAAACCAGGTATCATGAATGCCAACCTGGGTATGTACCGCATACAGCTTGCCGGCAACGATTATATTTTAAACCAGGAGATAGGTTTACATTATCAGATACACCGTGGCATAGGTGTACACCAAACCAAGGCAAACGCCAAAGGGCAGCCCCTAAAAGTAAGTATATTTGTTGGCGGTCCGCCCGCACACCCCGTAGCCGCGGTAATGCCATTGCCCGAAGGATTATCAGAAATGACCTTTGCCGGAGCTTTAGGTAACCGCCGTTTTCGTTATTTTTATGATAACGAGGGTTTCTGTATTTCGGCAGATGCTGATTTTGTGATCACCGGAACAGTAATGCCTCATGACAATAAACCTGAAGGGCCGTTTGGCGATCACCTGGGTTATTATAGCCTGGTGCATCCTTTCCCGCTGCTAAAGGTACACAATGTGTACCATCGTAAAGATGCCGTATGGTCATTTACTGTGGTTGGCAGGCCACCACAGGAGGATACCAGCTTTGGGGCACTTATCCATGAAATAAGCGGCGCGGCAATACCTAAGGAGATCCCGGGTTTGCATGCCGTTAATGCGGTTGATGCCGCAGGTGTTCACCCTTTGTTATTCGCCATCGGCAGCGAGCGTTATACACCTTATATAAAAGAACGTAAACCGCAGGAAATACTAACCATTGCCAATCATATACTGGGTAAAAGTCAGCTTAGTTTGGCCAAATACCTGTTTATCGCGGCTAAAGAAGATGACCCCGGTTTGGATATAAATAACATCGCTGCGTTTTTAAACCACATACTGCAGCGGATTGATCTTACCCGCGATCTGCACTTCTATACCCGTACCACCATTGATACCCTTGATTACAGCGGCAGCGGACTAAATGCCGGCAGCAAAGTGGCTATTACTGTTGCAGGTGACATCAAACGTAAACTTTGGACAGAACTGCCATCCTGGTTCGATCTGCCACGGCCGGTTGGCAATTATAAAATGGCCCTGCCGGGTGTGCTGATGGTAGAAGTACCCGCGCACGTAAACCATAAAGATATTGATAACATCATCAGCATTATAGAATACAGATTAAAAGAGGAAGAAGATGATCTGGATGGCCTTGTGCTCATGGTGCTTTGTGATGATGCCGCGTTTGCTGCCGAAAATGTAAATAATTTTGTTTGGGTAACCTTTACCCGCAGTAACCCGTCGCATGATATATATGGCATAGGCAGCTATACCGAGCACAAGCACTGGGGATGTACCGGTCCGTTCATTATTGATGCCCGTATTAAACCACACCATGCTCCTGTACTGGAAAAGAATCCTGAGGTTGAAAAACAGGTTGACAAAATGGGCGAGAAGGGCGGGGCATTATACGGGATCATTTAGGCAGCTGAAAAGTAACGATCGAATTTAATTTTGTGGGGTAATATCTTCGTGAGGTAATATTTTTTATATTTATCCCATAAAACTGAACCCTTGCCTTACACTATTACTGCTTCTTTTAAAAGGGCGCTATTCTTTTTTGTTATTTTCTTTTTAACGGTTGTTAAAGGCTATAGCCAGCAATTTTATATAGCGGCTTCTAAAAACGGATCCAAGATACCTCTGCAGCGCGTCACCTTAACTCCTAATGGCCCTGTATCAGTACGTGTTGGCGGTTGCGGAGCCAATGATTTTTTTTCCATAGCCATATTGGGCAATAAATTATATTACAGTAGTGGTTCTTCGATGTTTGTTGGTGATATAACGGGTGGTAATTCACCTACCATTACCAATTGTGTTTTTTTGGGAGCAGCTAATTTTGGCAATGCGCTTACTATTGACAAGAAAGGTATATTATATTATGCAGCCGCTAACAGGTTATATTCATTTAACCCGGGCACTAAAAGGGCGATTTTTTTAGGAACCATGCCTTATAATGCAGCTGGAGATCTGGCGTTTTATAACAATGAATTATATATGGTATCGGGTAGGGGCATAATCAAGGTCAATTTAGCAAATGCTGCCCTAAGCACATTGTATATACCTATTCCCAATGAAGTCATTTATAGTTTAACAGCTGCATCAATAAATGGTGTTACTAAAATGTACGCTATTAGTGACTATCCGGTACATCGTATTTATGAGCTAAATATGCAAAGCCGGCGCATTAAAGCTGTTGTTGGCGCCCTGCCATATGACACGCTGGACGCGGCAAGTGATGGCGAAGCAGGTGATGTGAAATATATCCAAATCGATCATATAAGTATCAAGCAGGAGTGTGATATATTTAATAAAGGACATGCAGAGATTGTAACCAAGCCGCATACAAGTCAATACACTTATACTTTAAATACGGGCCAAACCAATAAAACAGGTATTTTTAGCAATCTTAGCCCCGGTAATTATGTTGTAACTATTACGTCAGATGGTACAGAACCTCCAAATCCTGTTAATTTGACTGTGCCGGATTATACAATTGGCAATCCTATTATAAGTGTCACAAAAGACAATCCGGTTTGCTCAAAAAAGGGCAGTATTAAACTTGATGCAGGAGCTGAAAATTCGACACATAGTATTAGGTTTAACAATCAGATATACAGTTTTGATCATGTTTTTAGCGATCTATCGGCCGGTGATTATCATTTTACTATATTAAACCAAAATGGCTGTATTACCGACGAAAAAAATTATACACTAACACTGGGGAATTGCCCGCCAATAGCTATTACGGATGTAGCTATCCAGCCTGAATGTGATATTTTTAACCGCGGTAATGTGAAAATATCTACAGCAACCCATACGGCTAATTACACTTATATTTTAAACGGAACAACTAATGTAACCGGGGTTTTTAACAATCTGTTGCCGGGTAATTATACATTAACTATTGTATCGGATGGCGTTGAACAGCCCGTCAATCAAGCTGTTGTAGTACCTAATTATTCAAAAAACGGCCCTGCTATAACCTTTATTGATACCAAGCCACGGTGCGAAGTTAAAGGCAGCATTAAACTTAGCGCAGGGACGGCCAATGCACTATACAAAATAAGGTACAATGGTCAGGTTTTTGACTTCGATCACACATTTACAGGATTAGATGCCGGCAATTATCATTTTACTATTTTAAATCAAAACGGATGTATAGTTGATGAAAAGGATTACACATTACAGCAGGATAATTGCCCGCCAATAGCTATTACGGATGTAGCTATCCAGCCTGAATGTGATATTTTTAACCGCGGTAATGTGAAAATATCTACAGCAACCCATACGGCTAATTACACTTATATTTTAAACGGAACAACTAATGTAACCGGGGTTTTTAACAATCTGTTGCCGGGTAATTATACATTAACTATAGTATCAGATGGCGTTGAACAGCCCGTCAATCAAGCTGTTGTAGTGCCTGATTATTCAAAAAACGGTCGCGCTATAACCTTTATTGATACCAAGCCATTATGCGATGCTAAAGGCAGTATTAAACTTAGCGCAGGGACGGCCAATGCACTATACAAAATAAGGTACAATGGTCAGGTTTTTGACTTCGACCACACATTTACAGGATTAGATGCCGGCAATTATCATTTTACAATTTTAAAAGCAAACGGATGCATAGCTGACGAAAAGGACCATACGCTACAGCAGGATAATTGCCCGCCCATAGTAATAAATGAAGTGCAAGTGCAGGCCGAATGTAACGCCTATGGCCAGGCCAGTGTAAAAGTAATCACACAGGTGCACCCTGATACTTATACTTATATCCTGAACAATGAGAGTAATACCACGGGGGTATTTGATTTTCTAACACCTGGTACTTACACATTAGTAGTCAATTCATCGGGAGGCGACCATAAAGAACGGGAGGTAATAGTACCTGATTTTACGTTGAATAAGCCCGCGATAACTTACAAAGTTAAAAGTGCCGTATGTACTTTGCTTGGCGAAATAAAATTCACCATTAATGGCGATGCCAGGGGAGCTGTTAAGGTAAAAAACGGCATTAATATTTATAATATTGACGAAACCATTAAAGGTTTAACTCCCGGTCCAAATCACTTTACTATACTTAACCAGCAGGATTGTATTTTAGACGAACTTGATGTTAATGTACTGCAGGATAAATGCGAGCCTGTGGTATTCCCCAATACCTTTACACCTAATGGCGATGGGATAAATGATTTTTTTGGAGCAAACCAGGAAAGCAATCCCCTTAGTTTTAAACTGGTAATATATAATCGCTGGGGTAGCCAGGTGTTTCAGTCGCAAAGTATTTTTAACAGATGGGATGGAACCAGCAAGGGCACTTCGGCACCTTTTGGGGTATATTATTGGATTGCCACTTACCAAATGCCCGATGGGAAAAGCAACCATCAAAAAGGATATGTAACACTCATCAGGTAACGATTTCTTAAAAGACCAAAATATGGCGGTAAATAATTAGCTGGCAAATCAAGCTGGGGTCAAAAATCAATAGGATAGGCGCAATCATCAAAATCAACGGTTATCTTTGCTGCATATGAAAAATTTTCTGTTTTGTTTAATATTGGTGCTGGTGGCTTTTGGCTGTACAAAAAAGAAAGTGCCTCATTACACCATATCAAGGTTGGTTAAAAGTGATACAGCCAGTAAGCTTACCGTAAATATCAATGGTCGTTTAAACCAGGATGACCTGTTGAGTATCGCTTCGAAAATTAAATCAGACAGTTCGGCATTAACTAACCTGCAGCTTTGTTATATGCTACCCGGCCATAACGATAAAAATACAAGCACGAATAATTTTTATGCTATAGCCAAATATCCCAATACGGAAGTAGTTACCATGCAGGATACGCTTAAAGATGCCGAAGGAAATGTGGTGCGGTTAAAAATTACAGGCTTATCTGATAAAGCGGCAAAGCAACTGCTTGGTTTAAACCCTAAAGAAATACAAGGCAAAAATATACTGGGCCGTTTTGTTGACGATAATAATCAAACCGTTATTATTCCCTTTACAGAACCTAATGACCCTAAGCACGAAATTTATATCATTGAGCTGGATGCCGCAGGCAAGGTGGTGTCGGCAACGGTACCGATGCGCGATAACAGGGATGGTGTTGAAAAGTTGATTGTTACTCACCGCGGCGACTATTGTACATTAAAGGATAGTGTGCTCACCCAATACTCTGTTGATGATCTTGGAGTACCTTACAATAGCATCAAATCGGGTATTTAATATGGCCGCTGTGGTATAAAAACAGCATTTAATAAATAAAATGTGCGAAAATCACTTTACCCCCGGATTTTAGTTTAAAAGCATGGCTTAATTCATGTAAAACCTTCACGTTTTATAGAATATAAGGATATATTTATAGTGTTTAAAATATTATAACTATATGACCCGAAATCTTACCAAAATTTTAGCACTAAGTGTTGCAGGGGTATTTAGCTTTTGCTGTGCAATAGCACAACCCCGATTGCCGGAAGGGTACTTCTGGAAAAAGCTTTCAAACGGATTGGAAGTTGTGGTTATTGAAAACAGCAAAGTGCCGCTGGCCACTATTGAAATTGCTGTAAAGAACGGCGCCTATACAGAAGGCCCCGAGTACAGCGGGTTATCCCACCTGTTTGAGCACATGTTTTTTAAAGCCAACAAGGATTATCCTAATCAGGAAGTATTTTTAAAACGTACACAGGAGCTGGGCGCCATTTGGAATGGAACCACGGATGTGGAGCGTGTTAATTACTTTTTTACATTTGACAGGGACAGCCTTAAAGCCGGTTTAAAATTTATGAATGCCGCTATCCGGTTCCCGATATACCGCGAAGAGGATATGAAAAAGGAACGTCCGGTGGTTGACGGCGAGTTTCAGCGCGCCGAGAGCGACCCTGGTTTCCAGCTTTGGTATGGCATACAACAAAAGCTTTGGGGCGATCTTATCACCCGTAAAAATCCTATCGGGATACATGAAGTGATCAACACGGCTACGCCCGAAAAAATGATGATCATTAAAGACAAGTATTATTTCCCCAATAACAGCCTGCTTACCATTTGCGGCGATGTAAAACATGATGCGGCTTTTGCCCTGGCCGAAAGTATATTTGGCGACTGGGCCAGCAGCGGATTTAACCCGCATGAAAAATATCCGATCCCTCCGTTTAAACCACTTACCAAAAGCGAGTATTTTATAAAGGAAAGCACTATTGCTCAAACACCTTATATGCAGTTTTCATGGCAGGGGCCATCTTATTTAACTGATTCTGCCTCAACTGTAGCAGCAGATGTGTTTTCAACCATTCTTGGTCTTAACTCGTCAAAACTTCAGCAGGCCCTGGTTGATAAAGGGTTGGCCAGTGGTGTGTATGTGAGTTACTCTACAAGCCGTTATGTTGGTCCGGTTGATATCACCGTGGTACCCAACCCCAATAAATTAAAGGAATGCTATGACGAATTGATGAACCAGCTAAGCCAGTGGTCAAGTGCTGATTATTTTACTGATGAACAGCTAAAGGATGCCAAAGCTATTTTACTGCGCAACAGCATCCATCAAAAGGAGAAACCCTCACGTTTAGCAAGCCAGATGAGTTATCAGTGGTGCAGCACATCGCTTGAATATTATACTGATCTGGATAGCAATTACCAGAAAGTGACCCGAGCCGATATACAGAAATACCTGAGCACCTATATTATAGGCAAACCATATGCGGCAGGGATAATCATAGCGCCTGCGTTAAGTAAACAACAAAATGTAGCTTCGTTTTTTGTAGCTAAGTAAAATTTAAATCTTATCAATGATGAAGAAATATATATTCACCCTGCTGATTGCAGCGGCGATAGGAAATATAAAGACCGTACAGGCACAAAATAAAGCTTATGAAACTACGGTTGACGGTGTAAAAGTAATTGTGCAGCCAAGCGGTAATGATATTGTAGAGATACAAACCATTATAAAAGGTGGTGTACAAAATTACAGCGCCGCTAAAATGGGCATCGAGTCAATGGCTATTAACGCGCTTACAGAGTGCGGAACATTAAAGCATGATAAAAACAGCTTTAAAGACCAGTTGGACAAAGTGAGCGCTACCGTTGCGGGCAGCAGCAACAAAAATTTTTCTGTTTTAAGAATGAATTGCATCAAAGGCGATTTTGATGTGGTTTGGCCATTATACGTTGAAGCATTAACACAGCCTAAATTTGATGCTAAAGAGTTTACCCGCATAAAACAGGATGCCATAAACAATATCAAACAGGAGGACTCGCAGCCTGATAACGCCATTGACAAATATGCCGATAAGGTAGCTTTTGCCAACCGTGATTATGCTAAGGACCCCAGGGGTACCGTTGACATTATTACCAAATTAACACCTGAAGAAACTAAAGCCTACTATCAGTCGATATTAACCAGGTCTCGTTTAGTGATCGTGGTAGTGGCTGATCTGGACAAGGCGTTGATTGAAGCAAAAGTAAAGGCCATGCTGAGCGGTATTAAGCAAGGCGCGCCTTTTGAATTAAAAAAATCCTTTTTCAGAGCATATAAAAATTCGTTCAATGCCGAATCAAGGGATCTGGCTACAAATTACGTAGAGGGCATTACCAGCGGTCCGCAACCCGGCACTGCCGATTTTGATGCCTTTAACGTGGCAATGCGCATATTTGCCAACCGTCATTTTTTAGATGTGCGTACCAATAACGGGTTATCATACGCGCCGCAAGCCTGGTTTAGCGTTGGGCAAACATCTGTTGCCAAGTTTTCGGTATCAACCACCCAGCCTGATAAATACATTGCTGTATTTGATAAGCTGGTTGACAAAATAAAATCAGAAGGATTTAAGGCAGATGAAGTTGCCAACATGAAGATCACCTACCTTACCGGTTTTTATTATAAGAACGAAACCAATAGTGCACAGGCTTCATCAATTGCATCAAATGAAGTACTGTTCAACAACTGGAAACGCTCGTTAACATTGGTTGACGATGTTAAAAAGCTAACGCTTGAAGAAGTGAGCGACGCTTTCCGTAAGTATATCAATAATATTATTTGGGTTTACCAGGGCGATCCTAAAAAGGTAAACCAGCTACTTTATATCAACGGAACCTTAAATAAAGGCGACAACCCGGTGAGTCATTAACATTAGTTAAGGCAACTACTAAAAATATAGGCGCACGTCTATGGCGGATGATTTTATAAAGAAATCTTTTGCAGCCTTATTACCAAATTTAAAGCCAGGCAATATATTGCCTGGCTTTTTTATGAGTAAATATGTGCACTTATCTTACGTCGCTTTTTACTTTGTTCATGGTTCCCTGCCCTGGCAGGTAGATCTGGAAGCCAAAGTTTAGGGTAAGACTATGCTGATAAGCCGAACTGCCGAAACCAACTACTCCATTGTACTTCAACAGGGTTTCTAAACCAATGCTTGGGGTAACAAAGTAGGCAAACCCCGGGCCAAAGCCCAATTCTAAGCCATTTGTTGAGCCGCCGGGTCCGCGCAGGTTTTGACCTCCCAGGCCAACATTTGCTTCGCCAAATATGCGGCCGTGTTTTAGTACCTCAACGTCCGAGCCGGTGTAATAACGGCCCAACGCACCTATGCCATATCTAACATCTGATCCGGTACCTTTTTCGGTAGAGATACCAAACCGACCATATGCACCCAAGGCAACATTGTCTTTTACAAACCAGGCGGCTTTGGGCGTAATATCAGCTGTAAATGTACTGGGACTATTAAGGCCCAGCGACAGGTTACCAATATCGCCCCCCATCAAAACATTCCCTTTCTGAATTTGCGCGGTCGCGCTATAACTAATTCCGATAAATGCCAATATGGCCAATAATGTAAACTTTTTCATAGCGTTGTTCTTTAAATTTTTAACCCTTGGTAAATTTTAATAAGTAATTATTAACAATAGGTGTGCCATTGAAAATATTCATACTTAATAATGGTTTTGTTAATTTAAAATTGGCTGGTAATAAGTGGGTTATAATGGTAGCAAAGCCTTTAAAGATCACGCGGTTTTAGCATAATATGTATATTAATACGTATAGCATGTGTATTAATAGGTATAAGAAATAATTACCATAGATATATAGGCTTTTAAGTAATCGTTAAACGTTAGTAAGCTATTTGGGTGGTGGTAGTACTGCTTTTTTCCTGCGCCCCCATATTTCGCCTTTGTATCGGGTTGGCATGGTATCGCCAAGCAGTTTGCCCCATGGTTTAAGGCCATCAATACGATCAAAAATAATTTTTAATACCGCTATGAAAGGGATAGACAGGAACATGCCCGATAATCCCCACAGCAAATTACCCAGCAGTACCACAACTATAGAAATAAGTGCATTGATTTGCACTTTTGACGATACGATGCGGGGCACCAGTATGTTATTATCAATAAACTGGATAACCAGATAAGCAATTATTACACCTAACTGGGTGGCGTAACCGTCTTTAGTAACCGTAGCCATAAGTACCGGTAACGCGATAGCTATGATACCGCCAATATACGGGAGCAGGTTCAGTATGGCTCCTATAACACCTATCAGGATGCCGTATTTTACCCCAAGCAGCATCAATGCCGTCGAATTGAGTATGGCAACGATAATCATTTCTATCAGTAAACCCTGTAAATAACTTTGTATGGCCATTTTGGTTTCTTTTAAAACTTCGGCCACCTGTTTGGAGTTTTCTTCTGAAAATACTTCAAAAAGGAAATTAAGAATGAGAGTTTTATAGAACAGGGTTAAAAAAACATATACAGGTATTACAAATATCAAACCGAATACTCCCAACACTGATCCAAGTGTCCGGCCAACCAGTGCCTGACTGTTGTTCATCGCGTCCTTGATCATTTGGTCCTGCTTTTGAACAGTAATATTAAATGTTGCTGCAACCCATCCTTTAAGGGTAACAAACAACCCGGAAAATTTTTGTTTGAGCATAGGCAGCGAATCGCCAAACTGGACGATTTGACTGGAAAGGAAATAGAACAAGCCGGCTAATAAAATAGCGCCCATCAGCATGGCGATAAGAATAGCGAATATCTTAGGTATTTTTTTGCCTTGCAGCCAATTGCATACCGGGTTAAGCAATATGGCAATAAAAGCCGCGAATGCCAGCGGAATCATCACATCGGCCAGTTGCGAAAAAACGTAAACCAATAAAATAAGCCCGAACAGGATCACGGTACTTTTAAGGTAGAAAGGGTATTCTTTTACAGCAGGCATATTAGCAGGAGTTTAGATAAACAATTAAGGAGCAGGCGCCGAAATTGTTTTGTATAGCGAATGATTCGGGTACGCGGCACCCGTTCAGGCAGGCTAGCCCGCATAAGGTGAATGCAACAAAAAAGGCCTGCTGATTCAGCAGGCCTTTTTTGTTTTAAGCTAAAAATTTTGACTGGTTAACTCAACAGATTCCTCCAGCTAACCAGGTCGCCGATGATCTTATCCAGCTGATCGGCCGGTACCCGTTCCTGCTCCATGCTGTCGCGGTGGCGAATGGTAACAGTATTGTCTTCCAGTGTCTGATGATCAACAGTGATACAAAACGGCGTACCAATGGCATCCTGGCGGCGGTAGCGTTTCCCAATAGCATCTTTTTCTTCATATTGGATGTTGAAATCAACCTTCAATTTATCCATGATCTCGCGCGCTTTTTCGGGCAGACCGTCTTTTTTGGTAAGCGGGAAAATAGCGGCTTTAACAGGGGCCAGGCAGGGGTGCAGGTGCAGCACGGTGCGGCTGTCCTGTTTTTCGTCGGTGCTCAGGTCTTCTTCCTCATAAGCGTTGATCATGGTAAGCAGGAACATCCTGTCTAAACCTATCGAGGTTTCAATTACATAAGGTACATAATTGCCAAAAGGTTTGCCCGTTTCAGGGTTAACTTCAGGGTCAAAATATTGCAGCTTTTTGCCCGAGAATTTTTCATGTTGGCTTAAATCAAAATCGGTGCGGCTGTGTATGCCCTCCACTTCTTTAAAGCCAAACGGAAATTCAAATTCAATATCAAAAGCGGCATCGGCATAGTGGGCCAGTTTTACGTGCTCATGATAGCGATATTTTTCGGCAGGTGTGCCCAGGGCCAGATGCCATTTAAGGCGGGTTTCTTTCCATTGGTTAAACCATTCCTTTTGTGTGCCGGGGCGAACAAAGAACTGCATTTCCATTTGCTCAAACTCGCGCATGCGGATAATGAACTGGCGGGCAATAACCTCGTTACGAAAAGCTTTACCTATTTGGGCAATACCAAAAGGGATCTTCATCCTGCCCGATTTTTGCACGTTCAGGTAGTTTACAAATATGCCCTGTGCCGTTTCCGGGCGAAGGTAAATCTGGTCGGCATCATCAGCTACGGCCCCCATCTGCGTGCTAAACATCAGGTTAAACTGGCGTACATCGGTCCAATTGCGGGTGCCGCTTACCGGGCAAGCAATTTCATGCTCAATAATGAGTTCTTTCAGGCGCGGCAGATCCTCGTTTTTAAGGGCCTCGTCCATGTCATGTTGTAACTGTTCGGCTTTATCGGTTTTGCCATCCTTATCATAACGCTCAATTTTGTCTTCCAGCAATTGATCGGCACGGTAGCGTTTTTTTGAATCTTTATTGTCGATCATCGGGTCGCTGAAACCATCAACGTGCCCGCTGGCCTTCCATATTTTAGGGTGCATAAATATGGCCGAATCAATGCCGACAATGTTATCATTCATTTGCACCATGGCTTTCCACCAGTAGGTTTTAATGTTGTTCTTTAATTCGGCGCCAAATTGCCCGTAATCATAAACAGCGCTTAAACCATCATATATTTCACTTGAAGGAAAAACAAAGCCATATTCTTTGGCGTGTGATATAACATTTTTAAAAAGTTCGTCGGTTGATTTGCTCATAATAGCTGCAAAGATACAATTTAGGCAGAAAGCAGAAAATGGAAAGGAAAAAGCTGATAATAAACCTTATTTGATTATTTGGATTTGAATTATAGCCCATTAAAACATGGGTTTTTAATAAAAAAATTCAGTAAAAAAGCTTATTTTTCGCTGAATTTTCACCTTATCATATTTCTGATCAGAACAACAATGCATCCGCGGCTTTCTATTTTACGCGTCACAGCGTTGCTGCTTGTTTCTATAAACTTTTTTACCGGAAACTTATTTGCGCAGGCACCCGTTATTAAATATACAACCCCTCATAGATACATCATCAATACACCAATAACCTCATTAGCACCTACTAATACCGGCGGTGCGGTGCCAGCAACTATTTACGGACAGGTAAGCACCATTGCAGGCAATACCGGCATTTCAGGCTCAGCTAACGGCCCTGCACAAACAGCTACATTCAAACAACCACTTGATGTGGCAATTGATGCTTCCGGAAATATTTATGTTGTAGATTTTAGTATGATCAGAAAAATCACCCCATTTGGTACCGTAGAGCCTTTTGTGGGAAGTGAGACCGTAGGATTTGAAGACGGTACAGGTGCTGATGCAAGGTTTTCAGAAGGTATATTTTCATTGGCTATAGACAAGGCTGGCAACATATATGCTGCTGATACCTATGCTATCCGAAAAATTACCCCTTCAGGGATTGTAAGTACATTAGCCGGCAGTAACTATCCTGGCTTTTTGGACGAAACAGGGACCGCTGCAAGGTTTACCGAGATCCGCGGAATTACATTGGATGATGCGGGAAATATATATGCTTGTGATTTTCATAATAATTGCATCAGAAAAATTACTCCTGCTGGTGTGGTCACCACGGTAACGGGCAATGGCGCTTTTGTGTCAGCATACGATGTAGTTATTGATGCGGTCGGAAACATGTTTGTTTGTGACGGAGCGGTTAATAAGATAAAAAAGATCACACCGGCCGGAGTTGTAAGTACTTTTGCAGGCAGCGGCGCGGCTGACTATGTAGACGGATCCGGAACCAGTGCGGCTTTTAGCGCACCCTCAGCGTTAGCAATAGACAAGGCTGGCAACATATATGTTTGCGATGCTATACTCAATCAACGTATCAGAAAAATTACTCCTGATGGTCAAGTAACTACGTTTGCCGGTAACGGCAATATCGGATTTGAGGATGGTATTAGTACCAATGCCAGCTTTAGAGACCCTTACGGTATTGGTATTGACAAAGAAGGTTCTTTATTTATTGCTGATACTCACAACTATGCTATAAGAAAAATAAATACATCGGGTTATGCCATTGATAAAGCTTTACCCGCAGGCTTAACTTTTGACCAAAAAACGGGTGCAATTACAGGTACCCCTGCGATTTTATCACCTCCGATAGATTACACAATAACCGCTTATAATGGCAATGGCAGCGGCAGTGCCATAGTTAATATAGCGGTTATATTTGATATAGTAAAACAACCATCCATTATAACTTTCCCGCCGCAAACAGTTGGTAATATTGATGCTGATAATATTTTACATCCGGATGCTACCAGCACTAATAAGGAAACCCCCATTACTTACACCAGCAGTAACCCGGAAGTTGCTTATATAGGTGCCGATGGGAATATCCATGTCATAGCACCGGGTGTAACCACAATTACAGCTCACCAAAATGGCAATGAAAACTATACCGATGCCACACCGGTAGCCAGGATTTTTACCATTATGCAAGACCAGGTGATCACTTTTCCGCCCTTTGCTGTTAAAAGCACCTGCGATGCTGATTTCCAAACCGGAGCCAGCACCTCAAACTCAACTATTCCACTCACCTATTTTAGCAGCAACACTGCTGTTGCTACCGTTTCGACAACCGGAAAAGTGCATATTGTTGGGTCGGGCAATACCATTATTACAGTTTCGCAAAGCGGTAATAACCTATACAATGCCGCTTTGCCGCAATCGCAACCTTTAACAGTAACTGCTTTGGTTACCCCCTCAGTAAGTATAACGCCTGATTTTTACTCCAGTTGCGAGGGTTTAAGCGTTAGCTATGAAGCAAAAGCGATTAACGCAGGGGCTCACCCAACTTACCAATGGTTTTTGAATGGTCAAAGCAGTGGCAATAATAGTGATACCTATATCAGCAGTTCCCTAAAAACAGGTGATGTTATTACTTGTATGGTAACCAATAATGACGGGTGTATTCCGGTCGTCTCGGCCCTATCCAACCCTGCTACCTTAAAATCCGACCCCTACGTTACACTTGCATTAACCATCACTTCATCGGCCAGTGGGGCGGTGTTAATAGGTACACCTATTACCTTTAAGGCAAACCTATCAGCCAACCTGCAGGATAACCCAGTTTATCAATGGCTGGTTAACGGGCAAAATGCCGGCACCAACAGCCCCAATTTTACTACCAGAACTTTATTAAATGGCGATGTGGTAACCTGTAACATGATTGCCGGTGGTGCCTGTATTATAAATCCGTCGGTGTTTTCAAATACCATCACAGTTGCGATAACGATCCCCGAAAAAATCATCGTTCCAAATACTTTTACGCCAAATGCCGATGGCTATAATGATACCTGGGAAATAGCCGCTTTACTAACTAATACAAATTGCACGATAAATATCTATAACCGTTACGGCGCAATTGTTTACAGATCGGTTGGTTATCAGCAGCCCTGGAATGGGGATGCGGCTGGTAAACCCTTGCCAATGGGCACTTATTATTACATTATTGACCCTAAGAATGGAAGCCCGAGATTATCAGGACCTGTTACCATAATAAGATAATTGGCAGCTTTCGGTAAAACCGATATGTGGTCTTATAGCATTATTAAAAAATTAAGCTTAACTTAATACTTAAGGTTGTTATTATTTCAAAACCAAATACCTGATAATTTTATTATTATAAAACCAAATTAATCGCCTTAGCCATGGAACAGATTGTCAGAATATTAGATATTCATAACGTTACCCATAACGTAAAACAATTTATTATTGAAAAGCCCGATGGTTTTACATTCACACCGGGGCAGGCAACGGAGCTATCTATCAATGAAAAGGAGTGGGAAGATAAAAAGAACCCCTTTACCTTTACCAGCCTTACTGATGATCATTACCTGCAGTTTACTATAAAAATATATCCCGACCATAAAGGTGTTACCAATCACTTGGGCGAACTAAAGGTAGGGGATGAACTGATTTTAAGGGAACCCTGGGGCGCTATTGAATACAAAGGGCCGGGCTATTTTATTGCAGGCGGTGCAGGCATTACACCTTTTATAGCCATTTTTAGACATCTTAACCGCGAAGATGCCCTGGCAGGTAATACATTGTTTTTCTCTAATAAAACAGATCAGGACATTATTTTGGCCGACGAGCTGAAAAGTATGCTGGGCGAAAATGCTCATTTCATTATAAGCGATCAAAAAGACAGTGTGCATGACCAGCGACGTATTAACGAAGATTTTTTGAAAGCCGAAGTAAGTGACTTCAGTAAGCACTTTTATGTTTGCGGTCCGGACCCCATGGTTGCAGAAATAACTGAAACTTTAACCAGACTGGGCGCAAATGCCGATGCTGTTATTTTTGAAAAGTAAAACCTTTCATAACTTGTATTATTGAAACCGTCTGAATTTTATCAATAATGTATGTATCGAAAATCATCCCCGCGATAGGTGGGGCTAACAACTGCTCCAGGCTACGGTAAGGTTTTCAAAATATTTATCTACACCCTGATAAATATTTTTCGCTTATACATCCAGTAAAGAATGAGCCACATGAAGAACAAAGTGAGGGTTCCGTTGACAATAGTGGCGTAAGCCATTCCAAATAACTGATCATAATGCTGTCCCAGATGCACATGCAGGTTATCACTGATGTATTGCCTTAAACCTCCGTCTGACATGACATAGGCAGCGATAGAATTGGTGCCGATTACTGTGAGGAAGAAAAACGGCTTTTTGTAATGTTTCAGGTCAACCAGCCAATAAAAGAAAGCCAAAAAGCTAAAACATATTCCGCCGCTAAAAATCACCCACGCGGGTGTCCAGATCCTTTTTACAATGGGGTTGATATTGGTTAATTGTAACACTAATCCCAATACCATCAGGATTACCGCGGCAATGATAAAGTATTTCAATTTTTCTTTTGCTGTTTGGGTATTTTTCAAAACCTCACCTGCCAAAAGTCCCAATATCATGGTACCTAAGGTGGGTATAAAGCTCAGGGTAGAGTAACCACCCTCATTAAACAGGAAGGGCGTTGCGCGCGGAAATAAATTCAGGAACCACCTGTCTGCTGCCCAGGCCAGGTTTGTATTTTTATTCCAATGAGCTGCAAACCCGTGCAGGTTATGTTCCCAGTTTGGGGCTACGCCTGTTGTTGCATAATCAAAGCCAGCTTTAGGCAGGGGATAAAGGGCAAATGCCAACCAGTATCCTACCAAAATGATCACCAATATGCTAAGCTGCACTTTTGGCCGGCAAAATCCTATCATCACCAGAAAGGTATAGCCCATACCAATCTGCGTAAGGGTGTCTTCAAAAGTAAAAACAGTACTATTTGCACCCAATGACCTTAAAAAGAAGCCGAGGAAAATCAGTATTATCGACCGGCGCAGGGTATGGCCCAGGAGCGTACCGAAGGTGGCGCCCTTATTTTTTCTGGCAGCGATGGAAAACGGAAGTACCACACCAACCAAAAATGTAAAAGAGGGCTGAATCATGTCGTGGAGGCTCAGCGACGTCCAGGACACATGCGACTGATTAAAGGCTAAAACTTGCCATATTTTGCTGTTAGGAAGCGCTGTTGCTACACGCTGGAAAGACAATATTTCTGCCATCATCAGCAGCATAACAAAGCCCCGGTAAACATCCACCGAGGCAATTCTGGCGGCAGGCATTTTGGGATTCACGGCTGCTTCTGATATAGGCGATGCAATGGTATCTTTTTCCATGTTTAAAATTTTATGAAGTAACACGGCTTTAAAATAATGACCGTCGACCGGACATTAGTCTCAATTATAAATGACCGGGCCGATATCTTGAAGGCATTCAACGATCCAGCTTTTTAACAGATGAAAAACGCCTTTAAAATAGTATTTTTTACTTGTAATGTAGTATGGTTGAATTAGTTTTGAACCTTAGGATATTTTCTTATCCCAAATCTCACATCTAAAATCTATTTTTACCGCATGAGTATCCGGGTACAGGCATTAACAAAACTTTACGGTCAGCAAAAGGCGGTTGATGGCATCAGCTTTAGTGCCGGGCCCGGTGTGCTGGGGTTCCTTGGGCCTAATGGCGCTGGAAAATCTACCACTATGAAAATACTCACCTGCTTTATTCCTCAAACGGCGGGTACGGCGTCGGTTTGCGGATTTGATGTAATAGCCAATCCGCTTGATGTGAGGCGCCATATAGGCTATCTGCCCGAAAGCAACCCGCTTTATTTAGATATGTATGTAAAAGAGTCGCTTGGGTTTATTGCAGGCATTCATAAAATACATGAGCCCGAAAAACGGATAGCCACCATTATTGAACAAACAGGCCTTGGCCCCGAGCAGCATAAAAAGATAGGACAGTTATCAAAAGGCTACCGCCAAAGGGTAGGACTTGCCCAGGCCATATTGCATAACCCTGATGTGCTGATCCTTGATGAACCAACCTCTGGCCTTGACCCTAACCAACTGATCGGCATCCGGCAGCTGATATTAGAGCTTGGTAAAACAAAAACCATTATCCTGTCAACCCATATTATGCAGGAGGTTGAAGCAGTGTGCAATAACGTGATCATCATTAACCAGGGCAAAATTGTGGCTGATGATACCTTGCAGGGTTTGCGCAATAAAAATATTAACAGCACACTCGAACAAATATTTATATCTCTTACCAGTAATTAGCATTTTTCATATTATAATACTGTAGGGAATATGCTTTAACAGTATCATAGATATATGCTTCTTTTGGCCGTGAGGTCATTCCTGGCGCTTATTCCTAATGTATATCATAAAAAGACGGTCGTTCTGTTATTTATTGTTTACAAATATTTTCAAATATTTGTAACGTTTTGCAACAATATGCGTCTATTAAACTTAAACCGCAGTTAAGCATCCATTGCAGCGCTGTATTAAATAATCACTACAATCTAAAAATTATGAAAAAAATTCTATTAGCCCTGGCCATTTTAGGCGGCACCGCATTTACAAGCTTTGCACAAACTAAATCTGAGGATAGCGGCAAATTCAGTATCGGTGTTGAAGCTGGCTTGCCCTTAGGTGATGCTAAAAACAATTCGTCTGCAATATTTGGAGGTTCTCTTAAATATGAACTTCCTATTGCACCAAGTACCTGGTTTACTATTTCTGCAGGGTATAACTATTTTCCATACAAAAGCGAAATTAAGGATGATCTTAAAGCTTTAGGTATTGATAAGTCTGGTGAAGGGTTTATTCCTGTAAAAGCGGGTATTAAATATTACATCGAAAATGGTTTCTTTGCCGAAGGCCAGTTAGGTGCGGCATTTGGCACAAGTAGCGGCAGCGGTACAGCGTTTGCTTACTCGCCAGGTATCGGTTATACTTTTGATGGCGGCTTTGAGGCAGGTGTTCGTTATGAAGGATGGTCAAAAAACGGTACTATCAGTCAGGTTGGTCTGCGCTTAGCTTACAGGTTCTAATAATTAACTATTAAAAATAATAAAGCAGCCCGGGAATAGTTGTCCCCGGGCTTTTTGTTTTTACAAAAATGTGAAATGCTTATTCCTGCCTTGTAATTACCAGATTTTTTCCATCGGAGCCCTTTAATTCCATCCTTAAGGGTTTTGATCCTTTGATAAATTTGCCGCTATAGGTTACTTTACTTACATCAAAGGTGAACTGTACATTATAGTTCTCAAAATTGCCGGTTAGCTGGGCTACGTTACCATCCTGGTCTTGTTCGTTGCCTGTAAAGTTCGATTTGTTGACCCCCTCCGTTTCTGCTAAGAAGAAAAAGTTTGAGTTTCTGTTGCTTGCCCACTGGTTTGATAAGTTCGGAATAAACACATCATTAACGGGATTTGGATCATTACTATCTGAGCATGAAAATAACATCAACAGCAGGAACAATCCGCTTAATAATTTTTTAGTTTTCATATGCTTTGAGATTTAATTATTAGTGACATCATTGCTTTTACGGTCATTATCATATAACCTTGAGTTTATACTCGTTATCCTCTCTCCAAGTCCGGTAAGCTTGCGCGACATGGCCGCCGATAGTTCCTGCATGTCCTTTGCTAAATCCTGCTGCAAACGGGCTCTCTTCTTTTTATTGGTTTCATTCACTGCCGCATATATCCGGTTGATATAGGTGTAGTTAATTTCTAAAATGTAAATTTTATGAAAATCCTCAATGGCGTAATCTATCACGTTACTATATTTTAGGGCCAGCTCCTGGCTTTTCCAATAGGTTGCTATTGCCTGTTCATAGGTGCTTTTATTTTTATTGAGCAGATCAAATATGTCGTTATAGCGGTAAATGGCATCGCTCAGCTGGTTGTATGCCGGTTTGGTATTTAACGCCGAGCTTAAAGCTAAAAACGCGTCATTGAAGTTTCTTGCTTCGTTAAGATAGTTGAGTAAGGTTGATGAAATGAGCGGATAAAATTCAAGCTGGCCGCGCATAATGGTAGTATCATTAAAATTGCTGGAGTTTATGAGGGCTAAAATTTTATCATAGCCCGCTTTTGTTTCCTGTATGTTTTTTTGAATGTATGCCCTTAAGGCCGATTGTGATTTATCAATCTTGCCCTCCAGGAGCTTCAGCTGGTCAGGCGTTGGTTTTGATACATAAACATCAATAGTAATGCCGGGGTCTTTTGGCAAACTAATGGTTTCGGTTAAATTGTTATTGATAATATATGATTTAAGATCGGCCGACCTTACGTTTACTTGTGTAACGTTTTGAGGCAGTTTCAGCAGGATGATGCCCTGGGGGTCGGTGTCAAGGCGTTGGTCGGCTACCAGGAAGCTGGTGTTTATTACCGGGGTTTTATCGCTGTTCCTGAACCTGAGCTTATAGGTTATTAATTGTGCGCCGGCCTCAAAAAAGACCAAATTCAGCATAACCAAAATGAGCAGGCGAAGTTTCATTTTATTCCGATGTTTAAAAATTGGTCATCCGTAACAAATCTTAAAGAGTTATAAATTTCCTTGTTTTTATCCAGTACAATAAACCTAACCTCGGTTCCCGGCTTTACCGGTACAACAGCCGAAAAACCTCCTGTTGAATCGGTTGTGACCAACGAGTCAAGGGTTTCTATCTGGATGCTCAATTGGGGTATGCCCTCCCTGGTGTTTCCGGATTTGTTTAGCCTCGTTACCCTTCCTCTTATTTTAGTGAAATAGGCATCTTTCTTTAAATAGACCGTAACATTGGTATTGCTGCCCGTTTTATTGAGCCGGTAAGTGCTGTCAACAACCGCCGAATAACCCTGTACGTCAACGGTCATATCTTCAATGACCTGCCCTTTATGGTTTGCGCTTATTGCTGTAAACAAGGCCTTGCCGTTATTATCAATCTGCCTGGTTTCATTGTATTCGCCAATGGTTATGTTTACGGTACCGCCGGTAACAACTTTTTTGCTTTTTCCGGCTTCCCTAAATAAAATGGTAAGGTTGGCAGGATCAGCATCGGGCGTTGGCCTGTACACGTACCCCAGATATATGATGATAAAGAAAATTACGGCCGGACCCGAAACATAAAGTGATTTTGAGGGCGATGTTTGATTATATCGCGCTACGGACCTCATGGCACCGGCCAAAATTGCAGTAGCGGCCAGGGCTATAATTACAATTAAAAAAAAGTATACGGGCGGCGATATGGTTATATCTTTCCCGGCAATAATTAAAACGTAAAAGAAAACCACGAACAGCAGGAACCCGGCAAAGGAAACTATTATCCAAAGGATTGAATTCGGGGCTTTCAACTTTTTAAATTTGAGTTAACTGAAGGTCGGCACGGACATGTATATCAAATATAAACACTTATATAACAGTATATTGTATTTGAGAAAATAATTTTCTTATAAATTTAATAAATAATTAGTCATAAGCAATCTTTTGATCAAAAAAAGTAACTGGCCGCTGTCAGCTAACTTAAAAAGTTGGTAAACCGGCATTTTGGTATTACCCATTAGCGGTTTAAATGATCCCGGTTACCCAATTGATAAGGCGCTGTCGGCATGTTTGCTTATGTAAGGTTTAAAAGCATTATCCCCTTTGCTTTAGTACAATAATATTGTAATTTCGGCGCTTAACATCCAATCCAAAAGTGCTTAGCATCCTTAAAAAAGAAATTACCTCCTACTTAAGTTCGCTGGTGGCCTATGTTACCATCGGCGTGTTTTTATTAGTGCTGGGACTGTTTTTGTGGGTATTTCCTGATTCGAGCATTTTAGATTATGGCTATGCAGGCCTGGAAAGCCTGTTCAGTACGGCACCCTATCTGTTCATGTTCCTGATACCGGCTATCACCATGCGCGCGTTGGCCGAAGAACGCAAAGAAGGTACCTTTGAACTCCTGTTTACCCGTCCCCTTACCGACTGGCAAATAGTACTTGGTAAATACTTTGCAGGTGTGTTGTTGGTGCTTTTTGCCTTGCTGCCAACTTTGGTTTACTATTACTCGGTAAGTACGCTGGGCACGCCACAAGGCAATATTGATACCGGGGCGGTCATAGGTTCATACATCGGCTTGTTTTTGTTGGGCGCGGCGTTTGTTGCCATAGGTCTTTTTGCTTCATCCGTTACCAAAAATCAGATCATTGCCTTTACCATAGCAGTATTCCTTTGTTTCTTTTTTTACAGTGGGTTTGATTCTTTAAGCCAGCTGTTATCACTCCAGGATCTGGGCTTACAAAACCTGGGGATAACCGAGCACTATGAGTCGGTAAGCCGCGGTGTGCTGGATACCCGCGACCTGGCTTATTTTATTGTTATAACAGGGTTGTTCATATGGCTTACTTTGTTCGTCATTATCCGTCAGCGTAAAAAGAAACTGCTTACTGCTGCCATGATGGGATATGCAGTCGGTTTGGTGGTCATCGCGCTGGTTTCTAATATCGCTTTTACCCGCTTTGATTTTACTACCGAAAAACGATATACCATATCATCAATAAGCAGGCAGATCATGAACAACCTGCAGCAGCCTGTAAGGGTTACGGTTTATTTACAGGGCGGCAGCCTGCCCGGTGGGTTTAAGCGGTTGCAAGGTGCTACACGCGATATGTTAAGCGATTTGCAGGCTTATAGCCACGGTAAATTGCAGTTTGAATTTGTTGATCCGTTAAAAAACCTTGCAGGCGACCAGCAAAACCAGGTAATACAGAACCTGGAAGCGAAAGGTGTTGAACCTACCAACCTGAGTGTAAAAACAGATGATGGGGTATCGCAAAAGTTGATATTCCCGGTCGCGCTTGTATTGGCAAACGGCAGGGAGATAGCAGTGAAACTATTACTGAGCAGGGTAGGCCTCTCGCCCGATGAAGTGCTCAACAACTCCATCGAAAACCTGGAATACGCTTTTGCATCGGCTATTAAAAAGGCAACCAGTGGGGGCAAACCGCAAATTGGTTTTACCGAAGGGCATAACGAATTAACCGACCTGCAATTGAACGATGCCATGAAATCCCTTTCGGATGGCTATGAGGTTGGCAGGGTAGATCTGGCAACCATTCCTACTGCCGGCTTGCAAAAAATAAAACTGCTGGTGATCCCCAAACCGGATAAAAAGTTCACGGAGCTTGAAAAATTTAAGCTCGACCAGTATATTATGCATGGCGGCCGCGTGCTGTGGACCATTGACCAGGTAAATGCCGAACTGGACAGCCTGCGCGGGCACGGCGGCGAACAACTGGCCTTTGCCAAGCAGCTGAACCTGGACGACCAACTTTTTAGATACGGCATTCGCATCAATTATGATTTGATAGCCGATATGAACTGCTCGCAAATACCGGTAAGTACCGGCAATGTGGGCGGGCAGGCGCAAATACAAATGCTGCCCTGGCTGTTTTATCCGGTGTTTATTCCCATGTCCAAACATCCGGTAGTGAAAAATCTGGATGGCATCAGCAGCGAATTTGCCAGTACAATTGATCTGCTGGATACCCGCGATATTAAAAAAACGGTATTGCTTACCTCATCACCCTATAATAAAAAGATGAGCGCCCCGCATATCCTGTCGTTACAAGCACTTGAACAGGAGCCAGATCCAAAGGATTTTCAAAGCATACCCAAAACTGTTGGCGTATTGCTGGAAGGTAAATTTATTTCCGACTGGCGCAACAGGCCGCTGCCGGAGGGCTTACAGGAACGGGTTGCCATACAACCCGAAAGTGTACCTACTAAAATGATCGTGATCAGTGATGGCGATATCCTGAAAAACCAGGTGGGGAGCGATGGCTCTCCCTATCCGTTGGGTTATGACCATTACACGCGGCAAACCTACGGCAATAAGAACCTTTTGCTTAATATTGCCGATTACATGACCGACGACTCAGGCCTGATTGCCTTGCGTACCAAAGAGATAAAGATACGCCTGCTTAACCGAGCACGCATCCGCAACGAAAAAATGTACTGGCAGCTGGTAAATACCGCCGGGCCGTTATTATTAGTGTTAATATGTGCTATTTTTCAACATTATATTCGTAAGCGAAAGTATGCCCATTAAATTTTATATTTTTGATAACCATTTAGCCTCACCCCGCCCTCTCCGGAGGAAAGGGTTCAAAAAGTAAGGAGTTAAAGTCCTTTCCTTTGGAGAGGATTTAGGTGAGGCTTAATTTTATATTTTTGATTGTTAAATACACCCATATGAGATTTATTGTTTCTACATCAACATTACTCAAACAATTGCAGGCAGTAAGCGGCGCTTTAAGCAACAGTACCGTATTGCCTATACTGGAAAACTTTTTGTTCGAGATAAAGGATGGAAACTTAACCATTTCTGCAACCGACCTGCAAACCAGTATGACTACTTCATTAGCTGTTGAGGCTAAAGAGAACGGACGTATTGCCATACCATCGCGTATATTGCTTGAAACCTTAAAATCGTTACCGGAGCAGCCTGTAGCTTTTGCTGTAGATGATAACACATTTGCTATTGAAATTAACGCGGGCGACGGAAAGTATAAACTGAGCGGCGAAAATGGTGAAGATTTCCCAAAAATACCGGTTGTTGAAAACGCGTCGTCAGTAAATTTACCAGCCTCGGTTTTAGCCGAAGCCATAAACAAAACCATTTTTGCGGTAAGTAATGATGAGTTGCGCCCGGCCATGACCGGTGTTTATTGCCAGTTAAGCCCGCAGCACCTTACATTTGTTGCTACTGACGCGCACAAACTGGTACGCTACCGCCGTAAAGATGCCAAAGCGGAAAGCGCTACATCATTCATATTGCCCAAAAAAGCGCTAACGCTGCTTAAATCATCATTACCAACTGACGATGTGAACGTATCGGTAGAATATAACTCTACCAGCGCATTCTTTAAATTTGGCAATATTAACCTGGTTTGCCGCTTAATTGATGAACGTTATCCCGACTATGAAGCGGTTATACCACAAACTAATCCCAATAAATTAAGTATTGACCGGCTTACCTTTCTGGGCTCCTTGAACCGTGTTGCTATTTACGCCAACAAAACCACCCACCAGGTAAGGCTTAAAATAAATGGCAGCGAATTGAACATATCATCAGAAGATATTGATTTTGCCAATGAGGCCCATGAGCGTTTAAGCTGCCAGTACGAAGGCGATGACATGGAAATTGGCTTCAACGCGCGTTTTTTAATAGAAATGCTGAAGAATTTAAATTGCGAAGAAGTGTCTTTGGAGATGTCGACACCTAACCGTGCCGGGTTATTGTTGCCGCAGGGTGGTGATGAAAATGAAGATGTGCTGATGCTGGTTATGCCGGTAATGCTCAATAGCTATGCTTAAGTGTAAACTTAAATTATAAATCCAAAACTAAGTCCGGCTTTAAAAAACCGGACTTTTTTGTTCGGCGGGATAACAAAAATTACAGCAGGCAGTTATATAGCTTATAATTATATATGAACACCAGGGTTAAAGTTTTATTTTTTATTGGCATTGTAGCCGGTTTATTATCCTGCAAAAAAAATAATGACGCGCCGGATGTTACGCTAACTACCGATCTTAATGTGGTTAACGCATCAAACAATACCATAAATTTTTACCAGAATGGCACCCGGCTCAATAATACAGGGAGCTATTTGCCAGGCGGAACGCTTGGTTATTTAACAGTAAAGGCCGGCCTTCAGAATTACCAGGTGAAAATAGACGGTACAAGTGACCCTTTATTTACGTTACCCCTTACGCTCGACAGTACTAAAATATACTCCTTATATATAAGCGGAAAAACCGCCGAAAACGCATTTTATACCACCGATGTACTTAAGGCTGATACCAACGGTTGGGCAAAACTCCGGTTTGTTAATGCATCGCCTGACGCGGGCCCGCTGGTAGTTGCCTTTGAAGGTACCGGTGCAAATAATGTAATTTTGGATACTGTAAAATTCAAAGACGTAAGTTATAAAACCACAACCGATTTTATAACCATTACAGCAGGCATACGTTATCTGAGTGTTTACAGGGCATCGTCGCCATTAAACCCCAGGCGAGACACCATAACCCTTAACCATGGCAATATTTATACTGTTTATAGTTACGGGGAAACAAGCTCGGCGGGCAACCAGGGGCTTGGTACCGGCTTAATAGTTAATCAATAAAACAATAATGACTACTAAAAATAAAAGCGGCTTACTGGTTTCATTATTTATGGTCACCGTGGCTATTTTGTTGCTTCCGTTTATATCATCGTGCGGCAAAGGGGCAAATGCCAATGCTTCGGGATTAAATACCCAATTGCAGATCGTGAACCTAAGTCCGGACGTTCAACCTTTGTATTTATATCTTAATTTTATTAGGGAAAATGCCAGTACCTATGCTTACCCTTCCAACTCCGGTTATTTTTTCCTGTCCACATTACAACCGCCTATGCAGTTACGTACAGTTACAGCTTCGCCTCAAAACATACTTACAATTGACAGTACATTAAAACCCAATGCTAAATATACCTTGTTTATTACCGGTTACCGATTTGGCACCGATACCTCGGCCAGTATAAATCATTCTATTTTATCACTTGATACGGTAAAGCTGCCGAGCAACGGGCACGGCAAAATACGGTTTGCACATACATCGCCGTCATCGCCCAATCTTGATTTAAGCGCGAATGGCACCCTCGCTTTCGGTAATCAGGCTTTTAATAAAATATCCAAGTATATTGAATTGCCGGTTGGCAATTATAATTTTACCATAAGCATGCACAAAACGCCTGCAGTAGTTGAATATACGCTTCCAAATATCACCATACAGGACGGCCGCGCTTACACTATTTATACCCAGGGTATTGTGGGCCGTACAGATACGGTTGCTTTTGGGGCAGGGGTGCTTACCAATAATTTACTTCTTAAAGCCACACAATAGCGGCTATTATTTTTATATTCCTATTTTTGGCCAAAATTAAAAGCTGTGGAAATAATTAAGACCATTATCGATTTTATATTGCATATTGATGTTCATCTGAGTCAGATAACAAGAGATTACCAGGGTTGGACCTATCTTATACTGTTTGCTATAATTTTTGCCGAAACCGGTTTTGTTGTAACTCCGTTTTTACCCGGCGATTCGTTGTTATTTGCTGCAGGCGCCCTCATAGCTACCGGACAAACCGGGCTTGATATTACCTTGATTGCCATAATACTGGTAATAGCCGCTTTTACAGGCAATACCGTTAACTATTTGCTGGGCAGTTATTTAGGACCTAAAGTTTTTAAAGAAAATAATAAGATATTAAAATTAGAGTACTACCTGAGCACCAAGGCTTTTTTTGATAAGCATGGTGGCAAGGCGGTTATATTCAGCCGGTTTTTACCAATTATCAGAACAATTGCTCCTTTTGTAGCGGGCGTAGGGCGTATGCCATTTTTACGCTATAGCCTATATAATATTGCAGGTGGGGCCGCCTGGGTGCTTAGCTTTTTGTTTATCGGGTTCTTTTTCGGGAACATCCCCATTATAAAACAAAATTTCACACTGGTGGTAATGGCCATTATACTGGTATCTATTGTTCCGCCTATTTACGCGGCCATTAAAGGCAAAAGAACCAAAAAAGCAGAGGTTAAGTAATATCACATACGCCTTTAGCGATCGAGAAATGCACCAATCGTGTTATTTCAATGAGTAAGCATAACGTATTATAAATACTCAAATTTAAAGCGGCGGCTGAGCTATTTATGGGGTTGCTCCGTAGGTGCACTTTCCTGTTTTGTATAAAGCCTCCTCCCGTTGTAAATTTTTCTTTTCATCGGGACTCATCTGCCGTTCTGTTAATTTATCCAGATCGGGTTGTCCGGCATCTACCCAGGCCGAGTACCAAAAACTTCCAACCGAGAGGATCGAAGCCCGCAGTTGCCGCTCAACCATTCTTTTCAGCATTTTTTGATAGGCATTACTATACGCAACCGAATAATCGCTGATCTTCCTTTTATTGCGTACAATGGTACTGTACTTTTTATCGGCCGGAAAGGTTTTATCGAGGGCGCGTTCAAACCGCAAAACCGTATCGACACTTTTGAATGAGGCCCTGCAAATTTTAAAAGCCTCGTTCAAAGGGTTTTCAATATACCGGGCCTTCCCAACAAAGTAATTATAGCGATTGCCGAACAATTCAGGTATACGGCTTTCCCACAAGGCATGTATGCCGGTTTGACCGGTAAGTTGCCCGTCATAATTTACGCTAAGATGCAGGGGCACATGCGCGTCGGCAACGTAATGGCCCAGGTTGGCTGATGCTGTGAGTATGGTTGTAGTGTCATGCGCCTTAAATGCCCTTACCAGTTTGTAGTATTGGTATTGGATGGTCCAGGGCAGCGTGCCATATTTGTCTAATGTATCGGCCGAATATTTGGCTGCGGCATCCTTCCACTTTTGGGGCATTGCCGCAAAAGGTTTTTTACCATAATGATCAGCGTCAAAAAAGTGCCTGGGTATCTCTGTGGAATCAACGTATCGGCGTTTATCGGCACTAACAGCGTGGCGGGTTATAAAATCAATATTGCTTTTATAAAAACCGGCCATTGCTTTGGGTAATGTAAACACAGCCAGCCGGTTAATGCGGTAATGTGCAAAGAAACCCCACGATGAGCATAGCATAATTAAACAAAAGCCCGCCAAGGTGAAAATAATACGCCCCTTCATAAAGGTAAATATGGCTTTAAGTTTTGAGATTTTTGATGACCTTAACTTATTAATACTTACTTCAACCTGCCAACGTAAACCTTGGTATCATAATTAATGGTGATCATGTTATGCTCCTGATACCGGCCAAAAAGTATCTCCAGGTCTTTGATCATAGGCCCATACCCGGGTTGATCTTTAGCCGGCATATATGATGAGGAAAGCAGGCGGCCTGCCAGTCCTTCAAAGTCAAACACCTGCTTGTTTTCAAATGTCTTTAAATCAAACGGTTCCGGATCAAAAAATGCCCCGATATGTGCGGAATCAATATTCCGGTGATCAACTTTTACATAGTCTATGGCATGTTTAATTATCAACTGATCATATTCCTTTTCAAAAGTCGAAGTGGTTTTTCTTTCGTTCCATATCAGCGCGACTATGCCTCCGGGTTTTAATATTCTATTAAATTCTGTCCTGGTATCTCTGGCATTAAACCAATGAAAGGCTTGCCCGGCAATAATAGCGTCAATGTTGCTGGTTTCCAGCCCGGTATTTTCAGCTGTGCCATCGGTAGCGGTAAAGGCAGGGTAATGGCTGAGTAACGCTATGGCCTTTTCCCGCATTTCGGCATTGGGTTCAACAGCAATAACCCGGTAACCTGCCTTCAGGAAAAGTTCGGTTGATATGCCGGTACCTGCTCCAACATCGGCCAGCAGTTTGTTGGTTGTGAGGTCAAAATTATTCTGCAAAAAGTCAATAATTTGGGCGGGGTAGTGCGGCCTGTATTTTACATAATCTTCTACCCGGTTGTTGAATCTTTTTGTGCTGTCCATTACTTTTATGAGCAAAAATGTGTTAAAAACGTGCATTTTTAATGCGTTTTATGAAGTAAAATTGCTCATTTTCATTTAAAAATTGATTGTTTTAACACAAAACATATCATTAATTTGGCCGGTGCATCCGGCTGATCGCTATTCAATAAAAGGGGTTTAAAGCAATTTAAAACTTTAGTGAAAAACTACTTGCATAATTAAATTTATCAACCTATATTTGCAGTCCTTAAAATAAATAGAAAAGAATAACAAAGCTATACAATGGCAAATCATAAATCGTCTTTAAAAAGAATCAGGTCAAACGCTGCGAAGCGTCTGCGTAACAGGTACCAGGCTAAAACAACCAGGAACGCTATTAAAAAATTAAGAAACACTACTACCAAAGCTGATGCTGCTGCATTGTTAGGTAAAGTGATCTCAATGTTAGACCGTTTGGCTAAAAAGAACGTTATTCACAAAAATAAAGCTTCGAACAATAAATCAAAGCTTACTAAATTTGTTAATGGTTTAAGCTAATATTTAGCTATACAAGATAAATAAGAAGGGATTGTGCGCAGGCATGATCCCTTTTTTTGTTTGCCCTTTTTGTATCTTTAATACCGTGGAAAATTACAAAGACAAGATCAGTATAAAATCATGGGCCGAAGAGGACCGCCCGCGTGAAAAACTGAGTATCCAGGGCCGCAGGGCATTAACCGATGCCGAATTGATAGCCATATTGATAGGCTCGGGAAGCCGTAGCGAAACGGCCGTTGAACTGAGCAAGCGCATACTGCACCATTATGAAAATGACCTGAACAAGCTGGGCAAGGCCTCTATCAGTGAGCTCTCCAAATTCAGAGGGATAGGGGAGGCCAAGGCCATATCTATCATAGCGGCCCTTGAAATTGGTCGCCGCCGTAATGATACCGAGGTAAAAGCTATTGAATACATTACCAGCAGCCGTGATGCCTATAACATTATGCGCCGCCACCTGATGGACCTTAATCATGAGGAGTTTTGGATCATACTGGTTGGCCGTTCGCAAAAAGTGCTAAGTAAAGAACTGGTAAGCAAAGGCGGTCTGTCGGCCACCGTGGCCGACCCAAAGATCATTTTTTATATGGCGCTGCAACAGCAGGCAAGCGGCATTATCCTGGTGCACAACCATCCGTCGGGCAATCTTAAACCCAGTCATCAGGATGTTGACCTCACCAGGAAAATAAGCGCCGCCGGCCGTATGCTGGAGATCAATGTGCTTGATCATTTAATTATTACTGATCTGGGCTATTATAGCTTTGGCGATGAGGGGATTATTTAATTCTTGATCTCAGGTATATTGCTTTGTTTTCAGAAAGATATATTTTATATTTAGTTGGTCAACTAAAGGGAATATTACAACAATAAGCTGGTTTATTTAAATCGATGAAATCATTTGTTTACGTGCTGCTTTGCACATTTTTGGTGTTACTGGGCTGTTCTAAAATGATTGATGATCCTAAACCTAAAATTATTGCCTGGGGCGATAGCTTAACAAAAGGACAAGGCGAGGTAAAATCTACCTATCCAGGGATTTTGCAGCAGCTATCATCGGCTCGGATAGTTAACGAAGGGGTAAACGGCCAAACCAGCACGGAGATATCCGCCCGGATGGCGGATGCTAAGGATCTTTATAAATATCCTGTTATTATATGGGCTGGCAGAAACAACTACAAAAGACCCGAACAAGTAAAGGCCGATATTAGTGACATGGTTAGCAAATTAGGGCATACCCATTATTTAATACTTGGTATTTTAAATGGCGACAAATTAAGCGAACGGAAAGGGGAAACAGGTTACAATACGATAACTAAGCTAAATGCCGATCTGGCAATTATTTATGGTGAGCATTTTATTGATATACGGCCATACCTCGTATCGCAATATAACCCACAAAGTGATGCCGATTTAAAAAACTTTAACGATGATGTGCCTCCGGTTAGTCTCAGAAATGATGATCTTCATTTAAATTCTGGTGGCAATAAGTGGGTAGCAGAAAAGATAAATGGGAAAATAGGGCTGCTCATTAATTAACTTGTAACTAAATAAATCCCAAATCCCAAATCCGACTTCCGAAATCTTTATATCTTTGCCGATTATCATTTCTGAATAATGAAGATATCGTATAACTGGCTTAAAGAATTTATTGATACAGATAAAACTCCGCAGGAAATTTCAATTATCTTAACCGGCACCGGTTTGGAAGTGGAGAGCCTGGAAAAGGTACAAGCTGTTCCTGGTGGGCTGGAAGGCCTGGTAATTGGCTATGTTAAAGAATGTACCGACCACGCCAACTCAGATCACCTGCATGTAACTAAAGTTGACGTAGGAGGCCCTGAGGATCTGCAGATCGTTTGCGGCGCTGCTAATGTGGCTGCGGGGCAAAAGGTGGTAGTGGCTACTGTAGGCACCACCGTATACCCTGTTTCAGGTGAGCCATTTACAATCAAAAAATCAAAAATACGTGGTGAAGCATCCGAAGGGATGATCTGCGCTGAGGATGAGATAGGATTAGGCACCAGTCACGATGGTATCATGGTGCTTGATGCCAGCGCCCCAGTGGGCGTTTTAGCCAAAGACTATTTTAAGCTGAACGACGACTATATGTACGAGATAGGCTTAACCCCTAACAGGGCCGATGCCGCTTCGCACTTGGGTACCGCGCGTGATATTGCCGCGTTTTTAAAGATCGGTATTACCCGGCCGGATGTTAGCGCGTTCAAAATTGCAAACACCAGTAAAACAGTTGAGGTTATTGTTGAGAACGAGCAGGCAAGCCCACGCTATTCGGGTTTAACTATCAGCGGTATCGAAGTAAAGGAGTCGCCGCAGTGGTTAAAGGAAAGGCTGGCCGTAATTGGTATCCGTTCTATCAACAACATTGTTGACGTAACCAACTATGTGCTGCATGAATTGGGGCAGCCGTTGCATGCCTTTGACGCCGATGAAATAAAAGGTAATAAGGTACTGGTTAAAAACTATCCGGAAGGAACGGTTTTCAGGACGCTGGACGAGGTTGACCGCAAGTTATCAGCTAACGATCTCATGATAGGCAATGCCGAAGAACCGATGTGTATTGCAGGGGTTTTTGGCGGCGTTACCTCGGGTGTTAAAGCATCAACCAAAAGCATCTTTTTAGAGAGCGCGTATTTTAACGCGGTATCGGTTCGTAAAACAGCTAAAAGACACGGCCTTAAAACCGACGCGTCGTTCAGGTTTGAGCGCGGTACCGACCCTGATATGACGATTTTTGCCTTAAAGCGTGCTGCACTACTGATACAACAGGTTGCCGGTGGCGAGGTATCATCTCAAATTTTTGACCACTATCCAGTGCCTGTTGAACCTTTCGCCTTTGATGTAAGCTATAAAAATATCGACAGGCTGATAGGCAAAGCTATCCCGCACGACGAGATCAAAGGTATTATTAAGGCATTGGATATTAAGATTGTTAATGAAACCGGCGAAACCCTTTCGCTGCAGGTGCCTCCATATCGTGTTGACGTAACCCGCGAGGTTGATGTGGTTGAGGAGATATTGCGTATTTATGGTTATAATAACATTGAGATACCAACCCAGATTAGGGCATCGCTCAATAACTCGCAAAGGCCCGAAAAGGATACTGTTCAAAACCAGTTGTCAGATATGCTTACTGCCAATGGCTTTAATGAGATCCTGGCAAACTCGTTAACCAAATCGGCTTATTCTGATAATCTGGATACTGCCGTGAAAATCCTGAACCCGTTAAGCAGCGATCTGGATGTGATGCGCCAAACCTTGCTTTATTCGGGACTGGAAGCCATTGCCTATAACCAGAACCGCCGCGCGGCCGATCTTAAATTTTATGAATTTGGTAAGGTTTACAGCGTAGCGGATGAGAAATACAGCGAGGTACAACGTTTTTCGATATTCCTGACTGGTGCAAGCACTGCCGAGCAATGGAACCAGAAGGCTAAACCGGTAACATTTTATAACCTGAAAGCTATTGTTGACGGTATTTTGCAGCGGCTGAACATCACCACGCATGTTGCAGAGGATGCTACCTGCAAAAAACTGGCATTTGGCCTGCAATATATGCTTAACGGCAAACAGTTGGTTAAATTTGGCCCGGTGGCTGCAACGGCCTTAAAAAAGGCCGATGTGGATAAGGAGGTGTTTTACGCCGATTTTAATTTCGACCTGGTATTGTTTGCAGTACGCAAAAACAAGATCGTTTTTGAAGAGGTTTCCAAGTTCCCGGCGGTAAGGCGCGACCTGTCAATGCTGATTGATAAAAGCGTTTCGTTTGGCCAGTTAAAACAAATAGCCCAAAGAACAGAACGTAAGCTGCTGAAGGAAGTTAGTGTATTTGACGTGTATGAAGGTGATAAACTGCCTGCGGGAAAAAAATCATACGCGTTGAGCTTTATCATACAGGATATTGAAAAAACCCTAACCGATAAAGCCATTGATTCCGTTATGCAAAAATTAATTTATAACTTAGGTAAAGAAGCAGGGGCCGAGATCAGAAAATAGTTTTGATTTAAGATTCCCGAATTTTAGATTAGAATTAACGGTTAGAAAATAGATTTAGGTTTTAACGATATTCAGTAAATCAATAATTCAGTTATTCAATAATTAATTAAAAATGCCTTCTGTAGCAGAACAATTAAATAAGATTGTAGATAAAACCGAGCGGTTAATTGAGCTTTGTGCTGCCTTACAGGAGGAAAATGATCTGTTAAAACTGGAAAGTGAGGCCCTAACGGTTGCCCTTGATGCAAGCAAAGCAAAGACAAAAGAGCTTGAAGAAAAGCTTCGTGTATTGAAACTTGCCAAGTCGTTTTCAGAAACAAATGAAAAAAGTCTTGACATAAAGCAAAAAATTAACGACTTTGTGCAGGAAATAGATAAGTGTATTGTATTATTAAAGAAATAATACAAAAAGTGAAAAGCTCAATGGGAGAAATCTCAATAAAAATAAATATTGCTGACAGAGTTTACCCTTTAAAGGTAAACATGGAGGAGGAAGAAATAATACGCAGGGCGGCTAAGCTGATTAATGACCGGATAAAGGAGTATCAGGAAAATTACGCGGTAAGGGATAAACAGGATCTGCTTTCGATGTGCGTGTTGCATTATGCAACATCATCATTAAAAGCCGAGAAGAAAGTTACCGTTGAAGATACCGATATAGCCGAAAAGGTTTATCAGCTTGATCATTTGCTGTCTGAATTTTTCTCGAAGTAATTAACGTTCTTTACATATACAGAGCACATTAAGATTTAGCCGCAGTTAAATTTTAGGTTTCACTATTAAAAACTTAACGCTTCAATATTAAGCGGATCAAAGAGGCATGCGTTACTCGTGTATTAACGTAACCCATGATTCCAATATCCGAAATGAAGTTTTTAAATACATGATACTTAAGAATTAGTTGCGGTTTTTTTTATTATATACATTATAACCTTACACCCTAAAAGAAGATGGACATATTACTATACATTATTATCGGGCTGCTGGCCGGTGCCATTATTGGTATCGTCATTGGCCGCTTCCTGTTAAGGAAGCTTTTTAAAGACCAGGAAGCATCGGCGCAAAATAAAGTGAAAAAGATACTGAAGGATGCTGAAAATAACGCCGAGATACTGAAGAAAAATAAATTACTTGAGGCTAAAGAGAAGTTTTTACAAATGAAAGCTGAGCATGAGCAGGAAGTAAATAATAAGAACAATGCTATAAATCAGCGCGAGAACGGCGTTAAACAAAAAGAGCAATCATTAAACCAGCGCCTGGAGAACATGAACCGCAAGGAAAGTGAGCTTGATAACGTGCGTAAAAACCTGGAAAAGCAAACAGAAATAGTTGTTAAAAAGCAGGAAGAAGTTGAAGCGTTAAAAAACTCACATGTGCAGCAACTGGAAACCATAGCCGGCCTGTCGGCCGACGATGCCCGTAACCAACTGGTTGATACTTTGCGCGAGGAAGCCCGCACTAAAGCCATGATCCAGATAAAGGATATTGTGGACGAAGCTAAGCTTACAGCTACCAAAGAGGCCAAAAAGATAGTTATACAAACTATACAGCGTACCGCTACCGAAAGTGCTATTGAAAACACTGTATCAATTTTCAACATCGAGAATGATGAGATCAAGGGCCGCATTATTGGCCGCGAGGGCAGAAACATCCGTGCGCTTGAGGCTGCAACCGGTATTGAAATTATTGTTGATGATACGCCTGAGGCTATTATCTTGTCGGGCTTTGACCCGGTAAGGCGCGAAATTGCGCGGCTTGCTATGCACCGCCTGGTAACCGATGGCCGTATACACCCTGCCCGTATTGAGGAAGTTGTTGCCAAAACCAAAAAACAAATAGAAGAGGAAATAGTAGAAATAGGTGAGCGCACGGTTATTGACCTGGGTATTCATGGTTTGCACCCCGAGTTGATCCGGATGGTTGGCCGTATGCGTTACCGCTCGTCATACGGGCAAAACCTGCTGCAGCACTCGCGCGAGGTAGCCAACTTTTGTGCTACCATGGCTGCAGAGCTTGGCTTAAATGTAAAAATGGCCAAACGTGCAGGTCTGTTGCATGATATTGGCAAAGTGCCTGATGACAATCCAGAACTGCCTCACGCTATTTTGGGTATGCAGCTGGCCGAAAAGTATAAAGAGCATCCTGAAGTTTGCAACGCAATTGGAGCCCACCACGACGAAATTGAGATGACCTCTATGTTGTCGCCAATTATACAGGCCTGTGATGCTATTTCGGGCGCGCGTCCGGGTGCACGCCGTGAGGTTGTTGAAAGCTACATTAAACGTTTAAAAGAGTTAGAGGAGCTTGCCCTTTCTTACCCTGGGGTAGAAAAAACATTTGCTATACAAGCCGGCCGCGAGCTGCGCGTAGTGGTTGAAAGCGAAAAGATAACCGATGCGCAATCAGAAGTGTTGGCTGCGGATATTTCTAACCGGATACAGACTGAAATGACCTATCCGGGCCAGATCAAGGTTACCGTGATAAGGGAAACCAGATCGGTAGCATTTGCCAAGTAAGCATATAACCAATAAATAACAAACCCTTTCTGCCTGAAAAACAGAAAGGGTTTTTATATTTACATTAAAATGGCTTCAAATAAATTACCCGATACTTCAAAAGGCGGCGTACCGCCAAAAGCCGATAGTGTTCGTGCGGTTGATATTTATTTTGCAAAATATGCCGAGAGCCATCAGAACAAAACCAACGAGGCTATTCATTTTATCTGCATCCCGCTTATTGTGTTCAGTTTATTGGGTTTGGTTTGGTCAATTCCGTTCCCGTACCTCAAGTTTCTGGGCACTTATAATGGTGTGTTTAACTGGGCTTCCTTTTTAATTGCCTTCAGCATTTACTATTATCTTAAACTTTCGCCGGTATTGTCATACATCATGTTGCTTGTATTGTTTGGCTTTAGCTATGGCATTATACAACTGGAGCAATGGCATAAAGCGGGCGGTCCCGCCCTGTGGCAGGTTTCATTGATCATATTCCTTATATCGTGGGTTGGCCAGTTTATCGGGCATAAAATTGAAGGCAAAAAGCCTTCGTTTTTAGATGATATTAAGTTTTTGCTCATAGGGCCCATATACCTGCTTCATCTTATACTTAAAAAAATATCTGTCCGGTACTGATCTGTGGAGTTTTACTTAATGTTAACACTTGAGGGTAAATATAATCTTGTGTTAACATGCTGTTAATATTGTAGCTGAACCTTTGTGCTTTAAATAAACACAAATGAAAAAGCTTTACTTTATCCTTTTATCAGTGCTGATTATAGGGGTTGCAGATGTTGCCAGGGCGCAAATCACAACCTCGTTAATAAGCGGAAAAGTTACCGACCAGAAAGGCGTTACCCTGCCAGGTGTAACCGTAACTGTACTTAATACAGGCACCGGAACACGTTATGGTGCGCAAACCAACGCCGATGGGCGTTATACAATAGCCAACGTTAACCCCGGGGGCCCTTATACCATCTCAGCCTCTTTTGTGGGGTTTAAAAAAGACGAAAGAACCAATATTAGTCTAAGTTTGGGCAGCACTACTTTTAACTTTGCGCTTGCTGACGAAACAACAACTTTAAAAGAGGTAAAGGTTAGAGCAAATGCAGGCGGTACAAAAACCGGCGCAAGTACCCGTATCAATCAAAACCAGATCCGTACTGCGCCATCTATTAACCGCAGCTTGCAGGACCTCACCAGGAACACTCCTCAAAGTAACAACAACTCATTTCAGGGAACTAACTACCGTTACAATAACGTAACCCTTGATGGTGCCATTAATAACGACGCGATTGGTTTTAGCCCGTCATTAGGCGGCCAGAACAATGCATCGGGCCAGGTAGGCAGCAGTACCCGCACAAGCCCTGTATCATTAGATGCTATTCAGGATATTCAGGTATTGGTTGCTCCTTATGATATCAAGATCGGTAACGTATTGGGTGGTAGTATCAACGCGGTAACCCGCAGCGGTACCAATGATTTTACCGGTTCGGTTTACGGATTTGGCAGGGGCGCATTTTTAGTAGGTCCAAATAATGCTTCAAAAGCAGCTGGCGGCGATGGATCAAAATTACCAGACAGCTTTCATGATTTTCAAACCGGTATCCGTTTAGGTTTCCCTATCATTAAAAATAAATTATTCTTCTTTACCAACGAAGAAATTGCCCGCAGGAAAGATCCTGTGATCCGCGGTGCGGATGGTACCGGCTCAACCCAGATATTAAGCAAAACAGATGCTGACAATCTGGTTAACGCGTTTACTAAGTATTATGGGGTGAGTCCGGGCACTTACCAAAACACAAGTATATTTTCAAACTCCAATAAATTCTTTAACCGTTTGGACTGGAATATTGATGATCATAATCAATTAACGCTTCGTAATAATACCATTACTTCAACAGCTACCAACCTGGAGCGCGATCAGCAGAATTTCCGTTTCGGTGGAATTGATTATACTTCACATAACAATTCAACTTCGACTGTTGCCGAGTTAAAATCGAGGTTTTCAAACAACCTGAGCAATAGCCTGGTTTTAGGTTATTCAAACGTGCATGATTACCGTGATCCTAATTCAAACCCTTCATTACCGCAGATCGAGATCACCGGCCGTACTCCCGGTACCACCATATTTATGGGTACCGACCGTGAGGCCGCGATATTTGATATGCACCAGAAAACCGCTGAGTTTACCGATAACCTAACCTGGTCAAAAGGAAATAACACCTTTACTTTTGGTACACACAACGAGTTTTATAATATCACTTATAACTTTGTGAACTCATGGAACGGTCGTACAGCTTACAGCAGTATTGATAACTTTATTGCTGCACAACCGCAACCAAGCCGCGTGCGTTACAATGGTAATTATACTAACAATACCCGCGATTATATCTTAGCTAATCCGTCAGCTAAATTTAAGGTTAACTTGTTGAGCTTATACGGACAGGATGAGATACAGGTGAACGATAATTTCAAACTGACCTTAGCTTTACGTTTGGATTATGCCGATGTGCCTAACAAGCAACCGTTGAGTGATAAAACCACCAACGCGCCTGCTGATCCTAATTATGGTACAACATTTACTTATACCAAACCGAGGGACATCAAACAAAACTACCTGAACAATATTGAGTTTAATCCGCGCGCTTCATTTAATTACGATATTAATGGCGACCAGAGCGTTGTTTTGCGTGGTGGTAGCGGATTCTTTACAGGTAGGGTTCCGTTTGCATGGTTTGGTTATGCGTTTTATAACAATGGTAATACTTATGGTGCTTATGATAACAAATCACCTGCTGCCGGCGTACCAACAACACCCGCTTTCGATCCTAAAGGGTCAACTCAGGTAGATATGATAGACAATAACTTTAAAATGCCACAGGTATGGAGAAGCAGTTTAGCCGTTGATTATACCACTGATGATCAATGGAAATTTACTGCCGAAGGTATCTACACCAAAGTTATTCACGATTTAAAATTCCAGCAGGTAAATACTAAGGATAGTGTTACTTACTACCCTTATGATACCCAACACCAACAGCCTATATTTATAAACAAAGGTGTTAACCCTTCATATACTAACGCTTACCTGTTATCAAACACCAGCCAGGGCTACCGTTACAGTGCAACCGTGCAGGTAGGTAAGTTTACACAATTTGACGCAAACAACGCTTTGAATTTTTCAGTCGCCTATACCTACGGTCATTCTAAAGATGTTACCAACGGTATCCGTAACTCAATGGAGTCAAACTGGCAGTTAAATCAGGCTTTAAATCCAAACAACCCAGGTTTAGCTAACTCAAACTTTGATATCCGTAACCGCATTGTGTCAAACGTCAATTTTAAACATGACTGGGATGCGGCTAAAAACTATACCGCTAATTTTACTTTCTTCTTTAGCGCACAAAGTGGTAACCCTTATACTTATGATATCTACCCAAGTTCTATTGATGGAACCGGCCAGCAGCTTAGCTTAGCCTACATACCTAAAAAAGGCGAAACTGCTAACTTCCTTGTTGATCAAGTAAAAAACGGTGTTGTTGTTCAAACTGCCGCTCAACAGGTTGCTGCCTTTGACGCGTTTATTGATAATGACAAGTACCTGAGCGCACACCGTGGCCAGTTTACAGAACGTAACGCTGCATTTACGCCATGGAATAATCAACTTGATTTCCGTTTTACTCAGGACTTTAAGTTTGGCGGCAAGCACAAACAGATGATCACGTTTACTTATGATATCATCAACTTAACTAACCTGTTGAACAAAAAATGGGGCCAGTATTATTTCTCGGCCAATACATTTAATTCTTCAGCAAGTATTGGTTTAACTCCTGTAAGCAAACTGCCCGGCGCAGCTGGCGGCCCTGCTTTTGTTAAAGATGGTAACGTTGCGGCTTACCCAACTTACAATTTCTCAAACCCAGGCTTGCCATACTCTGTTGATTTATTTGCTTCAAGATGGCAAATGCAATTCGGTGTACGTTATAGCTGGTAATACCAACAAATTTAACTAAAACTGATAAAAACGCCCTGCCGGTTAAACGGCAGGGCGTTTGTTGTTATATCCTTTTTTAAAATAAACGTAAAAAGGAGCCCCGCTTAAAATAAGCAGCAAGCCAATTACCGACGCCTGTGTTTGGGTTATGGCGGTATTGATTACCAATGCGATGCAAAATAATATAATGATAATGGGAATTACAGGGTAACCAATTACTTTTGATTTGATGACCCCCTTCATTTTCATCCGCACCAATCCCCAGGTAGCCAGCGCAAAAAAAGCATAGGAAGCAAAAATAACCAGGTTGGTTATCTGGTCAAAAGTACCGCTGCATACCAGTATAATGCTCCATACAGCGGAGTAAAACAACGCTATGTGTGGGGTACGGAAAGATTGATGCACGTTTGCCGCTTTTTTAAAGAAAACGTTTTCCTGTGCCATACGGAAATAAACCCGCGGATAAGAGATAATACAGCCGTTAAGCGCGCCAAAAGTACACACCATAATCAGGACCGCAATAATTACCGATCCGGTTTTACCCATTAAAATACCGGCAATTTCGGCAGCCGCTATTTTATTATTACCAAGCAATGCCAGTTGCGATACTGGTAAAACTTTCATATAGGTATAGTTAAGCATCACATATAAGGTCATGGCTATGCCCACGCCACCAATAATTGCCAGCGGAATATTCCGTTTGGGGTTTTTAATTTCGCCGGTTACAAAAGTAATATTGGCCCACCCGTCATAAGCCCACAACGCGCTGAGCATTGCGCCAAATAAACCGCTCAATAAAGCAGTACCATTGCCAGGAGGCACCGGAGGCTTTGCTACTGTGTTTGCAACAGGATGCCCGGCATATAACAGCCCCGCGACAATCAGCAGTAAAATACCCAGGATCTTAGCGGTGGTTACAATGTTGTTTAAAACCCCCGCTTTATTTATACCCCGGTAATTTATCCAGGTTAGTAACATTATGGTAATTACTGCCAGTATTTTGATCCCAGAATCGGCAAAGGGAAAAACAGAACCGCTGATATTTATATCTTTAAAAGCGTATAAAGGATCGGGCAACGGGATCAGTGTATTTACCGACTGTGCAAATACAAACGATAACGCAGCTACAGCACCGCTGCCAACTATGGTAAAAATGGTCCATCCAAATAAAAAGGCAATAAAATCGCCGTATATCAATCGCAGATATTCATACACGCCACCTGTTTGGGTGGTCATGGTGGCCAGTCCGGCATAGGTAAAAGCGCCAAACATGGTAATCACGCCGGCTATGATCCATGCTGCAAGGATATAGGTTTCATTGTTCAGTGTTTGCGACATCGGAACAATTTTTTTAAACACACCTGAGCCTATCATGATACCTGCTACCAATAAGATGCCCGTGGGCAAACCCAGTACCTGTTTAAGATGGGCGGCCGTATTTGAGGTATTAGGTTTGTTTTTTTCCATTGACCATCCGGATTATTGGTATTGTTCACCGCAATATAATTTATTTCAAACAAAAAGCCCTGCCGGGTAACCGGCAAGGCTTTGTTTTATATCGATCAGATGATCTGTATATCCTTAAATCAAGGTCAATTACAAGTTTTTGCCCAGCTTCTCCAATATATCCTGAGGTACTTTTTCAAGGTCAAGCACCAGGAAACCATCCAGGCAGTCGGCAAATTTAGGGTCGATGTTAAAGCTGATGATCTTGGCATTAAGGGCTATATATTGGCGCAGCAGTACAGGTACTTTCATATTACGCGTTTCTACCTCCGATATCAGATTATCCAGGCCTTTAAATGTATCCTCGCCGGCCATCAGCAGGTCTGTATCAATCTTGGCAAAATCAACCTTGAACTTTTTGCGCGGTTTAACATACTGCGCCATTTCATGATCAAAGTGGTTACGGTTGATATAATCAACAATAAGCGATTTGGAAAACCTGGAAAACGAATTGCTGATACTCACCGGACCTATCAAATACCTGTAACGCGGATTATCGATCAGGAACTTTAAAATACCCTTCCACAATAAAAACAGCGGCAGCGGTTTGGTTTGGTATTCTTTACGTATCCATGAGCGGCCAAGCTCAAGGCTGCGGCGCAATACCGGGGTAAACTGTGTTTTAAGTTTAAAAAGCTCGGTAATGTAAAACCCTTTTTTACCAACGCTGTAAAATATCTCATCGCCTAAACCTATGCGGTAGGCACCTACTATCATTTTTGCTTCAAAATCCCAGATGAACAGGTGATGATAGTAAATATCATACTCATCAAGGTCAATGGCCTTGTTAGTGCCTTCCCCAACCTCCCTGAAGGTTACTTCGCGCAGACGGCCAATCTCGCGTATTACATTTGGTATAACCGATGTAGGTGCTATAAATACCTCATAGTTCTTTTCGGTCCATATCTTATAATTATCACGCAGGGGGGCTATCTCTTTTTCAAGCACAGCCGAATCAATTTCGTGAGCCACGGCCTCGGGCAGCCGTTTTATTTTAAACAGATTACGCGGACTGAATAATTTTTTTTCCTCTTCAAGGCCGGTTCCCAGGGCATAAGTACGGGCACGTAAAAAGTTGAGCAGCTTGGCGCTGTTGTTATGATCAGGAATATCCTCAATATTTATAGGCTTGCCAATACGTAGTTTAATGGTATGCCCGTGCTTGTTAAACAATTCAGAAGGTAGTTTGGCGGTACGCAGGGCAGGGTGTATAAGGCTCAGCAAGTTAAATAGCAGGCCATTGTTGCCGTGAAAATAAATAGGCACAACAGGCACTTTTGCCTTAGCTATAATTTTACCCACCACAGGGTGCCAAAGGCGGTCTGTTACCTGTTTTTGCTCAACCTTAAAGGTTGATACTTCGCCAGCAGGGAAAATACCTATAGGTGTACCATTATTTAAAAGCTCCAGCGTGTTTTTTAAGCCGCTGATGCTTGATGAGTGTTCAACATTTTCAAATGGGTTAACGGCTATAAAATAGTCGCTTAGGTTTGGGATCTTTTTAAGGATAAAATTAGCCATCAGCTTGGCATCCGGCCTTGCCATCAACAACATTTTCAACAGCACCATGCCTTCAATACCTCCGTAGGGGTGATTGGCAATAGCAACAAAGCTGCCTGTTTTAGGTATGTTCCTTAGCTCCCGTTCGTCAAATTCAATATCAATACCACAACCTTCCAAAATAGCGTCAATAAACTCAATACCCTGTTTTGGCTGTGCCTGGGCAAAAAGATCATTAACCTGGTTAATTTTCATTAGCTCCATCAATAAAGCGGCCAGGCCCGGCATCTTCAACTTATCCAGTTTGGTGGCTTTGGCAAACTCTTCGGTGGTTATTACTTTCATTTTTTACAAAAGGGGTGTTTTAATTAACTTATAAATATCCTGAAATTTTCTTTATTTTAACAATTGATAAATGCTTAAATGAAGGCACCCATAAAAAGCTACTTGTCTGTAACCAAAAAAGAATGGAACGGAATGGTAGTGTTTATTATTTTAATAGCATTAGTTTTAGCAGCGCCTTACGTTTATCAAACGTTTTGCAAAGATAATATAATAAATTTTAAAGAGTTTGATAAAGCCGTAGCCCTGCTCGGCAGGGGTAAAAAGCAAACTCGGGGTAGCAATTCTTTGCCCGGCAGTAAGAAGGCGGCGAATGCTGTATTGTTTACTTTTGATCCGAATAATTTAACCGATGAAGGCTGGCAAAAGCTCGGGCTGAACGAGAGGCAGGTAAAGGTTATAAATAACTACAAGGCAAAAGGAGGCAAATTTTATACTAAGGCTGATGTAAAGAAGATGTACTCGGTTACCGACGCAGATTATCAGCGCCTGGAACCTTACATCAATATCCCTAACACCTACCATCATAGTGAAAAAGCGGCCCCCGGAGAGGTTATTGAAATAAATACTGCCGACTCAGCAAAGCTAACCCGTATCAGAGGGATAGGCCCTGCATTTGCCATGCGTATCATCAGGTATCGTGAGCGTGTTGGTGGTTTTTATAAAAAAGAACAGCTAAAAGAGGTGTTTGGCATTGATGAAACAAAATATGCCGAAATAGAGAACGGTATATCTGTAAATGGCAGGCGTATTACTAAGCTTAATGTGAATACGGCAACTTTTAATCAGTTACAACGTTTTCCGTACCTGAGCTATAAGCAGATGAACGCTATTTTGGAGTACCACGCGCAACATGGCGATTATGAGTCAATAGATGACATGAAAAATATTGCCATACTTAATGAAGGAATTTTGCGTAAAATTGAGCCATATTTAGTTTTTAAATGATAACCCAGCAAATAAAGAACGCCATTCGTGATATTCCTGATTTTCCAAAACCCGGAATTGTTTTTAAAGATATTACTCCCATATTAAAAGACCCTGTTTTATGCGATAACATTGTTAACGCTTTTGTGGAGCAATTAAAAGGCACGCGTATTGATGTAATAGCTGGTATTGAAAGCCGCGGGTTTTTGTTCGGCCTTACGCTTGCCACCAAATTAGGTGTTCCTTTTGTGCCGATACGCAAAGCGGGTAAATTGCCTTTTACTATTAAACAAAAGGCTTACAAGCTGGAGTATGGCACAGCAATTATTGAATGCCATACCGATGCCTTTGAGCCCGGGCAGCATATCCTGATTCATGATGACCTGCTGGCAACCGGCGGCACGGTAACTGCGGCAAGCGAGCTGATCAATGAAATGGGAGGGGTGGTAGCCGGGTTTTCGTTTGTGGTGGAACTTGGCTTTTTAAATGGCCGCGAGCGGATAGCACCTATCAGCGATACACTGGTGGTGCTGGCAAAATATTAAAAGATATTTAATCTGCGCCTGTTGCAATATCTGCACAAATTAATTTGATAAGCCGGGTTTATTAATTCCTGAATGATATAACAAACATTGTCCCTTCATTTACTTTACTTTCAATGGTTATTTGCCCGCCTAAGCTGGTAACGTGGTTATGCACCAAGTACAAACCAATACCTTTGCTATCAGTATGCCCGTGAAACTTTTGGTTAAGGCCAAAAATCCTGTCTTTTACTTTGTCTATATCAAAACCAAGCCCCTCATCCTTGAATATGAGTTGATTGACGCCGTTAACCTCTCTCGAATATATGGTGATAACAGGGTTACATTCAGTTTTAACATATTTAATGGAATTGGTGATCAGGTTGAGCAATATACTTTCGAAATAGCCCCTGTTAAATTTGATCTTCTTAACTTCAGAAAAATCAGTGTCAATAGTTGTTCTTGAATTTAATATTAAAGTATTTAACGATTGCTTAACCACATGAAAGCAGCTTTGCAGATCCAGTTCTTCTGTTTGAATAGTTAAAACGTCTTTTTGACTTAGCTCATCAACATACTTATTTAGCGTATCTTTTAGGTTTTCGGTGGCAGCTTTTAGCATTCCTATGAATTCAAGGGTTTCGTCATCCTGAATTTTGGAGGTATCCAACAATTGAAATACCGATATCAAATTACTTACCGGCGATCTAAGATCGTGCGACGTAGTATAGGTAAGCTGCTTAAGATCATGATTTATCCTGGTTAAATTTTCAATCAAAGTATTCCTGTCTTCCTCAATTTTCTTTTTATGTGTTATGTTTTTTGCTATGGCGAACACCACCTGTTCACTTTCAACAGGTATCGATGTCCACGAAAGCCAAACTATCTCGCCATCTTTTGTTACATAGCGGTTCTCAAAGTTTAACAGGGGAATGTTTTTTAAAAGGTTTGAGCGGTTGCCGGCCGTAATATTCCTGTCTTCGGGGTGAATAAATGAACTAACCGGCCTTGAATATAACTCTTCGTTGGAATAACCCAGGGTTTTGGAAACAATAGGGTTTATCTTTTTAAAATAGCCATCATATCCGGTTATACACAACAGATCTGCCGACAGATCAAAAAAAAGTTCTAAATTAAAAGTGTCACTCGTATTCAAACCGCAGCTTCTTTTGAATGTCCATACATAAAGTTATTCTTTTTAATTAAATAAAAGATAGTTGACAGAATATATTTCACCGGCAAAACAGGGAGTTTTTTAAAATCTAAACCGTTAAAACTAACATTATACTTTAGTGCTTCAAAATGTCCAGCCGGTTAAGGCTCCGGGGTTTGTGACTTGTTTAAACAACAAGTGCCACAAACGTGACGAGCGTCACTTTTTAGTCTGGATTATTCTTTTACTTTTAAAAGGCTTTAGTGGAACAAACCGGTTAATGGAAATAAAAGCCATATAAAATAATTAAGAATGCTGTTTAACTCCATCAACTTTGCACTTTTTTTACCGGTGGTGTTCCTGCTGTACTGGTTTGTTATCAACCGTAGCTTAAAAGCTCAAAACATCCTGCTTCTTGCATCAAGCTACTTTTTTTATGCCAGCTGGGATTACAGGTTCCTGTTTCTACTGATATTTTCAACCATGCTTGATTATTTTACAGGGATAAAAATAGCCGGTGCCAAAAATATTGCATACAAAAAAACATGGCTTTGGATCAGCATAGGCGTAAATCTGGGCTTTCTTGCTTTTTTTAAGTATTATAATTTCTTTTCTGTTTCGTTTTCAGAGGCCGTAGCTCATTTAGGTTTCCGGGTTGACCCCTGGACCATCAAAGTGATTTTGCCGATAGGAATATCCTTTTATACCTTTCATGGATTATCTTATGTAATTGATATTTATAAAGAGCGCATCAGGCCCGAAAAGAGCTTTATTAATTACGCCGTATTTGTTAGTTTTTTTCCGTTACTGGTAGCCGGCCCCATTGAACGGGCCACGCATCTTTTACCTCAAATTAAAAAAAAGCGGTTATTTGACCATGCCAGGGCTATTGATGGCTTGCGGCAAATTTTATGGGGACTGTTTAAAAAAGTTGTTATTGCCGATCAATGTTCGCAATATGTAAACGTGATCTTTAATGGTTCTGCGTCCTTCTCGGGCAGCGAGCATATTGTGGGGGCCGTTTTGTTCACGTTTCAAATTTACTGCGATTTTTCCGGTTACTCAGATATTGCTTTGGGTGTGGCAAGGCTGTTTGGTATTGAATTATTGAGAAATTTTGCCTTCCCATATTTTTCGAGGGATATTGCCGAGTTCTGGCGGCGCTGGCACATCTCGCTTTCGTCCTGGTTTAAAGATTATCTGTACATACCGTTGGGGGGGAGCAAAGGGGGACTGTGGATGAAGATCAGGAACACCTTTATCATATTCCTGGTGAGCGGTTTCTGGCATGGCGCCAACTGGACATTTATTATCTGGGGCGGCTTAAATGCAATTTACTTTTTGCCCCTGCTTATATTGAATAAGAACCGCGCCAACCTTGAAATTGTAGCGAAGGGAAAGCTACTGCCAACTGCTTGGGAATTTGCAGGTATGGTGTTTACTTTTAGCATAACCGTTTTTGCCTGGATATTTTTCAGGGCGGCCAGCGTGGGCGGCGCTGTTAAATACATTGCTGAAATATTTACCGCTCCGTTCTTTACTTATCCTATCCGTTTAAATATCCCTTTTACGCTGCTCATTTGCTTCTTTTTAATAGTGGAATGGTTTGGGCGTGAGTATCAATATGCTTTGGGTAAACCTGATATCGCTTTCCCAAAGATTGCAAGATGGTCGTTTTATTATGTCCTTGTATTGAGCATATGGTATTTTGCCGGTGCCGAGCAGCAATTCATTTATTTTCAATTTTGATCCATGAAAAGGTTTATCATACAAGTATTGCTGTTTTTATCGCCCGTTATTGTATTGGCTGTGTTAATGGAAGCGCTGCTCAGAAATATACCCAATGATTACCAATACAAATGCGACTACCTCAATAGAAATTCAAATAAGATAGATGTGCTTATTTTAGGCTCGTCACATGCCTACTATGGCATTAACCCGCAGTTGATGACGCATAAAAGCTTTAACGCGGCCTATGTTGCCCAGTCGTTATTTTACGATTGGCAAATAATAAAAAAGTATGATAAAAACTGGCATCACCTAAAGTTCATTATACTGCCTGTTGATTATTTTTCTTTATATGGAAGGCTTGAAAACGGAATAGAAAGCTGGCGGGTTAAAGATTACAATATTTATTATGGGATAAGCAGCAGTCACTATACAGATAACAGTGAATTGTTAAGTAATAAATTAAGGTTAAATGTCGCCCGGATAAAATCAGTGTACTTTAACCATGAATCAGATTTACTGTGCTCAAAGTTTGGCTGGGGAACCGAATATCTGTCGCAAAAAAGGAAAGACCTGCCGAGTACCGGGGCGCTTGCTGCAAAAAGGCACTTTGTTATTAATGAAGGCTATTTCAACGAAAATGTTGCAGTTTTAACATCTATCATTAAATACGCGGCTAAAAACCATATTAAAGTGTTGTTATATACTTCGCCTGCATATAAAACCTACGTGCAAAATTTAAACCGGCGGCAGCTTAACAGCACTATCGGCATGCTTTATGTGCTAAGTAAGAAATATGATAACGTTTTTTACTGGAACTTACTTAACAACCATTCCTTCAACGCGGTTGATTTTTATGATGCCGACCATTTAGATAACCTGGGTGCAGGGAAACTCACCCACAAAATGGATAGTTTAATTTCGATGATGGAAAAAGGACCGAACAACCGTTTTTCGTCGCTTTTGGTGTCGGGGCATTAATCTGGCAAAATATTACAAAAAAAAATTAAAACTGTATTCTTTTCAAATTATCAGGTTTAAATTAACTAAACATCATAATTATACCATATACCAATTTGTACTTCTTTTTAACAGTTATTAGCCTAAAACTAAGCTGATAATTAATCCGTTACTTTGCTGATAACCAATTAAAATAACATGGATTCTTTATTCACTGACAGCCCGACAGGGTACGATTTTTCGATTAATGATAATCAGCAGATGGTAGGGCAAATGGCCAGGGATTTTGCCGAAAGAAATATAAGACCCTACGTAATGGAGTGGGACGAAGCACAGCATTTTCCTGCTGATTTGTTTAAAAAACTGGGTGAGCTGGGTATGATGGGCGTAGTAGTGCCCGAACAATATGGTGGCTCAGGCTTCGGTTATGCCGAATATGTAACTGTAATTTCTGAAATAGCGAAGGTTTGCGGCTCTATAGGTTTATCACTGGCGGCGCATAACTCTTTATGTACCGGTCATATACTGGCTTTTGGTAATGAAGAGCAGAAGCACAAATGGTTGCCCAAACTCGCTACTGCCGAATGGCTGGGGGCCTGGGGACTTACAGAATCTGGCACTGGGTCTGATGCGCTGAACATGGGTACTACAGCTGTATTAGAGGGCGACCATTATATAGTGAACGGCTCAAAGAACTTTATAACGCATGGCAAATCCGGCGATGTTGCGGTAGTAATGGTGCGAAGCGGGCAGAAGGGGGATTCGCGCGGTATATCTGCCCTGGTTATTGAAAAGGGGACCCCGGGTTTTACCCACGGGAAAAAGGAGAACAAGATGGGTATGCGTGCCTCAGAAACTACTGAGCTGGTGTTTGACAATTGCCGTGTACCCAAAGAAAACCTGCTCGGTAACGAAGGAGAAGGCTTTAAGCAAGCGATGACAGTACTGGATGGCGGCCGTATCTCAATTGCAGCGTTATCATTAGGTATTGCTAAAGGCGCATTTGAAGCCGCCGTAGCCTACTCAAAAGAGCGCAAGCAATTTGGGCAACCTATTAGTAATTTTCAGGGGATATCATTTAAATTGGCTGAGATGGCAACTGAAATTGAAGCCGCCGAATTGCTGGTGATGCAGGCCGCTGATCTGAAAACAAGGCACCTGCCGGTAACCAAACAATCGGCCATGGCTAAGTATTATGCATCAGAAGTGGCCGTACGTGTTGCAAACGAAGCCGTACAAATTTTTGGCGGGTATGGTTACACCAAAGATTTCCCTGTCGAAAAATATTACCGGGACGCCAAACTTTGCACCATTGGCGAGGGGACATCCGAAATACAAAAGATAGTGATAAGCCGGGAAGTACTGCGTGGATGAGTTTTAATATCGGACGCCGGATGCTGAATATCGAATTTTGAAATGATCTTATTACTATTAGTTCCCTGATATTAAATTATTGAAATTTCTATTTGAAAATCAAATATTTGTGTTTACCTTTGACCCTCCTTGAAAGGAGGTATTTAGGAATTATGATCATTATTAACGTAAAAGAAGGCGAATCATTAGACAAAGCATTGAAGCGCTTCAAAAAGAAATTCGAGAAAACAGGTGTATTAAGAGAACTTCGCAGCCGTCAGGCGTTCGAAAAAAAATCTGTAACTCGTCGTCATGTTGTTAAACATGCCATCTACAAGCAAAATATGAACTTAGAAACTGTCTAAATCCCTTAAAAGATTTTTTCAAATTTCTTAACACTATATTAAAACTATTTGTACATTCATTGTCTGGATGTTCAAATAGTTTTTATGTTTTTAGAGCGTTTTATCCAATATATTAAATTCGAAAAGCGATACTCCCCGCATACCGTATCTGCTTATGAATCAGATCTGGATCAGTTCATGCTCTTCCTCAATAACCCTGATAAGGCCGGTGTTGCGCCCGGGCAGGTTATTATACATCCCAATCAGATAAGCTATCATGACATCCGCGACTGGATGGTTGAGCTAATGGGCCAAAAGCTCACTGCCCGGTCAGTAAACCGTAAAATGGCCACCCTGCGTAAGTATTTTAAATTTTTACTGCAGGAAGGGCTTATTACAGAAAATCCGTCCTCAAAAATCCGCTCACAAAAAATACCGAAAACCCTTCCTGTTGTGGTTGAGGACGCCCGCCTTACCCAAATGCTTGATGATAATAAAATATTTGCTGATGATTTTACAGGTCAGCGCGATAAGCTGATCATTGAAATGTTGTTTGGTACAGGTATTCGCCTGGCCGAGCTGCTTGGCATTAAGGATCAGGATATTAACGACTATGAAGGCACCCTGAAGGTTTTGGGAAAACGGAATAAGGAGCGCATCATACCTATAAATACCGAGTTGCGCATATTATTGGGCAAGTACCTGGAGTTAAAGAAAAATCAAAATTTTCATAACAATTCCGCAACATTGATCGTTACAAGTAAAGGAGCCGATGCTTACCCGAAACTAATATATTTAATAGTGCAGAAATACCTCTCCAATATATCGACCCAAAATAAAAGAAGCCCTCACGTACTCAGGCACACGTTTGCAACAAGTTTGTTAAACAGTGGCGCCGATCTAAATTCGATCAAAGAACTTTTGGGGCACGCCAATCTGAGCGCTACCCAAATTTATACACACAATTCAGTTGAACGATTAAAGTCTATTTACAAACAAGCCCATCCAAAGGCGTAATCAAGGAGGAAACATGAAAATTACAGTGCAATCAATTCATTTTACCGCAGACAGGAAATTATTAGATTTTATTCAGAAAAAAGCTGACAAACTTGATACTTTTTATGACCAGATAATTAGCGGAGAAGTTTACTTAAAGCTTGAGAATGTGGAAGATGAAGCAAATAAAATAACGGAGATAAAATTGTTACTTCCAGGAAACAGGATTTTTGCCAAAGAGCAATGCAAGACATTTGAAGAAGCTACAGATTTGGCAATTGAAAGCTTACGTAAGCAGATTGAAAAGCATAAACAGAAAAAAACCATTGCTGACGCTGCAGCTAAAAAAGCTATACTGATGGCAGCGGCAGAAGATTTATAGCGTAAAAAGGCCCTTTTTAGGTAAAAATCGACGGGTTTTAAGCCCGTCGATTTTTTTTGATAAAAAATTTTGTAAGGGTTTAAATTTTTGTAGATTTGCAATCCCTTTCAGAGAGGTGCTGACTACAGCAAATTTTTGTGAAGATTGTTCTTTAAAATATAAAAAAGCTTATTAGTTTTGCCGCTCTAATTTTAAAAGCCTGTAAAGGTTTATAAAACAAGAAAAGGTAATTAAATATAAGCCTCCTTAGCTCAGCTGGTAGAGCGACTGACTTGTAATCAGTAGGTCATTGGTTCGATCCCGATAGGAGGCTCTGTTTTTTTCGGAAGTGTGATGTTTAGCTTCAACTTTGGACATCGCAAATCCGAAATCAACAACTGGGGGGATACCAGAGCGGTCAAATGGGACGGACTGTAAATCCGTTGCTTCGGCTACGAAGGTTCGAATCCTTCTCCCCCCACTGGAAATTCCAGGAGAGCTAAATTCTAAATTCTAAAAAAAATATTTTAGAGTTTAGAGTTTAGTTTTTGGAATTTAAAAAAAGCGGAAGTAGCTCAGTTGGTAGAGCGATAGCCTTCCAAGCTATAGGTCGCGAGTTCGAACCTCGTCTTCCGCTCGGTTGGTTCATCAGGGAGTTAGTTCATTAGTACTAAGTTGTACAAGATTAATGAACGATTGAACAGATGAACCAATGAACAAAGAACAATAAGCCGACGTAGCTCAGGGGTAGAGCACTTCCTTGGTAAGGAAGAGGTCATGGGTTCAAATCCCATTGTTGGCTCAATAGAATAAAAAAGAATACATTTTAAGTATAAAATTAACCTACAAATAATAATAAATCATGGCAAAAGAAAAGTTTGACCGCAGTAAACCGCACTTAAACATCGGTACAATCGGTCACGTTGACCACGGCAAGACAACTTTAACAGCAGCTATTACAAAAGTACTGGCTGATAAAGGTTTCTCAGAAGCTCGTTCATTTGATTCAATTGACTCAGCTCCTGAAGAAAAAGAGCGTGGTATTACTATTAATACAGCACACGTTGAGTATTCAACAGCTAACCGTCACTATGCACACGTTGACTGTCCAGGTCACGCGGATTATGTGAAAAACATGGTTACTGGTGCGGCTCAGATGGATGGTGCAATCATTGTTGTTGCTGCTACTGATGGTCCGATGCCACAAACCCGCGAACACATCCTGTTGGCACGTCAGGTAGGTGTACCTGCACTTGTTGTATTTATGAACAAGGTTGACATGGTTGATGATCCGGAATTATTAGAATTAGTAGAAATGGAAATTCGTGAATTATTATCATTCTACGAATATCCAGGTGATGATATTCCAGTTATCCAGGGTTCAGCTCTTGGTGGCTTAAATAACGATCCTAAATGGGTTGATAAAATTATGGAATTGATGGATGCTGTTGATAACTTCATTCCAATTCCTCCACGTTTAACTGAGCTTCCTTTCTTGATGCCGGTTGAAGACGTGTTCTCAATCACTGGTCGTGGTACTGTTGCAACAGGCCGTATCGAGCGTGGTGTAATCAACTCTGGTGAGCCAGTTGATATCCTGGGTATGGGTGCTGAAAACTTAAAATCAACTGTAACAGGTGTTGAGATGTTCCGCAAGATCCTTGACCGTGGTGAAGCTGGTGACAACGTAGGTTTATTGTTACGTGGTATTGAAAAAACTGATATCCGTCGTGGTATGGTTATTTGCAAACCAGGTTCAGTAACCCCGCATACCGACTTCAAAGCAGAAGTTTACGTATTATCAAAAGCAGAAGGTGGCCGTCACACTCCATTCTTCAATAAATACCGCCCGCAATTCTATTTCCGTACAACTGACGTAACTGGTGAAATTTCATTAGCCGAAGGTGTAGAAATGGTTATGCCAGGTGATAACGTTACCATCACTGTAAAATTGATCAACGCTATCGCTATGGAAAAAGGCTTACGTTTCGCTATCCGTGAAGGTGGCAGAACAGTAGGTGCTGGCCAGGTAACTGAAATTTTGAAATAAGAATTTCGAAAAGGTTAATTGGAAACATAAGTTTGACTGTAAAAAGCAAACTTATGTTTTCTTATTATTAAATACACGGGAATAGTTCAACGGTAGAATAGAGGTCTCCAAAACCTTTGATCAGGGTTCGAATCCTTGTTCCCGTGCATAAGCAAAACAATAAAATGGCAGGCGTAGCTGAATATATTAAAGAATCATACATTGAGTTAACTCAAAAAGTAACCTGGCCAACCTGGCGCGAATTGCAAAGCAGCGCTGTATTGGTACTTGTTGCCGCAATTATTATAGCTATGGTTATTTTAGGTATGGACCAGATTATAGCTTATTTGCTTAAAGTATTTTATAGTTCACTAACATAATATATTGGAGACAACGATGAGTGATCAACTGAAATGGTATGTAGTGAGAGCCATAAGTGGTAAAGAAAAGAAGGTAAAACAATACATTGATGCCGAAATTAGTCGTTTGGGCATTACGCATTTAGTGCCGCAGGTATTGATACCTACTGAAAAATATTACCAGATGCGCGATGGAAAGAAGATAGCTAAAGAGCGTAACTATTTTCCAGGCTATGTATTAATGGAGGCGGTGCTTGATGGCGAAACTGAACACATCATTAAAAATATAAATAGTGTAATAGGTTTTTTGGGCGATAAAGCCGGGAATGCTATTCCATTACGCCAGGCCGAAGTTAACCGTATTTTAGGTAAGGTTGATGAAATGAGCGCCCAGGGCGAAACCATGAACGTGCCTTATTATATTGGCGAGAACGTGAAAGTGATGGACGGTCCTTTCAACGGATTTAGCGGTGTGATAGAAGAGGTTAACGAAGAAAAGAAAAAACTAAAAGTAATGGTAAAGATATTTGGGCGCCGTACGCCGCTTGAATTGAATTACATGCAGGTAGAAAAAGAATAGATTTGAGATATAGGATTTTAGATGTAATACATTGAAAAGTCAAATTGATCAAAACTAACAATAATATAAAAACATACAGGTTTGTAAATAGGGTAAGAGTCTCAAATCTCCTATCTAACATCTCAAATCTAAAAACCTTAAATGTTACTTAGCTTCCACTTACTAACATTGAGTTATAATTAAAGTAAATTAAAATGGCAAAAGAAATCGGTGCGATGGTAAAGCTGCAGGTAAAAGGCGGCGCTGCAAACCCATCACCGCCAATTGGACCAGCATTGGGTGCAAAAGGTGTGAATATCATGGAGTTTTGCAAGCAGTTTAATGCACGTACCCAGGATAAACCTGGTAAAGTGTTGCCTGTTTTAATTACTGTTTATGTTGACAAATCTTTCGATTTTATCATCAAAACCCCTCCGGTTGCAATCCAGTTATTGGAAGCAACAGGTTTAAAAAGCGGTTCAGCAGAGCCCAACCGTAAAAAAGTAGCCAATGTAAATTGGTCACAGGTTGAAACTATTGCTAAAGATAAGATGGTGGATCTGAATGCATTCACAGTAGAATCGGCCATGAAAATGGTGGCAGGTACTGCCCGTAGTATGGGAATAACCGTATCAGGTACGGCTCCCTGGAATAATTAATTTATATTAAAATCAGTTTAAGACAGTGGCTAGATTAACAAAAAATCAAAAAGTGGCACTCTCCAAAATTGAGGCAAATAAATCGTATTCATTAGAAGCTGCATCAGCTTTGGTAAAGGAATTAACCCTTACTAAGTTTGATTCATCAGTTGATATAGATGTTCGTTTAGGTGTTGACCCGCGTAAAGCCAATCAAATGGTGCGTGGTATTGCAACATTGCCTCATGGAACCGGTAAAACTGTACGTGTTTTAGTACTTTGTACTCCTGACAAAGAGCAGGAAGCAAAAGACGCGGGTGCAGATTACGTAGGTTTGGATGATTATATTGCCAAGATTGAAGGCGGATGGACTGATGTTGATATTATCATCACTATGCCAAGCGTTATGGCTAAGGTAGGTCGTTTAGGTCGTATATTAGGCCCTCGTAACCTTATGCCAAACCCTAAATCAGGAACAGTAACCCCAGAAGTTGGAAAAGCTGTAACTGAGGTAAAAGGCGGTAAAATCGACTTCAAAGTTGATAAAACAGGTATCATCCATACCTCAATAGGAAAAGCATCTTTCCCTGCAGATAAAATTTATGAGAATGCATTAGAAGTATTGCAAACTATCTCAAAATTAAAACCATCAGCAGCAAAAGGAACATATTTCAAGAGCATTCATTTATCTTCAACTATGTCGCCTGGAATTGAAATTGAAACCAAAACAGTAGCGGGGATTTAATCATGAATAAAGAAGAAAAACACGATCTTGTTCTTGCCCTTACTGAGCAGATGAAAGAATTTGGTAATTTTTATATTACTGATACTTCAGATCTGACGGTTGCTAAGATCAATGACATCCGTCGTAAATGTTTCGATAGCGAAATTACGATGAAGGTAGCAAAAAATAGCTTGATCAAAAAAGCTATGGAAGCTGCAGGCGGTGATTATGCTCCAATATATGATGTATTAAAAGGTTCATCATCAATCCTTTTTTCAAAATCAGCAACTGCTCCGGCAAAGCTGATCAAACAATTGAGAAAAGCGGGTGACAAACCGGTTTTAAAAGCAGCTTATATTGATTCATCGATATTTATTGGTGATAACCAGATCGATACTTTGATCAAACTAAAATCAAAGGAACAATTGATCGGCGAGATAATCGGATTACTGCAATCACCTGCCAAAAACGTTGTTTCTGCATTACAATCAGGCGGAAGCATCATTGCAGGTGTTGTGAAAACATTACAGGAAAGAGGTTAACGAACACCTTATTAAAGTTCGATATTAAAAAACAAAAAGCATTAAAAGTAAAATTTAAATAAAATGGCGGATTTAAAAGCGTTTGCTGAACAGTTGGTAAACTTAACAGTAAAAGAAGTAAACGAATTAGCTCAAATCTTAAAAGATGAGTATGGTATTGAGCCTGCTGCTGCAGCTGTTGCTGTTGCTGCTGCTCCTGCTGGTGGCGATGACGCCCCTGCTGCTGCTGCAGAACAAACTGCATTTGACGTTATCCTGAAAGAAGCAGGTGGCCAAAAATTAGCAGTTGTTAAATTAGTAAAAGACTTAACCGGTCTTGGTTTGAAAGAAGCTAAAGATCTTGTTGACGGCGCACCTAAAGAAGTAAAAACTGGTGTATCTAAAGAAGAAGCTGAATCTCTGAAAAAACAATTAGAAGAAGCCGGAGCAGTAGTTGAGGTTAAATAATTTAACCCACTCAAATATAGCATCAGACTCCGACCTGTTTTGGTCGGGGTCTATTGCTGTTTATAATAGTTTAGATATCAGATAGTAGATTTGAGATATGAGACTTTTAACCTGTTTATTTTGAACGGGTATTTGATTTCTGTTTTTTTCTTGTCTTACATCTCACATCTCAATTCTTACATCTACAAAAGTTTATTAATAAACTAAAATTATAATACCTTGGCAAACAACAATAATCAAAGAGTAAACTTTGCAACCAGTAGAAAGGTACTTGATTACCCTGATTTTCTGGATGTGCAGTTGCAATCTTTCCAGGAATTTTTTCAATTGGAAACCACCTCAGACAACCGTTATAAAGAAGGTTTGTTTAAAGTGTTTGCTGAAAATTTTCCTATATCGGATTCAAGAAACATCTTTGTTTTAGAGTTTCTTGATTACTTTATTGATCCGCCACGTTACGATATACAAGAGTGTATTGAGCGCGGATTAACTTACAGTGTGCCTTTAAAAGCCAAGCTTCGCCTGTCATGTAATGACGAGGAACACGAAGATTTTGAAACAATTGTACAGGACGTGTACCTGGGAACCATCCCTTACATGACCCCTAAAGGTACGTTTGTTATTAATGGTGCCGAGCGTGTAATTGTATCACAGTTACACCGTTCGCCAGGTGTGTTCTTTGGCCAGAGCCGCCATACCAACGGTACAAAACTATACTCGGCCCGTGTTATTCCATTTAAGGGTTCATGGATTGAGTTTGCTACAGACGTTAACAACGTAATGTATGCTTACATTGACCGTAAAAAGAAATTCCCGGTTACTACGCTGCTTCGTGCCATTGGTTATGACTCTGATAAAGATATATTGGAGCTGTTTGAACTGGCCGACGAGGTAAAGGTGAGCAAATCAGGCCTTAAGAAATTTATTGGCCGTAAGCTTGCTGCAAGAGTGCTTAAAAAATGGGTTGAAGACTTTGTTGATGAGGATACCGGTGAGGTAGTGTCTATTGACCGTAACGAGATCATTCTTGAGCGCGAAACTGTATTGGAAGATGACCATATTGATATGATCATTGACGCCGGTGTTAAAACCATTATCCTTAATAAGGAAGATGCTGCCACCAGCGGTGATTATACTATTATATATAACACCTTACAAAAAGATACCTCCAACTCAGAGAAAGAAGCGGTTGAACACATCTACCGTCAATTACGTAACGCTGAACCACCTGATGAAGAAACAGCTCGTGGTATCATTGACCGTTTGTTCTTTTCTGATAAAAGATATGACCTGGGCGATGTGGGTCGTTACCGCATCAACCGTAAATTAAAACTGAACACCTCTGATGAAACAAAGGTGTTAACCAAACAGGATATTATTGCCATTGTTAAGTATTTGATCAAACTGATCAACTCTAAAGCTGAGGTGGATGATATCGATCACTTGTCAAACCGTCGCGTTCGTACAGTGGGTGAGCAGTTATATGCTCAGTTTGGTGTTGGTTTGGCACGTATGGCACGTACTATACGTGAGCGTATGAACATCCGCGATAACGAGGTGTTTACGCCAACTGACCTGATCAACGCACGTACATTATCATCTGTTATCAACTCGTTCTTTGGAACAAACCAGTTGTCACAGTTCATGGACCAAACCAATCCACTGGCAGAGATCACGCACAAGCGTCGTCTGTCAGCCTTAGGGCCGGGTGGTTTATCACGTGAGCGTGCTGGTTTTGAGGTTCGTGACGTACACTACACCCACTACGGTAGGTTATGTACCATTGAAACTCCGGAAGGACCGAACATTGGTTTGATCTCATCTCTTTGCGTACACGCCAAGATCAATAACTTAGGCTTTATTGAAACCCCGTACAAACGTGTGGTTGAAGGTAAAGTTCAGGTTGATGAGCCGGTTATTTACTTATCGGCCGAGGATGAGGATGGTAAAACCATTGGTCAGGCAAACGCTCATTATGATGATAACGGCGTATTTGCTACTCCGCGTGTTAAAGCACGTTTTGAGGGCGACTTCCCGATCATTGAGCCTGAAAGACTTGATTTGATGGATATTGCTCCAAACCAGATTACTTCAATTGCGGCTTCGTTAATTCCGTTCCTTGAACATGATGACGCTAACCGTGCATTGATGGGATCGAACATGCAGCGCCAGGCAGTGCCTTTATTGCGTCCTGAATCGCCAATTGTTGGAACCGGGCTGGAAGGTCGTGTTGCAAAAGATTCACGTACACTGATCAACGCCGAAGGCGATGGTGTGGTTGAATACGTAGATGCAAACGAGATCCGTATTAAATATGATCGTAACGAGCTTGACCGCCTGATATCTTTTGATGGCGATTCAAAAAGCTACCGTTTAACCAAGTTCAAGAAAACCAACCAAAGTACAACCATGAACCTTAAGCCGATTGTTAAAAAAGGCCAAAGGGTATCAAAAGGCGAAGTGCTTTGCGAAGGTTATGCTACACAAGCAGGTGAACTTGCCCTTGGCCGTAACCTTAAAGTGGCATTCATGCCTTGGCAAGGTTACAACTTTGAGGATGCGATAGTAATATCTGAGCGCGTGGTATCACAGGATATATTCACTTCACTTCACGTTGAAGAATTTGAGCTGGAAGTGCGTGATACCAAACGTGGTGAGGAAGAATTGACACCAGATATCCCTAACGTATCAGAAGAAGCTACCAAAGACCTTGACGAAGACGGAATTATCCGTGTAGGCGCCGAGGTTAAAGAAGGCGACATCCTGATTGGTAAGATCACTCCAAAAGGCGAATCTGACCCATCACCGGAAGAAAAACTGTTACGCGCGATATTTGGCGATAAAGCAGGTGATGTTAAAGATGCATCACTGAAAACTCCGCCATCTATTGCAGGTGTGGTTATCGATACCAAGCTATTCAGCCGTGCTAAAAAGACTTCAAAAGCCGAAGAAAAAGCACAGTTGGAAAAACTGGATATCAAACATGAAAAAGCGGTAAAAGATCTTAAAAATACTTTGATCGAAAAGTTATTTGAGATCGTGAACGGTAAAACATCACAAGGTGTTTACAACGTTTACAAAGAACTGCATGTACCAAAAGGCGTTAAATTCACCCAGAAAATATTAGTTGAGCTTAATTACGAAAATATTAACCCAACTAAATGGACCACAGATGATGACAAGAACGATCAGATCAAGATCCTTCTTCATAACTATAACATTAAAGTTAATGAGGAATTAGGAGCTTACCGTCGTGATAAATTCGCCATCAGTGTGGGTGATGAGCTGCCTTCAGGTATTGTTCAAATGGCTAAAGTTTACATCGCTAAAAAGCGTAAGCTTAAAGTGGGTGATAAAATGGCCGGTCGCCACGGTAATAAAGGTATTGTTGCGCGTATTGTACGTGACGAAGATATGCCTTTCCTGGAAGACGGAACACCGGTTGATATTGTGTTGAACCCGCTGGGTGTACCTTCACGTATGAACTTGGGGCAGATATATGAAACGGTATTAGGCTGGGCCGGTAAAGAGCTTGGTATTAAATTCGCTACTCCAATTTTTGATGGTGCAAGCCACGAAGAAGTGGAAGAGTGGGTTAAAAAGGCAAACCTGCCAGAATCAGGCCGTACCTATTTATACAATGGTTTAACAGGCGATCGTTTTGACCAGCAAACAACGGTAGGTATTATCTACATGTTAAAACTGGGCCACATGGTTGATGATAAGATGCACGCGCGTTCAATTGGGCCATACTCATTAATTACACAACAGCCATTGGGTGGTAAAGCCCAGTTTGGTGGTCAGCGTTTTGGTGAGATGGAGGTTTGGGCACTCGAAGCATTTGGTGCATCAAACATACTGCAGGAAATATTAACCGTTAAATCGGATGATGTTATAGGCCGTGCCAAAACTTACGAGGCTATCGTTAAAGGTGAAAACCTGCCAACTCCGTCTGTTCCTGAATCATTCAACGTATTGGTTCATGAATTAAGAGGTTTAGGTTTAGATATCACGTTAGAATAATTATTGAGTTATTGAGGGATTGAATTATTGATTAATTCGGTCCTTCAGTAATTTTCGAATTCTATAATTCAATAATTCATCCTTCAATAATTAAAAACAAAGGAGACTATGTCTTACAAAAAGGATAATAAAATCAAAAGTAATTTCACCACAATTACGATCAGCCTGGCCTCGCCTGAGTCCATCCTTGAACGTTCAAGCGGTGAGGTTTTAAAACCAGAAACCATCAACTACAGGACGTATAAACCTGAGCGCGATGGTTTGTTCTGCGAACGTATTTTTGGTCCGGTTAAAGATTATGAGTGCCATTGCGGTAAATACAAACGTATCCGTTATAAAGGTATTGTTTGTGACCGTTGCGGTGTTGAAGTAACCGAAAAGAAAGTTCGCCGTGAGCGTATGGGCCATATTAACCTTGTGGTTCCGGTTGCGCACATCTGGTATTTCCGCTCATTACCAAACAAAATTGGTTACCTGTTAGGTTTGCCTACTAAAAGGCTTGACCTGATCATTTACTATGAAAGATATGTAGTTATACAGCCTGGTATTAAAGAAGCTGACGGGATCAACAAAATGGATTTCCTGACTGAAGAAGAATACCTTGACGTATTAGATACCCTTCCAAAAGAAAACCAGTACCTTGACGACAAAGATCCTCAGAAATTTGTAGCCAAAATGGGTGCCGAGGCTTTGGAAGAGCTGCTAAAACGCCTTGATCTGGATGAATTGTCATTCAGCCTACGTCACCAGGCCGCAAACGAAACCTCACAGCAACGTAAAAACGAAGCTTTAAAACGCTTACAGGTTGTTGAGGCTTTCCGTGATGCAAAAACCAGGATTGAGAATAACCCTGAGTGGATGATCGTTAAGATTGTTCCGGTTATCCCGCCTGAGCTGCGTCCGTTGGTGCCTTTGGAAGGTGGCCGTTTTGCCACTTCAGATTTGAACGATCTTTACCGTCGTGTAATTATCCGTAACAACCGTTTAAAACGCTTGATCGAGATCAAAGCGCCTGAAGTTATTTTACGTAACGAAAAACGTATGCTGCAGGAAGCGGTGGATTCGTTATTTGATAACTCACGTAAAGTAAACGCTGTTAAAACTGAAGGTAACCGTGCCCTGAAATCACTTTCAGACATCCTGAAAGGTAAGCAAGGCCGTTTCCGTCAAAACTTATTAGGTAAACGTGTGGATTACTCTGCCCGTTCGGTAATTGTTGTAGGGCCAAACCTTAAATTACACGAATGCGGTTTACCAAAAGATATGGCTGCCGAGCTGTTTAAACCGTTTATCATCCGCAAAATGATTGAGCGTGGTGTGGTTAAAACAGTAAAATCTGCCAAAAAGATAGTTGACCGTAAAGACCCATTAGTTTGGGACATTCTGGAAAACGTATTGAAAGGACACCCTGTATTACTAAACCGTGCGCCTACGCTGCACAGGTTAGGTATCCAGTCATTCCAGCCAAAACTGGTTGAAGGTAAAGCGATCCAATTGCACCCTTTAACCTGTACAGCCTTCAACGCGGATTTTGACGGTGACCAGATGGCTGTTCACGTACCACTTGGTAACGCAGCAATTTTGGAAGCCCAGATCCTGATGCTTGCATCGCACAACATCCTTAACCCTGCAAACGGAACGCCTATTACTGTACCGTCGCAAGACATGGTACTTGGTTTGTACTACATAACCAAAGGCCGTAAAACTGACGCATCACGTGTTGTAAAAGGCGAAGGCTTAACTTTTTACTCGGCAGAGGAAGTAATTATTGCTTATAACGAGAAAAAACTCGACCTGCATGCTTTTATTAAAGTTAAGGCTCTTGCTAAAGAAAAAGATGGCCGTATTGTAAGCAAAATTATTGATACCACTGTAGGTCGTGTGTTGTTTAATCAGCATGTACCGGTTGAAGTTGGTTATATTAATGAGTTGCTGACCAAAAAATCACTGCGTGATATTATTGGTGAGGTTGTGAAAATTACCGGTATGGCACGTGCGGCACAATTCCTTGATGATATTAAGGAATTAGGCTTCAAGATGGCATTCCAGGGTGGTTTATCATTTAACCTTAAGGACATCAATATCCCAGCAGAAAAAGTTGCACTTATTGAACAGGCTTCTAAGCAAGTTGATGAGGTAATGGGTAACTACAATATGGGTTTCATTACCAATAACGAGCGTTATAACCAGATCATCGATATTTGGACACGTATCAACAATCGCTTAACCGCGAATGTAATGGATATCTTGAGTACCGATAATCAGGGTTTCAACTCTGTATACATGATGCTTGATTCAGGTGCACGTGGTTCAAAAGAGCAGATCCGTCAACTTGCAGGTATGCGTGGTTTGATGGCTAAACCTCAAAAATCAGGTTCAGGCGGCGAGATCATTGAAAACCCGATCCTGTCAAACTTTAAAGAAGGTTTATCGGTATTGGAATACTTCATTTCAACTCACGGTGCCCGTAAAGGTTTGGCGGATACAGCGTTGAAAACTGCCGATGCAGGTTACTTAACCCGTAGGTTGCATGACGTTGCCCAGGATATGATTGTAGGCGAAGTTGATTGTGGTACTTTAAGAGGTATTTACACAACAGCGCTGAAAGACAATGAAGATATTGTTGAACCATTATATGACCGTATTTTAGGCCGTACTACTTTACATGACGTACATGACCCTATTACCAATGAATTATTGGCGACAGCCGGTCAGGACATTACTGAAGAAGTTGCCAAGAAAATAGAGAACTCTCCGCTTGAAGGTGTTGAAATCCGTTCGGTATTAACATGCGAAAGCAAGCGTGGTGTGTGCGCATTATGCTATGGCCGTAACCTTGCCAGCGGTAAACGTGTGCAAAAAGGCGAGGCTGTAGGTGTTATTGCAGCACAATCAATTGGTGAGCCGGGTACACAGTTAACCCTGCGTACGTTCCACGTGGGTGGTACCGCCTCAAACATTGCTGCTGAATCACAGATCAATGCAAGGTTTGATGGTATCATTGAATTTGAAAACGTTCGTACGGTTGAATATACTACCGAAGAAGGTAAAGTTGATGTGGTGTTAGGCCGTTCAGGTGAGTTCCGTATCGTTGAAGAAGGAAGCAATAAAGTAATTGTTACCAATAACATCCCTTACGGTTCATACCTTTACATTAAAGATGGCAGCAAAGTAACCAAAGGCGACCGTATTTGTTCATGGGATCCATACAATGCTGTTATTATATCTGAATTTGCAGGTTTAACCCAATTTGAAGCCGTATTAGAAGGAATCACTTTCCGTGAAGAATCTGACGAGCAAACTGGTCACCGCGAAAAAGTAATTATAGATACCAGGGATAAAACTAAAAACCCTGTTATCCAGATCACTGATACAAAAGGTAACATTATAAAAGGGTATAACATTCCGGTAGGAGCACACATTGCCGTTGAAGAAGGCGAGAAACTACAAACCGGACAGGTTATTGCTAAGATCCCTCGTTCAACCGGTAAAACCCGCGATATTACAGGTGGTTTACCACGTGTAACCGAGTTGTTTGAAGCGCGTAACCCATCAAACCCTGCTGTTGTAACCGAAATTGACGGTGTGGTAACTTTAGGTGGTGTTAAACGTGGTAACCGTGAGATCACCATTGAATCAAAAGACGGTCAGGTTAAAAAATACCTTGTTCCATTGTCAAAACACATCCTTGTACAGGATAACGACTTTGTGAAAGCTGGTATGCCATTATCTGATGGTTCAATATCACCTGCTGATATCCTGGCTATTAAAGGCCCGGCCGCAGTACAGGAATACCTGGTAAATGGTATACAAGAGGTTTACCGTTTGCAAGGTGTGAAGATCAATGACAAACACTTTGAGGTTATTGTACACCAGATGATGCAGAAAGTATCAATTGAGGATGCAGGTGACACCCGTTTCCTTGAGCGTGAAGCTGTTGACAGCTGGGATTTCATGACTGAGAATGATGAAATATTTGATAAAAAGGTTGTTGTTGAGCCTGGTGATTCGCCTACATTGAAAGCCGGGCAGATTGTATCTTTGAGAAGGTTACGTGACGAAAACTCAATACTTAAACGTAAAGATTTAAGATTGGTTGAAGTGCGTGATGCTATTGCGGCAACTTCAAGCCCGATACTGCAAGGTATCACCCGGGCATCATTAGGTACTAAATCATTTATCTCAGCCGCGTCATTCCAGGAAACTACCAAAGTACTGAATGAGGCTGCAATTGCAGGTAAAAAAGATTTGATGCTTGGTCTTAAAGAAAACGTAATTGTAGGTCACCTGATCCCTTCAGGTACAGGTTTACGCGAATATGAAAATATCCGTGTAGGCTCACAAGAAGAGTTTGACCGCTTAATGGCTTCAAAAGCTGAAGAGGTAGAAGCTTAAGCTATTCAAAACTAATAAAGAGGAATCCGTCTCATATTAATTTATGAGACGGATTTTCTTTTTATATACCTTAAATGTTAACACTGTGTTAACGTTTGGTTTCCATAAAAAGCGGGCTGTTAAAAACTTTCGTTATCGATTAGTTTTTTATGAAAATGGCAATGTTTGCTCATTTGTTTTTGTATTTTAGCAACACTTATGAATAAAAATATAGTAGTTGCAATTGATGGTTATTCATCCTGCGGCAAAAGTACACTGGCCAAAGCCCTGGCCAAAAAGCTTCATTTTATTTATGTAGATAGTGGCGCCATGTACCGGGCCGTTGCTTTGTACTTTTTGCGCAACAATATTGATGTACACAATCACGAGCAAATTGTGGAGGCTTTAAAGAACATCCATCTCAATTTTCATTCGCGCGATTACCAGACCCATATTACCCTAAACGATGAAGAAGTATCGGATGAGATCCGTTTGATGCCCGTATCTGATAAGGTAAGCGAAATAGCTGCCATACACGAGGTACGCAAAGAGATGGTGAAACAGCAACAACGCATGGGCCATTCCAAAAACATTGTGATGGATGGGCGCGACATTGGCACAACTGTTTTCCCCAATGCTACGGTAAAAATATTTATGACTGCCGACCCAAAGGTGCGCGCTGAAAGACGTTACAAAGAAATTGTTGGCAAGAACCCTGAAATTACGTTAGAGGATGTGTTTGAAAACCTGGCCCATCGTGATTATCAGGACACCACCCGCGAGGAAAGCCCGTTGGTGAGGGCCGATGACGCTATTATATTGGACAATACCGAGCTCACTCCTGCAGAGCAACTGGAATTTGCCCTTGATAAGGTAAGGCCTTTTGCTTTATAGATTTTAAACTATCTTGTTAAGATATCCCTACGAAACTATTTAAAGAATTTTAGCGTATCATCTCAATTGTAAAGATAATAACGTTTAATCTGTTTAGGATACATCCGCACCTTTTTACATACCATTTAAATATGATATTTAGAATGTACCAGTTGTTCATCTGAATGAAAAACATATCTCTTGATGTCAATTTAGTTAATGACCCTGATATAATTTAAAAGATTTGAAATTAGCGGTTTAGGAAATTAATTAAAAAAAATTAAAACATTATTTAAGATTTGCTGTTTAAGAGGCTGGCAATTGCAAATGGGTATAAATTATTGTAATAAAGGTATTTTTACTATAAGGAGGACTTATTAATTAAAATAATATGGAAGAGCAAAACGAAAACCAACTTAATATTGAACTCTCTGAAGAGATTGCAGAAGGCATATATGCAAACCTGGCCATAATCACTCATTCCAGTTCAGAGTTCGTGCTTGATTTTATCAGGGTTATGCCTGGTGTGCCAAAGGCAAAAGTAAAATCAAGGATCATATTAACGCCAGAGCATGCCAAACGCCTTTTATCTGCATTGGAAGACAATATTGAAAAGTTTGAAACCCTAAATGGACGTATTAAAATACAACAAGATCCATCAGGTTTTCCGATGAATTTCGGTGGTACAATGGGACAAGCTTAATTTTAAATGTTACATTAAAATGCACTTTTAATTAAGGAAAAGTTATAGTTATGGCACTTTTATAAAAAAAATAATAATTATTTAGTCGTTTTTTAGAAAAAAGTGTATATATTGCGACGTTTTAAAACACATCTATAAGATTTGAAATCTTAACTTTATGAGAAATATCTGCTTAAGAAATTTGTGCTTATTATTGCCGATTTTTATTGTCAGTGTTGGGTTATTTTCATGCTCAGCACCCAAAAATGTTAAGTACTTCCAAGATATTCCCGATTCAGGGCAGCTTAAGACAATTGCCAAGGCGGAGTTTATTGAGCCAACAATTCAGGTTGATGACATTTTAACAATACTGGTTCAAACGGTAGATCCTCAGGCCACCGTATCTATCAATTCAGGCAATTTACCTATTCAAAATTCTATCTCACCTGTTGGTTCCGGTAGTCAGGGCGGACAAATTTCCTCTGGTTATTTGGTTAACAAGGAGGGGTTTGTTGATGTGCCAATTCTTGGGCACATTAAATTAGTAGGCCTTACCACCAGTCAGGCAAAGGAAGTTATTGCTAAAGAAGCAAATAAAAACTATAAGGACGCAACGGTAATAGTACGGTTTGCCAACTTTAAGTTTAGTGTTACCGGAGAAGTAGCCAAGCCCGGTGTATATGTATCAGCAAATGAAAGGACCAGTATATTAGATGCTATATCACTGGCCGGTGATTTAACCATTTTCGGCAAAAGGGAAAATGTGTTATTAGTAAGAGAAAATTTAGATGGTACCAAAACCCCGGTTCGTCTTAACCTCAATAAGAGCGAAATAATGACATCTCCCTATTACTATTTAAGGCAGAATGATCTGATTTATATAGAACCTAATAAATCAAAGGTTGCTTCAACAGATGCCTCAAAAGCAAGATCGTATACAATTATAGCAGCTGCCTTGTCAGTTATAATTGTTTTAATAAGCAGGATAAGATAAAAAATAAAAAAAATGGATAAGGAGTTTATGTCTACCAATAATACAATAAACGATACCGATGAAACTATTGATTTTAAGTTTTGGTTATCAAAGTTTATAAATAATTGGGCGTTTTTTGTGTTAAGCGTAATTGTTTGTTTAGTCCTTTCATTCGCCTATTTAAGGTATTCTACCCCCAGTTTTAATATCTCAAGCAAATTGATGGTTGAAGACCAAAAAGGAGGAGGTGCTTCTTCCGGTAGTGGTGCCGTGGGAATTGATTTCTCCAGTATTTTTGGTTTACCTAACAATGCTCAAAATGAATTGGAAATATTGAAGTCAAAAAGCCTGATCAATAGTGTTATTGACCAGATGCAGCTTAATGTTACCATATATAGAAAAGGTTTTATAAACAGCGTAGAGTTATATGATGAGGCACCATTCGCGGTAACTGTTAATTACAAAATTAATGTTGATTCCGTACTCATCCGAAATTACGATATTGAACTGTTGGGGAATGATTCTTTTTCTCTTAAGAACGGAAAGGACGATATTGACATTAAAGGAAAGTTTGGAAGTGTTATCAAACTTGGCATGTACGATATCATATTAAATAAAAAAGTTAACTATTCACCATCTGTTCTGGGTCAATACATTGTTTCTATACAATCAACAGATGCAAAAGTTGACGAGTTATCACAGAAATGCGATGTTCAGTTATCTGATAAGCAAAGTACTACATTAGATCTGTCGCTGCTATACTCGCATCCCCGAAAAGGCGAGGCTATACTGCAAACATTAATGAACTTATATATCAAGCAGAACTTAGATAATAAAGTTCAAATAGCAGATAGTACTATTAAGTTCATAAATAGCCGTTTAAAAATAGTTAGTTCAGAATTATCTGGTGTTGAGGATAAATTACAAAGCTTTCAACAAGAGAATAAATTGGCGGATGTTGTTGAGCAATCAAAAGCGCTTGTACAAGGTTCCAGTGAATATTTAAATAAGCTGAATGATGTTGATGTACAACTTGCAATAGTTAAGGACCTGGAGAAATACATTAAAAATTCAGTTAATAAAACTATTATTCCTAATACCTTATCCGTTCAGGACCCTGCATTCGGTACAGCAATAGAGAAATATAATGATTTGCTTGTAGAAAAAGGCAAATTGGAATTATCTTATAAAACAGATAATCCGGTAGTTAAGAATGTTGATGATCAAATTGAAGGTACAAGACAGAACCTGGAGAAAAGTTTCGATATATACAAAAAAGGGTTAGAAGCAACTAAAGCAGAGTTATCTCAAAAAAATGGATTGATTAATCAAAAAATCCAATCTGCACCTAAAGCGCAAAGGATATTCCTTGATTATTCGCGCGAGCAAAACTTGCGTCAAACACTGTATTTGTTCCTTCTTCAAAAAAGAGAAGAGACAGCGATTTCGAAAACGTCGACCATGTCTGATTCAAGGATAATTGACCCTGCAAAAAGTGATTATAAGCAATCAAGCCCAAAAGCCTCAATTGTATATTTAGGCGGATTGATTTTCGGATTGATATTCCCTATCGGCTTCCTGACACTTAAAGAATCGTTCAATATAAAGATTATTACCAAGCAAGATGTTGAAAAGGAAACCAGTATACCGGTTGTTGGTGAAATAGGTAATAATGAAGACAAAGAGAATTTAGTGGTGTTGCCCGGCTCCCGGTCAATTATATCCGAACAATTTAGGTCCTTGCGGACAAATTTGAGCTATCTCGGGGCGTCTACCAATGCGCAGGTTATATTGGTTACATCAAGTATGAGCGGCGAGGGTAAATCATTTGTGAGTTTAAATTTGGGTAGTACTTTAGCCTTGAGTGGTAAAAAGGTTGTTTTCTTAGAACTGGATTTGCGGAAACCCAAAATGTCAACTCAAATTGGCGCCGACCACAGTTTCGGATTTACCAATTACGCTGTTTCTGAAACAATGAAGGTTGATGAAATACTTAAACCCACATTTTTTCATGAAAACTGTTACCTTGTATCGTCAGGCGCTATTCCTCCAAACCCTGCGGAGCTGCTGTTAAGTGATCGTTTAGAGAAGATGATCACTGAATTAAAAGCAAAGTTTGATTACATTATTATAGATACCGCACCCGTTGGGCTTGTTGCCGACGCGCTAAGTATCGAAAAATTCACAGATGTAGTACTTTATGTTGTACGTCAGCGGTATACCTATAAATCTCAGTTAGGTATCTTAAATAAGCTGGTTAGCGACAGAAAGTTAAAGAAAGCTTATTTAATTATTAATGATATTGAATCTGTTAAAGGTGGATATTACGGCTATGGTTACGGTTATGGCTACGGTTATGGCTACGGCTATGGTTATGGTTATAGCCATGATGCAAAAGAGAAAAAAGGTTTTTTTGCTAAACTATTTAAGAGTTAATAAATGAAGTCAATAGCAATAATACCGTTAAGAAAAGGCTCGATAGGAATTCCGGGAAAAAACAAGAAGAAATTGCTGGGGCGCCCTTTGTATCAGTGGGTTTTGGGTGAGGCTATAGAAAGTAATTTAGATGAGATTTATATTTTTACCGACGACGAAAGTATAATTGAGCGTATTCAGTTAGACTATAAATGGACAGATAAGGTAAAGGTTTTTGAACGCAGCCCTGAGTCCGCAACCAATACAGCTTCAACTGAATTCGGTATGCTTGAACTGGCCCAGAGTCTTGATTTTGATTTTGATATATATTGCCTGTTACAGGCTACATCGCCGTTAACATCAAAAGACGATATAAATAAAACGCTTGATAAAGTTGTAAACGGGGGATGCGATTCCGCACTAACGGTTGTTGAATCAAAAAGGTTTTTATGGACCAAAGAAGGAACAAGCATAAATTACAATTACCTCGCCAGGCCCAGGAGGCAGGACTTTGAAGGACTGCTTATTGAAAATGGCGCCGTTTACGCCATAAAGAAAGATGCTTATAAGGAACAGCATAACAGATTGGGCGGAAAGATAGGGGTTGTTGAGATGGTTGAGGAATCATTAATTGAGATTGATGAACCAGCTGACTGGCACATTGTGGAACAGTTGTTAGCTAACCGACTTAGCCTTCATAAACAGGCGGCTTCAAAAATAAAGGCGCTTGTGCTGGACGTTGACGGTGTTTTTACCGAAGGAAAGGTTTGGGTAAGCGGTGATGGTGAACTGGCCAAGGCTTTTAGTTTAAGAGATGGGATGGGGCTTGAAATTGCGCGGGAAAGCGGTATAGAAATAGTTGTAATGACCTCGGAAAATAGTCCGATAGTTGACCAGCGGATGAGAAAGCTGCAAATTAACCACTATTATAAAGGTGTAAAAGATAAGTTTTCGCTATTAAATAAAGTATGCGCCAAGTTGAATGTCGATCGTCATGAATTGGCATATATAGGGGATGATGTTAATGATCTGGCTAACATTTTAAGTGTTGGCTGGGGATTTACACCGGTTGACGCGGTTAGTGAGCTTAAACAAATGGCCGATGTTGTTTTGCACAGCTACGGCGGTGACAAAGCTATCAGGGAAGGAATTGAAACGATTATTAAATTAAATAAAAGATCAAAAAAATGAAACAACCAAAAGTTATCGCGGAGATAGGCTGTAATCACAAAGGTGATATGACTATCGCAAAAGAACTTATTAAGATCGCTAAGATTTTTTGTGATGCTGATGTCGTAAAATTTCAAAAGAGAAATAATAAGGAATTATTAACAGAAGAACAATACAATACTCCACACCCTAATCCGGCTAATGCTTACGGAGATACTTACGGTGCTCACAGGGAGTTTTTGGAATTTAACGCTGCACAGCATGCTGAGTTAAAAGAATTTTGTGATGACCTGGGTATAATTTACTCAACATCTGTTTGGGATTTAACATCAGCTAAAGAAATTGCTCCGTTAAACCCTCAGCTAATCAAAATACCATCGGCTTGTAATAACAATTACGAAATGCTGGGTTGGTTATGTGATAATTATCAAGGTGAGATACACGTATCTACAGGTATGACAACCAAAGATGAAATTGATGACCTTGTTGAGTTTTTTGTTACCAAAGGAAGAAACAAAGATCTGGTAGTTTATAACTGTACATCAGGATATCCGGTTCCATTTAAGGACGTTTGTTTGTTAGATATTCTGACATTAAAAGAGAAGTACGAAGATAAAGTTAAAGCAATAGGTTTTTCAGGACACCATTTAGGTATAGCCGTTGATATTGCCGCTCATACTTTAGGTGCTGAATGGATTGAAAGACACTACACCTTAGACAGGACCTGGAAAGGAACAGACCATGCCGCTTCATTGGAACCAGATGGTTTGAGAAAACTTATCAGGGATTTAAAAGCAGTAACTCAAACGCTTACTTACAAAAGCAAAGACGTTCTTGATATTGAAGAAGTTCAGAGAGAAAAGCTAAAATACAGAAAAGTAGCTAAATAATTAAGTTTCAATTTTTTGCGGATGAACAAAGTAATAGTTATAGGTACCGGAAATATTGGTAAAAGGCACATTCAGGCTTTATATAAAAGTGAATTGGATTTTAAGATCATTGCTTATGATTTTATAAAGGATTCCCTGCTATCAGTCAATCAATTTTGTATAAGCAATAATCTTGACCTCGGCAGAATCAGTTTAATAGAAGACCTTGACCTGTTGACAGAGCAGATTGATAGCACATCAGTAGTTATCGTCGCTACCACGGCTTCGGGAAGAGTGGAACTTTTAGAGCCTGTGTTAAACCGCCTTCCGGCTGCTGTTATTATTGAGAAACCAGTAGTTCAAAGCGAATCAGATTACTTAAGCATCCAGGCATTAGCTGCTAAATTGGGCGTTCCTATTTATGTAAACTTTATTGCTCATGCTCAGCATTTTTATAGAGAGATCTATGAAAATGTTAAAGATAGTAAAGACTATACTTTTTATACCAATATGCCAAATTGGGGAATGTCTACCGTAGGCATACACCAGTTTGAGTTGTACTTTTGGCTGTTTGGTGTAAAGGAATATGATGTTGTTTTTTCTGAAGTTAGCTCGGTATATGAGCAAAAAAGGCCAGGTTTCTTTGATTTAGCCGGAACAATAGGGCTGAGCGATAAAAAAGGAAATATTGCCGTATTCAGGAATCAGGCAGTCAATTCTGTGGCGTCAATACAAATTGTAACAGAAAACCACCTTTATACAATTCACGAAACCCAAAATACACTTATTAAAATTGGCCCCGATAAAAAAGTTGAGATCAAGGACCTAAATGTACGTTTTGTAAGCACATACATACATGAGGTCGTTGATCTTATTTTTAACGGGAAGTATAATGAAGTTTACCTTCCAACTATTGAACAAAGTTATCTGGCTCACAAAGTTTTGTTTGACTATGTTTCAACTCATGTTTCTTCTCCCCTAAATATAACATAAGTATGAATAAAATTATTTTTATAGGTTGTGGTCAAATAGCACATTTTCACGCAGATGTTTTAATAAACTTAGGGTGCAAAATAGTAGGTGTTGCCGCAAAGGAAGATAACGAGAGGTTAAATTCATTTAAGGATAAATATCAGGTTACCAGTGCATTTTTGTCATGGAACGAAATGGTTGAAGAGTGCGACTTTGACGCCATTTGGGTAGTAGCAAGCTGGCCCGAAATTGACAAAATGATATTGGACCTTATAAAATTAGGCAAACCCATTTTTGTAGAAAAACCGGTAGCCCTATCCCCATCTAAAATCAGGGAAGCTATTGAATTACAAAAGATATATGGCACAAAAGTGCAAATAGGGTACAACCGCAGGTTTTATAAATTTGTACCGGCTTTGCGTGAAAGGCTGGTTAAATCAAAAATTCGGTCGGTAATTGTTGAAGTTCCTGAAACCACCAAGGGAAAAGATGATTTTTTATTGAAAAACCTGTGGCTTCAAAACTCTTCGCACGTAATTGATTTATTGTATCATTTAATAGGTGAGTTTGATGTTATACACTCTTCGGTGCAATCTAAGTGGACTCACTTGCATGATACCTTTAACTCATTATTTGAGCAATCAGGCGACGATTATAACTTTCAAATACATTTAATTTCTGTATGGGATTCTCCATCGAATTTCTCGATAAAGATATTCATGGATCATGAGCTTATTGAATTAAAGCCCCTGGAAGTGCTGAGATTATATAAAGGCTTTGATATAAGAGACCCAACACCAGAGTTACCTATCCGCCAGTATATCCCTAAAATTGTTGAGGAACAATATTGCGGCGATACCGAGGATAAATTTAAACCAGGCTTTTACGATCAGGCAAGACATTTTTTAGGTAAAATTGATAGTGACCTATATTCGGCCTCAACTTTACAGGACGCTTTGTATGTTACCGAGACAATTTTCTCCTTCTTAAACTTTAATGGCAAATCAGCAGTTTCTCAAATTGACTAATTTAAGTAATGGCCAAAGTTTTAATAGTTGCAGATTCAAATGGAATGCCCCGTAATGAAATTTCATATGAAGATACCTGGGTTTATAAATTGATCAAAGCTTTTCCTGAAATCAACTTTATAGACAGATGTAAACGGGCATCTACTGTTTTACGGTTAGTTTCGGAGGGCGGAGATGTCACTAATGTAAAAAAAGGTGCTGATCTGTTAGAATACTATAATCCTGATATAGTGATCTTGCAATTGGGGATTGTTGATTGTTCCCCAAGATATGTTAATAAGAGAAATCTTTTTGTTAAGATTTTATACAAGCTGCCTGGAAAAATTCAATCGGTAATTTTTTCTGCTATAAAAAAGTATGGTGCCCGCAATCCTAAATACGCATTTGTTACCTCCAGTGCATTCAGGAATAGTGTAGATAGTTATTTATCACGGGCGCTTGAAACGGGTACCAAGGTGATGGCCATATCAATAGCGCCCGTTACTGAAGAGTTTGTGCGTAAAAGCCCTCATATTATTAACAGCATTAATGAATATAATGGCATTTACAGAGAACTCAGAAATAAATATCCCAACTTTTTTGTAGTTGATCCTTTTGGTGCCGGGGTAGATATAAACAGGATAGCGCTTGACGAGTTTCATGTAAATTCCGAAGGGCATTCCATTGTGTTTGAAAATGTTAAAATCAGTTTAGAGAAATTGCTCCACGGATAGATTTTTTTGAACGTCATCATTCCTGGGGATATAATTAAAAAGTTAGCTTATCACACAATGGCGTAAATAATGAATGTTACATGGTTGTTTTTTAGCCATAAAGACAATTTGATGAAAACGCCTTTTTATAAAGTGCTATCGGTTGTTAATTATTAAATTTTAGTTTGTCTCATTTAAATAAATGGCTTCGCTTTTAAAAAATACCGCTATATATGGGTTGGGTACAATGGCACAAAAAGGCGTAAGTTTTTTTCTGGTATTTTTATTCACACATTACCTTAGTCCGGCTGATATTGGCATAATCAACACATTGCAGGTGTTTTCGGTCATTTATGTGTTTTTTCTTTCGTTTGGCTTAGAAAGATCCTTATACAGACTGTATCATGATTATAAAGATGAAGAAAGTAAAAGGAACTTTTTAGGGACCATCAATATTGGTATAGTTGTAATATCATCAATTGTTGTACTGCTAACATTTGCTTTTAAAGGCGCGGTATCCTCAATACTCACCGGTATTCCCTTTTACCCCCTGATAATTTTGGGCATGTGCGATGCTCTTTTTACAGCCTTAACAATAGTGCCCAGAACGCTTTATCAGGTTGAAGGCAAGCCGGCTAAATTTTTGTTTCTTACTATAGGGCAGGTGATCGTGAATGTGATATGTGTATGTGTTGCGTTATTTATTGGCTACAGATCGGCTGTTTCAGTATACATGGCCACCATAATAGCTTATTTTATATTCTTCCCCATTAACGTTATAGCTATAGTGAAGAGTATGAATTTTAAGTTTGACAAAGCTGTTATCACAACTACGCTTAAATATTCATTGCCATTATTGCCATCACTTTTGTCTAACTGGGTAATTAACATGAGCGACAGGTTTTTTATAAACCATTTTTATAACCTGTCTCAGGTGGGTTTATATTCTGTTGTTTATAAAATGGGGCAGTTTGTACAGTTGTTCGCTACCGCTATTTTAATGTCATATAACCCTATGTTTTTTGCCATGGCAAATGCCAAGGAGCCGGATAAGAACAGGATAATAAAACTCCATAATGACAACATTATAGCGTTGCTGGTGGTATGTTTTATAGTTGCCTTTATAAGCAACGATTTTATAAAGCTTTTTCTTACCGCGCCGTATTTAAACGTTGCATACATTGTTCCCATAGTAGCATTCGGGTACTTTTTTATCCAGATGAATAGTTTGCAAAACCTGGCATTTCACCAAAGTAAAAACACGATCCCCCTAATGGTCATAAGCGTTTTGGCAGCGGTTATAAACATAGTTTTCAATTATTTTTTAATTAAAAATTATGGTATTAAAGGTGCAGCCTACTCTACGGTGATTACCCAGGTCATATACTTCATTATCATTTACAAGGTTTCATTGAATTATTATTTCCTGACCATAAATTTTAAAGTAGTTACTCTTTATTTCTTGATCCTGAGCATTATTGTTTTTGGCTTTTTTAAATATGTAGAGCCGGGTTGGTTAAGTTTGATCATGAAGTGTATGATTATACTGGTTATCATATTAATGACCTATTTCAAAAAAATTAAACAGCTTTATCTGAAAGTAGTATGATCTATGTATTTTGTCTTTCTTATTTATCCATTCCTGTTGTTCTTACAATAACACACGGGCAGGAAGAATTTAAAATCATAACGGATCAAAAGCCTATAGCCGATTTTTTTAAAACAATTTTCTCCGAAGAAAAGGTGATGCTTATTGATCGCCCGCCTGAAGCAGGCGGAATTGGTAAATTATTATTGCCATTAAAACTCAATAAGTATAAACAAGAGTTATTGGAAAAATTGGGCAGGCCTAAAAACGCTGTTATATACTTTTTTTATAATGCGTTTGGTTACCATGTTAGCTGGTGGCTAAACCAGGTGGCTGATGACAACACCATTTATTACAAACCCGATATTGATATGTCAATGTGGGAAACAAGATATACCTTAAAATCCATTGCCAAACAGTTTTGGATCAGGGCAAATTTTTCTGCATTAACAATTCCTGTGTGGGGCGGGTCTAAGTTCTTTTATAAGGTAAGTGATTCGTACATAAAAAAGAATAAAATTAATCTGTTAGCAGATATTCCGGTTGAAGTAGATTTTATTAAAGCCCTGCTTGACGAAAAGTTCCATATCGGCAATAAAAAATATATGTTGCTGGTAGGTAACACGGTTTCTGATAATATGGTTTCGGAAGAGGAGTACACTAAAAAGAACGATGAACTGATAAGTTTGCTGAAGCCCGAAAACGTGGCTATAAAAATGCATCCAAGGTTTAATTTTCTTTATTCGCTCGAAAAGGAGTGCCATATAATTCCAAGCATTGTTCCTGCCAATATCATTTTCGGAAACTTTGAAGTTATAATAGGTTACTCGTCTGCCGCGTTATTTGAGGCAGCCAATAGCGGAAAAAAGGCTATTTCTTTAGTGAATATTTTTAACGCGATATCTGAGGATACAAAAGTTAATTATATAAATTATTTAAAGGGCAATTTGTTAACAGGTGCCACTATTTTTTTCCCTGCAACAGTTGAAGAAGTAAAGGAGATTTTAGGTTGAATAAAGTTGCGGGCCATATAATTATAATTGATTTTAAACTAATTGGTAATTAGAAAATTAGTATGATGAAATTTCTGGAACAAAATCTATTATATAATTATCTGAAACAACTTTATTTCAGGGCTAGGAAATGCTATGGAAAAAATGTGACCTTGCAACGTAATGTGGAACTTGATAGTAAAGTGTATTTTGAAGGCAATAATGCTATTTTCAGAAACACCAAGCTCAAAGGCGCTTATATTGGGTACGGCACCTATATTGCAAATAACTCGACTATTGCACGGGCAAAGATTGGACGCTATTGTGCTATAGGCGACAATGTTACAATTTCTTTGGGGCTACATCCGTCCAAAGAATTCGTTTCTATTCATCCGGCTTTTTTTTCGCTGAATAAGCAAGCCGGATTTACTTACGTTAATGAGCAATTGTTTAAAGAGCACATATATATTGATAATAGCCCGTACTGCGTAGAAATTGGCAATGATGTTTGGATTGGAAATAATGTACAGATATTTGATGGGGTAAAGATTGGTAATGGTGCTATAATTGGCGCCGGCGCCATTGTTACAAAAGATGTTGATGATTACAGCATTACATTGGGTGTGCCCGCAAAACACGTAAAATACAGATTTACCGAAGATGAGATCAAGCTGCTTATGGATATTAAATGGTGGGATAAGGATCACGACTGGATAAAGAAAAATTCATCTTCATTTAAAAGTATCGGAACCTTTCTGTTAAATAATGACTTGTAGAATAAAAAATGAAAGATCATATATATATTATCATAGCTGTTTTTAAAAGGTTAGAAATTACCAGGAAGTGCCTGGAATCTCTGAAAAACCAAACTTTTAAAAATTTTACGGTTATTCTGGTTGATCATTGCACAGGTGATGACAGCTATAAAAGTTTAATTGAAAATGAATTTCCCGAGGTTGTCTTGCTTAAAGGCGATGATTCAATGTGGTGGACAGCTGCAACCAATTTTGGTATAAATTATGTGTTAAATTTAAAAGATACTGCAGAAAGCTTTATACTAACATTAAATAATGACCTGATAGCTGGCGATGACTACCTTGAACAGTTGATGATAACTTATAACAAGTATAAGCCTTGTTTGGTGGGATCTGTTTCGGTAGACTTTGATGATATTAATAATGTAGATTTTGCCGGCTGCCATTGGAATATTTACACCACCAGAATGAAGGATAACTTTGGCAAAACCGGCGATATTTATAAAAAGATAGAGAAACTGGATTTTATAGAGTCTGACCTGTTGCCAGGGCGCGGTATGCTCATTCCTATGGAAGTTTTTGCCAAGATCGGGTTATTTGATAATGATCTTTTCCCGCATTATGCGTCAGACTTTGATTTTTCGCATATGGCCCGTAAGGCAGGTTATAAACTGATCATATCGCCAAAGGCAATTGTGCGCAGTATGGTAAAGGAAACAGGATTAAGGTTTGATAAACTTTCAACATCCAAACCTTCCTTTAAATTTCTATATCTTACACAAACTTCAATTAAATCGCCATTAAATATAAAAACAAGGTTTAATTGGGCAAAAAAACACACCATAATAAGTCCTGCTTATTTCTTAATAGACACTACCAGGATTTTATTAAGTTATTTCAGATATACACTTAAATACTACATAAATAAGTAAAGTGAATTTATGTATTATATAATACAGCATGTATAAAAAAAGATTATTTTATGGACTTCTTATTGTAGTTTTCCTTGTTGGGGGGCTTATTCAAACCATTGGGCTTGTTAGTAATACCATGTGTACGCTCGGATTATCGATCGTGCTATTGCTCGTTAATTTAATTTCCAAACGAACCACAAAAGTAAATAAGTACCCGTTTGTTCTCTTAAGCGCAGTTATTATAGTGTCTGGGTTAGTTAACTCATGTGCACCAATATTAATATTTTTATACGTTTTTGCGTTTGCCGTGGTTCCTTATACCATATACTATTTTATAAAGAACAATTTATTCAGGTTTGATTTTACCAAACTGCTTAAGTTCTTCCTTTTTGTTGGTACTATACAATTACCGATACTGTTAGCGCAGAAAAAGCTGGGTACATTGATAGTTGCCATGAGTGCCCGGGGGATAAATTTAGAGGACGTAGGCTATGGCACATTCTTTTTTGCGAATGACCACGGCCTGTGCTTTTTTCTTTTATCACTCATAATTTTTCTTTTATTTCAAAAAACACACCTCAAACAATCAAGTAAAATATTCTATATTATTTGGTTTTCGATAACAGTTTTGCTGGCCGGGTCAAATGTATCTTCATTGTTATGGTTATTAACCATAGGCTTTTACTTTTTAATTAAGCTCAATATTAAAACATTTTTCTTATTGGTGTCTTCGGCAACATTGCTGGTGGTAACCATTTATGTTACACCTTTAAATGATTTCGTTGTAGAAAGGTATGAGTTTTTTCACCACAAGATATTTGATAAACAGTTGTCGTTTTTTGATGCCGAAGGTGCTGTAGACCAGGGCGTACCGGAAAGAGCCGACATTGTTGTTTATTTAAGCCATCAAGAACTGAAGGTAATTGGCGACGGGCCCTACAAATATTTTGACCCGATAAAGAAGGTTTTCCCCAAGTTTAAAAATTACAGCCAGTACTTGTGGTTTTATAATGACCTGGGAGTTATAGGTGTGCTCTGTGTAGTGATCATTTTTGGCGCCCTTTATTTGAATAACAGTAAGTTTTTCAGTTTCAAACTCATTTATCTGATACTGATCTTAGTTTATTCCTTTTTCTCTAACACATTAAGCGATCTGTCATTCATGATCGTTTTCTCAATATTTATAACAAAAGGGTCAATCCCAATCCTAAAAACAAAAAAGTTTAAGCAATATGAACATACTATGTATTCCATACCACGACTGGCGGAAAATTGAGGATGAGGGATCAAGAACCAGAGATTCGCACGTAATACAGCACCTTGTATCGAACACTTCGGTTGATAATGTTATTGTTTTAAACCGGCCGATAACTTATTCGGAAATATTCTTTAAAAGAAAACGTTTAAAACTAACAGGAGAAGTTATATATCAGGATAAAGAAGCTAAAATATATAAAGTAAGTAATAAACTATACGTTTTTGACTACCTATCACATGACCTGCTTGGTCCCATTTTAGAAAAGAAAGGATGGTTTTTTGAAGGCTTCGCTAATGATGAGTTTATAAATAGCTTTAACAAGGCTTTAGCATTTCTGAATTTAAAAATTGATATTTTATTTTCTCAGAATGTTTTTTCTGCAGGCTTTGCCGCTAAGTACGCAAGTCCGACGGTTTTTGACGGCTGGGATAACTTTTTGTTGTTTCCAGAAAATAAATCAATAGCCGGAAAATTAACAAATGCCTATCAGACATTTGCAGACTGCGCTGATGTTTGGGTTACTAATTCCCTAAAAAACATAGCGTATTATGAGCAACACTTTAATTTAAAGGAATGTATTCTCATTAAGAATGGAGCGGATTTTGAAAAATTTAAGAAAAAGTATGAGGTTCCTAATGATTTGAAGCAAATTAAAGGACCGATAATTGGTTTTGGGGGGAAAATAACGCACCTGTTCAACTACGAGTATTTTAACTATTGCGTTGAGAACAACAGAGACAAAAGCTTTGTAATACTTGGGCAAATTTTAGATAAAAATGTTTTCAAACAAATTAAAATAGGTAAAAACGTTCATTATCTGGGCGATAAGCATTATAAGGAGTATCCGGCCTATGTTACAAACTTTAATGTGGGCATTATTCCTTATGTAAATGATCATCTGGAGCATGGTGCTGATACCATAAAAGTGTATGAGTACCTGGCAGCCGGTCTGGGAGTTGTAGGAACCCAGGGCGCCGGAATGAATGAATTATCGGATTTTATATATGTGGCAAATAGCAAGGAAGAATTTTCATCGCTGATTGCTAAAGCGCTTGTTAATAAAAAAGAAGTTGATTTACCAAAAGAATATACATGGGAATATAAAACAAATAGCCTGTTAGATATTTTTAACGGCTTAATTATCAGTAATGCTAAAATCACTTAACATGTTCAGGAAAATCTTTTTAATGGTTATAACTATAACAGCTATTAGCCATTTTACATGTTGTTCACAAAATTCAACCTATAATGCCAATATAGATTTGTCAAGCACCACCCAGTTTGGGATGGCATTGGGGGGAAATATAGCGCACAGCGGCGAAAATTTTGGAGTTTACCCGGGTAGTACTTTTGATCCTATTAAAAAAATTGGCATCAAGACCTTAAGGATCCATGATTCTAAAAGTTTTGATTGGGATGTAATATTCCCAAATTGGAATGCCGACCCCAACTCGCCGGATAGCTATGATTTTAAGTCATCAGACAGGATTTTGCAGTCAATGTTTGACAATGGTTTCCAACCCTTTATCCGCTTGGGAGCCAGTGTAGGCGCAGTTACCAACCTTGCCAGAATGGGTACCAACCCTCCTGATGTAAATAAATGGTGTACAATAGCTAATAATATTATTGGCCATTATGTAAATGGATGGGGTAACGGCCATCGTTATGCTTTAAAATATGTTGAAATTTGGAACGAACCTGATATTGGCTTTTGGAAAGGGGATCAAACTAAATTCAATCAATTGAGCCGCCAGATCATCCTGCTTTTAAAGAAAAATTACCCCCAGTTAAAAGTTGGGTTATGTGGGATATCAAATGTGATCAAGCATAAGGCATTTGCCGATAATTTGCTCGCTTATCTTTCAGACCCTAATGGTAACGGATCCTCAGGTGACAGGGTTCCGATCGACTTTTTTTCGTGGCACGTTTATGAGCAGGGACGGGGCCTGTCGGGCTTTAAACCTTCGGCTTTGGCCGTTAACCGGTTATTGGCTAAATATGGTTACAGTTCCACTAAAAGTATTTGCACTGAGTATAATGCATTTCTTCCATCGCCATATTTAAAATCAGTTAACGCAGCTGTTGATGTTGTTTCTACCCTGATATGGGCAGAAAAGAATGGAATTGATGGAATTTACTTTTACCCAATCGCCGACAATTGGGGCTTGTTTGATATTAAAAGAAATGCTTCAAAGCAATTGAATTTTGTTAAAACAAATATTGCCAATAGCTACGTGCTTTATAATGAATTAACCGATGGAATGACCAGCCGCGTGAAAATTCCTGATGGCCCGGACGATGACAATCTGGAAGTGATTGCGGCCCGCTCGTCAGATAACAAGACTATAAAAATTCTGGCCGCGTGTAGTGGCTGGTTTGGCAAAAAGTTAAACCTTGTTTTAAGCAACAATAGCAATGCCAGCAATGTGGTTTGCGAGGTTAAGGAACTGTCGGGTAATGGCTTATCCACATTAAATGATCAAAATGTGATATCAGTAAGGTCTAATCAGATCATTTTAAATGATAATATAAAGGCTCCTACTTGCAGGCTTTACACGATACACTTACAATAACTAAAACTAAGAGAACTAAATTTAACGCTTATATGAGGATTGCAATTATTGGTACACGGGGTATACCAAACCATTATGGAGGTTTTGAACAATGTGCCGAATATCTGGCACTGGGCTTGGTTCAAAAAGGAATGGAGGTAATTGTTTACAATTCTCATAATCATCCGTATACAGAAAGTACCTGGAAAGGGGTTGAAATTGTTCACTGTTATGATCCGGAGTACAAATGGGGAACTGCCGGCCAGTTTATTTATGACCTGAATTGTATCCTGGATGTACGCAAAAGAAATTGTGATGTTATTTTACAATTAGGCTATACCAGTAGTTCGGTATGGGGTGCTTTATTGCCTTCAAAAAAGTCGGTTATTACAACCAATATGGACGGCCTTGAATGGAAAAGAACAAAGTACTCAAGTAAGGTGAAAAAGTTTTTACTCTACGCGGAAAAATTGGGTGTAAAATATAGCCATCATTTAATAGCCGACTCTATAGGGATACAAAAGTATTTATCAGAAAAATATAAGAAAGATTCGGTTTTTATACCTTACGGCGCACATATATTTGAAGATAGTAACCCTGCTGTTCTTAAAGATTATAACTTAAAGCCCGGGCAATACAATATGCTCATTGCCCGCTTGGAGCCTGAGAATAGCATAGAGATTATTTTGAATGGTGTTGCCAGGGCCAGCTCAAAACTTGATTTTTTAGTTATCGGCAAACACGAAACGGTTTATGGAAATTATTTGAAAGATAAATTTTCATCGCATCCCCATATTAAGTTCATAGGAGGCATTTACGATATCGAGATACTGAATAATCTTAGGTATTATTCAAATATTTATTTCCATGGCCACACCGTAGGCGGAACCAACCCTTCGCTGCTTGAGGCTATGGCCTCAAACAGCCTGATCTGTGCAAATAAAAACCCCTTTAATGAGTATATTTTAGGTACAGATGCTTTTTACTTTACCAATGATGATGATGTATTAACTTTTATTGATTCTGTAAACAAAACAACGGATGATAATCAACTAAAGTTAGACAATAACAAATTGAAAATTGAACAGGTATATCGTTGGGATATAATTATTGATCAATATTACAGCCACATATTAGATATAGCCAAGGCGCCAAGTGATACTCAAACTTTAACACACACATTTAAGATATGAAAAAGAAAGCTTTAATAACGGGAATTACCGGTCAGGACGGGGCCTATTTAACAGAGTTGCTTTTAAGCAAGGGTTATGAGGTACATGGTATAAAACGCAGAAGTTCATTGTTCAATACCGATAGGATTGATCATTTATATCAGGATCCGCATGAAACTGAAATTAAATTAACACTTCACTACGGCGACTTGAGCGATTCAACCAACCTGATACGTATCATTCAACAGGTACAGCCCGATGAAATTTACAATTTGGGTGCAATGTCTCATGTTAAGGTTAGTTTTGATACGCCCGAATACACTGCAAATGCCGATGGTATAGGAACCCTGCGTTTATTAGAAGCCATCCGTATTTTAGGATTAGAAAAAAAGACCAAAATATATCAGGCGTCAACATCTGAGCTTTATGGTTTGGTTCAGGCAGTTCCACAATCAGAAACTACACCGTTTTATCCCCGTTCACCATATGCTGTAGCCAAAATGTATGCTTATTGGATTACGGTGAACTATCGCGAAGCATATGGCATTTACGCCTGCAATGGAATTTTATTTAACCATGAAAGCCCGTTACGGGGCGAAACATTTGTTACCCGTAAAATAACCCGCGCTACCGCCAAAATAGCTATGGGTTTGCAGGACAAATTATTTTTGGGAAATCTGGACGCGCAACGTGATTGGGGACATGCCAAAGATTATGTAGAGGCAATGTACCTTATATTGCAGCAGGAAAAGCCCGAAGATTATGTAATAGCTACCGGAGTTACCACCCGTGTAAGGGAATTTGTAAGAATGTCATTTGCAGAAGTTGGTATCACTGTTGAGTTCAAAGGCGAAGGAGTTAATGAAAAAGGATATGTGGTAAGCTGCAGTGATCCTGAATTTCAGATTGAAACAGGTAAAGAAGTTGTTGCGGTTGATGAAAAATACTTCCGCCCAACAGAAGTTGACCTGCTGATAGGCGATCCTACAAAATCAAAGACCAAATTGGGATGGGAACCTAAATATGATCTGCAAGGCCTGGTAAAAGAGATGGTTGCAGCAGATGTTGATCTGTTTAAAAGAGAGAAACTATTAAAAGACTCAGGTTACGCTATAAAAAACCAGTTTGAATAGCATCAATGGAAAAACACGATAAAATTTATATTGCCGGGCACCAGGGAATGGTAGGTTCGGCAATATACCGAAAGCTTAAAAAAGAAGGATTTACAAATTTTGTAACCCGTACCTCAAAAGACCTTGATCTTAGAGATCAACAGCAGGTAAAAGATTTTTTTGCATCAGAAAAACCAGATCATGTATTTTTGGCTGCGGCAAAAGTAGGTGGCATTATTGCTAATAATACCTATCGTGCAGATTTTTTATACGATAACTTACAGATACAAAATAATGTCATTCATCAATCATACCTTAATAATGTTAAGAAGTTGATGTTTTTAGGGTCAAGCTGTATATATCCCAAAATGGCCCCGCAGCCATTAAAGGAGGAGTATTTGCTTACCGGTTTGCTTGAAGAAACAAATGAGCCTTATGCCATTGCCAAAATTGCTGGTATAAAAATGTGCGATGCTTACCGCTCACAATACGGCTGTAATTATATATCTGTAATGCCTACAAATTTGTATGGCTACAATGATAACTATCATCCTCAAAACTCACATGTTTTACCAGCGCTTATCCGCCGTTTTCACGAGGCCAAGGAACAGGGATTACCTGAGGTAACTATCTGGGGAACAGGATCACCAAAAAGGGAATTTTTGTTTGCCGATGATCTTGCCGAGGCTTGTTATTATCTAATGCAGAATTATAACGAACCTGGTTTGGTTAACATTGGTACCGGCGAGGATATTTCAATAAAGGATCTTGCACTGCTTATCAAAAGTATTATAAACTATGAAGGTCAAATCAAATTTGATACTTCAAAACCAGACGGCACCCCAAGGAAGCTAATGGATGTAAGTAAACTTCACAGTAAAGGATGGAAACACACTATTGAACTTACTGAGGGAATTAAAGCAGCTTATCAGGATTTTTTAAGTAAATTGAAAGCAAACTGAATTAACGATATTGGTATCGAGTAACAAATAAAAATAATACTCCATTCTATGAAAGGAATTATACTTGCGGGCGGTTCAGGAACCCGATTATACCCTATTACAAAAGCCATCAGCAAACAACTGATGCCCATTTACGACAAACCAATGATTTACTATCCTTTGTCGGTTTTAATGCTGGCAGGGATAAATGAAATCCTGATCATTACCACACCCGATGACCAGGCTGGTTTTATACGTTTACTGGGCGATGGAAGTGAACTTGGCTGCAGCTTTAAGTTTGCGGTACAGGAAGTGCCAAACGGGCTTGCACAGGCTTTTGTGATAGGTGCCGACTTTATTGGGGATGACAAGGTAGCACTGGTACTTGGCGATAATATATTTTATGGATCAGGTTTTAGTGCGTTAATGCAAAGCTTTGTTGACGTAAAAGGCGCTGCTATTTTCGCTTACCCTGTTGCCGACCCTGAGCGTTATGGAGTTGTTGAGTTTGATAAGGAATTTAAAGCGGTTTCTATTGAAGAAAAACCTGCCGAACCAAAATCAAACTACGCCGTTCCCGGACTTTATTTTTACGATAACCAGGTAGTTGAAATTGCAAAAAACATCCCTGCATCGCCACGGGGCGAATTTGAAATTACCGATGTAAATAAGGTATACCTTGAAAAAGGCGAGCTTCATGTTGGCGTTATGGATAGAGGTACAGCATGGCTTGATACCGGTACTTTTGATTCGCTTAGTGATGCATCAGAATTTGTGCGCGTGATAGAGAAAAGACAGGATACCAAAATTGGCTGTATTGAAGAAATTGCTTACCGAATGGGCTTTATAAGCTATGAAGCACTACAGGAATTAGCAATAAAGTACATAAAAAGCGGTTACGGAAAATATATACAAAGTATTAAGCCATAAACGCATTTAATTTTATTGAAATAAGCAATTATAATTGATATTTTCGCTATTATTTAGTTCACCTGAAGTTTATCACAAATACGTTATAAGAAATATGACCAAAATCACCAAAATTTGCTGCATAGGGGCCGGTTACGTTGGCGGACCAACTATGGCCATGATCGCAAAAAAATGTCCACATATTAAAGTAACAGTAGTCGATCTTAATGAACAGCGTATAGCTGCGTGGAATGATGCCGATGTTGAAAACATACCTGTTTATGAACCCGGTTTAAGCGCTGTTGTGGCCGAAGCCAGGAATCGTAACCTGTTTTTTTCTACTGATGTGGAAGGGGCTATTGATGAGGCCGAGATGATATTTATATCGGTAAACACGCCAACTAAAACTTATGGCGCTGGTAAAGGCCAGGCTGCAGATTTAAAGTGGATTGAACTTTGTGCCAGGCAAATTGCGCGTGTAGCAAAAAATAATAAAATTATTGTTGAAAAATCAACCTTGCCGGTTAGAACCGCAAGTGCTATCAAAGATATTTTAACGCATACCGGTAATGGTTCGCAGTTCCAGATCCTTTCAAACCCTGAGTTCCTTGCAGAAGGTACAGCGGTAGAGGATCTTGATGCGCCCGACCGTGTTTTAATTGGTGGTGATACTACCCCTGAAGGTCGGGCGGCTGTTCAGGCTTTGGTTGATGTTTATGCCAACTGGATCCCTAAAGAACGGATACTAACAACCAACGTTTGGTCGTCTGAGTTATCGAAATTAACCGCCAATGCTTTTCTTGCACAGCGCGTATCATCCATCAATTCGCTTACCGAACTTTGCGAAAAAACCGAGGCCGACATTAAAGAAGTTGCCCGGGCTATTGGAACAGATAGCCGTATTGGCCCTAAATTTTTAAAGGCATCTGTTGGATTTGGCGGCTCATGCTTTCAAAAAGATATTTTAAACCTTGTTTATATTGCAAGGAGCTATGGTTTACAGGAAGTGGCCGATTATTGGGAGCAGGTTATTATTATGAATGATCATCAGAAAAAACGTTTTGCAAACCAGATGATCAGGGAATTATATAATACAGTTAACGGTAAAAAAATTAGTTTCCTGGGTTGGGCCTTTAAAAAAGATACCAATGATACCCGCGAATCTGCTGCAATTTACGTAGCTGATCATCTGTTACATGAGCAGGCCCATATCATAGTTTATGATCCTAAGGTTTTAGAAGGCCAGATATATTTTGACCTTGATTACCTGGCTACCAGAACACCCGAAGAAAATAAAAAGGGAGTTAACGTGGTAACTGATCCGTACGAGGCTTGTAAAGGTGCTCATGCCATTGCTGTATTAACAGAGTGGGATGAATTTAAGGATTATGACTGGCAAAGAATTTATGATAGCATGTTAAAACCTGCTAAAATATTTGACGGACGTAATTTGCTTGATGCTGAAAAATTACGGGCAATAGGATTTCAAGTAAAAGCAATCGGTACTAATATTTAATTTACCGGTTTGCATTAATAAACTTCAATAGTCTTATGGCTTAGCTGCTTTAGCCATAGGACTATTTTGAATTACTTACATATGAAAAAAATTCTTATTACCGGCGGTGCCGGCTTTATCGGCTCTCATGTTGTAAGGCGTTTTGTAAATACTTATCCTGATTATAAGATAGTTAATTTGGATAAATTAACATACGCCGGAAATTTGGCGAATCTTACAGATCTGGAAAATAAATCAAACTATCAGTTTGTAAAAGGCGACATTGTTGATGCTGCTTTTATAAACAGCCTGTTTGAACAAGAACAGTTTGACGCGGTAATTCACCTTGCGGCAGAAAGCCATGTAGACCGTTCAATCACTAATCCGCTTGATTTTGTGATGACCAACGTTGTTGGCACCGTAAATTTGCTAAACGCCGCACGCCATTTATGGAAAAACAACTATAGCGATAAGCGTTTTTACCATGTTTCGACTGACGAAGTTTATGGTACATTAGGAGAAGATGGTTTGTTTACCGAAACAACCGCTTATGATCCGCATAGCCCATATTCGGCATCTAAAGCAAGTTCAGATCATTTTGTGAGAGCCTATGCCGATACTTATGGTATGAATGCCGTGATATCCAATTGTTCAAATAACTATGGATCTTTTCACTTCCCTGAAAAGCTTATTCCACTTGCCATTAACAATATAAAAAGCAGCAAACCCGTGCCTGTATATGGTAAAGGCGAAAATATACGCGATTGGCTTTGGGTTGAAGACCATGCAAGGGCTATTGATTTAATATTCCATAAGGCTAAGCCGGGGGATACTTATAATATTGGCGGGCATAATGAATGGAAAAACATAGATCTGATCCGGTTGCTTTGCAGTATAATGGACAAAAAATTGGGTAGGGCCGAAGGTGAATCGGCTAAACTGATAACCTTTGTAACCGACCGGGCCGGGCATGATTTGCGCTACGCGATTGACTCTACCAAGTTACAACGTGAACTGGGATGGACCCCAAGCCTGCAGTTTGAAGAAGGGCTTGAAAAAACGGTAGACTGGTATTTGAGCAATGAAGCGTGGCTGGAAAATGTTACCTCGGGTAATTACCAGTCATATTATGAAGATCAATACGCGGACCGTTAATTTACGGATTACAGTTTTTTAAAGGGCCAGATTTAAAGAATCAGTATAATAAAGTATAAAGCACCTTTAATATAATCTCAAAACGCAGAAGTCTGAATGTTATCTAAAGAGATAGCATTCAGACTTTTGCATTTTAAACCAAATTTGCCTGTTATTATAGATTGACAAGATAGATGCCGACGATGTAACCAGGTGTATAGTTACTGCAAAACAACTATATGTTTGAACACCGTTACAATATTATTTATTTATGAAGCTGGTCATCACTGCCTTATTTCCGCGTAATAAATAACTCCTCAAGCCTGCCGCGTGGCGCGGTAAAAGCTTCAAAAATTACCCATTTTTTCGGATAGCGCTCTAAATAGTTTCTTGCCGTACAATTACGCAGATAAATTCTTTAATATTAATTATAGTAATTTAATTAATAGTTATGGATAGGCAACTAAAATTAAGTATAGATTTTGCCTATGTGTCTGTTTATTAAGTTATTGTGATTTTGTTTAGATCTGGTGTTTGGAGATAAATTAAATTATAAATAAAATAACGAAAGTTTATTAATTTATATTCTGTTTTTGTCGTTTTAATGATAACTTTGAATTAAAATGGATGTTTTAATATGAAATTTTTAATTTAACATTAAAATAATTATTAATCTTATTTAATAAGTATGAGGAGACTGCTGCTTTTTACGACAATAACGTTCTTTTACACAGTGGCAAAAGCCCAAACAAATACCTTTCACATTAACTTAGAAGCCCAGGGAATAGCAACATCTTCAAACGCGGTTCCTTTTTGGTTAAGATCAAATCAATTTGGCAGTGTGCCTCTTAAAGGTGGGTCGGGTAGCCTTATTGGCCAAATCAGTAAAGATTACGACACAACCCGGCGAACCAAGCTATTTGACTGGGCTGGCAGTTTTGAAGGCAGGGGTAACATAGGCAATTACTCCAAATTTATTTTGGTAGAGGGTTATTTGAAAGGCCGTGCCGGTGTTTTTGAATTAAAAGCCGGGCGTTCAAAAGATATCGTTGGCCTTACTGACTCTACCTTATCATCAGGCTCATTTTCCATCTCGGGTAATGCTTTAGGCATACCAAAGATCAGTTTAGGCATACCCCAATATTATAGTATTCCCATATTAGGGAAATTATTTGCTGTCAAGGGCAACATTGCAACCGGATACTTAGGTAATATTGATATAGATTATGCCCGTGCTAAGGTTAATAAATCAAAGTCATATTATTGGGAAAATACGTTCTACACAAAAATAGGTATGCCCGACTGGAGATTTAAAATAGAGGCAGGCTATAATCATGAAGCGCTATGGGGTGACGAAAAGGATATTTTAAGGCCATTTAATTTGTCGGGGTCAGAAACATTCTGGTACGTAGTATTGGGAAAAACCTATACCTATTCAAAAGTTGGCAACCATTTGGGATCATTGGATATTGGGGCCGAATATAAATTCGACGCATTCACCGTATCCCTATATCGTCAATCATTTTATGATAAAGGAGGCTTAGCTCATTTGGCTAATATTGCTGACGGCTTAAACGGGTTGAAATTTGTAAATAATAAGGCTGGTCAGGGCAATTTTTATTGGAAGAAAATTTTATTCGAAATTTTAAATACAACCAATCAGGGTGGATATATATCTTCAAAACCAACCGCGTCAGGAGCCGAAAATTATTACAACAACTATGAGTATGTTGAGGGGTGGTCATACAAAGGAATGGGATTGGGAACACCGTTTGTAACTACCGAAGCCGACGCCAGGGAAGGGTTACCTTCATCGCCCCGAAATTATTTTATTAACAACAGGGTTCTGGCCTTCCATACCGCCGCTGAATTCTCTGTTTTTAAATGGCTGTATACCGGAAAATTATCATATTCTATAAACCGGGGCACCTACGAAACGGGCAGCGGGCCGTTCCAGGGCCCTGCCAATCAAATTATGATCCCGACTATAGGGCCGTTTAAAAAAGTTCATCAAACTTCCGTGTATCTTGAAGGCATCAGGCCATTAAAAAATAATTACACCGTTGGATATGATGTTGGTTTTGACCGGGGCGGATTATTAAATAATTCTTTTGGGTTAATATTAAAAGTTTCTAAATCATTTTTATAAACTTATTAATGTATAATAAGTAGTTTTGGCCCGTTTAAAGCCGGGTAAAGGCAAAAATATGGTGGAAGATTTATGTGCTGATGGGGAATGCCTGAAACCTGTTTGTAACTTCTATCGTTTACCTGTTCACAATTGTTATACATTCAAATATGAGATTTCAGAATATTGACTTGTTAAAAGGTTCGCTTATAATTTTGGTTATAATCGGTCATGTTTTGCAGGGTAAGGGTTCAGATAATATAGTAAGATATATTATTTACAGCTTTCACATGCCAATTTTTATAGGAGTAAGCGGTTTTCTGTTCAACAGAGAAAAAATTAGCTTAATTACTTTTAAAGAACTTGTTTCCAAGTATTTTTTCCGGGTCATGATCCCCTGGGCTATTGCCGTTATCGGGTACACAATAGTGAGCAATTTATTGGAGCATAAATCTCTTTTCAGCATAAGCGCGCTTTTAAAATCATTTATATTTCCTTACTACCATCTATGGTTTATTCCGGCATTCTTAAGCTGGGTGTTCATGACATGGGGCTCCAAAAAATTAAATATTTCAATCACTGCGTTACTGGTTATCAGCGGTATAATTTCTGTTAGCTTCTTTGTTTTATACAATTACCAGGACACGTACAAAACCAGTTCGGCCATTTTTAAAGGCTTAATTTATATTTTAAAAACATTCAGGCCTTACTTTTATGTATTCTTTGTTTTCGGAATTTATCTGCGAAATCAACCCGAACAAAAATTAACACTCAGTATTATAACAGCTACTGTTAGCTTTATAGCAAATATTTTATTGTTTTTCTATCCTAACACAGTGGCCACTATTGTGTTTTTCTTCCTGTTTAACTTATCATTTTTGAATGTACTGCTAATAAAAGCGAAAGCAGGCGCCTTCCCCAATTCTAATGCTGTACAATGGTTGGGTACAAATTCACTGGGTGTTTACTTATGGCATGTAGTGCCAATATTATTGGTGACCAGTTTTGTTGGCACACAAAACCTGCCGCTGTTTTATGGCGTAACACTTGTAGCCGAGATCATATTTATCCTGATCATGGCTCAGCTAACAAAAGTGAAGAGCATCAATAAATACCTTTTCGGTATGTCGTAGAACAGACGGGATGTTTTCTGTACGGGAGAAGCGAGGGCGGTGGGAAACCCCGAACAAAAATATGATTAAACAAAAAAGGAGGGGTTACCTCCTTTTCTGTTTAATCACGCTTTACTGCGCTTTAAGTTTTTCCAAACAAACGGTCAGGCTATCGCGCCAGTAAGGAATTTCAATATTAAAAGTAGTTTTGATCTTTGCTTTATCCATTACAGAAAAGGCAGGCCGTGTGGCTCTGGTTGGGTATTCGTTGGTACGTATGGGCAAAGCTTTTACTTTGCTGCCCGCAATATCAAATATGGCTTTGGCAAAATCATACCAGGAGGTTACCCCTTCATTGCTATAATGGTAAATGCCAAAATTTTCGCCGCCTGAAGTTATGATATCAAGTATGGCAGCAGCCAGATCAATAGCATAAGTAGGCGTACCCACCTGGTCGGCAATAATTTTTAGCTCATCGCGCTCGGCGCCTAATTTAAGCATGGTTTTAGCAAAGTTATTGCCGTATTCTGAATATAGCCAGCTGGTACGTATAATGTAATGTTGCGGCAATATGCGGGCAATATCCTGCTCGCCTTCTAATTTGGTAAGTCCGTATATGCTTATAGGCTCAGCAATATCAGTTTCCACAAGTGGGTGAGGCGTATCGCCTTTAAAAATGAAATCGGTTGATACATGAACAAGCACAGCGCCATGTTCTTTACATTGCATGGCCAGGTTGGCGGCGCCGGTACGGTTTATTTTACGCGCAAGGTCAACATCATCCTCGGCCTTGTCAACGGCGGTATAGGCAGCGCAGTTAATTACATAAGCCGGTTTATATTGTTCAAATAGGTTTGATAACACATCAGTATCAAGAATATTTGCTTCATTCTCCGGAGGAAAAATAATATTGTTTATTTGCTTTGCGTCGGCAACGTTCTTTAAGCAATGCCCTAATTGCCCCGAAGCTCCGAAAACTACGATGTTTTGCATATTCGTATATGTTAAAATATGTTGGTTATTTATTAAAAGCCCAGGTCGCTTATATCTTTCAGAAAAGGCAATTCTTTGTCTTTATCAGATACGTTAAGGGCATCTGCGCTCAGCTGCCAGTTTATGTTCAAAGCCGGATCTGCATAATGCAACCCGCCTTCGGCTGATTTGTTATAATAATTATCGCATTTGTATTGAAAAATCGCAGTATCGCTCAGTACAATAAATCCGTGGGCAAATCCGCGGGGGATAAAAAACTGTTGGTTGTTATCTGCCGACAACAGCACGCTTTGATACTGCCCGTAAGTGGCCGATCCTTTACGCAGGTCAACAGCAACATCCAATACCTCACCTTGTGTTACCCTTACCAGTTTAGCCTGGGCATGTTCGCCTTTTTGCAGGTGCAGTCCGCGCAATACGCCTTTTGTGGAGAAGGATTGATTATCCTGTACAAACTGAACCTCATAACCAACTGCATCATTAAAGGATGCCTCGTTAAATGATTCAAAAAAATGTCCCCGGTCGTCGTTAAAAATACGTGGAGTTAAAATAATAAGTCCCTCAATAGAGGTTGGAGTAATGGTCATATACTTATTTTATTTAATTACTTTAAATGTCTTCGTTTCCTCTCGGCCGGTGCCTAAATATATTTAGCGCCAAATTTGTTTTTTACGTCGGCCACCACCTGTTTTACATTTTGTTCCTGGTCGCGTGGGCAAATGAGCAGGGTGTTGTTTGATTCCACCACGATAAAATCATGCATGCCCTGCAGGATCACCAGCTTTTCGCCGGGTACATTCACCATGCAGTTAGATGAATCATACATGATCACCTTTTCCGAAGGGATCACCGCATTGCCAACATAATCCTTTTCGGCCAGGTCATAAATAGAGGCCCAGGTGCCCAGGTCGCTCCAGCCAAACTCCGAAGGCAGGATATAAACATTATCGGCCTTTTCCATAATACCATAGTCAATGGAAATATTGATGCAATGCTGGTAGGCTTTATGGATATGGGTACGTTCATCAGCCGTGTTGTACACCGGGCGGGCATCCGCGAAGATCTCGTGCATTTCGGGCAGGTGCTGGCCAAAAGCCTTTAAAATAGCACCGGCCGACCAGATGAAGATACCCGCGTTCCATAAAAAGTCGCCGCTTTGAATAAAGGTTTTGGCAATCTCCAGGGTAGGCTTTTCGGTAAAGGTTTTCACCTTGTGAAAATCGTGGTTGATGGTATGGTCGGTATACTGGATATAGCCATAACCGGTATCGGGCCTGGATGGCTTAATGCCCAGGGTGATCAGGCAGTCATGGCTGGCAGCGGTTTGCAATGCCCTTTCAATGGCGCTTATAAAAGCATCCTCGTCCAGGATCTGCTGGTCAGAGGGGGCCACCACAATAACGGCATCAGGGTTAAGGCTTTCTATCTTAAAACAGCCATAGGCCACACAGGGCGCGGTATTACGCATGGCAGGTTCCGTAAGGATCTGCTGATCGGACATATCGGGCAGCTGGCTTTTAACCAGTTTGGTATAACTCTCGTTGGTTACCACATAAATATTTTCCTTCGGGCAAACTTTCAGGAAACGCTCATAGGTGTTTTGTATCAGTGTTTGGCCGGTGCCAAGTATATCTATAAACTGTTTGGGATGCGAGGAGCGGCTTATTGGCCAGAAACGGCTGCCTATGCCGCCCGCCATAATGATCGCATAATGGTTTTTATTCATTTGTGTTTCAAGGGAGTTAATACAAGGTAATGTGCAATAACGTTTTGCGGTGATCTCTTAAAGAACATTGTTGCCGTTTAGTTTGCAAAGGCATCTGACAATAATGCGGCTAAAATACGTTATACATCTCAATTTTGCTATAAAAAAGATTGGTTTCTATCTTATCGCAGCTTCAGGAGGTTATCTTAAAGAAGATTAGTATTAAATAATTATCCCGCCCCAATATATTCAGTTTTCTCCCCCTGGCATAATAAAAGCCATGACAGCGTAAAACAGATCAGCGTTTTGAGTAAACCTCCTTATGGCAGGAGGCTTTTAAAATATAGTTCCGGCAGCTACGGTTTCATTGGTGGCTTCGTCAACCAGTATCAATGATCCTGTAATGCGGTTTTTCCGGTATTCATCAAAAACAACGGGCTGGGTAGTACGCAGGCGTACACGCGCCATCTCGTTCATTTTAATATCGCCGGCGTTTTCAAGCTTTTCCATGGTGTTAATGTCAAGCTTATAATTTACTTCTTTAATAATGGCCATTACCTCGCGGGTGGTATTTTTTAAGTGGTACTTGGCGCCCGGGCGCGGGCCTCTTGACCCCATCCAACAAAGCATCACATCAAGGTCCTGGCTTACCTGCGGCTCACTGTCATCTTTAATGATCATATCACCACGGCTTACATCAATATCATCCTCTAAAGTGATGGATACAGACATGGGCGCAAAAGCTTCATCAACCGGTCCCGAAAAGGTATCGATAGATTTGATGGTTGATGTTAAGCCCGAAGGTAACACCGTTACCTGGTCGCCCGGTTTAAATATGCCACCAGCAATGCGACCGGCGTAGCCCCGGTAGTCATGATACTCTGCCGCGTGCGGGCGAATTACGGTTTGTACCGGAAAACGCGCGTCGGCATGGTTTTCATCACTGCCTATATGTATGGTTTCCAGCGTATGTAACAGGCTCTCACCTTTATACCATGGCATGTTTACTGAATCATTTACTACGTTGTCGCCCTCAAGCGCGCTTACGGGTACATAACGGATATCGTTAACTTCAATTTTACCTGCAAAGGCATGGTATTGTTCCACCACTTTATTAAACGCTTCTTCAGAGTAATCAACCAGGTCCATCTTGTTGATGCAAACAATAATATGCGGTATCCTTAACAGCGATGCTATAAAGGAGTGCCTGCAGGTTTGTTCCACAACGCCCTTGCGCACATCAATCAGTACGATAGCCAGGTTGGCTGTAGATGCGCCTGTAACCATATTACGGGTATACTGGATATGGCCCGGGGTATCGGCAATTATAAATTTACGTTTAGGTGTGGCAAAATAACGGTACGCCACGTCAATGGTAATACCCTGTTCTCTTTCAGACCGTAAGCCGTCAGTAAGTAAAGAAAGGTCAATATGCTGCAATCCCTTTCTTTCGCTCGATTGTTTTACGGCGGCCATCTGATCTTCAAAGATCGATTTGGAATCGTATAATAATCGGCCTATGAGCGTGCTTTTTCCGTCATCTACACTACCTGCTGTTGTAAAACGTAATAGTTCCATAATTTATGTACATAATACGTTGTAGGTTTTAAGTGATGCGTTTTCTTGATATGGTGAAACGCTCTGCCTAAAACATACAACCCATTTTAAAAATAACCTTGTTTTTTTCTGTCTTCCATTGAGGTATCTGAGCGTTTATCATCGCTCCTGTTGCCGCGTTCGGTGCTGCGGGTGGCTGATACTTCGGCTACAATTTTCTCCAGCGTATCAGCATCAGACTCAATGCCGCCTGTAATGGTAATATCGCCCAGGGTACGGAAACGCATCAACTTGTTCTCAATCTTCTCACCATCGCGCAGTACCAGGAACTCAGATGCGGGCAGCCAGGTACCATCACGGTAAACAGCCTCACGGTTATGCGCAAAATAAAGCGATGGGATGGCAATGTTTTCCTGCAGGATATAATTCCATATATCCATTTCGGTCCAGTTGCTGATAGGGAACACCCTGAAATGTTCGCCCATTCTTTTACGGCCGTTAAAAATGTTCCAGAGTTCGGGGCGCTGGTTTTTAGGGTCCCACTGGCCAAACTCATCGCGGTGCGAAAAGAAACGTTCTTTTGAGCGCGCCTTCTCTTCATCACGGCGGGCCCCGCCTATGGCTGCGTCAATTTTATTATTCTCAATAGCATCCAGTAAGGTAACAATCTGCAGTTCGTTACGGCTCGCGTTAATGCCGCTTTCTTCAACAGCGCGGCCTTTATCAATAGCCTCCTGTACCGATCCTACAATAAGCTGTACACCAAGCTCGGCTACCAGGTTGTCCCTGAACGCCATGGTTTCGGGAAAGTTATGCCCGGTATCAATGTGAATAAGAGGCAGTGGAATCTTGGCAGGCCAAAAAGCCTTGCGCGCCAGATGGGTCACAACAATGGAGTCTTTTCCGCCTGAGAACAATATGGCAGGACGGTCAAACTGGGCCACTACTTCCCTGATCACATAAATAGCCTCAGATTCTAATTCCTGGAGATGAGTAAGATAATATTTGTGCATGTTCAATTAAAAACCCGCTAAATCCACCTAAATAGTAGTAATTAGCAATCAAACTGCAATATTAGCAATTTATACGCATTAAATTGGTATCTAATCTAATTTTAAACCTGAAATTTAATCGGTTATATTATTTGCAGAAACAGAGGCCGCTTTGTTGATCATTTGGCTGATAACGTCCGTTTCATTAGCCTGGAACCATTGAAAAGAACTATCTTTCCTGAACCAGGTGAGCTGCCGTTTGGCAAACCGCCTGGTGTTTTGCTTTATCATTTCAATAGCTTTATCCAAACTGGTTTTGCCATCAAAATAATCAAACAGTTCGGTATAGCCCACCGTATTTAAAGCGTTAAGGTGGCGGTAGGGGAGCAGCGCCCTAACTTCGGCCAGCAGCCCCTGCTGTACCATTATATCAACGCGTTCATTAATGCGGTTGTACAATACCTCACGCGGCAGGTTCAGGGTAAGTTTAACTATGTGAAAGGGCCGTTTGTTTACGGTTGCCTGGCGGTATGATGAAAATGGCTTGCCCGAACTTTCAAAAACTTCCAGCGCCCTGATAATCCGCTGTGGGTTGGCGAGGTCAACCTGCTTATAATAATCAGGGTCCACCTGTTTTAGTTTTTGTTGAAGGCCGGTAATGCCTTTTTCTTCCAGTTCAAGGTTTAGCCTTTCCCTTATGGATGGGTCGGCGGTGGGCAGGTCGTCAAAACCTTCGCAAATAGCCTTAATATATAAGCCTGAGCCCCCTGCCAAAATAACATACTGGTGCGTTTTAAAAAGTTCGTTGAGCAGGGCCAGGCCCTGTTTTTCAAAGTCGCCGACAGAAAATGGTTCGGCTATGGAATGCGAATTGATAAAATGATGTTTTACGGCTGCTAATTCTTCGGCATTTGGTTTGGCGGTGCCTATAGACATTTCCCTGAAAAACTGCCTGGAATCGGCCGATACAACATCCGTATTGAAATGTTTCGCCAGCTCAATGGCCGCCGCTGTTTTACCCACGGCCGTAGGCCCGGCAACTACAATAAGCGTTGGGGTGGTGGGTTGGGTCATGGGTTAAAACCGGCTATGAAATTTGTCATTTTTGCGGTACTGTTTAGATTTTATTCAATAAACTTTGAACACCTATCCGCAATTACGCTTTTTAAACAGCTTCCACGCTTTGCTCAGAATGGCAAATTATGTTATTTGCTTTCCCGCAATAACGGGCACAATAAAATATACCGCTAACTGATATTAATAATCATCGCCGCCACCATTGCGATGGGGTCTGTCATCTTCATCAAAGCCTTCGTCATCTGCAAATTCATTTCCAAATTCATCCTCTTCTTCCTCCTCCTCATGTTTTTCTTCGGGCAGATCATCAACCTCGGTGTCAGTAACTTCCGAAAAGTCTTCGGTATCCTCAGGGTTAAAGGCCATTTCGTTCAGAAAATCAAAATCCTCGGTTGTTGGGGGGATTACTGTAGGGTTAAACACGTTGCCAAATTGCTTAGGCGCTTCGCCAACAGATTTAATAACAGCAGGATAAACCGTACCGGGTGTTTCGTCCAGAATGATCTTCATCAATTCTACATGGAAATCAAAGGGGCGGTCGAAATTAAAGGTATAGTAAAATTTTTGATGCGGATCATCAATAAAACTCAGCAGCTTTACATTGCTCATTAACGATACACCGCGGTCAATCCTTTTTTGATTTGGTAAGTAAGTAATTTCCTCGCCCTTTGTCCATTGATCATTGCTGATATAAAAAGAGGAAGGGAATTCTGGATTATAACCGGTTGACTGGTGTATTGCGCGGTGGAGATCCTCGAAGGTTTGATTTGATTTAACATCAATCTCCCGCATCACATCATCATAATCTTCGAAAGTAACCCTGAACCTGTATAGTGCCATTATTTTAGTATAATTTGAAGGACAAAAATAATCTTTTAATTCAAATTTGAGTTTGCTACAACTTTTAAGCCAATTTCTAAACCTTTTGCAATTGTGAAGTTAATGGCAGCCTCGCGCGTATTGGGAATTTCGCCTTCAAGTATGGCTTCGCGTATCTGATTCTTAATAATTCCTACTTCGCGGCCCTCTTTTAAGCCAAAAAGCTGCATAATATCAATACCGGTAACGGGTGGCTGCCAGTTTCTGATGCTATCGCGCTCTTCAACATCTTTTAATTTTTGTTGAACGAGCTCAAAATTGTTACGATATTTTTTAACCTTATATTCGTTTTTTGTCGTGATGTCTGCTTTACACAACAGCATTAGTGCCTCTATGTCATCTCCTGCCTCAAAAAGCAACCTTCGTACTGCCGAGTCGGTAACGATAGATTGCGACAGTACAATTGGCCTTAAATGAAGTTGCACCAATTTTTGTACCTGCTTCATTTTTTCGTTTAACGGCAATTTTAACTGGGCGAATATTTTAGGTACCATGCGCGCGCCCCGGTCTTCGTGGCCATGAAATGTCCAGCCATGGCCGGGTTCAAAACGCTTGGTGGCCGGTTTGGCAATATCATGCAAAATAGCCGCCCAGCGCAGCCAGAGGTCGCCAGTGGTTTCGCAAATATTATCAAGTACCTGCAGGGTATGGTAAAAGTTGTCTTTATGCCCCTTGCCGTCAATGTAATCAACCCCGTACAAATTGGCCATTTGCGGAAATATTCTGTGCAGCAGGCCGGTATCAAACAAATAATTAAAGCCAATAGAAGGTTTTAGCGACAGGATGATCTTGTTCAGTTCATCGGTTATCCGTTCCTGCGATATAATGCTGATGCGTTCCGTATTGTTTTTTATAGCTTCAACGGCCGGGTCATCAATCCTGAAATTAAGCTGCGCTGCAAACCTGATGGCCCGCATCATGCGCAGGGGGTCGTCAGAAAACGTTTCGGCAGGGCTAAGCGGTGTCCTGATCAGTTTTTGCTCCAGATCGGCTATGCCGCCAAACGGATCAAGCAAATTTCCAAAAGTATCCGGGTGCAGGGATACGGCCAGCGCGTTGATGGTTAAATCGCGGCGTTTTTGGTCGTCCTCCAGCGTTCCGTCCTCTACAATAGGTTTTCGGGAGTCAAGGCGGTACGATTCTTTGCGTGCGCCTACAAACTCTATCTCCAGGTCCTGGTATTTGAGCGATGCCGTGCCAAAGTTTTTATATACGGCAAGTTTTACCTTTAACCTGGCGGCAACAGCCTCGGCAAATGTTATCCCGTTACCAATAATTACAATGTCGATGTCTTTTGACGGGCGGTTTAAAAAGATATCGCGCACAAAGCCACCTATAGCATAAACCTGTAAATTATGCTGAGCTGCGAGTTTTGATATTATAGAAAATACGGGGTGCTGCAGATGGGCTTTCATAACTGTGATAAAACTTTAAATTTTAAGCGCTAAAACCTAAATTTTAAGTTCTAATTTTAACTACAAAGGTAAGATTAATTCAAAATTTAAGTTTTAAATGTTAAAATTCTCAAATTTTGCATCTTTTTTGCGTGTTTTAAAGCACTTTTTATCGTCTGATGAACTCAAACCGTCCATCGGGCGCCAGCTTCATAATTGTTGACGGATTTTTTATTTCTTTACTGTGCTGGTCAATGTCAACAACATAATCAACCCCGTCAATGATCTCCTGGTCAACCTGCGAAAAATATGAAGGGGAGGGTTTACCACTAATATTTGCCGATGTGGATACCAGCGGTTTACGCAGTTTTTGGATCAATTGCTGGCAAAATTCACTGGTGGTAACCCGGATTCCGATACTGCCATCTGGCGCTATTAAAGCCGGCGATATGTTTTTGGCGCCGGGCATTACCAGGGTCAAAGGGTTTTCGGCGTATGCTATCAGCTCATAAGCCAGCGGATTAACCTCGCGTACATAACTTTCCAGCTTGTTTTCGGTATCCAGTAAAATGATCATGCTTTTGGCTTCATCGCGCTGTTTAAGGCGGTATATCTTTTGCACGGCCTCGGTGTTGGTTGCATCACAGCCAATACCCCAAATAGTATCTGTGGGATACAGAATGATCCCGCCTTCCTGTAATACTTTTAAAGCTTTGGCAACCTCGTCTCTAAGCATGATCTATGTATGATTTTAATGCGTTAATAATTTGTAACTCGTCCAGTAGCTCCATGCACCTGGGTACACCATAAAGCTTACAGGTGTTGCGTACGCAAGGTTCGCAGGGTAGATTACCATAACGTAATACAGTTAAATTTTGTTTGTTATAAGGGGCTGTATTGTGTTCATTGCCGGCACCAAATAACGCAATAACAGGAACTCCTACACTGTTGGCCAAATGGGCCGGACCCGAATCAGTAGTTAATACAGCGGTGCTTTGAGCCATTAGGTTACACAAGCCTGGCAGGTCTGTTTTGCCTGCATAGTTCTCCAATCGAGCGGGATTTTTAGATCCGTTAATGAGCTGATTTACAAATGTTTCCTCCTTTGGTGAACCAACAAGGCAAAACGTGGTATTGGTAAAAGCGTCGGTTAATTTATCAAGTAAGATTTGGCCCTTATCTAAAGGCATTCTTCGCGATGAAGCCTCAGAATTAAAATTGACCAGTACTCTGTTTGTTCGCTTAATGGATTGTGTTACAGTATTTAATTTAACCTGTTTGTTAGCTAAAGCTTTGCCTGTAAATTGTTCAAGTAAGGAGATGTATTCATCAACCCGATGTGCTTTAACAGGTTTTTTATACGAATTGGTTAGTAAAAAAAAACCGCCTTCCTTACCATAGCCTATTCTTTTTTTTGCCGATGTAACCCAGGCCATTGCTGCTGATGAAAGCGATTGCGGCAGGTTAAAAAAAAGGTCATATTTAGCATGCCTTAATTTTTTGCCAAAGCGATAAACACCGCCCAGGCCGCTGAATTCCTGTTTGGAGAATGGATATATCTGTGTTATTCCAGGTATAAGCTGTGCTATATCGTACAACTCTTTTTTGATGATCACATCAACTTGTGCATCAGGATAAAGCTGCTTTACCGCCGCGACGAAGGCTGTACTCATTACCACGTCGCCAAGCCAGTTGGGCAGCCTTATCAGTATTTTCATATGTTGAGATATGAGATGTGAGATATGCGATTTGCGTTAACTAAAAAGTATAGCCTCAAATCTGATATCTCACATCTATTAAACAGCTACATTATTCTCGCGTAAGGCGTCGTTCAATGATGTTTTTTTATCGGTTGATTCTTTACGGGTACCGATGATCAGGGCGCAGGGTACCTGGTAGTCGCCAGCCGGAAACTTTTTAGTATATGAACCCGGAATAACTACCGAACGTGCCGGTACGCGGCCTTTATATTCGACCGGGGTTGAGCCGGTTACATCAATAATTTTGGTTGATGCTGTTAAAACCACATTGGCACCAAGCACCGCTTCGTGCTCTACATGCACACCTTCAACCACAATAGCGCGTGAACCAATAAAGCAGTTATCCTCAATAATAACAGGAGCTGCCTGTAAGGGCTCCAATACACCGCCGATACCTACACCGCCACTCAGGTGCACATGTTTGCCTATTTGCGCACATGAGCCTACAGTTGCCCAGGTATCAACCATGGTACCCTCGTCAACATAAGCACCAATATTTACATATGATGGCATCATAATAACACCCTTTGCCAAAAATGCACCATAACGCGCAATACCATGCGGAACCACGCGTACTCCTGCTGCTTTATAATCGGTTTTTAGCTTCATTTTATCATGAAACACAAAAGGGCCGACTTTAATTTCGCTCATTTCGCGGGTAGGGAAGTATAGTACTACTGCTTTTTTGATCCACTCGTTAACATGCCAGCGTGAACCAATTGGTTCTGCTACACGTATCTCGCCTTTATCTAGCCGTTCAATAACGGTTTCTATGGCGTTGGTATATTCATTATAATTCAACAGATTCCGGTCTTCCCAGGCATCTTCTATCAGTTTTTTAAGATCTTGCATTGGTAAAATTAAACTTTTGGCAAATTAAAGGAATTTTAGGGAGAAATGCTTTTAAATTACCCAATGAGCTTAATTCTTCGGGGTTTACTTGTTAATTTTTATTTGCTCATTTATTAATGACTATCCCAAAAGCTTGTAAAGCCTGAATGGGTTTGGTATTTTGGCCTTAAGGAAATCCAGATTGCGTAAGATTTTATAATTTTGGAGCTGACTTTTAATTTATGCCCGAAAAAGAAAAACTTAGGATAGATAAATACCTGTGGGCCATCAGGCTTTTTAAAACCCGCACACTGGCCTCTGATGCCTGCAAGGCCGGGCGTGTAAAGCTTGATAGTAAAAATATCAAGGCTTCGCATGAGGTGAAGATCGGTGAAACTTACCAGGTATCAAAAGGTACGGAACGTAAGGTGATCAGGGTAACCGGCTTGCTCGAAAACCGGGTGGATGCGAAAAAGGCAGTTGATTTTTATCTGGATATGACCCCGGTTGAGCAAACGCAGGCGTTTAAGTCAATGTTTCATGCGCCTATGTTAAAACGCGACCGCGGTGCCGGTCGCCCCACTAAGCGCGACCGACGTGAAATAGATGACCTGAAAGACGACTTTTTTGAGAAGAAGGATGAGGATGATAATTAAGGACATACGTCTTCAAATAAAACAAATCAATAATCTGTCTTATTTTCTGTTGCTTCCCAAAGTTTGAAAGCCGGCAGGGCTTCATCGCGAAGTAATTGGACAAAACCCAGTTTGCGGTCACTCATTGGGCTCCCCAGTTCATCGTAAATAAAATGGTCGTTAAAACCAATAGCTGCGGCATCCGCTTTGGTATTGGCATAATAAACCTTATCTATTCGTGCCCAGTAAATAGCGCCCAGGCACATAGGGCAGGGTTCGCAGCTGGTATAAATTTCACAGCCGGTTAAATCATAAGTACCCAGCTCCTGACAGGCCAGGCGGATCACTGATATTTCGGCATGTGCAGTTGGATCATTGGTTGGCACTACCCGGTTAGCGCTACGGGCTACAATCATTCCATCTTTAGCTATTACGGCGCCAAAAGGGCCGCCTAAGTTTTGTTTTACGTTGTATTCAGATAGTTCGATAGCTATCCGCATGAATTTTTCATGTACTGTGTTTTCCATATTATCCTAAAATTAAAAAACCTCAACCGAAGTTGAGGTTTTTTTTGTTCGAATCAGAATTTAAAATTTTGATGGTCAAAATATTTACTTTCATTCTGAAATACGCGCATTTATTATTTTTTTTCTTTAGTATAGGCGTCATTCAGTCTTTTAACCACATCAGCAGTAACATCTAATGAAGCATCGCCATATAATACTGTTGGGTTAGCTTTTGAATAGGTTAGCACCAGTTTATAGCCTTTTTCCTTAGCATATGCCTTGGTAAATTCCGCAATTTTATCATAAAGTTTTGATGCCTCAGATGCCTGGTCATTTTGAAACTGAGCGGTTGCATTTTGCTGATAACCCTGCAATTCCTGTTGTTTGCGTTGCAGGCGCTGCTCTGTAGCCTGGCGCTGATCAGCAGGTAGTGTAGCTGCATTCTTTTGATATTCAGCAACTTCACGTTGAAAAGCCTGGCCTTTTGCAGCCAGATCGCCCTGGGCCGATTTGCCTTTGTCGTCAAGACGTTTATTCACATCTTTTGCGTACTCATATTTACTGTACAAAGTATCGGAATTGATGTATACAACGGTTTCTTTACCGTCAGGGGCAGTAGCTGCCGTGGCTGGCTTGTCGGCGGTTTTATTTTGGTTGCAGGCGGCTATGCTCCCGGCAATTAATATCCCAAATGTAAATTTTGTTAAAATTGAAGCCTTAGTTTTCATCTAATTAATTTATTTTTTCGTGTTTATTTTTAGCTGTTTTTGCGCAAAAACAGTATCGTTTTTTTAATTTTTAACAAATTTTTGCATGTAATTATACTATTTATAAAGCACATACAAAGGTTTATCTTTTTTAAGTAAATTTTGACAAAGATAATCTTTCATTACAAGTATCCTAATCAGATATGCAGATTCCGGGTGGGTAAATACGCACCTGTTAAGCTTGTTGTTTTTTAAAATACAGGCTTATGCAAGTTGCCCGGATATCTATCCACATCCTCATTTTTATCCACAAGTAGTCGTTAATTTGGAGTTAATTTCGTATTTTTGAAGGTTGTTGTATTAAATAAATATGAGCGAAGAAAATCAGGACAAATCCAATTATTCAGCAGATAATATACAGGTATTAGAAGGTTTAGAGGCGGTACGTAAGCGCCCGTCAATGTACATTGGTGATACAGGCGTTAAAGGTTTGCATCACCTGGTGTATGAAGTTGTTGACAACTCTATAGATGAGGCGCTTGCCGGCTACTGCGATGATATAAAGGTTACGATACATGAGGGAAATTCAATCACGGTTGAAGATAATGGCCGCGGCATCCCTACAGGTATCAATACCAAAGAAGGCAAATCGGCACTTGAAATAGTAATGACCGTTTTACATGCCGGCGGTAAATTTGACAAGGATACTTACAAGGTATCAGGCGGTTTGCATGGTGTGGGTGTAAGTTGCGTTAACGCGCTGTCAACCCACGTTATAACCGTTGTGCACCGCGAGGGAAAGATATTTACCCAGGAGTATGAGCGCGGAAAGCCGATGTTTGATGTAAAAGAGATCGGTGTATCTGATCGTACCGGTACTATACAAACCTTTCAGCCCGATCCCGAAATATTTACACTCACCACAGAGTATAAATATGATACCCTTGCAGGCCGTTTACGCGAGCTTTCATTCCTTAATAAAGGCATCCGTTTAAGTTTAACTGACGAGCGTATCCCTAATGAGGACGGTACTTTCCCGTCTGAAGAATTTTTATCGCAAGGTGGCTTGCGCGAATTTGTTAAGTTTTTAGACGGTACCCGCGCATCCATCATTCCGGAGCCCATTTACCTTGATGGGGTAAAAAACGGCATCCCGGTTGAACTTGCTTTTCAGTATAATGATACTTACTCTGAGAATGTTTTCTCGTATGTAAATAACATTAACACTATTGAAGGTGGAACACACGTTGCTGGTTTCCGCCGCGGTTTAACCCGTACCTTAAAGGCTTATGCCGATAAATCGGGCTTGCTGAAAAACATGAAGATTGAAATTACCGGTGATGATTTCCGTGAAGGATTAACTGCCGTAGTTTCGGTAAAAGTGCAGGAGCCCCAGTTTGAAGGGCAAACCAAAACCAAATTAGGCAATAACGAGGTAATGGGTGCCGTAGATATGGCCGTAGGCGAAATTTTAGGCAACTTCCTGGAAGAAAATCCTAAAGAAGCCAGGCTGATAGTGAATAAGGTAATACTTGCCGCTACGGCCCGCGCCGCCGCCCGTAAAGCTCGTGAACTGGTACAGCGCAAGAGCGTAATGACCGGCTCAGGATTGCCGGGTAAACTGTCAGACTGTGCCAATAATGACCCTGCCCTTTGTGAGATATACCTGGTGGAAGGTGACTCGGCGGGTGGTACCGCCAAACAGGGCCGCGACCGCGAATATCAGGCTATTTTACCTTTAAGAGGTAAGATACTGAACGTGGAAAAGGCCATGGAGCACAAGATATATGAGAACGAAGAGATCAAGAACATGTTTACCGGTTTGGGCGTTAGCCGCGGTACACCTGAAGATGATAAGGCGCTTAACATTAGTAAACTGCGTTATCACAAGATCATTATCATGACGGATGCTGACGTCGACGGATCGCACATTACTACGCTGATACTCACTTTCTTCTTCCGCTATATGAAAGAGCTGGTTGAGGCCGGTTATGTTTATATCGCTTCGCCGCCATTGTACCAGGTAAAAAAAGGTAAAGAATCTGAATATTGCTGGAACGATGTGCAGCGCGATGCCGCTATACAGCGTTTAAAAGGCGCTGGTAAAGAAGATAGCGTACATGTACAGCGTTACAAAGGTTTGGGCGAAATGAACGATACCCAGTTATGGGAAACTACCATGAACCCTGCTACCCGTACATTAAAACGCGCGACTATTGAAAATGCAGCCGAGTGCGACCATACCTTTAGTATGCTGATGGGTGATGAAGTTGCCCCGCGCCGCGAGTTTATTGAGCGCAACGCTAAATATGCCAAGATAGACACATAGGATTGCCGTCCCTTTACGGGACGACTTTAAATATTTTAATGCCCGGCTTTAAGTAAAGCCGGGCTTTTTTTTATTAATACAATAGTTATCCGCCAGCATTTGTAATGCCTTCTGTAGTCATTATTATGCGTTTCATGGTGCCATCTGTATTGTAATACAGGTGGTCAATACAAACCGAGCGCCTGTGGCTTCCACCCCCTTTAAGTGCGCCGTTATGATAAAAGAAATAATTTTCCCCCTTGAATTCAATAATGGCAGGACGGTTAGTTTCGCAATTTCCTGCAATTTCATTAAGTATGCCTTTAAATTCCCAGGGGCCGTTTATATCCCTGCTCATGGCATAAGCAACTTTTTCGGGCGAGCCATATCCGTAAGCAAGATAATACCAGCCATTTGCTTTGTGCAGGTGCGCGCCTTCCATAAAATCAGGAAGCGAAACCGTATGAACAGGCCCATCAAGGCTGGTCATGCTTTTGTTTAACCTGGCGTAGTAACACGTTAACCGACCCCAAAAGATGTAGGCCTGTCCGTCATCGTCAATTAAAACAGTGGGATCCATATTGGCCATTTCATTATCTGTAGGCGGGAGCATATCCTGCGAAATCAGTGCGTAGCCCAAAGCATCGGTGAACGGCCCGGCCGGGTGATCAGCAACAGCAACTCCTATGGCTTTTCCTTTGATGGTAGCATGCGTAACCGCCGCATACCAATAAAATTTGCCGTCACGGCTTATTATTTTGGAAGCATAGGCGTCACCGCTTGCCCAGGCAAAATCTTTTGCTTTTAACGGGACCGGATGTTCTTTCCAGTTCACCATGTTATCCGACGAAAAACATAGCCAGTCATTCATCACATAATCATTTACACCTTCGGGCGGTTCATCGTGCCCGGTATACAGGTAAACGGTGTTATTATGTACAATAACGCTTGGATCGGCTGTATATTTATGCCTGATGATAGGATTGCCAACAGCTAATTCATAATTTTCCATACGGTCATGCCCGCATCTTTCATGCCGTAGTTAATATTTTATCAGGTGACAGCGGTTTTTAATAAATATCAATTATTCAGGTAATCGCCCAGCGCCTTAAGATACGTATCATCAATATCGCTGCTACTATTATCTGCTACAAACTTGTCTACCTTATCACTTTGGCTGGAAAAAATTGTCTTAATGGCCTTTTTCTTTAAAGCAAGCTTTTGAGGGGCACCCTGCTTCATTACTACGTAATAGTTGCTTTTATCAATATAAGCATCATAATTATGACCGGTTGACATTAGGCCATTGCTTGAAAAGTTAGCTTTTTCAAATATAGTACCTAAACTTTTGTATATGTTTACGTTTTTACCTGCTGTAATAACTTCTACATAATGCGCTTTATCTATCACCGGCACATTTTCAAAAACTACCGGGATGTGTTTTTTATCAAACAGGGTAAAGCTTTTAACCTGGTCCCTGTTAACTTCTATCGCGGTACTCTTGTTAGATGTCATCAGCAACTCACCGTTAATTTTATCATAATTAAAAAGATAGTGCTTATCCTGAACTATTGTGCCCTTATTATCAATAACATAACCATGCATCCAATCGTTAAACAAATAACGGCTGCCCTGAACTTCGCCGGTGCCCGATTTTGCCGTGATCATAGCTAAAGCGTCTATCGTTTGTGTGTGTGATTCAAAGAACGGGTTATTCGGGTTGTTAAAATTAAGTGCTTTGTCGGTATTGCCTGATTCGCCCGGGGTTAATACAATATTTATACTTGCCGCATTATCAACTTTTGCGGTTGTAGTTTTATAACCGGAACATGTTATTGCCAGGGTAGCGGCCAAAGAAGTGTTGAGTTTAAACATTCCGACAGAATCGGTATAAGTAGAATTTTGAGTTTTTTGATCGCTGATGAAGGCAAAGGATATAGGCTGGCCCTGCTCATTTTTTACAGTGCCTGTTGCTTCAATATTTTGCGCGAGGCCGGCTTTTGTCAAAAAAACAAAGGTTAGGTAAAAGAGAAATTTTCTCATAAAAATTATTAATTGTGATACACTAATTTAGGGTATATTATTATATAAGATAAGCTCTTATTAAAAAAAAATAATATGCCATAGCAGCGGCGTTTGAAGTTGACGCTTGGGGTGAGCAAATGAGTAAATGTTTGGTATCAGCGCTTACTAAAACGGGGCTTTTTTAGTTTGAGCACCTGCTTGTTATAATCAATAACCGCGCGATATTTCATCAGTATATCGCCGCCGAGTACACCCAGCACCTGCGGGTGCCCCATCTGGCTATAGGCTATGTTAATGGTCGACAGATCTAAAACCGCTACCTCAAAATCATGTATGGGCATATCACCAACGAACATGCCGCTTATAACAGCTGTGAACGATTCCATGCTATTAGTTCCCAAACCAGTTGATAATCTGTCGCTGGCCAATATGGAGGTTGTTTCGTTGGCCTCAAAAAGCGTGGCGCGGTCAAATGCTGTTTTTGAAGCGCCGGTATCCAGTACCATGATAAAAGATTTCCCAAAAAGAACAACCTCTAACAAGGGATGAAAGCCGTCGTCATGCAGGTCAATGATCTTTAGGGGAATAGATGTAGTCATGCGATAATGATAGTGAAATTATTCAGAATAAAAAAGTGCGTTGCTGAAGAGGTGCTTCACTCGGTTACACCTGACGTATAAAAAAAGTCATTCTATGTTTTTAAAATCTGCGGACTTTGAAAGTGGAATGACACAAAAAAGGGATGTCATCCTGAGCGATAGCGAAGGATCTTCTTCGCCAGGCTAAACGCCGGCTACCCATAGACGGACGGGCCTGCCACCCTGAGCCTGTCGAAGGGCGCGCGTAGAGGCCTTCCCCGCTATCCTTCGACAGGCTCAGGATGACAACACTCCCCGCGCGTCATTGCAATGACATGTGAAGAAAACGCTGTTCTTTCCTACCGTCAGCAGAACAGCTTCGGGTGAAAGCAGGCAGAACATGGTGGACTGTGCGGCTGGAAGGGGCATTAGCAATTTTGCCTGAAGCGCAGGCCCATGGGCGAACGAAGTAGCGGCGAAATTTAGCAGCCCGTGGTTCTGCCTGGTTTGCAGGGCAAAGGCTATGTGCGGTAAAGAAGCATTTCTGGTGACTTGATGTTTGGTTACTTTGTATCAAGACAAAGTAACAGCCTTAGCGGCAATTGAGCGCTTTGCGATAGGCATATTGGCCTTGTATAGCTTAGAGATTGCTTCGTCCCTCGCAATGACGTGTTGGGAAGTTGATGCTTTTATGGCGACGAGGTAACAGCGGCAATCGAGCGCTCTGCTAAGAGCTTGTTTGCTCTGTATAACATGCGGTTGCCACGCTGCGCTCGCAATGTGAAGAATTTGCTTTGACAGTATTTTTGATGTCATTAAAATGGATAGCCTATGGCCAGATTAAACACCGCGTAGCGCGAATTAAAGCCCCAGCGCTGGCCGGCTGGTAAATATGGTGTACGCAGCGGATAACCCATATCGGTACGCAATACCAGTACAGAGAGGTCAAAGCGCAAACCAAAACCGGCATCAACCGCAAGGTTATTTAAAAAGCTTTTTGTAAAACCGGCTCCCGGCCGGGTACTATTGGAATGCAGCAGCCAAATGTTACCGGCATCAACAAACAGGGCGCCCCGCACTATGCTAAACAGTTTTGGGCGGTATTCCACATTGGCTTCAACTTTTATATCGCCCGATTCATCAGGCAGAAAATCACCGGCTTTAACATCACTTCTGGGGTCATATGATCCCGGACCCAGTGAGCGTGCCTGGAAACCACGCAAGCTGTTTGGTCCGCCAATAAAAAACTGCTGACTGTATGGTAGCTGGGTGGAGTTTCCGTAAGGCAAGCCAACGGCTACTATGAGCCTGCTGGCAAAGGAACTGGCTGGCCCGGTTTTATGGAAATATCTAAGTTCATTTTCCAGTTTTACATATTGATTAAACACGGCGCCAAAAAGTTTCTTCACCTTACCAGCGGTGGTATCGGCACCGGTTACCAAACCATATATGTTGTTTGATAAACTTACTTTGCCATTATAGTACAAGGTATTGGTGCGGTAATCCTCGGTAGTGTTGGTGAAAGTATAGCTATAACTTGGACCTAAGATAAATTGCTTTTCAATAACATGCCGCAACGCCGGATTGTGCGTGTTTTCTATACTATCCGTATAAAGCTTTGATACACTTTGAGGGTTAACAAACATTAAATTAAATACATTGAGCTCATGCGTTCGGTGAACGTTCTCTTTCCATTGATAACCAAACGAGGCGTTAAATGAATTTAAAGTGTACAGCTTTTGCCGGTTAACCAATGTGTACCCCAGGGTAAAGTTGGTATGCGGAATGTAAGCGTTATCGGCCTTGGGGTATATGGGACTGATAAAGCGCGGCCATGAAAGGGTAGTTTGTATACCCGCCTGGTAAACATTAAAGCCGCTGTTGTTACCGCCTACCTGTACATCGGTGCTACCAAACAGCGTTACTTTTAATGCCTCACCGCCTTTAAACGCGTTACGGTGCAGCCAGTTAACATTTACCTGCGTGCCGGTGTAATTTGCCGATGTGGTACGGCCCAGTATTTCCAGCTGTAATGATTTCTTTTTGTAGGGTGTTAAAAAATAATAAACATCAAGCTTCGGCGAATCGGGGGTTACGTCCTCGAACCTGTTTTTTACAAACTTGTATGGGCCAAGGTTAACAAAGCGGTTTAATGAATTATTGTGAGCTGTACGGTTATACACCTGGTTAGGGCGCATTAAAACGGTATTGGCAAAAATGTAACTGTTTACGGTTTTCCTTTTCTCCACAATATTGTACCAGCGATATTTTTGAGCTTTGTCAAGGTTAAGGGACGTGTCGCGCAGGGAATAGCTCGGGAATACATAAATATCGCGGATGGTATAAATTTCCTGGGCCCGTTCGGCTATATCATTCTTAACGGCCACAAAAATATCAACCTGGTGACCAGCAATGGTGCTATCAACCCTCATGATCAGGTCTTCGGGTGCAAAAAAGTAAAAACCCTCTTCTTTAAGGCGGGCGTCAATGCGGATGCGTTCGTTTTTAATAACATCAAGATTGTAGTTATTGCCCGGCTTTAAAAATGTTTGTGCAGCGGTACCCGCAACGGCTGTATCAATACTGGTATTGCCCGGCGGAAAAATTACCTTTCTTATTTTATACGCCGGCCCGGCAAGGGCGGTGTAAACCGCTTTGGCAGTTTTGCTTTTAGGTTTACTTACGGTATCGCCGCTAACCTGCGCCTGGAAATAACTTTCGTTTTGCAGCCTGTTTTGTAATATGCTGCTGTTTTTTTCCAGATCAACCGCGCTGGCTAAAACAGGGGGCTCGCCAAATTTGGTGTTGAGCCAGTGGGCAAAGCCTTTTGTTTTTTTAGTGCGGGTTTTGTTATAGATCCATAGTTTAACCCGCAAACCCAGTATGGCGCTATTGGGTTTTGGGCGCAATAATGTTTTCAAATCATCAGTTAGTACGTCGGCATCACCTTTTTTTATATCCTTATCCTGAATTTTTACCTGGCCGCCGGTATACAGTTTCTGGCCCGGGAGCAGATACTTGGTATTACTGCAGGCGCTCAGCAAAACAGATAGTATGAGTATATATTTAAAGTGCTTGGTCATAACCTAATTTGAGGTAGTGGTTTGTTGTTTTTTGTCCTGTTGTTGCTGCTCCTCAGCTTTTGCTGCGTCATTTGCTTTATTGGCGGCATCGTCTGCAGCTTTTTTCTTTTCCTTTTCCTGCTGCCGGTAACGGCGGCGCAACTCGCGTTCCTCCGGTGTGCGCTTACGGAATATTTCCCTGAAACGGTTATAATCAACCGTGAGGGTAAACCCTAAGCCGGTTTCAATGATCTGGCCCTGTATCACAATAAATTCATCGCGGCGGTAAGCGCGCAGGGCATATCGGCCGTCTTTACTCAGTTTATAATTTACAGATACGTCGCCGGCAATATTGGTTGCTTTTTGGCCCTGCTGGTTTCCTTCCAGGTTAAAGTTGTTGCCCACGCTTACCGTAAGCCTGTCATTGAGGAACCGTTTGGACAGGCCCACATTCAGGTCCGTTCGGTTAGTGGCCGTTCCCGACGAATAATCTTCGCCCGATGTTAACCCAAAATTAAGATCAACGCCTTCAATAAGATTACCTGCCAGGCGGTTAAGCTGATCGCTCAGCAGGCTGCTCACGCTGCTGCGCACCATCCCTTCAGCCGAAAAGCCTGCCCCCTGGCTTTGCAGCGGATTGTCGCCAATAAAATGGCCCAGTACCAGTACGCCCAGCACCTGTTTATTCATCTCATTAGGGTCTTGCCGCACCTGGGCCAGGCGCGTATTAACGGCAGTTGTTACCTCGCTTGATACGGAGTAATTGCTGTCTGGCAATACAATGTCAAAGCTTATGTCGGGCGTGAGCAGTTGATTTTTTAGTTTCAGGTTTACATTAAAAGGTAGTTTTTGCTTGTATTGAACCAAATTTTCGGTGCCGGTTTGCTGGCTTTCAACCAGGTCAATAGGAGGTACATTAGCCACGTAAATGGCGGTAAGGTCAATGTTGGCGCTGGTTGGGTCGCCGGTCCACACAATGGTGCTGCCTTTTTTAAAGTTGAATTTCCGTTTTACAGTGGCGTATGACAATTCATAAGAGCCGGAGTTTACCTCATAAGTTCCGGTTAAATTGATCTTGCCGCTGGGGTCAACACCGGCATTTAAGCTTGCCTCACCTTTTAAATGAACCACATCGCCATTGCTTTCATCAATTACTATGGTAAATGCCGCGTTTTTATTTACATTGATAGTTGCCGATACATCCAGCCCTTTTAAGTTTGATTTCCTTAAGGAGTCGAGCTGTCTGGCCAGCAGTATCGAATCTAATTTAGGAGCGTTCTGATCAATAAACTCAACCACGCCTTTCCGGTCTTCAACGCTTGGATCGGCGGTGGGCAGCACTACTGTCATATCAGTTTTCTCGTTTACTGTCAAATTGGCATCCACTATAGGCTTGTCCATATTGCCCTTTATGCTAACGCGGGTATCAATAAACAGTTTGCCATAATACAGCTTGTTATCGGCCTGGGTGGAGTTCATGACCCTGAAATTCCGGGCATTGATATCCAAACCGAAGGCAAAATCGGTATAGGTCTTAGTGAAAATGCTACCGCTTACAACTGCTTTATTGTTGGTAGAATCAACCAGTGTGAAATCATTAAAGCGGATGCCCTCGTTATTAAAAGTGATGCTTTCCTGCGGCAGCCTGAAATAAGAGTTGAGCATAGCCACATTAAAGCCAACCTTATTAAACTGAATATCGCCCCGCACTGCCGGCGCATCGGTAGTACCAGCTATTTTTAGCTGCCCGGTGATATTGCCCGATGAATTACGCAGGCTGCCAAAGCTAAAGCCTTCAATACTCTTCATGCTCAGGTTCACGATGTTCAGGTTCATATCAAACCGGCTTTCGGGACTGGTGTAATATAAACCATTAAGATCAACCTGGTTGCCCTTGCCCGTGATGCTCATAGTGGCAGCGTAGGCGTTTTGAGTTTGATTATTTACCTTGAGGGCTATGTTGCCAACGGTATCGCCTTTAAAATTAAAGTCTTTTACGTTAATGGCCGCAGTAAACAACGGCGATTTCTGGAGATTGCTGATCTCGGCCTTGCCATCAATTGTGCCCCCCACCAGTAAAGAATCCTGTTTAGCTATTTTGGTAAGGGCTTCTATGCGGAAGTTATTGAAATTAACGGTGATTGGCGCATTAAATTCCTGCGGGTTGCTGTTAACACTAAGCACCTGATTGGTATTGCTGATGGTGAGGTTATGCGCCAATATGCCTTTGGGCCCATATTGCAGGTAATTATCGGCGTTGACAGCCCAGGGCATGTAATCAAGCAGCAATCCATCCTGTACAAAGCTAAACTGATATTGGTTTGGCAAAATACTGAATACGCCTGCCACACGGTAACGTTCCTTTTTGGCCTTATCGCGCACCTGCAAGCTCAAATCCAGTTTATTATCCTGTGCCTTACCCGATATACCGGTGTATAAAAGATCAAGCGATGAACCAACCTTAATTTCATCAACTGCGAAGTTGTAGTTGAGTGCGTTATTTGCCGTATTTATAGTAAGTTTTCCATTGTTGACCGTGTTGGTGCCATAAACTACTTTAGGCATCGAGCCATTTACTATCAGTTCGCCGGTTTGGCTGTTAAAACTGCCGTTAAGCAATACCGGGTCAAGTTGTTTCAGGTCGGGCACAAACTGGGTGAGCAGTGGTGTTTTAACCAGCTTAGCATTAAATACAAACTGCTGCGGCGAGTAGTGTACTGTATGCTCGGGCTTTTGACCTTTAACTTTTGACTTTTGATTTTTTGCCGCCACCTGCTGGCCGCTTGCTATGGCGGTATTAAAATATTTGTTGATCACATCCTGTATGGCATCGCTTATTTGGGTCAGCTTATATTTGCCGGCCATATGGGCTGTCATAATGGGTGTTTTTAAATTCAGCGTGCTGCTATCGGCATTGGCGGTTGATTTAAGGCTCACGGTATCCAGTTGTATACGCTGCCCCTTGTTTACAACCAGCAGGTCAGTAGCCAGTATATCGGCATTCAGGTAATCAGGATCAGCAGTAGGTACTTTTGCTATCATTTTACCATGAAAGCGCATGTCATCCTTTACAAAATTCAGCTTCTGCAGGTTAATACTATCAACCAACAAGGTGCCGTTAACCGATGGATATTTGCCGCTGAGGAGCGCTTTGGCATCCAGGCTAAAATTTATGTTAGGGTCTTTCATGCGGGCAACAGCTGTATAATCGCCATTGCTTGAGCTGCCCTTCAACACCAGGTTTTGATATGTATAACCTTTTACATAAGCTTTGGCCATATTGCCGTTAAACTGTATGCTGGCCTTTTTAGGGTCAAGGCTTACCCCTTTCAAATCGGCGCTCATGGTTATTTTACCTACCATTTGCGGCTGTTTGGTTAATGCGCCAACATTAAGATCATTAGCTTTGATGCTGGCGGTATAACGTTCGGCACCTTTGTGGCTGCCATTTTTCATGGCTGCAATAAGGTTTACAGTGCCATAGCTGCTTTGCAGCCCCATTTTAGTATCAAAATCGGTCATACTGCCTTTAAACGTACCCTTCAGGTTCATTTTTTCGGGGATGCTTACGTTGGGCGGTATACTGCCAGGGGGGGCAAGTTTGGCAATATCGCTTCGGCTGGTTGTAAAATCGGCAATATTAATATCAAAATAAGCCTTGTTTACATCAGGCAACCCTTTCATTTTGCCTGACGCCCGGATATGCGTATTGCTCAGCCCCGTAACTTCCAGGTTAGGAATGTCCAGGTTATTTACCTGTCCGCTCACCTTGCCGTTTATCTTGAAAACAGTGCCCGGCGAACTTTTGAAAGGCTCCATAGTTGCCATGGTCGGCATCAGCAGCAGCACATCTTTTAAGCCTAAACGGCTGCCATCAAGGTTAGCGTTGATACCCAGCAGCCCAATATTTTTGGTTATGGCATCAATAGAAGGGTATCTTACCTGCACAGATTTCTGCAGAACGGTTTGCGGAGTTTCCAGCAGCAGATCATTCATGTAGGCGTTAGTTGGTCCGTAAAAGAACGCCGTATGGAATTTATTGATCTTTAAACCGCTTTTTTCATTAAAAGAAAAAGAATTGATCTTGCCCGAAATGGTGTCAGGGTTATAGGATATATTTTCGGCTTCGGCGTTCAGGTTGCGCATATCCATGTGCCCAAAGTCAAGGCCTTTTGGTATCGCCTTTTGCGCTTCGTTATCAAACTTTATATTATCGTTGGTGAAACTTACCTTGCCTAAAGTAACCGCCCATTTGGAGGTTTGCGGCGATGAAACCAGTGTATCAAGCTTTTTAACGGTTTTTATAACCGCTTTTTGTACGGTTTTGGGCTTTGCCAGGCTCAACTCGGCCCAGGTATCATTCAGTTCAATGGATTTAATGCCTACCTGCTGTTTTTTAAGGTCGATCTTATCCATATTTACAAAAAACTTATTGAGGTCGATATTGGCGCTCATTTCGCTGCTGCGGTAGTCAACTTTTATTTTTGATACATCTATCACTCCCAAATCAAGATCCATATTGAGCGGCTGGGCAGCCGTATCAATAGCAGCGGCCTGCGTAATGGATGAGCCTACCGGCGTTTGTATAATGCGTGCGTTAACGCCCGACAAGGTGATCCTGGGTATGGTAAATTTCATTTTATCCATATCAAAATCTTTTATCCGGGTATCAAAGTGGTCCAGTAAAAACTTTACGTCATTGCCCGAGGTTTGATCCTTATATTTGATATTGATGCGGTCGAGAATGATCTTATCGAGCGAGAACTTCATGGTTGATGTGGTATCCTCGGGTTTCACCTCTTTTTTTTGCTCACCCACAAAGGCGTTAATGATGTAGTCGAAATTAAAAACGCTATCAGCCCCGCGGCTTACATTGGCGGTAATGCCCTGCAGGTTAATTTCATTGATCTCTACTTTATTACTAAACAGTTTAAACAAGCTGATATCAACCTTTAATTTTTCGCCTGCAATCAGCGTGTCTTTTTTCTGGTCTTCAAAATAAACATCCTGCAATACCAGTAACTTAGGCAAACCAAGACTGATGTGGCCAATTTGCACTTTGGTATGAATTTTCCCTTGTAAAAAATTTACAGCTTTATCTTTGGCGAAGTTTTGAACCGCCGGAACCTGTATTAAAATAACTACAAGCAATACCAGAAAAATGACACTTGCAATTATCCAAAGCAAGGTTTTGACCGCTATTCGTCCAAATTTTTTCAATTGTACAAGTTTTTCAAAAGTGATGGTCGTTTTATATTAAAACTATCAAACTGTATGCTAAAGTAGCAGCCTTGCTTGTGCTGGTTCAAGATACGCTTCTTCACTTAATTCTTCAACTGCGCTACTCACCGACGGAAATTATTTCGGCATATAGTTTTTCAACACTTGATACGGCAAAGTTGTTTTTTAATAACTTTGTATTCTACCGGATTTTGTTGAAACAGATTAACTATGCCAGATTTTTCTCACTTACACGTACATACTCAATTTTCCTTACTTGACGGGGCTGCCGATATATCAAAACTATATAAAAAGGCCGCAAATGACGGGATGAAGGCGTTGGCCATAACAGACCACGGTAATATGTTCGGGGTGTTTAAATTTGTTGCCGAAGCAGGTAAACACAATGTAAAACCTATTGTAGGCTGTGAATTTTATGTGGTAGAAGATCGTCATAAAAAACAGTTTACCAAAGAAAAAAAGGATGTGCGCCGCCACCAGCTGATGCTGGCCAAAAATCCCGAAGGGTATAAAAACCTGGTAAAGCTATGCTCCTTAGGGTACATGGAAGGGTTGTACAGCAAGTGGCCGCGTATTGATAAAGAACTGATTTTAAAGTATCATAAAGGTTTAATAGCCACCACCTGCTGCATTGGCGCATCGGTACCGCAAGCCATATTAAGGGAAACCCCCGAAAAAGCCGAAGAAGAATTTAAATGGTGGCTTGACCTGTTTGGCGAGGATTTTTACATTGAGCTGCAGCGCCATGATATTCCTGAGCAAACCACAATTAATAATGTGCTGCTTACTTATGCTAAAAAGTATAATGTAAAGGTAATATGCTCCAATGATTCGCATTATGTGGATCAGCAGGACTCCAACGCGCATGATATTTTGCTGTGTGTGAATACCGGCGATATGCAGAGCACGCCCATTGCAACCGACGAAGAGGGTGGCCGCGGTTATCGTTTTGGTTTCCCTAATGACCAGTTTTATTTTAAAACGCAGGCAGAAATGGGCAGCCTGTTTGCCGATGTGCCTGAATCGCTTGACAATACCAACGAGATAGTTGACAAGGTTGAAGTACTGAAATTAAAACGCGACATTCTGTTGCCCAACTTTGTGATTCCCGAGGAATTCAAGATACATAACACTCCTGATGCCGATACGCTAAACCAATGGGAGTATTTAAAACATTTAACTTTTACAGGCGCCAAAGAGCGGTATAAAGATATTTCGCCCGAGGTGGAAGAGCGCATCAACTTTGAGTTGTTCACTATCCGTACCATGGGTTTTGCCGGGTACTTTTTAATTGTGGCCGACTTTATAAAACATGGCCGCGATATTGGGGTGTTTATTGGGCCGGGGCGTGGATCGGCAGCGGGATCAGTAGTGGCCTATTGTACGGGTATCACCAATATAGACCCGATGAAGTACAACCTGCTGTTTGAGAGGTTCCTTAACCCGGATCGTAAGTCGATGCCCGATATTGATACCGATTTTGACGACGCGGGCCGCCAGCGGGTAATTGATTATGTGGTTGATAAATATGGCAAGAACCAGGTAGCACAGATCATTACGTATGGTTCTATGGCTGCCCGTACCAGTATACAGGACGTAGGCCGGGTGTTGGATATGCCGCTGGCCGAAATGAACGCCATTAAAAAACTGGTGCCCGACACGCTGGGCATCACCCTGAAGGATGCCATTGAACAGGTGCCCGAATTAAAGGAAATAGTAAAGGGTAACGACCTGCGCGGGCAGGTACTGCGTGAGGCCGAAAAGCTGGAAGGGTCGGTGCGTAACACCGGCGTGCACGCCGCGGGTATTATCATTGCCCCTTATGATTTAACGGATATTGTTCCGGTTGCTACCGCTAAGGACTCTGACCTGCTGGTTACCCAGTATGATGGGCGTGTTATTGAAGATGCAGGGGTTATCAAGATGGACTTTTTGGGTCTTAAAACCTTAACCATCCTGAAAGATGCCCTGAGGATGATCAAGCAAAACCACGGGGTAAGCATTGATATTGACTACATACCGCTTGATGATCAAAAAACTTATGAGCTTTATCAAAGGGGCGATACCAACGGAACGTTCCAGTTTGAAAGCGATGGTATGCAAATGTACCTGCGCGAGCTTAAGCCCGATAAATTTGAAGATTTAATTGCCATGAACGCCCTGTACCGCCCGGGGCCAATAGAGTATATCCCAAACTTTATTAAACGTAAGCACGGCCAGGAGCCCATTGTGTTTGACCTTGCCGATATGGAGGAGTACCTGGGCGAAACCTACGGTATTACTGTATACCAGGAACAGGTGATGCTTTTATCGCAAAAGCTGGCCGGGTTTAGCAAGGGCGATGCCGACGTGCTGCGTAAGGCCATGGGTAAGAAGCAAATTGAGGTACTTAATAAAATGGAGGCCCAGTTTATGGAAGGGGCCCAGGCCAAAGGGCACCCCAAGGATAAACTTACCAAAATATGGACCGACTGGAAGGCCTTTGCACAATATGCCTTCAATAAATCGCACTCTACCTGCTATGCTTTTGTGGCGTACCAAACGGCTTATTTAAAAGCGCATTATCCGTCAGAGTATATGGCGGCGGTTTTAAATAACCAGAACAACATGGAAAAGATCACCTTTTTCATGGAGGAATGCCGCAGGATGGGTGTAGAAGTTTTAGGCCCGGATATTAATGAGTCTGATATGTCATTCGCGGTAAATAAAAAGGGGCAGGTGCGTTTTGGATTAACCGGTGTTAAAGGCGTGGGCGATAAAGCGGTAGAAAGTATTATTGAGGAGCGCGAAGCCAATGGTCCGTACACGTCGGTTTATGATTTTGCCCGGCGATCAAACACCCGTAGCGTAAACCGTAAATCATACGAAAACCTGGTTTATGGCGGCGCTTTTGACGAGTTTGGCATCAACAGGTCGCAGTTTTTTGCCAAAACAGACCTTGGCGTTTTAACCGGAGTTGAACGCTTAATAAAATACGCCAATGATTACCAGAATGTGCAAAGCAGCTCGCAATCATCATTATTTGGTGGATCGGTAGCTTCTTACGTTCCGGAACCGGCTATGCCCGAGGCCGAAGAATGGCCGTTAATTGAAAAGCTGAAATATGAAAAAGCAGTGATCGGCATATACTTAACCGGCCATCCGCTTGATAATTATAAAGTTGAGCTCGACAGGTTTTGTAACAGTACTATCAGCGATTTGAAACTGATGCAAAAGGCGCGCTCAGGCGAAGGCGGCGAGGATATCATGGGCGCTTTTAATGAACTTCGTAAACGGGGCGAGATAAGAATTGGCGGCCTGGTATCAAATGTGCAGCATAAGATGACCAAAACCGGTAAGCCTTTTGGCACGTTTGTGCTGGAAGATTACAATGAATCATACGAGTTTGCCCTGTTTGGAGACGATTATGTGAAATTCCGTAACCTGATGATGGATGGTTATTTTCTGCATATTAAAGGTACCATCGAAGAAAAATTCAGACAGAAAGATAACTGGGACCTTCGCATAGCTGTGATGGACCTGCTGTCGGAAATGCGGGACAAGCATACCAAATCATTAACCGTATGTATAGACGTGCACATGCTTAACAGCCAGTTATTGGATGATATACAGCATGTTATCAATGAAAATAATCAAAAATACCCGGTACAAAACTGTAAGCTGCGTTTCCAGATCAAAGACAGGGAAGAAGCCATGCTGGTTGAACTGGCCTCCAAAAACTTTAAAGTAAACCCGAGCGACGACCTGATGGCCAATATTTTCAATTTAACCAATACTCAGCCGTTGTTGAAATAGGTATTAAGCGCGTTTTGGGCTTGTTAACTTATGCGGTATTATTAAACATGTACTGCACAACTATTAGCCCCGGGCTTAAATCCGTTTGGGAATTTGAAAAGGATATTGTTTGATTTTTATAATTTTTGACTTATTTATTCAATTGGTCAATTAAATGAAAAATGTTGATAAATTAGCTGTAATCCATTGTCGGCCTTGTGTTAAGTGGAAAAGTTATATTAATATAATTGTCACAATGTCAGGCCGCACTTGTGGCAAGCTATTTGAATAGTATATATTTGTAATACAAAAATTAAAAAATAGAAATCATGGCTTTAGAAATAACCGATGCGAACTTTGACGAACTTGTACTGAAATCAGACAAACCTGTATTAATTGACTTTTGGGCAGAATGGTGTGGTCCTTGTAGGATGGTAGGTCCGGTAGTTGAAGATATCGCAAAAGAATACGATGGCAAAGCCGTTGTTGGTAAAGTTAATGTTGACAATAATCCTGGCATATCAACTAAGTTTGGTATCCGTAATATCCCCGCTTTATTATTCTTTAAAAATGGCGAAATTGTGGATAAACAAATTGGTGCTGTTCCAAAATCAGTATTAACTGATAAATTAGTTAAGCAATTAGCTTAATCAACAAAAGGATAATTAAGTTTATAACAGCTTAATCCACCATATTTAAATTACTTTTAAAAGCGCTGCCTGTTTGGCGGCGCTTTTTTTATGCCTTATATTAGCCTTATGCCAAAATTAAATGACGATCAGCAAGTAAGCCACCTCGCTAACCTTGAACTGCTGGCCCGGCAAGTGGTTGAAGGTTTTATAACCGGTTTGCACCAAAGCCCGTTCCATGGGTTTTCTGTAGAGTTTGCAGAGCACCGTTTGTATAATAATGGCGAATCGGTAAAAAATATAGACTGGAAGCTACTGGCCCGAACTGAAAAGTTGTTTGTAAAACAGTTTGAGGAAGAAACCAACCTGCGCTCCTATTTATTGCTGGATACTTCATCGTCAATGAATTTTCCTGAAAAGGGGTTAAACAAGCTACAGTTTTCTACTTACGCTATAGCCTCATTAATGCACCTGTTTAAAAAACAGCGCGATGCCTTTGGCTTGTGCCTCTTTTCGGACAAGATAGATTGGCTTAGCCAGGCCAAATCAACTTCGGCGCATTTATTTCACCTGTACGCCGAGCTCGAAAAAATGTATAACGCCAACCGGCCTAATACAGCTACCAATATAACAGATGTACTGCACCACATTGCCCAGGAGATACACCAACGCTCGATGGTGATCATTTTTAGCGATATGCTGGAGAACAACTTAAATGAGGAAAAATTGCGATCGCTTTTTGCTGCTATACAGCATTTGAAGTTCAATAAACACGAGGTGATCATTTTTAACGTGCATGATAAGCAAAAGGAGCTTGACCTTAATTTTGATAACCGCCCGCACCACTTTATTGATATGGAAAGCGGTGCCGAAATAAAAGTACACCCCGGCAAGGTACGCGACGCTTACCGGGCGTCGTTGATGTTATACCGGCATGAGCTCCAGCTCAAATGCGCCCAATATCATATTGACCTCATTGATGCGGATATAAATGAAGGATATTACAATATACTTAAAGCGTACCTGGTAAAAAGAAATAAAATGATATAAAAAAAGGCTATTCTTTTTAAAAAATAGCCTCTTAATAGGGGTAACACTTACTAAAACTGTACAAATAAATAAATTCAGTATGAAGATTTAGTGAAGTTAGTCCTGGCGGTTAAATACCAGCTTTACGGTAGTGCCTTTATCTTTGGCCGAGTTTATTTTAACTTTAATATCATGAAACGCGGTGATGCTTTTTACTATGGCAAGGCCTAAGCCATAGCTTTCCTTTTCGTCGGTATCAAATTTTTCAAAACGGTTAAAGGCATTTTCAATTTGCTTGTGGTCCATGCCGGCGCCTGTGTCGGCAATAATAACAGAGTAAATATCATCTGTAAGTTCATCACTAATTGTAATGGTGCCTTGTGGGTTATTATACTTTATGGAGTTGTTAATGATGTTGAACAGCAGGGTATGCATGAGGGGGCGGTTGCCTTTTATAGTATAAATGTATTTAAGATGGTTAGTAAACTTAAGCTGCTTTTCATCCATCCGGTCTTCAAGTTCTTCATGTATCTCTTTAATAACACCCGCTATCATTACCTGGTCATTTTTATCAAATTGATTGTTCTCCACTTTTGATATCAGCAACAGGCTGTTAATGATTGATTTGAGTCGGTTTAAAGTTTTAAGCGAGGCATGCATCTTATTTTCGCTGCCTTCGCTCAGCTCTTCATGCAGTAATATATTCTCAAGCCTTGAGCTGATGATGGAGATAGGGGTAAGCAGCTCATGCGATACGTTGGCTATAAACTGTTTTTCGAGCATGAAAATATTTGTTATTTTTTTCATCAGCGAACTGATGCTATCATCAAGCATTTCAAAATCCTGGGTGGTAGTTTTTATCTTTTCATAATCAAAGTTCATCGGGTCGTTCACCTTGATCAGTTTACGGTCAATTATCTTATAAAACGGAGCGAGCAAAAATTTGGTAAACACGAGGTCGCTAACCAGTGTAAGCGCGAGAGCAATAAACAGTACCAGTAAAGTAAACCTTTTTATAATTGATTTTAGCTCCTCAACAGATTCAATGGCCTGGCCAATTTCAAGCTGATAGGTGTGATGATTAAAGTTAAACCTGCGCGAAAGGACCCGGTAGTTTTCTAAGTTGCCATCAAAAGTGCGCGTATCTGAAGAAAATTTAACAGTTTGAAGTTCGGTTGGGTCGTATCTGACCGGCTCTATGGTGATAAATTCTGTCCTTAAAATGTTGTAATCGGTATAAGTTTTCCCCTTCGCCAAATAGTTATTGATCTCTTTTGACGGAAAGCTTCTTAAAATTTCCTTTGCAGCATTCTCTAACCTTAATTCAATATGGTTGTATGATATTTTTTCAATTGATAACAGTATAAGCAGGCCGGTAAACAAAATTATAGCCACCTTGGTTAGGGTGTTATATAAAGCCAGCTTTACCTGTAGTTTCATTTGTTAACAGATATATGTTTTAAATATTGATACGGTAACCAATGCTCCTCACGGTTTCAAACCAATCAATAGGTATATATTGCGATAGTTTTTTGCGCAGGTTTTTAACGTGTACATCAACAAAGTTCGAGTCTGAATTTATTTCCAGCACATCACCCCAAACATGTTCGGTTAAGTTGGTACGTGATATTACCCGGTTTTTGTTTAATACGAGGTAGTTAAATATTTCAAATTCTTTTTTAGTAAGGTTAATGCGTTCATCATTATACATTACCGTACGGTTCTGGATGTTCACCCTGAGCCCTTTTATATTAATATCATTACTTTCAAGCCGGTGTTTGCGCCGCGTTATGGCATGCATGCGTGCTAAAAGCTCGCTTAATGAAAATGGCTTGGCCAGGTAATCGTCGGCGCCCTGCTCAAGGCCCATCACCCGGTCGTCAACCGCGCCGCGCGCGGTCAATATAATAACGGCGTCTTCGCGTTTATCAAGACCTTTAAGCATTTTTAAAAGATCAAAGCCGTCGCCGTCAGGCAAACCAAGATCAAGCAGTATAAAATCATAGTTGTTGACAAATATTTTCTCCTCTGCCGATTTTTTGGTGCGGGCATGTTCAACCGTAAAGCCTTCATGACTTAAAAATTCATCAACTTCAAGGGCCAGGCCTTTTTCGTCTTCAACAATTAATACATTCATAGGCCTGCAATTTACAAAAGGTGCTGATAAAAAGATAAAAGACTTATAGATAACGGAACAAAGGCAAAATAGCCGGTTAAAGCTAAGCACATGCCACCCTCATTGTTTTAATAATTAATTACGCTAATCATATCTTTCCTTTTCATCCGTTTTCTATTTAAAATTACCGAAATCAATTTTAAACTAATGATGTTAATGTATAAACGTCATCTTTTCAATATGAGACTTTCTATCGATCGAAAACCCATAAGAGTTAATCCAGATCCCAAACGTGTTATTGCAAGATTCTTTTTTAATGGAAATGACCGGGCCAAAGAAGTGATTGAACGTGTAATGGATATCAGCGAAGAAGAGGCCTTTGGCATTGTTTCGCCGCTGTTACAGGAATATTCCAAACGGCACCGTAATATTACCCGGGTGTTAAACCGACACTGCAGCAAGCTAAAACCATTGTTTCATGAATTGCACATTGATTATGATACGCTCACGGTTTACCGTAAGTTACTCATAGGGTCATATTTTACGCATGAGTATTCTATTGAGTCCGCTGCGTTTTTTAATCCATCCATAATTGAAGATCCCGACCAAACCGAACTGGAGGACGGCCAGAAACGGGTGATCATCAGTTTTAGGGCGGTAGGCGAAGGGCATATCTCTTCTATCACTTTCAGGCGGGCTCTGATAGATAAGTTTAATAACATTACTATTCAGCCCTCCGGAAGCTATATTGACGAAGCCGAAATTGTGCGGAATGCGGTTTACAATAAAAAACTGTTCTTTGAAAAAGCCGCTATCACCCAGATCAATATTGATGTAATAGGCGAGCTCGAATCAAAACTTGATCATCATTTTGAATATGCAAACCTGCGCCGTATCATCCTTGATTCGCAAAGGCTGCAGGAGAGCGATATGAAGCGGCTGGAGTATGATAAAGTGTTATGGCTGGCCGATTCTTACTACGAAATTGTTTTTTCACTTGATACAGATATCTCTGACCGTGTGATATTCCCGATATCGGAGTACGAGCGTAAAGGTATTGAAGACGCGCGTTTTGTAAAATTTATCAATGAAGACGGCACCTATGTGTATTATGCCACCTATACCGCTTATGATGGCTCGCTCATTATGCCTAAGCTCCTGCAAACAACCGATTTTTACAATTTTAAAATAATGCCGCTTTACGGCGCCGGCGCACAAAACAAAAACCTGGCATTGTTTCCGCGTAAGGTAAATGACAAGTTTGTAATGATATCGCGTATTGATGGTTGCAATAATTACATCATGTACTCTGATAAAATAAACATATGGGAAAAGCCCATACTGCTGCAACAGCCCAAATTTAACTGGGAATTTATACAGATAGGTAATTGCGGTTCGCCTATTGAAACCGAAGACGGGTGGATAGTGATAACCCATGGCGTTGGCCCAATGCGGCGTTATGTACTGGGCGCCAGCTTACTAAAACTGGATGATCCAACCGTTGAAATAGGCCGCCTGCGCGAACCTCTTTTGATCCCGAACAGCGATGAGCGCGAAGGTTATGTACCTAACGTACTATACTCGTGCGGCACCATTGTTCATAACCAAAAGCTTATTATCCCTTATGGCGTATCAGATTCGTCAACCGCTTTTGCCGAAGTGAGCCTTGATGAACTGCTTAAAAAGCTTAAAGAGGATGCAGGCAAGTAGTTCAACATTCTTTTAACATTTTGATATATAGCTGTATTTCACAATAAATGTCCACATAATTTCACGTTTTACACGGGTTAGTATACAATATCAGGCGGGAGCGGGAAACCACTATTATATAATATAAATTTAAGTATCTAAATATAATATCCTGCCACTAAGGTAATCTCTGATTGCTTTAGCGTATTATAACCTCAAAATGCTAAACTATTTAAAAACCAACGTATTAAATCCACTTGGAGTGGATTTGCCTGATTTCGGCAAGTTTTCTGTCAGAATTAAAAAACGGCATGAGATTTTCTGGAACGATATCAACGCCGAACTGGTTAGAAACACCCCGATGACCGAAGATGACCCGATAGAGAAGTGGAAAGACGATGTTTATTGGCAAAGAAAACTCAGCAATAAATTTAATGCCAGGGAGTTTGCAAAAAAACATGGGTGCGATGTTGCCAAACTCTTGTGGAAAGGCGCCGATGCGGAGCATATTGATTTTTCGGCTTTGCCTCCGCAATATGTTATTCGCCCAACTATAGGCCATTCATGCAGCAATGTATATGTTATGACCAATGGTGTTAATTTATTTGATCATAAATATTATACACCCGCAGGTATAAAGGACGCATTAAAATTAGAAACCCTTAAAAACCCCGCCCAGGAGTTTTTGATCGAAGAGTTTTTGATGAATGACTCGGGAGCCTACGAAATTCTTAAAGATTATAAGTTTTTTTGTTTCAATGGCAAAATAGCCACAATTTGTGTTATAAGGCGGTTAAGCCCGCAAAGCGGATATAACACATTTTATGATGAGCACTGGAATAAAATGAAGATGGTGAATAAAACTTTTGGCGATGGTGAAGATCATCCCAAGCCAGAATGTTTTGACGATATGGTTGAGCAGGCAAAAAGACTAAGCAAGGCTTACGGCATTTTTGTAAGGATTGATTTTTACTCCACCTACAGGGGCGCAGTTTTCGGGGAATTTACCCCGACACCCGGTATGGGTAATAATTACAGCCGTTTTGGCGAAGAGTTATTATCTAAGTACTGGGAAAACTATTGTTACGGCCTTGTATAGTTGATGGTGTTTTAATTTAACCAAGTATGCTTCTGTATAGCTGTAAATAATCGGCGGTCATTTTGTCGCTCGAAAATTGGGAGCTTGCCCATTTATAGCAGGCCATGCGGTCAATATGGTTTATCCGTTCCACGGCTTCAACAGCTTCATCAACGGTATTCACCAAAAAGCCGGTTTCCGCGTCCTTTATCAGTTCAGGCATCGATCCGCGATTAAACGCTATTACAGGGGTACCGCAAAGCATAGCTTCGGCCACGCTCAGGCCAAAAGGCTCATTAAAACTGATGGGGTGCAGTACGGCATAGGCATTGCCCAAAAGGTCTTTTCTTTTTTGCGGGCCGGCATGGCCTACATATTCAACGTTTGCAGATAGCTGCGGTTCAACTTTTTCGCGGTAATAGTTTTCATCCTGGATAATACCTGCTATTAATAGTTTTCTTTTACTTTTTTTAGCTATTTCAATAGCCTCCGCGGTACCTTTATCTGGGTGAATACGTCCAAAATATAACAGGTAGTCTTCCGGGTTTTTATAAAATTCAAAATCTTCAATGTGCAGCCCATTATACACAGTGGCTGCGTAACTCAATTCCGGGCTGCGGTCGGCATTACTGATGGAAACATAATAACCCGACTGATTGTACTTTTTATAAACTGGGATTATTTTAGGTGATGAAAAACCATGTATGGTAGTAACCACGGGTGTATTGATCAAACCAGAGTAGGTAAGGGGCAAAAAATCAAAATTGTTGTGGATAATGTCAAACTGGTGCGCCTTCTCCATCAGGTTGCTAATGTGCAGGCACTCCAGCACCTTGGCGTCCTGTTGGCGGTCCTCTTCATAACCAACGGCGCAAACAGCATCAAGTTTACCAGCGGTTATGGAATCGGCAGTGGCAAAAAGTGTTACCTCAACCCCTTGCTTTACCAAACCCTCGGCAATATTTGATGCTATTTGCTCCCACGGGCCGTAATGCCTGGGAGGTGTACGCCAGGCAACCGGGGCCAATACAGCTACCTTCATTTAGCAGATCTCCATTTTCTGGTTGCCGTATTTGTTGTATTCGTACTCCAGCTCAAAGGCTTTCAATACAGTTAAATGCGATATCAGGTAAGCTAATGTACTTTCGGCTCCCTGGTTGCGGTTAATGCCCGTAGGCAGCAAACCATCACAGCATCCTTTAGTTTCATGGTCATACAAAGGCGCGCGCAGAGTATTTTCGCCCAGGAACCATTTATAGCTCAGGAACATTTTTTCAATATATTGCGGTATCCTGAATATTTGATAGGCTTGGAAGTGCATAAGTACCATAGCCATGGTTTCAATAGCCTGCTGGTCAAACGTTGGGAAAGAGCCACCGCGATAATACCAGCCGTCATTACCTACCGGACTTAAATATCCGTTTGACAAGGTTAGTTTATCCAAAAACGCCATAGTGTTCATGGCTATTTTTTTTACCTGCTCATTTCCGGTGATCTCGCAGGAGTGCAATAGCGCCAACGGAAGTATGGCATTATCATAGGTCATTTTTTCCTCAAACCATTGCCAGTCGGCTGATTGCGTATTTTCGTAGGCATCAATAAGCGGCTGGGTAAGCTGCGTTAGCAGCCTTTGCATTCCTTCATCAGCAGGAAATACCTTCAGGTACAGGCTTATGCCTATTATGGTATTGGCCATACCGCGCAAATGTTTCAAAGTAGTAAAATGCGGTACCGATTTATGGAATATTTCCATAGCAAACTCGCGGTAGGAGTTGGTGGCCGCGCAACCTATCAGGTGACCCAAAGCCCAAACGGTTCGCCCGAATGAATCTTCGGAGCCCACTTCATCCAGATACCGCCTGTCAAAGCTCAGGAAATTGCGGAAATTGCCATCATCCCTTTGCATATAGTGAATGTAGCTCAAATATATAGGCAACAGCTCAAACGCTTCGCGGCTTTTATTACGCTGGTAAGCCATTAAAGCCATAATGAGCGCCCGGGCATTGTCATCAAGGCAATAACCTTCTTTTAAATTAGGTATTCCGTATTTGGCGTGCTGCACTATGCCGGTATCGTCTGTTAAGCGCAGCACATGCGTTAAGCTGAATTTGGGTAATGTTTCAGGGTCAACTATACTGTTCTTTAATATCTTATCGCTAAAATCAAACGCAACGGTAGCTTCCTGCGCAGTTTTTATATATTCGGCACCAATAACAGGCCAGCGTAAATGCAGCCCATATTGGTAAGCATTTTCTTTAAGCTCCTTTAATACGCGGTCCTGGTCAAGCAATTCAATTACTATATCTGCCAACGCTTCAGCGTTTTTAAATTCAAAAAGCTTTCCGCGGTTATTAGCCAATAATTCTGTAGCGTGCCAGTATGGGGTTGATACTATGGCTGCGCCTGCACCTATGGCATACGAAAGTGTGCCACTGGTTATCTGCGCTTCATTCAGGTACGGTGTAACATATATTTCGGCAGCGGTAAGATAGTTCACCAGCTCATCTTCCGAAACGAATTTATTGATGAACGACAAATTGTTTGATACACCAAGCTGGGCCGCGAGTGTTTTCAAATGGTCGCGATATTCTTCGCCCGAACTTTTGATCACGCCCGGATGGGTATTGCCCAGCACCACATACATTACATCGGGGTGTTTTGCAACTATGGCCGGCAATGCTTTTACCACGGTTTCCAAACCTTTGTTGCGGCTAAGCAAACCAAAAGTTAGCAGCACCCGACGGTTTTTAAATGACGACAGATTTTTAACCGGGTTGTCAACCAGTGGTTCTACATCGGGCACGCCATGCTCAATGATCTGTATCTTTTCGGCAGGGATACCATAAATGGTGGTTAAAAATTTCACTGCCCGCTGGCTCATTACTATTATTTTTGATGATTGCTCGGCTATTTCGCGGATGATGATACGCTGAACATAGCTGGGATCTTTCAGTATAGTGTGTAATATGGATATTAAAGGTTTTTCAAGCCGGTTTATTAAAGGCAATATGTAAATACCACTTTCGCCACCGTATATGCCAAACTCGTGTTCCATAATACAAACGTCGGCATTGCTGGTGTTGATGTAACCGGCCGCGCGGATGTAATCTTTTTGATGATCCTGCCTGATGACATATTTCACCTCGGCGGGATATTCATATTCCTGCAGGTTTTCAGAATCGTTTAACGCAACCACAAAACCGCTGTCAACAAGTGATTTTCTGTCGGGGAAATTGGCATTAATGGCGCGCATCAGGTTTTGGTTGAAAGTTGCCAGGCCACATTCACGGGGAGGATAGGTTGATATATATGCTATTTTCATATTGAGTAGAGATATTTATAAATGCGGGGTACATATTAAACAATGCTTTTTAATTAATTGTTTAAACTGTGACTATAAAAATGTACACCATGTGATCTTTTCTAAAAAAATCCAACATCTTATGCAATTTTATAAAGCCCATGCACATAAATGCATAAACCATACCAATTTAACTCAAACTAAATTTTATAATATATAATTCAATAATAAGTACTTGAAAGTACCTTAAACAGGAGGGCTGGTATTCCTGAATTTAGGAAGTGTAGTAAGTAACAGCCTCAATAATTACAGCGCAGGCATGTTCAATTTCATGAGGTTTGATAATGAGCGGTGGGGCTATACGCATGGAGTTGCTGCAATGTAAAAACCAGTCGGTAATAATGCCATGTTCAATGCAGCGGTCAATTATTTTTTTATTCAGATCAAAACTATCCAGCTCAACAGCCAGCATAAGGCCCTTGCCACGCACTGCTTTAATGGATGGGTGAACGAGCAGCTTACGGAACAGCGCTTCTTTTTCGGCTACGCCCGATACAAGGTTTTCGTCCAATAACACTTCCAGCGCTGCGAGGCCGGCAGCACAGCATACCGGATGACCGCCAAAGGTGGTAATATGACCTAAAATGGGATTCTCTTTTAATGCGCCCATAATGGCGTTTGATGCAATAAAGGCGCCTATGGGCATTCCGCCGCCTAAAGCTTTAGCCAGTAATAAAATGTCGGGTACTATATCAAAATGCTCAAAAGCGAACAGTTTACCTGTACGGCCGAATGCGGCCTGTATCTCATCCAGTATCAATAAGGAGCCCATTTCATCGCAGCGTTTGCGCAAGGCCTGCAGGTATGCTGCATCGGGCACATGGATGCCGGCTTCGCCCTGTACAGTTTCTATGATGACACAGGCGGTATCCCCGGTTATCAGGTGCAGGTCGGCCATGTCATTAAAACGGATAAAATTAACTCCGGGCAACAGCGGGCGATAGGCCTGTTTAAATTCCTCGTTGCCCATTACGCTCAGTGCCCCATGGGTACTGCCGTGATAGGAGTGATGACAGGCTATCACCTGTTGCCTGCCGGTAAAGCGCTTGGCCAGTTTTAAAGCACCTTCAACAGCCTCGGCACCCGAGTTGGTAAAATATACCGATTGCAGATTTGCAGGAAGTACCGAAACTAATTTTTCGGCAAAGCGCACTTGCGGCGTTTGTACATATTCGCCATAAACCATCAGGTGCATGTATTTATCAACCTGCTCTTTTATAGCCTGGGTCACTTTAGGATTACCGTGCCCAAGGCTGCTTACCCCAATCCCTGATATGAGGTCGGTATAGGCTTTGCCGCTTGCATCGTATATATAAATACCTTCCGCACGTTCAAATTCAAGCAGCAACGGAAAATTGGTTGTTTGCGCGTTATTAGCTAAAAAAAGTTGACGTAGCGTAGGCATTTTTAAAGTAGTAAGTTTTGAGTTGTCGCGGTAAAGATAAGCTTAATGCGGGGTTGCCAAAAGAAAATTGGGTTTGTTATGCTGCCCGTGAGGTGTATATAACAACGCTAACCGTGCTGAGAGATCCTGAAACAAGTTGGGGATAATCTGTTCTCTTTTCTGGGAAGGCAAACAAAGTAACGCGCTAAGCGGCAATTAATGAGCAATAACTCAATAGCCGCTTAATTTCCTGCCCGTTCGCTGCGTTCGCTAAGTTGTTTAATAAGCTCATCGCGAAACTCACGTTCGCTTTTATAAAGCTCGCTCACTTTTTCGGGTGGTAATATTTTTAGGAACGCGTCCTTATAGCGCTTCCGTATGGCTACCTGTTGGCTTTCGTAGTAAATTTCTTTATCAATTTGCTCGGTGCCATTGGCCGATGCGCTGGAGTTGTTTAACCGCTTGAGTATATTAACGGCGGTAAGCTCCTGTTGATACTGGCGGTACAGAGGCCAAAACTTGGTCGATTCCTGATCGGTAAGGTTAAGTTGTTTGCTGATAAAGCGGTCGCGGGCGGCTTCGAGTCTTTTACCCACGCCTTTTTTATCACGCGTAGGGGCAGGGGTTATCTTTTGCCGTTGTACAAGGCTGTTGCTTGCCTGTGCAAATGACTCGTAACCCGCTGTTAAAATAAATAGTATAATAAAAATATGCCTGACCAGTTTACTCATTAAAATTGTATCGGTTAATTAGTATCTAAATAATCTGACAGATCTTCATCTAAACTTTCGCTATTGATTTGCTGTCCGCCGTCCATGAGTGTACGGGTATCGCTTGCATCTGAATGTAGCTGTAAATAGCTTTTAATTTCATCAACAGGTATAGTTGAAAGTTGCTTATGTAAAAAAGACCGGTCATGTGCTGCTACAGGAGCATCTGCATTTTTTACAACAACACCAATACCTAATATCAGTGCAAAACAGGCTGCTGTGGCATAGCGCACTGTATGCGAGGCAAAAAGCCTGCGCACCACGCCTTTGTTTTTAGCCGCTGCCGGCATGGTAACAATTTTTGCCGTATCCTGGTTAACAGCTTTATTTAAAATGTTTTGCTGAAGCTGTTCAAAATAATTCTCAGGAACAGTAAAACCTTCGGCTTCATTGCTTGCATATTGCTCAACAGCTATCCTGCTTTGGATATTATTGCTCAGCTCATCAAAATAATTTTCAGGAACAGCAAAGCTTTCAGCTTCATTATTGGCGTATTGCTCAATAACTATCCGGCTTTGAATGTTATTGCTCAGTTCATCAAAATAGTTTTCCGGCACATCAAAAACCTGATGCTCCGGGTTTAAGGATGCCTCAATGGCTATCCGGCTTTGAATGTTGCTGCCAAGCTCATCAAAATAATTTTCTGGTACGGTAAAACCTGTGTTTTCCGTATTCACAGCCTCTTCAATACGTATACGGCTCTGTATGTTGCTGCTTAATTGTTCAAAGTAGTTTTCAGGAATAGTAAACCCTGTAGATGAGCTTTTGAGCTCTTCCAGCCTTATGCGTGATGTTATGTGCTGCGCTAATTCGTTAAAATAGTCAGGCGGCACTGTAAACGGGTTATTGGTATTAACCTGTTTAAGTGATTCATAATCATCCAGCCACTCCCTATTGTCCATATCGCTTTTCATACATAACTATAGATGAGAATAGTGCTAAAAGGTTTAATACAAATTAAAATTAATCTTTAGACAATAAAAAGGCCTCGATCTTTTTAACCGCGAGGTGAAAAGATGCCTTTAAAGCCCCTACACTGGTACCCAAAACATCAGATATCTCTTCATATTTCATATCGTCAAAATACTTCATATTGAATACCAGACGCTGTTTCTCGGGCAGGGTTAACAAGGCTTGCTGTAATTTACGCTGTGCCTGGTCGCCATTAAAATAACTTGAATCGGCCAGTGTATCAGCCAGCTCATATGCCACATCATCCAGCGGGACATTGTTTTTTTGTTTTTTCTTATTCAAAAAAGTAATGCACTCGTTAGATGCTATCCTGTACATCCAGGTGTATAGCTGCGCGTCATTTCTAAAACCCAGCAAATTTTTCCAAACCTTAATGAAAATATCCTGAACCAAGTCATCCGCGTCGTCATGATCAATAACCATACGGCGCACGTGCCAGTAAATTTTTTGCTGGTATTTTTTTAATAACAGGTTAAACGCTTCGTTACGTGTTTTTTCGTCCTGGAACTTGCTTAAAATCTCTGAATCTTCAACCTGCAACGACATTTTTTAATTTTTATAGTTAAATGCTAATTAAGCATTTTTGTTTTTCTTTAGCTAATATAATAGCCTGGTTACATTTATCTTGCCAAATGACCGGCGTAAATATACTCACATATGTGTCTTTATTCAACATTCATGCCTTAACTGCGTTTGATTTAATTATCCGCCGGTAAACTAAGGCTGTTGCTTTATTGAATAAGATCAAGCACCTGTTGCGATGAATCTTTAGTGTCAACTTTGGTAATAATGTGACTAATAACCCCGTTGCCATCAATAATAAAAGTGGTGCGCGCGGTACCCATATATTGTTTGCCGTACATGTTTTTTTCAACCCAAACGCCATAAGCTTCTACAATTTGCTTGTCGTTATCAGCTATCAGGGTAAAAGGCAGGTTATACTTGGTTTCAAATTTTTTGTGCGATTTTTCATCATCGGTGCTTACGCCAATCACTTCAAAGCCTTTGCTTAATAATGACTGGTAATTATCCCTGAAACTGCATGATTCGGCAGTACAGCCAGGGGTATCATCCTTTGGATAAAAATAAAGGATCACATTTTTTCCTTTATAGTCGCTAAGGGAAACGGTTTTACCATTCTGATCTTTCGCGGTAAAATCAGGGGCTTTATCGCCTTCTTTTAATGTTGCCATAGGTTTATTTTTTTAGTATCAAGTAGTTAGTACTATCTGTAAAAATCTGCTGTAAATTCCGAAAAATTGTTCTTGTTATCGCCAACGGTGAGTTTAAATACGTGTTTACCGGCGGCAATTTCGCCATTAAAGGTATAACTTAGTATTTTACTTTTATAATCCCATTCCATTAAAACCCATTTATTGTCAATAGTACCAATATAGCTTTTAATGCCCGACAGGTTATCGCCAATGCGAAAGTTAATACTTTTGGCAACGGCCATGTTTTTCCCGTTTTGGATATTTAAAGCACGAATAACCGGCGGCAGGGTATCTATCTTTATAAAATAATCGCCAAAGGTGGTTACTTTTGATTTTACATAGCCATCCTGGTAATAACCGCCCTGGCAGCCATTCAGCGTATTTACAATAACCGCCTTATCCGCGTACTGACCGAGGTCGGCATCGGGCTTAATCCAAAGGTCATAACTGTCATGTATAGGGGTGAGCCGGTTATGAATATGATGTACCTGCGAAAAACCTGACGCCGGCTTTGGCGATACCGCATAGGTGAAATCCAGATCGTCATATAAATTGCCGGGCATAACGGTAACCTTTACCTTATCGGTACTAAACTCACTTTTTTGATCAAAATGGAATAAAGTGCCCGCTATTTTATTAACCACCGGAATAAATTTTTCGGATTGTACCTTTAATTTTAATGAAGAGGTGTTGCCCGCCGCGTCTTTTACAACATATTCCACCTCGTGCAGCGCATTGTCATCAAAAGTAACAATACCCCGGTTAACAGACTGCGGGTAAAGCGATATATGGCTGCCCGGCAATATAAAACACTTCTGCATCCACCTGCGCGATGACGTAAACGCCGGGTAATCAATATAAGCGTTTATGGCATGGGTTTGGTCAAAGGCAAAACGCTCAGCCGCGAAGGTATACACGGTTTGTCCATCCAGTTTAAGCTCAAGCGAGTATATGCCGTTATGGTTGGCCGAAACGCTGTTCATATCAGTGGTGTTAATACCAAAGCCAATATAACCGCTCAGGTGCAGTACCTGGGGCTTTGTTAAGTGGTAATTGCCTGCTGCGCCGGTCACCGCTAAAAATTCCTTTTGTGTTTTTTCGCTGAAGGGACTGCTGTTCAAATGATAGATACCTATAGAAGTGATAGTAGGCGGCACCCTATCCGGAATGGTTAAGCCAAACAGCTGCGGGTTAATGGTTTCTTCGGTTTGGGTATCCCTTATCTCGAAATGCACATGCGGACCCGCCGATGCCCCTGCATTGCCTGATACGGCAACCACCTCGTCTTTATGAACAGGTACCTGGGTTGGGGGCAGTTTAAAGTCGGCCTCGTAGGTTTGGTGTTCATATTGGTAGGCTTTTATAATGGCTGCCACCGCTGGCGAAAAACTTTGCAAATGCCCGTAAACGGTAGTGTATCCGTTTGGGTGGGTAATATAAATGGCCCTGCCAAAGCCTCCAAACTGCACCCGCACCCTCGAGATATATCCATCGGCAGCGGCATGTACCGGGTAGCCGGTGCGCTGGTTGGTTTTAAAATCAAGCCCCGAATGAAAGTGCTGGGGTCGCAGTTCGCCAAAAGAGCCGGCCGTGCTTGGCGGCAAATCAAGCGGGTATCTGAAATAGTTTTGCGGATATGGCCGGCTTTGTATGGTTTGTGCATTGATACCCAAATTAAATACCAGGCATAATACACCTATAATCAAGCGTTTTTTAGTCATGTTTTATTTAACGTAAAAGTCAAGCAATTTTTCATCCTCCAGATAACCTTCAAGTCTGTCGCCAACTTTCACTCTTGATACCCCGGGCGGGGTACCGGTAAATATAAGATCGCCCTTTTTAAGGGTGATGTATTGTGAAACAAATGCTATGATATTTTCAAACGAGAACAACAGGTCGCGGGTATTGCCCTGCTGGCGTGTTTCGCCATTAATGTCCAGTTTAAAATTTAGTTCATAAATAGCGGCAAATTTACTTTTCGGTATAAAAGCGCTGATAGGGGCGGAGCCGTCAAATGCTTTGGCCAGCTCCCAGGGCAGGCCTTTTTCTTTATGGCGGCTTTGTATATCGCGTGCAGTAAAATCAATTCCTAAGGCAATTTCCTCGTAATAGTTTGCTGCAAATTTTTCGCTGATGTGTTTGCCTTCTTTGCTCACTTTTAAAATGATCTCAATTTCATGGTGTACATCGTCAGAAAAATCGGGGTGATAAAAAGGCTTATTGTCTTTGATTATCGCGGTTTCGGGTTTCATGAAAATCACCGGAACCGCGGGTACCGGGTTATTTAATTCTTTGGCATGTTCGGCATAGTTGCGGCCAATGGCAATTATCTTCATTTTAAATTCGTTAATGAATATTTATTCAGCGGCTCAAAAATCTAAAATAAATCTGAAATAAAAATAGATGCGGAATAGAACATCCCAAATCCGGAATCAAATTACAATACGGAGATACGCTTAATAACAGATTCGGTACCTGCTACTACCCGTACAAAGTAAAAGCCGCGGGTGAGCTTGTTATTGATAGGATAGTTGATGTTATGATCGCCTGAATCAACCCTCGACGAAAACATCGTGGTAATATCGTTACCCAGCACATCCATTATTTTTATGGTAACATTGCTATTGCGCGATATGGTATATTTTAAATTGATCTGATCGGTAACCGGGTTGGGGTACAGCTGTACATCATTAAGCAGCTTATCTTCGGGCCGCGATACACTTACCTTTACGCTTGATGTTACCGCGGGCTTTAACGGCGGCAGTACCAGGTGCAGCCCGTTTTTTAAATAAGATGTTTTTGTTGACTTACCTTTTGAAACACGCAGGTAGGTGGTATCGGTTATAAACCGGGCAGACTTAACCTCAGCCACAAAAGCAAGGTTCATGAAAATTGCCAGCGCAATTAGCACAAACCGCGTACATGTGTAAATAAAAGAGTAAGTAGTGTTTCGCCTCATTTTTAAGTCCCGATTACAAAAGTATAAATAAAGCCCTCATCAAGTAAAAAAATGATGTTTTTATAAAGTTTTTTAACAAATTTTAACAAAATCTGTCTGTTATACAGTTTAGACGTGGTTTTTCTTTATACGTTTAACGATTATTTAAGTTTAACCGAAAAAAATGATATTTTTGCAGCTTTTAAAATATAAAAGTGTCGAACCATAAAGATCTGCAAAAACTGAGCGCTGGCGGACTGCTCATCAGTTTAGGAATTATTTACGGTGATATTGGTACCTCCCCACTATACGTATTTAAGGCTATAGTTGGTCAGCAACGAATTTCAGAAACATTAATACTTGGAGGTGTCTCCCTGATTTTCTGGACGCTTACGCTGCAAACCACATTAAAATACGTGGTAATTACCTTACGTGCCGATAACAAAGGGGAGGGCGGCATTTTTTCACTATTTTCTTTAGTGCGCCGAAAGGCAAAGTGGCTTGTGGTACCCGCGGTTGTGGGTGGATGCGCTTTACTTGCCGATGGCATAATTACCCCGCCTATTACCATATCATCAGCCATTGAGGGTTTGCAGTCATATTATCCCGAATTGCCCACTGTTGAAATTGTGATGGCTATCATAACCGTCCTATTTATCATTCAGCAATTTGGCACCTCGCTGGTGGGTAAGGCCTTTGGGCCAATCATGTTCATATGGTTTACCATGATGGGTGTGCTGGGTATAACCTATATTGCTCATTCGCCGTCAATTATCAGGGCATTAAACCCTTATTACGCGTATGAATTGCTTAGTACCAGCACAAGCGGCAACGCGTTCATTGTATTGGGCGCGGTATTTTTGTGTACTACCGGGGCCGAGGCCTTATACTCAGACCTTGGCCATTGCGGTAAAGACAACATCCGTGTGAGCTGGATATATGTAAAAGCCTGCTTAATATTAAACTACCTGGGCCAGGCGGTTTGGTTACTGCAGCGTAATGGCAGCGTTATCAATTTAAATATCAATAACCCTTTTTATAAGATAATGCCTGAGTGGTTCCTGATATTTGGAATAGGTATTGCCACAGTAGCGGCTATAATTGCCAGCCAGGCGCTTATATCAGGCTCGTTTACGCTTATTGCCGAAGCAGTAAGGTTAAACCTTTGGCCAAAGGTGCGTATCAATTACCCATCTGACCAAAAAGGCCAGTTATATGTACCCAGTGTTAACTGGATACTTTGGGCAGGCTGCCTGGGAGTGGTTTTAATATTTCGCCATTCAGACAAGATGGAAGCCGCCTATGGTTTAAGTATAACCGTAGCCATGCTTATGACCACTATACTGGTCTCAAAATTTTTGCGCCGCAAAAAAGTGCCCACCTATATTATTACCGTATTTTTAATTATTTACCTCATTATTGAAGGAACTTTCCTTGCGGGTAACCTGGTTAAGTTTGTGCATGGGGGCTGGTTTACTTTATCAATTGGCTTTATACTGTTTACCGTAATGTGGACATGGCATACCGCCCGCAAGATCAGAAACCGTTACGTGAAGTTTGTTGGTATTGATGATTACTTTGATATTTTAAAGGAGTTAAGTGCCGATGAAACCGTACCCAAATACGCTTCGCAGCTGGTTTACTTAACAAGCGCCAACTTTAATTCAGAAATAGAATCAAAAATAGTTTACTCCATATTGCAAAAGCAGCCCAAGCGTGCCGATGTATATTGGCTGGTGCATGTTGACGTGGTTGATGAGCCTTATAAACGTGAGTATGAGGTGGAGTTCCTGGTGCCAAATAAAGTGATCAGGATTGACTTTAAACTGGGTTTCAGGGTTGAACAGCAAATAAACCTGTTGTTTAGAAGAGTGGTGGAAGACCTGGTTAAAAAGGGCGAGGTTGATATTACCAGTCATTATAAATCATTGAACAAGCACAAAATAGTAGGCGATTTCAGGTTTGTGGTGATCGAGAAAGTACTGTCGCGCTCGCATAGCCTGTCGTTTTATGAGCGGTTCATTATGGATTTTTATGTGCAGCTTAAAAAGGTGAGCTTATCAGAAGAGCGCGGTTTTGGCCTTGACCTGAGCTTTGTTACGGTTGAAAAAGTTCCGCTGATGCTGTCGATCCCTGAAGCCATTGAGATACACCGGGTAAATTAAATGCTGCCGAAGGAGTAAGGATACTCATTAAAAAAATCTGCTCAGTTAAAAAAATCATTAATCCTGTATTAATACAATATTACTACAGAATGTTTATTAATCTTTACTGCATTTGTAAATAAACGCAGTGAAGAAAACACTATTAACATTTTGGGCATTATTACTGTTTATTACCAGTTTATATGCCCAGGGACCTGATTTAAACATACTGAAAGGCATTAACGGACCGATTAGTCCGGGCGCCGATAAAAGCTGGAGATTTATTACCAAAAAAGCTATTTATGTGGATGCCGCTGTACCGGCGGGTTTATTGATAGCTGGTTTTGTTAACCACGACGACGACCTTAAAATAAGCGGTTTACAGGCAGGTGCATCAATACTTGTTGCTGGCGGTTCCACATTTTTACTAAAAAAGGTATTTGGGCGTACACGGCCTTATATTGCGCACCCAGACGTAATAACGGTTAAGGAATTTCCCGGGCCAACCGACGCGTCATTCCCCTCAGGCCATACTTCTTTTGCTTTTGCTGCCGCTACCTCATTGAGTTTGGCTGTGCCTAAATGGTATGTTATAGCACCTTCGTTTTTATATGCCGGCGCGGTGGGCTATTCGCGCATGTATTTGGGTGTGCACTACCCCAGCGATGTTTTAGGAGGGGCCGTTGTGGGTGTGGGATCGGCATACATTACCTGGAAGGCCCAGCAATGGCTAACGGGCAAAAAACACAAGAAAACTTATCCGGAATAGATCATTTAAACACAGATAAACACCTGATGTGTTTTTGCAATAAAATGCGGCTTTAAAGCGGCCTGTCAGTTTGAGCTTGCCCAACACTCGCGGGCGAAGGCCTCTGTACGTGGAATGGCAAATTCCTTTGCCTATTTCCCTCTTTCATAAGCCATTTTCATGTATTTTTTAACCTCATCGTTAATATCATCCTTAAAATACATTCGGAAGTGATGATTGTGATCATTAGTACCGGGCACTGTTTTTATTTTGGTAAAGCAGAGGTTATCGTCATGAATTTCATTAAAAGGAAATACAACATCAATAAAGTTTTTACCCAGCTGCGTAACGTAGGCAAAATTAACCCGCGCACCTAAAGCGATCATGCTTTTGGTAGGATATACTTTTATGGGTGCTATTTGCAGATATTCGGTTATCAGATGATCAAAAAGTTCGATGGTATGTGTTGATTTCCCCTGCAGAAAATCGGCCAGGTCACGCTCCCGGCAGGAGTGAACCTGGTTGTTTATTGAAAACTCACGCTGGCATACCGGGCATATCCACATAATCAACTGTTTATTGTTTGGTAATTAAAGATAAAGAAATATTATTGCTGAGTTCGCTTTGGATATAACCGCTTTTTAGAAAAAAATCGTTGTGCTGAACCTATTGCTACCGCTATTCAAGAGGCGTTTGCCTTCATCGAAAAAAGAGAACAAGTTCTGCATGAATTCATTGTTTAATAAAAGAATCCTTTGACCTCCTTAGCTTCGGCCGCCAATTTTACACCTTATTTTCCCTTAAAGGCTGCTCATTACAACCCCGGCTCACCCAACTTACGCTGTTTCGGCTTCGCGGCCCAGTACGCTGTTTTTATAGCTGTAGGTAAAATAAATAACCAGTCCTATAACCAGCCATATTAAAAAACGCAGCCAGTTGGTGTAGCCAAGCTCTGTCATCAAATAAAAACAGCTCATGAGCCCTAAAACTGGTATCAGCGAGAAATTCTTGATAAAGCTATAGATGCTGATAATGATGATGAGGATAAAGAACAGGTAATTAGGGAAGTTGTACAGGAAACCATCAAGGCCCAGGTGATATTTTTTAGCTTCATTGATGGAGCCTGTAGCCCTTAACGCGGTGTTGAATTTATCTTCTTCCAGCTCCTTGAAATATTTGGCGGCATCGGCATTGCTTATGGTTTGTTTGCCAAAAAAAGTATTGCAGGTATTTAACAGCGCCGCGTTATCGGCAGCATCCAAACTTTCAATGATCTCTGTTTTATCTTTTATCTTTTTAAACTGCATCATTTCAACCTGCGGGGCGGGTTTAAAGTAAATGCACGAGCCCAAAATAATAAAGGTAATGATGGGAATGATTATCTTACCGTTCACATATGGCAAATGAAACTTACCCTGCTGGGCAGCTTCGCGCGGAAGCAGGAGTACACCGCCGCATACCAGCACAAATGCAAACAGGGTGCCTATACTGGTTAGGTCGGTAACTTCGGTAAGGTTCATGAATAATGCCGGTACTGCCACCACAAAACCGGTAACAACAGTGGCAAAGGCCGGAGTGTGAAATTTGGGATGTATGCGCGAGAAAGCCTTTGGCAGCAAGCCATCGCGGCTCATGCTCATCCATATGCGGGGCTGGCCCAGCTGGAATATCAGTAAAACGCTTGCCGTTGCAATAACCGCGCTTATTGATATCACATAGCTGATGTTGTGTAACCCTACTTTTGCAAATACAAATGCCAGCGGATCGCCAACCTGCAGGTCTTTATAGCTTACCATGCCGGTGAGCACAAGGGCTATCAGAATGTAAAGCACGGTGCATATGATCAATGAATAGATCATGCCGCGCGGCAGGTCGCGCTGTGGTCTTTCGCACTCTTCGGCCGTGGTTGATATGGCATCAAAGCCTATATAAGCAAAAAACACGCCCGATACGCCTTTCATTACCCCGCTAAAGCCGTTAGGCATAAACGGGTGCCAGTTGGCCGGTGTTACGTAAAAAAAGCCGATAACAATAACGGCTATAACAATTACTATTTTTAAAACAACCATAGCGTTGGTTGCCTTTTTTGTTTCGCGGATACCTATATAAACCAGGTAAGTGATAATAAAAACGATACCCAAAGCTGGCAGGTTAGCTATCAGCTTAAGGTCGCCAAAGCCCGGCGCGCTGTTCCAGGCCAGCGCTGCTGCCTTTACCCGGTCGCTGATGTCGGCCAGGTTATTACCGGCCGCCAGTACCTGCTCATGCCCGCGCAATGCCGAAACATAATCCATAGTGAGGTACTTGGGCAGGTGGATATTAAAGCCTTCGAGCAGGTTAACAAAATATTCGCTCCAGGATATGGCTACGGCAATATTACCTATGGCGTATTCCATTAAAAGGTCCCAGCCTATGATCCAGGCGATAAGCTCGCCAAACGAGGCATAGGCATAGGTATAAGCGCTGCCTGCAACCGGTATGCGCGACGCGAATTCGGCATAACAAAGTGCCGAAAACCCGCAGGTAATAGCTGTAACGATAAATAAAATAGAAACCGCGGGACCGCCATGAAATGAAGCCTCGCCAATGGTTGAAAATATGCCTGCGCCTACAACGGCGGCTATGCCCATCAGGGTGAGGTCCTTAACGTTTAATTCTTTTTTGAGTTGAGATGTTGCTGTTCCGGGGTGCTCACTGTCACTAAATCCACAATCAACATCATTTAATATTTTGGCTACAGACTTTTTACGAAATATGCTTTTCGACATTTAATTCAATTAATTAGTTCAACTCAAATTCAAACATAATCATTTTTTTGCTTTGAATCAGTATATGCTTATTTTGCGCCATGAAGATAGGACTAAAAGATGTTTTATACAGGATAAGCCCGTTTTTTATACTCTATCTGCTGTTGCTTTGCTCGTGTTTGATCATTAAATTTCTGTACAGCCGCGAAACTATATATTACGCCGTAAACGCGCTGAACAGTTCATGGGCCGACGCCATAATGCCATACATCACTGATATTGGCGAGGGGCTTACAGTGATTATTTTAGCGGCTATAATAGCTTTGTTCAATTACCGCAATGCTTTTTTGCTGGCAACAAGTTATGCTGTAACCAGTATTGTGGCCCAGGTATTAAAACACATTTTTGATGCCCCCCGACCAAAATTATATTTTAGCCACGACCTTAGCCATATTCATTTTGTAAAGGGGCTCCAGGTATGGAGCGTGCACAGTTTTCCTTCGGGGCATTCCGTTACGGCGTTTTCGGCGGCTGTGGTTATCACTTATTTATGTAAAAATAAGAACTGGGGCATAGCGGCCTTGCTGGTGGCCATGTTGGTTGGCTACTCCCGAATGTATTTAAGTCAGCATTTTTTTGAGGATGTAATAGCCGGATCGGTGATTGGTGTAATCGTTACAGTACTGTGGTTAAGCTGGCTTGACAGTAAACAATTTATACATACCGCTAAGTGGAACACCGGGTTAATTACCACGCTGAAGAAATAGTTGTGATAATAAAAAAGTCGCGGTTAGCAATTACTAACCGCGACTTTTTTATTGCATCGCTTTTTTCAAAAAAACAAGCGATTTAGGGTCTGAAATTTGTTAAATTAAGCATTTTGTCGCCTTTTTTTGCGCATAATCATGATGATAATGATCACTATAATGAGCGGCCCGCCAAAAATGCCAACCTTTGCCGGTGTTGATAAACCCTTGGCGTTTGAGATATACTGGTCGTTCCGTTTTAGGTCGGGCGCCAGTTTAATTGAACTGGTAAAAGCCTTCAGCTCGTCTTTAACCAGGTCTTTACGCTGTTCTTCATAATAATATTGAAAAGTGTAAGTGGCATCCTGAGTATATAACAATATAAATTGCCTTAGTTGTACAGGATCGCCGGTTGAGCCGCTGTTATCAACCCTAAGGGTAAATACTTTGCCCTCCAGTTTACCGATCAGCGTGTCGCGCGGGTTCATGACACTGCCATTGCCCGATTGTTTTTGAATGCCTTCTATGTAGGTTTTTAATACGTTATTAAGGTCTTTTTCTTTTTTTAAGGGGGCGTTGTTGCTTGCGTTTTGGGCCCGTATTACGATCATAAACCCAAATGCGCCATTCCCCGAATATATTTGCTGGCCTAAAGTATCCTTCTTCTGAAAGTTTGCAGGTAACGATACGGTAACCAAACTATCTAATTTTACCGGCTTAAGCTTTTGACCAAAGACTGTAACGGTAAACAACAGGAGTGTTAAACTTAAAATGATCTTTTTCATAGATGTTTAAACCTGTGAAAGCGCAATTAGTTTTAGCCAACGGCTGATATTTGATCTTTTGATATTCCTATGGTGTTGATAGTCAGCATAGTTTAGGTGATTTAAAAATCTGTATGTGCTTATGAAAGATGTTCGTAAGTGTTCGCCCGATGTGTTTGGCAATCAAAAAAGCAGACATCTAAACAGGGGTGTAAACCAAAAGAGCCACCTTTTAGGGCAGCTCTTTTGCATTCCGTTCATTAAGCCTTAGCTTATCTTATCCATTTCGGCTTTAACAAATGCTGCGAGTTCCTTTACGTAAGCAGCGCTGAAATCAAATTTAATGCCCGCTGTTTCATAAATATCTTTAATAGTTTTGGTATAGCCCAGCTTTAATGCGTTAAGATACTGCTGTAAGCCTTTTTCGGGGTTTTCTTTATAGTTTTTCCAAACGGCTATAGCGCCCAACTGAGCCATGCCATACTCTATATAGTAAAAGGGAACCTCAAAAATATGCAACTGCTTTTGCCACAGGTTGGCCTCGGCTTCCGGGTGTTCACTCCAGTCAACAAAACCGGCTCCAAAGGGCTCGTATATCTGTATCCAGGCCTCTCTGCGTTCGGCATCAGTATGGTCAGGGTTGGTATATATCCAATGCTGAAACTGATCCACCACGGCTACCCAGGGCAGTGTTTTTAACACATCAAACAGCTGGTCGCGTTTGGCACGTTTAAGGTCTTCCTCGTTATCAAAAAATACATCCCACTTATCCATAGAGATCAATTCCATCGACATGGAGGCCAGCTCTGCAACTTCCGAGGGGCAATGTTTAAAATCGTTCAGCTCCAGGTCGGCAGTAAGGAAGGTATGTACCGCGTGCCCTCCTTCGTGTACCATAGTGGTCAGGTCGCGGAAGGTATTGGCCGAGTTCATGAAAATGAACGGCGCCCCGGTTTCAGACAGAGGATAGTTATATCCGCCGGGTGCTTTACCTTTTCGGCTCTCCACATCAAACAGGCCGTTATCCTTCATGATCTCCAGGCGTTCGCCCAAATAGCGATTGATGTTGCTAAAACACTGTATAGACTTTTCTATCAGTTCATTTCCATTATTAAATGGTTTCAGGGCCGGTTTGCCCGATATGTCAACATCCATATCCCAGGGCTTCAATACAGGCAGGGCAAGTGCCTCTTTGCGTTTTTCGGCCTGTTCGCGCAAGATGGGTACAATTTCGGTTTCAATAGCCGCGTGGAACGCGTAACAATCCTGCGGGGTATAATCAAAACGGCCCAGCGCCTGGAACATATAATCCCTGAAGTTTTCAAACTCGGCGTTTAGGGCTACCGTGTGCCTTAATTTACGCAGATGATCAAATAACTGATCAAGCTGGTCTTTGTCCTGCAAGCGGCGGTTGGTTATCTTTTCCCAAACCTCCTGGCGTTTTGCGCGGTCGGTACCTTTTAAAAACACCGAAGCTTGCTCTAAAGTAAACTCCTTATCGTCAATATTCACAGACATGGCGCCGGTGACAGACTGGTATTTTTGCTGCTCAACCTGTATCTGGGTTTGTACCGGGATATTCTCCTCCCTAAACAGTTCAAGCGCTTTTTTAACGGCACGTAAAAAGATAAAATATTTTTCGCCGTCGAGCTTATCAACATATTCGCTGGCTACCAGTTTTTTATTCAAATCATTACCGTAAGGGGCAATTTTAGGTTCAATTTCGGTAGCAAAATATTGAAAGCTTTGCAACAGTTCTTCGCTGGCCGTATCGCAGGTCATACGGATATAACGCCAGGCGAAATCCTCCTCTAAAGCGGCCTCGAGCTCACTTTTATCATGCAGCCATTTTTCCAGTTCTTCAACTGAATTAATGGGGCGGTTAAGCAGTTCTTTATAAATAGGTTCGAGGTTTTCCCATTTAATATCAAGTGTTGCCGGAATGTATGTTCTTGTTTTTTTGTGGATCATAATTGTTGATATTCAAATTACAGATTTGCAAATATGCAGATTAGTAAGGAAGTTTTTTTGGTCCAAAAGTCAAGAAACGCGGCACTTTTTTGCAGTTTTTAACACTTTTTGTTCCTAAACAGGCTTATAAAACGTTTGTGACATATGCTTTATGCCATCCGCATAGCTGGTGGGTTTAAAATTAAAAGCCTTTTCAAATTTGCTGCTGTCAAAAATGTAATCATGATCAAACTGGTAATACATTTCTACAGCGCCCTTGATCACTTTGTTGAACAGGCCAAAAATCCAAAGCATGAATTTACGGATGCGCATGTATTTTGGTTTAACCTGGTATGCGCTTGCCGCAATATCAAGAAACTGCCTGCCGGTTATAGCAGGGGCCGTGGGCAGGTGCCATATCTGATTGTCGCTATCCGGATTTTGACCGAGCAGGAACATAGCCTTGCCGGCATCAGGAATGTAGATATAATTGTGTTTTTTATCAGGATTGCCAATCCATTGTGCCGGTTTCTTTTTAGCATAATTACTTAACACCATCATATCAACAAAGCTGTTGGTAGAGCTGGTACCATAAAAATCAGGAGCCCGGGCAATAGTCGCCCTGATGTTTCCGGCCTTTACTTCATCCATCAGCATGCTGGCAATACCCGCGCGTATGCCGCCTTTGATGCTGCTCGGTTTATAGGGCGTATTTTCAGTCATGGCGCCGTTGACCAGACCGTACATGTAAACGTTATCAAAAAATATCAAACGGGCACCGGTTACTTTAGTTACGTTTATCACATTCTTCATAATGACAGGCCACTGCTGTTTCCATATAACGGCATCGTAAACCAATCCGGCAACAAGATAAATGACCGTTGCCCCTGTGGCTGCTGATAAAACTTCATCGTAATTTAACAGGTCGGCTTTTTGCCAGGTTACATTTGCTGCTGTTACCTGTACAGGTTTGCGGCTTACTAATCGTACGGTTTCGTTATTACTTATTAATTCCTGGGTGAGCGCGTTGGCCACCGGGCCGCCAGCTCCTAATATAGTATGCATATTGTTTTCGTTTTTGTGTATAGCAAAGGTATGTGCCCTTTGTAAATCAAAACGTTAACAAAAGATAAGAAAAATACATCATCCCCGCTGTCTCCAAAGGAGCAGGAGGTACAACCCGATAAGGCAACAAAAGGACTAAAGCACCGTGCTTTGGAAAGGCTTTGGGTGAGTTATGCGCTTATTCTCATGATCCTGCGACGGATGCGGGATAGGGAAACGGGGGTTATCCCTAAAAAATTGGCGATATAATGCTGGGGAATGCGCTGTAAAACTTCACCGCCAGTTTCCAGCAATTTATTGTACCGTTCTTCGGGAGTTTGAGTAATGAACGATGTAACACGGTCTTCATAGCAGATGAGGTAATGTTCAGCTATCAGCCGGCCAAATCGTTCCATTTTCTTTCCAATCAGTTCATCACCATAAATTTGCTGCACAGCATTGTAGTTTAAGCTTACAAACCGGGTATCTTCTAAAGTTTGTATATAACTGGTGCTGGGCTTACGAGTTAAAAAACTTTTGTATGAACTTGTAAACTCGTTTTCGAAACAAAAATAACCGGTAATTTCTTCACCATCTTTTACATGGAAAAGCCTGACAGATCCTTTTACAATAAGCGCTATATGGTTACATATTTTGCCCGGCTCTATAAAATTTTCCTTTTTTTTAAGGGTGCTTATTTCTAAATGGGGTAACAAAGCTTGCCATTCCGCGTCATCAAGCGAAACAAATGTTTTCGCGTGTTCACGGAATTTGTTAAGCGCGGTTAATGTATCCATACTCTGTCCAGCAAAAACAAAACAGCAAACACTACACTGGCAATACCATTTGTGGTCATGAAGGCGAAGTTTACCCGGCTCAGATCGTTAGGTTTTACCAGCAGATGCTGATAAATGAGCATGGTGCAAAAAAATAGTATGCCTATGTAATACAGAAAGCCCACATGTGTAGAAAATGCCGGCATTATAATAAACAGCGCCGAAAGCACATGCAGAAAAGTAGATAACCGCAAAGCATTTACTTTGCCTAAATAAGCAGGTATCGAATGCAGTTTCATATCGCGGTCAAAGTCTTCATCCTGCAAGGCATAAATAATGTCAAAGCCGCTTACCCAGCATAAAACCGAAAGTGAGAAAAATAAAGGGGTTAAATTAAAAGCACCTGTTACAACAAGGTAAGCGCCGATGGGGGCAAGGGACAGCCCTAACCCTAAAACAAGGTGGCAAAGTGCCGTAAAGCGTTTTGTGGCGCTGTAACCCATTACCACAAATAAAGCAACCGGCGACAGGTAAAAGCATAAGGGGTTAATAAACCAGGTTGCCACAATAAACAATGCACAATTGATGAGTGTAAAAGTTAAAGCTGCCGAAGCGCTGATACGGCCCGAGGGAATATCGCGCTGTTTGGTGCGTGGGTTTTGCGCATCAATGTCCCTGTCCAGATAGCGGTTAAAGGCCATGGCCGAGTTGCGGGCAAACACCATACATAGCACCATTAAAATCAGTTTAAGCCAATCAAAATGGTTTTGTGTTGTAGTAATTGCCAAAAAAAAGCCGATAAAAGCAAACGGCATGGCAAAAATGGTATGTGCAAATGTTACTAATGAAAGGTATTTTTTCATAACAAATATCAGTTCCCCTCCTGAAAGGGGTGAGAGGTGTGTTCTATAATATGTTTTTCAATCGTTCTTAAAATGTTAACGATATCTTTTCTTATTTCATTTTCTCTAAAACGAACCACAGTTAAATTATGCTTTGCAAGTTCCTGATCTCTTAATTGATCAACTTTAACCGTTTCGTCGTGATTATGGTGATGTCCATCTATTTCGATCACCAAATTTAATTCACTACAACAAAAATCTACAATATAATTTAATAAGGGTTTTGTCGATGGAAATCACGTTCAAAGAACTGTTAGTTTTTGGGGTTGTATGGTATGATATTGCATGGCAAAAGCCTTACCAATTATATTAATGCCTGCATGATTAATAACACACCCCTTCCTTCGCGCTATTCACCGGAACTATAAGCGGGTATTACAAAATGCTTATTTATATTGTCAATAAAAGCCAAAATCTCTTCGCGGCCTAACTGTGTTTCTGATGAGGTAACAAAATATTGTGGAGCTTCCTCAAAAGTAGTTAACAGGGCCTTTTTAAATTTGGCGATGTTTTGGTCTGTTTTTATGCTTGATTGTTTATCAGCCTTGGTAAATACAAGCACGAACGACAGCCCCTTTTCGCCTAACCAGTTGCAAAATTCCAGGTCGATCTTTTGGGGCTCCAGCCTGCTGTCAATCAATACCATTACGCATTGCAAGCTTTCCCGTTTGTCCAGGTAGGTATGTATGAATTTATCCCATTTGGCTTTCTCTGTTTTAGAGGCCCGGGCATATCCATAGCCGGGTAAATCAACAATATACCAGCTTTCATTAATATAAAAATGATTAATAAGCTGAGTTTTACCCGGTGTTTGTGATGTTTTGGCCAGCCCTTTTTTTGCGGTAAGCATATTGATAAGAGATGACTTGCCCACATTTGAGCGCCCTATAAAAGCATACTCCGGTTTTACCGGTGGCGGCAATTTAGAAATTTGGGTGTTGCTGCAAATAAATTCGGCCGATTTAACAATCATGCTGCAAAGGTAGTATTTTTAGTTGTGCGTTGATGAGCTTTAAAGTTGATTGGATTTGTATGGCAATGACACTCATGCTTGTTTACAATAAACCAACAAATAATAGTACAATTATAAATAAATTTGATGTTTAAACATGTAAAATAATGAACGAATATAAAATACCGGCTCAAACGCGTATTGGCCATGTGCATTTAAAGGTAAGCGACCTGCAGCGCTCGCTTGATTTTTACTGTGGTTTACTGGGTTTTGAGAAGGTAGTAATGTATGGCGATCAGGCAGCTTTTATATCAGCCGGCGGTTATCATCACCATATTGGCTTAAATACCTGGCAAAGTAAAGGCGCGCCGCCTGCTCCTGAATATGCGCCGGGATTGTTCCACACCGCTATTTTGTATCCGGAGCGAAAAGATTTGGCGGTAGCGTTGCAGCGATTAATAGATGCCAATTACCAGATAACCGGTGCATCAGATCATGGTGTGTCGGAAGCTATATATCTCAACGACCCTGATGAAAACGGCGTAGAACTGTACTGGGACCGGCCTAAAGAGCAGTGGCCAACTGATGCCAACGGAGAGTTAATCATGTACACAAGAAGGCTGGATATTGAAGGGTTGTTGGGATTGTTGAAGTAATTGATCGGAGAAACATTATTGCGAGGTACGAAGCAATCTATATGCTGTACAGAGCGGATGACAATGTATAAAACACCATAGCCGACCTGCCTGCGTAGAGATTGCAATTACGTACTTTTAGTTATCCATTAAAGTTCCCTCAAAACCTTATTATTTTGTAGCTATATTTTTTTGATTATAGTCTTTAATTGCTGCCACTATTGATTCCCATTGGATAGGCATGTAAGCCGCTTTTTTCGCCATGCTCATCATTCTTGCAGCCAGCCCTTTTTTAGCAGAAATAGGTTCATTACCATATGCGCCTTTTTGATATTTCTCTAACACCTCCGGTGTGTCTTCAAAATATTTTTGAAGATCATAGTCAAAAACGTTTCTGTATTTTTCATCGCTACCTTTTTGAGCTAACAGTTTCCAATGTTTGATCTTTTCATCATGATCTTTTTTGATTTGCTCCTCTATAGTAGCACCACCTAAACTTACAAATGTATCTTGCGGATAGGGATAAAACCGATAAGCATTGATTCTGCCTAAAGCCAATATTTCCATCATTTGGTTATTTGATCCAAGGCTTTTTGTTTGTAAATTTTCCATATCAACGTAATGGATCTTTGTGAAGGTCCGATCGCCAATTTTGTAATATTTAAGCTCGTCGGCTTTGTATTTTTTGGCTTTTATGTCTTTATTGGGATTTGTGGCAACTGCAGCAGAATCTTTAAGGTAAATAAAAAGCTGATTAAACCAGGGGTCTTTATCATATATAGAAATGAGCCCGCTTATGCGGGTTCCATCATTCAAAATCGCAAAGCCGGGTTGGTAACTATCTTGAGCTTTTACATTAAAAACAAACAGAACAAATAAACTAATAAGGATCAGGCATTTTTTTTTCATAATAAAGGTTTAGGTTATGTTTAGTCGCGAAGATACAGTTTAAAAGAAAGCGGACATAATCCGCTTTCTTTTTGATTAGGGAAGTGGAAAAATAATAACATTCCTGTTGTTATCTTACAGTTCCCTTATCTTAATATCTTTAAAATAAGCTTTATGACCATGATCCTGCAAGGCTATCAGGCCGGTTTTTGCATTGCCATAATCCGGGTGGTCTTTCCATTTGCCCTCGGCTTTTTTCTTTTTCCAATCATCGGTCCATGCTTCAAATTCAACAATTTTGGCGCCGTTTAGCCAATGCTCCACATGCCCGTTGTTAAATATGATCTTGCTCGTGTTCCATTGACCAACCGGCATTAATTTCTTTTTTTCGTTGGGCAGGTACATAGCATAGTCGCAGCCGGTTTTCTGCCATTCTTCCAGTTTATCGGGCCAGCCATAGTCGTCAATAATCTGGTACTCCGGACCGGTTTCATAAGTTGCCGGGTATTTGGCATCTTCAATTACATGGTACAATACACCACTGTTACTGCCTTTGTCAATTTTCCATTGCCATGAAAGTTCAAAATTGGTATAGGCTTTATCGGTAACAATGTCACCACCCGTATCGCCCTGTGCAGCTCCCAGGCACACCAGCGCGCCATCAACAATGGTCCAGTTTTTTACCGGTCCTGTTTTATTAAAGCTGTGCCAGCCTTTTAGAGTTTTACCATCAAACAAATTTACCCAGCCGCCTTTTGCTGCTGTTTTTTTTACCAGTACCGGTTCATTTGCCGGAATACCCGAAGTTTGTACACAAACGAGGCCGACCGCGGCCAATATCAAACCAATTTTTTTAAGTTGATGCTTCATATGATGAGGTATATGTTATTTTTTAATGGAATGCATTTTTTCAGGATCCCAAAACATTGGGCTGTTATTGTAGTAACTATCATTACACAGCAAAGCCGGGGCAGCCGCACGATAGCCAAAAATAGCATCTTCGGTTACTTTGCCGTTGTTCCTTATTGCTGTAAAAAAGTTGTTCATGTGGTCATAAGGGCCGCCCAGGTAACCTTTTTCGGCATCATAAACTATTTCTTCGGGCGGCAGCATTTTTTTTCGTTCGGCGTAGCCGCTGCCCGCTTTTTTAAGCTTATCCAGGTAAAAAGGGTCGTCAGATCCAAAGGTCTTGTTCCTTTTCAGGGTCACCTTGTCCCAGGTAATATCCATGGAGCCCTCGCTGCCTACCAGCTTAAGATAGGTTGTACCGCTGGTGCCATCTACAAAATTGCAGCGTAAAGATAAATTAAAGGCAGGGTGCTCCTGTGTTTTGCCATAATCAAATGTACCCAGCAAAACGTCGGGTACTTCGCGGCCATCGTTCCAGAAACGGAGGCCTCCCGCTGCATAAATTTTGTTAGGGCCCATTGACCCGGTAATAAAGTGCAGGCTTGAAAACAGGTGCACAAAAAGATCGCCGGCCATGCCTGTGCCATAGTCGGTATAGTTGCGCCAGCGGAAGAAGCGTTTGGCGTCAAAGTCGCGTTTTTTGGTATTGCTAACGTAGGTTTCCCAATCAACCGTTTGTGGCGACGCATCGGCAGGAATAGGATATTGCCAAACTTCAAGCGGCTCGCGGCGGGCCCAAAAACCTTCGGCATAATTTAACTGACCGATAGCGCCGCTTTTCAATAGCTCATGAGCTTTTTCATTCCCTAATGATGACACCCCCTGGCTGCCTACCTGGAAAACTTTGCCCGTTTCCTTTTGTGCTTTTATTACAGCAGGGCCTTCGGTAATGGAATGCACCATTGGCTTTTCGCAGTATACATGTTTGCCCGCATGCATGGCATCAATAGAAATTTGCTGATGCCAATGATCTGGCGTGCCAACAATAACGGCATCAACATCTTTACGGTTAAGTATCTCTTTATAAATCTTTGTAGTAAAAATATCAGCGCCCCAGCGGGTTTTGGCATCATTAAGGCGCCCATCATAAAGATCGCAAACAGCAACCAATTTAACCCCCGGAATTTGTAGCGCTACAATTGCATCCTGTGTGCCCATACCACCTGCGCCTATGAGTGCAATGTTGATTTGATCATTTAAACTGTTGCCCGGCGGCCTTTTAAGTATGGAAAAAGGTTTTACCTTATTTTCGGCGGCTAATAAACTGCTGCCTGCGGCTACCGCTGCAGTGGTGGTAGCTAATTTTTTAATAAAACTGCGGCGTGACGACTCTTGTTTTTCTTTCATGGATAAGATTAATGTGTATAACAATAAATTAATTAAAGAGAACTAACAAACCATGGTCATCTTTTGGGATGTACCCCTGTACTTGGTTTTAATAAATTGGTTTTTAAAAGTAATGAATTGACTTAACATTTACACAACCCGGTAACTTAATCCAACCAAATAAAAACTCAATCAATATACAATCACTATCTTTGTCACCACTATAAAAATGAGCAAAACTATAACTCCCTACCACGATCAGCAGGCTACCAAAAAAGAACAGGTGGCTGATATGTTCAATAATATATCAAAGACGTATGATTTTCTGAACCACTTTTTATCGTTGGGTATTGATATCATATGGCGTAAAAAAGCCATCAACGAGTTAAAAAAAGATAAGCCGAAACTGATACTGGATGTGGCTACCGGTACTGGCGATTTTGCGTTTGAGGCTTTAAAGGCACTCAACCCCCAAAAGATAATCGGCGTTGATATTTCGCGCGGAATGCTTGATATTGCCGAGCAGAAAATACAAAAACGCAACCTTGCCGACAGGTTTGAAGTGAAATTGGGAGATTCAGAAAAACTGCCTTTTGATGCCGATGGCTTTGACGCGGTTACGGTAGCTTACGGCGTGCGTAATTTTGAAAACCTGGAAAATGGGCTGGCCGATATACAAAGGGTATTAAAGCCGGGCGGCAAAGCAGTGGTGCTTGAATTTTCAAAGCCGAAGGTGTTCCCGGTAAAACAGCTTTATAGTTTTTATTTCAATTATATTACACCGGGCATTGGCAAGCTGTTTAGTAAAGATGCAAGGGCATATTCCTATCTGCCCGAATCGGTGGCTGCCTTTCCCGATGGGAAGAATTTTATTGCTTTGATGGATAAGGTTGGTTTTAAAAATACCAAACACCGGCCTTTGGCGTTTGGCATATGTTCAATATACACGGGTATTAAATGAGTTTAACACGGTGCCTTATCATATTTATATTGATGCTGTGCGGCAATTTGTTGTTTGCACAAAGGGTACCGGCGTGGGGTGGCGGGGCTGATCTGCAGGACCTCAGCTTTGGCTTTAGCTTTGCCTATGTAAGTAGCGATTTTAAAATTACAAAAAAGCCCGACTGGCGCACCCCGTTTACCGATCCGGAAACCGGTTTGCCCGTTACCGATCAGTTAAATAGCATCAGCTCAAAAAACCTGCCCGGCTTTTCTGTTGGTTTCCTGACACGGTATCGCTTAACCGAGCATTTAGAGGCACGGTTAACCCCATCATTGGTTTTTGCCGATCGCAACTTAACCTATACTTATATTAATACTACCGAAAGCGTAACAAAACAAGTGCAAACAACCACTATTGATGTGCCTTTATCGCTCAAGATAAAATCAGACAGGATAGGGGATTTCCGGGCCTATATTTTAGGCGGGGTGAAATATTCGCACGCCATCGGCTCTAAAAAGAATGACGCTAATTTGGATATGCTTGATAAATTAGTTAAAAACAAAACCGGGTATACTTCATATGAAGCCGGCCTGGGCTGCGATATTTATTTTGAATTTTTTAAGCTTTCGCCCGAGATCAAGATATCCAATTCATTAGGTAATGTGCTGGTTCCCGAAAATCAACCGTTTTCTTCGCCAATCAGTAAACTTTCGTTACATACCATTATGTTCAGCCTGTTTTTTGAATAAAAGTTATACTTTTTTAATTGATTCATTTGTAAGAGGAACATCGGGCTTCAAAACATCATTACCCTTAAAAGACAATAATTAAAAGTAAAAAACATAATTTCGCTGCTACAGTTATCTACTATCATGACTAAAATAGCTTTAATTACCGGGGCCACCGCTGGCATTGGCGAGGCTTGTGCACATGTGTTTGCGCGTGAGGGGTATAATTTGATATTAACCGGTCGCCGGCTTGACCGCCTGGAAAAACTGGCCGGTCATTTAAATGAAAAGCATAATATCGAGGTAGCTGTATCGTCATTTGATGTTCGTAGCCGTGAGCAGGTAATTGAAAACCTGGAAGGGCTGCCCGGTCAGTGGAAAAAGGTAGATGTACTGATCAACAATGCAGGCCTGAGCCAGGGGCTTGATCCCATACAAAAAGGCAGCTATGACGATTGGGAAACCATGATAGATACCAATGTTAAAGGCTTGCTTTATGTAAGCCGTGTTGTGTCAAACTGGATGATCAACAATGGTTACGGGCATATTATAAACCTGGGTTCAATAGCCGGCAAAGAGGTATACGCCAACGGAAACGTGTATTGCGCTACTAAACATGCCGTTGATGCGTTAAATAAAGGTATGCGCATTGATCTATTGCCGCATGGTATAAAGGTTACGGCCATACATCCCGGTGCAGTAGAAACAGAGTTTTCGGAGGTGCGTTTTAAGGGCGACAGGGAAAGGGCAAAAAAGGTTTATGAAGGTTTTGAGCCCCTGGCTGCGGCTGATATTGCCGAAACAATATGGTTTGTAGCGTCGCGCCCGGCTCATGTGAATATAAATGACCTGGTAATAATGCCAACAGCGCAGGCTAACGCCGGCACTATATTCAGAAAGTAATAGATACATAATTTCAGATGCACGGGTATGCAAATGATGAAGGATTAATAATAAGAAATTCACTAATCAATTATACATGTCATTAATAAATCAAATAGACCAGGATATAAAACTGGCTATGCTGGCCAAACAACCCGACCGTTTAAGAGGTCTGCGGGCTATAAAATCAGCTTTGCTTTTGGCCAAAACCGAAAAAGGAGCGGCAGAGGAACTAACCGCTGAAGCAGAAATTAAAGTGCTTCAAAAATTGATCAAACAACGTAAAGAATCGGCAGATATTTATAAAACACAAAACCGGGAAGACCTTTACGAGATAGAAATGGAAGAGATGCAGGTAATTGAACCTTATTTGCCGCAGCAAATGACGCGCTTTGAAATTGAAGGTTATCTTCAGGAGCTCATCAGCAGGATAGGGGCAACTTCTGTTAGTGATATGGGTAAAGTAATGGGTGCTGCCAATAAGGAACTTGCCGGCAAAGCTGACGGAAAAACTATATCAGAAGTTGTAAGACAATTATTAGGTTAAACTTTGGTTGAAGAGCTAACAGACGGTATGTTAATAAAAAAAACAAACTTGCTGAACCGCTAACGGGGAATAAATATTATCTCTGTTCTTAAAAAAACATTGATAAATTTATTGCTATAATTGTTGTAACTCAGCCGTAATAAAGTAATTTTATGGCGTAATAACAGAATTTATACTGAATTTAATTTTGGTATAGATGATTTATAAAAATTAACATTAAAATTTTATATGGATTTCGTGCTTAAAGAGGAACATGGTTTTAGTTACATCGATGAGGGCGAAGGTGAGGTACTGCTACTGTTACATGGTTTAATGGGCTCATTGAGCAATTGGGATGGCGTTGTTGAAGAATTTAAATCAAGATATCGCGTATTAATACCCATATTGCCAATTTACGATATGCCTCTTTTAACCACGGGAGTGAAGAGTCTGTCAAAATTTGTACATAAATTTATTAAATTTAAACAACTGAGCAATATAACACTGCTTGGTAACTCATTGGGGGGGCATGTGGCATTGATTTACGTGTTAGCCCATCCTGAAAATGTTAAAGCGATGGTATTGACCGGTAGCTCTGGTTTATATGAAAATGCGTTTGGCGGATCGTTCCCGAGGCGCGAGAGTATTGATTTTGTAAGGGAAAAAGTACAATTTACTTTTTATGACCCTGCAGTGGCAACCGACGAACTGGTTAATGACGTATATAAGTTAATTAATGACAGGCACAGTGTAGTTAGGCTGCTGGCAATGGCAAAATCAGCCATACGCCACAATATGAAGAAGGATCTGCACAAAATGCACCTTCCGGTATCATTAATATGGGGCAGAAACGATAAAATAACACCGCCCGAAGTTGCGGTAGAGTTTAGTGAGTTATTGCCCGATGCCGAATTGCATTGGATTGATAAATGCGGGCATGCGCCAATGATGGAACATCCCGAAGAGTTTAATAAACTGTTAAATGCTTTTTTGGAAAAACTAAAAGTTTAACATCATGATAGCAATTGAACTGATGGCTGATGCAATTCCGCCGGTACACACTTCAGATACTATACAGAAAGTACTTGACCGTATGGTAGAGTTTCGCCTCAGACATTTGCCCATTGTGAATGAAGAACAATTTTTAGGGTTGGTTGCCGAAGACGACCTGATAGGCGAAAGTGATTATCAAACAGCGGTAGGAGCACTGGCCCTGTCGCAGGTAAACCCTTACGTACTTGAAGATCAGCATATTTATGATGTTATACGCATGTTTTATGAGCGCCAGCTTACTATTGTGCCGGTGCTTGACGCAAAAAGGAACTACCTTGGCGTTATATCCATTAATGCCATAACTGAATACCTGGCAAAGATCACTTCGGTTGCTGAACCGGGCGGTATCATTGTACTGGAGATCAATAATAAAAATAATTCGCTGGCACATATGGCCCAGATCGTAGAATCTGACAATGCCCAGATCCTTAGTTCATACGTTCAAACATTTCCTGAATCTACCAGGATGGAGGTAACCTTAAAGGTAAACAAGCAGGATATCTCGGCCATCGTTGCTACCTTTTTACGCTATGAATACGATATAAAGGCTACCTATAATAATACAGACCATAATGATAATGCAAGGGATCGTTATGATTCCCTCATGAATTACCTTAATTTATAAAAGGTTCATTAGTTCAATGGCTCGTTGGTTTATTAGTACTGAACTTATTCCCCAAATGAACTAATGAACAAATGTACCAATGAACATCAACCATGAAAATAGCAGTTTACGGCAGGCCGTTCAATGACCCATCTGTAATACCATACATTCAACAGGTATTTGACAACCTGGCGCATCATGGCGTCGAAATATATGTCCATCATCAGCTCAATGAGTATTTGCAGGATAAAATAAGTAAGGTAAAATATAACGTATTGCAAAGTACCGATTCGTTAAAAGGGTTTATCGACCTTTTTTTAACGTTGGGTGGCGACGGAACACTGCTTGATATGGTAACGGTGATCCGTGATTCGGGCATCCCTGTGATCGGTATTAATTTTGGGCGCCTTGGTTTTTTAGCCAGTGTAAATAAAAATGATATTACTGCAGCTATACACGCGGTTGTCAACAAACAATTTACGCTTGATTGCCGCGAGCTGCTCGCAATAAATTCAAAATTAAAAATTTTTGGCGACGACAATTTTGCTCTTAACGATGTAACCATACATAAGCGCGATGACGCCGCCATGATCATAACCCATGTGTTTTTAAACAATGAATTTTTAAATTCATACTGGGGCGATGGTATCATCATATCAACCTCAACCGGATCAACAGCTTATTCGTTAAGCTGTGGCGGTCCTATCATATTCCCGCAATCAAATAGTATAGTAGTCACTCCGGTATCGCCGCACAACCTTAATGTGCGTCCAATCATACTGCCCGATAACAGTAGCTTGTGTTTTGAGGTGGAAAGCCGTAATGCAAACTACCTGGTATCATGCGATTCGCGTGTGGCTGTTTTAGACGAAACCGTAAAATTTCATGTTCAAAAAGCCGATTTTCAGCTAAATTTGATCCGGTTAAACAATGAAAGTTATTTAACTACGTTACGAAACAAATTATTATGGGGTTTGGATGCGCGTAATTACTAAATTATTGAATGCCTAAATTTGCAGTAGTTCTACTCTTTTTATTTTTTTCATGTCATTTACAGGCACAAACCTGGGAGGTTGGCGGTACCCTTGGTGGCGCTGGTTATATAGGCGATCTTAATCCTGATAATCCTGTTAAAGTGAGTGGCGCAATGGGCGGCTTGTTTGTAAAGCGCAACTTTGATGGCTATTTGTCAGCAAAATTAAATTTTGCTTTTAGTAAGATAAGTGCTGCCGATGCCAACTCCAGCAGCCAGCAGTTCCGTAACCGCAATCTGAGCTTTAAAGATCCTATGAAGGAAATAAGCCTGACCGGCGAATTTAACTTTATGAAATATATCCCTGATGCGGGTCCTAACAGATACACGCCGTATATATATTCCGGTATTGGTTTAACCGCTTATACACCGCGTGCCGATTATAAAGGGAAAACCTATAGCCTGCGCAATTTAAGAACCGAAGCTCAACCGACAAGGTATGGTAAAACTACAGTGGTAATACCTTACGGCGTGGGTTTAAAATATAATTTTAGCGGCAAGTGGACCGCCGGCGGTGATATAGGCTACAGGTACACATTTACAGACTACCTTGATGATGTTAGCGGTGTATATGCTGATAAAAGAATGATACCCAACGCAGTGCCCAGAAGCTTATCAGACCGCTCGCCCGAGATAGGCCTGCCCGCCAACCCAGCGGGTTCGCAACGTGGCGACTTTAAACCGAGGGATACCTACTTCTTTATCGGCCTTAGTATTTCCTTTACTTTCGTAACCCAAAATTGTTATTATTAATCTCGGTTCATTGTTAATAAACAGAATTAAATTTTATTTTGTAGTAATATTTAAAATTAAATTTCGTTTTATGTTTAAACACAGTAGTTAATACTGTTGGTTTGATGTTTTACCTTAAACTTTACAATCATGGCCGAATTAAGTCTCTCCTCACAAAAAGCTGGTGGTGCACACGGGCGCCAAAAAAAGAATATCCGTGTTGACCTCACCGCCATGGTTGATCTGGCATTTCTGCTCATCACCTTTTTTATGCTTACCACTACACTGTCAAAACCAAAAGCCATGGATTTGGCTATGCCCGTTGGTCCGCAAAAGGAAGCGGTTGGGCCAAGCCGCAGCTTTACTGTTTGCATTGGTAAAAATAACCAGGTGATGTGGTACCTGGGCGAATTGAAGAATCCCATTATAAGCCCCACAATCACAGGGTTTAATAAAGATGGTATTCGCAAGGCTTTGCTTGAAACCGGAAAGATGGTACGGGATAAGGCCGGTAAAAATATGATCGTACTGGTTAAACCATCAGATCATTCTGTGTATAATGACCTGGTTAACGTTTTAGATGAGCTCAACATAACCAATGTAGCTACTTATGCTATTGTTGATATTGACAAGCAGGACATCAGCATGCTTAAACAAAAAGGTATTTATTAATAGCCGTATTTTGTAGCTTAAAATAAGCTGGTTAAAGGCCGGGCGCCATGATCATTTATGATTTTGGTACCCGGCTTTTTCATTAAGGTTGCATATAAATATAATATATTACCATATAAAATGTTATTTACAGGCTTTTCACATCATTTTGATACATTATTTATAATAACATTTTCTTTTCATGAAGCATACTAAAAAAATACAAAGTAAGTTTTACCTTTGTACCCTGAAAAAACTGGCAAACCGGCTAATGTAGAACGTTGTTAGCTGGTTGATTTTTAACGTTAATTAGTCTAAAGCAAATATTTTTATTAGACATAGCATTGATAAAATTTAAACACAAGCATGTCTTTTACGGGCGCCCAGGAGCAGCTTTTGATAATAAATAGTATGGGATATTTGGATCAGATTGATTTGTTAAGGCTGCCTCAGCATGTTGCTATAATTATGGATGGCAATGGCCGCTGGGCAAAAGAAAAAGGCAAACTAAGAGTATTTGGCCATCATAGTGGTGTAACATCTGTAAGGGATGTGGTTGAAGGTGCTGATAAGTTAGGTATAAAATACATTACACTATACACTTTCTCATCTGAAAACTGGAACCGGCCCAAGTTGGAGGTTATGGCCATTATGGAGCTTATGGTAAGCACTATTCATAAAGAAATAGCAGGCTTTATGAAAAATAACATCAAGCTGAATGCTATCGGCGACCTGGAGATGTTACCCGAAAAGTGTTTTAGAGAGCTCACCGCCGCCATGCAAAAAACCGCAAATAATACCGGAGTTGTACTTACACTGGCTTTGAGCTACAGTTCAAGGCGTGAAATTGTGCGCGCAGCTAAAAACATAGCTGTTAAGGTACAAAACGGCGAAATGGATATTGCCGATATCAATGAAGAGGTTTTTGAGCGTAATTTATTTACCGGTGATATGCCCAACCCCGAATTGCTGATAAGAACCAGCGGCGAATATCGTATAAGTAATTATTTATTATGGCAAATTGCCTACGCTGAACTGTATTTTACACCCAAATTTTGGCCCGATTTCAGAAAGGAAGATTTGTACGAAGCTATACTTGATTACCAGAAAAGGGAACGCCGTTTTGGTATGACAAGTGAGCAAGTGAACTAAATTTTTACTTTTAACACTTTTTAACAACTGTATAAATTATTTTTAGCCCACTAAAATATTCGAATGTATAAATTTCTTTTTGCTATTTTTTTCTCTGTTTTTGGTACCGCGGCGTTTGCCCAGGTTTCCAATATGCAGAGACCACCACTGACAAAATCGATACCGGCTGATAGTTTAAGTTATCTTAATCCCCGGGACTATATTATTGGGGGCATTTCTGTTAGTGGAGCAAAGTATCTGGATAAGGATATTTTGATCCAGCTTTCAAAATTAACCAAAGGCGACCGTATTAACCTACCGGGTGAGCGTAATGCCGAAGTTATAAAAACCCTGTACTCACAGGGCTTATTTGACGATGTTCAATTAAACATTACTAAAATTAACCAGGATACCATATACCTGGAAATTGCCGTATCTGAGAGGCCCCGTTTATCGCGTATGCACATCACAGGCATTCGTAAAGGTGAAATTGAGGACGTACAGAAAAAACTGAACGACAGGACAGGAAAAATTGTAAATGAAAATTTAATAAATACAACTACTGCTATTATTAAAAAGCATTTTGGCGAAAAGGGCTTTTTAAATACTACTGTTAAACTTACACAGCGTAAAGATCCGGGAGATGCCAACAGTGTAATACTTGACGTTGCTATTGATAAAAAAACAAAGGTTAAAATAAACGAAGTTATTTTTGAAGGGAATAAAGCATTTAGCGCAGGCAAGCTGAAGAAGTTTTTGAAAAAAACCCGTGAAAAAAAATGGTATAACTTATTTGGCTCAAAAAAATTCAAACAGGATAAGTATGAAGAAGATAAACAAAACCTGGTTGAAGCGATGCAAAATAAAGGTTACCGCGATGCTGAAATTTTGAGCGACTCCGTTTGGAGCCACGATGATAAAACCGTTAATGTAAAGCTTAAAGTTTACGAAGGGCCTAAATATTATTTTGGTAACGTCAAATGGTCTGGCAATGCCAAATACTCAACCGAGCTGCTGAACAGGATACTGCATGTTAAAAAAGGAGATGTATTTAGCGAGGATGAGCTAAACAAGCGACTTGTTGGGCCAACCCCAAGTAATGATGATGTTTCATCACTTTATTTGAATGACGGTTACTTAACTTACACTGCCGACCCGGTACAGGTAAAAGTTTATAACGATACGGTTGACCTTGATATACGTGTATATGAAGGACCGCAGTATACCATAAACCGCGTAAGTTTAAAAGGCAATGATGTAACCAACGATAAGGTGGTTATGCGTGAGATACAAACCAAACCGGGCCAAAAATTCAACAAAGAGCTGTTGATCCGCAGCTCACGCGAAATTGGACAGCTGGGTAATTTTGATGAGCAAAAAACCGAACCAAAACCTGTTAACATTAACCCGCAGGATGGTACAGTTGACCTGGTTTACAATGTGGTTGAAAAGCCGTCTGACCAAATAGAACTATCAGGTGGTTTTGGTGGCGGGCAGCTGGTGGGTACACTGGGGCTTACTTTTAACAACTTCTCCTTAAGGAATATCTTTAACCTGAAAGCATATAAACCGCTGCCTAAAGGCGACGGGCAAAAATTAAGCTTAAGAGGTCAGTCGAGCGGAAGAACTTATCAGAACTTCTCGTTCACATTCTCTGAGCCATGGTTAGGCGGCAAAAAGCCTATTTACTTTGCATTATCAGCATACACACAAGGCAGCTCAACCGGGCAGTATTATCCTAAATCAAGCCCTTACTATAATAACCTGCGTATAAATGGTGTAGGTGTAACATTGGGTAAACGCTTAAAATGGCCAGATAACTACTTCCAGTTAAACTACTCATTAAATGTTGACCACTATAACCTGGATAACTACACTGGTTACCTGTTTACCAACGGTACATCATACAATATCAAGTTAACGCAGGAATTAACCCGTAACTCTATTGATGCACCTATTTTCCCTACACAGGGTTCAAATATTAAATTCACCATACAGGCAACGCCACCATATTCACTATTTAACAGCATCAATTACAAGATCGCCACGCCCGAGCAGCGTTACCACTTTGTTGAGTATTATAAATTTAAATACGACGCGCAATGGTTCTCTAAGCTGGTTGGTAAATTTGTTATGATGTCGCAGGTGAGGTTTGGTTTCCTGGGTATGTATAATAAAGACGTAGGCCCGTCGCCATTTGAACGCTTTAAGCTGGGTGGTGATGGTATGCAGAGCTATCAGTTTTTGCAGGGTAGTGAAATTATCGGGTTAAGGGGTTATCAAAACTTCTCCATCGTTCCCGAAGGTTCAACCGAAAATCAGAATACTAATACAGGTAGCACCATTTATAATAAATACACGCTTGAGTTGCGCCACCCTGTTATTGCAAGCCAATCGGCAACTATATTTTTGTTAGCATTTGCCGAAGGTGGTAACGTTTGGAATAATTTCAGCCAGTTCAATCCGTTTAATGTTAGGCGTTCAGTAGGTGTTGGCGCGAGAATATTTTTACCTATATTTGGATTGCTTGGATTAGATTATGGCTACGGATTTGATAAAATACCAGGTCAGCCTGACGCAAACAGGGGACAGTTCCATTTTACAATTTCTCAGAGTTTATCCGGCGGATTTAATTAATTTGCACTGCGATTTATGAAGAAGATAATTTTAATAGCGTTTTTAACGTTAACAGCATTCACAGGGGCTTACGCACAGCGTTTTGCGTACGTTGATTCGGAGTATATATTAAAACATATACCTGAATATATATCGTCGCAAAAGCAACTGGCTGCATTATCTGATCAATGGCAAAAAGAAGTTGACGGGCGTTTTCAGGAGATCGACAGGTTGTACAAAGCATACCAGGCCGATCAGGTTTTGATGACAGCCGATATGAAGAAACGCCGTGAAGCCGAAATTGTAGATAAAGAAAAAGCCGCCAAGGATTTTCAACGCCAAAAATTTGGGCCCGATGGTGAGCTTTCACAAAAGAGTAGTTCTTTAATTAAACCAATTCAGGATCGCGTGTCTAAAGCTGTACAAGCAGTTGCCGAAGGTGATAACCTGGATATGGTATTTGATAAAAACAGCGAAGTAATGATGCTGTATGCTAATCCGCGGTATGATAAAAGTGCCGATGTTATAACAAAATTAGGGCTTAAACCCGGAGTATTTGCTAAATAAATTTTCCAATAAATAAACAGACTATTATTAAACACAGGACAAGAAAAATGAAAAAACTATTTAAAGTTGCTTTAGTTGCGGTAGGTATTTTATTTGCGGGCAACTTTGCCAATGCGCAAACCAAAATTGGGCATATTAATTTTAACCAGCTGATTGATTTGATGCCAGAAACCAAAACCATTTCAACTCAGCTTCAGGCTTATCAAAAACAATTTATTGATCAGCTTACCACCATGAATAATGAGTACACCACCAAGGGAACTGAATTTCAGAAAACCAGTGCTACCATGACTGATGCTGTTCGTACGGTAAAAGCCACTGAGTTACAGGATATACAAAAACGTATGCAGGATTATCAAAATACAGCTCAGCAACAAGTAGAAGCTAAAAAGAATGAGCTGGGTAAACCGCTTTTTGATAAAGCTACTGCTGCTGTAACTGCTGTTGCCAAAGAAAAAGGATACACCTATGTGTTAGATTCTTCACAGGTAAGTTTATTGGTATCACCAGATGCTGATGACCTGATGGCAGCTGTAAAACTTAAATTAGGGTTAAAGTAAAATCAATTATTAGTCATTTAAAAAAAGCGTCCTGTATTTACGGGACGCTTTTTTTATTTTTGTACATATGCATCAGCAACCTATTGGTATTTTCGACTCAGGCTTTGGGGGCCTTACTGTTTTTAAATCAATTATTGAACAGCTTCCCGGATACGATTATATTTACCTGGGCGATAATGCCCGCGCGCCTTATGGTAACCGCTCGTTCAACACCATTCATCAATATACCTGGGAGTGTGTGCAGTGGCTTTTTGAACAAGGGTGCCCTTTGGTTATACTGGCCTGTAATACAGCATCAGCCAAAGCATTGCGCACTATTCAGCAGCATGATCTTAAAAATACCGACCCGGAAAAAAGGGTACTGGGTGTAATACGCCCCACTGCCGAAGTTATTGGCGATTATACCAAAACAAAAGAAATTGGCGTACTGGGCACAACCGGAACAGTACAATCCGGCTCATACCTTTTGGAGATCCAAAACTTTTTTCCAGACGTTAAAGTCCATCAGCAAGCTTGTCCGCTATGGGTTCCGCTTATTGAGAACGGCGAGTATAACCAACCAGGGGCCGATTATTTTGTGAAACTGTATCTTGATCAGATCATGAAGCAATCATCTCAAATTGATACTATTTTGTTGGCTTGTACCCACTATCCTTTAATTCAGGCAAAAATAGAAGCCAGCCTGCCTGCGCATATTAAAGTGGTGGCACAAGGAGACATTGTAGCTAAAAGCCTGGTTGATTATTTAACAAGGCACCCTGAAATAGAAACAAAGCTGACCAAAAACGGAGTTAACAAATTTTATACTACTACTGATGATACGGCTGATTTTGACCACCATGCTTCCTTATTTTTCTCGGCACCGGTAAAATCAACCTTCATATCAGCCAATGATTTGGTAAAGTGTAGTTAACTTTTTAGGGTCTAAAATTCAAGTGATTGATTATCAGGTGTTCATGAATGTTCACGGTGTTCATGCGCGTGAACATGAACGCTACAAGGGTTTTATGTTACATCCCGGCACTGTGCATTTTAGGGTTATAAATAAAAAGTTTCCCATAAAATTCAACCTTACTAACAATTGCAATGAATGATAGAGTGGCCTGGAAGCGGTTTTTGTTGCCTCATCTTTCCCTCGGGTGATAAGTCGTTCACCTATAAATCCCACCAACTTAATATAACTTATCGCCTAAAATATTATAACATTTATTAAGTTTGCATTTAAAGCAAACGAACCCTTGAATTTTTATTTTACATATTTTATTGTTGCTGTTGGGTTGTTTAGTTTTTCGGCCTTTTTTGCGCTGTTTGGGGTTTATGCCGAGCGTAAGATCTCCGCGTTTATACAAGACAGGCTGGGCCCTACTGAAACGGGTAAATTTGGCTCACTTCAAACGCTGGCCGATATATTGAAAATGATCCAGAAAGAGCTGATCATTCCCGCCGCTGCCGATAAATGGCTGTTTATGCTGGCCCCTGCTGTAATTTTTATTGCTGTTTATATGGGCTTTGCCGCATTGCCCTGGGCACCCGGACTTATCCCTTCAAAAATAAACCTGGGTATATATTATGTTTTCGCAATCATCTCTGTAGAAACCCTGGGCATCCTGATGGCCGGTTGGGGATCAAACAATAAATATTCCATCTTAGGTGCCATGCGGTCGGCCGCGCAGATCATTTCCTATGAAATACCTGCGGGTTTTGCTATTATATCAGCAGTAATGATCGCGCAATCACTCAACTTACAGGAGGTTGCCACACAACAGGGCATTTTATCAGTTGAAAAGATAAAATTCGCCGGTTTTTGGGATGTGTCAGCCATAGGAGGGCTGTTTAGCTGGAATATATTCCAGGCACCGCATCTCATTATTGCATTTATTATTTATTTCATAGCCTCGCTTGCCGAAAGCAACCGTGCCCCGTTTGATATACCCGAGGCCGAGTCGGAACTGGTAGCAGGCTTCCATACAGAATTTACAGGTATCAGGTTTGCACTGGTATTTTTGGCAGAGTATTCTATGATGTTCCTGGTATCCATGATCGGGGTGATCCTGTTTTTGGGGGCCTGGAATACGCCGCTGCCTAATATAGGCCCCGTACATTTGGCCACCTGGACTACAGGTATGGCGTGGGGCATTTTATGGGTAAGCCTTAAAACACTGGCCCTGGTTGGTGTGCAAATGTGGATCAGGTGGACATTGCCCCGTTTTAGGGTTGATCAGCTCATGAACCTTTGCTGGAAAGTATTAACCCCGCTCGCCTTTGTATGTATGCTCATATCAGGCATATGGAGGCTATGGCTGATGTAAGGGGATTTTGGAAACAGGGTGAGAAGATGAAGCACAACATCAGCGGATAAGAGATAAAAAAGATAAGAAGTATAAAAATTATATAAATCAACATAGTAATACGGACAAACGGTAAATGTTTAAAAGAGTAATTAACGGTTTTGCAACGGCATGGAAAGGTTTAAGCCTTACTGTGAAGCACCTTTTCGCGTCCAATGCCGACAGGAAGATCATTACCGTGAGCGACGACAATTATTTTAAACAACTGGAAGGCACCAATACCATACAATACCCCAAACAGCAGTTGCCCGTGCCCGAAGTTGGCCGTTACCAGCTGGATGTGGAAATGGATGATTGCATAGTATGTGATCTTTGCGCCAAAGTGTGCCCGGTTAATTGCATTGATATTGAAGCTATAAAAGCCACTGAGGCCATTGGCCAAACATCTGATGGTACAACCAAGCGTCTGTATGCCGCCAAGTTTGATATCGATATGGCCAAATGTATGTACTGCGGCTTGTGTACTATTGTGTGCCCTACGGAGTGCATTGTAATGACCAATCAGTACGATAAAACGGTATTCCAATTGAGTGATCTCACCTATCAGTTCTCAGACATGTCGCCGGAGGATGCTGCCGAAAAACGCGCCCTGTTTGATAAACAACAGGCCGAAAAACAAGCCGCTAAACAGGCTGCCATGCAAAAAAAGGAGGGCGGGGCATGACTTTAGCGCGCCTGCTTTTTTATTTTTTAAGCTTTGTAGCAATTGGTTCGGCATTGTATGCTGCAGCAAGTAAAAATCTTGTACGCAGCATATTTGTATTTTTTGTGACCCTGTTTGCCCTGGCCGGGCTATATGTACTTGCCCTGGCCGATTTTGTGGCCGTAACACAGGTGGTTATTTATGTAGGTGGCATATTGGTGCTCATCCTGTTCGCCTTTATGCTGTCGGGTAAAGAAACACTGAATGTTTTGCAAAAGCGGGAGGGGAAATTCCTCAATCTCAATAAGCTACCCGCCATGCTTTTAGCAGCACTGTTTTTTATTGTGCTGTTCAACGTGGTTTTAAAAGCCGACGCCGATAACCTGCAATGGGTAAAAGAGTCGGTCGGCCTTAATAATGAGATAACGCCAAATGCGGTCATGATCGATAATATCGGCATTAATTTAATGACCCGCTATTTGCTGCCTTTTGAGGCGATATCTGTTTTATTGCTGATGGCGCTGGTTGGGGCGGCCCACCTGTCGCGTAAGGAGGGCGAGGCATGATCACACTCACCGATTTTATGGTAGTAAGCGTAGCATTGTTTTGTATCGGCTTGTATATGATCATATCTAAACATAACGCTATCCAGATACTGATAGGGATTGAACTGATACTGAACGCGGCTATTTTAAACCTGGTGGCCTTTGGCAAATATGATAAAGCCAACAACAGCGGCCAGATATTCGCCCTGTTTGCCATTGTACTGGCAGCGGCCACAACTGCAGTGGCACTGGCTATTGTACTGAATGTATATCGCAGGTATAAAACAATTGATCCGAATGATATTAATAAACTGCGGGATTGAAGGATAACTGCATAGAGCATATGACGATGAATGAACATACAGCAATTATCATAACAAAATAAATTGGAAGGCTTTTTACATTCCATACAAATATTAAATTATACTGTTGCGGCCGTAACATTGCCGCTTCTTGCTGCTTTAATAAACTTTTGCTTGCCGGTAAAAAGTAAAGCAGCCGGTTGGGTATCTACCACAGCCATTTTATTGAGCTGTGTATTATCGGCTAAAGTTTTTGTGGGGGTATGGAATATTCAGCCGGTACATGCGCAGCATATATGGTTTACCATTGGTAAAACCGAGGTTTTTGCCGGGATGTTATTAAATAACCTTTCGGCATTCATGTTATTGCTGGTATCGTTAATTGCCTTGCCGGTACACATCTATTCAACCGCGTATATGAAGCATGACGAAAGATACGCCCGGTATTTTACCTATCTCAGTTTCTTTTGTTTCAGTATGCTGGCCCTGGTGGTGGTTGATAGCCTGGTGTTGTTCTATGCAGCCTGGGAACTGGTTGGGTTTTCGTCATACTTGCTCATTGGTTTTTGGTTTACTAAAGATAAAGCCGTACAGGCCAACAAAAAGGCCTTTATCATGAACCGCATTGGTGATATTGGTTTACTAACGGCTATCATTATTCTGTTTGCCCAATACCACACTTTTGATATTGACCAGCTTTTTGCCGAAAAAGGCTTAATTGCGCAGTCGGTCATCAACAATGGCTTGTGGGTTGCGCCAACCGGGCAATTACCGGCCTTATGGCAGTATATTGCCTGCGGAGGTATCTTTTTAGCGGTAGCTGCTAAGTCGGCCCAATTCCCGTTACACACCTGGCTGCCCGATGCTATGGAGGGGCCAACATCGGTTTCGGCATTGATCCACGCGGCAACCATGGTAGCCGCCGGAGTATTTCTATTGGGCAGGGTATACCCTATGTTTACAGAAACAGAGCTTACGGTCTTAGCTGTTATTGGCTGTCTTACGGCTTTTATGGCGGCCACCATCGCCCTTACCCAAAACGATTTAAAACGGATCCTTGCTTATTCTACCATATCGCAGTTAGGCTTTATGATATTGGCTATGGGCGTAGGGGCTTATGCATCGTCACTGTTTCATTTGGCGACACACGCATTTTTTAAATGCCTGCTGTTTTTAGTTGCCGGCATCGTCATCCACCAGATGCAGCATGTTAAGGAAGATAATAATCTGGATATAGATCCGCAGGATATATCAGTTATGGGCGGGCTGCGTAAAAAAATGCCGCTTACTTTTATTATTGCTATAGTTGGTGGTCTGGCCCTTGTGGGTTTGCCGCTTACATCTGGTTATCTGTCAAAAGATGGCATCCTGATCCAGGCATTTGAATGGAGCGAAAGCAGGGCTGGTTGGTTTAAGATTATCCCGGTTATGGCTTTGCTCACCAGCTGGCTTACCGCATTTTATGTGGCCCGGCTCATAGTAAAAGTATTTTTTGGCGAATTGAGGTTGCTAAAAAACTATCCTGATATTAAGCTGCACATCAACGATGGTGGCTGGCAATATAAGGTGCCGTTGACCTTACTGGCTATCTGCTGCTTGTTTCCGCTGTTTTCACTTCATCCGCTGTTATATGAACAAGCCTGGTTATTCAATGGGTTAAAACCATCCAACTTTCTGGTTCGCGAAAACATCTATCATACTATTATTCCGGCAGGCGTAAACATTTTAAGTTTATTTGTGCTTTATGCGGCTTATGCTATTTATATCAAGCCAAATGGTTTTTCATTTCCGCAAAGCGGTTTTTTTTATCGCCTGTCATACAATCAATGGTATATAGATGATATTTATAAACGCATCATTGTTAAACCGGTATTGTGGTTTGGCAGTGCCTGCTTTTGGGTAGACCGTAAGGTTATTGACGGTTTACTGCATTGGCTAACGCGTATAAGCGGTTTCATTGCTACGTTATCCGCCTGGACAGATCGCCATATTGTTGACGGATTTTTGCATTTAATGGCGGCAATAGTGCAAAGTATTGGCAATTTTGCACGTAAATTTCAAAGCGGCAAAGTACAATACTATTTGTTTAGTATGCTGGTTATAGTGTTGGCGCTGTTTATTTTAAAAATACTGATCTGAACCTGATGAATATATTAACCCTGCTTTTACTTGTACCTGTACTGTTCGGCATTATTATAATGGTGCTGCCATCATCATTGCGCAGTAGTTTTAAATATATTACGCTGCTGGCTACACTAATACAATTAGGCATCAGCATATGGATGTACCTGAATTTTAAAACCGGTGCAGCCTATGGTGGTATTAATCATGAAGATCAGTTCCAGTTTGTGCAAAAACTCCCCTGGATATCCCTTAACCTGGGCAGCATGGGCAAAATGCAGATAGATTATTTTGTAGGTATTGATGGCATGTCTATCACCCTGCTGGTCATGACATCGCTGGTACTGGTTATTGCCACGCTATCGTCCTGGGAAATAAAAAGTAACCTGAAAGGCTTTTTCCTGTTGTTTTTACTGCTGGATATGGCAGTTATCGGTGTGTTTTGCGCATTGGATTTCTTCCTGTTCTACCTGTTTTATGAGCTGATGCTGCTGCCGCTGTATTTTTTGATCGGAATGTGGGGCGGTGCCCGAAGGGAATATGCGGCCATCAAGTTTTTCCTGTACACATTATTCGGTTCGGTGTTTATGCTGCTGATAATGGTTGGGTTGTACCTTTCTGTTACTGACCCGGCTACCGGTAACCATACCTTCAATATGGTGCAGATGATGAACCCGGCCAATTACAGTGCAACTTCTGTCTTTTCCGTAGCGGCGCATCAAACCATATTTGGAATACCCGCGCGTACAGTTGGTTTTGTGGTACTGTTTATTGCTTTTGCTATTAAAGTGCCGGTAGTGCCATTGCATACCTGGCTGCCCGATGCGCATGTGGAAGCGCCAACGCCGGTGTCTATCATTCTTGCAGGTATTTTGCTGAAGATAGGCGGTTATGGCATTATACGTATCTGTATCAGTATTTTTCCGGATGTAGCCACCTCCGGTGCTTTCTGGATGGGTTTACTTGGGGTGATCTCTATTTTATATGGTGCTTTTAACGCCCTGGCCCAGCGCGACCTGAAACGGATGATAGCTTACTCCTCCGTATCACATATGGGTTTTGTGCTGTTGGGCATTGCATCGCAAACCGCCGAGGGTATCAGCGGAGCGGTAATGCAAATGGTAAGTCACGGGTTTTTATCAACTATGCTGTTCTTTTTGGTTGGGGTACTTTATAACAGGGTGCATGACAGAGGTATTAATCATTTCAGGGGATTGGGCACGTTGATGCCAAAATATACTGCTTTTGTAATGATAGCATTTTTTGCCTCATTAGGCTTACCGGGGTTTTCGGCATTTGTGGCCGAAGCATTCTCATTGGCCGGAGCATTTAAATCGCCAACGGTAAATGGCTTACTACCTTATTGGATGGCTGTTTGCGGCGCGGTTGGGATATTGTTAAGCGCAGCCTATTTTTTGTGGACCCTTCAACGCATGTTTTTCGGTCCGGAATCATTAAAAGGTGGCGCTGTTTGGAAAATAGCCCTGACTGACCTGAACCTGCGCGAAAAACTGACGCTGGCACCGCTTGCTATAATTGCTTTAGCTTTAGGTATTATGCCTTCGCTGGTTTTTGAGAAGATCAATGATTCGGTACTTACCCTCATCCAGTTTTTACAGCTTAAATAAATTATCGTGTTTCAGCATAAATGCTTTTATGGAAAAATGCATACCAATGCATCTTTAGTTTGTCCGGCCACAGATAGATACGGCAAGGGCGAATTAACAGATGATATGTATTTAACCGAAAGTATTATGTTTAAAAAATTATTAACCGCCGCCATTTTCCTTTTTATGGCGATCGCGTCAAAAGCCGAAGAGGGGCAAAAGATCGCTTCAAAAGTTCAAAAAGTTACGGTGTTTTTAACCGGAGCTCAAATAACCCGTACCGCACAGGTTAACATTAGTGTAGGCACATCAACATTGATATTTAATAACCTTTCGTCGGGCATGGATGTGCAGAGCCTGCAGGTGAGTGCCGGAGGGGAATTTACCATACTTTCGGTTAAACAGGAGCTCGACTTTTTGAATGATGAGATCAAACAAAAGCAACTGCTTGATCTGCAGGCCCGGCAAAAACAAATAAGAGATAAAATTTCCCTACAAAACAACATGTTATCCATTTACCAGGAAGAAGCCAATATGCTGACAAAAAACCAGGTAATAAACGGCAGCAATGCCAATTTGGATATTGCAAAGCTAAAACTGGCGCTTGATTTCCAAACACTGCGTTTAACTGATATTAAAAAAAAGCAGCAGGCAGTAAATGACCAGACAGATATTTTAAATGCCGAGTTGCAGAAATATGACAACCAAATAGCCAGTGTTGCCAAAGGCAACAGCAAGGCAACCAGTAACGTGTTGGTAACTGTATCATCAAAAAGCGCGCTGCAATCTACATTTACCCTAAACTATGTAGTGAACAATGCCGGCTGGTATCCAATATATGATATCCGGGCTAAAAATGTGAACAGCCCCATAAGTATTATCTACAAAGCCAATGTATCACAGCAAAGCGGGGAGGACTGGAAAAACATAAAGGTTACCTTATCAACAGGCAACCCAACAATAAGCGGCAGCAAGCCGGATTTGAACCCTAATTACCTGAACCTGGGCATGGTTTATTCGGGTGCCGCCAGTTCCTTAACTAAAGTTAGCGGCGCCGTTTTTGGGGCCGATGATAAAAAAACCTTATCCGGTGTAAGTATCCGGGTAAAAGGAACATCCATAGGTACAATTACCGATGCAGAAGGCAGGTATAGCATACAGATCCCTTCAGGTAACTCAACGCTTGTGTACAGTTATATTGGATATGAAAATGAGGAAAGGCCGGCCAATATGCCCGTTATTAATCTCGCACTCCGGCCCGCTGTTAGTCAATTAGCAGAAGTAGTAACTATTGGTTATGGAACACAAATGAAGCGTGACCTGGTGGGCTCTGTACCTGGCATACAGATACGGGGTATGTCTTCTATTGGTGTTAATGCGCAATCCATCCCAATTGAGGTTAAGCCTATTGAAAATCAAACCAACATGGAGTTTGATATAACTAACCCATACTCGGTACCGAGTGACGGGAAACAATATGCCATGGAAATCGGTCAGTTTGACCTGAATGCCACTTATCAATACTTTGTTGCGCCCAAGCTGAGCACCGATGTGTTTTTAACCGCGCAGCTAACAAACTGGAATAAATATAATTTCCTTTCGGGCGAAGCTAACCTGTTTTTTGAAGGTACGTTTATCGGCAAATCGCTTATTAATACGCAAGCTACCACCGATACGTTGAATTTATCATTAGGAACCGATAAAAATATTGTGGTTACACGCACGTTGCAAAAAGACCTTACTGAGCGTCAAAACTTTGGCTCCAATAAAAAAGAAACCCGTAATTGGCTTATTGGTATAAAGAACCGAAAAACCCAACCGGTGAACTTATTGGTAGAGGATCAGATGCCGGTTTCACAAAATTCGGCCATTGAAGTTGATCCCCAGGAGTTGTCGGGTGCAAAACTTGATGCCCTTACAGGCAAGCTTTCATGGAATTTCCTGCTAAATTCGCAGGACGAAAAAAAGGTACAGTTAAAATACCAGGTTAAATACCCTAAAAATCAATCGGTAATAGTCCAATAAAAATAAATGCACGATCTGCTACCCCATATATCCGGTCAGTTATCCAATATTCTTGGCAGTATAACCTATTTTATGCCCGAGGTTTATCTGGCAATATTGTTCATGGTGATATTGGTAACCGACCTGATATTTGGTAAACGATCAACAAAACTATGTCGTATTATTGCCTGTGCAGGTTTGGTGATAATAATGTTTAAAGATCTGCAGCAGGTAACATTAATAGTAGACGGATCGCATTTTATATTCAGTAATATGCTATTGCTGAATCGCAGCGGTATATTTTTTAAACTGGTCATTGATCTGCTGTCCTTTATCCTGTTACTATATTTTACCTGGGATAATAAGCTAAAAGCGCATCCCAAAGGCTTGTCTGATCTTTATTCCATCACTATGGCATCCATATTCGGACTCCATTTAATGGTGATGGCGGTAAATTTACTATCTATTTACCTGGCTATCGAAATGGTTTCGCTGGCATCATATCTTATGGTTGCTTACCGTACAGAAAATGCTTTCAGTACGGAGGCCGGCTTAAAATATGTGCTGTTCGGTGCCGCCTCATCAGCTATTATGCTTTATGGTATATCGCTGCTGTATGGGTTTAGCGGCTCGTTGGATATAGTTTTTCAGAACAGCATTATCCAGCTGTCAAAAGTTAATTCTGTAAGCACATCATTCGCGGTGATATTGGTTTTAATAGGTATTGGTTTTAAATTATCATTTGTGCCGGTACATTTTTGGGTGCCAGATGTGTATCAGGGGGCCAGCACGCCGATAACGGCTTATCTGTCAACAGTACCCAAAATAGCGGCCTTTGCCTTACTGATCAACTTTTTGCCGCCCTTTATACTTCCGGGCAAATGGACGGGCTTTGATATAGGGATAGCCTTATCCATATCAGGCATTATTACTATGATAGCGGGTAATTTTGCCGCGGTTATGCAAACCAATGTTAAAAGGATGCTGGCCTATTCAAGTATAGGCCATACCGGCTTTGCATTAATGGCTGTGGTGGTTTTAACCTTGCAGGGTGTATCTGCTTTAACATACTATTTGCTGGTATACGCGCTGGCCAATATTGCGGCGCTTATGCTGGCCAGTTATTTTACTAATGAAACCAATGCCGAAGATATTAATGATTACCGCGGGCTTGGCCTCAAGTATCCCATTGCGTCGGTTTGTTTTGTAATAGTCCTGATATCACTAACAGGTTTACCTGTAACCGCGGGGTTTACCGGTAAGTTGTTTGTTTTTTCGGAGGTATACAGTGTTTACCAGCAAACCCACAGTATATGGTTACTGTTGCTGATGGCTACCGGCGCGTTAACTACAGTAGTTTCGTTATTTTACTACATTAAGATACCGTTGAATTTATTTCTGAAAAGGAAAGAAATAGTTGAAATAGAACATAAAAAAACTAATAATTTATTGATTTTATCAATCTTCATAAGTTTTATATTGATTTTGCTTGGTATTTTTCCTGATTTTGTACTACGCTTCCTTTAATTTTTCAATTTTTGTAATTTTTTAACAAAAAGGTAACATTCTTCGTTTTTTTATAATAAAAATCATACTTTCAGGCCGTTTTACAAAACAATTCTAATATTTTCAATGAAGCGGTATTTTCCTTTCTTAGTAATTCTTATCATTTTAACCCTAACTTTTGTTTTTCCTTCGGTTGAATTTAAAAATTCAGGTCACCCCAATTTTAATACCGGTGATATTGCCTGGATGCTGATGTCAACGGCCCTGGTTTTGATCATGACACCCGGTCTTGCCTTTTTTTACGGCGGAATGGTCAACAAAAAGAATGTGATATCAACCATGCTGCAAAGCATTGTTTGTATGGTAATTATTACGGTAATGTGGGGTATATTTGGTTTTAGCCTTGCTTTTGGCGATAGCTTCTTTGGCATCATAGGCAATCCATCAACCTATTTTATGATGAAAGGCATGCTGGGCAACGCAACCTGGAAAGCCGCGCCCACCATACCGTTGCTTTTATTTGCCATGTATCAGCTCAAGTTTGCCATTATTACCCCGGCACTGATCACCGGCGCATTTGCTGAGCGCATCAGGTTCAACTCTTATATTATATTTCTGTGCCTGTTCTCCGTGTTTATATTTTCGCCGCTGGCGCATTGTACCTGGCACCCTGACGGCATACTGGCCAAACTGGGAGTGCTTGACTTTGCCGGCGGAACCGTAGTACATATGTCGGCCGGATGGGCTGCGCTGGCTTCTGCATTATATTTAAAACGCCGTAACGAGGCCAATCATTCACCCGCGCGTATCACTTATGTAATGATAGGTACCGGGCTTTTATGGTTTGGGTGGTTCGGGTTTAATGCGGGTTCGGCATTTGGCGCTAATGCTTTGGCGGTTACCGCACTTGCCACCAGTACAACGGCATCGGCCGCGGGTGGTATTACCTGGATATTTTTTGACATGCTTCGCGGACGCAAGCCATCGGCCATGGGTACCTGTATCGGGGCCGTGGTAGGTTTGGTAGCCATAACCCCGGCCGCAGGATATGTTACTGTGCCACATTCGCTGGCCATAGGCATCATATCGGCCGTGGTAAGTAATTTGGTAGTTGAATGGCGCACCCGTACCTCTATTGATGATACGCTTGATGTGTTCCCTTGTCATGGTGTGGGCGGTATGGTAGGGATGCTGCTTACCGGCGTATTTGCTAACCAGCACGTAAATGCAGGCAATGCTACCGGCAATGGCCTGTTCTTTGGCGAAACCCATTTATTCCTTGTTCAACTGGTGGCCCTTATTGGTGTATCTATATTTTCTTTCTTTGGCTCCTTATTATTATTAAAGATCACAGATATGATATCTCCGTTACGAGTTTCGGCTGCTGATGAGGTGCTGGGCTTAGATATCAGCCAGCATGGAGAAAAACTATAATTTGAATTTCAAACCAATTAATTAAATAAATGAGAGAGTCCGGCTATAAAGCCGGATTTTTTTGTTAAACCCGGAACCATAATTTTTGTCAAACCGATATAGCGTTTAATAGATAACAATGGATCTTTTCGCAGATAATCAGCTGAGCATTTTTAATGCCACCCGTCAAAACCTGCTGCCGTTTGATGGAGAGGTATTCTTATATCCTAATTTTTACCAGGAGGATGGCGTTTATGATCTGTTTGAAGAACTGAAACATACTATTCTGTGGAAACAGGATAAGATGAAAATTTACGGGCGATCGGTAAACTTTCCCCGGCTAACGTCATGGTATGCCGATAATGACCAGTCATATACCTATTCGGGTGTGGTGAACATTCCTTTGCCCTTTACTCCATTGTTGCTAAAAATAAAACAGGCAGCAGAGGCACAATGTGGTAAGCAATTTAACTCGGCCCTGCTTAATTTTTACCGTAACGGCGAGGATAGCATGGGTTGGCACAGTGATGATGAAAAGGAACTGAGCGGTAATCCGGTTATTGCATCAGCTTCCTTCGGTGCTACACGTACTTTTCAATTTAAGCATAAGGAGAAAAAAAATGCCATGATATCTATAGCGCTTAGTAATGGCAGCCTGCTAATTATGCAGGGGCAAACGCAGCATAACTGGATGCATCGGGTACCCAAAACCACCAAAGACCCAGGGCCCCGAATAAATATTACCTTTAGGGATATAAAATATTAACAGGTTATTTGATCTGTCAACTTTTATTCTTTCCCTCGCTCAACATCCTGGGATAAAGTACATCTGTACTGTGTATGTGAAGCGTACTATCATAGTTAATTTCGCTACTGAATAGTTTCTATTTCTTCAATTGCAGGAATGGTTTTCGATGCAGAAGCGGTTTTAATGATATGTCCTTTAAAATCAAAAAAGTCTCTGAAAATAGGATTTTGCTCCATTTTATCAATAGTAAGGTCGGCGCCGTATTTTGTAAAATGATTAGCATCAAATAAATAAGGTACATTGTTTTTTGAAAAACCGGGTATCGAAGATTTTTGATTGATAATACTTACATAATTATCCGGCAACCGTTTTTTCAAAACAGCATCAAATTTATAAGGGGCAGTTAGTAGATAAGTTTCAAGTTTAGTTAAATCGTATTGCATTTGTAATGCGATTACGCTGGGATAAGGCTTACTATAAAGCTCATTTTGCCCAATTATAATAGTTTTTATTCCGACCTTTTTTAAGAAGGATATGGTGTTTTCAAGGTGGGTAGCCAGTTGCGTCGGCTCTCCATAATAATTCGTCCAATTGCCGCTAAGAATTATTCCATCAATTTTGCCGGTATTTTTCTTTACGAAATTATTATAAACATAATGCACCATATCAAAACAACTGGTACCACCATTTTTTGTAATTATAGGTAAGCAGGAACTGGCAGATGCTTGAATTAAATGCGCGTGGTGTTTGCTAAGATATTCTTTGAACGACTGAGAAAAATGAGCTGCGTGGCTGTCTCCTAACAAAACAAAGTTTCTTCCGTTTGAATCTATGCTTAAACATTGTGTTGTGTCAAATTTTCCGTCCGGAGTAACTGATAAATTTAAAAAGCAGCCCCCTTGATCAAATTGTTTATCTCTTTCTGCAATGTGAGTTGTAGCATAACTGGAAAGTTCGAACACTTGGGATTTAAAAAGAAATTTATTAGATAATGTAAATCCTAAAGTACCGGTCATTAATGTCATTAATGTCATTGCAAAAATGATCCTTTTGTTATGGACATATCGAGCAGACTCTACATATTTAAAAGACAAATAAGCCAATAAAACAGATACACCCAATAATAGCACAATGAGGATAGCATTAAACTTTAAGCCATAATAACTTATAAAAACAAGTATCGGCCAGTGCCATAAGTATAGCGAATAGGAGATTTTACCTAAAAATTGCGACAAGTTATTTGACAGTATTTTAAAATCATTCTGGTTTGATACAATAACAATAAAAGTAGCAAATACAGGTATTATGGTGAATACACCTGGCCACGCCATTTCTTCGTTAAGAAAAACAATACAACCCAATAGTATCAGGTATCCTGTAAATGCCAAAATCGAACGAAATTTAAATTGCTTCAGCTTATCCTGAGTTAACAAAGCGACACCGCCAGCCATCATTTCCCAAGACCTGAACGGCAGATAAAAAAATAAAGTTTTAGGATTGTACTTTATGTATATCACAACTAATGTGATGAGCACGGTAATAATTATAAATATTAAGGTAAAGCTTGTTCTTTTTTTAACCACTTTATTTAAAAGCAGCAGAGCAAGCGGATAGATCATATAAAATTGCCATTCGACAGATAACGACCAGGTGTGTAACAGGATATTATTGTCTGCTCCCGCATCAAAATAGCCCGAATGTGCCCAGTAATACATATTTGAAAAAAAAAGCAAGCTGGATGCTGCATTTTTTTCGTTCAGCTGATAATCTTGTGGTAAATAAATAAAGAATCCTACAATGGTAATAATTAATATCATTACCATTAAAGCAGGTACAATTCTTTTTAATCGGCTACCGTAAAAATTAGATACTGAAAAGGAACCAGCATCAATCCCGTTTAAAATAATACGAGTCATAAGATATCCCGATATGACAAAGAATATATCCACACCTGAGAATCCACCCGCAAAGTAAGGTACCTTATAGTGATAAAGGACGACCCCAATTACAGCAACCGCTCTTAAAAAATTTATGTCATATCTGAATGATGGCTTTGAGGTAGAATTTGATGTCATGGTCAAGATGTGTGATAAGGTTAAAAGCCTAAAAATACTATAATTATATGAATATATATAACCGAAATACTGAAATTACAGGTGCAAAGCCCAAAAACACAAAGATCCCCGAATAAATATTACCTTTAGAAATATAAAATATTTAACAGGTTATTTATACTTTAACTTATTGAACTAAGTTAGTATGGCAACCTTGTTTGCATTTCCTCATTGTAACGCAGGGGGATAAAATATTGTTACATAATTATATCTATTCCTTATGAAAAAGCCTGTACTACTGATCATCCTTTTAGCATTATTTTTAAATGCGGTTGCACAAACAGAACTTCCAACGGATAGCGGCATTTTCTTTTTGCACAAATTTGAACAACAAATAGGCAAAGAGACCTACTATGTGCATAAATACAAAGACGCCATTCACTACTCAATTGATTTTAAGTTTGTGGACCGTGGTTCGCCTGTACCTTTAAAGGCCGAGTTAAAGGTAAACCCGGCGGGCGACCCGCTTGAGCTTACCATAAAAGGCAGCACTTCTCGGTTCTCTACCATTGATGATCAGATTACCATACGCGGCAATGAGGCAACTATCAGCGTAAATGATTCATCATACAAGCAAAAGGTATTGCCCTTAAGTTTCCCGGTAGCCGGATACTCGCCAGGTACAGTGCAGCAGGCCTTGCTGCAATACTGGATAAAACACAAGGAACCGGCAAACATTCACACTTTGCCATTTGGCGCTGTACAAATTAAAAGGGACGGAACTGACGAGCTAAATTTTGATGGTAAAGCAATACAATTTAACAGGTTTGCTATTAGCGGATTGGTGTGGGGGTATGAACTGGTGTGGACAGATAACAAAGGCAACCTTATATGCCTGATCACTAACGACGCGGAAGGAGATAAGCTGGAAATGATGCGTGCCCAGTATGAGTCTCTGCTGCCACAGCTTATCAGCAGGGCCGCCACTTATGGCATGCGCCTGTTTGCAAAGGTTGCCGGCGAAACCAATGCAACTGAAAAAACAATCGCGATTACCGGTGGCAGCCTCGTTGATGTAGCTACCGGCACAAGCATACCTGATGCGGTGGTATTGATCAGCAATGGGGTTATTACCAAAACCGGTAAAGCCGGAACTGTAGCCATCCCCGCCGGTGCAAAAGTGATCAGCGCAAAGGGTAAAACTATTTTACCGGGACTTTGGGATATGCACTCGCATTTTGAGCAGGCCGAATGGGGGCCGGCTTACCTGGCCGCCGGTGTTACCACCGTAAGGGATTGCGGTAACGAGTTTGGATATATCAATGCCATTAAAAACGCCATTGACAGCGGCAAAGGGGTAGGCCCCAATATACTAAAAGCCGGCATTATTGATGGTAAAGGCCCCAGGGCATTAGGGATTATACAGGCGGATACCAAAGAAGGAGCGATAAAAGCAGTCGACCGCTACAAAGAGAATGGTTTCGCGCAGATCAAGATCTACAGTTCGGCAAAGCCCGAAATAGTAAAGGTAATTTGTGACGAAGCACACCGTTTGGGCCTCACGGTAACAGGGCATATACCCGAAGGGATGACTTTGCAGCAAGGTGTTGATTCGGGTATGAATATGGTAAACCATATGCAGTACGTTTATGCCATCATGAAAAAAAATGCCGACCGTTCTGTTAACTTCGATGATTCTGTAAGTAAGGCAGCTATTAATTTTATTAAACAGCACAACGTAGTTATTGACCCAACCATAGGGGTTTATGAGCTGGCCTTTCGTAACGTAAAGGATGATATCACACAGCTGGAACCTGCATTTTATGAGTTGCCGCTCCCATTGCAGGCTTTGTTCAAGAATATGGGCGGCGAGCCCGACAAAGTGGCCAAAATGAAACCTATAATGACCGGTATGCTGCAGGCTGTAAAAAAGTTGTATGATGCAGGGATCCCCATTGTAGCCGGTACTGATATGGGTTTCCCCGGCTACAGTCTTGACCGCGAACTCGAGCTGTATGTGGAGGCAGGGCTTACACCTGCCCAGGCTTTAAAAACGGCTACCATTATGCCCGCTACTGTAATGAATGTTGATAAACAAACCGGATCAATTGAAGCCGGGAAGCAAGCCGACTTGATTATTGTAGATGGCGATCCGCTGAAAAATATCCGGGATATTCGTAAGGTTTCGGTTGTGATAAAAGCGGGAAGGATTTATGATCCGGTGAAATTACACCAGATGGTGGGATTTGCTAAATAGCAGGCGGCATCTGTGAGAGATTTTGTACTGTTTTAGCATAAATTCCTGTATAAAAATTTAACGTTAAGCTAACTTATCCACAAACTACCGTTTAATGACAATTGATGTAGGCTTAGTTCATTATAAAATGATACCTTTGCAGCCTCATTCCAAATCATGAGCGATCAGATTAAACATGAATGCGGTGTGGCATTTATCCGCCTCCTAAAGCCACTGTCTTATTATCAGAAAAAGTACGGAACTGCTCTGTACGGCCTGAACAAGCTTTATCTTTTAATGGAAAAACAACACAACCGGGGCCAGGATGGCGCAGGCGTTGCTACCATTAAACTTGATATTGAGCCCGGCAAGCGGTACATCAGCCGTCACCGGTCAATGGCCTCAAACGCGGTTGCCGATATTTTTGAATATATCCAGAAAAAATTTGCTGATATTCAGAAAGAAATGCCTGAAAAACTGGCCGATACCGAATGGCTTAAAGAGAATGTAAGCTTTACCGGCGAGGTTTTATTGGGGCACCTGCGTTATGGTACTCACGGTAAAAACAGTATTGAAAGCTGCCACCCGTTTTTAAGGCAAAACAACTGGATGACCCGTAACCTGGTTATAGCAGGTAACTTCAACATGACCAATGTTGATGAACTGTTACAACAACTTTATGACCTGGGTCAGCATCCAAAAGAGAAAGCCGATACCATTACAGTGCTCGAAAAAATGGGCCATTTTATTGATACCGAAAATCAGGGCCTGTTTGACCAGTACAAACGTGAAGGACTTGATGATAATGTGGAGATCAGTAAATTGATTGCCAATGATATGGATGTAGCCAAGATACTCCGTAAATCGGCTAAGAACTGGGATGGCGGTTATACCATTGCAGGTATTCTGGGCCATGGTGATGCCTTTGTAATGCGCGACCCGGTTGGGATAAGACCGGCGTTCTATTATTATAATGATGAGATAGTTGTTGCAGCCTCTGAGCGGCCCGCTATACAAACCGCTTTTAACATTCCTATTGAAGAAATTAAAGAGATACGCCCCGGCCATGCTTTAATTGTTAAAAAGAATGGGAAAATAACCGAAGACATGTTTAGCGAACCAAAGGAAAAGAAAGCCTGCTCGTTTGAGCGGATCTATTTTTCAAGAGGCAGCGATGCATCCATATACCGCGAACGTAAACAATTAGGCAGACTGCTTTGTCCGCAAATATTGAACTCGGTTGACCATGATATAAAAAACACCGTGTTCTCATACATTCCTAACACCGCCGAAGTTGCTTTTTACGGCATGGTTGAAGGAATACATAAATATGTTAAAAAATACCAGCGCGAAAAGCTGCTGAGCCTTGGCGATAAGATAAGTGAAGAAGAGTTGACAGAGGTGTTACAGCTTGCCCCCCGGGTTGAGAAAATAGCCATTAAGGATGTTAAACTGCGTACGTTCATTACCCAGGACGCTGATCGCAGCGAGATGGTGGCGCATGTATATGACACTACCTATGGCCTTATCAAAAAGGACACAGATACGCTGGTTGTGCTTGACGATTCAATTGTACGTGGCACTACGTTAAAACAAAGTATCCTGAAAATACTGGACAGGCTTGGTCCTAAAAAAGTAGTGGTAGTTTCTTCGGCTCCGCAGATCCGTTATCCTGATTGTTACGGGATTGACATGTCGCGCATGGGTGAGTTTGTTGCTTTTGAAGCAGCCATCAGCTTGTTAAAGGAAATGAAACGCGAAGATATTATCCTTGATGTTTACCAAAAATGTAAGGATAGCGCCAAACTTCCGAAAGAAGAAGTGCAGAACTATGTAAAAGAGATATACTCGTTGTTTACCGATCAGCAGATCTCTGACCGTATTGCACAGATCATTACTCCAAAAGAAATAAAATGCGAAGTTCAGGTGCTGTATCAAACATTGGATAACCTGCATATCGCATGCCCTGATCATACGGGCGATTGGTATTTCAGCGGTGATTATCCAACCCCGGGTGGTAACAAGGTGGTTAACCGTGCTTTTGTTAACTGGATGGAAGGTAAAAACCAAAGGGCATACATGTAAGATGAAGGCCCTAATCCCCGAAAAGGGATATAATATTCAAGGCGATGAATGCAGATTCATCGCCTTTTTTGTTGTCTTTTTGTTGTCTTTTTGTTGTCCCGAAAGTCCCCGATAAAACCATGTCATTGCGCGCAGCGTGGCAACCGCATGCTACACAGGGCGACTATGCCTATCGCAATGCGCTTAATAGCTGCTGGGGTTATTACGTTTTCGGTATTGCAAGATCATGTGTTTTATCGAAAGCCGATCTGTTGACGGAGAGAGGGCAGTCTAACAGGGCAGGAAAAGAAGGATCTTCCCGGTTCTGCTATGCGCCGAACTTTAATACTAATTAACCGCCGGAGCCGAGAATATAAAATGAGTAACCAGTTTGTCAACCAGTATCAGGGATGCTATAATAAGCGCTATACCGGCTACTTCATTAAGCCGGTGTACCAGCTTAACAGATATTTTATCGCGCAGTTTATTGGCATAAAAGGCTTTCAGGGTATCCATGCCAAACTGCACAATTAATACAGTGGCAAACATCACAGCAATTTTAAAAGATCGGTGAGCAACGCCTTCGTGAAACACGGTACTGGCGGTACCTATTACGGTTATCCAGTGAAAAAGGAGGGTAGGGTTAAAAATGCACATCAAAAAACCCTTTAAAAAATAACCCGCACGGTTAATGCCCGATGGTACCTTATTTTCATAATTAACCTCGCCTTTTTTAAAAAGGTAGCGTACGCCAACGCTAAATAATATAATACTCCCAACAACACCGGCTACGGTTTTAGCGTGGTTTGAAATATCAAAATACTGCGAACCAAACAAAATAGCACCTACAAACACCACATCGCTGCAAACCACCCCAAGAGCAAGTGCAACACCCGCATGAAAGCCTTTTTCAATACTGGTTTTAATAAGTGCAAAAAAGACCGGGCCAGTCAAAAATGTCAACACAAATCCTATCCCTATTCCCGAAATAATAGCTTCTATCATTAGTAAGGCTTATGTTCCAAACTTTGAACCATGCGAATATGCAATTTTATCTTTTAAACAACGAAACATAAAATTGTGATTTATTTAATTTAAAAAAGTATAGCAACTTTTACAAAAATTCAATTATGTTTAGCCATTCAAAATACATTCTGTATAACCAAATCAAATAATGGAACAAAACGATAAAAAAAATTATAGTTCGGCATTGTATACGCTGATTACTGTGTTTTTCTTCTGGGGCTTTTTAGCTGCATCAAACGGAATATTCATACCTTTTTGTAAAACTCACTTCAGTTTAACTCAATTTGAGTCGCAATTAATTGATTTTACCTTTTATGGCGGATATTTCATTGGTTCGTTGATACTTTATTTTGCTTCACAAGCCAGTAAAGTTGATATCATGAACAAACTGGGCTATAAGAACGGTATTATTTTAGGATTGGTTATATCAGCCGTAGGAGCTTTAGGCATGATACCTGCTGTTGCGAGTGGCGCATTTGGGTTTATACTTGCTGTTTTCTTTATTATAGCCATTGGTTTTTCCTTACAGCAAACAGCCGCAAATCCGTTTGTGGTTGCTTTGGGTCCGCCAGAGACCGGTTCAAACCGTTTAAATTTTGCCGGTAGTATCAATAATATAGGAGCCTTATTAGGCCCGATAGTGGTGAGTGTGGTACTTTTTGGCACCGCGAATGCCGAAGTAAAACCCGAGGTTAAAATATCGTCTATCAATAACCTTTATTATATGCTGGCCGCTTTGTTTATAGCTGTTGCCATATTCTTTTGGTTCTCTAATCTGCCAAAAGTTACCAGCGACGAAAAAATTGAATCAAGCAAAAAAGCAAATACACCTCTTTTTATAATTTTTGTTGCCTTTTTACTGATACTTGCAGCCGATCCTTTAAGCAACGCTATTGGTATGCCAAGCCAATATTTTGTGTATGCTTCTTTAGCGATAATACTATTTACCCTTGTGGGTACCATTTACGCGGCAAAAAACAGTACCGAAGGCTGGGGCGCTATGCATTATCCGCAATTAATTTTAGGTATGATAGCTATATTTACTTACGTGGGCACCGAGGTAACCATACAAAGTAATATGGGTTCATTATTGAAAACGCCCGAGTTTGGCTCATTTAATGAATCGGATATCGCTCCTTATATCTCCTTGTATTGGGGTAGTTTGATGATCGGCCGTTTTGCCGGTTCTATCGGTGCTTTCAATTTATCAAAATCCACTAAATACATTTTATATATTATTATTCCGTTTGTAGCATTTGGCCTGGTATTGATGGTAAATGCGATAACCGGCGTTAATGTGAGTAACCTGTATGTTTATGCTATTTGCGTTGCTGTACTTATTGTGGCATTCTTTATTGGCCAGCAAAAACCGACACGTACGTTATCTGTATTAGGCTTACTGGGTGTTGCCTTTATGCTTATTGGTTTATTCACTACTCACAGGGTAGCTACATTTGCTTTCATTAGCGGTGGTTTATGCTGTTCTATCATGTGGCCGTCTATATTTTCGCTGGCCATTACCGGCCTGGGTAAATATACCAGCCAGGGTTCGGCATTTTTGATCATGATGATCCTGGGCGGATCAATCATACCTCCATTGCAGGGTAAAATTGCCGATGGCAGTAATAACCTGATAAAAGGCATGAGCGGCATTCACTTCTCGTATATTGTACCTGTTTTAGGGTTTGCTTACCTGGCATACTTTGCCTGGAAAGTAAGCCGCGAACTCCGCAGCCAGGGTATTGACCTTGATCATGTGGAAGTAAAAGGCGGACATTAATATTTAGCTCATTAATTCAATGGTTCATTGGTTCAATGGTTCATTGGTTGGTAACATTATGCCAATACTAATGAACCATTGAACTATTGAACCAGTAAACTAAATGAAACCAAGTTTCGATCATATTTTTATGAACCTGGCCACTGACCTGGCCAAGCGCTCACACTGCGTTAAGGCCCAGGTAGGCGCTGTTTTAACCCGCGATACCCGAATTATTTCCATAGGTTATAACGGTCCGCCAGCCGGTACACATAACTGCGACGAGGAATGGCCGGCAACCGGCTGTCCCCGCGATTCAAAAGGCAGCTGTTCCCTCGCCTTACACGCCGAAGAGAACGCCATATTGTATGCGGTGAAGAACGGTGCTAAATTGGATGGGGCAACGCTGTATACAACTTTATCGCCTTGTTTGCCTTGCGCCCGCCTCATATTTTCGGCTGGTATTAAACGTGTTTATTTTGATAAATCATACGCCGAGTATAAAGGCCTGGCAAGTGATGAGGGGGTTGATTTTTTAAACCGCTTTGGGGTACACGCCCAAAAGTTTATAGGATAGATCAAGCGCCGTAACGAGGCGGAACTGCTTATTGCAGGTGATCATTGGCCAAAAAAGCTATTTTTGCCAAATATGAACCTTACTAAATCAGATCTTCAAAAGGAGATTACCTATAAAACTTCGCGCAGCGGTGGCAAGGGCGGGCAAAATGTAAATAAAGTTTCGAGCAAAGTAGAGCTTTTGTTTAATATTGAGGGTTCGGAATTATTTACTGCCGAAGAAAAGTTACAGCTGGCCGATAAGCTGCAAAACCGCTTAAATAAAGACGGTTTGGTACAGGTGATCTGTGATGAAGAGCGCAGCCAATACCTGAACAAAGAAAAAGCCATTGAAAGGCTCATATCACTATTAAACCGCGCACTACATAAACCTAAGCTGCGTAAACCTACAAAAGTAAGTAAAGCGGTTAAAGCCGCCCGGCTTGACAGCAAAAAGAAACACTCCGCCAAAAAAGCTGACCGCAGAGCGGGAACGGATGATTAAACCGGCAGATTTTAAGCGTACAGAGGCATAAAAAATATACCTGTTATTTAAATCGGTATGCGCCCGTTATACTGCCCCATTGGTGTGATCTTAACATGCCTTCCACCTCGCGGGTGTGAAATATGGCTGCAACATCAAACAGAAAACGGCTGGTGGTAAATGCCACACCTACCTGCTGACTAAATATTAAGGGCTTTTTATCCAGGGTTACTTCTAAACTACCGGCATCGTGGCTTTTATTGAACAGACTGCCCTGTATCGTAGCATCATATAATACACCGTTTATTTGCGGTTTATAATAAAAAAATATCTCGTGCTTATGCAGCAAACCGGTTTGGTCTGCAGCGGATACCGTACTTTGGGTACTCACCGAATTGAATAGCTGGTTAAAATTTCCCAGGCGCACCAACGGCCCCAGGCCTGCCCCGGTAAATCCGTTGCCCAGATTAGCGTATGATGCTAAGCTTACATCAACCCATGAAGCCCTGGCGAGCAATTTATTGTATTCGGCCCCGAGGTTAAGCTGTACGTTGTTTTTAACCTGGTATTGCCAGCCGTTTAAATGATAAAAACCAAATGTGTTATGGATAAGCTTTTGCATTGGCTCACCGCCTGCAGCCGGGCCTACAATGCCTAATTGGGCGCTGAGTTTAATATTACTTTCGTTTTTGAACAGTAAGTTAAGGGTTGAGCCCAGATACGAATAAGCAGCGAATGGTCTGTCGATATAGGTGGCATCTGGTACATAGCCCGATTGTGGGTTAAACATCTTTTGTCCTATTTCAAAGCCCAGCACTTTGTTTTGAAGGGAATTGCTATTACCCGTTTTTAAAGCCTTACGGTAATAAAAAAAGATGCCGTTGGTATAATACCTGTCTGAGCCCTGGCCCAGGAATGAATCATTGTCGGACTGTATGGCAAATTCGTGGCCGCGTGTTTGTGCAAATAAGCTGATGGTACCAAACAGGCAGATAAGAGTTAGGAATAGTTTATTCGACATTAGGTTGTTTAATATATAAACGCCTAATATAGAAAATTGGACTGATTTATAAAGCCATAAAAAAAGAGGGGTTAAAACAATTTTTAACCCCCTCTTTTTTTAATTTGCAATTGCTTTTTCGTCCTCTTTAACGGTAAGATCGAGCGGATTGCTCACTTTCTCATCTAAAAGGGCGATGTTAATAACATCGCGCATATCGGTTACATAGTGGAACTTGAGGTCCCTGATATAATCTTCTTTAATTTCAAGAATATCCTTATGGTTTGATTTACATAAAATAACCTCTTTAATATTGGCGCGTTTGGCAGCCAATATTTTTTCCTTGATGCCGCCTACGGCAAGCACACGGCCGCGCAGGGTTATCTCGCCGGTCATGGCCATGTTTGGTTTTACCTTGCGTTGTGTAAAGGCCGATACTAAAGCGGTGAGCATGGTAATACCAGCTGATGGGCCGTCTTTTGGTGTTGCGCCAGCCGGAACGTGCACATGCACATCCCACAGATCAAATAATTTTGGATTGATATTAAAATCAGCCGCGTGCGCGCGCAGGTAAGCCAGCGCAATGGTTACCGACTCTTTCATTACGTCACCAAGGCTGCCGGTCAGCGTTAGCCTGCCTTTACCCGGGCTTAAGCTGGCTTCAATAAAAAGAATGTCGCCGCCAACTGATGTCCAGGCTAAACCGGTAACAACGCCGGCAACATCATTGCCTTCGTAAAGATCCTTGTCAAAAATAGGGGCGCCCAATATTTTTTCAATATCCTTTTTGTTTACCGTGGCATTATATTCCTCTTCCATGGCAATGCTTTTGGCCACGCCACGAACTACTGATCCTATCTTTTTTTCAAGTGAACGTACGCCCGATTCGCGGGTATAGTCAACTATCAGTTTTTCAAGCACATCAGATTTAAGGCCTACGTCTTTTAATTTGAGACCGTGTGCCTCGCGCTGTTTGGGCAGCAGGTGCTGTTTGGCTATCTCAATTTTTTCTTCAATGGTGTAACCGTTCACTTCAATGATCTCCATCCTGTCAAGCAGGGCGGGTTGTATGTTGCTCAGTGAGTTGGCGGTTGCTATGAACATAACGTTAGACAGGTCGAAATCCATCTCCACATAATGATCGTAAAAAGTGCTGTTCTGTTCAGGATCAAGCACTTCCAGCAAAGCCGATGACGGATCGCCCCTGAAATCGTTGCCTACCTTATCAATCTCATCCAATATAAATACCGGGTTGGCAGCACCGGCCTTTTTAATGGATTGTATGATACGGCCCGGCATAGCGCCAATATAAGTTTTACGGTGACCCCTTATTTCGGCCTCATCGCGGATACCGCCCAGGGCCATGCGTACATATTTGCGCCCCAATGCTTTAGCAATTGATTTTCCCAATGAGGTTTTACCAACCCCCGGAGGGCCCACCAGGCAAAGTATAGGGGCTTTCATGTCGTGCTTTAGTTTAAGCACAGCCAGGTATTCAATAATGCGCTGTTTTACTTTTTCTAACCCGAAATGGTCCTTGTCAAGCACTTTTTGAGCGCGCTTAAGGTCAAAGTTGTCTTTGGTAAATTCATTCCAGGGCAGGTCAAGCAGCAGTTCAAGGTAATTGATCTGTACCGAATAGTCGGCCGCTGCCGGATTGGTGCGCGTTAATTTTTCAAGCTCTTTGGCAAAATGATCCTTAACCTCTTTTGCCCACTTCTTTTTAATGCCGCGCTGGCGCAGGCTGTCTATTTCCAGATCAGGCGAGTTGCCGCCTAATTCTTCCTGTATGGTTTTTAGCTGCTGATTTAAAAAATAGTCCCTTTGCTGTTTATCCAGGTCAACACGTACTTTGGTTTGTATCTGGTTTTTAAGCTCCAGCATTTGCAGGTCAAGCGTCAAGTGCTCCAATACCAGGTTGGCTCTTTCGCGCAGGTTAGCCACTTCCAGCAAGCGCTGTTTGGCCACCATATCAGCGTTCATATTTGATGATATGAAATTGATAAGGAATGAAGTGCTTTCAATATTGCGGATAGCTATGCCGGCCTCGCTCGGTATATTGGGCGATAACTGTATAATATTCATGGCCATGTCCTTAATAGACGATACCATGGCCTTAAATTCCTTATCTTCCTTTGCTTTTATTTCTTTAAAAGGTTCAACAGTAGCCTTTATGTAAGGTTCGCTTTGTACCTGCTCTTTTAAAAAGAAGCGTTTTTTTCCCTGGATGATAACCGTAGTGTTGCCATCGGGCATTTGCAGCATTTTTATGATGAGGGCTATGGTACCAACTTTGTTCAGCTGGTCAAAATTAGGGTCTTCAATCCCCACATCCTGTTGCGAAACTACCCCAATCATACGATTGCCCTTATTGGCATCGCGTATCAGTTTAATTGATTTATCTCTGCCAACAGTTATTGGTATTACCACACCAGGAAACAGAACCGTATTACGCAGTGGGAGTATAGATAATACCTCCGGCACCTCTTCATTGTTCATTTCTTCCTCGTCTTCAGTTGACATCAGAGGAAAAAACTCCGAGTCTTCATTTATAACCGGTAAAGCATTTTTGAAATCAAATGGATCAAAAGTCATTAATTATGTTTTATATATAGAAAAAAACCGTCATGTTGTCAGCCCGTATTAGTTACAGGCTTGTTAATTATAGGTAAAGTTATGGCTATTACCTTTGGCCTATTATGTTTCAAGACCTGTGCCAAGATATGCTAATAATTATTAACAAGCAATTTGGCAGTGTAATAGTTTGATTGCATGGCTATTGCAAATTACTGGTTTGTTTATCAATTAAATAAGAATTTATTGGTAAATATGAAAAAAAGTCATACTATAGCCGCCTGGTTTTTTTAACAGGGTAATATTTTTTTTGATAAAAGCACTTTTGGCATAATAATTTGATATAATGTTAGTTAATATTATACCGCTTTTGTTTCATCACTAATCGCAAATGAAGTTATCGGTCATCGTTTCCTTTTTGATTATGTCTTCGCTTGAATCAGCATCGGCACAGAGTGCTTATGTAAAAATGGGCCAGCAGGCCCTGATGGATGGCGATTTCAGATCGGCTGTGTCACATCTCGAAAGGGCATGTATTACCGATTCAACCAACGCCAACGCATTGTGGATGCTGGGGTATTCATATTATCATAGCGATAATTATAAAAAATCAATAGTGGCTTATACCCGGGTTATTGCCATTAAGCCTGCCGATGCCAGTGCTTACTATTATAGAGCGAGGGCCAAAACTTACCTGGGGAGGGACAATCAGACCGCGCCGGCCGATAAGGAACTTTACCTGTTAGGAGCAATTGTTGACCTTACCAAGGCTATATCTATAAACGGCGACCCTAATGATAACAGGTATTATCAAAACCGGGGAATAGCTTACCGCGATTACGGTATGTTTAAATTGCAGAACAATTCGCATTTTTACGACAGAACGCGGGGCATAAACTCGCTGAAAGCCTCTGTAGCCGATCTGGAAAAAGTACTGAACAACAACCCCGGCCGCATGGATATCGCAAACCTGATAGATCAGTCAAAAGCAAAATTATCACAGGCTACAGCAAATACGGTAGCCCGCCACTGATAGTAAAAATTTTACTCGGTAATCAATATCTCAAATTCGAATTTCAGGCTGCTTTTCAGGAATTAAATAGCGTTTGCAGATCCACTATTTCTTCGTTGACAAAACACCCTTAATGATATAATTGTTGCGCCCCATAAGCTTTACCTTTTGCCATTTTTCTATCAGGTAAACCGAATCAGGGTAATAGCTTAGTTTTTCGCGGGTTTCATACAGCAGGTTTTTGGTATGGTTATAAATAAGCACCCATTTTACCTGTTCCTTATCTTTTTTTATGACTATGCGGGTGGTGCGCAGCTCGGGGTACCTGGCCTGGTATACTATTAAACTATCGGTAGTTTGAACTTTATAACTGTTTTTCCAGGCGGGCCTGTTAATATCTGATTGTATAAAGAGATTTAGTTCCTGGCCCCAGTTGGCAATATGCACAGTTTTATTTTCTGTTACGCCGTTATGGGTAACCGTTTTATTAACCGCTACATCCAGCTTTCGCAGCCTTGCGGTATCGGCCTTGAAATAGCCGCTTATATCAAAATATTTTAATACGCCGCCGCTTTGCTTAATATCCGGCTTGCAGCTCTGCAAGCCGGATAGCAGCATTGCGCCGCCAAAAACGGCAGCTATTATGGTTGTTGGCTTTAATTTACACCAATACATTACCAGTCATTTCCGGGGGAATGGCTACGCCCAGTATGTTTAATATGGTTGGCGCCACGTCGCCCAGTTTGCCGTCCTTTACGTATTTAACGTCTTTATCAATAATGATGCAGGGCACCAGGTTGGTGGTATGCGCTGTATTGGGCGTGCCGTCTTCATTGATCATATAGTCGGCATTACCATGGTCGGCAATGATAATAAATGAGTAACCATTTGCCAAACCGGCTTCAACCACCGCTTTGGTACAGGCATCGGCAGTTTCTGCAGCTTTAACAACCGCGCTGAAAACCCCGGTATGGCCCACCATGTCGGTATTGGCAAAGTTAAGGCAAATAAAGTCGGGCCAGCCGCTTTCCAGTTCAGGAATAATGGCATCGCGTATTCCTGCCGCGCTCATTTCGGGCTGCAGATCATAGGTAGCCACTTTTGGCGATGGCACCAGCAGGCGCTTTTCGTTATCAAATTCTTTTTCCCTGCCGCCCGAAAAGAAAAAGGTTACATGCGGGTATTTTTCGGTTTCGGCAATCCTTATTTGTGTTTTACTGGCATTCTGCAATATCTCGCCCAGGGTTTTGGTCAGGTCCTCTTTGTTAAACACTACCTGCACGTTTTTAAACGTTTCATCATAAGGTGTCATGGTGATGTAACGGATATCAAGCGGGTGGATGTTATACTCGGGGATTGATTTTTGTGTAAGGGCGATGCTAATCTCGCGGCCCCTGTCAGTACGGAAGTTAAAACAGATCACCACGTCGCCATCTTTAATAACAGCCAGCGGCTTTCCATCCGCGTCAACCTTAACCACAGGTTTTATAAACTCGTCGGTTACGCCTTCATCATATGATCTTTTAATGGCACCGGTAATATCTTGTGTGGCTTCGCCCAGGCCGTTAACCATCAGGTCATAAGCCAGTTTAACCCTTTCCCAGCGGTTATCGCGGTCCATGGCGTAATAACGGCCAATAGCCGACGCTATCTTTATTTCTGATCCTTCAATATATTCTTCCAGTTCGGTAACAAAGCCCAGGCCCGATTTAGGGTCGGTATCGCGGCCATCTAAAAAGGCGTGGATATATACATTTTTTACATTCAGCTGCGTGGCGGCATCGCACAAGCCTTTAACATGCCTGATGTGGGAGTGCACGCCACCGTCAGACACGAGGCCGATAAAGTGCACGTCACGGTTGTTTTGTTTGGCGTATTCAAAGGCATCCTTAAGTACCGGAATAGTTGGCAGTTCATTATCATCAACAGCTTTATGAATGCGGCCCAGCTCCTGGTAAACCACGCGGCCCGCGCCCAGGTTCATGTGCCCAACTTCTGAATTGCCCATTTGCCCGGCAGGTAAGCCCACCGCGGTTCCTGATGCCTCTAACTTTGAGTTAGGATACTGCGTTAACAAGCTATCAAAAAAAGGTGTATCGGCTGCAAGTATGGCGTTCGATTGATCGTTACGGCCGTAACCCCAGCCATCAAGAATAATTAATGCGAGTTTCTTTTTATTTTCCACATCGCAAATATAAAGGCAATCCGTACTTTATGTGATTATTTTTTTAATTTCGGTTTGCGGGTTTATGATAATCAGCTATTTTTAATAATAATTGATTATAAAAACAGTTATAGGTATATTAAATCATTAATAAACCTGCTGATTGTCTTTATAGTAAAATGTAACCCATGTACTTGCGTATTATATACATTATTATATGAAGCTGATTTACCTGCCATCATTCATTATTTTACTCATATTGCCAGTCATTTCTGCCGATCCGATCGATGATGTGGCTAATCTGATAAAGCAGGGCAACGCCAAGGAATTAGCCAAATCATTTGCCTCCAATATTGAGATAGCCATAATGGATAATGAGAATATTTACTCACAGGCCCAGGCTACTATCATACTAAATAACTTTTTTGCGAAGAACAAGCCCAAAAGCATTAAGTTGTTACATAAGGTAAATTCAAGCGCCAATTACCGCCTGGGCGTATTTATTTTAACTACCGATACCGGGTTGTACCGGGTTGCGTTTACCCTGAAAGGTACGCAGAACAAAATGACCATTATTGAGTTGCGCATTGAAAACGAAAAAGTGAAGTAGGTGTGCAAATTTCAAATGCGCACAGATTACGATGTTGCTAACGGGCTGGTATAACCGGCATATCTAAAATCTGTACATCTAAAACTTACCCATCCAAAAAATGTTGTTACTTTTGGGGCTTAAAGCGTAACACACTTGGATAAAGAATTAGTACACCATTTTATAATTGAGGCTTTAAAGGAAGATGTTGGTGATGGCGATCATACTTCGTTATCAACCATTCCTGCTAATACCACCGGTAAGGCAAAGCTTTTAGTAAAGGACGAAGGCATATTGGCCGGTATTGAACTGGCAGCCGAAATTTTTAACATTGTTGATGCGGGGCTTAAACTTAATGTGTTTTTAGAAGATGGCACAGCTGTAAAGCCCGGAGACATAGCTTTTGAAGTTGAAGGCAACGCTCAAAGTATTTTAATAGCCGAGCGCCTTGTGTTGAATTGTATGCAGCGTATGTCTGGAATTGCTACAACAACCCGCCATATAGTTGATCTGTTAGATGGTACCAACACCAAAGTTTTAGATACCCGTAAAACAACACCCGGATTACGTTATCTTGAAAAATGGGCCGTGCGGATAGGCGGAGGGGTTAACCACCGTTTTGGTTTATATGACATGATACTGATCAAGGATAATCATGTTGATTATGCAGGCGGCATAGCATATGCCATTGAGCGCGCCAACCAGTATCTTATTGACAATAATAAAAAACTGGCTATTGAAATTGAAGTGCGCAACCTGGAAGAGCTTGATCAGGTTTTACAGACAGGCCATGTAAACCGTATATTGCTTGATAACTTTAGTTTTGCCGATCTGCGGCAGGCGGTTGATATTATACAGGGCCGTTTTATTACAGAAGCATCGGGAGGCATAACTATTAATAATATACGCGAATATGCTGATTGCGGGGTTGATTACATATCAGTAGGGGCCTTAACACATTCAATAAAAAGTTTGGACCTGAGTCTTAAAGCCGTCTGATACCGCGATCTGAACCATTTAACTCAGGATTTTGAATCAGTATTTTAAGATTTTGCTGTTAGTATTTAACGCTTAGCGTTTAAATTATGATTAAAAACTTAGTACCATATCAATTTTGTAATATTGCAGGGAAATGATAACCGTTTATTCAGTTTCAGCACTCATACTGGCTTATCTCTGCGGGTCAATCCCTACTGCCGTTTGGATAGGACTGGCTTTTTACGATATTGATGTAAGGGAATATGGCAGCGGTAATGCCGGGGCAACCAATACCTTCAGGGTGTTGGGTAAAAAGGCCGGTATCCCCGTAATGCTGCTTGATATTTTAAAAGGGTGGACAGCCACCAACCTCGCTTATTTTATAGGGGTATCAACTACCGGCCCCTCAAATTCAATTGCTTATACCAATTATGCCCTTGCCTTAGGTGTGGCGGCGGTAATGGGTCACCTGTTTCCTATTTTTGCCGGTTTTAGGGGTGGTAAAGGCGTTGCCACTTTGTTTGGAATGATTTTGGCTATTCATTTGCATGCCGCTTTATTATGTGTTGTGGTATTTGTTGTGGTGCTTTTAGCTACAAAGTATGTATCGCTTAGTTCAATTGCAGCTGCCTTTACTTATCCTATTGGGGTTTCATTTATATTCCCCACGTCAATTAGGTCAGTTGTTATTTATGGCATGTGCATATGCCTGCTCATACTTGTAACACACCAAAAAAATATCGAACGCTTATTAAAAGGCAAAGAGTCAAAAGTTAATTTTTTTAAGAAAAAAACTACCTGATAACTATGAAAAAATTAAGACCTGCCATTGCACTTATGTTTATTTGTGCATTGTTTTCCTGTTCAACAGTTCCGCTAACCGGTCGTAAGCAATTAAGCCTGGTTGGCGATGCCGAAGTAAACCAATCAGCCGCGGCAAGCTACAAACAACTATTATCTGATCCTAAAACAAAGGTGATAAGCAGCGGTACCGATGCCCAGCGTGTTAAGCGGATAGGCAATAACCTGGCCGTTGCTATTGAGCGCTACTTGAAAGACAACGGTTACGGCGACCAGTACAATTTTCAATGGGAATTTAACCTGATACAAAGCAATGAGGTTAACGCGTGGTGTATGCCAGGCGGTAAAGTAGCAGTATACAGCGGTTTGTTGCCGGTGGCCAATACTGACGCTTACCTTGCGGTTGTTATGGGCCACGAAATTGGGCACGCTATTGCAAGGCACTCGGCCGAGCGTATATCAAAACAAATGGTGGTAGAGGGTGTAGGCACCGGGGTAGGAGTAGCCACCAATAATCAATCATCTGGCACGCAAACTGTAATAAATCAGCTTTATGGGGTTGGCGGACAGTTATTGTTGTTGAAATACTCACGCGACCAGGAGTCAGAGGCCGACCGTTTGGGACTTACCTTTATGGCCATGGCCGGTTATGATCCGCATACCGCGGTTGCCTTTTGGCAACGCATGTCGGCCCAGAATAAAGGCGGTACCCCGCCTGAGTTTTTAAGCACTCACCCTGCCGATGCTACCCGTATACAAGATATTCAGAACAGGATACCTGAGGCAATGAAATACTATAAAAAGTAGTGAGCAATAATTTGGTGAGTTTTGAACGATAAGTAGTGTTTTTTTGCATCGGATTATGTTAAAATTTGATCGATAAAGCTTTATTTACTGTTTATTACTCACTATTTATCACTCATAATTACATTTTTCCGGTTCATCGTTCCTATTTTACTACCCTCCCAAAATGGCTAAAAGGCAATTTTTAAAAGCACAGTGGAAAAACCTGGTAATGCTCAATTATGAGGTTGATCCGCATGTGCTGGATGCTTATTTGCCGCCCGGCACGGTGCTTGATCTGTGGCAGGGCAAAGCACTGGTAAGCATGGTAGGGTTTGTATTTGCCGATACCAAAGTGTTGGGTATTAAATGGTTGGGACATGTAAATTTTGAGGAGGTAAACCTGCGCTTTTATGTAAGGCATTTTAACGGCACCGAATGGAAACGCGGAGCCGTGTTTATAAGCGAAATTGTACCCAAAAACCTGATAGCGCTCATTGCCAATAAGTTGTATAAAGAGCACTACCGGGCATTGCCTATGCGCAGCTCAGTTACCCTGACAGAAGACAACCATACCCGCTTTTTATACGAGTGGAAGTTTAACAACAGATGGAATAAACTTGGTGCTACAGCAAGCAATCAATTACTGGATATTAAAGCCGGCAGCGCCGAAGAGTTTATTCTTGAACATTACTGGGGTTATAACAAACTAACCAGCATAAGTACCATGGAGTACCAGGTTGAGCATGTTTCGTGGCAAACCGGCGCGGTTAAAGATTATATTTTTGATGCCGATGTTGCCGGGCTATATGGTGAAGCCTTTGAGCCGTATTTGAAAAACGAACCGGTTTCGGCATTCTTTGCCGTAGGGTCGGATATTAAGGTAAGGATGGGCAATAAAATTGTAATTGATGCAAAAGCGAGTTGACATTTAACTATGGGCAGTGTGTTCATATGAACACACATGAACGCTCGTGAACATTAACTTTGTGCTGATAATCAATAGTTTACATATTTATCCCTACTGACAAAATACTGTCACCACCATTAATTTATTAAAAATACCGCTTATTTTAACCCGCCTAAAACCTCCAGTACAGCCTGCGCTTTAAGCAGGCACTCTTCGTACTCTTTTTGGGCATCGGCATGATAGGTAATAGCGCTGCCTGCATGGAACGACAGGTATTGCCTGTCTGAATTGTATAGGAGGGTACGGATTACTACATTAAAATCAAAGTCATTGTCTTCGCTTAAATAGCCTATCGCGCCCGAGTAAACACCACGTTTGCTGCGCTCGTACTGCTCCATCAGCATCATTGAGCTAATCTTTGGCGCTCCGGTCATGCTTCCCATCGGAAAAGTGTTTTTGATGGCCTGTATGGCAGATAACCCTTCCTGTAATTCGCATATCACGGTTGATATCATTTGGTGAACATACTTAAAGCTATGGATGCCGAAAAGCTCCGTGGTTTCAACAGTACCCTGTTTGGCCGAGCGGGTAAGGTCATTGCGTACCAGGTCAACTATCATTACGTTTTCCTGCAGCTCCTTGGGGTGGTTGCGCAATTGCTGCTTTATCAGTTCGTCGGTTTGCGTGTCGGCGTCCCTTTTGGCCGTGCCTTTTATGGGTTGCGATATTAGTTTACTGCCCCGTTTGGCCAGGAAGCGTTCGGGAGATGCCCCCAGTATATAATTGTCCTTCCATTTAAAAAATGTACTGAATGGATTGGGCGAAACTGTGTTAAGCTGTGTAAATATAGCCAGCGGATTGATCCGGGCATTTTCGGCAAAAAACTCCTGGCAAAAGTTGGTTACATATATATCGCCCCGGTTAATATGCTCTTGTATTCCCTGTACCGCTTTAATATACTCCTGCCTGCTAAAACGCGCCTTTAAACCGATGGCAGGTAATGGGCCGGCAGCAGTTAATTGCTGTTGATCAATCAGGTCAAAAACATGTTTTGAATTGTCCGAAACAACCTGCACCTGGTCCCCTGTAATAATGATCAGGTGCTGTGGGGCAAAGAAATACAGATCAGGAAATAACAATCCATCCGGATTGGCAGATGTAAGCTGCTCTGTTTCATTTTTGAGGTCATAACCCAAAAAACCAGTTATCCAGCCAGGGTTGCGCTCACGAAAAGCCTCCAGTTGCTCAAAGGCATCACCTGCATAGGCAATTACCTCATCCGCTACTCCAATTGCTATTAAAGTATCAAATTTGCCGTACTGGTCGGTAAAGTTATTGGAATCAAGGTAGCAAACCGCATCAAATGACGAGGCCCATTGCAGGGCTTTTTGTTTAAAAACGGGCAGATCATTAACCGGTATAATCACTATGCAAAAATAAATCAACTAAAGTAAAAAGGCCGCATTAAGCGGCCTTTTTAATAATATTATGGTTGCCCATGAAAATTGATGCTTGTGAGGACACAAGCATCAGGGTTATGAATTATTTACCCGTTGCCTGTGTCCTCACAGGCAACCTGCTTTCGGACACAGGTAATAAATTAATGCAATACCAGCGTTTGTTTCCTGTCTGGCCCTACCGAAAGGTACTTTACAGGAACACCAAGCTCGGCCTCTAAATAATCTATGTACGACTGTAATTTAGCCGGGATCTGAGAGAGTTCGGTAATGCCGGTCAGGTCCTCTTTCCAGCCGTCAATTTCTTTCAAAATTGGATCAGGGCTTACCGAGCAAATGTCATAAGGCATGTAATCAATTTTTTCGCCTAAGTAGTTGTAATGGGTACAGGCGTATATTTTATCAAAGCCGCTTAGTACATCGGCCTTGGTCATTACCAGTTGGGTAACGCCATTAAGCATTATAGCGTATTTTAAAGCCGGCAGATCGATCCATCCGGTGCGGCGCGGCCTTCCGGTGGTTGCGCCAAACTCGTGGCCTGTACGGCGTAGTTCCTCGCCTGTTTCGTCCTCCAGTTCGGTTGGGAAAGGGCCACCACCAACACGGGTACAGTATGCCTTAAAAATACCTATCACATCGCCAATTTGCTGAGGGGCTATACCCAAACCAGTGCAGGCACCGGCAGCAGTAGTGTTTGATGAGGTAACAAAAGGATATGACCCGAAATCAATATCGAGCATGGCGCCCTGGGCACCTTCGGCCAATACCTTTTTGCCTTGTTTAATGTAATTATTAACCAGATGTTCAGAGTCAACAAGCGGAAACTGGCGCAATACTTCTAACGCCTCAAAAAACGCGGTTTCACGCTCAGAAAAATCGGCAACTTCACCATATAATGCCTGTAGCATGGATACATGCTTATCAACCAGTTTCTGGTAACGCTCCTTAAAATCGGGAAGCGTAATATCACCAATGCGAAGGCCGTTCCTGCCGGTTTTATCCATATAGGTTGGCCCTATGCCTTTTAAGGTCGATCCTATTTTGCTATCGCCCATTTTTTTCTCGTTGGCGGCATCAAGCAATTGGTGGGTAGGTAGTATAAGGTGCGCTTTTTTAGCTATCAGCAAATTCTTTTTAGCCAAAAGGTCATGCCCTGCATCCTTTAACTTATCCAATTCTTTTTTAAGGGTAATTGGGTCAATTACTACACCATTACCAATAAGGTTCATGGTATTGTTAAAAAATATACCTGAAGGAATTGTATTTAAAACGAATTTTTTACCGTCAAATTCTAAAGTATGCCCTGCATTAGGGCCGCCCTGAAAACGTGCAATAAGGTCATAGCCTGCGCTAAGCACGTCAACAATTTTTCCTTTTCCTTCATCGCCCCATTGGAGGCCTAATAATACGTCAACAGCCATTTATATAAATTCAGAGTATAATATTAAGGGAGGCAAAGTTAAATTTTTCTGTCACAATTACCCTCTCTTAATTTTACGCAGTTGCCGTAAAGGTTTAAAGAGTGGTGTTTGATCTCGAATTTTAAAATATCGCCCATCATGCTTTGTATCTGCTGTATGCGCGGGTCGCAAAACTCAACTACTTTTCCGCAGTCAATGCAAATAATATGATCATGTTGTTTATAGCCGTATGATTTTTCAAACTGGGCCATATTTTTACCAAACTGGTGTTTGGTCACCAGATCGCATGATACCAAAAGTTCAAGTGTGTTATAAACCGTGGCCCTGCTTACACGGTATTTTTTGTTTTTCATGTGGATATATAATGACTCCACATCAAAGTGATCAGTACGCGAGTAAATCTCTTCGAGTATGGCAAAACGCTCGGGCGTTTTGCGCAGGTTCTTGTTTTCAAGATAAGCCTCGAAAATTTTTTTTACCAGCGCTATAGTATCCTGTTGAGGCATAATAGTTTATTAAGGGAACAAAGTTATTAATTATTTACAAGTAATGAATATAAACAAGAAACGAGCGACAAGAAACAAGAGTTAATAGCCAAAAAATGTTTTTATGCTGATTATTGATGTCTTGTTTCCGGGCTCTTAAAGGCTGTTTAAAAATAAAAGAACGTATCCCACAATGACACGCGTGCACAGCTTTCATCAGGAGCATAAAATATTATAAAAATTGATTTTAAACAGCCCCTTATGTCTTGTCGTTTTATTAAGATGCCTTTTCAATTACCGAATCAAAACGGTTAACCGCGGTGATGCCTTTTACCAGCTTCAGGTTTTTGATCAGATTTTCCAGGTGCTCCGTATCGTTAACATACACCATTAACGAGCCTTCAAAAATACCGTTGTCGCTATCAACCGTAATTGACCGTATATTAACCTTAAAATCCTGTGATATTACGGTAGTAAGCTTATTAATAAGGCCTACATCATCAATGCCGGTAATACGCAGGCCGGTTAAAAATGCCAGCTCCTGCTGGTTGGTCCACCGGGCTTTTACAATACGGTAGCCATAATTGGCCATCAACTTAGCAGCATTAGGGCAATTGGTACGGTGAATTTTAATGCCATCGCTTACGGTAACAAAACCAAACACATCATCGCCGGGGATAGGGTTACAGCAATTGGCCAGTTTATAGTCAATTTTTTGCATGTCCTCACCAATCAGCAGCATATCGCTGTCTTTGGTTTTAATGTTGCGCAACAGGCTTTGTACCTGTTCATGCTCTATTTTGTCCTGCGGTTTGTTTTCAATTACCTTTTCTGAGGCCTGGTAATCTTTCAGGTCCTTCATATCAATAATGCCTTTGGCAATGTTGTAAAAAAGGTCCTGGGTTGATCCCAGTTTAAAAAAGTAGCTCAGCTTATGTATGTTCTCAGAGTTGTAGGTTATCTTGAGCGATTTTAATTTACGTTCCAGGATCTCCTTGCCATCCTCGGCAACTTTTCTTTTTTCTTCTTTTAATGCCGATTTTATTTTGGCTTTGGCCTTGGCCGTAACCACAAAGTTAAGCCAATCTTCCTTAGGTGTTTGCTTACCCGAGGTAATGATCTCAACCTGGTCGCCGTTTTGCAGTTTATAGCTTAGGGGAACCAGCTTATGATTTACTTTGGCGCCAATACAACTGGCGCCCACATCGGTATGTATCTCAAAGGCAAAATCGAGCGCGGTAGCATTTAAAGGCAATTGTATAAGGGCGCCTTTTGGGGTGAAAATGAATATTTCATCGCTGAAAAGATTCATCTTAAAATCGTCCAGAAAGTCAAGCGCGTTCGAGTCAGGGTTTTTGAGCATATCCCGTACCTTTTGCACCCATTGGTCAAGCCCGCTGTCGGTGGTCGATTCTTTGTATTTCCAATGTGCGGCAAATCCTTTTTCGGCAATTTCGTTCATGCGTTTGGTACGTATCTGTACCTCAACCCATTGCCCGCGGGGGCCCATTACGGTAGTATGTAATGATTCATACCCGTTTGCTTTGGGCGATGATATCCAGTCGCGAAGCCTGTCGGGATTGGGCCGGTAAAGGTCGGTAACTATCGAGTAGGCTTTCCAGCAATCGGCTTTTTCCGCTTCAGGCGTGCTGTCAAGAATCACCCTGATGGCAAAAAGGTCATAAACCTCTTCAAAGGGAATCGATTTTTTCTTCATCTTGTTCCAGATGGAGTGGATGGATTTTGGCCGGCCAAAAATATCAGCCTCCAAGCCCTGGCCAAGCAATACCTTTTTTATCGGTTCAATAAAATCGCGGATAAACTTTTCACGTTCGGCCTTTTTCTCGTTCAGCTTGTTTTTAATGAACTGGTAGGTTTCCCGTTCCATGTATTTCATAGAAAGGTCTTCCAGCTCAGATTTAATGGTATACAAACCCAGCCGGTGTGCCAGCGGGGCATAAAGGTAAACCGTTTCTGACGACAGTTTAAGCTGCTTATCGCGCGGCATGAACTCCATTGTGCGCATATTATGCAGGCGGTCGGCCAGTTTAATGAGTATCACCCGTACATCATCGGCAAGGGTGAGCAGCATTTTACGGAAATTTTCGGCCTGCAATGAGCTGTTGGTATCAAATACACCCGATATTTTGGTTAAACCGTCAATGATCTTGGCGACCTTTTTGCCAAATTCCATCTCAATATCGTCAAGCGTCATGTTGGTATCTTCAACCACGTCATGCAGCAGGGCACACACTATGGAGGTGGTACCCAAACCTATCTCTTCGGCTGCTATCTGGGCAACCGCAATAGGGTGGTATATATAGGGCTCGCCGCTTTTACGGCGCATATCCTTATGGCTTTCAAGGGCCATATCAAACGCCTTGCGTATCATGCGCTTATCACCCTTTTGCATGGTTGATTTACAGGCACGCAGCAAGGCACGATATCTTTTTAATATCTCATTCTTCTCAGCTTCCAGGTCAATCACTAACTCTTTCATATGTTGATATTGACGGTATTAATTTATAAACTTGTAATTATAAATTATTATTACAGATTATATTAAAATACCACAAAAAATTGCTTTAATTTTGTTTTAAGTAAAATTATGAAATTTATTGGGTTTCTGTTGTTGTTTTGTTGCATCATGGGTACGGTAAGCGCCCAAACAGATACCCCTGCACCAGTAAATTTAGGCAAAAATGATACCATCAGAACGGGCATGACCGATTTGGACGGCGAATTGGTGCCATGGATACTTGCCCCGGAGGTAAAAATTGTTGATACACGTATATTTGCCAGCGAGGCCGACAGGATGAATTACCTCAGGCTAAGGTATAATGTGTTCAAAGTACTGCCGTACGCGCGTTTTGCGGGGGAACGTTACCGCCAGCTGCAGCGTGACCTGGCACTTACAGGCGATAAGCACAAGCAGAAGGAACTTGTGAAAGCCTGTGAAACCGAAATAAAAACATTGTTTAACAAGGAAATAAAAAATCTGACAATTAGTCAGGGTGAGGTACTGATCAAACTGATTAACCGCGAAACCGGAACCACCAGTTATACGATGGTTAAGGAGTTAAAAGGAGGTTTTAAAGCATTCATGTTTCAATCAGTGGCCAGCATATTTGGCCATAACCTAAAGGAAACTTACGACCCTGAGGAGCAGAAAGATATCGAGGCCATCCTTCGGCAGGCCGGATATAATTCCACCAGCAATTAGTAATGAGTGATAACAGTATTTACAGGTTTAATATTCAAACATTAAACGGTGAAGAGATCAGCCTGTCTGCCTATAAAGATAAAGTGCTTTTGATAGTTAACACCGCCTCCCAGTGCGGGTTTACTCCACAGCTTAAAGAGTTAGCTACTCTTAAAGACCATTTTAAAGACATGGACTTTGAAATACTGGCCTTTCCCTCAAATGATTTTGGCGGTCAGGAACCATTGGAAGGCGCAGCTATAGCCACCTTTTGTGAAAACGCCGGCGCCAATTACCCGGTATTTGATAAGATAAGGGTACGCGGCCCGTACGCGCATCCGCTGTATCAGTTTTTTGCCAATAAAAAAGAAAACGGCGCACTAAAATCTGTCCCCAGATGGAACTTTCATAAGTTTTTAGTTGACAGGAGCGGTCATGTAACCGACTTTTATTATCCATTTACCAAACCTACATCTTCAAAGATCAGGAAAAAGATTGAGCGCCTGTTACTGGCTGCCCCCTCTCATTAATTCAACGCACATTTATGCTTAAATTAGATATATTAGTTTTATCGGTTCATCCTGACGATGCCGAACTTGGATGTTCGGGCACTATTTTAAAACACGTTGCCATGGGCAAAAAGGTAGGTTTTGTTGACCTTACCCGCGGCGAACTGGGAACGCGCGGTACTGCCGAGATACGTGAACAGGAAGCTACGGCTTCGGCAAAGATACTGGGCCTTGCCGTGCGGGAAAACCTGGGCCTGCCTGATGGTTTTTTTGAAAATACCAAAGAGTATCAGCTAAAGGTGATAGCATCCATACGCAAATATAAACCCGAGATAATATTAACCAATGCCTATCATGACAGGCACCCTGATCATGGGCGGGCAAACGAACTGGTAGAAACGTCTGCGTTTTTATCGGGCCTGCGAAAAATTGAAACCTGGGACAACGGCGTACAGCAGGAAGCATGGCGCCCAAATCACGTTTTACATTTTATACAGGACAATTATATTGAACCGGATATTTTAGTTGACGTTACCGATTACTGGGATAAAAAGATAGAAAGTATTTATGCTTTTGGGTCGCAGTTTTATAACCCGGAATGGAAAGGCGAACCTCAAACCTATATCTCATCGCCCGAGTTTATAAATGTAGTAGCAGCCCGTGCCAGTGAGTTTGGGAAAAGCATACAAGTGAAATATGCGGAGGGCTTTACGAGTAGAAAAATTTTAGGGGTGGATAATTTATTTTCTTTAAAATAATATATTAATTAACCATTAATAAATAAAGCCGTGGTGTAATAATAACACCACGGCTTATATTTATTGAGTAGTTTAATATTAGGCCTTTATGTATTCAAACCGGTTGTTTTCATTGCTTCGTTCCCTTCTAAGTTTGTTTTCATTTGCAAGTTTTAGCAATATGCCTGAAAGTTCTGAAGTCTTAAAATCTGAATCAAACTGCTCTTTACAATAGTTAGCAATTGACGATATTGAACGTGATTGGTCAAAAAAATCAGTTGCCAATAACTGATTAAGAATTTTGGTAGCGCCTGGTTTTTTACGCCCCGTTGATGCAAAGCTATCGTCATCTGCACGCATCCTGCGCCCTTTTTTGTTGAAAATCTCAGAGCCGTCAGCGTCCACCTTCTCAGATTCTATCATTACCTCCAACAGCCGGTCAATGATCCGCACTTGTACGGCTTCTGATTGGAACGAATTAACAACTTCAGCTACTTCAACAAGTTGTTTTTTTAATTTCTCTATGTGCTTGCTCATTTTGTGAAAAAAAAAGATTGGGTTAATATTAGTAGGGATAGTACAAATCTAACTGGAATAATAATTAAAAATATAGCGTATTTTGGTTAAAAAATAGTATATATTAATATTTTACTCCTCCTACCGCCCAGAAAGTATCATTTTCTCTTTCTTTAAACCGTGCAAATGACATATTAAATATTAAAATCACGTGTTTGAGAGGCTAACTAAATTACAAAAACGATATTATTAGGTTATTATAAACTGTGTGATATTTTTTCGAGAGCGTCAAGTCCGTGGTCAATGTGCTCTTTTTCAATAATTAGCGCAGGCCTGAAACGTATGGTTTTATCTCCGCAGCCTAGGAACATAATATTATGTTCAAGGCCTTGTTTAATAAATGCGTCGCGCCTGTTTTTATCGGGAAAGTCAAAAGCGGTAAGTAGGCCTTTGCCGCGTATGTTACTAATTATAGCTGTTCTTTTTGCAATTTCGGTTAACTGGTTTTGCAAATACTCACCCATTTGCGCCGCGTTTTCGCACAGGTTATCTTCTTCAATAACTTCCATGATTTTTGATGACCGCACCATATCAACCAAACTGCCGCCCCAGGTAGAGTTAATGCGTGAGGATACCCGGAAAACGTTGTCCTCAATTTCATCAACCCGTTTGCCGGCCAGTATACCGCATACCTGCATTTTTTTACCAAAGGCCAAAATATCCGGGCGGGCCTTTTCACCAAAATGTTCATGGCACCAAAATTTACCGGTAAGGCCTACGCCTGTTTGCACCTCATCATAAATCAGCATGGCCTCGTATTCATCAGCAAGTTCGCGCAGTTTTTCCAAAAACTCTTTACGTACATGATTGTCACCGCCTTCAGATTGCACGGGTTCAATAATAATAGCGCAAATATCATCCTTGTTTTCGGCAAAGGCGGTCCTGATCTGTGAAATAGAAAATTGTTCGCGTTTCACAAGGTCGTCATGATTGCTGTCGCTATACGGAAAGTTTATTTGAGGTATGGACACGCGTGGCCAATCAAACTTGGCAAACCACTTTGTTTTATTGGGGAGGGTATTGGTAAGGCTCAAAGTATAACCCGAGCGACCATGAAAAGCGTGCTCAAAATGCAGCACTTTAAACCCTTTTTCTTTGGTATAGCCTTTGGCAAAGTTTTTTTGCACTTTCCAGTCCATAGCTACTTTGAGGGCATTTTCAATAGCCAGTGAACCACCTGCTATAAAAAAAGCATGCGGCAAATAATCGGGTATGCCTACACGCGCAAAGGTTTCCACAAACTGTGCATACTGAGTGGTATATATGTCTGAGTTTGACGGGTTGGTTAGCGCGGCCAGCATCAGGTTTTTTTTAAACTCTTCGTCGTTCACCATTTTGGGGTGATTGTAACCCAACGGCACCGAAGCAAAGCAAGTAAAAAAATCAAGCAGCGTCCGGTTATATTTAGCATCGTAAATATAAACACCCTTGCTTTTTTCCATATCAAAAGTCAGATCAAAGCCATCGGCAAGTACATGCTTCTGTAAGGAGGCCTGCACATTTTCGGGAGAGACAAGTAGGTTGTACATATAAATTTGGTTTAATACAAATCTACTAAAAACCCCTTAAAAACAAAATTTAGGCGGTTTTTGAACCGATTGTGAAAAAAGTAACTTTAAATTGTTTAAAGTTACTTTTTGTACCAAACTTAAAAATGGTCGTAAAATATTTAACCCGTTACAACAAATAGTTTGGGTGCAATCAGCACTGGTTTCCTGCAAAATTCCTAAGTTTATTATCAAATTGTTTTGGAACGGTGCAGCCTGAAGCGTTTAATTGCAATAAGGCTTTGGTATGAAGATAATCACTTGGAACTGCAATATGGCTTTTAGGAAAAAGGCCAGTGTTATCCTGGCGTATAAGCCTGATATTTTAATTGTGCCGGAATGTGAATGTCCGGATAGACTAAACTTTGGCCACGAATCACAAACGCCAACAGATATCCTATGGTTTGGCACCAATCAGCATAAAGGACTTGCCATATTTTCATACAGCGATTACAGGTTCAAGGTTTTAGACAATCACAATCAGCAGCTGCGGATGATCATTCCTGTTTATGTAACAAACGGATTGTTTGATTTTAATTTATTCGCGATATGGGCAAACAACCCGGCAGACCCCGACGGCCAATATGTAGAGCAGGTTTGGAAAGCAATTCACCACTACGATGACCTGATACTAAGCAGGCAAACCATATTGATTGGCGACTTTAACAGTAATACCATCTGGGACAGGCAGCACCGAAAAAGCAACCACTCCAGCTTAGTGCAGCGTTTGGAAGAAAAAGGAATTTATAGTTCATATCATTTGCATTACAAGCAGGTGCAGGGACAAGAACAACATTCTACTTTTTATTTATACCGGCATAAAGACAAGCCTTATCATCTTGATTATTGTTTTATGTCGGCAGATATTGCGGAAAGGCTTACGTCAGTTGAAGTAGGTGATTATGATTACTGGATGAAATATAGTGATCATGTACCTTTGATAATAACCCTTAACTAAGTTTTACGCCTTCTATCCGCCCAATTTAAACCTGTCCTTCATTCCCAGCAAACCCCATATACCGCCGCTGTGGATAGCTAAAATACGACTGCCCCGCTTAAAGTGTTCCTGGCGGATAAGATCATAAAGTGCATACATCATTTTACCGGTGTAAACAGGTTCAATTAATATACCTGTGGCGGCTACAAACTGCTTTACAAATGCTGTTAGTTCATCATCGGCCTTGCCATAGCCTCCAAAATGATAATCGGTGTGCAGGTCATAGTCACTAGGTACAGTCAAAAAACGGTTGATCTCCTCTCTCATAAATTCACCATTTTTAAGTACCGGGACGGCATTAAACCTGCTTTTGAGCTGGTTTTTAGTTAGCCCGTTAATGATACCGGCGGCTGTAGTGCCGGTTCCGCAGGCGCAAAAAATATGATCATAAGGTTCTGTAAGCTCATCAACCAGTTCGCTGCAACCCCTGGCTCCTTCGGCAGACGCGCCGCCTTCATCTATAAAAAAGGCCTGCTCATTATTACCCAAATATTTACTGAACAAAGCATGTTTATCGCGGTAGCTTTCGCGGTCGGTAAATAACAACTCCATGCCATGCAGTTTGCACAAAAACAAGGTGTTATTGTCAACGTTTTCCCCTCGTACAATACCCGTAGCTTTAAACCCGAATTTTGCGGCCGCGGCGGCAGTGGCCAGCAAATGGTTGGAGTAGGCGCCGCCAAAGGTCACCAGGTGATTTTTACGCTGTGCCTGCGCTGTTTTAAGCACATATTTTAACTTGCGCCATTTATTGCCCGATATGATGGGATGGATCAGGTCATCGCGCTTCAGGAAAACTTTTACATCGTGTTCATCAAACAAAGGGTTGCTGATGGGGTGAACCGGACTAAAAATTTCAAGATCAATATTCATCATATAATGTCAGGCATCGGGATATTAGTATCAACACATCTTTTGCAAATGCCAAACTATTTAAAAAACCTGACACTTAATAACAATATCCTGATACTATCTTAACCTACCACAAAAAACGATTACTTTTGCCCTCAAATGGCAGACGATACCGAGCTGATAGAGCAGGAAGAACAGGACTTATTTGAACATTTACGCGTTGTGGTTGACAAAGGGCAATCCCTGCTGCGTATTGATAAATTTTTAATGCACCGGGTTGAGAATGCCTCGCGCAACCGCATCCAGAATGCTATTGAACTGGGTAACGTGCTGGTGAACGATAAACCCATTAAATCAAGCTACAGGGTAAAACCGCTTGATGTGATATCGGTAGTGCTGCCGCACCCGCCCCGCGATACCGAAGTTTACCCCGAAGATATCCCCATTAATATTGTTTATGAGGACGATGATGTGCTGGTGGTTGATAAAGTTGCGGGCATGGTGGTGCATCCAGGTTATAATAACTATACCGGTACGCTGGTTAACGCGTTGGTTTACCATTTTCAACAATTGCCAACGCTGCCCGGTAATGATGGCAGGCCGGGATTGGTACACCGTATTGACAAAGATACCTCGGGCCTGTTGCTGATCAGTAAGAACGAGCGCTCAATGAACTGGCTTGCCAAGCAATTTTTTGACCATATCATTACCCGCAAATACATTGCCCTGGTTTGGGGCGACCTGGAACAGGACGGTACTGTTACCGGCTATATTGGCCGCAGTGTGAACGACCGCAGGGTGATGTCAATATATGATGATCCTGAAAAAGGAAAATGGTCTGTAACACATTATAAGGTGCTTGAACGTTTAAACTATGTTACACTTATAGAGTGCCAGCTGGAAACCGGCCGTACCCACCAAATAAGGGCGCACATGAAACATATAGGGCATCCGCTGTTTAGTGACGCTACTTACGGGGGTGATAAAATTTTAAAGGGAACTATGTTTAATAAATACAAACAGTTTGTTGAAAATTGCTTTGAGCTGATGCCGCGCCAGGCGCTGCATGCGCAAACGCTGGGCTTTTTGCATCCCACATTAAAAAAGCAGATAGCCTTTGAATCCCCATTGCCCAATGATTTTGAAAGCGTACTGCAAAAATGGCGTAAATACACGGAAGCAGATATGAAACATTAGATGTGAGATATTAGATTTGAGATATGAGAAACAAAATCAGAGGTTATTCATTATATGAAAATCTCACGTCTGAAATTTTTATATGGGTAACAAAATCTCAAATCTAATATCTCAAATCTCACATCTAAATTTTTTATATAGGTAATAAAATCTCAAATCTAATATCTCACATCTCACATCTTAATTTTTTATATGGGTAACAAAATCTCAAATCTAATATCTCAAATCTCACATCTAAATTTTTTATATAGGTAATAAAATCTCAAATCTAATATCTCACATCTCACATCTTAATTTTTTATATGGGTAACAAAATCTCAAATCTAATATCTCAAATCTCACATCTAAAAAAATGACGCCCGTTTTTATCAATTTTAATGGAGATATACTTCCGGCAAACAGCCATTTGCTTACCATAGCCAACAGGGCGTTCAGGTATGGCGATGGTTTATTTGAGAGTATGCGTTTAATGAAGGGCCAGTTAAAGTTTGCCGATCTGCACGCCGATCGTTTGCAGCGTGGTATGAAAGCCCTTAAAATTGATAGCTACTCGCAAATGGATGCCTGGTTCTTGAAAGATATTGCAGAGGAACTGGCTAAAAGAAATAAAGTAAAACATGGCCGTTTGCGCCTTACGGTTTATCGCGACGCGGAAGGGCTTTATACGCCCTCGCAAAATAAAATGGGGTATTGCCTGGAACTTACCCCGTCTGATGAGCCTCGTTATTTTTTGAATGAAAAGGGTTTGATCATGGATGTTTTTACCGAATTGCCCAAACCCTCAAACTACCTGTCGAACATTAAAACTTGTAATTCACTCATTTACGTAATGGCGGGCATTTATAAAGTGCAAAACAAGCTCGATGATGTGTTTTTGTTAAATCAAAATGGCTTTTTATGTGAGGCCTCCAGTTCCAATATATTTATTTACTATCAAAACCATCTTTATACGCCGGCCCTGAGTGAAGGCTGCGTTGAGGGGATAATGCGTCAGGTAGTGATTAAACTGGCCCGGGAAAACAATATTGATGTAACCGAGGCCCAAATAAACCCCGATATACTATACGAAGCGGATGAGGTATTTTTAACCAATGCCACCCGTGGCATACAAACGGTAATGGGCTTTGGTGTACGGCGTTATTTTAACCGCGTCAGCAAAGTGTTGATGGATGAGCTGAACAAGCTGTAGGTTATAAACTTACAATTCAAAAACAGCAGGTGCTTTTATAGCAGCCAATATCCCATCCCAAAGCACTAAGCGGGCTTGCAGGGCTTCTTTTACGGCTTCGGTAGCTTCCTGCCATTTGGCATTGTCATCGCCGCAAAGTTCGGCAGTCATTTGGTAGGCTAGCCGCGAGTGGTGGTCGCCATCAACTTCTATATGGCGTTCCAGGTAATACAGTAAAATATCAACCTTGCCCGGCAACTGCCTGCTGAGCTCCTTTACCATGCTTACAAACATATCAGGAATCAGGTCCTCACGGCCAAAAGTAAAAACAGCCGCCTGCACGTGGTTTTTGTTATTGCCAATCACCTCAAACGTATGCTGTACAAAATTACGCGCGGCTACCGGAATATCGGCAATAATAAGGGCCTCGTCAATATGCTTGCCATAATTAAGCTCATAAAACAGGTTGTTAATGGCTGTAGCCTGGTTGCCGGCCTGGTGCATGGCACGCAGGTACAGTTCAAAATGACTGGTGCGGTTTCCGGCTTCGTCGGTATCGCTTTCTTCGCCGGTAACTATTTCATTAATCAGGTACCGGGTATTGGCATTTCCGGTGGGCATCCATGGCGTGGCAGTACAGGTTAACTTTTGCTGCAGCGATTTTAACAACGACATAAAATCCCATACGGCAAATACATGATGGTCCATAAAAATGGTAAGCTCATCAAGCGAATGGATCTGCTTATAAAGCCCGTGCTGTATTAACTGTTCGCGTAAGGGTTGTATCTCGTTTTTTAAAAGGGTAATTCTGTCGCTGTAGTTTGCCATGCGGGCAAAAATAGTAAACATGGTGATTATTAATAAGCTGATTAATTTTTTTGACTTTGGATTGATGGGAAATAACCATTTAAAAAATATGCTGCCGGCCCATGCCAAAAAAGCTTAACATTTTGGTTATTTTCTGATAACTATTTTGCATCAAACCTTATTTCTTTGTAGTACCGATATAACCTCATTTATAACACATTTATGAGTCATAGATACTGCTTAACTCTTGATTTGGTTGATGACAACAGCTTAATTACCGAATACGAAAAATATCATGAGGCCATATGGCCCGAGATCCGCAAAAGCATCACAGATTCGGGCATTATCAGTATGGAAATATACCGCTTTGATGTACGCTTATTCATGATCATGGAAACTGACGATAGCTTTAGCTTTGAAAAGAAAGCGGCTATGGATGCTGTTAATCCAAAAGTGGAGGAATGGGAAACGCTGATGTGGAAATACCAGCAGCCTGTAAAAAATGCCCTGAAAGGCGAAAAGTGGGTTTTGATGAATAAGATATTTTCCTTGTAAACCAATTATCAACTAAATATTATGCTTAAAAAAACACAACTGCTATTAGCCCTGGTGCTTTTAACCATCTCGCCGGTATTAGCCCAAAAAATGATTGGCACCGAAACCGATGCCCAAAAAGAAAAACGCATGGAGTGGTGGAAAGATGATCGCTTTGGTATGTTCATTCACTGGGGCCTGTACTCAGGCGCGGCCCGGCATGAGTGGGTAAAGCATAATGAAAAGATAGATAATGCGGGCTATCAAAAATATTTTGACCAGTTTAACCCCGATCTGTTCGAGCCTCAAAAATGGGCGCGGCAGGCCAAGGCAGCCGGCATGAAATATGCCGTACTTACCACTAAACACCACGAAGGTTTTTGTTTGTTCGATTCAAAATTTACTGATTACAAAGCGCCGAATACCAAGGCCAAACGTGATCTGGTGCGCGAGTATGTGAACGCCTTTCGCGCGCAGGGCTTAAAAGTTGGATTTTATTACTCCCTGCTTGACTGGCACCACCCTGATTATACCATTGACGAAATTCACCCGCAATCGCCAAAGGATAAAAGCGATGCTTCATATGCTGCTTTAAACAAAGGCCGGGATATGGCTAAATATCGCCAGTACATGCGTAATCAGATCACTGAGTTGTTAACCAAATACGGCAAAATTGACATCCTTTGGCTTGACTTTTCGTTTCCTCGTAAAGACGGTCATGGAAAAGGGAAAGACGAATGGGGTTCTGTTGAATTGCTGAAACTCATCAGGAAACTGCAACCAGGCATTATAGTTGATAACAGGCTTAACCTGGAAGAGTACAAAGACGGCGCCGATTTTGAGACACCTGAGCAGGTAAGTACTGCCGAACTGTTAAAGTATCGCGGAAAAACCTGGGAAACCTGTCAAACTTTTTCAGGTTCGTGGGGATACTACCGTGACGAAAATACATGGAAAACGCATCGCCAGTTGCTTGACCTTTTAATTACATCGGCAAGTAACGGTGGTAACCTCATCCTGAACGTTGGGCCAACTGCCCGCGGCGAGTTTGACTACCGCGCAACCAACGCGCTGGATAGCCTGGGCCATTGGATGCATGCTAATAGTCAGTCTATTTATAACTGTACCTACGCGCCCGATAGCTATAAGATACCAGAAGGTACAAAGCTTACGTATAATAAAGTAAACGGACGTTTATACGTGCATGTGTTTGATTATCCAAAAGATGGTAAATTAACCTTGCCGGGCTATAATGGTAAAATTAAGTATGCACAGTTTTTAAATGACCATTCAGAACTTTTAAGTAAAACCGCAGGACAGGATGTAGAACTAACTATGCCTGTTAAAAAACCAAATTACGAAATACCTGTAATTGAATTAACCCTTAATTAAACAAGGAACAAGGACTTATTATAATGTCACAAAAAGAAATATTTTTAAGGATACACCCGCATGATAATGTGTTGGTAGCGCTTCAAAACCTGGAGCAGGGAACGGTGATCAATTTTGAGGGTAACACTTTTGCTTTAACTGAGCGCGTAGCCGCTAAGCACAAGTTTGCCATTAATGAATTAAAAACCGGGCAGGAAATATACATGTACGGTGTATTGGTAGGCAAAGCCACCAGTACCATACCGCAGGGTGGCTTGCTGAGTACGCAAAATGTACATCATGCTTCGGAGGGTTTTCACCTGGGTGAGCGCAAATTGCAATGGCACAAGCCAGATACCGGCAATTTTGATGGTAAAACATTTATGGGCTATCATCGTGCGGATGGCTCGGTAGGTACAGCCAACTACTGGATAGTGGTGCCTTTGGTATTTTGCGAAAACCGCAACATTAATGTACTGAAGGAAGCCCTGGTTGATAAGCTGGGTTACAAAAAAGCCAAAAGCTACGAGGGCGATGTTGAGCAGTTGATGGAGCTTTACCAGGCAGGCAAATCGGTAGAGGAAATATTGAACGCCGATATTCAGGCTTCGGCAGAAAAAGCCGGCTCTAAGCGCCTTTTTAAAAATATTGATGGTATTAAATTTTTAAATCACAGCATGGGCTGTGGTGGCACAAAAGATGATTCAGACGCTTTATGCGGTCTGATAGCCGGCTATGTTACACATCCCAACGTTGCGGGGGCTACCATTTTAAGTTTAGGTTGCCAGCATGCGCAGGTGAGTATTTTACAGGCCGAAATAGCTAAGCGCGACCCGGCTTTCAGCAAACCAATGGTAGTACTGGAGCAGCAAAAAGTAGGCACTGAAAGCGAGCTGTTGAAACAGGCGCTAAAGCAAACCTTTGCAGGGCTGGTACAAGCCAACCAGGTACAACGCCAGCCGGCGCCGTTATCAAAGCTTTGTATTGGAATGGAGTGCGGCGGGTCTGACGGGTTTTCGGGTATTTCGGCAAACCCCGCGTTGGGTTACGTGTCTGATCTATTGGTAACCATGGGCGGTTCGGTGATCCTGGCTGAGTTTCCGGAACTTTGTGGTGTGGAGCAGGAACTGAGCGACCGTTGTGTTGATGAGGAAACCGCCAACAGGTTTATGCATTTAATGACCACTTATAATGCCAGGGCCGAGGCCGATGGTTCGGGCTTTTATGCCAATCCATCGCCCGGAAACATTCGGGATGGGTTAATAACGGATGCCATTAAATCGGCGGGCGCGGCAAAAAAGGGCGGCACGTCTCCGGTAGCTGCCGTGTTAGATTATCCCGAAAAGGTAACCAAACCCGGCCTTAACCTGCTTTGCACCCCTGGCAGCGATGTGGAAAGCACCACAGCTGAGGTAGGGTCGGGAGCCAACATTGTGCTGTTCACTACCGGCCTGGGTACACCCACCGGCAACCCGGTAGCGCCTGTAGTAAAGCTATCAACCAATACCGTGATGTACGAAAGAATGCCTGATATTATTGATATAAACTGCGGTACCATTATTGAAGGCGACGAAACAATTCAGCAGGCCGGCGAGCGCATATTAAATTATGTGATACAGGTAGCCAGTGGTGAGATTGAACCAAAATCAGTAAAATTGGGCCAGGATGACTTTATCCCGTGGAAGAGGGGCGTATCTTTATAGCGGCTTCAGGTAAATAAAGGAGCAAGGACACGGTGAGCCAGCTCATCAACAAAAAGAATAAATTGAAACTAACATGTTTAAATTAACCAATAAATCGGTAGTTATAACAGGCGGCGGCAGCGGTATAGGTAAAGCGATGTCTGTACTTTTTGCGCAGCAGGGGGCTACAGTGCATATCATTGAATTGAATGATGTTGCAGCAGCCGAAACTGTGCGTGAGATTGAAGCCGCTAACGGAAAAGCAACAGGCCACGCCTGCGATGTAAGTAACCAGCAGCAGGTGGTGGATACTTTTAACAAAATAGGAACGGTTGACATTTTAATAAATAACGCCGGAATAGCCCACATTGGCCGTGCTGATAATACCAGTACTGAAGATTTTGAACGCGTATTTAATGTTAACGTAAAAGGCGCGTATAACTGCCTTTACGCGGTTATCCCATTGCTAAAGGCTAACGGTGGCGGTGTAATATTAAACACGGCGTCCATTGCGGCAAGTGTGGGTATTACCGATAGGTTTGCCTACTCCATGAGTAAGGGCGCCATACATGCCATGACACTTTCTGTAGCACGCGATTACCTGCATGACAACATCAGGTGTAACTGCATTTCGCCGGCACGTATCCATACGCCGTTTGTTGATGGTTTTATAGCCAAAAACTACGCCGGCAAGGAAGATGAGATATTTGAAAAGTTATCAAAAAGCCAGCCTATTGGCCGCATGGGCAAGTCAGAAGAGGTAGCGGCGCTGGCCTTATATCTTTGTTCAGATGAGGCTGGTTTTATCACCGGTACAGATTATCCCATTGATGGTGGTTTTATTACCCTTAATAATTGATCTTTTTAAAAACAATACTATAATTACACTATGAAGCTTATACGATTTGGCGCAAACGGGCAGGAAAAACCAGGAGTGATACTCAACGATAAAAAATATGATGTTTCTGCCTTTGGCGAAGACTATACCGAGCAATTTTTTGAAACTGACGGTGTGGCCCGCCTTGCCGCGTTTATAAAAGACAAACAGCTGCCCGAGATTGCTGCTGGTGCGCGTTTGGGCAGCCCGATAGTACGCCCGTCAAAAATAGTTTGTATCGGCCTAAACTATGCCGATCATGCTAAAGAAACCAACGCGCCGCTGCCACCCGAGCCGGTAATATTTATGAAGGCCACCACTGCCATAGTGGGCCCTAATGATAACATCGTGATCCCTAAAAATTCGGTAAAAACTGATTGGGAAGTGGAGCTGGCCGTAGTGATAGGCAAAAAAGCATCATATGTTGATGAGGCTAACGCTATGGACTACGTTGCCGGCTATGTATTGCATAACGACGTATCTGAGCGCGAGTTTCAACTGGAACGCAATGGTACCTGGGATAAAGGAAAAGGCTGCGATACCTTTGCGCCGCTTGGCCCCTTCCTGGCTACGCCAGATGAAATTGCCGATCCGCACAACCTGCGCCTGTGGCTTAAAGTGAACGGACAGATCCTGCAGGATGGTACTACCTCGAACTTTATTTTTAACCTGCCTCATTTAATTTCTTACACCAGCCAGTTTATGACCCTGCTGCCCGGTGATATTATTTCAACAGGTACGCCTGCCGGTGTTGGTTTGGGCATGAAACCGCCATTTTATTTAAAACCGGGAGATGTTGTTGAGCTGGGTATTGATGGCCTGGGCGAATCAAAACAAAATGTTGTAGCTTATGCTTAAAATTGACGCGCATCAGCATTTCTGGATATTTGACCCGGTACGCGATAGCTGGATCAATGATGAAATGCTGGTGATTAAACATGATTTTTTACCTGCCGATCTGTTGCCGGTATTACAGCAAAATGGTGTTGATGGCTGTGTGTCTGTACAGGCAAGCCAGTCGGAAGAAGAAACCCGGTTTTTGTTGGATCTTGCTGCCGAAAACCCGTTTGTAAAAGGAGTAGTGGGCTGGGTTGATCTTAAAGCGGATAATCTTGACGAACGGTTACAGTATTATAAGCAGTTTGATAAACTAAAAGGGTTCAGGCACATTTTACAATCAGAGCCTGATAAACAATACATGCTGCAGCCCCAGTTTAAAAAGGGCATTGCGGGTTTGCAAAGGCATGGTTATACTTATGATATACTGATATATCCAGAACACCTGCGTTACGCAGCACAATTGGCAGCTGAGTTTCCTGATCAGCCGTTTGTGGTTGACCATTTGGCTAAGCCGCATATTAAAGACCAGGAAATAAGCGATTGGGAAAAGGATATGCGGGCCCTGGCCCAATATCAGAACGTGCATTGCAAAATTTCAGGAATGCTTACAGAGGCCGACTGGAAAACCTGGAAACCCGAAGATTTTGTACCATATCTGGATGTAGTGTTCAATGCTTTTGGAATAAACCGGGTAATGTTTGGTTCCGACTGGCCTGTATGTTTACTTGCCGGCGGTTACAAAGGAACGATGGAGGTGATAAACGGTTATTGCGAAAAGCTAACAGCTACAGAACAAGCGTTGTTTTGGGGTAATAATGCCGCAGCGTTTTATAATTTGTAATATGCAGTCTCTCAAAATGATACATACCCTGTCATTTTGAGAGCTTATTAAATTCCCCTATCTTTTTTGATGTGATTTCTGAGAAACTTTTTAAAATGATTTTTTAAAAGTTTCGTCGTTATTAACTTCAGGCAAGAGTATCGAGCTTTCTCTATAAAAAATGCCTGAAATCATTTTTAAAGCGATTCAATGATCTCTTTATTAACCCGCCTTGTAGCTAATACCCAGCTAATTAATTATGATATAGATCATATTATGCGTTTGTAAAAGGCAGTAATAAAATTGTGGCACATATTTAGCTGTATAATTATTTGAGGGCCCCTGCACAATAAACAAATAATTTAAGCATTAAGTTTATTGAGGTCAGCTCACGCTTTCAAATAAACTTTATTAAAAGATCATGTATATTATTTTATTAGAAGTTACAGCCCTGCTTGCCGTAATTATTCTGCCATTATTGGTTGTACGCAAAAAGATCAGGAAAAGATCAAAACCTGTGTATAAAATAGACACCAACACTGAATATGCCCGTTACGCTATAAACGAAGACGGTTTTCTGGAAGAAATTAATGTAAGCAATCTGTCGAAATACAAACATTAGTATTTATGATAAGGAAAAAGCCATTGTACCTTTTGCAGGACAATGGCTTTTTTGTTTTTATTAATTTATTAAAAAGCGTGTTCATCCGCGCTTGGGCCATAACTCCCTGGTATTGGTACATCAGGCAGGCGCAGGTATACGCCCAATTGTGCCCGGTGATGCACAATTTGAGAGTAAGCCATTCTGATGATCTCGCCTTTGGTTGATACGCTGATAATGTAATCTCCTTTTCTTAGTGTCCATTCTTTTTCAAGATCTGTATCACTTGCCTGGGCCAGGGTTGTTTTGCCGCTTTCCAGCGATTCTTCAAAAAATTTCAGCAGGTCGGCTGTATTATCTATGGGGTTATTTACATAAGGATTTTTGTCAAAATCAAGTTCACTGGTATTAAGCGCCATGCTTACCCACGTAGGCAGTTCGGCAATATGATTGGCCAGGCGTTGTATGGTCATGCTTTTTTCGTGTGGTTGCCATTGAAATTTATCATTGGGTACGCGTTCCAGCATTTTACGGGTTGTTTGAGCTTCCTGCTCCATTTCTTTTAATAATATGGGGATGATTGACATGGCTTTTTTGTTTTAATGGTTTGTTGCTTTGTTTATGATTCAAAGTAACAAACAACTGGTGACAGCCCTATGTCAACAGGGTTTTATTAAAATGAAAATAAAGATTTTATTGACCGGTAAGCCTTCAAACGGGTGAGTTTATTTACCTGTGAACTGCTTATCTTCATTGCCATAACTTATATTAGCAGTGATATAACAACTATTTTATATGAAAAGAATAATCTGTTTTTTTTTACTTTTAAATACCGTCGTTTTGGTACACGCCCAGTCGGCCAAAAAGCATAAACCCATTATTATGCTTACTTATGATGATGCCCTGCAATCACAGCTTGATATAGCAATACCGCAGCTGGATTCGGCACATCTTACCGGTACATTCTTTTTAGCAGGTAATAATACCACCCGGTTAACCATACCTGCCTGGCGCCGGGTTGCTCAAAAGGGTTATGAGCTGGCTAACCATACCCTTTTTCACCCTTGTGTTACCGGAGGCAAAGGCGACCCGGCAAAAAACTCAGCAAACTATACCGTATATAGCATAATGCGCGAAATTGAAGGAATGAACAGCCTGCTTTACGCTATCGACGGTAAAACTGACCGTACTTATGCCTATCCATGCTGTGAGCTTTCGGTGGGCGGCGTAAATTATGTAGACACCTTAAGGGCATCGGGTTTGGTAAAATATGCTCGCATAGGTGGCGGCGCCGACGCGGTGATCACCGACTCTAAAGATCTCGATCCATTAAAAATACCTTCGTGGGGTGTAGCAAGCAATACCACCGGCGATGAATTGATTGCCTTTGTTAAAAAAGTACAACTAAGCGGAGGGGCCGGGGTATTTATGTTTCATGGGGTTGGGGGCGATTATCTTACCACCCCCGCATTGGCACACAGGCAGTTGTTAACCTACCTTCAACAACACCGCAAAGAGATAGATGTGCTCACTTTTAAGGAGGGGATGGACAGGGTTGCCAATGTTAAACATGATTGATATACTTGGTTCCCAATTATTATCATGAAACCTTTATTCCTTTATTTCCTGTTTATTTTACCGGTAATGTGCATGGCGCAAAATCCGGTGGCCGAAGGCCTAACCTGCGAGTATATGGTTAACCCCGTAGGTATTGATATGGTACATCCGCGCCTGAGCTGGAAAATAAGTACCACACAAAGAAACACCCTGCAGCAGGCTTATAATATAAGGGTATCCATGGGCATACCCTTCGCATCAGCCAAAACGGTATGGAACACCGGTAAGGTAAGTTCCGATTCATCCATAATGGTTACTTATAAAGGGCCGGCGTTAAAACCAGCCACACGTTATTACTGGCAGGTAAAAGTTTGGGATAATCAGCACCATGCCTCAACCTGGAGCAAGCCTGCCTACTTTGAAACAGGAATGCTTTCGCCAGCCGACTGGACCGCTAACTGGGTACAGCCCAGGGAGGAACCGCAGCGTAAAATGCCTGCCTTAATGCTGCGGAAACAATTTGCAGTGCATAAAAAGATCATATCGGCCAGGGCTTATGCTACAGCGCACGGGTTATATGAATTATATCTGAATGGTAAAAGGGTAGGCGACCAGGTGCTTACCCCGGGGTGGACGGAATATAAAAAACGCCTGCAATACCAGGTTTATGATATAACCCCCTTATTGCAACAAGGTGATAATGTGATTGGGGCAATGATTGGCGATGGCTGGTTCAGGGGTACAATCGGATACGCTAACCAATGGGGTTTTTGGGGCAAAAAGCAGGCCCTCCTTTGCCAGTTGCAAATTACTTATGCCGATGGTACGGTGCAGCGCGTTAACTCTGATGGCTCCTGGAAAAGCACCCTGAACGGGCCAATAACAGGCAATGGCATTTATGACGGCGAAACTTACGATGCGCGTAAAGAAATACCCGGCTGGTGCAATAAGGCTTTTAATGATACCGGCTGGGCAACTGTTGATACCGCAACTTTTGACAATAAGCTATTGGTTGGGGTTGAAAGTGTGCCTGTACGCAAAATTCAGGAGCTAAAGCCCATTGCCATATTTAAAAGCCCTAAAGGCACGCAGATCATTGATTTTGGCCAAAACCTTACGGGGTGGGTACGCCTCAAAGTAAACGGTCACGCCGGGCAAACCATAAATATACGCCATGCCGAGGTGCTTGATAAGTTTGGCGAGTTTTATACAGCCAACCTGCGCTCGGCAACCGCAGCAATAAATTATACGCTTAGGGGAGGCGGCACCGAGGTATTTGAACCGCATTTTACTTTTATGGGTTTCAGGTATATAGCGGTAAGCGGTTTTCCCGGCGATCTGACGCCGGAGAACTTTACAGCCGTAGTGGTTCATTCTGATATGCCGGTTACCGGAACGTTTACCTGTTCAGATACCATGATCAACAAATTGCAGCACAACATATTGTGGGGACAAAAGGGCAACTTTTTAGATATACCCACAGATTGTCCACAGCGCGATGAGCGGCTGGGCTGGACAGGCGACGCGCAGGTTTTTTCGCGTACGGCGGCTTTTAATATGCAGGTAGCCCCTTTTTTGGCTAAATGGATGAAAGATGTGGCTGCAGATCAGTTTCCAGACGGTGGCGTGCCGTTTGTAGTGCCCGATATTTTACAAACCAACCAGGCCACATCAGCAGGCTGGGGCGATGTAGCGGTTATTGTGCCCTGGACCATGTACCAGGTTTATGCTGATAAAAATATTTTGCAAACCCAATACACCAGCATGAAAGCCTATGTAGATTGTATTGTGAGGAGAGCGGGCAGTAAATATATATGGCACGGTGGTAGTTTATTTGGCGATTGGCTGTTTTATCGCCCTGGCATTTATGATTTTTCGGAACCAAACGGCTATACCAATCCCGATTTGATAGCCACGGCGTTTTATGCTTACTCGTCAAAATTATTAAGTCAGGCCGCCGGGGTATTAGGCAATACCGCTGATGAGAAAAAATATGCTGATATATACGCCGAGATAAAAAAGGCATTTGTTCATAACTACATCACGCCAACCGGCCGCATATTTGCCGACTCGCAAACAGGATATGTACTTGCCTTAAAGTTTGGCCTGGTACCCGATAGCCTGAAAGCAAAAGCTGCCTCTTATTTGGTTGATGATATACGCAGCCGTAAAAACCATTTATCAACAGGCTTTTTGGGCACACCTTATTTGTGTCAGGTGCTATCTCAAAATGGTTATAGCAATGTAGCTTATGACCTGCTCCTGCAAAAATCATATCCGTCGTGGTTATATCCGGTAAAAATGGGTGCCACCACTATTTGGGAGCGCTGGGACGGCATCAAAACCGACAGCACTTTTCAGGACAAGAGCATGAACTCCTTTAACCATTACTCATACGGCGCGGTAGGCGACTGGATGTACCAGCAAATGGCCGGCTTGCAGATAGGCAAGCCTGGCTATAAACATGTCATCATAAAGCCGGAACCTAACCCTAAATTCACTTTTGCCAAAGTAACTTTTGAAACCATGTATGGCCAGGCGCAATCGGGCTGGGAGGTAAAGGATGGGAATATGCAGGTACATGTTAAAATACCGCCTAACACCACTGCTGATGTAACCTTGCCGCAGGCCAGTTCCGGGGTAAAGGTAGATGGTCAACCAGTAACGGCGAATAATCTGCATTCAAACGATGATGGCGTTACTGTTAATGTCGGCTCTGGTGAGTATACATTCAGTTATCCCTGGGTGGAGATAAAAGAGAAAAAGGCATTAACAACAGCGAAATAGTAAGACGATGCCATTTCAACTTCCTCTCGCAGTTTTTGAGGTCACAAACCCTGGGACGGATTTCAGTCCTGGGTGCAATGATTTGTGCCAGATTAAGCAACCAGTTGTTCAAACAATTTGTTAAGCGTTTCATCAGCATCGCGGCACAGTCCGGGGTGTACCTTTGATGGCTGTACTACGGTGCTGCGCGTAGCTGTGAGCCAGCGAAAGCGTGAAGCAATATCCAGTTTGGCAATTGGGCCGGCCTGCTTATCGCCATTGCATACCCTTTCAAACGAGTTAATGTTGTCTTTCAGGCAGTCTGCATCCAATGTGTGGGCAAAGGCATTAATGCGTTGGTCATCAAACAAAAAACGGACTTTTAAAAACCGTTGCTTTGGGCAGTAAAGGATTACCCCGATATTTATAAACTCTTCACGCTCTACCCTGGGTACAACGCGTATTACGGCGTACTCAAATAAGTATTGCTCTTGCATACTGTGCTTCTTTTACAAAATTATCAGACGCAGCTACGCGTGTGGTTAAAAAACGGTAATAAACTTCGCGGCGTTCGGTGGGTGTGCCGTTTTCCGAATCGTCGGTAAGCCACTCATCCGGAATAAGGTCAACAATCGCATGAATGCGCTCGTCTGTTAAAATGGCGCAAAATTCAGCGTCAACCTCGTCCAATAACGAGGCCTGGGGCAGCAGCACATGATCCTTCACCTGTACAAACGGACGTATGGCCTGCTCGTCCCAGTTATCCCAGGAATGGTGAAAGTACAGGGATGCTCCGTGGTCAATAAGCCAAAGCTCTTTATGCCACATCAGCATATTGGTATTGCGTGGTGTGCGGTCAACATTGGTAAGCAGGCAATCGAGCCATACTATCTGCGAGGCCAGTTTGGCGTCAAGGGTAGTAACCACCGGGTCAAAGGTAATGGCTCCTGAAAGGTAATGCAGGGCCAGGTTAAGCCCCACGCTGAATTTCAGCAGATCCTGAATCTCTTCATCCGCTTCTGAGCGGCCAAAGGCCGGGTCAAGATGGGCAAACACCAGTTCGGGTACTTTAAGGCCAAGCAAGCGGGCTATCTCACCACCAATAAGTTCGGCAATAAGCGCCTTAACGCCCTGCCCGGCCCCACGAAATTTAAGTACATACAAAAATTCGTCGTCGCCCTCGGCAATGGCAGGTAATGACCCTCCCTCGCGCAATGGTGTAACATAGCGTATCACATTAATGGTTCTGAGTTGAGGTTCAGCGTAATTCATAACGGATATCAAAAATTTATATCCACCTCTCGTAAAGTAACAGATGCGGGAAGGTAGCGACCCGAAAATTAGGGCAAATTTTTGAGAAATCAGTAAAATAAAAAAACAAGGAATAAATTACGATATTGCATTCTGCTATCTGAGCAGCTAACCAATTAGTACCGATAAAAAGCCATTGTAAATGAAAACTGGAAAGCCTTTTTTGTTTTGCATAATGGTTTGTTTTTTTTCGCTCACAGGATATGGGCAAACCTTACCCCTGGTTAACTATACCATACAAAATGGCTTACCCGAAGCCAGGGTTTATACTGCTTATACAGATGGATCGGGCTACCTGTGGATTGGTACCCAGGGAGGCGCGGCATCATTTGACGGACACCAATTCCATGTGCTCGACTCGCAGATGGGGCTTTCTGATAACCATGTAACCGCTATAACAGGTAATAGCGGGGACCGCATATTCTTTGGCCACCGCTCAGGGGCCTTATCCTTTTACAGTAACAATACCATAACCAGGTTTCGGCATAAGGATTTTGTAAATAACGAGGTTGTTAATTCCATGATATGGCAAAATCATTCTCTCTATCTGGCTACCCGCGGCAATGGCCTTTTTTGTATTACATTTTCAGGCAAAGCATACAGCGTTAAACACTTTACCATGCGGCAACAGCTGCTTTCTGATACCGTTAACCAACTGGCGGTAAAAAACAATAATGAAATATGGATGGCTACCACTAAGGGGTTAACTGCATTTAATACCCATACAAATACCCTGGTAACTACGGTTTACCCGGCCGTGCTTAATCAAAACATTACATCGGTTTACCAGCAGGCAAATGGTAAGGTATGGTGCGGTACGGCTGCCGGTGTTGTTTGTTTTGAGCCCGGGAATGTAAGTGCTCCAACAAAAAGGACAACGGTTGCACAGGGCTTAACAGACCAGCATATTAACATGGTTATGGGCGATAGTCAAGGTAATATATGGCTGGCTACCAATAATGGCACGGCAAAAATAAGCGGCAACGTGATAACCTGCTTTACCAAAAACAACGGGCTGCTAAGCCAGCTGGTTTATGATATCATTGAGGATAGGGAGCACAATATCTGGATAGCGCAGGATGACGGGATTTCCTGTTATAAAGAATCGCCTTTTGAATTATATACCGTAAATGATGGCTTGATATATAACGAGGTATATTCCATTGCGGAAGATAGCAGGAACAACTATTGGATAGGCACCTCGCAGGGGATAACCGTATTCAACCCTTTTTCTCCTGCGGGCGCGATCAAAAACTTTACGGTAAAAGATGGCTTGCCTGATAATTTTATTTACAAGGTTTTTATAGACAGCCATAAGAATACATGGGTGGCCTGTGCAAATAAAGGGGCCGCCTGTTACCTGGCCGATAAAAAGAAGTTCAGGGTATTCAGCAGGTCAAATGGGCTGGCGGGTAAAGAGGTGGTAAGTATTAACGAGGACAGGAAAGGGCGTATCTGGCTGGCCACCCTTGACAGTGGTATTGCCGTATTTGATTACCGTACCCAACAAATGCGAAGCTTTAAAAAAGACAATGGGTTTGTAAGCAATTCCGTGTGGACTATTCATAGGGACGCGCACGGGCAAATGTGGTTTGGCAGTCGCGATAAAGGATTAATATACCTGGATACATTGACCGACCGCTTTATTATAGTGCCAGGGCAGCAAAAGTTGCCCAATCATGATTTTGGCTCCATAAGCAGCGACAGTAAAGGCAATATCTGGATAGCCAGTATTGGCGACGGTATTTTTAAATACGATGGCAAAAACTTTAAACAATACGGCACACAACAGGGCATTAAATCAAACAATCCATATTTTATCTTCTGCGACCGTACAGACCAGATTTGGCTGGGCACCAATGTAGGTATCGACTTGTTTGATCCCGTAACCTTAACCACCCGTAATTTTACCAAGAACGATGGCTTTATGGGGATTGAAACCAACCAAAACGCCATATATCAGTCGCGTGATAATAACCTGTGGATAGGTACGGTAAATGGTTTAATGCGGTACCGGTATAAAAAACAAGACAGGCTTATCATAGCACCGTTGGTGTACATCACCAGGAAATATCTTCTTTTTGATAACAAGGACCTGCGCCGGAGCGAGCTTACCTACAAAGAAAATCACATCACTTTTGATTACCTGGGCATCAGCCTCGGTAATGCCGATAAGATACGCTATAGTTACTATTTAAAAGGGGCCGATAACCAATGGTCGCCAATGATAACCGAATCGAGGGTTAGCTATGCTAACCTGCCCCCGGGTAAGTATGAATTTATGGTTAAAGCCGGTTACAAAAATGGCAGCTGGAGCGCTCCGGCAAGCTACGCTTTTGTAATATCGCCGCCTTTTTTTAAAACGTGGTGGTTCATCCTGTTAGCCTGTGCCGCAGTTTATGGCATTGTTTATACACTGCACCGTTACCGGGTTAACCAGTTGCTGAAGCTTGAAAAAATGCGCAATAAAATTGCAAGCGACCTGCATGACGATATTGGATCGGCACTAAGCAGCATATCTATTTTTAGTGAAGTGGCCGATCAGCAATTACAGCAGCGGTCGCCGCGTGAACATACAAGGGAAGTCATCGGTCATATTTCTTATCATTCAAGAGCTATGCTTGAAGCCATGGACGATATTGTTTGGGCCGTAAACCCTAAAAACGACCATTTTAATGATCTTGCAGTGCGTATGCGCGAGTTTGCTATCCCCTTGCTGGAGGCACGTAATATCAGCTTTGACATCAATATAAATACCGACATCCAGAACATACGTATCCAGATGGAAGCCCGGAAAAACATATTCCTGATATTTAAGGAAGGCATCAATAACATCCTTAAACATGCAGGCTGCACACAAATGCAGGTAACGTTAAAAAATATAAGCAACCAACTGGAGCTTGTTATTACCGATAACGGAAAAGGGTTTGATATCAATAAGCAAAGTAGCCGTAACGGCCTGGGCAATATGCAAAAGCGCGCTGCCGAAATTCAAGGCATTTTACAGGTAATTACGCAGCCGGGCAATGGTACTACCATCAGGTTATTGGTCAATATCGCTTAGGCAACAACTTCAAAAATTTGTCCGAATAATAATAAAAGGGTAATGACTATGATAACATAAATTTTACAACGAATAGTCTTATCTGTTTTAAAAAAAACAGAAATTGCCGCAGCATTCTCGGGAAAAACACCTACCGCAATTTTTGCTTGGCCGCGGCACATGGCTTTAATGCTTTAAAACTTTTATGTTAAATTATTGTAATGTATCTGTACGCGTAACGCTATGCAGATAATATGACCCCAAACAATAAGCAGCCTTCCGAAAACGGGAAACAACAGGACCTAACGTACATTCAAAAGGTATGGAATACAGTTGCCATAGTGGCCCTGTTAGTGGTAGTGATTTTGATAGCACGGGTTGCCTTTAATGTGCTGCTCATGGTACTGGCCGGAGTGCTCATCTCCGTTTACTTTCATGGCTTTGGCGATATGATACAGCGGAGAACAAAATGGAGCAGGCGTATCTGTATGCTCATTTCTGTTGGAGGCTCGTTTATTATACTTGCCGTACTGTTTTGGTTTATGGGTACCAAAATTTCCAATCAGATTGCTGTATTAAGTGATTCGCTGCCCAATACCGTACGAACAGCAAAATTAAAAATGGCCGAAACACCCTTAGGAAATAAGGTGCTGGGCTATTTGTCAGATGATAATTCAGACCAGTTATTTGCAACTGCAAAACAATTTTTTAATACCAGTTTTGGCGTTTTGGGCGATCTGTATATCATCCTGTTCCTGGCCATCTTTTTTACTACAAGCCCCAATTTGTATAAGGACGGAATAATTAAGCTAATGCCTGCAAGCAAAAAGGAACTTGGTAAATGTGTTATTGACCGCATCAGCCTGGCGCTCAAGGGTTGGCTAAAAGGCATGATGCTATCAATGGTGTTGGTATTTATTTTACTTACCATTGGTTTAAGCATAATGAACATTCCGGTAGCGCTTGTGCTGGCATTGTTTACCGGCTTACTTAAACTCATTCCCAATTTTGGTTCGCTGGCCGCCATGATACCCGGCGTATTGCTGGCCCTTACCATTAGTACCAATACGGCCATCATTGTGGCGCTTATATATATGGTTACCCAAACTATCGTAAGCTATATAGTAACGCCCCTTATCCAAAAAAGGATGATCGATCTGCCGCCGGCGCTTACCATACTGGCCCAGGTGCTTATGGGTACCTTATCGGGAGTTTTAGGCGTGGTACTGGCGGTTCCGCTGCTGGCTATCGTTATGATACTGGTTGACGAGCTGTATGTGAAAAAGATTGACCAGGGCTTGTCTGAATAATTTGCATGGCCGTTATTCCGGCCGGTTAGCTATAGCAGGAATGATTACCTTTATCAAGAACAGTATTTTGAACTTTTTGGGTATTTATAAATGAAATTTGTTTTTAAAGATCTGCCGCCAATTGATTTAACAGTTTTAAATGATATTGCCAAAGAGGCCGGAGCCGGTATCCTGACCGTTTATAATCAATCCCCTGAAAACATGGGGGTGACTTTTAAAGCAGACCTGTCGCCCCTTACTGTTGCCGATAGTTTGTCGCACGACATTATATTTAAGCAATTAACCGCTTTAACGCCGCATATACCTATTATCTCTGAAGAAGGTAAAGATATACCGTATGATACCCGGAAAAGCTGGGAATATTTTTGGTGTGTTGACCCTTTGGATGGTACCAAAGAGTTTATTAAACATAACGGGGAATTTACGGTAAACATAGCGCTTATCCATAAAAATGTTCCGGTACTTGGAATTATCTATATACCGGTTACAGGCAACCTGTACTATGGCGGCGCAAACATTGGAAGCTGGAAACAAACCTCCAACGGTGTAACAACCCAACTGCACGCCGATGTAAATAGTACCAGCTGGATAGCGGCGGGAAGCCGCTCACATGCGGCGCCAGAGGAAACCGCCGTGTTAAGCGGATATCCGGTAAAGGAAACAATTATAGCAGGGAGCTCCCTTAAATTTTGTTTGATAGCCGAGGGCAAAGCGCATATATACTACCGCCACGGGCCAACCATGGAATGGGACACTGCCGCGGGCCAGGCCATTGCCACCTTTAGCGGGGCGCAAATGACCATGCCAAATGGTGAGCCTTTTTTATATAACAAACCTTCGTTACTCAATTCGGGGTTTATATGTAAGGTAAGGTAACCGGTGTCATCTCTATAATTAAGTAATCCAAACCCCTTTTCTGAATTATGCCGCCGTTTAACCGGATAATATCGGTAACAAAGATTAACTGATTTTTAAGGGTTTAGCGTTATAACAAACGTTTGTGTTAAATTGCTATTAGGGCTGCATGTGCTGATTGTTAATTTCTGTCAGAAAATATTTAGCCCGCCAATAATGTAGGCGACAAAAGTGGCTATAACGCATTACCAAACAAATGCGGGTAGGCCTGAAGCATCTGTTTACACTTTCTGAAAATTTAATGGCTGAGCTTTGGCGGGTACATGGCTTTGGCACAAAAGATCATGGTTAACAAAGGCTCCAATTACAGACCCTGCGGGGCATTAAAAGCAACGTATCGTAAAACGGGCATTCGTTTGTCCGCGCCAGACAAAAGTTTCCACCAGTTTCTGTAAAACAGGAAGCTTTTGAACAATAGTGATAAAATTATCATTTAAAAAATCACCAAAGTGATTCATTTACAGCATTTTTCTTCAAAATATTAGCCGCATTTTTCTTTTTATCAAACGTTTGCATTGGCAAATATTCTGTAAAACAAACGTTTGCGTTGTGTTTGAGGGCCTTCAATTTTGCTTTGTTTGGGCCGTATCTCTAATTTCCAATATCCAAAAAACATAATAAAACGAACTAATTATTAATTAATACTAACCTCAATAATGTATGATTAAAATTTACACACCACTTAGCCCGGGTTTCATGCAAGGTATTTCAAAGAAGCGCGCTGGTATCAGTGTTCTTTTAAAAATGGCCTGCTGTTACCTGTTTGTATTGTTACCCTTTTGGGCAAGCGCCCAAACCGTGGTAACCGGAACAGTAAAGGACAATAAGGGCGTTCCTGCAATAGGGGCCACGATAACCGAAAAAGGCTTGAAAAACAGCGCCGTTACTGATGTAAACGGTAAATTTAAAATAAACCTCAAAGGTAAGTCGGGCGTTTTAACAATATCTTATATAGGCTACAAAGCCCAGGAAGTAACCGTTGGCGCATCAGGCGATGTGAGCGTTACCTTAGCCGAAGACCTGAATAAACTGAACGAAGTAATAGTAGTAGGATACTCTTCCAAACAGGCATCCCAGTTATCCAGCTCGGTGTCTGTTATCAGTGGTAATAAATTAAGGGATGTTACTTCAAATAATCTGGTTGGCCTGTTGCAGGGTAAAGCTCCCGGGGTGGTAGTATCATCGGCATCCGGCGACCCATCTTCGGGCGCCAGCATCCTTATACGCGGTGCCAGCAGCATTAGTGCAAGTACAAGTCCGCTGGTAGTGGTTGATGGTAATATTGGCGGTACTTATAATCCCACGGATGTAGAATCGGTAACTATATTAAAGGACGCGGCAGCAACCGGCTTATACGGCTCACGGGCAGCCAACGGGGTAATTATTGTAACTACCAAAATGGGCAAATCGGGTTTAACAAAAATTGATATTAATTCAGTAGTTGGATTTAACAATGCAACCTTCGGTAATTTCCATTTAATGAATTCGCAGCAGCTGTACGAATATCAAAAAACATTTCTTAACCCCGATCCATCGTTATTAAAAAACAATACCAATTGGCTTGATCTGGCGTTCAGAACAGGCATCACACAAAATCATACTATCTCCGCTTCGGGTGGTAGCGATAAAACACAGTTTTATGTTTCCGGCAATTATTACAAGGAGCAGGGTACTTTAATTGATAATGCCAAAACAGCCTACAACCTGCGTTCAAACCTGGTAACCAACCTGAGTGACAAGATAAAACTGAGTGTTTTGCTGAACACCATTTATACAAAGGATAATAATCCAACTAATCTTTTTACCGGTAACGCGCTGTATGACGCTTACCTGAGCATGCCTTTTGACCCCGCCTATAATGCTGATGGTACACCAACCGACGGCAGAACCTATCCGGGTTGGGTAGGCCGTGATAAAGAAAACTTTTTGCACGGTTTGCAATATAATTTTGCCAATGCAAAAAGTTTGAATACCAGCGGTGATTTTAATATTGACTACGCGATAACCAAACACCTGAGCTTTGCCACCTATAACCGTGTAACGCTTTATAACTACCGTGATGAAACTTATTACGACACGCGTACCAAAGATGGCGGCGCAAACTCAGGCGAGCTATATAATAGCAATTCGTTCAGCAGTACGTTATTAACCTCCAACCGGTTAAAGTACGATAACAGCTTTGGCAATCACAACCTGTCGTTACTGGTAGTTGGCGAAGGGCAGAAGTTTCATTATGAAGACCAGTATCTGAACGGAAAAGGCCTGCCCGCGGGAAGCCCCGTAATGTCAACCGCTACCGATATTATCAGTAATCCAAGCGGCGGTGTGGATGAGTATAATTTCAGGAAATATCTGGGTCAGGCCGACTATAATTTTGCCGGTAAGTACTTTTTGGTAGGCTCCTATGTGCATGAGTACTCATCGCGTTTTGGCAGCAACAACCCCAGTGGCAATTTTTACCAGGGAGGCGCTTCATGGATACTGACCAAAGAAGACTTTATGCAAAACGTAAAGGCAATTAACTTCTTAAAACTCCGCGTAAGCTACGGTACAACAGGTAATGCCGAAATTGGCAATTACGCCGCCCTTGGTTTATATTCTATTGACCAATCGGCAAGTTATAATGGCGCACCGGGTTCATACCCTTCACAAAAAGTAAACCCGAACCTTACCTGGGAAAAGATGAAGACAGCTAACCTGGGGCTCGATTTTGGATTGTTTAACCGCATTGATGTTAACATTGATGTGTATCAAAAAACATCAAGCGCCTTATTGTTCAAGAAACCGCTGCCGGCAACCTCGGGGTATAACTATGTGTTTGAAAACATAGGCTCGGTACGCAACCGCGGGCTCGAGATCAATGTAAATTCCCGCAACCTTATTGGTGCTTTTAAATGGGAAACCAATTTTAACATCGCGTTTAACCGCAATAAGGTACTGTCATTAGATGCAGGCGAATTAACGGCATCTCCGGGTGCATCATTGCCAATTGCGGTAGGTCATGACATGAACGATTGGTATATGCCAATATGGGCAGGAGTGGATCCTGCAAATGGCAAGCCGCTATGGCAAAAATTAGTTACCGATGCTAACGGTAACGTTACTAAACAGGTAACCAGTGTTTACTCAGAGGCATCGGCATCTAAACAATTTACGGGGTCATCAGCGTCGCCTAAATTTACCGGCGGTATCACCAACACGTTTGCTTACAAAAACTTCTCATTGAGCACCTTCTTTAACTTTGTTTACGGCAATCAGGTGTATAATGACAGCCGTGTTTACTTTGATAATGATGGCTTGTATGACAGCTATAATGTTATGGTGCCACTCAAAAGCTGGACACGCTGGCAAAAACCCGGCGATATTGCCACCGAACCCAAAGCCATACAGGGAGGGAACAACAATTCTAACGCCACTTCGTCAAGATACCTGGAAAATGGCAGCTACCTGCGCTTGCGCAACGTTACGCTGGGCTATCAGTTACCGCAAAGCTGGCTTAATAGCTTAAAGATCAGGACTGCAAGGATATTTGTAAGCGGCGATAACCTGGTAACCTTTACCAAATTTACCGGGGTTGATCCCGAGGTGGATCTGAGCCCCAGTCCGGATAACATAGGGAATAAAGGCATATCCAGCTTTAAATATCCTATCAGCAGAAAAATATTGTTTGGTGTGAATGTTGGATTCTAAAAAAAATTAAAATGAAAATTTCAAAATATATAACAACAGTACTCATGGTTGGTCTTTTAGGGGCTGCGGTGAGCTCGTGTAAAAAGGTAGAACCATCAACCGCTATTGACGAGAATGTAGCCCTGGGCGATTCATCACACATAGCAACGGCCACCATTGGTGTTTATGCCGTGCTCAGAAATCCTGATTATGTAAGGAGCGGGCATTTCCTGATGGAATATCCCGGCGATAACATAGCACAGGGGCAGGCATCATCTGATGATCTTTCGCGTTGTTACCGGTACAATCAAATCCCAACCGGCACACATGCTACCAATTTTTGGAAACAGGCCTACCACCTGATAGCGGCAGCCAACAAAATTATCGCGGTTATACCAGATAACGCTTCACAGGCTTCAAAGCAATTGAAGGGCGAAAACCTTTACCTGCGCGCCATGGCCGAGTTTAACCTGGTGCGTATTTTTGGCCGGCCCTACACACAGGGCAACGGGAGCAACCCTGGCGTACCAATATTAAAAGAAAACAGCACAGATATTGCGCCAGCGCGCAGCTCTGTAAAAGAAGTTTATGACGCCGTACTGGCCGACCTGTTAAAGGCCGCCGATCTCATGTCATCGTCAAATCCTAATGTTTATGCCTCAAAAGAAGTGGCCTATGCTTTACTATCACGGGTTTATTTGTACATGAACGATAATGCTAACGCCATTAAATATGCCGGTCTGGTAATCAATTCGGGCCGTTATAATTTGTTACAGGGAGGCGATTACCAGAACTATTTTAGCGGTGTGCCTGAAAATAACAAGGAAACCATTTTTTGCATTAAACACACCAAAACGCAGGATCAGGGCTTTAGCGCCATAGGATCCATGTACTACAGCGGCCAGGGGCCCGATGGTACCAGTTCTTTAACTACACCAGGCGGGCAGGGCAACACCGGCTGGGGCGAAATTTATGCCTCAAGAACCTTTGTAGAAGATTTGAATAAATACCCTAACGATCTTCGTCATAGCTTTATAGCGCCATATACCATTGCCGGTGTTTTACAATACAACCAAAAGCTTACCCCAAATACGCCAATGTATTATATTACCAAGTACAGTTTTCAGGAGGGTATAGTTACGCTAAGTTCGCCGGTTTATTTGCGCCTTGCCGAAATGTACCTGAACAGGGCCGAAGCTAACGCTAAACTGGGCAACAGTCAGCAGGCCATTGATGATGTAAACATTATTCGCGCAAGGGCGGGCATACCCAACCTCACTTTGGCAGATGTAGCCGCTAATGGCGTGCTTGCCGCTGTGCTGGAAGAGCGCCGTCTGGAGTTTGCCTTTGAAGGGCAGCGCGCTTATGATCTGTTCAGGAATAATTTGCCTATGGTACGTAACTACCCGGGCACACATGCGCTAAATAATACGCCAACAACCAATATTATGCAAACGGTATTGCCTACAGATGCAAGGGTAGTATTCTTTATTCCTCAAACAGAAATTGATAACAATCCAAAACTTACGCAAAACCCGTAAAAAGTAACCATCGGTCGTTAAAAAAGTAGTAGCCCTTTAAAATATAGCGAAACAGTATTTATAGCTACATTAGAAGCTTATATACAACTAAAAGCAAATTTTAGGGCTACTACCGACCGAATACACTATTATGAAAAAATATTTTCCCGCGTTCCTTATACTTTTATCTGGTTATACAGCTTTTGCCCAAAAAATACCTTATACCAACTGTAAAAACTGCTGGCTGGCCGATTCGTTAGGGAACCACCGGGTAGTTTTAACTTTTAACGGCACAGGCAAGGCGGCCAAAGTTATTATTCCGTGGAGAAGAAGGGATAATGACCCCGGGAACAAACGGATTATTATAGAAGATGCTAAAACAAAGCAAAAAATAACCAACGTAAAAGCCGGCAATATCAATCGCGAAAGCGGGGAGGTGGTTTTTGAACCAACATCGGGCAAGGGTACTTATTTTGTGTACTATATGCCGTATAAAAACGAGGGGCGTTCCAACTATCCCCAGGGTGTTTATCTTAAGCCCGAAAATACCGCTTCACCGACCTGGTTACACAGCTTGGGCGCTCATATCCCGTTGGCCACAGTAAAGGAGTTCCAGTCTGTTGACGGGTTTAACAGTTTTTACCCCATGGAGGTGATCGCCACCAAAAAGGAAACCAGTGCTTTAGTTAGTAAACACAGGGCAGAAAGATTCCTGGTTTTTCCGGAAGACCGGCTTAATTCCATCCGGATGACCAAAGACTTGCCCCGGCGCTGGATACAACTTGGTCCTCAAAGTAAATATGCTGCCACAGCTCTGCGCGGCGAAAATTTCTCGTTCCAGTTAGGCGTATATGCCCTGCAAAACCTGGATAACGTAAAAGTTACCTTCAGTGATCTTAAAGCGGCGTCAGGTAAAAAGATCCCGGCATCGGCAATTTTCTGTATCAATACGGGAGGTACCGCTTATGATGGCTCGCCGCTTACCAAAACCGTAAATGTAGCCGCGGGCAATATACAGGCCTTGTGGTGCGGTATTGACGTTCCGGCAAATGCCGGCGCCGCTCTTTACACCGGCAACGCCACCATCAGCATAAACGGCAAGGCTTCCAAACAAATCCGGCTATCTGTCAAGGTTAGCAGCACCCTGGCCAAAAACGGCGGTGTTGATGAACCCTGGAAAATGACCCGCCTGGGCTGGCTCAACTCTACCATGGCGCAAAAAAATACGGTGATAGCGCCTTACACACCATTGCTTGTAAAAAATAACACGGTTGAGTTGCTTGGCAGAAAAGTAGAGGTGAACAGTGATGGTTTCCCTAAGCAGATACAAACATTCTTTACACCCGGGATGACGGAGTATACCGATAAGCCTAATAACCTGCTTACCGAGGCCCTGCACTTTCATTTTATAAAACCCGACGGCAAAAATATCAAGCTGAAAAGCCAGGGCCTGCAATTTACCAAACAGGAACCCGGTACCGTGCAGTGGACAGCCACCAGCGCTAACGACAGCCTGCAGATGGAGGTAACCGCCTCAATAGAGTTTGATGGTTTTATGGCCTATACCGTAAAATTAACCGCCTTGCAGAATGTAGATTTTAAAGACATTACCATGCACATCCCATTTAAAAGGGACGTGGCCAAATATATGATGGGCCTGGGCGAAAAAGGCGGCTACCGCCCCGAAAACTTTGAATGGAAATGGGATGTGGCCCATAAAAACCAGGATGGCGCCTGGATAGGCAATGTGAACGCCGGCTTGCAATACTCCCTGCGCGATGAAAAGTATATGCGCCCGCTCAATACCAATTTCTACCTGCAAAAGCCGCTGGTATTGCCATCATCATGGGGTAACGGCGATAAAGGCGGTATTAAAGTAAAGGACGATGGCAAGGCCGTGCTGGCCAATAATTACAGCGGCGAGCGGAAGCTAAACAAAGGGGATGTGCTGTATTACAACTTTAACCTGCTTATAACGCCGTTCCATACCATCAATACCGATTTTCAGTGGGCTACCCGTTTTTATCATGCTTATAAACCTATTGACACCATTAAACAGGTAGGGGCCACAGTGATCAACATTCATCACGCCACAGCTATTAATCCCAATATCAATTACCCTTTTATTGCCTGGAAAGCCATGAAAGCTTATGATGATTCGGCACACGCCGTGGGTTTAAAGGTGAAGATATACAATACCATCCGCGAGCTGTCAAACCACGCTTATGAAACATTTGCATTAAGGAGCCTTGGCCACGAGATCTATTCGCCGGGCAAGGGTGGGGGTTTCAGCTGGTTGCAGGAGCATGTGAGCGATGATTACATAGCCGCCTGGTTTGTTCCCGAAATTAAGGACGCCGCCATTATTAACAGCGGCATGAACCGCTGGCACAATTATTACGTAGAGGGCATGAACTGGCTAACCCAAAATGTGGGTATTGATGGTATTTACCTGGACGATGTGGCATTTGACCGCGTTACCATGAAACGTATAAAAAGGGTACTGACCAAAGATGGTCATCCCGGCATCATTGACCTGCACTCGGCCAACCAGTACAACAAAAGCGATGGTTTTAACAACAGCGCCAACTTGTACATGGAGCATTTTCCGTACCTCAACCGCCTGTGGTTTGGCGAGTATTTTGATTATGAAAAGAACGCCCCTGATTTTTTCCTGACCGAAGTAAGCGGCATTCCGTTTGGCCTCATGGGCGAAATGCTGCAGGGCGGCGGCAATAAGTGGCGCGGCATGGTGTATGGCATGACCAACCGGATGCCCTGGAGCGACGGTGCTGACCCGCGCCCAATATGGAAAGTGTGGGATGATTTTGGCATGAAAGGAACCAAAATGATAGGCTATTGGGTGGATGATACCCCCATAAAGACCGATCATGATAAAGTGCTGGCCACTGTTTATAAAAAGAACGGCGCGGCCCTGGTTGCTATAGCCAGCTGGGAAGATAACGATACCGATGTGCAATTAAAGATCGACTGGGAAAAACTGGGCATCGACCCGGCAAAAGCTACCATTACGGCACCGGCTATCAAAGGCTTTCAGCCTGCAAAAACATTTGGTCCCAATGATAAAATTCCGGTTGAAAAAGCAAAAGGCTGGTTGTTGATCATCAAGTAAACAACCGGTTAAAAAATTAAAATGAATAAAACCGCCTCATCTGTATGAATAAAAACCTGGTACACGCCGCCCTTAAAGCGCTTTCATTTATAGCTGCCCTTACGTTGTTACAGTTAAACAAGGTGGTTGCCCGGCCCTACGGTGATTCTGTGCTGGTTGTACCGCTGGGCGGCAACGGCTGGCTCAACAAAGGCGCGCAGGCCAAAATAGACAGTACGGGTTTAAGCAATTGGAGTACTAATACCGACGAGGTAACTATTTATGTACGCCTTGAAGCCGCCGGTAGTTTAAATATCGCGTTAAAACTGCAGGTGCCGGAGGGAGCATCCAAAATAAGCGCGCTTGTGGGTAAATCGGTATTGTCAAAAACAGTATCCACTCATCAGCCCGCCGTTATTGACTTTGGTAAGGCTTATATCAAAGCGCCGGGTTATATACAGGTGAAACTGCGGGGGATAAAAAGAACCAGTAAAGAGTACGCGCGGGTAAGTGATATGTTGTTGAGCGGCCCCGCTACTGCCCATGGCTCGGCCTATGTGAAAGACAATCATGGCAATTATTTTTACTGGGGGCACCGGGGGCCGTCGGTTCACCTTAATTACCCCTTGCCCGATGCCGCCAAAAACAATATAGAGTGGTTTTATAACGAAGTTACCGTGCCTGTTGGCAATGATGTTTTAGGCTCATATTTTATGGCCGATGGTTTTACCGGCGGATATTTTGGCATGCAGGTAAATTCCCCAACTGAGCGCCATGTGTTGTTCTCGGTGTGGAGCCCTTTTGATACAGACGACCCTAACAGTATCCCTGATAGTTTACGGATCCATTTATTAAAGAAAGGCGCGGGAGTACATGGCGGCGAATTTGGCGGCGAAGGCTCGGGTGGTCAGAGTTATATGAACTTTCCGTGGGTAGCCGGCAAAACCTATGCTTTTTTAATTCGCGCGCAGGCCAATGCGGCCGCAAAAACTACGGTGTTTACCGCCTACTTTAAACCGGCCGGTCAAAGCTCATGGCAGCTGCTGGCCAGTTTTAAACGGCCTGGGTCGGGGTTTTATTTGAAGGGTCTTTACTCATTCCTGGAAAACTTTGACCCCGAAATGGGCACTACCGAGCGGCGGGTAAACTTTGGCAACGGCTGGCTGGTTGATACCGCCGGCAAATGGTACCCACTGACCAAAGCCGTTTTTACGGCCGATGCCACAGCCAGTATCAACTATCGTAAAGATTATGGCGGCGGGGTGCAGGGCGATCATTTTTACCTGAGGAATTGCGGGTTTTTTAATGATTTTTTGCCGATGAAAACCGATCTTAGCCGCCGGTTATCCGGGCAGAATCATCCGGCGATCGATTTTAGTAAACTGCCCTGATCCATCTAAAGATAGCTGCTTTTAAAGTAAATTACCGTTGCTGATCCCAATAGTAATGGTTTATATTAATTTTAGTGAATGAAAAAATACCTGTTACCGTTCCTTTTTATTTTGGCTCATCTTACCTGTTTGGCTCAGCAAAAGCATGTTTTCAGTTTTAGTAAGAACGACTTTCTGCTTGATGGGAAACCCTTTCAGATCATCAGCGGCGAAATGCACCCGGCCCGCATCCCCAGGGAATATTGGCGCGACCGTATCCGCATGACCAAGGCCATGGGCTGCAATACCATAGCGGCCTATATATTCTGGAATTATCATGAAGCCGCTCCAGGCGTTTTTGATTTTAAAACTGGTAATCATGATATAGCTGAATTTATAAAGATTTGTAAGGAAGAGGGCATGTGGGTGCTGCTGCGGCCGGGCCCCTATGTTTGTGCCGAGTGGGATTTTGGCGGGTTGCCTTCCTGGCTTTTAAAAATACCCGATATTAAGGTAAGGTGTATGGATACCCGGTATATGGCCGCGGTAAGCCATTACATTACAGCGCTTTCAAAAGAGGTGCGCCCATTGCTTTGTACCAATGGCGGGCCCATCATCATGTCGCAAATTGAAAATGAATACGGCAGCTATGCCAATGACAAAACATACCTGGAAGCTTTGCGGAAACTATGGCTGCAAAACGGCATCGATGTGCCTTTTTATACGGCCGATGGCCCAACACCCTTTATGCTCGAAGCCGGCAATATTGACGGCGCGGCCATTGGGCTCGACAGCGGTACCAGCGATGAGGATTTTAACCAGGCAACAAAACGTAATGCCGGTGTGCCATCCTTTAGCAGCGAAACTTACCCCGGTTGGTTAACACACTGGAACGAGAAATGGGCAAGACCTGATACGGCGGGCCTCAAAAAGGAGATCACCTACCTGCTTGATCACCATAAATCATTTAACCTTTATGTTATACACGGCGGAACAAACTTTGGCTTTACGGCCGGGGCCAACGCTTTTTCGCCCACCCAATACCAGCCCGATCTTACCAGCTATGATTATGACGCGCCCATCAATGAGCAGGGGCAGCCAACGCCAAAATATTATATGCTGCGTAAGCTCATCCGCAAATATGTAAAATATAAAATTCCGGCCGTGCCAAAGGCTGCTGCAGCCATCAGCATACCACCCGTAACCTTAAACGCGCTAACCAGCATATGGCAGCAGTTGCCTGCGCCCGTTGTTTCGCCGCAGCCGCAGCCCATGGAATACTACGGGCAAAACCAGGGATTGATGCTTTACCGCACCAAACTTATTGGTCATAAAAAGGGCACCCTTACCATTACCGAGCCGCATGATTATGCTATGGTATTTGTTGACGGTAAATTTGTGGATACCATTTATCGCGACGGCGGCAAATGGAGCATTAAAATACCCGAGAGCAGCAGTAAGACCCCCACACTGGATATTTTGGTTGAAGGAATGGGCCACATTAACTTTGCCCAGTACATGATTGATCGCAAAGGTATTACCGACCGCGTAACCCTGAACGGCATGACCCTGATGGACTGGCAGATATACCCTTTACCCATGACCGAAGCATTCATCAAAACATTAAACCCCGCAAAGGCAGACGAGAACAGTAAAGGCATGTTCTTTAAAGGAAGTTTTGAGCTGCAAAAAACCGGCGATACCTATTTTGACCTGAGCAATTACAGCAAGGGCATTATTTATGTGAACGGTCATAACCTGGGCCGTTACTGGAATACCGGGCCGCAGCAGCGCCTGTATTGCCCGGCCTCATGGTTAAATAAAGGCGCCAATGAAATTATTGTATTTGATTTTCATCAGCAGGAAGCCAAAACCATCAGCGGCAAAACCACGCTGGAATAGGGTAGCCCTCTTCGCCCTGCTGAGCGCAGACTTTTCTGTTGAAGAAGATGCTTCACTCCGTTCAGCATGACAAGGGGGGAGTTGTAAAAGAAGGGTGATGTAAAAAAGGGATGTAAAACATAAAAGTTTGTCATCCTGAGCGACAGCGAAGGATCTTCTTCGCCCTGCTGGGTGCAGACTTTTCAACGCAAGAAGATGCTTCACTCCGTATTAAAATGCGCGAAACCTACAAAGCTGGTTACCCCGGATTTTGACCGGACGGAAACGAACTCCTGAAGATTTTTCAATTTTTTCGGCTCAAAAAGCTAAAACTTTATAAACCGTAAAAAAAATGCAGAAAAAGTGTTAAAAAGCATCACTTTTGATCGTCTAAATATCATTCCGATCAATCTTTTTATCGCTTTTTAAGCTGTATTACGCTAAAATATAACTTTAAAAAGTCTCTTGAATATCCCGGTTATTTTGGCTGTTTTTGAGCGTTAAATACCACCTGCAAAAATTTATCCTCAACCGCCAGGTATTGATCAAGCAACACAAATTGATTTTGAGCCCTTACCAGGTTATGTCCCGGGTAGCTGGTGCCATAGTAGATATCGTTGTTCAAATAATCGGTCAGGAACCGTATAGCCTGCATATAGATCATTAACTTGCCCGAATACACAAACAGTTCCCGCTCGTTTTCGGTTAGGTTGGCGTTCATTTCAGACAGATAGCCTTCAACTATTGCCGCAAAGAAGTCTTCCCGGATGCTGATCTTTGAAAAATCTTGTTCTTCCTCATTGGCAGGCGACAGGTAAGTACGCATCATATCACCCACGTCGCTAATGAAATATCCAGGCATTACGGTGTCCAAGTCAATGACACACAGCCCTTTATGGTTTTCGTCAAATAAAATATTACTGATCTTGGTATCATGGTGAACTACCCGTAATGGTATCAGGTTATCATTCATAATGGCCTGATGTGTTTCGGCAATATCCTGGTGCCGAAAGGCGTTTTCAATAGCTCCATTTGCCTGGTTTAGCCTTTCGGGGCTCGCTTTTTTAACAACCCGTTTAAATTCTTCAAACCTGGCCGAAAGGTCGTGGAAACCGGCAAGCGTGTAATTTAGTTCAGTTACATCAAAACCTGCCAGTAAATTGGTGAATTTGGCAAACTGACGCGCCGCTTCAAAGGATTCATGGCGTGTTTGAACCGTATTTAAAGTGATTGACCTTTTTACATAGGGTAGTAAGCGATAATACTCTCCGTCGGTATGTTTTACCATATAATCGCCATTGGCAGCCGGCAGCGACGATACAAATAAATAATCGGGGTAACGAGCCGATAGATATTGATCTATTTTGTTGATGTTTTCGGCTATATGCAACGGGTTTTTAAAAACGTTTTTATTGATTTGCTGAAGTATAAATTCATTATTCTTTTCAGGATCAGTTATTTTCCAGGTTCGGTTAATTAATCCTTCTCCAAATTTTTCAATATGGTTTTCCTGAGCAATAAGGTTAAAGGATAGTAGAATATCATCAAACATTTACAAGTTCTTTTTTAGTTTTTTGGATGCTTAAACCAAACCTAATTAATAAAATGGTAAATTTTTTACGCAAACGTTTGCTCGTTTTTTTATTATGACAATCCGTCAAGACTTAACGTTTGAAGGCTGATTTGATGAAAGGATGAAACACGGTCTCAAACGGCGTTCTTTTTTTTATTTTCAACTAATTGTGATTCTACCACAACGTTATAATACGCCTGCACTTCATCAGCCGATTGCGTTTTACGGGATAGCAGGTCCAATAATATGTCGGCCGCTTTTTGCCCCTGCAGATACGGGAATTGTTCAACCGATGCAACCGGCGCGTAATCCATATAATTGATAATGGGCAAATTGGCATAGCTCACAAATTGCAGGTCTTTATCCAGGTCAATTTTAAGGCTGCGCGCATGTTTTATGGCATATAATGAAACATAATCGTTAAAGGTAACGATAGCTGTAGGGCGGCGTTTATGGGCTAACAGGGTGTCAAGGGCTATTTGCGCGCTTTGTTCGGTTAAATTACAGCTCACAATGAGCGATGGATCAAACTTTAAACGGTTCTTGGTCATTGCTTTAATATAGCCCTCTTTGCGTTCGCCGCTTGCCGCCAGGGTAGCAGGCCCGTTGATAAGGCCTATGCTGCGGTGCCCTTTTTTTAATAAATAATTCACCGCTTCAATGCTTCCGGTTTCCATGTTGCAAGCTACGTAATGTATGTTTTTAAGCGGAGGGATACGATCAAAAAATACAACAGGGATATTGAACCGCTTGAGCATATCAAAATGCGTAAAGCCTGATGTTGTTTTTGCCACTGATATAAGTAAACCATCAACGCGCGAGTTTTTCATTTTCTCAACCAATTGGATCTCTTTTTCTTCATCATCATGTGATTGGGCTATCAGCACGGTATAATTCCTTTTATGGGTAGTGTCTTCAATAGCACTGATGGCTGCCGAAAAAAATGCTTCGGACAGTTCGGGGATAATAACACCTATGGTATAAGTTTTACCTTTTTGAAAAGATATAGCATTTTGATTAGGCTCGTAACCCATTTTTTCGGCCAGAGCCTGCACTTTTAGCTGGGTGGTAATACCTATAGTAGGGTGCTTGTGCAAAGCCCTTGAAACTGTTGATACAGAAACATTAAGAATTTTGGCGATTTCTTTAATAGTTGCGGGTTTCTCTGTCATTATCAGCTTTTAGTAATCATTAAAATTAGTAAAAATGAGTATAAAGTGCCAATTTAAACAAGGCAAGTTATTGTAAAGTGAAGCAAAATTGGATAACTATGCTATAAATGACATTGGTATAATTCAACGCAAACGTTTGTTTGTATAAAAGCAGCAATCATATCAAGGGAATGGACTTTCATGCTGATTGAAGTATTGTGTGGGGACTTTCCCTGTAAAAAAATGCAGAGCCCGATATTCTTCATATCGGGCTCTGCGTGGAAAAAAGAAAGTATTTAGTGTGTCAGGAGCTGATCAACCTCAGTCAAATACGCGTTCTTCCAGATTGATGGTTACGCTGTCGCCAACATCTTTTCCTATGATTTTACGTAAGTCGGCTTTTATAGGTAATTTATGAGTGCCATCGCCCAAAGCCATAAACGAGCTTTTGAACGGGTGCCCGTCAACTGTAGCCTTTACCTTTACAAGGCCCCTGGTTCCAAAAAAGGTAACCGAATCGGGCCAGATCAAATAGGTCCAACCGCCTTTGCCCGGGCTTTTGAGCAAAGTAGCTGTAAACTGTTTATTTAGTGTGCTCATATATTTATGATTTAATATAAATTACATTACAAAAATAATGGCACAGTACTGTATTTGCAGAGGGTAAACGCGTCAGTTAGAGGTTGTTTTGCGACATTGTTTAAATAAACATTGCTTTAAAAGGCATATTCATTTACATTATTCAAAGCTTTTGGCAGCGCAGATTCGGCAAATTCAGGGATGATAGTACCTTCCACACGAAAAGTGGTAATATCAGTCATGCCTATAAAGCCAAGAGCTGTTCTTAAATATGGTTCGGTAAAATCATGGCCTTTCATCACTCCATCAGAATAAATGCCGCCTGATGCAATGGCCAGATAAACCTTTTTGTTTGCTACCAGTCCCTCAGGGGCGCCATTGCCGTACTTGAACGTAACACCGGCCCTTACAATATGGTCAATCCAGGCTTTTAATGTTGATGGGATGCCAAAATTGTACAAGGGTACACCAATTACAATGATATCGGCATCTGTGAGTTCTTTAATTGCCTCATCAGAATGTTTGATGGCTTTCTTATGTTCATCTGTGCGCATTTCCTCAGGGGTGTAAAAAGAAGAGAAGTGCGACTCTTCTAAATGCGGAAACGGTGCTTTACTAAGGTCACGGGTATGAACCTGGCTATCGCCATAAATTGATGAGATCTTATCAATAATGGCATTTGATAGTTTAATGCTAAATGATGCATCGCCTTTAACACTGGTAACGATATTCAGAATTTTTTTCATTTTATTTTAATTTGTTTACGGCGCAAACTTAGATATATTTGCTATCCTATTTATAGTACTATCCCAAAGGATAGCGCTATCATTCAGCATAGTAAAGCACAAAATGGACACATGTAAAAAAATCGAACAGGGAATCTTAGATCAGCACGAGTGTAACCATGCGCTTTTAGCCGTAAGAGATGCTTTGGAGGTGTTAAATGGCAAATGGAAATTACCTATACTTATCACCTTATCTGATAATCCGAAACGGTTTAAGCAAATTTCAAAAGAGATAGATGGAATTACCGACAAAATGCTGTCGAAGGAATTGAAAATTTTGGAGGCCAATAAACTTATTGAACGAACAGTTTATGACACTTTTCCGCCAACGGTTGAATATTCAAGAACCAAACATAGCTTATCATTAGCCGATGTTATTTTAGCGCTGAAAGACTGGGGCATGGTACATAGAAAAGAGATTATTGGAAAATAGCGGGCAGCTGCAATAAAGCTAATCCTCCAAAGATCATTGAAACGGCCTTTGAAAACAGGATTTACAACTACACCTGGTAACCTGAACGAAGTGCTGGCCGCTTAATTAGGATAGTAAATTTTTACCGATAAGTTGCACCCAATTGCACGGTGAAGAAAAAAAAGTTATTATAAATAATATTTTTTTCTTCACCGTTGTTTTTATAAAAAACTAAGATTAAATTGGGCTTAATTAAAAATTAAATTTAAACCTTAATCACTGTTGATATAAGCAATAAGTTCTTTATAACAGTTGAATAGAAGCCGGCCGGCAAGTTTAATTTCTAAAAAAAAACTTTTAATCACTAAAAATTTAACACATGAAAAACAACCTATTACTCACCATTGGTTTAAGTGTTACAATTGCATCATTTGTAATCTCTTCTTGTTCTAAAAACAACAACAATCAACCAGTTCAAAAAAGCGATGCTGTTTCTGCGGATGTGCTTAAGAATATCGCCAGCCTTGGCTTTAGTACTGATGACGTTAAAAAAAGGGGCGACGCCTACCTGGTTGAAGGTGATATTCTGCTAACGGCGGCTAATCTTTCAGAAGCAAGTACCAGCCCAAATTTGCGGATTGCCGAAACTGAGCAGTACCGGACTACAAATTTGGTAAAAAATTTACCAAGAACTGTTACCGTTTCTGTTTCAAACTTGCCAACGGTATATGCAACAGCTACAGCCAATGCGGTTGCCCGTTATAACGCTTTAAACCTGACATTGAAATTTCAGGTAGTGAGCAGCGGCGGACAGATCCAGGTTATCGGGTTCAATGAAGGCCCAAGCGGTGGTTACATTACTTTAGGTTCGTCGGGATTTCCTACCTCGGCAGGTGATCCTTACAGCCAGATCCAAATGAATACCAATGAACAGGCTTATGGAACAAACCCGGATGTAAATTACCTTACATCGGTACTACAGCATGAAATGGGACATTGCATTGGTTTCCGTCACACGGATTATATGAACCGCGCATTTAGCTGCGGCGGACGGCATGTAAATGAAGGTTCGGCTGGTATTGGTGCTATCAATATTCCGGGTACTCCAACAAAAGCCGACGCAGGATCATGGATGCTTGCCTGCTCTACCGGCAGTGACCGTACTTTTAATACTAATGATAAAATCGCTTTAGATTATTTGTATTAAGAAACATCTGGTGCATAAATTAGCATCATAAGTTTACTATAAGGGAGGGTATAAAGCTCTCCCTTATTTTTACGGGTTTAAAGCATGATCAAAAAATTACTGTTAGCTGTTCTTCTTATCGTATGCTTTAAATGTTCCTGGTCGCAAAAGGCTATTAGCGATAAAAAGATAACCAGGCTTTATTCTGCGCCTGAAAATATATCATCAACTGATACCGTAAAGTATTATCTTGTAAAATACCTTAAACCATCCGCTACCGGCCTGCAGAGGGCCCGTGTAATAAAACGGGTTTCCTACAGCTTTTATATTGTAGCTTCTGCCTCGTCCATTAAGCCTGGGGGTAATGTCGTGTCTGCAACGCCGGCAAACGCATTATGGAAGGCTGCCGATAACCTGCTCTTACTTTTACAAAAGCACCCCGCCAGCAGCAGGAAAATTGATATTGAGGTAACAGTGAATAACAGCACAGGTATCAATGATCTTAAAAAGTACGGTGTTATAAACAGTATCAGTGGTAACCAGGTTAAGATGACCATCGCGCTGAATCAATTACAGCAGGTGTTGCAGGAACCTTCTGTAATATTTGCGGGCGAAACCCGAAAAGCGCATGAAGAACTGGCTATTAGTGATATTGATCTTGGCGCCAACAGTATCACTGCTGTTCAAAACAATTACCCCGCCATCAACGGGCAGGGGATAAATGTAAGCGTTAAAGAAGACAGATATGATGACGATCTTGATCTGCTTGGCAGATCATTCAATTCATTTCCAAGATCAGGGATAACCAGTGGTCACGCCACTACCATGGCAACGTTGATTGGTGGTAACGGAAACTCATTTGCAAAGGGACTTGGGACTGCCCCAAGGGTATTGTTTACCTCGTCAAATTTCATTAACTTATTTCCTGATAGTTTATCAACCTTTAATTCGTTCCATGTGGGCTTGCAGAATCATTCCTATGGCACAGGGATAGAAAACTACTATGGGCCGGAAGCGGCTGCCTATGATGCACAAGTGGTTGCCGGCGACAGCATTGTACACGTGTTTTCTTCGGGCAATATAGGCACAACAGCACCACAGGCCGGATTATACAATGGTTTAGCCGGGGTGGCTAATCTTTCAGGTGATTTTAAGCAGGCTAAAAATGTTTTGGTAGTGGGGGGAACAGGCAGGGATAACATATCTGAAGATCTAAGTTCTGACGGTCCTGCTTATGACGGTCGGATAAAGCCCGAACTGGTAGCAGACGGTGAAGACGGAACGTCAGGCGCTGCTGCTTTGGTATCAGGTACGGTTGCCTTGCTACAGCAGGTTTATAAATTACAATACGGCAAGTTACCTTCGGCAGCGTTAATAAAAAGTGTGCTTATTAACTCTGCGGAAGATATTGGCAATGTATCGGTAGATTTTAAAACCGGGTATGGCAGGCTAAATGCATTGGGTACGGTGCGCACCATTATGGATAAAAGATTTGCCAAAGGATCGGTTAAACAGGATCAGTTAAATGACCTGGTAGTGAATGTACCGGTTAACTGCAATGAACTTAAAGTAAGCATTGCCTGGAATGATGTACCAGCAGCGGTTAACTCATCGGCCGCTTTGATAAATGACCTGGACCTGTATATATCCACTCCCGATGGCAAAACGGTTTTACCATGGACACTCAGCACATATCCATCCACAGATTCTTTACAACGGGTAGCCCAAAGGCAAAGGGATTCCATAAACAATACGGAACAAGTAACCATTACGGCGCCAGCCGCGGGCAGTTATATATTGCACGTAAAAGGCAGGCGCATCCCTTCGGGCGTACAAGACTTTTACCTGGCATATCAATATACCTTAACAGACCGGTTTGAATGGATCTATCCATCAGGTGCCGATCAGTTTTTTGCCGGCGATGACCATTACCTGCGCTGGCAAAGCTCTTTTAGCGCCCCAGCCGCTACATTAAGCGTAAGTTATGATCACGGATTAAACTGGAAAGCTGTAAATACGGTAACACTCAAAAATAATTTTTATAAATGGCAGGCACCACGCGTTTTCAGCACCGCTATGTTCAGGATGGAAATTAGTGGCAAATCATATCTTACTAAGGAGTTTAATATTTCAACGCCTTTAAATCTGGGCGTAGGGTTCAACTGTTCGGATGGTACTTTGCTGCATTGGAACCCACAGGAAGGAAACACAGGTTATAATATTTATAATATTAAAAATAATGTTTTACAAAAACTGACCTCCACTAATGATACCACCATTATTATCCCGATTGATAAACAATCATCGCCTTATTTTGCCGTAAGCGCTTTGGGTAAAGGCTTTGAGGGACTGAAAAGCTATACAATAAATGCAACTACTCAAGGGGTTGGCTGCTACGTAAAAACGCTGTTGGCCAATGTAGCAGGAAACAATAAAGTAATGCTTGATCTTGAAGTTGGAAGCGCAACCGGTTTAAAAAGTATAACCTGGGAAAAAATGACTGCCGCAAACGTTTTTACTGCAATAGGTACTTCACCCACATCACCTGGCCAACTGAGTTACCAGTTTACGGATGCCGCCCCAAAAAATGTGCAGTATTACCGGGCCGCACTAGTGAAAACAGATGGCGGGATCATATACTCTGATCTTGCCAAAGCCATTCTTTTACAAAGCAAACAATTTGTAGTATATCCTAATCCGGTTAACAGCCAGTTTACGGTATTAAGCGGAGATATTAATGCTTATGAGCTCAAGTTGTACGATAACACCGGCAAACTGATGATGAATAAGCCGCTCAATAATTTACAGAATACCATCCCGATTAGTTTTAACCCCGGAGTTTATGTTTACTCGATAGCTTTAAATGGGAATGTGATTTATAAAGGCAAACTTCTTAAATTGTAAGGGGTTATTATTATCAGTAGACAAAAGGTTAACTGCTGCCAGCCCACAAATAGAGGGCAAGTCTGAATTTTGCTGTTTTAAATATTGAATCCGGAGCCTTCGTATGTGGCAGGCAGAAGCGAGTAATTTTAAATAAGATTATGTATTAGATTTGTATTTATCAAAAAACTATGGAACACAGGGCTAAATCAATCCGGCCATTTATTGGCGCTAAAAACTTCAAGTTGTCCAGTGAGTTTTACCGGGACCTCGGTTTTCAAGAAATCACAATAAGCCATAATATGTCCCTTTTCAAAACGGGTGAGCTGGGATTTTATTTACAGGACGCTTACGTACAGGAATGGGTAGATAATACCATGATCTTTTTAGAAGTTGAAGATGTTGACCGTTACTGGAGAGATCTGCTGGCTTTGAACCTGCCTGCCAAGTATGCAGATTCCAGGTTAACACCAATTAAGGTAAATGATTGGGGTAGGGAGTGCTTTTTGCATGATCCATCAGGGATACTGTGGCATTTCGGAGAATTTGCTTAAAGTAACAAAGCCTGGACACGCGTATCAGGATTTTGTACCCAGATGATCGCTACACCATTTAAACCCGCTGTCCGTAAAGTTTAACGCTGTCCGAAGTCTCTGACTTCGGATACACTATGCTTGTAGTCTTCAGACTACAAAAACAAAAGCCCGATACGGACCTGTATCGGGCTTTGTACTCAGAGCGGGAATCGAACCCGCACTCCGTTTACGGGAACAGGATTTTAAGTCCTGCGTGTCTACCAGTTCCACCATCTGAGCAGGTGTTAACCATTTTAATAATAAAGCCCTTCTTTTTGAAGGAAGGGCTTTGAGCGAAAGACGAGATTCGAACTCGCGACCCCGACCTTGGCAAGGTCGTGCTCTACCAACTGAGCTACTTTCGCGTTTGGAGTGCAAATATAGACAGAAAAGCATATTCTGCAAGTATAAAATAATTGAACAGCCCTTAATTTTTCTGAATGATATTAAAGCTCATACCCCGGCGAATTACAAAGTCCAATTTTTGATAAAGTTTAATAACATAGGCGTTATGGTTTCTCACATGGAAAAAGGCAATTCCTGATGATGCTATGATCTGGCGGATATGGTTTATGATAAGCAGGCTCGGGGTTACCTAAGCTTTAAATATCAGTTACGATTGCTCTTCGCACAATTTCTTTAATATGTTAAGTGTAACGTTCCAATAAAAGTTTACATGCTTATAAATTACCTCATTCGGGAAGTTGCTTAATGTTAACAGGATAGTTGTTTTATTTTCCATTGGCGTTAACACAAAGCAGACTGACGTGTAATTTTTAGGTATATCGGGTAGTTCTGAAAGCGAACTCAAATAATTATAATGAAATACCTTTTCGGGTTCAAATTGCTGGATTATTCCCCGGTTCTCAAAATTTGTCCAATGTAAATTCCCCTTAAAGATTATAGGAGCTCCAACCTGCCAGTCCGAGACCGCGCTAATTTCAGAATCAGACATCCATAGTTTAATTAACTCCGGATTGGTTAGCGCATCCCACACTTCTGAAACCGCGGCATTTATTTCAATCGTTTTGTTTATTTTATTTTTATATGATGGGCTGTCGGTCATGTTTTCCCTGGTTAACTAAATAGCCTGGCCAAAATAAAACTTAAAAACGAAAGGATGGGAACAGGTAGATAAATGATTTTACAATAAGCAAAATGCTGTAGCGCGCTGCAGCATTTTGTTAATTAATCAGGAATTAACAGATGAATGAGCGAAATCCTCCTCGTGCTGTGCTGATGGTTGGCTGGTATGTACGCTCCGTTCATGAACATGTGCGCTGGATGTTCGGTCGATTAAAAGACTCAGTAATTCTGGCCTGCCATAGTGACCGCTGGAATCCATGAGCTGTTTGCGTTTGTTGATCAGCGTAAAATCAAGGTCAGCAATAACAACCCCCTCACCACTCTTAATCGGTTCACCTATTATTGATCCGTCCGGAGCAATGATAGCGGTAAAACATCCGCCTGAAATGGGGCCGATAGGGGCTCCCGTATCTTTCATGATCTGTGCCTGCTGATCGGCATCAAGCCAGGCAGTAGCACATACAACAAAGCAGGCAGATTCAAGTGCATGCTGGCGTACGTTAACCTCTGTTTGCTGGGTAAACAGTTCACCAAAAATAGAACCCGGATACATAGCCGAGTGGATCTGTTCGCCATCGGCCATCATGGCGTATCGCGCAAGCGGGTTGTAATGTTCCCAGCACGCAAGCTGGCCAATACGGCCTACCTTACTGTCAACCGCCCGCAGTCCCGAGCCATCGCCCTGGCCCCAAACCATGCGCTCATGATAGGTGGGCGTTATTTTACGGCGACGCTGAATCAGGGTGCCGTCAGCGTCAAATAGTAATTGGGTATTATATATGGTTCCGCCATCGCGTTCATTAACACCGATAGACACCACAACGCCGGCCGCTTTACACGCTTCACCAATTGCATCGGTAGTGGCCGAAGGTACGGTGACCGCCTGTTCCAGTAATTTCAGATGTTCGCTTCCTGATACTAACTGATAAGGCGTTTGAACGAATGAAAAGTAGGGGTAGTAAGGTATTATGGTTTCGGGGAAGGTAGCAAACTGGACGCCTTGTTTACCCAGTTCATGAATCATGTTCACTACTTTTTGGGTAGTGCCCTCGCGGCTGTAAAGCACCGGGCTTATCTGCACGGCAGCAGCTTTGACTATGTGCGGAAGGCTGTTTTTAGATTTTTCCATTATATTGAAATTTAAATGTTGATAATAAAGTTAATACTATTCAAAGCGGTTTTCGGAGGTAAAATGGCCCAGGTAGACTAAACCGGCCCCGAAGCCGCCAGTTTGAACCTCGGGCAGAAATGGAATGGATAGATGGCGTTGGCTATCATTTAATAATTGTAACAAGGGGTTTCCCTTTTTCAACAATATATGTGGCGAGCTCACTGCCTTTGGTAGTGCCTATATTTTTTACTGAGTGCACTGTTCCGTAAGGAATGAACAAGACATCGCCAGTTTTAAGCGTTACCGGCTGCTTGCCTTCCACACGATACTCCAGTAAACCATCAAGTACATAGATGATCTCTTCACCCGGGTGTTTATGGCTCGGGAAAACTACTCCTTTGTCTATATCTACGCGTATCTGTATCATTTCGCGACCGGGGGTACTGAGGTCATGCCGTTGCAATTCTGTACGTGCGGTTCCGGCTTGTTGTGCCAGGGCTGCTGATGGGATAGATAAAACTGCCAGGGCAATAATGATGATGGCATTTGCGAGTCTGTTTTTGTTCTTTTTCATTACTTTTTGATTTTGATAGTTAAGATTTATTTTAAATATAAGCCACACAATTGCTGTGTGGCCCTTGCATTTGAGTTAACGTAACGGCCTGAACGCTGTGCGTAATTCTTCTGCGAATAATTGCGGTTGTTCCCAGGCGGCAAAATGCCCGCCTTTGTCAACCTCATGAAAATAGGTCAAATTGGGATAGGCGCGACGGGCCCAGGTTTCCGGGGCACGATAAACATCCTCAGGAAATATGGTAATGGCTACAGGCAACAAAATTTCAGTGGTTTTTTGTGCGGTTGCGCTTATAACGCTGCGACCGCCATTCTCCCAATACAGGCGCGCTGCCGATATGGTGGTATTTGTGAGCCAATACAGGGTAAAGTCGTCCAGTACTTCATCTTTTGTTGGATATTTGCTGGCGTCATCACCGTATGTCCACTTTGAAAAACCCGGATGAACAAGCAGCCAGGCTGCCAGGCTCGCCGGTGAATCAGTTAAGCTGTACCCTATAGCCTGTGGCCGAGCAGTCATGATCACATTATATGCGGCGCTTCCTGTTTTTCTGTAAGTGCTTAGCACATTGAATACATCACGCTCTTTTTCAGACAGCCCTGATGGGGCCTGCCCGCCACCAGCAAGCGCCGCGTCTACTTCAGATGGTATGGTTGCGGGTAAATTGAGATGGATGCCAAGCAATCCTGCAGGGGCCTGCCGACCCATAGCCTGGGCAATAACAGCACCCCAGTCACCACCTTGCGATACATAGTGGTTATATCCAAGTCGTTTCATAAGCACATCCCATGCACGGGCAATGTGGTCGGGGCCCCAGCCGGCTTCAAGTGGCCGTCCCGAAAAGCCATATCCTGGCAGGGAAGGGATCACCACATCGAAGGCATCTTCTGCCCGGCCGCCGAACGCTGTAGGATCTGTAAGCGGACCGACGATCTTAAGCAACTCGAACACAGAGCCCGGCCAGCCATGCGAGATGATCAGCGGAAGTGCATTTTTATGAGCAGAACGTACATGGATGAAATGAATGTTCACTCCATCAATAACAGTTGTGAATTGCGGCAGGGCGTTTAGTTTCTCTTCGGCGTTACGCCAGTTATACCCCTTGCCCCAGTAACTTACAAGCGATTGTAATTTTTCAAGCTGAGCGCCTTGGGACCGGTCGGCAACTGTTTCATGATCTGGCCAACGGGTTGCCGCTATCCGGTGTTTAAGATCAGTGAGTTCTTTTTGGGGAATATGCACCCTGAAAGGGTGGATAGCTTCGTTAGCCGGTACCTTATCAGAAGCTCCGGTTTGTGCAAGGGTTAATGTACCCTGCATCAGAAAAACTCCTGCTGTGATAGTACTGATAACAAGTCTTTTAACATTTTTCATTGTCTTAGTTTTAATTGATGTTGTAAAACTACACCGGCAAACCACGGCAATGAAGTATCATGTTGGTTAAGTGGACTAAGTTATCTGTGAAGTAGTCATTCCTGAACCTGAAATAGTCTGGTTAATTGAGATAAATAAGTTGTACTATGTAATTTGTTTAAGCTATACGTGGTTACGCTTCATTTAGCTTATGGCCGGTGTATCACCACACCACCTCCATACTTGCTGGTTTTTTAATTTTCATACAAGCAGCTTAATTGATGGTGTAGTAATAACAGGGACGATAAGCAAAAGAAATCGATACGGACGCGTATTGAGCTTTTAACGAGTTGATATTAGTTCATTTACCAATAATTGCGTATAACCGATTTGCCATTGAAATTTTGATAATTTAGTAGCCCATCTTTATAGAAAAATTTGGTTTCGTCAAATCCATTAAATTGGTATAATCCAAATGACTTTATAGAAAAAGAATTCAAATCGAGCTTGGAGACACCCAGGTATTTTGAAAAATCAGGTAACTTAATATTAGTATAATTGGCTGCTGAAGGCGAAAAAAAAGTAAAGTCAAGAGTTGGATTTAAGTGGTCATTTTGAAATTCAGCGCGGTAATAGTCGAATTTTCCCGACCAGGAGGGAACGAAATTGGTCAGGGATGAACCATTGCTCTTGAATGAAGCGTTAAATGCAGCCGCTTTGTCAGGTATTGTTGTTGAGGTTGTGGCTATATTATATGATAAGTCTCCGATTCGATAGTTCATCAAAACGTCATATTCCGGAAAGGTTTCGGATGGATAATAGATGTCAATTTGATTTGAGCTGGTGTATTTATTTTCTAAAAGATAAAAGTCAACATAATTTACATCACTTTTTGCGTAAACCTGAACCTGTAAGTCATCACCAGGTGCTGTAATCGTTTTTGTTAAATTGGTTTTTGTCAATTGTGAAACATCTACGTTGAAATTAAGTGTTCCTTTTGGTATATTAAAGAAATTATAAGTGTATTTGTTATCCTTGAGCATTCGTACATATAGCTTAGCGTTGTTAGGATATTGAAATTGTTGTAAAGAGAGGCTATCCGCGAGTGAGCTTATAATAATCCCATTTTCGCCTGTACTTAAAGTTAATTGATCAAAACCGTTTGTGTTTATCAAGTGTGGTTTAATTGGAAATGTTTCTTTTCCTGGTAAAAAAGGTAAGTCGGTAGTATATACACTGCCCTTTTTCACTTGAAGAAAACCTAATATTTGCGGTATTACATTTGATTCAAGCGGGACATGGATCTGAAAGAAATTAATGCGGTCCTTCGTATAGGGTTGTGAAGCCGAAATTTTAAAAGTTGAGGTTCCTTTTATATATTTTACTTCGTTCAATATATTCCCACTTTCGTCAGTTACAACAAAGTAGGTGCTACCGCTGACTGATAAATAATTATTGGGGTTTATGTTTAAGGTTATCAACGTATTAGAGTTAACAGCAACCTGATTGTAGACAAACGGTACAAAGGTAATCTGCAGGGATCCATTGTTGATTTGCAATGCCACATTATACTGGGTTAAAGCGGCAATGCTTAAATTTTTAGTGAAAGTTTGATTTGATTTTGAGATAAATGAAATGGAGCCCTTTACGCCCCCTTTAACATATAAATAATAAAAACCGTTTATAAGCCCAAACTTGAATGCCTTGATGTTTGTCTCAGGTTTAAAAATAGGTATGGTATTATCATGAACCAAATTCTGATCTATGGTAATCAGCCCGTCATCGGATGTTACTTTTAATAATAAATCTTGTTTGGTACTGACATTATATGATTTGAGTTGAGCATTAAAACGGATAAAAGTATCAGCAGCACTGTTTAAGTTTTTTGATGAAATGTATATATCGTATGTACCCTTAGCCAGAGACTTGTAATACCCACTTAGATGATTTGATTCGACACTATCCTTGATAGTTGAAGTAGCAGTATTATTTTGTCCCAATAAATCAAACTGTAATAAGGTGTTGCCGATCACATTGTTCCAACTGCTATTACTAAATTTTGGGAAGGAAATTGATTGCACGGAGACACCTGTTGCGTCAGAAACAGTTTTGCCGCTGTTCTCCTTGGTGCATCCGTTAAATATAAATGACGCAGCAACAGCTAAAAAAAGTATATATTTATTCATTCGACAGGGTTATTAAAGAGTAGGTATTAAATGAAATTGACTAGAATGGACTGAAATTCCGGTGGTGTAAAGTATGGCCGACATGTCATACTGATTCATGGCGCTTATAGTGATGTCTTTTAAATATGAGTCGCCGGTAGTTGCTTCTGTAAACCTTATCGTGCCGTTTACTGCATCTTTCACATAAATAAAATAATAACCATTGGCTAAACCAAATTGGTACATGGCATTTGTGCCTGCGGGGGTAAAAGTAGGCCTCTCTAAACTGCTAATTTGGTTTTTACTAATGGTGATAACCCCATCAGAAGACGTAGCTGTTAGATTTATGGACAAATCCTTATTTACCGCTACAGCATTTGCCTGTGCATTAAATCTGATAAAAGTATCAGCAACGGCCATGCTTTTGGTATTTAAGGTAATATTATAATTGCCGGCAGTAAGCCGCTTATTATAAATGGCGATGTTTTTAAGATTTAAACTGTCTTCTGTTACTGATGCAGTTAAAGTATCGCTGTGGAGCGCATAAAATTGTATAATTGCTTCTCCACCCAACACCTGATTCCACGTAGTATTTACACTATTAGCAAAAGGAGGGGTCAATGAAATTTCAAATAAAGTTTTTTTAGTGGAATTTAAAGCCTGGTCTTTTGAGCAACTACTAATAGTATATAAAATAGCTGTCGCACAGATAAAAAGTGTGAATTTTCGCATTTGTGATAAGTATAGGAATTGAAGACGAAGATAAATTAAGTTATTGATTTTATAACTTTTTGTTTTCGTTTAGGCTCGTTATAAGATAAGGGCCTTTTTAAAAGGTCGGCTTGCAGTTCCTTCAATGAGATATATAAAGGATTAAACCAAAATGGCTTTCGGTAATGCTATAAATAATTTGTCAGAACCCCTCGCTTTCCATAGAGTCCAGCATGAGGCGAAGGGTTTAGCGCTGTCCGAATGTCTCCGACTTCGGACGATTATGCGGAAAATCGACAATAAAGTAGTACGGCGCCCAACAAAGAGCGAACATTATTTCCCGACAATTTTCTTTCGGTGTTCTATTCCCCAATCTGTCAGATTGAAAATGATTGTTTTTAGTGTATTACCGTGTTCCGTAAGCTCATACTGCACCGCTATGGGCTGCGTATCTAAAACGGTCCGTTTCACCAATTTATTTATCTCCAATTCCTTTAATTCCTTGCTCAACATTCTGTTGGAAATTCCTTCTACATCATTCAAAATATCGGAAAACCTTCTTGTGTTGTAACAGCAAAGCGATGATATGATGGATATTTTCCATTTACCGTTCAGCACGTCCATTGCATCCTGAATAGCCCTCATTTCTCTCTTATAATCTTTTCTAAAATTTTCTGCCCGACACTCCATAATGTTACTTGGTTACCTCTATGTTACTGTTATTTTTCAGTACAAAGTTACTAAAAATAACTTGAGTGGTCTACCTTTGTCGCTCAATCTTAAAAAAAGAAATAATGAGCAGATTAAAAAATAAAGTAGCAGTTATTACAGGTGGTAATAGTGGCATTGGATTTGGCATTGCCCAAGAATTTAAAAATGAAGGCGCTGCCGGAGTTATTGTCGGCAGAAATCAGGAAACTTTAGATAGTGCTGTGGCACAGCTTGGCGATGAATTTATAGCCATTAATGCCGATGTAACCAACCTTGATCACCTGGAAAGAGTGTTTAAAGAAACTGCTGAAAAATTTGGTAAAATAGATGTGGTTGTAGCCAACGCGGGTGGCGGAACCATAGGAACCGTGGCAACTATTGGCGAAGCCGACTACGACAAGACAATGGATCTAAACCTGAAAAGTGTTTACTTCACTGTTCATAAAGCGCTGCCATATATGAATGATGGTGGTTCTATTATTCTTATCGGGTCAAATGCAGCGCATCGGGCATATGCGTCATTTACGCTATATGGTGCTGCAAAAGCGGCGGTGGTATATTTCGCAAAAGCATTTTCAAGCGACCTTTTAGATAGAAAGATCAGAGCAAATGTGATAACACCAGGTACTACAGATACACCTGCATTTGAAAAGTTTGTTCCCGCAGAGCAAATTGAAGCTGTAAAACAACACTATGCAGGTGTAATGCCAACAGGCAGAATTGGGCAACCATCAGACATTGGTAAAACAGCGGTTTTCCTGGCTTCTGATGATTCTTCGTTTATGCTTGGCGCTGAACTCCTTGTTGATGGCGGTATGACCTATTTGGCTAAGTAATTAACCCCACGCTGGCACGGGTTTATAACTCGTGTAATTAAATAATCAAAATAATTTTCAAAATGAGTAAATCAGAAAACAAAGCACCGAGCTATGCCATTATCGGCTTCGGAAATATCGGCAAGGCCCTGGCCAAAGCGTTTGCCCGTAAGGGGATCAAAGTACTCGTTGCAACTACACGCAACCCGGAAAGCTTTGCATCCGAAGCATCAGCGATTGGGCCAGAGATCATTCCAACAACACTGACGGAAGCCGTTAAGGCAGACGTCATCTTTTTGGCCGTGCGTTTTGAATCGCACCCGGATGTCGCAAAGGCACTGCCCAACTGGCAGGGAAAAACTATCGTCGATGTTACCAATGCCTACGGCGTGCCTCCCGAAAAGCTTGGAGGACAGCCTTCCTCCAGATTCGTCGCGAATACCTTCACCGGCGGAAAACTGGTAAAGGGCTTCAACCATCTTATCGCGGCCATTCTCGGCCAGGATCCGGCCGTACACGGTGGCAAGAGGGTCGTGTTCCTGGCGGGCGATGATGACGGCGCATTAACTGAGATTGGTGGGCTTGCGGAAGATCTTGGTTTCGCCCCAATTAAACTTGGCGGGCTTTCGGAAGGCGGACTGCTGGTGCAGGCACGCGGAAATAGTTGGGGTCAACTGATCTTTAAGGACTTGGTCAAGTTCGATTAATGAATTGTTATCGCAAATTTAAATATTAAATAATGAGTAAATTAAAAAACAAAGTAGCGGTAGTTACCGGTGCTTCAAAAGGAATAGGTGCAGCTATCGCAAAACATTTTGCCGCCGAGGGTGCAAAGGTAGTTGTGAATTATGCCTCAAGTAAAGAAGGCGCAGATAAAGTGGTGAAAGCTATAACCGACAACGGAGGCACAGCCATTTCGGTACAGGCTGATGTATCGAAAGAAGCGGATGTAACCAGGCTGTTTGAAGAAACCCGGAAGGCTTTCGGCACGTTGGATATTCTGGTAAACAACGCGGTTTTTCAACAGTTTTTACCTATTGAACAGGCATCGGTAGAAGCTTTTCATCAGCATTTCAACGTCAATGTATTGGGGGCTATACTTACTATCAGGGCGTCTTTGAAACTGTTTGGCGACAAAGGGGGCAACATCATCAACATCAGCTCGGGTGCAAGCAAATCGCCGATGGCGGGAGTCTCTTTGTACTCCGCAACTAAAGCAGCATTAGATGCCGTAACAATTTCTTTGTCGAAAGAACTGGGTGCAAAAAACGTTCGTATCAATTCTGTTTTGCCGGGCGCTACGGAAACAGAAGGTGCAACCAATGCGGGTGTCACCGCTGGCAGTGAGTATGAAAAAATGTTTGTTGCCAATACACCGCTTGGCCGCAGAGGCCAGCCCGAAGATATCGCCAAAGCCGTAGTATTTCTTGCTTCCGATGATGCAGCCTGGATCACGGGTGAACAAATTTCCGTTTCGGGTGGTATGTACGGTTTCTAAATTCATAAACCCCGTTGTCCGTAAAGTTTAACGCTATCGGAAGTCTCTGACTTCCCGTTGCCAGTAGAGTTTAGCGCTGTCCGAAGTCGGAGACTTCGGACAGCGCTATGCTTGTAGTCTTCAGACTACAAAAAACAAAAGCCCGATACGGACCTGTATCGGGCTTTGTACTCAGAGCGGGAATCGAACCCGCACTCCGTTTACGGGAACAGGATTTTAAGTCCTGCGTGTCTACCAGTTCCACCATCTGAGCAGGTGTTAACTATTTTAACAATAAAGCCCTTCTTTTTGAAGGAAGGGCTTTGAGCGAAAGACGAGATTCGAACTCGCGACCCCGACCTTGGCAAGGTCGTGCTCTACCAACTGAGCTACTTTCGCGTTGGGAGTGCAAATATAGACAGAAAAGCATATTCTGCAAACACAAAAATTATTTTTTTTAAAGTTTTTTATAAGTCGCTGTTTTTCAAAACATCAGCTATCAAATCAGCTTCGTATCCGCGCCCCATCGCGTACTGCTGTAATTTGTACCTACGTTTAACTGCGTTTTTTTCGCTCAATATAGCCGCTTTTTTTTCTAATACCCTGGTCAGGGCCGTTAAATAGTCATCGGCATCAATGGTCAGCAGCGCTTTTTTTATCAGTACATCCGGCATGCGTTTCAGTTTAAGGCCCTGTTTTATTTTGATCCTGCCCCAGGCTTTCTGGCTAAATTTTCCTTTGGCATAAGCCTTTGCAAAACGATCTTCATTTAAAAAGTTGCCTTCAATCAGCTCGCTTATAATTTGTTCAACTGCGGCGGGCCAAAGTCCCCATTCATATAACTTATCGCGCACTTCCTGTTGTGAACGTTCCTGGTAGGCGCAAAAATGTTCGGCCTTTGCCAGTGCCACTTTAACATCGGTTATCCGGGTTGCTTTGGGTTGGTCCATTTACGTCAAAATTCGTTAAAAATTCTTCTATTGTTAGATAATATAAGCAAATTCGTACCATGCATAGCAATCAATACTCAATACATGAGGTTAAGCAAATTATAAATGCAGGGGGCAATATTGTAAAAGATTGCACCATTAGTACCCTGCTAACCGATAGCCGCCGCATCAGCAATGCTGCCGAAGGGCTGTTTTTTGCATTAAGCGCAAGGCGTAACGGCCATGAATTTATAGCCGAAGCGTATGTTGCCGGGGTGCGCAACTTTGTGGTTCAGCAAGGTCCGGAATTTAACCTTCCCGAAGCTAATTTTTTGCTGGTTGATAACCCTTTGGCCGCCCTGCAGGCTTTGGCCGCTTATCATCGCTCGCAGTTTAAACTACAGGTAATAGGCATAACCGGCAGCAATGGCAAAACCATAGTAAAAGAGTGGCTTTACCAGTTACTGGCTGCCGATAAGAACATTGTACGCAATCCTAAAAGCTATAATTCACAAATTGGCGTACCGTTATCGGTATGGCAAATAAACAGCCGGAACGACCTTGGTATTTTTGAGGCCGGTATCTCAACTATTAACGAAATGGACAAGCTGCAGGCCATTATAAAGCCGCAGATAGGTGTATTAACACATATTGGCCCGGCACATGATGAAGGCTTTGCCAACCGCAGGCAAAAAATATTAGAGAAACTGCAGCTGTTTAAAAACGCCAAACAGCTTATTGGTCATTACGATGAGCTCATTGATTACCAAAAAGATATTCCTGTTAAGGAAACATTTACCTGGAGCCGTAAATTTAAAGTGGCCGATCTGTACGTTTTCAGCGAAACGGTTATTTCGAAAAAATACTATCTGCGGGCATATTATCAACAGAAAGAGATTGAATGCCTGATCCCTTTTTCTGACCTGGCCTCTGTTGAGAACGCCATTACCTGCTGGGCCACTATGCTGGCGTTGGGTTATAGCCCGGCTGAAACCGATAAACGTATTGAACGCCTTGCGCAGGTAAGTATGCGGCTCGAGCTGAAGAACGGGGTAAACAACTGCTCAGTTATTGATGATTCTTACAACTCAGATCTGCAATCGCTGGAGATAGCGCTTAACTTCCTGGGGCAACAAAACCAGCATCAGAAAAAAACGCTTATCCTGTCAGATATCCTGCAATCGGGTTTGGAGCAGGATGTTTTATACTGCCAGGTGGCAACCCTCATCGGCACACAAAAAATAGACAGGTTTATTGGGGTTGGTAACGCGCTGATGGGCAATCAGGCATGTTTTAACCTGCCCGAACAGTATTTTTTTAAGGATACGGCGGCTTTACTGCAGCAATTAAAAGCACTCAGTTTTAAAGACGAAACTATTCTTATCAAAGGCTCCCGAAGTTTTGAATTTGAGCGCATTAGCAGGGCGCTGGCGCAAAAGGCGCATGAAACCATCATGGAGATCAACCTCAATTCACTGCTCAATAACCTTAACTTTTACCGGTCAAAATTAAAGCCGGGCGTAAAGGTAATGGCTATGGTAAAGGCTTTTTCATACGGAAGCGGCACTTTTGAGGTGGCCAATATGCTGCAATATAATAAAGTTGATTACCTGGCAGTTGCCTATGTTGACGAAGGCGTTGCCCTGCGCCAAACCGGTATTAATTTACCGATTATGGTGCTTAACCCCGAGGCATCGGCGTTTGATAAACTGACTGAATATAAACTGGAGCCTGTTATTTACAGCTTTAGCCTGTTTGATGATTTTATTGTTTACACGCAGGACAGGAATATATTAAACTATCCCATCCACCTTAAAATTGATACCGGGATGCACCGCCTGGGGTTTGAAAACCTGGATATTGAAAGCCTGTGCGATATGCTGGAGCAAAACCGGTACATACGTGTTCAATCGGTGTTTTCGCACCTGGCGGCAAGCGAAGCGGTACAGCATGACGAGTTTACCAAAAAGCAGATCAAGCGTTTTGAAAAAGCTTTTAAGGAGATTGAAAAGACACTGGGTTACAAGGTGATCAGGCATTTATGCAATACCGCGGGCATTATCCGCTGGCCATCGGCACATTATGATATGGTGCGGCTTGGAATTGGCCTGTACGGCGTTGATTCATCTGTGCCGCAATCTGAAAATGCTTTAAAACCCATTGCCACGTTAAAAACAAGCGTTGCGCAGGTTAAAAAGATAGCCGCCGGCGATACCATAAGTTACGGCCGCAGTGGCAGCTTATTAAAGGACGGTAAAATTGCCACCGTGCGTATTGGTTATGCCGATGGTTACCTGCGCGCCTTTGGCAACGGTGTTGGCAAAATGCTGGTAAAGGGACAACTGGTGCCCACGGTGGGGAATATTACTATGGACATGTGTATGCTTGATGTTACCGGCATTGACGTATCAGAAGGCGATGAGGTGATCATTTTTGATGAGCAGCAGCATATTGAGGAACTGGCCAGGCAAATTGGCACTATCCCGTACGAAATTTTAACTAATGTTTCGCAGCGGGTAAAAAGAGTGTACTTTTATGAATGAATTAGTATCAAGTGGTTAGTATCAGGTTTTAGTAGCGGGCTTGTTATGTTTAAACTTCTTTATCAAAAAATATTGATACTAACTACTTGATACTATAAAGCAAAAGGAGATATGAACAGGTTAGCGGGAGTCTTATTCAGGTATTTTGTAAAAGGACTTTTGGTGGTGGTGCCATTAGGCGCGGCATTTTTTTTGATTTACTGGGCGGTATCGTCTATTGACAAAGCCTTAAACCTGAGCGATATATTGTGGGTTGATAAAAACGGCAAGCCTACTTACATTCCGGGCCTGGGTATTTTAAACGTAGTGGTGGTTATCATGATAGCCGGTATATTGGTAACCAACGTGGTTACTGATCCTATTAAGCGCTGGTTTAACCGCTGGCTTAACCGTTTGCCATTAATCAAATTCCTTTACTCGTCAATAAAAGACCTTACCGAGGCCATTGTAGGGGAGGAGAAGAAATTTAATGAACCTGTGATAGTAGAGGTAAATGAAGTTGGCTTAAAAAAGATAGGCTTTGTTGTTCAAAAAGATCTTGCCACGCTAAACCTGCCCGGCGAGGTTGCCGTATATTTTCCTTATTCCTATTCTTTTGCCGGCCAGGTTGTTATTATCCCAGCCGATAAGGTGAAGCCAATTGACAAAAGCGCTGCTGATATGATGAAATTTGTAATATCAGGAGGGGTAAGCGGGCTGGATCATAAGCAGGTTTAGGCCATAAAAGCCCGGAAAAGCTTTTAAGCTTTCTGCATTTAGCCCTGAGCTTTCTTAAAACTTCTTATCGCCAGTAATATACTGATGAGCATTAATACGGCGCCCATCAGGTATGGCGCACCGGGAAAATAGATTTCTGTTCCTTTTCTGGTAAAGTGATGAAAAAGGTAAGTCATGAGCAATGGGCCTATAATAGTGGTTACACTTACCAGGCTGGTTAATGCGCCCTGAAGCGCGCCCTGTTCATTGCGGGCAACTTTTTCGGTAATAAACCCTTGCAGGGCCGGGCCTGATATGCCACCCAAACAATAAGGGATCATATACACATACATCATCCAGCCAATATTATTGAAAGCGATCAACGCCAGGCCTATGGCATAAAAAGACATGCCCCCTATAACACTTCGCTTAAGGCCAAACCTGGGTATCACCAGGCGTATCAAACCACCCTGTATGCCCACCAGTAAAATACCAATGAATATACCGAGGCCGCTTATGCTGCTCAGCGTCCACTGGTATTTTTCTATCAGGTAAAAGGGCAGGGTGCTTTCTATCGCCTTTTGCCCTACATATACTATGGTAAACGCGGTGATGAGCGTACTTATGGCAATATCATATTTTCTTAAACTGATAAGCGAACCAACGGGATTGGCGCGCTTCCACTCAAACTTGCGCCGGTTTTCAACGGCCAATGATTCTGGCAGTACAAAAAAACCATACAGCGCGTTAAAAAGCGCCAGCCCGGCTGCCACAATAAAAGGCACTTTTACGCTGATGGCGCCTAAAAAGCCCCCCATACCAATGCCCAGGATAAAACCCAGGCCCGATGCCGCGCCAACCAGGCCAAAGTTTGAAGCCCGTTTATCGCCCGTGCTTACGTCGGCAATATAAGCGGTGGCCGTTGTATTGCTGGCGCCGGTTACGCCGGCTATTACCCGGCCAACAAATAACCAGAATATATTGGGGGCAAACGCCATGAACAAGTAATCAATGCCAAAGCCAAGCAATGAGCCCAAAAGTACGGGCCGGCGACCAAAGCGATCGCTCAGGTTGCCCAGTACCGGCGAAAACACAAACTGCATGGAAGCATAGGTAAAGGTTAAATAACCGCTGTAAAGGGTGGCGGTGCTCAGGTCAACATGGGCCAATTGTTCAAGTAATTTGGGTAGTATGGGTATAATGATGCCTAAACCCAGAACATCAATAAACAAAGTAACAAATATGAACCCTAAAGCAGCTTTACCTTTATTATTGGCCGGTTGATCCATAAATTTTTAAATATAAAGCCGTTATGACAGGTTTAAATATTTGAATAACTGTTTACGCTTACAAATTGTTTAATTTCTTTTAAAACTCCTTACCGCCAGCAATGCACTCATGAGCATTAATATGCTACCGATAACAAATGGCGCACCCGGAAACTGCATTGAAGCGCCGGGCCTGGTGAAATGATAAAACGAACAGGTCATTAACAGCGGGCCAAAAATGGAGCTCAGGCTCATTAAGCTGGTGAGGCCGCCCTGCAGTTCGCCCTGCTCATTATCGGGCACAGCAGTGCTCATATACCCCTGCAGCGCGGGGCCGGCAATGCCGCCCAGGCAATAGGGAACCAGGTAAGCGAACATCATCCACCCATGCGATGCAAAAGCAAACAACAACAGCCCCAGGCTATAAATGAGCAACCCTATCCATATGCTTCGCTGCTCGCCCAGTTTAGGTATAATAAACCTGATCAGGCCACCCTGTACCGCGGCAACCATAAGGCCCACAAAACCCAGCGAGTAGCCTACCATGGCTTCGTTCCAGGCAAATTTTTTAATGGTATAAAATGTCCATACGCTTTGTACCGACTGCACTGCAAAATACACCAGGAACAATGATGCCGCCAGCCCTATAACCTCTTTGTATTTGCTTAGTTGCAGGAGTGAACCAACCGGGTTTGCCCTTTTCCAGTCAAAGTCCCTGCGTTTTTCTTTGGGTAATGATTCCGGTAAAATAAAATAGCCATATACTGCATTTAAAAAGGCCAGGGCCGCGGCTGCCATAAAGGGATATTGCACATTGTACTTGCCTAAAATGCCGCCTATAACGGGCCCTATAATAAAACCCAGACCAAATGCCACACCAACAAGGCCAAAGTTTTGGGCGCGCTTTTCGGGCGCGCTTATATCGGCTATATAGGCCGAGGCGGTTGTAAAACTGGCTCCCGTTACCCCGGCAATAATGCGGCCCACAAACAGCCACGCTATGGTTGGTGCAAACGCCAGGAACATGTAATCAATACTAAAACCAAGTAAAGAACATAGCAGTACCGGCCGACGGCCAAACTTATCGCTCAGGTTACCTATCATGGGCGAAAACAGGAACTGCATGCTGGCATAAACCGCCGTAAGCCAGCCCGAGTAACTGGATGCCTCGCTTATGTCGCCATGTATCAGGTGCTCAATTAATTTGGGAATAACCGGAATGATGATGGCCAATCCCATCACGTCAATTAATAAGGTAGCAAAAATAAACCCTAACGCGGCCTGTGGCTTAGGTTTTCCCAATTTACTCATAAGCCGCAAAATAATAAATTAGTATTAAATAGCGCCTGATTAAAAATTGGGTTTCAGCACATATTTGTTATAGAAACGGGTAATATGTTCAACCGCCTCCTGGGCGGTATCAACTACCCGGTACAGGTTAAGGTCATCGGGGTTAATGTTGTGCTGATCGGCAAGCATTTTCTCCTCGATCCAGGTAAATAAACCTTTCCAGTATTCCACACCAACAAATATGATAGGGAAGCGTGCAATTTTGCCGGTTTGTATCAGCGTAATGGCCTCAAATGATTCGTCCATAGTGCCAAAACCGCCGGGCAAAATAATAAAGCCCTGCGAGTATTTCATGAACATAACCTTGCGGATAAAGAAGTAATCAAACTCCATGATCTTATCCCTGTCGATATACTTATTATGGAACTGTTCAAAAGGCAGTTCGATATTCAGGCCTACCGATTTACCGCCGGCCTCATAAGCGCCTTTGTTGGCCGCTTCCATAATACCTGGCCCGCCGCCTGATATTACGCCGTAACCATGTTCTGTTAACAGGCGCGCGGTTTCTTCCGACAGCTTGTAGTACTTGTTATCATTATGTGTGCGGGCCGAACCAAATATGGATACGCAGGGGCCTATTTTTGCCAGTTTTTCAAAACCATCAACAAATTCGGCCATTATTTTAAATATCTGCCAGGAATCGGTCACCTTAATTTCCTGCCAGTTCTTGTTTTCAAAAGCTTGTCTTATTTTATCTTCGCCAGTCATATCTTTTCTGAAGTATAGGTAACTATAGGGTTGCTATTTTTGTTTTTGATGTTGAAGTTAGCCAAAGGCCAACAAAGGTAATTAATCCGTTTACGATGATAAGCTCATTGCTGAAAACATATCCGCCCAAAATTTTTGCCGACTCGTTACTTAAAAAATAACAAACTGCAGGCGATATTAAACAAATAAAGGGCACCAGCTTATCACGTACCTGCCTGTTGCTCATAAACAGTCCAAAGGAGTACAGGCCCAGCAGGGGGCCGTAGGTATAAGAAGCCACCGCGAATATAGCGCTTACCACGGCATCGTTATTAATGGCGTTAAAAATTACGATGGTTAAAAACATTAACCCCGAAAAGGCGATATGTACCGCGTGCCGTGTGCTTACCATTTTTTTGCTGTTGAGATCGCCTTTTTTGTTAAAATTTAAAAAATCAACACAAAATGAGGTGGTAAGCGCGGTAAGGGCCGAGTCGGTAGTGGCAAATGTAGCGGCCGTTAAACCCAGCATAAAAACCATTGCAGGTACTATCCCCAGGTATTTTAAAGCGATGGTAGGATACAGGTAATCGGTTTTATCAACATGGATACCGTATTTGGTTGCATATATCCAAAGCAGCGCGCCCACACTTAAAAAAAATATATTGATCACCACGAACACCCCGGTAAAGCTGAACATGTTTTTTTGTGCTTCCTTTATATTTTTCAGACTCAGGTTTTTCTGCATCAGGTCCTGGTCAAGTCCGGTCATACCTACTGTAATGAACAGTCCGCCCAGGAAAGCTTTGGTGAAATGCAGCTTGCTGCTTACAAAATCGTTAAAAAAGAATATTTTGGAGTAGCTGCTGTTCTTAATGGCATCGGCAGCTTCAAAAATGTTCATGTGCAGGCTCTGGCAAATAAAATATATTGACAGGAATACCGACAGTACCAGGAAAAATGTTTGCAGGCTATCGGTAATAATAATGGTTTTTAAGCCGCCTTTAAAGGTATATGACCATATAAGGAGCAAACAAATGAGCACCGTTACCGCAAACGGGACATGATAGCTATCGAAGATAAACTTTTGTAATACAATAACCACCAGGTAAAGCCGGAACGCCGAGCCTATAACCCTGCTGATAAGAAATATTCCAGCCGCTGTTTTATAGCTCCAGGTGCCCAGGGCTCCCTCAATATAACTGTAAATGGAAGTGAGCTTTAAGCGGTAATAAAGCGGCAGCAGCACCGTGGCTATAATGATAAAGCCCGCGGCATTGCCCAGCACGAACTGGAAATAGGAAAACTCGTCGCCGGAGGGGGCGCCAACCTTGCCCGGCACCGATATAAAGGTGACCCCGCTAAGCGCGGTGCCTATCATCCCGAAGGCAACCAGGTACCATTTGGAGTTGCGGTTGGCAACAAAAAAGGTGTCGTTATCTGATGATTTTTTTGAGGTAAGCCATGATATGATCAATAATACCAAGAAATAGCCGATGATAAATGATAATAGTATTCCGGGCGACATGGGCGTGTTTTATGTTTTCTTAGAAGCTGTTTAAATTTTATTCATACGTTATATGTTCCTGAACACATATCCACGCGTCATTGCTTCGTACCTCGCATGGAGGCCTGTTTTTTATTTTAAACAGCTTCTAAAGTCGGAAACTTTTTTTACAAAAGGTAATTTATTGAGTATGGTTTATTTGTTTTATTATTTGACCAGCAGCAATAATATTTGTTTTATACAGCAAATAGCTTTTAAATGACGGTTAATAAGGGGGTTAATAAGCGGGTTAACGATTTTTTTATCGGGTTTAATTTCAATTAATGTATTTCTTCGCCTTATAATTGTCATACAATAAACCTATAGTTAAACCTTAATGCCTAAATTTATGAGCATACAAAAATTTTTCGTTTTTGTTATTTTGGGGTCGTGCATCGCTTTGCTGAGCTGCAGTAAAGCAAAGTATACGCCGCCAACAACTGCAAATACCGCTGGTAATATACCATTAGCGTTAAAAACTTCCTCTCCATCCAACAATGATCTTGCCGAGCTGGCTTATTCGTCCTTTAACGCGGCATGTTTAAATCCAAATACTAATTTATACTACAGCACTACCAACAAGGATGGTATAGCTGCTATATGGACGCAGGCTATTTACTGGGACATGGCTATGGATGCTTATAACCGCACAAAACAACCGGCGCAGCTTGCTTTTGTAAACGCCATGTACCAGGGTGGCTTTAACCAGTACGATGGTTATAACTGGAACAATACCACCACCTGGTTTATTTATGACGATATGATGTGGTGGATTATGGCGTTGGCCCGTGCCAACCAACTTACCGGCAACGCCGCCTACCTGCAAAAAGCCCAGGCCGGATTTGATCATGTTTGGGCCGGCTCTTACGACCCGGTTGATGGTGGTATGTTTTGGGATTTTAACCATAGCGGTAAAAATTCATGTATAAACTTCCCTACTGTTATAGCGGCTATGCGCTTATATAAAATAACCGGCGATCAAACGTATTTAACTAAAGCACAATCTATTTATGCCTGGTCAAAAGCCAACCTCACCAATACTGCTACAGGGCAGGTTTATGATAATAAAATTGGGAGCAACCCGCCGGGCGGCCAGGCCTACACTTATAACGCCGGTACCGCTATCGGAGCGGCTTATGCACTCTACAAGCAATCAAACAATAGCGCGTATCTGGAAGACGCCAAAAGATATGCTGATTATGTAAAAAATAATTTATGTACCGATGGTATATTGCCTGCAGAGGGCGACTTTAATGAGCAAGGCGTAATGAAAGCCATCTTTGCCGATTATATGATGCAACTGATCAACGAGGGAGGGCAAACACAATATTTAAGCTGGATTAAGGGTAACATTACCACCGGCTGGCTAAACCGCGACAGGGCCCGAAACCTTACTTATCGTAATTATGCCGTAAGCTGCCCAACTGGGTACATCCAATCATACGAGGCCAGCAGCCTGGTAACTTTTATGCAGTTATTTCCTGAAAATGTTCCTTTGTTCCCGCCGGGAGTAACTTTTTATGCCAATACTTTATACGGGGGCGCAAGTACCAAACCCATACCCAAAGGGAGCTACACTTTAGCGCAGTTACAAAAATTTGGCTTTGCTGATGACTGGGCTTCTTCGGCGAGCGTACCCGTAGGATGGAAGGTAACCATGTATAGCGAGGATAAATTTCAGGGTACATCATGGCAGCTAAATGCCGATACTCCGCATTTTCCCAATCTTTCGCCCACAGCCAACGATGTTGTTTCATCCGTTAAGATAGAATGATCTTTCAACAAGCCCCCGCTGCACCGGGGGCTTGTTGGTTAAACCGCCCCGGCATATATCCAAACTTTCCGTACTATTCATTAACTTCGTGCTATGAATTTTTCGTCCAAATTGCTGGAGAATGCTGTGATGGAGTTTGCCAAACTGCCGGGTGTAGGACAAAAAACCGCCCTGCGCCTGGTGCTGCATTTACTGAACCAGGACAAGCAGGAAGTTGACCGCTTTAGCGGCGCCATAAGCAAGCTGCGTAACGAGATCAGGTTTTGTGAAGTTTGCCATAACATAGCCGATCAGCAGGTTTGTGAAATATGCACTTCGCACAAGCGCGACCGCAGTACCATCTGTGTAGTTGAAGACACCCGCGACGTAATGGCCATTGAAAATACTAACCAGTACAACGGCGTATACCATGTGCTGGGCGGCCTCATATCGCCAATGGATGGCATAGGCCCCTCTGATCTGCAGGTGGATACTTTAGTGGAAAGATTGAAGGCCAACGAAACCAAAGAGCTTATTTTTGCCCTCAGTGCCACTATGGAAGGTGACACCACGCTGTTCTATCTTCATAAAAGAGTAAAAAACTTTAACATTACCATATCAACCATTGCTCGTGGCATAGCTTTTGGAGGTGAATTGGAGTACGTAGATGAGATCACCTTAGGACGGTCTATCGCTACACGTGTTCCGTATGAAAACTCACTGACTAAGTAAATATGAAGTTATCGGTCGTTATTATTAATTACAATACTTGTGATATGCTCAGGTTAGCGCTCAACTCTGTTGTAAGGGCCGCCCAGGATATCAATAGCGAGATTTTTGTGGTTGATAACGGGTCGGCCGACAGATCGCTGACTATGCTTAAGGATGAGTTTCCGGATGTGAACGTAATAGCCAATACCCGTAACAATGGCATTGCCAAAGCATATAACCAGGCCATGAGCCATGTTACCGGAGAGTATGTTTTAATGGTCAGTGCGGATACTATTACAGGCAAAAAGACGATTGAGAAGGCCCTGGAGTTTATGGACATGCATACCGATGCCGGTGGGCTGGGCGTACGCATGATAACACCCGAGGGACGGTTTTTGAAAGAGTCAAAACACGGTTTTACAAGGCCCTGGGCAATATTCTTTAAGCTGACTGGTATGGCGAAGTACTTTTCAAAGTCGCGGTTAACCGATATGCAGCGTAAAGACTGGGTAGAGGAGTTTCAAACCTCTGAAACCGATGTGCTGAATGGCGCCTTTATGCTGTTCAGAAAAGAAGCCCTTAACCGTACCGGCGCGCTTGATGAGCGTTTCCATGTTTATGGGTATGATATTGATCTTTCTTATCGCATCAGGCTGTCCGGGTTTAAAAACTACTATTTCCCCAAAACTTATATCATCAACTTTAATACAAAGGGCAGGGCTAAATTTAGCTTTACTTATATCAGGGAATTTTATGGCGCTATGATTATCTTCGCCACTAAATACTTATTTAAGATGCCCGAAATAAAAATGGAGGGCATACCGCAGCTATACCCTTCATCGTATGAAGTTAAATAACAAGATCATTATTATTACGGGCGCGTCATCAGGCATTGGCAGGTCACTTGCCATTGAATGTGCCAAACGCGGGGCCCATGTTGTTTTGGCTGCCCGCCAGTATGTTACTCTTTGCGAGTTGGCGCGGGATCTTGAAAAACACTATAACATCAGGGCGCTGGCTGTGCAATGCGATGTTGCCGTTGAAGCAGATTGTGAGCACCTGATTAAACAAACACTTACCACTTTTGGCAAAATTCACGTGCTGATCAACAACGCGGGTCTGTCTATGCGGGCGCTGTTCAATGATGTTGATTTAAAAGTGCTGAAAAACCTGATGGATGTTAACTTTTGGGGCACCGTATACTGTACCAAATACGCCCTGCCCGAAATTATAAAAACCAAAGGCAGCATTGTGGGGGTCTCGTCCATAGCCGGATATAAAGGCTTGCCCGGTCGCACGGGCTATTCAGCGTCAAAATTCGCGATGAATGGTTTTTTGGATTCATTACGGGTTGAAAACTTGAAAACCGGCGTGCATGTATTAACAGCCTGCCCGGGTTTTACGGCGTCAAACATACGCAACACCGCATTGGCAAAGGACGGCAGCCAGCAAGGCGAAAGCTCAATGGACGAAGCTAAAATGATGACCAGCGATGAAGTAGCTCAAATTATAGCCGATGGCATTGAAAACCGTTCACGCACCCTCATTATGACAGGACAGGGCAAACTCACCGTAGCCCTTAGTAAGTTTTTACCTGCGTTTCTGGATAAAATGGTTTATAAGGTTTTTGCAAAGGAAAAAGATCCTTTGCTGAAATAGTTTTATTAGCTGTTAGGAGGGATGGGTAGTTGAAGAAGATGCTTCACTCCGTTCAGCATGACAAAGCGTGCGTTGTAAAATATAAAAGCTTGTCATCCTGAGCGATAGCGAAGGATCTTCTTCGCCCTGCTGGGCTCAGCTTTTGAAATAAAAAAGCCTGCCCGGTAACCGGAGCAGGCTCAACCAATTATAATTATGAACAAAAAAGATTATTTCGCTGTTGGTACTACTACTTTTAAAGGAACAAGGCTGTTTAAATAAACCTCAATATTGCTGTACCCGCCGCTATTGGCGGCAATTTTAGGCGAATCAGCAGCACTATGCGGATCAAGTCCATGCCTGGTTTCATAAGCATCAGGGATGCCGTCGTTGTCGCTGTCTTTATAAGGGGTGCCGCTGTATTCAGGATAACCGCCTACCTGGCTAATATCGCTGATGATGCCCTGTTTGTATGAATCGGGAAGCCGTTCCTTAACGTATTGAGCGCCCAGGTGTAATTTCCCACCTTCGGTATATTTGATCTTGCCGGTGCGCACATCTTCTACAATACGCTCATCAACCGGGTCGCGTTTGGGTAATGAACAACCTACATTGGCTAATACATAATTATAAGCTTCTTTTGTGGGTATAATGGTTACCTTGTTTTTGATAGGGAAGGGTTTATCTGACCTTATGCTGTCGGTATAGCGGCCGGCATCGGGCATATCTCCAATCTGTACGCCGCCATCCCAATTGTTTTTAGTTACCTTTTCGTTGCCCTCCATAATGTTGCCACTTACATACACTTTGCCATAATAGCCTTTGTGGGCAGGGTCGCGGCCGGCTTCCGGTTTCAGGAAACGGTGACCGATAGGCTGGTTCATTGGCGTAATAGGACCTGGTTTGTAATAGTTATTAATAAAGTTGAAAAACGAGGTGTTGTCGCCGCCGTCGGCACTGCGGTTCCACCAGTTAAATACAACGTTGTTAAAGAAACCAAAGTCCTCGTTCATTCCCACTGATGGGTTACGGGCAATATTATTTGCCCACAGGTTACGCATAAAAGTACTGTTATGCCCGCCAATGGTGCTGCCAAAAGCATGGTTATAGGTGTCAAGCGCTTCAGAGAAAATAGAATTCTGAATGGTGATGTTCACGGTAGCCATTTTTTCCTGTTTTGCGCCTTTACGGTCATACACGTGCCGGTATATAGACATGTTTTCATCTAATCCCCAGCTTGCCGAAACATGATCAATAATGATATTGCCAACAGGGTTGCCGCCCAGGGCATCGTCACGACGGGCCACATCGGTAGCGCCGCGGCGGAAGCGCACAAAACGGATCACCACGTCGTGTGTATCAATCCAAACCGATTCGCCGGCTACGCAAATGCCATTGCCCGGCGCCGATTGCCCTTCAATAGTAATATAAGGGGCACGGATGCTGATAGGTTCGGTCAACTTTATAATACCCGATACATTGAATACGATAATACGCGCGCCGCCCTGTTCGCAGGCCTCGCGCAGGGTACCCGGGCCATGATCGGCCAGGCTGGTCACTACAAACACCCTGCCCCCGCGACCGCCCGAAGTGTACATACCGCCGCCTTCGGCACCGGGAAACGCGGGAATTTTGGCCTGTGGCAGATCTGAAGGTTTATTTGCCCAGGGCACATAGGGTTTGCCGTTCTTTTCGTCGCGTTCAATAATGGGCAGGGCTTTTTGCCAGGCTATATCAGAACGTTTCTTGGCCTCGTCAAGCGCCGAATCGGATTTGGCCTGTACCGCGGGAGGGATGCGCGGGTATTGTGCCCGGGCTACGTTAACCGCGGTGAGCGATAAGGCTATTACAGCGGCGCTTGCTAAATACTTATTCATTGGGTTATAATGGTATGATAAAAAAATATAAAAACTGTACATAGCATAAATCAACTGAATACATCAGCAATACTCATAAAAATAGCTTGGAGGCCATTTTTGTATCATTTTTAATGGAATATTCCAGTTGTCAGGCTTATATAAAGTCAAATATCCATGCTAATTCGGTTGGTTTCATATAATATTTTCTCCACGTATTATACAATGTTAGCATGGTACGTATCAATTATGCTACAGAAGGGAAGGAGCACGAAGGAGAACCAATATTATAAGAGATTACCGGCCTACGGCTGGTTAATGGCCCCCGTACCGAGCTGTAAAATATGTTTTGAAACACCGGCCTCCTGCGCTTTTGATCCGGAGCGAAATAGGAAAAGAAAAACTGAAAAAGTGATAATTAAAAGTGGAGGTTTTTATCAGTGACAGGTTTATGTTATATTTTTTTATATAACGATGATTTGCAATTTAAAAGCAAAAATCGAGGCGTTTTTGAAACTATTTTATGAAAATTTAACTTTTTTTGAGCCCTAAAGTGTTAAATTTTGCGTGTTTTCCTCTAAAAACTCCTGTAGCTTTTGCTGCAGCACCCGAAATTGTCCGATTATTTTTAAACCATGTTCGGTTACTATAGCATTGCCACCTCCCTTACCCCCGCGCTGGGAAATTACCAAGGGCTGGCCAAAATGATCATTCATATGGTTTACAAGGTCCCATGCCTGTTTATATGACATTTTCATTTGCAAAGCAGCCTGCCTGATGGAGCCTGACGCCTGTATACGTTCAAGCAGTTCAACCCGCCCATGGCCAAGTATTTTTTGGCCACCGGTTTCTATCCAAACCCTGCCGTTTAATTTAAATATAGAATTGCTCATTAATAGTAATGAAAGTAATGCTATTTTAATTAAAAGCAAACTACTTTGCAAAAACTGAACCCTGGTTATGACATTACAGGGCTGCCGCTTTGAGGTTCAGCTATATCATTATTATCGCTTTTTAAAGATGTGCCGTTTTGCTGCAATTCTTCAAAATATTTCTTTTTTACTACGGTGGTCATCTTATGGTCGCCGGTATGGCTCCATCCCGGAGGCATTACTAAATACAGGAATTTATTTTTTAAACCGGGTGCTTTGTATACATCCTTCGCCAGGGCTACTATCTCACCAAAATAAGCGTCCACAAAACTATTTTTTATCATAGGGCGGCTAATGCCATATTCAATTGGAATAGTTCGGTCTTCGGGCTGATAGGTGCCAAATACTTTGTCCCAGATATTAAGCAGGTTACAAAAATTAGTATCCATATAAAGCGGATTTTTGGCATGGTGCACCCTGTGGTGCGATGGCGTAAGTATAATATTGTTTAAAAAGCCAAGCCTGCCGTCATGAACCAGGTTTTCGCCAATATGGATCATGCCGCCCCAAAAGCCGTCAATAAACATAATTACAAATAACATGGCCGGAGGGACGCCTAACAGGATACAAACCGTAGTGCGGATGAAATCGGCATAGGGGCCTTCTAAAAAGAAATGCGCGTAGCTTACCGAAAGGTTCATACTTTCCGGCGCGTGATGGGTAGAGTGCAGGCACCAGAATAGCCTTACCTTATGACCCAGATAGTGATATATAAAGTGGCCAAACTCCCAAACAATATAACCATAAATAAACCAGTACCAGGTAAAGGAAAGTTTAAAAATGGCATATTTTTCAAATAAACCAATACAAATGCCAACCATGGCGATGGCAATTACCCGGCCTATAAAAGCATTTAAAACATAGGAAAAGAAAGGTAGCTTATAGTGGATAACCTTAAACCGTTTATAAAACGCGGCACGAATAATTTCAATCACTAATAAAAAAGGCATGATTGGAATAAGCACAGCAGTAAAGCCCTGATAAGTAAGCAGCTTATCATAGTCGCCTGATTTAATGATCTCCATTAAATGACCAAAGCCAAAAAAGCCTGTAAACTGTTTAAATATGGCATCTAAAAAATCCATTCGTGTTAAATTTTACTTGGTTTATACTTGTTTTATTGATCTAACGAATTTACTATGTATTTATGTATGTACATAGTAATATTTTATAAATGTCGGGAAAAGTAATTAAACAATCAAGTTAAATTGATTTAGGACCGGCTTCTAGGTTAAAGCCAGTCCTAAATCTCATTGTGGCATGGTGATTATACCAACTACAGGCTGAGTAAATATTTTTATTTGCTTTTAGCGTTTTGAGAATCACTGAGAGCTCCTGCTGCACCTACAACGGTAGCTGCACCTACAATAGCCATCGTTTTTCCGTAGCCAGTTGTTTTAGAGTTTATAAAATAATCGCCACGGTGCTGATTAAATTCTTTTAGATGCTTAGGGTTATTACCGGTATTTAGCGTACGCGAAACAAAAAATTTATGTTCATATGCGGCCGGTGTCATTTTATTATCTGTCAGTGTATAAGTAGTAATATAGCTTTTGAAAGCGAGTGGTGAATTCTCTGCTGTAAAAATTGCTGTTTTAACTTTGGTCAACGCCACTGTATCCCGGGAATACACTATCATGTGTGTTTTATGGAAAGTACTATCAGGCACGTTTAAGAACCCGTTGGTAAGGTGCACACTGTTATTGGTGCTTTGGGTATGCGGCGGTAAAAATGTAGTGGTCTTTGGTAAATTAGCGGTCGCGTTAATATTGCCATTGGTATACGTGGGATTGATTATACTATTGGTGTTATTATTGCCTGAGTAAGTATAGGAATCCGCAGAAATATTTCCATTCAGTTTTATATTGTCAGGTACATAACTAACAGCTCTGTCACCTATCACCAGGGCTGATTTTTGCCAGTCGATATATAATGGCTCATTGAGTTTATTGAATATTTGTACCGTAACGGGCGCATCTGGACCATAAAAAGAATAGGAGAACCGAACAGAATCGTTCTCAAATTCATAATTGCCCGTTTCCTGGTTTGGGGCCTTACCAGTTGTACTGCTGATAACATTAAGCTGGTACTTGCTGCAAGAATTTAAAATTAAGCAACAAGCCGCTGTGATGATTAGTGGTAGTCTCATGATAGTTTGGGTTGTAGTTAGGCAATTATGACTTAAATTTTTATCACAGGTTTAATAATATGTAAAAATTAAGCCTGTGGTCGGCGTTATTACCACACCGGCTAACCCAAAGCCCACGAATTCTAAAATAGCTTCGTTAAATAATTTTTTACCTCTCAGTAATGACGCATTGTATGGGTCACTTCTATTGCCGGCTTTCCCTGGCTGTCAGGGTTTCCAGATATTATTACTCTTATCCACATCCGGATCATAAGTGGTGCCCAGTATCATTTGTTTTACCGGTTTAGTGGCGTTAAAACCAATGGTAGTGGTTTTGTTGCCTTTTGCCCAGCAGGAAATGCTTTGATGAACCAGTTGTTTGCTGCCGTCATGATAGTATACTGTTAAATTTAAAGGAACCGGCTTGGTGCCAATGCTGGTAATTGTAACCGTATATTTTTGCTGTTGATTGACCACTTTGCTGATAGCCAGATCGGGCACGCCATCATCAAAAAACCATTTTTTCCAAAACCAGTTGAGGTTAATGCCCGAACCGGTATTTATGCAGTTAAAAAAATCATACGGCATGGGGTGTTTGCCATGCCATTGGCCAATGTAATAGTGTAATGCTTTGGTAAACAATTCATCGCCCAGCATATCTTTTATATATAGATAGGCCAGGGCCGGTTTGGGGTAACTATCGGTAAATTTGGCTACGCCGGTGAGTTGCGGAGTAAGCGTCATGATAGGGGCATCCTGTTCAATGCCCGCGCTGTTTTCTGTAGGGCCCACACCGTAAGTGTCAATAATTTTTGAGTCGATAACCGGGCTGATAAGCCATTCGCCAATAGTGGCCCAGCCTTCGTCCATCCAGCCATATTTGGTTTCATTAGTGCCCATATAAAAAGGGAACATGGTATGGAATATTTCATGATCGGTAAGTTCAATGGCTTCTGCGGTATTTTCAAGCGGATTGTCATTTACCATCATGGGGTATTCCATTTGGTCAAGACCATCAAACACGGTTTCATGCGGGTAGGGGTACGGCCATTTCGGGAACCGGTAACTCATGGTTTCTACCGTTTTTCGTGCATAATTTACCACTTCAAAGTAGTCTTTATGTATTGGATTAAAAACCGCGTCAACACGGGTACGCCGGTGGGTTTTAGGATCTACCACTAAACTTGATGCCTTCCAGATGTAGTGGTTACTGAGAGCAAAAGCAAGATCGGTAACGCTGTCGGCTTCAAACTTCCAAGTATTTGCCGAGCTGTTACGAGTGATGTTGCCTGTCTTTAAATCGGCTTCGGTAATAATGTCGGTCACTTTATCATTAATACCGGCCTGATCTATCAGTTTAGTGTATTTGGGTTGATACACCTCATCAATATTTTTGAGGTTTCCGGTTGCCCAAACCTGGTAATTGCCAGGAACGGTGATCTCGGCATTAAAATGACAAAAGTCATTGTAAAACTCCTGCGAGCCCAAATAAGGATATTCATTCCAGCCATCAATATCATCATAAACAGCTATCCGCGGAAAAAAGTAAGCAATAAAGAATGCGCCCGAATCAATTTGCCCGGTGCGTATATGCGATGTTTTATTAAGCGTGTACGCATAAGTAATATCAAAATGAATTTTTTGTTTTGGCAATACAGGTTGCACATACACCGTCATATTTGTGCCGTCAATTTTGCGTTTGGAACTGTCCTGTAACTGGTTATTAATACTCATTGATTGAATGAGTACGCCATCCGTAAGGTCTTTTGCTGATACCGGCATATCGCGGATCACGCCTTTTTTATATAAGTTGGGGTATAGTTTAAACTGTATCCTGTTAAGTGTATCAGGACTATTGTTGGTATAATCAATAGATACCGTTCCGGTAAGGTTCAGGGTTTGGGGGTTAAAATCTACTTTAATATGGTAATCAGCAGTGTTTTGCCAGTAATTTTTGCCGGGAGCCCCGCCTGGGGTCCTGGTTTTTTTTAAATAAGTATTTTGCAGATTAACAGCAATGGGCAAACTAACCTGGCAATATGATTTGCCACCAGCAAATAATAATGTTATTGCAAGTAATTTTTTAAGGTTAAGCATTAATATGAGTTATATTTGAGGTAAATATAATAAACAAGACAGGCAGGAGAGCAAACTGGCTAAATAAGTGAGTTTAACATATAAAGTTAAACCGCCTGCCCTAAAAACCTTGCACGATTATTTACTAACGAAATTAAACCAATGACTGCAGAAAGAATGATCATGATAACAGGCAAACAATACCTGGAATTAAAACAGCGCCTGGAAAGTGATAGTGGCCTGATTTATAACATAGGTACTGATAAACACCCTGAGCCTGTTAAGATAATTAATATGTATATGGATACCGATGCTGATTTTACGCGTAACCCCAGGCAGTTTGCTAAAATGAACGAGGACCTGCATATACAGGTAAAACTGGAATATGTAGTTGAGTAAGATCTTAAGAATAAGATTGCTCAACTACCAACCGCCTCTAAAGCCTTCGGTTAAGGCATTCTGGTAATTTTCCAGATCAAAGGAATATAAGTAAGGGGCTTTATGAGCGCCGCCTTTGCGTGGTTGTTCTGCCCGGTTCAATATGCCAAAACCCAATATACGGCGTTGAAAGTTACGCCGGTCGAGTTTTTTACCTAATATGGCTTCGTACAGCTTTTGCAGCTCAGGCATAGTAAACTCCCGCGGCATCAGGTTATAACCAATTGGCTGATGGTTTAACTGCAACCTGAGGGCATCCAACGCGGTTTTAAATATCTGTTCATGATCAAGCAGTAGTTCGGGCATATCATCCAGATCGCGCCAGGTGCACGTTTCAGAGAACTGATCAGGTTGTGGAACAACCCCGAAAAAATCAACCAGCGCATAATAGCCTATTGATAAAAAACGGTTTGAAAACCAGTTTTCATGATCGGGCAACGTATCTTTATACAAATCGCTGTGAAATTTGGCACGGTCGGGATCGCCAAAAACATAAAATTGCTGTAAAAATATTTTATCAAGCCCGGTACGTTCTTTTAATATGCGGTTGGCCGCTTGTTCAATGGGTTCGCGTTTCATTACAAAACCACCCGGGAGTAACCATTTTTTTTCGTCGTGAGGTTGTAACAGCAACACCTTCATCTGGCCCTCATGAAACCCAAAAACCACACAATCAATAGAAATATGATCGAGATAGTTTTTGCGGGCCTCATCACTAAATTCAATAAGTTGTTTTTTTGTTAACATTTGTGCTATTGTACAAAAATACTTTGATTATTTAATTATAATAATTACAATTGTGTACTTTATACACAAAGATTTGTTGTTTATTTTAGCCAATTACAAGCAGTGAATTTTCATAAAATAAGTGGGTAACGTACAGTTGCTTAGCTTTTATTATGTCCATAGTTGTTTATCCATTTCCAATATATCTAAATTAAAAAAATGAAAAAGTATTTTTCGCGCCGGATTATTAACAAGGTTATCCCGCTGTGTTTTGTTGCGTTGCTGCCTTTTAATAAGATAGCGGCCCAAACCAAAACTGAGGATACCAAAATGAACGCTTTTGTTAATGGCCTGATGAGTAAGATGACCATTGACGAAAAAATAGGACAGCTTAACCTGGTAACTATAGGCGCGGCAACAACAGGGTCGGTGGTAAATAAGGGGGTTGAAGATAAAATTAAAAAAGGCGCTATAGGCGGCGTGTTTGGTATTTGGGGGGCCGATCATGTAAAAGAGGTACAGGACCTGGCTGTAAAAAGTACAAGACTGCATATACCGCTTATTTTTGGGCTTGATGTAATACACGGGCACCGTACCATTTTCCCTATTCCGTTGGGATTATCCGCCTCCTGGGATATGGGGCTGATCAGGCGTTCAGCACAAATTGCGGCAAAAGAGGCAACTGCCGAGGGGCTTAACTGGGTATACTCGCCAATGGTTGATATTGCGCGTGATGCCCGCTGGGGACGCATATCAGAAGGATCGGGCGAGGATCCCTGGTATGGCGGTCAGGTGGCCAGGGCAATGATTGAGGGCTACCAGGGCAGCAGCATGAAAAACGCCGATGCGGTAATGGCCTGCGTAAAGCACTTTGCCTTATATGGTGGTGCCGAAGCCGGCAGGGAATACAATACCGTTGATATGAGCCGCATTAAAATGTACCAGGATTATCTGCCGCCTTATAAAGCTGCTGTTGACGCCGGTGCAGGCAGTTTCATGAGCTCCTTTAATACTATTGATGGAGTACCAGCTACGGGCAATCAATGGTTACTAACCGACGTATTGCGTAAACAATGGGGCTTTAAAGGCTTCGTGGTGTCTGATTATACTGCAGTTAACGAAATGGAGGCTCATGGACTTGGCGATCTGCAAACGGTATCGGCACTGGCCTTAAAAGCCGGACTGGATATGGATATGGTGGGCGAAGGCTTTTTAACCACGCTAAAAAAATCCCTTGCAGAAGGCAAGGTAACCAAACAGGAAATTGATCAGGCTTGTCGTCGCGTACTGGAGGCTAAATACAAGCTGGGCCTTTTTGCGAATCCTTATAAATCAATAGATGCAACGCGTGAATCAAAGGATGTGCTAACGCCGGAAAATCGCAGCGAAGCAAGAAATATCAGTAAACATTCTTTTGTGCTGTTGAAAAATAGCGCGCAAACATTGCCGCTTAAAAAAACCGGTTCTATAGCGTTGGTTGGGCCGCTGGCCAACAATCAGCGCGATATGCTTGGCACATGGGTGGTAGCCGGTGAATGGGAAAAATCAATCAGTGTAATGCAGGGTATTAAAAACGTGGCCGGCAGTGGTGTTACAATTAACTATGCCAAAGGCGCCAACATTACCGAAGATAGCTCGTTTATAAACAGACTAAACTTTTTTGGCCAGCAAATGGTAACTGTTGATCCCAAACCTGCTGACGAGTTATTGAAAGAAGCGGTTGATGCCGCAAAAAAATCAGATGTGATCGTAGCTGTGGTGGGCGAATCGCAAAGCATGTCTGGCGAGTCATCAAGCCGGTCGGATATTGACATTCCTGAAAGTCAGAAAAATATGTTGAAAGAGCTGGCCAAATTGGGTAAACCGCTGGTTATTGTGCTGTTCAATGGCAGGCCGTTGACATTAACCTGGGAAGATGAGCACGCGAATGCTATATTAGACGTTTGGGCACCCGGTACTGAAGCAGGTAACGCCATAGCCGACGTTCTGTTTGGCGATTATAATCCTGCCGGGAAAATTACCGCTACCTTTCCGCGCAGCGTAGGGCAAATACCAATTTATTATAACCATAAAAACACCGGCAGGCCATATGATGGTAAAGGGCCGTCAAAATTTAAATCAAATTATCTTGATATTTCAAATGATCCGCTTTATCCGTTTGGCTATGGGTTGAGTTATACCACTTTTAGTTACAGCGATGTTAAGCTTAACAAGACAAAGCTAAAAGGTAATGAAACCCTCACTGCTACGGTTACCGTATCAAACACGGGTAAATACGCAGGCGAAGAGGTGGTACAGCTGTACATCAGCGATCCGGTAGCCAGCATTAGCCGGTCGGTTAAGGAACTAAAAAGCTTTAAAAAAATAAGCCTGCAGCCCGGCGAACAAAAGGAGGTATCGTTTAACATTACCCCGGATCAATTGAAGTTTTATAACAGCCAGCTTAAATATGATTGGGAGCCCGGGAAATTCATTATACAGATAGGAACAAACTCAAATGACACACACAGCGCTTCGGTGGAGTGGGGTAAATAAATGGTCCAAAAAGTTATTAAAGTCAAAAAAAAGAGCGCCGGTATTAAATACCGGCGCTCTTTTTTTACCAGCCTTTGTTCAAGAAGTGAATAATTTCTGCGGCGATAATAATTGTATGGTTAACGCTTATTATTTAAAAGTATTATTTATAAATGTTTGTATTACAGTTATTAATGATAAAAATAATAAATGTTATGATGACATTACTGACTAATTGTAATGATATTTTAACACTAAAAATGAATCATCCGGCAAGAAAAATTAGCGCTTATCTTGGTTTAAAAAAAATGTTTTCCAATCGATATCGCCAATTATTATTGTTTGTGGTCGAATTTTCAGGATACATTATCTGTAGTATCAATATTTTTACATTGCTATATTTTTATAAAAAAAGGCCTTTTGTTAACAATTTATTAATAAAAATTGAACAATTTATAATGTTTGCCTGCTATAATGATTTACTAATAATTAATTTGCAAATCTGTACTTTTCCTTGTGTAAACAATACACTCTGTTTACATTAGTTCCAAAGCCATTATAAATTTCTGGAACGTCAGAAACTATACATAATCTAATATTATTATAACATTTAAGGATTTAATGTTTCTTTTTCGAAAGCACGTTAAAATCCGGCGAGACGAAGAATAAGTTTAAAATTTGTTACAGGAAGATCATATGATTAAACTTTTACATTCATTCATTTTCAAGTCTTCAAATTACAAAGGTCTGTGTGATAAAAGCAACAGTTCCGGCTTCTTTGCGCTCTGCAACCAACTCATTCCGAAATACTTTATAGTCCGTTTACAAACTTAAAATATCAATTATCGACTTACAATCTTAAATCAAATATATTAATCAACTAAATCTCAATCTCATGTTTAAAAGTTTACTCCTAAAAGGAAGGTTTCTGGGCGTGCTATTATGCTGCCTGATCTCTTCGTTGGTAGTTACAGCCCAAACAAAGTACAAGGGTAAAGTTATCGGAAGCGATGACAAGTTACCCGTTGTTGGTGCGTCGGTACGCATCAAAGGTACAACCACCGGTGCTATAACAGATGTTAACGGCGATTTTACATTAAGCCTTAGCCCGGGTAATACATTGGTAGTTTCCTATATTGGTTACCAAACGACCGAGGTAACCGTAGGCAATGACGTAAACCTCAGGATCACCCTGCGCGCGGGCAACAATTCACTGAACGAAGTGGTTGTTACCGGTTACGGTTCTCAACGTAAAAAGGACATTACCGGTTCAGTAGCTATTGTTAACGTTACCACCATGAAAACTGTTCCGGCTGGTAACACTTCATCATTGCTGCAAGGGCAAGCATCAGGTGTTACAGTTACTAACTCCGGTCAGCCAGGTGCTGCAACTTCAGTTAATATCCGTGGTGTGGGTTCCATTTTCAGTACACAACCGCTTGTTATTATTGATGGTACTCCCGGTAAACTGGATGATATCAACGTAAACGACATTGAATCTGTTCAGGTGTTAAAGGACGCCGGTTCAGCATCTATTTACGGTGTGCGTGGTTCAAATGGTGTAGTTGTGGTTACAACTAAAAAAGGTAAATCAGGTAAGGCAACTATTACCTATGATGGTTTTTATGGTACTACCCGGCCATTAAAGGATGGTTTTAAACTGGCTGACACTAAAACATACATGCAAGCCGAATTTGAATCATACAAAAATGATGGTAAAATAGGCGGAGGTATTAACGGTAACCCTCATAAGCAATTTGACCCTCAAGGAACCGGAACATGGACAATTCCTGATTTCATTTCTCCTGCAGGTGCACATGTTGGTGACCCGGGTACGACACTTGCTGACTATACTTTAAATCCACTTACTGGAGTGGGTAATCAAGTAACCATGGCTAATAAACAAGGTACAGATTGGTTTCATGAGATATTTAAACCCGCTCCCACAACTATACATAATATTACGGCCAGTGGAGGTAACGATAAGTCAACCTACCTGATGTCTGTCGGATATCTTAATCAACAAGGTACTTTGATTAGCACATATGAGAAACGCTATTCAACAAGGATCAATACCAACTTTAATTTGGGTGACCACGTACGTGTTGGTGAGAATGCATATTTATTTAACAAGAACAACCCACAGTTGACTAACCAGAATGAAGGTAACCTGGTTTCATATATTTACCGTGAGCCTCCAATAATTCCGATTTATGATATTAAAGGTAATTATGCAGGTTCAAGATCAACCAGCTTAAGTAATTCTTCAAATCCTTATGCAATAGCACAGCGTAGCCTGGCCAATACAAAGCTAAGAGGTAATAACCAGAACTGGCAAATTCAGGGTAATGTTTTCGGAGAAGTTGACTTTCTGAAACATTTTACTGCACGCACTCAATTTGGTGGTACTGTCGATAATTATTACAACCGTTATTTCAATCCCACGCCTTATGAAAACGCGGAAGGAAATACCGGTGCCAATTCTTATCAGGAAATTTCAGGATATAGAAGTAATTACACCTGGACCAATACTGTAAACTATAATCAACAATTTGGGAAACATAGCATCAAAGTATTATTAGGTGAGGAGTCAATTAACAACTACGGACGGCAGGTACAAGCTGGCAGAGGGAATTATAATATAACAGACCCCACTTATATACAATTGAATACCGGTTCTCCTTCTGGTCAAACAAATACCAATAATTTTCTTGACTATAACGTATTCTTCTCAAATACTATCCAATCTTATTTTGCACGTTTAGATTACGCTTTTGATGATAAATACTTATTTAGCAGTACTATTCGTCGTGATGGTTCTTCTTACTTTGCTCCAGGTCGTCGTTATGGAACATTTCCGTCAGTAACCTTAGGTTGGAGATTATCGAAAGAGGACTTTTTGAAGGGTGTTAGTTGGATCAATGACTTGAAATTGCGTGGTGGTTACGGTTCATTAGGTTCTTTGAGCGGTGTAGCAACTCAGCCGTACAATGCTTATGATTTATATACAGCGGGACCGGGAACTCAATATTATGACATTAATGGTAGTGGTGCATCTGCTGGTTTGGGATATTCCCTTACTCAAAAAGGTAATAAAGAAACTACCTGGGAAACTGATAAAGAATTAAATATTGGTATTGATGGAACAATATTTAATAATGCAATAGACTTTTCGTTTGAATATTATAAAAAAACAACATCAGGATTATTGTTTAAATCGCAATTGCCAACTCCAGCAGGTATTCCAAATCCGCCTTATGTAAATGCAGGTAATCTACAGAATAAGGGTTTTGATGCGAGTGTAAATTATAATGGTCGCATTAATCAGTTTAAATTTACAGTTGGCCTTAATTTTAGTCACTACTCAAATTTAGTTAAGTCATTAAACAAGGGGCAGCCATATTTAGATGTTAATAGCGGTGGTTCAACCCGTTTACAAAACTTTGTAAGGTTACAACCTGGTCAACCTGTAGGTGAATTTTATGGCTATCAAACATTAGGATTATACCAAAGCCAGGCTGATGTTGACGGTTCTCCAGGCTATAGTGGTGCCATGCCAGGCTTGCTCAAATTAAAGGACGTTAACGGTGACGGTAAAATTACCGCCGATGATCGTACCTTTATTGGTAACCCTAACCCTAAATTTACAGGCGGCCTAAATTTGGGCGGTTCTTATAAAGGCTTTGATTTTAGTGCATTCCTGTATGGTGTTTATGGAAACAAAGTTGCCAACTATGTAAAATATTGGACTAACTTCCCTGCTGTATTTGATGGTAACGTAAGTGCAAATATCATAACAGATTCATGGCACCCTGGAGCTGATAACAGTCATGCAACCATTCCAATTTTAACCAGAAAAGCCAACATTGGTAATACAGGTGCCTTTAACTCTTACTACATTGAAAACGGGTCATTCTTGAGGCTGAAATCTTTGCAAATAGGTTATACACTACCTGCTTCTACATTAAGCAAAATTGGTTTGTCAAAGGTTAGGATATTTGTAGTAGGAAATAACTTGTTTACAATTACCAAATACACAGGTTTAGATCCCGAGTTGCAAAATTCAACATTGAATAATGATTCAGATGGCGATAATACCAGCTTTGGTATCGACTTCGGTAACTATCCTGCCAACGAAAAGAGATATAACATAGGTTTACAGGCAACATTTTAATTTTAGTGTTTTAACAAAAAAATTATGAAAAAAGTACATTTAAAAGTCATAGTACCGCTTGTTTTAGTGGCGCTGTGCTTAGCATATAGTTGTAAAAAGAACCTTTTGGATCAAACCCCTCCAGGTCAATTAACACCATCACAGGTTTCAAATGCGGCCGGTGTAAATGGCATTCTCATCGGAGCTTATTCACTGCTTGATGGAGTGGGTGGTATTGGTGGAGGCTCAAACGCATCAGGCTCTAACTGGATGTTTGGTAGTATAGCAGCGGGTGACGCTTATAAAGGTTCACAACCATCAGATGGTGGGCAGGATGCATTGCCAGTAGGTAATTTCACTGCAAATACATCTAATAGTTATGTAAGAGATAGGTACACTTTGTTATTTGATGGTGTCGCCCGTGCAAACGACGTATTGCGTACAATCCCTTTAGCCAAAGATCTGGTTGCTGCTGATGCTAAAATAATAACAGCGGAAGCAAAATTTCTACGTGGCTTTTACTATCTTGAACTAAGGAAAATGTATGGTCAGGTGCCTTATGCAGATGAAACAACAACTGATTATAACCTACCAAATACTGCAGAAATTTTCCCTAAGATTGAGGCGGATTTTAAAGCTGCTATGGCAGATTTGCCAGCTACGCAACCTCAAGCTGGTCGTGCAAACAGCTGGGCAGCCATGGCATACTTAGCTAAGACCTACATGTTTGAGCATAAATATAATGATGCCTTGGATCTGTTTCACCAGTTAATTTCAAGTGGTGTTACAGCACGTGGGCAAAAATATGCTCTTACGCCTATATTTCAGCAAAACTTTAGTCCCGAAGCATCACAGAAAAACAGCGCCGAGTCTGTATTTGCAGCTCAAAATTCGGTAAATGACGGTTCTAATGGTCAAAATGGTAATGCTGGTGACGATCTGAATTTTCCTTATGGTGGTCCAGGCGGTTGCTGTGGTTGGTTTAACCCATCACAATCAATAGGTAACTCATTTAAAACTGATGATAATGGCTTACCCTTATTTGATAGTTTTGATGTAGTTGGTAAAGATGTAAGCAATGGCGCCACTCCATGGACAGGCAATGTAGACCCTCGGTTGGATATTACAGTTGGCCGTCCTAATGTTCCTTATCTTGACTGGGGCAACCCTGCACCGGGTTGGATTCGTGATCCTACAAATGGTGTTTTCAGTCCGCGTAAAAACGTTTATTCACAATCAGAGAAAGGATCTAATTCGGATAATACCCCAGGCGTATGGAACAATGTTCAGTTAACCTCAAATAACATTAACCTAATGCGTTATGCCGATATTCTGTTGATGGCTGCTGAAGCTGAAATTGAAGCCACAGTAGGAGGAAGTCCTGCAGCTGCATTAGCTGATGTTAACCTGGTTAGGGCACGGGCGGCTAATCCGGCTGGTTGGGTTTACAAAAACTCCACTTATGCACCTGGCTCCTCAACCTATGCTGTGAACGGGACACCAGCTGATAAATATAAGGTTAGTCCTTATCCTGCTGGCGCATTTGCTGATAAAACTTATGCTCGCAAGGCAATCCGTTTTGAAAGAAAACTGGAATTGGCTATGGAAGGTATGCGTTTCTTTGACCTGCAACGTTGGGACGGCGCTTCAACTGGATTACCTAATGGTTCGGCAACAGGTGATGGTAGCATGGCAGCTGAGATCAATGCGTTCTTCGCTTACGATGTAAGGATCAATTCTCAGTTAAGTGGTGCTAAATTTACCAAAGGCGTAAATGAATATTACTTTATACCTCAATCGCAAATTGATTTGTCAAAATCATTAGCTGGTAAAGCTATTTTAGTACAAAATAAAGGCTACTAATTTAAACCTGTTATAATTTATAAAAATGTAATTTTAGGTGGAGATATTTATCTCCACCTTTTTTATAGCCCACAGTTCAAATTCATGAAGTTTAAAATAGCTTGTTTTTGTTTGTTTGCCGTTGCTTTAGCTGCCTGCAAAAAGCCTGTCCTTTTTGAAAGAATACCTTCTTCGCACTCAGGGATCACTTTTAGCAATACCATAGTTGAAAACGAGAAGATAAACCCGCTTACCATGCTCAATATTTACAATGGCGGCGGTGTAGGCATTGGTGATTTTAATAATGACGGATTACAGGATATTTATTTTATTGGCAACGCCGTGTCAAACAGGTTATACCTGAACAAGGGCGATATGAAATTTGAAGACGTAACAACCCAGGCGGGCGTGGGTGGCAAAGGGGGATGGGGGCGCGGAGTGGCCATTGTGGATATCAACAATGATGGCTTACCCGATATTTATGTATGCTATACTTTACTGGAAGATTCTGTTAAAAGAACCAACTTACTTTATGTTAACCAGGGAAAAGGCAGTGATGGGATACCCCGTTTTAAAGAAATGGGCAAGGAGTATGGCCTGGATATTAATGTGCACTCCACTATGGCTTCGTTTTTTGATTATGACAATGACGGCGATTTGGATATGTACCTGACAGTTAATGAGGCTATCTCAACTGATAATCAAAGTACTTTCCGGCCAATAATAACTGATGGCAGCCATCGTAGTACGGGCAGGCTCTATCGCAATACCTGGGATCCTGTACTAAAGCATCCTGTGTTTACTAATGTATCAAAACAAGCCGGCATCACTATTGAAGGATATGGCCATGCCACCAGTATCGTTGATATTAACAAAGACGGCTGGAAGGATATATACGTTACCAATGATTTTTTACCGAACAATATTTTATACATAAACAATCATGACGGCACTTTTACCGACAGGGCACAAGAGTACTTTAAGCATACCGCTTTTAGCTCAATGGGTCAGGATATTGAAGACGTGAATAACGATGGCCTGGCCGATGTATTTGAAGTTGACATGAACCCGGAGGATAATTACCGGAAAAAGATGTTCATGCCCCCTAATAACTACCAGATATTTCAAAACTTTGATCGTTATAAGTATCAGTATCAATATACCCGCAATACTTTACAAATTAACCAGGGACCGCGTTTGGGGCAGAACGATTCTATTGGTGCACCTACTTTTAGCGAAACGGCTTTTTTAAGCGGTGTTGGACAAACGGACTGGAGCTGGGGGCCTATGCTTACCGATTTTGATAACGACGGATTTCGTGACCTGGTGATAACCAACGGTTATCCGCGTGATGTAACCGACCATGATTTCATCACTTTTAGGCAACAGGCTTATTCCGTAGCATCAACCAAACAGGTGCTTGATCAAATTCCTATTGTTAAAATACCCAATTACGCGTTTAAAAATACCAACGGACTGCAGTTTGAGGATGTGACCAAAAGCTGGGGGCTTAACCTCCCTACGTTTTCAAATGGCGCCGCTTATGCTGATCTTGACAATGATGGCGCCATGGATATGATCATCAACAATATTGATGATGAAGCGCTCATCTATAAAAACACCATAAGGGAAAAGGATAAGAACAATAATAATTATTTGCATGTACAATTTCACGGCAATAACCAGAATATTGACGGAATTGGCGCTTGGGTCAACATCTATTATGATCATGGCAAGCAGCAGGTATACGAAAATATACCGTACCGGGGCTATTTGTCAACCATACAAAATATAGCTCACTTCGGGCTGGGTAAAGTTAACCGGCTTGATTCGGTTGTTATCAGGTGGGATAATAATAAAAAGCAAACCTTGCGCAATGTAAAGGCTAATCAAACGCTGAAGGTAAATATTGCGGATGCTAAGGAAAATTATAATTTTTCCCAGCCGGCAATTAATAAATCTTCATTGTTCAGGGAAATCACCAGGTCGGCAGGTATAACTTACAAACATCAGGATAAGGACTATGTCGATTTTAACATTCAAAAGCTCATACCTCATAAACTATCAGAGTATACTCCGGCCGTAGCCGTAGGCGATGTAGACGGTAACGGTTTTGATGATATGGTAATTGGCGGCACCACACAAAATCCTGCACAGGTATTATTACAACAGGCTGATGGCAAGTTTATACAACGTAACCTGTTGCCACAAGTATATGAAGCACCATTAACCGTTAACACACCCTCGGCCCATAATGATTATATGGCATCAAAAGTGCGGGTTAAAGATGAAGGTATATTGTTATTTGATGCCGATGGCGATGGTCATCCAGATCTGTATATTGCCAGCGGTGGGTTTGAAAGTGAGCCAGGATCGTCAAATTATCAGGATAGAATATACCTAAACGATGGCAAAGGTAATTTTAAACTTCAGCCGGATGCCCTGCCAAAAAATTTCACCAGTAAACTGTGTGTCAAAGCAGCAGATTTTAACCGTGATGGTAAGCTTGATCTTTTTGTTTCGGGGCGTGTTGATCCATGGAATTACCCTAAACCTGTTTCAAGTTTTGTTTTACGTAACGACAGTAAAAACGGGGCGATCAAATTTACAGACGTATCGCCAACGGCAGCAAAAGGATTAAAAGATATTGGCCTGGTATGCGATGCAAGCTTTACCGATTTTAATAATGACGGATGGCCTGATCTGATACTCACCGGCGAATGGATGCCCATCACTTTTTTTGAAAATGATAAAGGTATTTTTAAGAACGTAACCAACAATACGGGCGTTGAAAATAAACTGGGCTGGTGGAATACCATTGCAGCAGGCGATTTTGACCATGACGGCGATACTGATTACATAGTTGGGAATACTGGGCTCAATACTTTTTACAAGGCCACGGAGCAATATCCTATATACATTACTGCTAAAGATTTCGATAATAACGGAAGTTATGACGCTTTTCCGTCTGTTTTTCTCAAAGATCAGGGTGGCGTAATGCGCGAATTTCCGGTAAACGGGCGCGATGATATTATAAAACAAATGATAAGTATGCGTGTCAGGTACCAGAACTATAGATCATTGGCTACAGCCACAATGGACTCGCTGATAACGCCCGAAATGCGTAAGGGAGCGCTACGATTAAAGGCTAATTACCTGCAGTCATGTTACCTGCGTAATGATGGTAAAGGCAGGTTCACTATCACGCCGCTGCCTCTTGAAGCACAGTTGTCTGAATTGTGTGGTATTACTGTTGATGATTTTGATGGTGACGGTAACCTGGATGTAGCCCTGAACGGAAATGATTATGGCACCGAAGTTACAACGGGCCGCTACGACGCGTTTAACGGATTGGTGCTTAAAGGCGATGGCAAAGGGGATTTTAAACCTTTGAGCCTGCTACAGGGCGGACTTTATATCCCCGGCGATGGCAAGGCTTTGGTTAAGTTAAAAGGAGCCAGGGGCAATTACTTGCTGGCTGCTACTCAAAACCGCGGGGCAATGAAATTATTTGAATTAAAAAGACCGGTAAAAACTATTAACCTGCAGCCTTTGGATGTATTTGCTACTATAAAATATAAAAATGGGAAAACAAGCAAGCTGGAATTTTATAATGGCAGTTCTTTCTTGTCACAGTCGGGCAGATTTTTTAATATTGAAAACAGTATGGCATCAGTTACCGTAACTGACAGCTATGGACATCAAAGAAATATACAGCTTAATTAACTATACAATATATGAAGTGCTTTAAACTATTTTTAGCCGTTGCAGGTGTTTTTTTGATTTTTAGCTGTAGCCACGAAAAGAAGGCGGCCCTAATAAAAGATACGGATGTAATACATCAAAATGTTGACCAATTAACACAGGTAATCATATATGATGTTTTTACACCACCTGTAGCTGCCCGTATTTATGGTTATTCCACGTTAGCCGCTTATGAAGCCATACGTTACGCCAATCCCGACTATAATTCAATAACAACACAGCTGCGGGGTTTTGGAGAGCCGCCAAAGCCTCAGCCAAATAAATCTTATAATTATACATTGGCAGCAACCAAAGCCTTTTTTACGGTAGCCCACAAGGTTACTTTTTCTGTTGATACACTTAAAAAATATGAAGACAAGGTATTTGCCAGTTATCAGGATAATCTTGACGATTCTACCTATGCGCGGTCGGTTGCCTTTGGCGAACAAATTGGTAAATATATATTAAAACGCAGCGCTACTGATAATTATCCGCAAACCCGTGGCAAACCGAGATTTTTAGGGAATGATAATCCCGGGCAGTGGCATCCAACCCCTCCCGACTACCTTGATGGCGTAGAGTTTTGCTGGGGCACTATGCACACCTTTGCAGTTGACACTTCAACCAATTTCCCGCTGCCTGCTCCTCCGCCATTCAGTGAAGATAAGAACAGCGCTTATTTTAAACAAAACATGGAGGTTTATCAGCAAAGTAAAAGCCTTACCCAGGAACAAAAGGATATAGCAAAATTTTGGGATGATAACCCTTTTGTTATCCAGCATAGCGGGCACGTTATGTTTGCCAATAAAAAGATCACCCCGGGAGGGCATTGGATTGGTATTGCTGCCATTGCTTGTAAGCAAACCCATGCCGATGTAGTAAAAACCGCGCAGGTTTACGCGCTTACCTCAATAGCTCTTTTTGATGCATTTATTTGCGGCTGGCAAGTGAAATACGATTTGAATTACATAAGGCCGGTAACGGTTATTAATGATAAAATAGATGCAAACTGGCTACCTATGCTGCAAACACCTCCTTTCCCCGAGTTTCCGAGCGGGCACAGCGATATAAGTGGGGCCTCGGCTGTTATATTGACCCATATATTTGGTGATAACTTTGCTTATCAGGACACCAGCGACCTGAGATATATAGGCATGCAACGCCATTTTGATTCCTTTTTAAAAGCATCTGATGAAACCTCTATCAGTCGCTTTTATGGTGGTATCCATTACCGCAACAGTGTTGATCAGGGAGCCGTGCAGGGCAGGCAGGTAGGCGAATACATTTGGAAAAAGCTTAAACTAAAAAAATAACTGTCGGGCTATTTTTATGGATCTTAAAAAAAGTTATCTAATTATATCTTATCTGTTATTGTTCATGGCTGTGTTATCAGGCATAACGTTCATGAACGGTTGTAAAGGGAAAACCAACCAGCCCTATAAATTAACGGGAAATGTTATGGTTGATGGCCCGGCCCTGGCACAAGTAAAATGTACACGCTGCCATGCCCTTGTACCGGTTAATGCTTTGAGTAAAAATGTATGGGAAAAACATGTACTGCCATACATGGCCAGTTTTATGCATGTATCAATTTATGGATCAACTTATTATAAACGGAATCCGGCCGATACTACCGGTGTAACATTGCAGGAATGGCTTACCCTTGTTGAATATTACAAAAAAGCTGCTCCGGATACCTTACTTGCAGCCAAAAAACCAGTCCCCTTAATAAATGACTGGGCCGGGTTTACTTTAAAAAAACCTGCGCCGGTAAATTATACCAGCTTTACCACTATGGTTGCGGTTAACCCGTATACGCACAAGCTGTACAGTGCCGATTTTACAAACTCGAAACTGCTTGGTTGGGACAGTAATTTAAAACCCGATTCATTAGGAACCCTGCCTTCGCCGGCGGTAAACGTAGGTTTTGCAAAAGACACTGCCGGGAATAACGCGGGATTTTTTTCATGTGTAGGGCGTTTGGAACCTGCCGATTTCCCCAATGGCAAGGTGGTAAAAGTTAACCTCGATGCCAAAGAGTTAAACAACGATCAAACTTTTATAGCATCTGATTTGCCCAGGCCACAGCAAACAGTATTTGCTGATTTTAATAAAGACGGCCTTCAGGATATGGTGATTTGCGGACAGGGCAAACTCAAAGGCGGCGTTTTCCTTTTAAAACAAAACCGCGACCATACCTATAACCAGGAAACTATTTTTGACAAACCAGGCGCAGTGCAGGCCATAACCGGCGACTTTAATAAAGACGGCTGGCCCGATGTAATGGTGCTTACCGGTAGTGGCGACGAAGGCCTTTGGCAATTTTTAAACAATCAAAAAGGCGGCTTTACCACAAAAAATCTGTTGCATTTTCCGCCGGTATATGGGTCGACCAGTTTTCAACTGGCTGATTTTGACCATGACGGTAACCTGGATCTGATATATACCTGCGGTTACAATTACCGCGACTCGCGCAGGATAAAACCCTATCACGGTTTATATATTTATACCAATACCGGCGACTGGAACTTTAAGCAACGCTGGTTTTATCCTATCAACGGTTGTACAAAAGCCATTGCAGTTGACTTTGATGGCGATGGCGACCTGGATATAGCGACCATAGCTTTTTTTGCGGATATGAAAAACTCTCCGGCCGAAGAATTTATTTATTTTGAACAAAATAAGCCATTTGACTTTAAACCACATGCTATTCCGGTAAGCCAGTACGGTCGCTGGATGTGTATGGAGGTGGCTGATCAGAACAATGACGGTAAACCTGATATTATATTAGGTAATTATTCGAGCGGCTTTATGTTCATTGATAGTTTTAAGCCAAACTGGGATAAGAAATTACCTTTAATAGTGCTTGAAAATCACATTAAGAAATAAAGTATAAAAGCTGCGCCCTGCTTGTGCCCGCCAAATTGAAAAGTGTAAATGATTAATAACTACAGGTTGTCGGTATATAAATTGTGTTTGCTGACGGTTTGGGTAGTTATTGTTTTGTTGTTATCAAATGGATGCGACAGTAAAAACAGCAACAACGCCATAAACAGGGAGAAATATTTAACCGAAGGAAAAAAACTGGCTGCAACACGCTGTTCAAGTTGCCATGAGCTGCCCAACCCGGCATTGCTTGACAGTTATACCTGGGAAACAGGTGTTATGCCCGCTATGGCGCCAAAATTCGGATTTAAGAGTTTTATGGGTAGCTACCTTGTTTCCTCAGGCATAAGCATTTCTAAAGACGATTGGTATAAAATTATAGCTTACTATAAAGCTGCATCACCTAAAAAGCTACTTATACCCAAACCGGCCGCGGTGAAAGATTGGGCCATATTCAGTTTAAAGCAACCCCCGCGCATTGATCATAAGGGACTGCAGGCCATGACAAGCATTATTGCATACAACCCGAACGATGGCCATATTTATACAGGGGATGTTGGCAGTAAGCTTTACAAATGGAGCCGCGACCTGGAGCCCGTATTGGTCAACAAATTTTATTCGCCGGTTACTGATATTGATTTTTTTAAAACAGCGGCAGAACCAAATAGCGCGATGATAACCTGTATAGGCATATTGCCTCCTAATGATGCGCGAAAAGGTAAACTGATAACTATTGACCTCAATAATGCATCGGCTAAAAAGAATACCAAATTAATTGCCGACAGCCTGCCGCGACCGGTAAAAAGCGCCTATGCAGATTTTAATAGGGATGGACTGATGGATTATATATCCTGTGGATTTGGACATAACCAGGGTGGGCTTTACCTGATGCAACAGCAGGCCGATCATCAGTTTAAAAAGAAAATTATAAGAGGGGTACCTGGTTCTACCCAGGTATTTGTTGAAGATTTTAACCATGACGGCTGGCCCGATATAGCCTGCTTATTTGCCCAGGCTGATGAAGGTATCTGGTTGTTTTTAAATGATAAAAAAGGAGGGTTCGCCAGTCAGAACCTGCTGCATTTTCCATCGGTGTATGGGTCGAGCAGTTTTCAGCTAATTGATTTTAACCATGACGGGCAACTGGATATCCTGTATACCTGTGGTGATAATAATGACTTTTCGCAGGTGTTAAAGCCTTATCATGGAGTGTATGTTTTTACTAACCAGGGCAACTGGAAATTCAAGCAAACCTACTTTTATCATATCAATGGATGCTCAAAAGCCGTGGCTGCTGATTTTGATCATGATGGTGACCTTGATATTGCGGTAATAGCTTTCTTTCCCGATTTTAAACATTATCCTGAAGAGGGTTTTACCTATCATGAACAAACCACCGCCGGAAAGTTTAAAGTGCATGCAATACCTGTTAATCAATATGGCCGCTGGATAACGATGGATGTAAATGATATTGACCATGATGGTTATCCGGATGTTTTGCTGGGCAATTTTTCAGCAGGTGCAAAGGACCTCATGATCCAAAAAGACGTTGAGCCTAATTGGGATTTATATGAGCCTTTTATAGTGCTGCATAATAATGCAAAAAATGGTACGCAATTAAAAGCTGATAACCCTAAATAAGCCATGATCTTCGTGAGCTGCACAAAGCCTAACTTTGCTTATAAAATAATTTAATGAACACTGCTGATATAGTAATAATAGGAGCTGGCGCTGCGGGGTTAATGGCAGCGCGCGAACTGGCCTCTGCCGGTAAAAAAGTAATCGTGCTGGAGGCGCAGGACCGCATAGGAGGCCGTATACATACTCATTACAAAGACTCATCTTTAAAACATGTAGAGTTGGGCGCCGAATTTGTGCATGGCGATTTGCCGGTTACGCTTGGTTTGTTGAATAAAGCCGGTATTAAATACAGCCAGGCATCGGCAGCTATGTATCGTTATAACGAAGGCACGTTTACCACCAACGAGAATTTTATTGAAAATTGGGACCTGCTGATAGATAAACTGAACAAATTAAAACAGGATACCGATATTAACCGGTTTATGTTAAAGGAATTTCCGGGCGATAAATATGGGGGGATGAGGGAGTCTGTAAGGCAATTTGTATCAGGTTATGATACCGCCGATCCTGAAAAAGCCAGTTGCTTTGCTTTGCGGAGAGAGTGGCAAAACGAGGATGAGCAGGCCCAGTATCGTATTGATGGTGGCTATGGCCAATTGATGGACTATATGGCTAATGAATGTAAAGCCAATGCCGGCCAAATATATTTGAACGCCATTGTAAAAGACATTTATTGGGAACCAGGCAAGGTGCGTATTATTACCACTGAAGGCACAACTTACCACGCTGAAAAAGTGATACTGGCTATTCCGCCTGGTGTTTTACAGGCTGGGGATGGCGAAAAGGGGGCAGTGGCATTTTATCCGCCTGTTAAAGCGCAGCAGGAAGCAATGCAACAAATAGGCTTTGGCGCGGTTATAAAAATAGTGCTGGAATTTGACGAGGCATTCTGGGAAAGCAAGCAAACGGAAGAAATGGCGGGCAAAAGCCTGGAAAATATGGGCTACCTGTTCTCCGCGGAAGAAATACCTACCTGGTGGACGCAATTTCCCGCTCACTCAACAATATTTACCGGCTGGATAGGTGGCCCGGATGCCGATGATAAAAAGAGCTTTTCTGACGACATGATATTAAAGGAAGGATTGCAATCGGTGGCTAATATTTTTAAGCTAAGTGTGGATGAGCTAAATAAGAAGCTTAAAAGCTGGTATGTTATAAACTGGACGGCACGGCCTTTTACAAGAGGTTCCTATGCTTATGATATGGTTAATACACCCCTGGCCCGTAAAACACTTAATACCCCGGTTAGTGATACCTTATTTTTTACCGGAGAGTACCTTTACGAAGGACCGGCAATGGGTACGGTAGAAGCCGCTTTAACCAGCGGAAGGGATGTGGCCGAAGTGGTAAACTATGGTCGCCAGTAGTTGCCCGATACTATGATCATATCCAGCATTTTAATGCTGTTATCATAGTAATCATAATCCTTAAGTTTAAAGGCAACAAGATAATCCCACAGTTTATTGAGCCATTGCTGGTTGCTTTTATCAATCATGGCCGATACTGCAAATGGCGCTATAAAGCTCAATGCCTCAAAATAACGGCCTTTAATATCATTACCCGCCAGTGTATATCCTGCCGAAATATTATCAGGGTTGCCGCTGGTGGTTTCGCGTATCCAATGGTTTATTTTATCAGCCATAATCTTTGCGCGTTTATCACCATATAATAAATAATCACTTGCTATGCGCCAGGGCACACGGCACGCGTTGTAATTGTAATAACCATCGTAAGGAGATTCGAGATAATTGGGTGGTGCCGGCCGTGGATTTTTGCTAATACCACGGATAAAGTCAGGTAATATGCCGGCATCCGGACTGTATTTATGTTGCATAAGGCTAAAAAGCCGGTAGTTATTGTCAGTGGCTTTTTTCCATTTGCCGCTCCGTAAAATGTTTTCGAAGGCTTTGAAATGAGCGGGCATAAAATCGGAGGCGCGCATGTCGTCATAATCGTCGCTATCATATTCTATAGCATCGCTTAGCAAAATGGCATAGGTTTTAGGGTTTATTTCATGTCGCATTATGGCAGTTATCATATTCCTGGCTTCCAGCAGGTAATTGATCTTGCCGTGGGTGCCCCATTGTTTGGCGGCAAGCAATAACGAATAAGCTATATCCATATCGCCATCGGTAGCTGTACTGCGGTCAAGGTCCTTACAGTTTTTGCCTTGTGCCCATGCCATTAAATACGGTGATGTTTTAGCCGGATGAGCTTTATAATAATGGTATAAACCGTTAAAAGTGTTTTGGGCGCCATTATCATAACCAGCCATTAATACGGTGATGAGCATACCATAACCCTGGCCTTCTGATACACATTCTTTGCCTTTTTTTTCAAACCAAACATAATACTGCTCCTTACCGCAGCCTGCCTTTACGTAACGTTTTTTCCATTGCTCGTAAAAGGCACAAACCTGTTTATCCAGCTGCCGCTGAGGTAAATGATTGGGCTTAATAGCGCCGGAGGCATAAGGATTATGCTGCGGAAATGGCTTTGATACAGTTTGCGCATTAACTCCGGCAGTTATAAAAAATAAAAGCAGGAAATAATTAAACCACCTGTAGTTGCAGTAATTCTTCAAAATTTGCTGATTCCATGCACATTTGATTTTGCGCAAAGTACGTTTTAAGGCATGATAAAAAATTCTGTATTACCGGGCTCTCTTTGCAGGTGGCTGCATACCACGTTCTTTTCGCAACGCTATGGTGCAGGGGCCGGGCCACAATGTTTTTATTGGCTAGGTATGGTTTTACAATCCAGTCGGCCATTACGCTTATGCCAAGTCCCGCGTTCACCATTTCAATGGTAGCATCAGTATAGTGTATGCGGTTTAGCGTTTTAGGCTTTACATGCTGCTCCTGTATCAGGGTTTCAATAAGCGGGGTATCCTGATAAGTAGGATCATAAAGTGCCAGTATCAGGTCCTGATCCCTGAAATCGCATATATCAATTACATCTTTTTGGGCAAGCGGATGATCGGCTGGTAAAATGGCGTTCAGCCGGTCTTCAAAAATAGGTTCATAATTTATTTTGGTATTCACCATTTGGGTGCGCACAATGCCCAGGTCAAGATCCCCGCGCATCAGGTACTCCAGCGGACGGCGGGTAGCGTCTGACACGATATTGATGTTAATATCGGGCCATTGGCTTTTAAAATTCTTGATCACTCCAGGCAACCAGTGGTAGGCGGTGTAACACTGCATACTTACATTCAATTTGCCCGTTTTGCCATTCTTATAATTTTGTATGTCTTCCTCCATCGACTTGATCTCGGCAAGTATTTTTTCAGCACTGCGCAAAAAGCGGTAACCAATTTCAGATAAATGTAATTTTTTGCCCTGACGGTGAAAAACTTCAATATCAAGTTCCTTTTCCAGCTCTTTTAACTGGTGACTAAGCGCTGACTGGGTAAGGTGCAGAGCAGCAGCAGCTTTAGTCAAAGTTCCTTCTTTTGATATGGTATCAACCAGGCGGAAGTGATGTAATGCTATATTCATTATGAATTTTGCTAATGATTTTGACAAAATTAATTCATTTTTTTCATATATGATATAGGTATACCTTTGTTGTGTACAAAATACACAATATGTTTAATCTACCTTCAAAACAATTATTTCTGTTTTTAGGTGTTTTTTCTGTCTTCCAGGCTCAGGCTCAGCAAAAAGTTTTAAATATTAAAGATGCTGAACAAATGGCACTCGCAAATTATGGTACCATTAAATCCAAAGCAAATCAGTTAAACGCTGCCAGGGCATACTTAAAAGAAACACGTACAGAATATCTGCCTGATGTAAGCATCTCGGCCCAGCAGGATTATGGAACGGCAAATGGCCAAAACGGGCCATTATACGGCTATCGTGGTTTATCCGTAGCTTCATCTGGCCCGGCGCTGCCTAAACAAAACTGGAACGCAGCATTTGGCTCCTTGTATTTAAGCAATGTAAGCTGGGATTTTTTCAGTTTTGGTAAATCTTCTGAAAAAATTAAAGTACAACGCAATGTAGTGAACCGTGAAGAAACCGACCTGGCGCAGGAACAGTTTCAACACGAAGTAAGGGTTGCAAGCACCTATCTGAATTTATTGGCCGCGCAGCAACTGGCAAAAGCCCAGCAGGATAACCTAAACAGGGCTGTTGAATTACAAAAAGTAGTTGCAGCCCGCGTAAAAAACGGGTTAAATGCCGGCGTTGATTCGGCACTTGCTAACGCCGAAGTATCAAATGCTAAAATTGCATTGACCAATACGCAGCAAACTGTACAGGACCAAAGCAACCAGCTTTCCATATATCTTGGCATCCCGCCGCAGGAGTTTGAGCTTGACAGCGCATTTATTACTAAAACCCCTGCAACCTTAGGTGCTCAAAGCGCTGTTAAAATAGCCGACCACCCTCAACTGCGGTATTTGCAAAACCGCATAGGCGTAAGTGATGAGCAGGCTAAATATTTAAAAACTTTCAGCTACCCTACGTTTACCTTATTTGGTGTATACCAGGGCAGGGGATCAGGCTTTAATGCCGACTATATCAGTAATCAGGACAGTTACAGCAGCAGCTATGGCGCGGGCGCAAACCCTACCCGTTATAACTACCTGTTTGGGGTAGCCATGGTATGGAATATTACCAATCCATTCCGGGTACATTACCAGGTGAAGTCGCAAAAATATACATCGCAGCAATTTAAAAATGACTATGACCTGGTTGAGCAGCAATTAACTGCACAACAGGCACTGGCAGAAACCCGCATCAGCAACGCGTTAAAAAATTATCGTGAAGTACCGGTTGAGGTTTCGGCCGCGAGCGATGCCTATAAGCAAAAATACACCTTGTACAAAAACGGACTGGCAAACATAGTTGATTTTACCCAGGCCCTTTATACATTGAACCGTGCCGAAATTGACCGCTATATCGCCTTGAACAATGTGTGGCAGGCATTGCTGTACAAATCTGCGGCAACCGGCGATTTTGGCATATTCATTAATAATTTTTAATAACAGTAATACACATTATATAATGGGAATGATAAAAGGGGCGCTTCAAAAACCAATTACCATATTGGTTATAGTAGCCGGACTGTTTTTTTTCGGGATAAACGCGGTACGTACTATCAAGATAGATATCTTTCCTGATCTTAACTTACCGGTTATCTATGTATCCCATCCATACGGAGGTTTTACCCCAAACCAGATGGAGGCTTATTTTGGCAAGCAGTATGTGAATTTGCTGCTGTTTGTTTCGGGCGTAAAAAGCATCGAAACCAAAAATATACAGGGCTTAACGTTAATAAAGGTTACTTTTTACGAGGGAACCAACATGGCCCAGGCCGCGGCCGAGGTCACGAGTTATACCAACCGTGCCCAGTCGGCTTTTCCGCAGGGCTCGCAGCCGCCATTTATTTTAAGGTTTGATGCCTCCACGCTGCCGGTTGGTCAGCTGGTATTAAGCAGCCCAACACGTTCCAATAATGAGTTGCTTGATTACGCGCTGGTATATGTGCGGTCGTCATTTACGTCCGTTCCGGGCTTAGTGGCCCCGGCCCCTTTCGGGGGTAACCAGCGTACAGTGGTAATTAAGGTTGATCCCGGTTTGCTGCGTTCCCACAACTTAACGCCCGATCAAATTGTGGCCGCGTTACGTGAAAATAACCAGAACACACCGGCAGGTAATGTGCGTATAGGCGATTATAACTATTTGGCCCCGTCAAATACAACCATAAAGCAAATTAAAGATTTCGGCAATATCCCCTTATTTAAAAATGGAGTTCAAACCGTGTTTTTGCATGATGTAGCCACGGTTGAAGATGGTGCGGATATAACCAATGGTTATGCTTTAATAAACGGCAAGCGATCTGTTTACCTGCCTATTACCAAATCGGCCACGGCATCAACCTGGGATGTGGTACAAAACCTGAAAAAAGCATTGCCCCGGTTTCAGGCGCTGTTACCGGCCGACGTGAAACTATCGTTCGTATTTGATCAATCCATCTATGTGATCAACGCGGTTAAAAGTTTGGCCGAGGAGGGCGCTATTGGCGCTGTACTTACCGGTTTAATGGTATTGTTGTTTTTGGGCGATAGGCGCGGAGCATTAATTGTGATATTAACTATACCAACCTGTATCATATCGGCTATATTTTTCCTGTCGCTTTTTCATCAAACCATAAATATCATGACGCTGAGCGGTTTGTCGCTGGCCATAGGTATCCTGGTAGATGAATCAACAGTAACCATTGAGAATATTCACCAGCACTTTGATATGGGCAAGCCTAAAGCATTGGCCATATGGGATGCCTGTAAAGAGATAGCATTTCCTAAACTGCTTATCCTGTTCTGTATCCTGGCTGTATTTGCCCCGGCGTTTACCATGACAGGCATTCCGGGAGCGTTGTTCCTGCCGCTGGCATTGGCCATTGGGTTCTCCATGATCATATCATACTTCCTGGCTCAAACTTTTGTGCCCATCATGGCCAATTGGATCATGGTGAACAAGCATGAAGATCATAGCCATGCAGATGGCTTTGCTTTGGAAGACGAGGGCGAGCCGTGGGAGCAAAAAGAAAAGGCCATGCGAAAAGCCCTTGAACACACAGGCGGCGAAGTAACCCGGTTTGACAAGTTCAGAGACAGATTTATGGCATTAATTGACAGGATGCTGCCGAGGCGGAAGTTTTGGGTATCGGTTTACATCGTGGTGGCATTTGGGTTGGCTTTTTTACTGTTCAACATTATAGGTCGCGATGTATTGCCTAAGGTAAATTCAGGCACCTTCCAGGTGCGTTTGCGCGCCCCTGACGGTACCCGTTTGGAACGGACTGAAGTAATAGCGGTAAAAGCACAGCATATACTGGGCGACATTGTGGGCAAAAACCATATTGCTATAACCTCAACAATGGTTGGCACACACCCTGCTTCATTTTCAACCAACCCTATTTACCTGTTTATGGCCGGGCCGCAGGAAGCGGTTATGCAGATCAGTTTGACCGAAGATTATAAAGTGAACCTTGATGATCTGAAAGAGAAAATCAGGCATGCCGTAGCTAAACAACTCCCGGACGTAAAACTTTCATTTGAACCTATTGAACTAACGGATAAAATTTTGAGCCAGGGATCGCCCACACCTATTGAAATAGCCCTATCCGGAAAAAATAAAAAGCAAAATGAAGAATACGCCTATAAGGTATTGAACAAATTAAAAAGCATAGACTATCTGCGCGATGCACAAATAGGCCAATCGTTTAACTATCCATCAATTGACATTAATATCGACAGGCAAAGGGCAGCACAGCTGGGCGTTGGCTTAAATGACATTTCACGCTCACTGATTGCGTCTACCTCATCATCAAGGTTCACCGAAAAAAATAACTGGATTGATGAAAAAGCCGGCTTAAGCTACCTGGTACAGGTGCAGGTACCTGAATATCAAATGGCCAGTATTAACGATGTTAAAGAAATTCCGGTGCTTAATAACCAGTCGCGCCCGGTTTTGGGTGATGTTGCCGATGTTAAAACCGGGGTAACCAATGGCGAAAATGATAACATTGGCGCTATACCTACGTTATCTGTTACGGCAAACATCAATAAAAAGGATCTGGGTACCGCTACTAACGATGTGCAAAAGGCAATTAAATCATTAGGCCCCCTGCCAAGGGGTTTAACTATTGAGCTCAGGGGACTAAGCCAAACATTAACAGAAACGCTGGATAGTTTACAATCGGGCTTGATTGTTGCTATACTGGTGATCTTTTTGATGCTTGCCGCCAATTTTCAGTCGTTCAAAATGTCGTTGGTGGTATTGTCAACTGTTCCGGCAGTATTATTTGGCTCGCTGTTTCTGGTTAAACTGACAGGGTCTACGCTCAACCTGCAATCGTACATGGGTATGATCATGTCTGTTGGGGTGTCCATATCTAACGCGGTGTTACTGATAACCAATGCCGAGGAATTGCGCAGGCATAACGGCGATGCGCTAAAATCAGCCCGCGAGGCGGTGGCATTGCGTTTGCGCCCCATTTTAATGACCAGTTTGGCCATGATAGTAGGTATGATCCCTATGGCATCGGGCCTGGGCGAAGGCGGTGACCAAACATCGCCGCTTGGCCGGGCCGTTATTGGCGGGCTTATTGCTTCAACCTTTGCTGCTCTGTTAATATTACCATTGGTTTTTGCCTGGGTACAGGGCAACGCCAGTACCCAATCTGTTTCGTTAGACCCAGAAGATAAAGAAAGTAAATTTTATGTCCCTTTGCATCACCATGAACAAGCTTAAAAATAAATCAACCCTTATGCTTGCCGTAATAGCGGTAGCCATCAGTAGCTTACTGAGTGCCTGTCATTCAGAAGAAAAAGAGAAAGAAAGTGCCGAAGAACAACAGGAACAAGCTGTTGAAACCCCTGCGGTTGAACTTACCCCGGTTAAAAAAGGGAAGCTGAGCAGCAATATTACTATTCCCGGCGAACTGATCCCTTATCAGCAGGTAGACCTGTATGCCAAGATCAATAGTTATGTGAAAAAATTACTGGTTGATATTGGTTCAGAAGTGCACCAGGGGCAACTGTTGGTAGTGTTAGAAGCACCGGAGATCAACTCGCAACTGGCGGGGGCGCAATCAAGAATAAAACAGCAGGAGGCTATTTATTATGCCAGCAAAGCTACTTATGACCGGTTGGTAAATACCAGTAAAACTCCCGGCACTGTATCATTGAACGACCTGGAGCAGGCCGAGGCTAAGAAAAACTCCGACCTTGCTAATGTTGAGGCTGCAAAATCGGCCTACAAGGAAGTTTCAGCCAATCTGGCTTACCTGGAGATCAGGGCGCCATTTGATGGCGTGATCACCAGCCGTAATGTAAACTTGGGCGCTTATGTAGGGCCGGGTGGTAAAGGATCTGACCCGCTGTTTACGCTGCAGGATCAAAAGAGATTACGCCTGGTGGTATCCGTACCCGAAAGTTCAACCGGGGCTTTGAGTAATAAAACCGAAGTTAATTTTACCGTTAAGGCCTTGCCGAGCGAAAAATTTACCGCCCAGGTGAAACGCCTTGCCGGCGCGCTTGACGAAAAGCTGCGGTCTGAGCGTTTGGAAATGGATGTTTATAATAAGGATAAAAAACTGCTGCCGCACATGTTTGCCGAAGTAAATGTACCGCTGCCCGGCGGCGACAGTACTTTTGTAGTGCCTAAAACCGCTGTTGTTACTTCAACCGAAAAAGTGTTTGTAATTAAGGTGGTAAACCATAAAGCACAATGGGTTGATGCAAAAAAGGGCCTTACATCGGGCGATATGATGGAGGTTTATGGCGACCTGAAACCTGATGACAAGCTGGTAAAAGTTGCTACTGACGAAATAAGGGACGGATCAACTGTGAAAGATAAATAATTAGTTGATAGGGTTTGATTGAGTAATTTGTTGACTGATTAATTTACGTTATACATCCTGCTTTGCCACAGCAAAGCGGGATGTAACGTTTTATAGGGTGCGTGTCTTATATTGTTTTATCCGTAGTACCGCGCCTTTACTGCAGCGCTTTCAAAATCCCTGTACCAATGGCATCGGTACTTTCGGCGGCGTTTGACAGTATTACTACAGCCAGGTTCTTTTGAGTATTGAAAGCCAAAAAGCTGCTGCTGCCGTAGGTGCCCCCATTATGAAAATAATATTCAATACCGTCAACAAGTATGATATGCCAGGCAAGGCCAAGCTTAGCGTCTTTGCTGAAAGTTATCTGATGAGTGAGTTCAAGGGCTTTTCCGAGCTTGTCGGCAGGCGGACTCATATTAACCTTAACGTAGGTCAATAAATCATTTACAGAGGAGTGGAGGGCACCACATGGGGCTAATACGTCAAAATCCCATGCTGGCGTAACGTTTCCTGTAGTGTTATATACAGTTGCAAAGTTTGTTTGCCTGGCCGGGCTTAAATGCTGAACGGTGCTTTGCATCATTAAAGGCTTGCATATTATATCGGTCACCATTTGTTCAAATGTTTTACCGCTTACCTGCGACAGGATGGCGCCCAGCAGCCCTACACCCAGATTGGAGTAATCATACCTTTCGCCGGGCAAGCTGTTAAGCTTGCAGGTTTTAAGATAAGCGAACAACTGCTGTTTATTATAGTTTTTATAAGGATTAAGAGCTGCACCGGCAGTACTAAAATCAAGATTGTCAGGTACGCGCGAAAAGCCTGAGGTGTGGTTACTTAATGATTGCAGCGTAACCGGCTTTAATGCAGGGTTTTTGGCGACCGAATCGGGCAGGTATTTAATAATGGGGTCGGTAAGTTTTACCTTGCCTTCATTTACATAATAGGCCAGCAGGGTGGCGGTGAAAGTTTTGGTGATGGAACCGATCTCGAAAATTGTATTTGGCGTGGGTAACTGGTTATTCCCTTTTGTGGTTTCACCATAGCTGTAGGTACTGATCTTGCCATCTTTTAAAACACCCACACTTAAGCCAACTGTATTGGCCTTTTGAATATAAGGGCGCACTACCAATTCAATCTGCTTATCCATAGGGCTCAGTAATTTGTTGGTAGTAGCGGCGGTAGTAAGCTTATCGGCAGTTATCTGTGTAAAGGGTTGAAATAGAAATAATTCCAGTTTGTTGTTTTGATCAAGGCTCATTTGCAGCTGCAGGGTAACAGCGTCAAATATGAGTTTATAAGTGCTTACCTTATTGTTAACAAAGCTGATGAGCGATGCTCCTTTGATACCATTAAGCGGGAAAAGCTGCTGATCAACAACCGATTTGAACGCACCCGGACTTAACGTTCTCTGAAAATGCTCGCCTCCCAGTGCATAAAGTGAATCTGCTTGTTTGGCGTTAAAGAATTTTTGAACCAGCGCGAATACCGAATCTGTTTTTAACTGCTGGCGACTTTGGGCAAAGGTGGCAGACGATAAAGCAAAATAGGTGAAAGCGATAAACAAGGATCTCATGATAAACGGCATAAGTAAATAACGGATGGATAAGCTATTTAATGCGGCTCCTATAAAATTCTGGAATTTACGGCGTTTGTCCGGCCAATAAATATAACACCGCCATACGTACGGCCACACCATTCTCTACCTGGTCAAGGATGATGGATTGTTTGCTGTCGGCCACATCGCTGGTTATTTCCACGCCCCGATTGATAGGGCCGGGGTGCATTACGGTGATCTCTTTATCCAGGGAATCTAAAATGGTCTTGTTCAGGCCAAAAAGCATGGTGTATTCCCGCAGAGAAGGGAAGTATTTGATATCCTGTCTTTCCAGCTGTATGCGCAGCATGTTAGCTACATCACACCAGTTAAGGGCTTTTATCAAATTATGTTCAACCTTAACACCTAATGATCCTATATATTTGGGGATCAGCGTGGTTGGGCCGCAAACCATAACCTCGGCGCCTAATTGTTTAAGGCATAGTATGTTTGATAATGCTACCCGCGAGTGTAATATGTCGCCTACTATCACTACCTTTTTACCGGCTACATCACCGTATTTTTCGCGAATGGAAAAGGCATCCAGCAGGGCTTGTGTAGGGTGTTCATGAGCGCCATCGCCGGCGTTCACTATCTGGGCTTTTACATGTTTAGAGAGGAAGATACCGGCACCGGCGTAAGGGTGGCGCATTACCACCATATCTACCTTCATGGCCAGGATGTTATTTACGGTATCAATCAGTGTTTCGCCTTTGCTTACTGATGATGACGATGCCGCGAAGTTAACAACATCGGCCGACAGGCGCTTTTCGGCCAGTTCAAACGACAGGCGGGTGCGGGTTGAGTTTTCAAAAAATATATTGGCAATAGTTACATCGCGCAGCGAAGGCACTTTCTTTATCGGCCGGTTTAAAACGGATTTAAAAGTATCGGCAGTTTCAAATATCAATTCGATATCTGCCCGGTTCAAATCTTTTATGCCTAATAAGTGCCTTGTGCTTAGTCCTGCCATATTTTTTAAATTTCGGATTTCGGATGTTCGATTTTGGATTTTTAATTTATCGAACGACCGATTTTTATTTTTGATTTGCTTATTCGTTGCTTTTCTTTGGCTGTTTTGCCTATAGCCGTGAATATTGCTGTAAATTCGTTCGCTTCTCTTTTTAGTTGCGTTAGGTTTGCTGAAACCACAAGTCCTGATTCTTCCATTAATTCTAACCAATAAACAGATTCATCAGCTTCTTCTTCAACTATTATGATTTTGTTTATAAAATCGGCAGTTGATTTTCCCCGGCATGCCGACCGGTAATTTGCGCCTATTGATGTAGAGCTTCTTAATAGTTGACGTGATAATATGTCAAGTGAGTGCTTATGCGGAAGCTCCTCAATAAACCTGATAATGTCTATCGCGAATTTTTTTGTTCTCTGTTTCAGTTCTGCTTTATCCATTTGTTAAATCATCACTTTCAAATCGAAAATTCTAAACTAAAATAAATCCGAAATTGAACATCCAAATTCCGACATTACTCCGACACCAATACTATCTTATCTTCGCCATCTGTATCTTTCCAGCTTACCACTACTTTTTGCGATGCGATGGAATCAACTTCGATGCCTACGTAATCGGCAGATACCGGTATGTGGCGTGAATAGCGGCGGTCGACCAGCGCAAGCAGCTCTATCTTTTCCGGACGACCAAAAGCCTGCATAGCATCCATGGCCGCACGTATGGTACGCCCTGTCCAGAACACATCGTCCATCATGATCACTTTTTTGCCTTCAATAATAAAATCTATTTTAGTTTGGTTGGGCACCAGCTGTGATTCGCGCCTGCGGAAATCGTCGCGGTAAAAGGTGATATCCAGATCGCCCTGCAAAATAGTTTTACCGGGTAATATCTTTCTGAGTTCTTCGGCTACACGCCTGGCCAGGTAAATGCCCCGGGGCTGGATGCCGATTAATACCGAACCTGAAAAATCATTATGATTTTCAATCAACTGGCGACATAAACGTTGTATGGTGATCTGAAATTTTTGTCCGTCGAGCAGTGTAAGATTTTGCATCGTATGGGTGGATTTGGGCAAAAATAGCAAATAGTTTTGAAAAAAGCCCCCTCTAAATCTCCCCTGATAGGTGAGACTTTAAAAATATGGGTTTAAATACTATATACTTAAAGGGATATTTATTGGTTTGATAAGTTTTTTAGCGCTTCCATAGCCCTTTCAACATCTTTCTTCGCCACAAAAACATGATCGTGATAATAGGCTGCAACAACATTACAGCTTATATTTTCCTTTGCCAATGTGGTTGCAAAGGCAGCGGTAAGTCCGGTTGCTGCTAACGATGAGTGTATGGCGAGGGTTATCCAGGCGGCTATATAAGTGTATTCCAGATGAAACTGATCGGCTACTTCCTTTTTGAGGATAACGGTAAAACCTTCCTTTTCTTTGAAAAGACCTATGATATTGGCAGTGTCAACCGAATTAGCAGCAGGTACGGTACAGTAAACATAGTCACCTTCATTGAGTACGGGTGTCATGTTTTTTAGTAAAGTACTAAGGTTAGTTTCTCCAGTCATAAGTGTAAATATAAAAATAAAGAATTCTTTACTTTGGAAGAGAGCAGGGTGAGGTTACAAAAAAAGCCCTTCCGAATATACCGGAAGGGCTTTGTGAGAATATGGGTTCAGTTTTAAAGCTTATGCTTCTTCTTCTTCAGATTCTGATTTTTTAGCAGCTGGTGCAGCCTTGCGGGCTTTGTTTTCAGCACCTTCCATTTGCTCTTTTAATTGAGCTAATACGCTAAGATCACCTAAAGTTGATTTTTCAACTGATTCTTTCACTTTTTTAACCGCGTTGCTTGCAGATTTTGCTTCTTTTTTGCGGTTTTCAAATTCCTGTACGCGGGCATCAGCACGGGCTTCTTCCCATATACGTGAGTGTGAAATAACAATACGTTTGTTCTCTTTGTTAAATTCAATGATCTTGAATTCGGCAGTTTCCTCAGCTTTAACGCTTTTTCCGTCTTCTTTAACCAGGTGTTTGGTTGGCGCAAAGCCTTCAACACCGTAAGGTAAAGCTACGATAGCACCTTTGTCTGTTACTTTAATAACGGTACCTTCATGTATTGAATCAATAGTGAAGATGGTTTCAAAAGTATCCCAAGGGTTTTCTTCAAGCTGTTTGTGGCCTAAGCTTAATTTGCGGTTCTCAACATCAAGTTCTAAAACAATCACGTCTAATTTTTCACCAACTTTAGTGAATTCGTTAGGGTGATTTACTTTTTTAGACCAAGAAAGGTCAGAGATGTGAATTAAGCCGTCGATGCCGTCTTCCAGTTCAACAAACACACCAAAGTTGGTCATGTTTTTAACTGTAGCTACGTGCTGAGTGCCTATAGCATATTTCTCAGCAGCATTTTGCCATGGATCTGGAGTTAACTGTTTAACACCCAATGACATTTTGCGCTCTTCGCGGTCAAGTGTTAATACTTGTGCTTCTATCTCGTCACCAACTTTCAGGAATTCCTGAGGGTTACGCAGATTTTGTGACCATGACATTTCTGATACGTGGATCAAACCTTCAACACCAGGGATGATCTCAAGGAATGCACCGTAATCAGCAACGGTAACAATTTTACCTTTAACTTTTGAACCAACCTGAATATCTTCAGAAAGGCTTTGCCAAGGATGTGGTGTTAATTGTTTTAAGCCCAGAGCAATACGTTTTTTCTCGTCATCAAAGTCAAGCACAACAACGTTGATCTTTTGATCCAATGCCAGAATTTCGCGTGGATGCTCAATGCGGCCCCATGAAATATCAGTAATGTGTAATAAACCGTCAACGCCGCCAAGGTCAATAAATACACCAAAGTCGGTAATGTTTTTAACGGTTCCTTCCAGTACCTGACCTTTTTCAAGACGGGCAACAATTTCTGTTTTTTGGTTTTCCAAATCGTCTTCGATCAGCACTTTGTGCGATACCACTACGTTTTTAAACTCGTGGTTGATCTTAACAACTTTGAATTCCATTGTTTTACCTACATACACATCGTAATCCCTGATAGGTTTAATATCGATCTGTGATCCAGGTAAGAAGGCTTCAACGCCCATTATATCAACAATTAAACCACCTTTTGTTCTGCTCTTCACAAAACCGGTGATGATTTCATCATTATCAAGGGCTGAATTAATGCGCTCCCATGATTTTTGAGTTTTTGCACGTTTACGTGAAAGCACTAACTGACCGTTAGCATCTTCCTGTGATTCAACAAAAACATCAACTTTGTCACCGATCTTCAGATCAGGTGTATCACGGAATTCTGATACTGAAACTAAACCGTCTGATTTAAATCCTACGTTCAGTACCACATCTTTGTTGTTAACATTAACAACTGTACCGGTGATGATTTCGCCTTTAGTGATAGAGCTGAAAGTTCCATCATACATTTTCTCGAATTTCTCACGGTCGCTATCGCTGTAGTTACCAAATTTTTTGTCATCTGCATCCCAGTCGAAATCCGCACTTGGTGTAGCTGCAATTTTTGATTTGATCTCTTCGATAGAAATTGAATCAGCTTCTGATTCAATAGTTTCTTTTTCGTCAGATGCGGTAACTGTGTCCAGTTCAGCTTCTTTCGCTTTTAATTCTTTTTCTGCTTCTTGTTTTTTTGCCATTAAATAATTTTTCTCCTTTTCCCAATTTGTTAATTGGGACTGCAAAGGTAGGTATATTAATTTATTTGAAAAAGAATATTTTAATGTTAATTGCTGATATTTAAGCCTTTTTGGGCCGGATATGCCAATTTTTTCCGGTTTTTATCCTTCCTGAAACGAAAAATAGATGCATCTGACGATTGTTTTACTCTTGTAATGGCGCGCTCAGTGCATTAAATATCAATCAGTTTGTTTTCTATCTCTTCAAAAATCGACATAAAATCCGGCAGCAGCAGCGTGCGGTAATTGCCCAGTACCTGGTTCATTTGACTTTCATGCTGCGGGGTGAAAGGGTTTTGCCATATACGCATACAAATACGCTTTAAGGCATAGGCTATCTGGTGGGTTTCGGCATAGGTATGCAGGTATTGGCTGCGCTTAAAGTCGTCAAAGAACCTAAAGAACCGGCTGCTGTCCTTTAATCCTGAAAAGGTTAAAAACTCATTGATAACCGCGGTTTTGCAGCCTGCAAGGTGTGCGTAAAAACCATCAACCTGTATTTTGCCGGTGGTAAGCAGCAGGTTGTCAATAATAAGTTCCAACGCTACATGTCCCAAAAAAAAAGGTTTTACAGGCGAACCTTCAATGGCGGGAAGCAAAGTTTTTTTTAAGGAATGTGAATGTTCAATAAAAAAATCGGAGGAGTGAAAATAACGGTCAACAGCCAGGTGTTTGTTCCAGCCTGCTATGATAGAATTAATGTCAGGATCGGTATGATGCAGCTTTTCAGGGTGCAGGATAATGTTTTTATCGGCATTTTTTAAAAGATCGGGCAGTACAATACCCAATATATGATAACAGTTATCAGTATGCAGGTCAAAGTAATAATGTGATAAAAAATTCATAAGCGATGTTCTGCAAAATACCCTGTTTTGATCAAGATACAAAGAATAAGTAATTATTTGAAATAGATTTTACCTTTGGTTAATAAATAAACGCTTTCATTTAGCTACCCAATTCAGCCAATTATTCTTTTATCTTTGCAGCTTTTGAAAAAGAATTTAATATGAACTTTGTTGAAGAATTAACCTGGCGGGGCATGTTGCACACCATTATGCCCGGTACCGAAGAGATGCTGGCTAAGGGGATGGCGTCGGGATATATTGGGTTTGACCCAACTGCCGATTCATTGCATGTGGGACATTTAACCCAGATCATGACGCTGATACACTTTCAGCGCGCTGGTCATAAACCCTATGCCCTTGTAGGGGGTGCAACCGGCATGGTTGGTGATCCGTCGGGCAAATCACAGGAGCGTAATTTACTGTCCGAAGATGTATTACAGCATAACCTCGAGGCGGTAAAAAAGCAGCTTACCCGTTTTCTTGATTTCAACAGCGGTGCCAACAGCGCCGAAATGGTAAACAATTACGACTGGTTCAAAAGTTTCACCTTTTTAGATTTTATCCGCGATGTGGGCAAACACATCACGGTAAATTATATGATGGCCAAAGATTCGGTAAAGAAACGGTTGGAGGGCGATACCGGCATGTCATTCACCGAGTTTACTTACCAGTTGGTACAGGGCTATGATTTTTATTATTTGTGGAAACATCATAACTGCGCCCTGCAAATGGGTGGCAGCGATCAATGGGGCAATATAGTTACCGGTACCGAGCTTATCCGCCGCAAGGATGCAGGCGAGGCTTTTGCCCTGACAACCCAACTGATAAAAAAAGCCGACGGCACTAAATTTGGGAAAACAGAAAGTGGCGCCGTTTGGCTTGATGCCGAACGCACATCGCCATACCAATTTTACCAGTTTTGGTTAAATACCACTGATGTTGATGCCAAAGCCTATATACGCATATTCACCTTGTTTGAGCGCCCGGTGATTGAGGCGTTGGAGGCCGAGCATGATGCCGCGCCGCATACACGCGCGTTGCAAAAAGCTTTGGCAAAAGACATAACCATTCGGGTACATGGGAAAGAGGCCATGAGGCTTATTGAAATTACCACGGAATTTACTTTTAATAGCTCTTTTCAATGGGAAGACTTATTCGATTTTTCAGAAAAGGATTTTTTAAAAGTTTTTAGCAGTACTAATACATTTTTTATATCGGGGAAAACATTTATTGATTTTGTTATAGGAGATGATGTATTGAATTTACTGGTTGAAGTGAAAAATTACGATTCTGATCTTAATTATAAGCACATGTTTGAATCAAAAACAGAAGCTAGAAAATTAATCATGAACGGGGGAGTTTATATCAACAAAATCAAGATCTCATTAGATCAAAAATTATCTGATTTTAAGTTATTTAAGGATAAGTATTTATTTATCCAACGGGGGAAAAAGAACTCTGCGTTGGTCGTTTTTTGCGATGATGTGCCATATGAAATGGAAAGGATGAAAGACCTTTTAAAAGATTAGAACACTTTTTTAGTAAATAGCAAAAGAAAGAACGATAGCTAATGGTTCAATAAATCTTACAAAATATTGGTAACAAAGAGCGGCATTTAATGTGCCGCTTTTTTTGTGGAATATATTTTGAAATACGACAAATGGTAATTATATTTGTATATATGTCGTATAAATCAAAACCGGATGTTAAAAATGAATTGAATGAGCCCATGATGGCTTATTCGGTACAAGGTGCTACGCCTTCATTTTATAATTTGTTGGGCAGCTCTAAGTCGGCCAAGCTTTCAAATGATTTTGATATAATAAGGCTTGCCCGCAATGGTTTCCCAAAAAGCGTTTTGCTTTCACTGGCAAAAAAAATATCCTTAAACATACAGGAGCTTGCCCATATACTGCATATTTCTGAGCGTACGCTGCAGCGTTACGATAATGATACCATTATTAAAACAGAATACGCCGAAAAGGCCGTTGAACTTGCGCGTCTTTACACCCGTGGCCAGGAAGTTTTTGGCTCTATGGATAAGTTTAAAATATGGATAAAAACACCCAGCCATATTTTTAAGGGCGAAGCCCCTGTTACCATCCTTGATACTTCTGCCGGTTTTGATATGGTTTTTAAGGAGCTGGGCCGTATTGAATATGGTATTTTTGCCTGATAATGATACTGTACCGTATTGCTAAGTGCCATTATGCTGCTGACCTGAGCGGAACCGGAGCGCGTTTATATGGCGGGCGCTGGAACACTGAGGGCAGACCGATGCTTTACATGGCATCTTCCAGGTCATTAGCTGTGCTTGAAGTACTTGTACATTTAAATCCATTGATCATCCCTGATAATTTTTGCCTTGCCGAAATTGAAGTTCCGGATCATAGCGTAACTCACCTGGATGCTGATTTGCTGCCTCATAACTGGCAGGATATATCTGCCCCGGCTATATTAAAAGAGCTGGGCGATGAGTTTTTGAGAAAGCAGGAATATTTAGTAATGCAGGTACCATCGGCTGTGGTACCTGCCGAGTTTAATTATGTGCTCAATCCGCTGCACCCAGGAATTAAAGATGTTCGCATAATCAATAAGGAGCTCTTCAATTTTGATGAGCGGCTGTTACAATAGTTCAGCTTATAAAAAAAGGCGATGAATTTCATATTCATCGCCTTTTTATAAATGTTTAATGGTTGGGGCTATAAGTCGCTTAACAGGTCGAGTTTTTTGTGGTTATATTCTTCCTGTGATATAAGCCCGTTATCAAACAACGTTTTTAGCTTTTTAAGTTTTTCGGTAAGCTCATCTGGCTTTGGTGCTTCCTGTACCACCGGAGCGGGTGGTGCAACAGGTGCTGGCGCCGGTTGTTGAGTAGCTGCAGGAGCAGCAAAGGTTTGCTGCGTCGCGGCAGCATGTGCAGCGGCAGGGTTATCAAACTGAATAGATCCCGACTCGGCACGTTTTTGCTCCAGGTCGCGCTGGCGGCGGGCCTCGCGTTCTAATTCTTTACGTTCCTGCGCGTACTGATAAAGTTTACGGCCCTGAATTTTGGGCAGATAATCAACAGCCATCTCGGCCCCGTTGGTGGTTTTTACGCTAAACACGGCGCCAATAATTTCTTCCTTGGTATGTACGTCAACAATATCTTTCCAAACAAAATCAACAAACTTAATAGATAGCCCCAGGTTGGCCGGGGTAAAAAACAATACCCGTTTGTTGGTTATGGCTATGCAATCAGGAAACAAATTTACCAATGGCTTTTTCTGAACGGCTATATAGATGATCTCTTCACCGGCAGAAAGCAGGTCTACCAAACGGGAATAAACTTTTTCAACTGCTTTAGGATCCTGATCCTCTTTTAAAAATTTCTCAATCATGTTTTCAGCATTTATGGCGCGTGCAAAAATAATAATAATACTGGTTAAAAGACAAGATTTTAGTATTGAGTATCAGGTATCAGGATTTTTGAAAGTTGATATGACCATGTAGAAAAGTCACGGTACCTGATACTAAAATGCATTAAGCAATCAGTAAATTACACCCTCTGATGTCCGACTGGTCAAACCTGCCCAACACCTCAAACGAGTCATTTGCGTAGGTTTTCCCAAGATCCTGGGTGGCAATGAACGAGCAGGAGTTGATATTAGCCAAATCGATCACATTAATGCCGCCGGTTTTGTCATTGGGTAACGTGCTGATAGGATCATTAGTGTCACGGATAATAATTTTCATCCAGGGCGGACATATAAAGATCCCTTCGCCTTTTGAATAGGCTTGCGATAACAACTCAGTCATCCCATATTCGGAATGAATAGCGCTCACACCGAAGCCTTTACATAAAACCTCGTGCAGCTCTTCGCGGATCATTTCTTTGCGGCGGCCTTTCATACCGCCAGTTTCCATTACAATAAGCTCCGGAAAATTTATCTGGTAGTTCTCTATAAAGTCAAGCAGGCCAAAGGTAACGCCAATTAAAAGTACGGGTTTTTTTGCCTCCTGCTGCTTTTTAAGCTGATGATAAAGCTCATCATGATTGTAAAGAAAGAAACCGCTATCTGGGTTTTCGGACCGTTTAATAAGATCATTAACCATATAGATCAATGATGACCCTTCGCGTTCCAGGTAAGAAGGCAGTAGCGCCAGCACGGTATAATCCTTAATATTGCCATAAAATAACAGGAAAGCCTGCCTAAAACTTTCTTCATACCAGGTTTTATCACTTATATAGTGACTGCTGGTTGTTAGGCCTGTAGTGCCCGAACTGGTAAAAACAACATCAGCAGGATGGCTGGAGCTTAACACTCGGTGCGATTTAAAAAACTCGACAGGTAAAAAAGGTATTTGTTCAACCGAACCAATGCTGGCGGCATCAACTTTTAAGCCTTCAATAAATTGCCGGTAAACAGCGCAGTTTTTTGCCTGATATTTGAAAATTTGCAGGGCTGTATCATTAAACTCTGTTGTGCTGCTGATAGAAAATACCTGTTGTTTATCCGGAGTGCTCATTGTTTGCAAAGATAGGTATTTCAGATATGCGGATAGCCCGAACCGGGATTTGCTGATTAATAGTTGTTTGGAATTTTTACTTAAAAATGTCAAATATAAACCCGTTTTTCCCCTCAGCCGGGAAAATCAGACCCCAAAATCTGATAGATTTGCCTTCGCTATCCAAGCAAAAAATAAATGATTATCTAATCGCACAATTTATACAAACAAGTATACGTTTGGGGGGTTAGTTAATATATAATACTACTTAATAATATAATTGTAATTAAGAATCAAAACCCCATGAAAACATTAAAATTTTTGAAATTCCCGCTCATATTAAGCCTTTTTTTTGTGCTGATATCGGCCAAGTCGGCGGATAAAGAAACCGAGCGAGTGCACAATGCTGCCAATGTGTTAAAAGAATTCAGTAAAATGAAGGAGAGTATCCCGCGCCAGTTACTGGAAGAGTACGAAGGAATTGTGATCATTCCTAAGCTGATTAACGCCGGCTTTGGTATTGGCGGCAAACGCGGCCGGGGAGTGGCCATGGTGAAATTAGCCAGCGGTAAATGGAGCGACCCGGTATTTGTAACTTTAACCGGTGGTAGCTTTGGCTTGCAAATAGGCGTACAATCTGTTGATCTGGTATTGGTATTCCGCCATAAAGGTGTATTAACCAAGGTTAAAAACGGCGATTTTACTATTGGTGGCGATATATCGGCCGCTGCGGGCCCGGTTGGGCGCAGCTCAACGGCAAGTACTGATTATAAACTACAGGCCGAAGTTTATTCCTACTCACGCAGCCGCGGTTTATTTGCAGGTATTACTATTAACGGCTCAAACCTGGCTATTGATAAAACGGCGAATGCTAATTTTTATGGTGATGCATCTTCATCGCAGGATATTTTTGCCTCATCAAAAAGCGATAAAGAGGCAGTTACTGTGTTAAAGGAATCTTTAAAGGCTTTTTAAAGTAATAGCTCTGATTAAAAATGCCCGTATGAAGAAACGTACGGGCATTTTTATTTTTTTACTTTTCGAACGCCCGTTTTAACAGCAAACCCGAAAGAGCCGCTAAGCCGCTTACCAAACCGCCAATAATGCCCGTGATAAGCAATAGATAACCCCAGCCGGGCAAGTGAAATAATAGTGCTACCTTTTTCGCCAGGATATGGTCATTAGGGATACTTTTGAACAGGGCTAATACGATCCATACAATAAATACCGATGAAAAGCCCGACCAAAACGCCTGCCCCGAAGTTTTGCCAACAAAAAAGGCGGCCGAAAACGCTGCTATGGCAACAACCCACCAGGGTAAAAAGAAACCACTTGCAAACGATAGTATAAGTATGATGAGAAATAACATGATATGCTTAATTATTTACTGCCTATAGTTAATGTGCTTTTGATACGGTCAGACATTTCATCGCCTGATTGCAGGAACAATAGTTCTTTTAGCTGCCCCTGCTGCCATGTTTTAAGCATATCGCTGTAAAAAAAGCTGCCGGGGTTGCCTGATTCGCCGCCGGGTAAAATACCAAAGCCTTTTACCGTAGGCCCCATCTGTACCACCATACGCCATGAAGGGCCATGGCCGTTATTGAGCGCGTTAACCGTTGATCCTGTACCGCCTGTTGGAAAATTACCCGAACTGAATGCTTCCTGACGGGTAAGGTGCTTGATCTCCAATTTTTTTACTTGTCCCCATTGCCAGCTTTTACCTGGTTTACCAAATTGCTTAACCAGATCATTTATCGCGGCTTTAAAGGATTGGTTTATGACATAGGCACAGGTTTCTTTTGCAGGCGTGTTGATATCATCAAACCATTTTGAACCGGGCTCTTTTAACAAAAGCTGCTCGGTCCTGTCAACCGAGGGATAGTTTTCCTGCAGATCTTTGGCTGCAAAATCATCACTCCAGATCATGTTGTACATTTTTTGCCACCAGGTATTTAATATGGTTGACCCGGTGGAGTTTACGGTGAAATCCTTATTCCAGGTTTTTATCATGTTAAGGGCGGTCAACTGGGTTTTGTTGAGCTTTGACCCATCGATGTATTTTAACATAGTTGGCAAAATATCCTGCGCGCGGATGCTGTACGTATCTGTTTGCAGGATGCGCATACTATCTATGGTAGCATGTTGCATTGCGGTTAGCCTGTCGTTGATCCGTTTGCCGCGCTCATAAGGCGCAAATGACCAATTGATATAGTACGGATAAGACGGATCTGTTGAGGATTGATTAGCCGAGCTTACAAAGCCGCGGGGCGGATTTTTAACCGTGGGGTTCTGATCAAAAGGGATCCAGCCATGCCAGTCGTCGGCAGGGTCTGTACCGTCCAGTATAAATTTACCCTGGTCTTTATATTTTAAAGGATATTTTCCGTTGGGTGTAATAGCTATATCATTGTTCTTGCTGGCAAACACAAAGTTTGATGCCGGGGCGTTAAAATAGGTTAGGGCTTTGCGGTAATCGTCGTAATTTTTGCCCTTGTTTAATATATACATAGCCATCAACTCGTCCGATTCATCATGTGCTATCCATCTTAATGCATCGCCAACAGGTACAAAATCGGGCCCGTCGCCTTTTTTTGCCTTGCTTTCATAAACAACCGGGCCATGGTGGGTGTAAATAACGGTATCATACAAAGGCGCCCGTCCGCGTATATTGATCACCTCAACCCTGCGGTTGGTTTTGTTCCATTGGTTATTGTACCAGTACTCGTCTTTTTTATTGTTCTTGAATTTTATCTGGTACCAGTCAAGCACGTCGGCATCAACATTGGTAATGCCCCAGCTAATGTTATTGTTAAAGCCCAATATTACGCAGGGCGAACCCGGCAATGATACCCCGTAAACATTTACGGATGGAGCGGTAAGCTGTACCTGGTACCATATTGACGGGAAAGTGAGGTCCAGATGCGGGTCGTTAGCCAGAATAGGATAACCATTGGCCGTTTTACTGCCTGATACCGCCCAGTTATTACTGCCTATGCCTTCGGCTTTTATAACGCGTTTGGCGCTGTCATTCATCTGTGCCATAAACCCGGCAGATGGGCTGGGGATAGGCAGCGGTTTAAAATCCCATTTGGTACCGGCGGGGATAATAGGATCCTCGTGCATTGGATAATCAGGGAACAGATCATTTGTGGTAGCGGGGCCAAAGCGTTTTAAAATATTGCTCATGGCAAACTCGTTTGAGCCGCCGGCCAGCGTTTCGCTCATGAGTTTAAGCAGGAACGCGCAGTTGATGGGTTGCCACTCTTCGGGGGCATAATCAAGCATTTTAAACTCAATGGGGTATTGCCGGGGGTGTAAGCGGTGAATGTACGCGTTAATGCCATCGGTATAAGCCAGGATCATTTTGCGTACGGCAGGCTCCTGCATCATAGCCTTTAAGGTTTTCTCGGCGCCGTAAACCATGCCCATGCGGCGGTGGTAACGGTCAACTTCCAGCAACTGCGGACCCAGCACTTCGGCCAGCCTGCCCGCGGCCTGCCGGGTTTGTATATCCATTTGCCAAAGGCGGTCGGTAGCGGTGATATAGCCCTGTGCGTAATACAGGTCATGCTCGTTATCGGCAAAAATATGCGGGATGCGGTTTTCGTCATACTTAACGGTAACCTTGCCAGTAAGGCCTGGCAGCATTAAGTGCGTAGTAGTTAAAATGTTTTTACTTTCTGCATTTTGCCAAAAACCATCTGCCGGACTTAAAAACCGGCCTATAGGCGGCACGGGACCAAATTTGGTTTGCAGCGCCCAGATCAGCAGGAGTGTAAGAGCTATGGATAAGAAGGCTTTGATAAACTTCATAGTATGTTATTGCTATAAAGTTAGTATTTTAAAAGGTATACTCAAGTTTTGGTTTGCGCTTCCTGTAATGTTTTTTAGCAGGCTTATTTTCCTGGCCAGCTGGTTTCTTTTCCCGGCGAAACTCCCAGGGTGGGGTGGGGTTGGCATCCTGCCAAAGGCCCAGTTTATTTTCACGGGCCTGTTGTTCCAGTCTGGCCAACTCCTCGTTGTTTGAGTAAGCCTTATATTGCCAGGCATAACCGCTTTTTACCAGCTGGTAATTTACGTTGGTACCATCGGTTAATATAACAAGGGCCACGGTGCGGCCATACCGGTCTTTTGTATTGCCATCCAGCTTAACATCTTTGCCAAAGCACAGATCTGATGTGAATTTTTTAGCGGCTTGTCCAAAAGCCTGTGTTTTTTCGGGGCAATCAACCTCGGCCAGGCGAACGGTGATCTGCTGGTTATCATTGGTGAGCAGGCCCAAAGTATCGCCGTCTTTTATTTTTACTACTTTATAAAGATTATCGGGCCTGGGGTTACATCCCCATATTGTAAAAAGAAGGATAAGGAGTAGAGCAGAATACTTTTTGTACATTTTTCAAATGTGCAGATTTTTTTTGTCTGAACCACGATTAAACGGATTTATCAGATTTTTTGGATTTGATTTGCAGTCGTGAAAGTCAACTCAATCTGTTTAATCGTGGTTCAGGCAATTTTTAATCAGCATGCAGGCTTACTGTATTGCCATCCGGGTCTTTAACAGCAAGGAATTTACCCCAGGGTGTGGTATCAATATTGCCAACTTCAATTCCCTTAGCGATAAGGTCTTTAATGTCTGCCTCCAGGTCATCGGTTTTAACCACAAAGCCGCGCATGCTTCCCGGCGTCATTTCTGGAAACCAGTTAACCAGCGTAATGGAAACCGCTGAACCGGGGAAGGCCAGTTGCACCCATTGCTGGTTTGGGCCAAAAGGGGCATCAACCAGCACCTTGAAGCCCAGTTTCTGATAAAACTCTTTGGCCAGGGTTTGGTCGGTAACCGGGATTGAAATAATTTCGATCGCTTTCATATTTATTTGGTTTTATGTTGTTGATTTAAAAGGTCTTCCAGGTTCTGCAGTTTGGTTCGCCAGAACTGATCGAAATAGTCGAGCCATTTTTTAACCTCGTTAAACCCATCAGGGTTAAGTTCGCAGTAACGTTCACGCCCGCTATCTTTTATCTGTACAAGTCCTGCTTCGTAAAGCACCTTTATATGTTTGGACACCGCGGGTCTGCTGATATCAAAATTGCCGGCAATGGTATTAATAGATTGCCTGTTTTGCGACAACATCATTAATATAGCCCGCCTGCCCGGATCGGCAAGCGCCTGAAAGGGGTCTGTATTTGTCCTCATTGCATTTCATTTAATAGTTCATTCAGTCTGCGGGTAATGCCCTTTTTCCATCCGCTTTCCATAAATATGCTGGATATAATATTTTTAAATCCTTTAAAGCCACTGTGTTCCAATACCATCCGGGTGCCTCCATCTTCGGCGGTTAGGGCCCAGGTAAGCAGGGTATCCAATCCAATAACACCAGGCCGCGGGCCGCCCTTCCAGGTGTACACCAGCTTTTGGTTTGGGATAACCTCCAGCACTTCGCAGTAAACAATGCCATCCCAGCCCATTTTTGGCAAAGGTTTGCTATGAAACTGGAATTTATGGCCAACAATGGGCTTAAAATCATTTTTCATTAGCCATTGGCTCACCAACTGCGGGCTGGTTAAGCATTCCCATACTTTTTCGGGAGGGTGGGGGAAATGCCATTTAATAACAAGGTCTCTTTTCATAAACGTGTAACTGTTGGGTTACGCAAATGTATATGTAACGTTTGGGTTACGCAAATAAAATTTTATTTTTTTGAAAAACGATGAATTATTAACTATATATTTAGTTTAAAAATATCTGATGAAATCATTAATATCCAAAGCAATCTTCATTGCTATCCTGCTTTTAGGCTATTTTATCACTGTGCCCTACGCCCAATCTGGCAAAATGAATACAGTCCTGATCAAACAAATTGATTCTATGTTTAAGAGCGACCAGTTTTGGCGTAAAGAGTTTGTTAAAGTGCAGCATAAAGAGAGATCGGTTTATAGCGATGAAACTATCCAGAGTAAATGGTCGGAAACCGACAGCATAAATGAATTGAAGGCTAAAGCCATCATAAAAAAATATGGATATCCTGGCTATGACCTGGTGGGTGAGTCAAGTGACAATTTTTGGGCTATAATACAGCATTGTGATGATGATATAGCTTTTCAGGAACACGTGGTTGCCTTAATGAAAAAGCAAGTGGATAAAAATAATGCCAGTAAAAGAAATTATGCCTACCTGACGGACAGGATCTTAGTTAACAAAAATCAAAAGCAAATTTATGGTACGCAACTGTCAAGAGATAACAAGACCGGTAAGTTTTCAGCTTTCCCGCTAAAATATCCCAAATTGGTTGATAAGTTACGCGAGCAGGTGGGATTGGAGCCGTTAGCTGATTATATTAAAGGTTTTGACAGATAGGCATATAGCGCAAAAGGAATTTTATTGTTATAACTTTGTGCAGTTAATGTTAACAATAAATAAATATCCTTATGAGTAAATTTACCATACCGGATAAAGTACTGTATGTATGTACCGGCAGCAAATGTGGCAAAAGAGGTGGCAAGGATATGTACAAGCTGGCCAAATCATACGCCAAGCATCATCACGGACCAGAGGAAATTGAAATAATTGAAACAGAATGCACCGACAGGTGTAAATATGCCCCCGTTTGCAGTATACAACCGGGCAACACCTGGCTAAAGGAATATCATGCTAAAGATGTGTTGAAATTATTGGATCTGATATAAGCGTTATTTATTGTACCTGGCTCTCTTTGGAGGAAATGTGTTTAAATGAAAAAGTCCCTTTATAATGTAAAGAGACTTTTTATAGTTGTTTATAAACTTTTAGTTTTTTGGCAGCGGTTATTACGCTTCGCTATCGTATTTGATCTGGCCAACGTGTTTGTCTATCTGCCACCTGCCGGTACCTTCTTCGCCAATAACGTCAAACAGTTCAAGGGCACGACGGGCTTTGTATTCTTCTTCACGTTGTTCTTTCAGGAACCAGTTTAAAAATTCCATGGTTACAAAGTCCTGCTCTTTCATGCAGCGGGCATAAATATTTTTAATGGAGTTGGTAACGCTGATCTCCTGGTCCAGGGCCTCTTCAAAAACCTCGCGGAACGAGTTATATTCGTGTTTAATGCCGGTTATCTCCGGAGATACCGAATTGCCGCCCATATCCAGTACATATTTATAAAATTTAAGTTGGTGGTGTCTTTCTTCTTCGGCTTGTTTAAAAAAGTATTCAGACGAAAAATCGTAACCATTGCGGTTACACCACGATGCCATTGATAAATATACGGATGATGAGTAGGCCTCTTTTTTTATTTGCTGGTTTAAAAGCATTTCAATTTCACTTGAAATTAAGCTTTTTATGCGGATCAGGTCTTTCATGGTTGCGTTAATTGAATGTGTAAATAAACTTACAGTCAAGTTTATATACAATAATAACGCTATATGTTAACATTAGTTCAATTTAAAAACAATATGAATTTAATCTAAATAACTACGCGGTGATGCTGCAAAGGCGGTCGTGCAGAATATGGTTCAGTTCCAGCATTACAAATGTACCTTCCAGCAATTCTTTCAGGGCAATAATTTGAAGCAGGGATAGTACGTAGCAATGGTCGCAGGCGCAAATGAATATGATCTCCACATCGGGGTCTTTAGTGGTGTTCAGCAGGGCGTGCTCAATATCAATATGATAAACCGCTTTACGTAATTTTAACAGACAGCGATAATCAAATTTGGCAATTTTACCGGCAAAATCAACATACCAGCAGCGTTCAGCATCACTTTGGTAAATGGCACCTGCCGATGTACTAAAAACATCTGTCCATTGATTTATTTCGGTAACGGTGGTAATCATATAGTGGCACAAAGATTATTATTATTTATAATTAATCCAAATAAAGGACAAAAATTTTTTCTCAAATAATCTTACCGGCCAAAATTGGGTGGTCTATGTTATAATTATGGGGCAGTGCGCGAGTTTAGAATTTATTTTTCACTTGTAGCCTCAACCCCGTATCGAATTGCTGCTTCAAGCACTTTAGTGTTTATGTCTTTTAATTTATTGAACCTGATGCAATACCCGGTTACGCTCGCCTTGCCTAATTCTTTCCCGAATGTTTGGGCCAGGTATGTTTTATCCTTAATGCCGAGGACATAAACCGAGATTCCTGTTTTGTTTGCGCTCATACCAATCTGAAAAAACTCCCTGGTTTTTCCACCCGCATATTTTATGGTGTAAAGCCCGTATCCAACAGTAGGGTTGGTAACAGTTTTGTTTTCGTTGTTTTTACCATCATCAAACCATAATTTACATCCTGGCAGTGTTTGAAGTATATGCGTATGCAGCTCCTGCATTTCACTACGTTTTGGTTCGGGTTGGCTGGTAATATAGGCTGTGATTTGTTCTTGTACGTTCATATGAAGTATAAATTATAGGTTGCTTGCTCTGCCTTGTTAAATTTCGCTTTATTTTTGATCATACCCTAATTCACCGCTTTTCTTTAGCTCATCATTAAAATTTCAACCGCTATATTATCATTGTTTGTTGTGAGTGCATTGTAACGAGTTTTTAATACTTTAGGCTCCGCATACAAGATATAAAAATGGATCATATAAAAGCCTGTATTTTTGACCTCGACGGTGTAATTGTTGATACGGCTGTTTATCACTATAAAGCCTGGAAACGCCTGGCCAATGAGCTTGGGTTTGAATTTACCGAACTTGATAACGAGCAATTGAAGGGGGTAAGCCGCATGCGCTCGCTTGAAATTGTGCTCCAATGCGGCGGCATAACCAAAACCGAAGCCGAACAGAAATTGCTTGCGGCTCAAAAAAATACCTGGTATATGGATATGGTGAACCAGATGACGCCAGCCGAAATATTGCCCGGGGCAAAGGAATTTGTGGAAAGCTGCCGCGATGCCGGTATTAAAACTGCTTTAGGATCGGCCAGTAAAAATTCCATGACCATTTTAAATAAGTTAAACATAGCCAACCTGTTTGACGTCATTATTGACGGCAATAAGGTAAGTAAGGCCAAGCCCGATCCGGAGGTGTTTTTAAAGGGTGCCGCTGAGCTTGGCATTGAACCCAAATACTGCGTGGTGTTTGAGGACGCCATTGCCGGCGTTGAGGCAGCCAAAGCGGGCGGCATGAAAGCCATTGGAATTGGCGACCCCGTGTTGCTGCATGAGGCGGATATGGTAATAAGCGGGTTGGATAAAGCCCCCCGTCCCCCTAAAGAGGGAGCGGGAGATTGGGCGCTTAATAAAATATAAATTTAAAATCACTCCTCCTTTACGGGGGGCCGGGAGGCAAATGAAAAACTATATAAAAGCAGACGAATGGAGCATCATTGAAGAAGGCTTTGACGCGCATCATCATCAAATATCTGAAAGCATATTTAGTTTAGGCAATGGCCGCATGGGCCAGCGTGCCAACTTTGAAGAAGCCTATAGCGGTCAATCGCTGTTGGGCAACTATATTGCCGGGGTATATTACCCCGATAAAACCCGCGTAGGCTGGTGGAAGAACGGTTATCCCGAATACTTTGCCAAAGTGCTGAACGCAGCCAACTGGACAACTATTGACGTTAGCCTTGAAGGCGAACAGCTTGACCTGGCCAAATGTGCCGTAAGCAGCTTTACCCGTCAGCTGAACATGAAGGAGGGGTACCTGAAAAGAAACTTCCGTGCACGCACTGAAGGCGGCAGGGAGGTGGAGGTTGAGGCCATCCGCTTTTGCAGCATGGCCGATGACGAAACTGCAGCTATTAAATATACCATAACCCCACTTAATTTTAGCGGAACTATTACCCTGGCCCCAGCTATTGACGGCGACGTAGTGAACAAAGATTCAAACTACGACGAAAAATTTTGGGATGAAGTAAGCAAGGCAAGCCGGCCCGATGGCGGCTACGTGGTAATGCGTACCAAAAAGACCGGATTTGAGGTGGCTACCGGCATGAAGTTTAGCATTGTGCAAAATGGTAAGGCTGTACAGCCGCCGGCTGAAGCCGTTGTTAAAGAAAAATACATAGCATCGCTTATTAAACTGCAGGTGCAGCAGGGGCAAAGCGTTAGCATTGTAAAATATGTAGCAAACCTGTCTTCACAAAATCACCCGGTACAAAAATTAACTGAGAATTTAGAGTTGACCCTTGCCCGCGTCAGTGCCAAAGGCTTTGATACCATGCTGGCCGAACAGGCCGCCGCGTGGGCCAAAAAATGGGAGCGTAACGATATTATTATCGAAGGCGACGTATCAGCGCAACAGGCCATCCGGTTCAATATTTTTCAGCTTAACCAAACTTACACCGGCGAAGACGACCGCCTGAACATTGGCCCCAAAGGTTTCACCGGCGAAAAATATGGTGGCTCAACCTATTGGGATACCGAGGCTTACTGTGTGCCCTTTTACCTGGCAACAGCCCACCCAAAGGTGACCCGTAACCTGCTTTTATATCGCTATAAACAGTTAGGCAAGGCTATAGAGAACGCGGCCCTGCTGGGCTTTAAAAACGGCGCCGCGCTGTACCCAATGGTTACTATGGATGGTACCGAATGCCATAATGAGTGGGAAATCACTTTTGAGGAGATACACCGTAATGGCGCCATTGCTTATGCCATTTTTAATTATGTACGCTACACAGCCGATGAAACTTACCTGGCCGATTATGGCCTGGAGGTGCTGATAGCCATAGCCCGTTTCTGGTCGCAGAGGGTTAACTGGTCGGCCAACAAGGGTAAATACGTGATGCTGGGTGTAACCGGGCCTAACGAATACGAAAATAACATTAACAATAACTGGTATACCAATACGCTGGCTGCCTGGTGTATGGGCTATGCCATGGAGGTAGCCGAAAAGGTAAAGGCGCTGGCGCCAGAAAAGTACGAAGCGCTTATAGCCAAAATAAACTTTGATGAAGGTACCGAAACCGCGAAGTTTAAGGACATCATCGAAAAAATGCACTATCCGTATGATGATGACCTGCAGGTATTTTTGCAGCAGGACGGCTACTTGGATAAGGAGCAGATATTAGTAAAAGACCTGCCGGCTGCCGACAGGCCGCTGAACCAAAAATGGAGCTGGGACAGGATATTGCGCTCCTGCTATATTAAGCAGGCTGATGTGTTGCAGGGCATCTATTTTTTTGAAGACCGGTTTGATACCGAAACCATCCGCCGCAACTTTGATTTTTATGAACCGCGCACGGTGCATGAATCATCCCTGTCGCCCTGCGTGCACGCCATATTAGCCGCCAGGCTTGGCGATGAGGCCCGGGCCTATGAGTTTTATTTGCGTACCGCGCGCCTCGATCTGGACGATTATAATAATGATACGGAAGATGGCTGCCATATTACCTCAATGGCCGGTACGTGGATGTCGGTAATAGAAGGTTTCGCCGGAATGCGCGTACGCGATGGTAAGCTGTCGTTCCAGCCGTTTATTCCCGAAAAATGGGCGTCGTTCTCCTTTCACATTGGTTTCCGCGGGGCGCTGCTGCATATTAAAGTAAGTAAGCACGGCGTACAGATCAGCAACATTTCGGATAAACCGGCTGATGTGGTAGTTTACGGCAAAGGACAGGTGGTTGGCCCAAATAGTGAATTAACTATTAATAAGGATTAAAAGCATGAACCGTTATCAGCGTATTGTGCTGAGCTCAAGCGTTGTCCGAAGTTTCTGATGCGCTGTCCGAAGTCTCTGACTTCGGACGACTATGCCTGTAGTTTGCAACTACAGTAACGCTTTGTTACATTTAACCAAGCTCATTAAATGACACGAAAAGGCTATATTATTCACGATCAGCAGGCAATTTATTACATGACATTCACCGTGGTAGGATGGATAGATGTATTTTCCAGACAGCAATATCGCGACATTATGATCGAATCGTTCAAATACTGCCAGTTGCACAAGGGACTGCATTTACATGCTTATGTGGTTATGTCCAATCATATACATCTTATAGTTTCAGTAGATGAAGGATTTGCAATAAGCGATTTTGTAAGGGACTGCAAAAAATTTACGGCTAAACGTATTCTGGATGATATAGAAGGAAATGATGGCGAAAGTCGTCGTGAATGGATGTTGCATCAGTTTAAATACTACGCTTCAAGACATAGTCGTAACGAGCGATATCAGTTATGGGAGCATGATAACCATTTTATTGAACTTAACTCGCCGGCTTTTATGCAACAAAAGATCGATTACATTCATCAGAACCCTGTTAAGGCCGGTTTGGTTTATCGTGCCGAGGATTTTGTTTATTCAAGCGCGTCAAATTATGCGGGCGTTGATCAGATTATTGATGTTGATTGTTTGTACTTGAATATATTGTAGTCTGAAGACTACAGGCATAGTCTGTTCGAAGTCAGAGACTTCGAACAGCGCTGAATTTAGAAAAGCGCAGCATACGGTAGTCTGAAGACTACGAGCATAGTCGTTCGAAGTCAGAGACTTCGAACAGCGCGAGTCAGAGACTTCGGACAACGCGCTTTTGAACAGCTCAGCGTGGATTTCAAACAATACCGGAAAAAATCTCGATACATGATACTAACAACTTGATACTAACAACATGGAAACAGATCATAAGCTTATTATATACCAGTTACTGCCCCGGCTGTTTGGCAATACCCAAACGCTTAACAAGCCCAACGGCGCTATTGAAGAGAACGGGGTGGGCAAACTGAATGATATAACCGATAAGGCGTTGCAGGAAATTAAGCGCATGGGTTTTACCCATATCTGGTACACGGGCGTGATTGAACATGCCACCATGACCGATTATACGGCGTTCGGCATTGCTAATGATGATCCTGATGTTGTTAAGGGCAGGGCGGGTTCCCCGTATGCTATAAAGGATTATTACGATGTGGCGCCCGATCTGGCCGTTGATGTCAACAACCGTATTGGCGAGTATGAGGCACTGATACAACGCACCCATAACAACGGTCTTAAAGTATTGATGGACCTGGTACCCAACCATGTGGCCCGCACTTACGCGTCTGACGTGAAACCTGCCGGTGTGCGCGATTTTGGGCAGGACGATGACACCGGCAAAGCCTTTGACCCCAAAAACGATTTTTACTATATCCCCGGGCAACATTTTACAGTGCCACCCGGGTACAACCCGGGCGGGGATGAGTTTGTAAGCGAGCAGAAAGACGGCCGCTTTGATGAGTACCCCGCACGTGCCACAGGCAATGATGTGTTTAGCGCCACTCCTTCCATAAATGATTGGTTTGAGACCGTAAAGCTTAATTACGGCGTTGATTATATGGACAACCGCCGCGGCCACTTTGACCCCGTACCGCCGCTGTGGAACAAGGTATATGATATTTTAAACTACTGGAGCCAAAAGGGGATAGATGGTTTTCGCTGCGATATGGTGGAGATGGTGCCTATTGAGTTTTGGGCCTGGGTAATCCCCCGGTTAAAAGCTGCTTATCCGGGTACGGTGTTCATCGGCGAAGCCTATGACAAAAATAAATATTATGACTATATTTTTAAAGGACAATTTGATTACCTGTATGATAAGGTGGGTCTTTATGATGCCGTGAGGCGTTTAACCTGTGCCGAATACGGCGCCAGCACCTGGGAGATCAATAGCGTTTGGAACCACCATTGTCATGATATTGACCAGCACATGCTGCGCTTTATGGAAAACCATGACGAGCAGCGTATAGCCTCCGGTTATTTTGCCGGCAACCCATGGCTGGCCGTGCCCGGCATGATCGTGACCGCCACTTTAAACACGGGCCCGGTGATGATTTATTTTGGGCAGGAGGTTGGCGAACCCGCCGTGGGCAGCCAGGGTTTTAGCGGCGATGACGGGCGCACTTCCATATTTGACTACAGCGCGGTGCCCGAACATCAGAAATGGCTTAATAATGGCGCTTTCAACGACGAAAAGCTATCGGACAGTCAAAAAAACCTGCGCGGGTTTTATCAAACGCTGTTAAATAGTGTACTTAATAATGAGGCATTAAAAAGCGGCAGCTTTTATGAGCTGATGATAGCAAATGAGCGCGAGCCTGGTTTTGATCAGCTGTTGTATATGTATATGCGATACACTAATGACCAGCAAATACTCGTCATAGCTAATTTTAACCGGAGCGAACGGTATATGCGTGTAAAACTGCCGGAAGACCTGCTGACCAAATTAAACCTCACAGGCGAAAAACAGTTTACCGACCTGTTAAGCGGGACTAAATTTAGTACAAATGATATTAAAGAGGGCATTGATGTAAAATTGCAGGCTTCGGGAGGACTGGTATTAAAGATGGATTGAGTGTTATATTGACAATTGTTAATAAAAAATTTTCATCAATGTAATAAATTGAGCTTTAATGGCATGGTTAATGATTTTTCATTAATTCAATTGTTGTATATTGCGTAATAAGTACACATTGTACATATTTGCAAAGAACCCCTAATTAATTTGAATGGAAAGTAATATACCAAATCAGGAACTGATTACCAGCAAGTTAGCCGAAGCTGAAAATTTACTTGAAGAGGAAGAAGAGTTTCACCACTTAAATAATCCTGCTGATGGTATTAAGCCGATCATCAAAAAATACCTTGGCACGCCCAATCATGCCGATCAATTGGGCAATAAATTCTACTTTACCGATGGTGATGCAAAGGTAGAAGTAGTTGTTGTAACTGATGAGATCATTAGGATAAGATTGGCCCCGCATGGTGTTTTTTTAGAAGAATTTTCATACGCCGTACCTAAACTGGAGCATAAAGCCACGGCGTTTACCCTATATGAAGACGAAATTGAATTTCGTGTAGCCACTAAATCGATAAACTGTCATATCCGTAAACAGGATTTCTTTATTTCCTTTTCTGACAATAACAACCACATCACCAGTACCGACGCGGTGCCTATGCACTGGGAAGAGAACGTGAAGTTTGGCGGCTACTATGTTTTTTGTACCAAAACCTGCCATACCGACGAAAGCTTTTTTGGTCTGGGCGATAAACCTACAGAGTTTAACCTGCGCGGAAAAAGATTAAAAAACTGGAATACCGACGCTTACTCGTTTGCCTGGAACCAGGATCCGCTTTATCGCAGCATACCTTTTTATATCAGTGTGAACGAGGGCATAGCCCATGGTATTTTCTTTGATAATACCTTTAAAGCGCAGTTTGATTTCGGAGCCGAGGATAGTACCAAAACAAGTTTCTGGGCCGATGGGGGCGAACTGCAGTATTACTACATACACGGGCCGCATATGATGGATGTGGTAAAAAGCTACCATATTTTAACCGGTACCCACCCCATGCCCCCGCTGTGGGCGCTGGGTTATCACCAATGCCGCTGGAGCTACTATCCCGAAGCTAAAGTGAAAAAAATCACCCGTGGGTTCCGTGAAAACAAGATCCCCTGCGATGGTATTTACCTGGATATTGACTACATGGATGGCTACCGCTGTTTTACCTGGAACCGCAAGTATTTCCCTGACCCTAAAAAGATGATCAGTGAACTGGCTGCCGATGGCTTTAAAACGGTAGTAATTATTGACCCCGGTATACGTGTTGACGATAATTACGAGGTATTTAAGCAGGGTAAAGAGAACAGGTACTTTTGCCGCCGCTGCGATGATTATTTTATGGAGGGCCATGTATGGCCGGGCCGTTGCCAGTTTCCTGATTTTACCAACCCCGAGGTACGTACCTGGTGGGGTGGTTTATTTGATGAGCTGGTGCAGATGGGCGTGGCCGGGGTTTGGAACGATATGAACGAACCGGCAGTGTTTGGCGCAGGCACCTTCCCTGATGATGTACGTCACCAGTACGATGGTTTCCGCGGATCGCACCGCAAGGCGCACAATATATACGGAATGCAAATGGTGCGCTCAACCTATGAAGGCCTGCGCAACATCATGAAAAATAAACGCCCTTTTACAATAACCAGGGCCGGATACTCAGGGGTGCAGCGTTTTTCGTCGGTATGGACGGGCGATAATGTGGCCTCGTGGGAGCATCTTAAATTAGGCAATATCCAATGCCAGCGCTTATCCATATCAGGCATCCCGTTTTGCGGTACAGACATAGGCGGTTTTAGCGGCGAGCCCGATGGCGAACTGTTTACCCGCTGGATACAGATGGGGGCGTTTTCGCCTTTTATGCGTGCGCATTCGGCAGGTGATACCAAGGAGCGCGAGCCCTGGAGCTTTGGCGAGCCGTTTACGGCCATCAACCGTAAATTTATTGAGCTGCGGTACCGTTTGCTGCCTTACCTGTATTCTACCTTCTGGGAACACCACCGTTATGGTTTCCCTATTTTAAGGCCGATAGTGATGCATGAGCAGGATGTGAAGCTAAACCACTTCAGGCAGGATGAATATACCTATGGCGATAAAATACTGGTATGCCCCGTAATGGAAGCCGGCCAAATTCAGCGTAACGTATATTTACCAAAAGGCAAATGGTTCAATTTCTGGACTTATGAAATTATTGAAGGCGGTAAAGAGGTAACCGTGCCAACTCCGCTGGATACGCTGCCTGTATTTATCAAAGCCGGTTCGGTAATACCCGAATACCCCGTAATGCAGTACGTAGGCCAGCATGAGATAGAAGAAGTTAAACTGAATATATATTACACCGATTACGAAGTTAACTCCTTCCTGTTTGAAGATTACGGCGAAACTTTTGCCTATGAGCAGGACATCTACCTTGAAAAAAAGTTTGTGGTTGACGGAAACCTAAGAAAACTAACTATAAGCCAAAGCATGGAAGGTTTATACACGCCGCGCTATGAAGGTTATCACCTTAACCTTATTGGTTTGCCATTTAAGCCGGCAAAAATAATTGCCGATGGCAAAGCGGTGAACGATTTCACCATTAATACCGATGGTACCGTGGAGTTTAAGTTCAGCAAGAATTTTAAATACATCGAGATTCTAAAATAATAAAACAGGCCCCGCTAAACGGGGCCTGTTTTGTTTTAATTGGTGAGAGTTACTCCAATAGCTTACTCGGTTCTTAAGCTTTTTATAGGATTAACAATAGCGGCCTTTACAGATTCATAGCTCACCGTAAGCCAGGCAATGCCCAAAGCTGCCAGGGATACCGTAAAAAATACCAGCCAGCTAACATTGATATGATAGGCAAAACCGGCCAGCCAGCTGTTTACCGCGTACCATGAAAGCGGTATGGCAATAACTATCGCGATCAGGATGAGCCTGGTAATACCGGAGGATAGCAGATAAACAAGGTTTAATACCGATGCCCCTAATACTTTACGCACACCAATCTCTTTGGTACGCTGCTCAGCCATAAATGCGGATAGGCCGTATAAGCCCAGGCATGATATAAAAATACCCAAAATAGCAAACAGGTTAAAAATATTGCCCATCTGCTGTTCCCCTTTATATAAATGAGCCAGATCCTGATCAATAAAATCAAACTGGAAGGGGTAGGCCGGGTTAAGCTCCTGGCTTATTTTTGACAGCGCTTGTATGGTTGCACTGGTTTTGCCGGGCAATGTTCTGACCACTATAAAACGACCTTTCTGATTAAAGGGCATAACCAATGGTTCTATGGTTTGCTGAACAGGTTTAAAATTAAAATCTTTCACAACGCCAATGATAGTACCCTTATTACCCCAAAGCCTTAACGTTTTACCTACAGCAGTGGCGGCATTTAAACCCATAATGGTCAGCATTTTTTCGTTAACCAAGTAATTATTTGAATCAGCTTTAAATGCGCTTGAAAAACTCCGGCCTGCCACTAACTTCATTCTAAATGTATGGATAAAATCCTCGTCAACACCCATTACCGGGATGGTTGTTTGCGAGCGGGGATCTTTACCATCCCACTTAACATTAAAGGTCCAGCTCTCCAGGTTGGTGGGCAGGTCAGTAATAATAGAAAAATCGCTGGTAAGCGGGCTTCCTTTTAACTCGTTTTTTAAAGCCTGCTGTTTGTTCCAGATATCCCCGGTCATCGGTATATACAGCAGATTGGCCTTCTCAAAGCCGGGGTTCCGTTCTCTGATAAATTTAAGCTGGTTGTAAATAACCAGGGTGCCTACCAGCAATACGATGGAGACCGTAAACTGAATGACAACCAAAGTATTGCGAAACAGCAAATTGCCGCCCATTGATCTTACATTCCCCTTGAGTACTTTAACCGGGTTAAAGCCGGATAGAAATAAGGCCGGGTAGCTGCCGGAGATCAATCCGGTTAACAAGGCAATACCAAAAAGGCTTAGCCAAAGATTGATGTCTGATATATCGATGGTGAGTTTCCTGTTAGCCAGTTCATTAAATACCGGCAAAAATAAATACACCAACACAAACGCGAACAACAACGACAGAAAAGAGATAAACACCGACTCACTTAAAAACTGGAGGACCAGCTGCGCGCGTACAGCTCCCGCTACTTTGCGTAAGCCAATTTCTTTGGCCCTGCGGGCCGAACGCGCGGTAGCCAGGTTCATGAAATTGATACAGGCTACTACCAGTATCAATATAGCGATAATAAAAAAGATGTTTACGTATAGCGCATTCCCGTGACCCGGCAAATCTCCTACTCTTTCGGGCGCCAGGTGAATTTTGGTTAAGGGCTGCAATTGAAACGTAGCCTTTGTTCCGGGGCTATGTTTCTGAAATATCTGGTCAATTTGCCTTTCCAGCTTTAATAAATTGGGAGCAGAAAGGTCAAAGCTTTTATCTAACTGAATATAATCGTAAAAATTAAAGTTGTTCCATATATTATTTTTCAAATCGTTATTTGTTGCTGCTATGGAAGCCATTGGTAGGATAAAGTCAAATTGCAGCTCTGAATTTGCCGGTATATTGGCCAAAACGCCGGTTATTACCACATTTTCTTTATTGTCTTTTCGTAACACCTTGCCAATAGGATCTTCGTTTCCGAAGTATTTTGTTGCCATATCCTGCGTTATTAAAACGCAGTCTGCCTGTTTTAATGCTGTAGAGCGGTCGCCTTTCACCAACGGAAATGAAAATATATCCATAAAACCCGCGTCGGCGTAAAACACGCGTTTTTCTTCAAATTTCCTGTTACCTGTTTCAAGCAGGACAGCAGCCGGGGCTAACCGAACGGTATTTTTAATGACCGGCATTTCTGCTTTTAACCCGGCGGGCATGCCTGCCGAATTTGCCGCGGTTTTTGAATCAGCGAATTCACTGTTTATGCGATATATCTGACCGGCATTTTTATGGAACTTGTCATAGCTTAGTTCATTTTGCACCCAAAGCAAGATCAGGATGCTTGCTGCCAGGCCTATTGCCAGGCCTGATATATTGATCAGTGAATAGGCTTTATCCTTGATGATATTCCTGTAGGCGAGTTTAAAATAGGTCTTGAACATGGTGATTCTATTTTTAAAGAGTTCAGTAACTTTAATTTAGGTTGCCATTTTTGTAATTGAGACACGGTTTGCCGATTTGGCTATCCTGGCTGTAGCTGATGCGCTCTATTATTTTTACATGCTGCTTATTTATACCGTTTGCTGATGAATCATACACGGGGCTTGAAATAAATTTCATCTCTGCTATAATACGCAATATCTCCTCCGCGTCGGGATCATTACTGAGCAATTCCTGCAGCTCGTTTAATTCGGCTGTGGTGGCGCCTTTAGCCATTTTCTTTGCAGCAAGCTTTAGGATGCGATGGTCCATGTCATACACGCTTTAAGATCAAACGGATAGCTTATTTTAAGCCCATGTCAAATATGGTTGTGTATTGTTCAAATCTGTGCCAAATGGATAATTCATTAATAGTGAGATTCTTACATATTGTAATATCCCGGTATCGTTCGAAAACGTTACAACGGGTGTGCGGTTTTGCGCGGTTGGTCAATACAAACAATTATAAAAGTTTTGTAGGGATAATTATTGCACTGCTCCGCATGGCGGGCCAAAAAAATCTGCAATGCCGGGGTCTCACAAATATTTTGTATATTTATGCAGAACAGCCCGGTTTTCTCAAAAAGGAGAGTACCGGGCTGTTTGATTAAAGGACCCGATTGTTCCAAAAATGAAGTGTTGGAATATTAGGTTTTGAGTTTCAATAAAGTAATGCTTTTTAAGTTTTCAAAATGGCGTTCAAAATCCATTAAAAAGTGTTAAAATGGATTGCTTTGAAAAGTTTTTGAACGTTTTTTGATCTGTACGTACTTTATTTTAAACCAAAAAGTGTTAAAATAAAGGTTTAAAAAGTTTTTCAGTTGTGTATAGGGTATAAAGCACCTGCAAAAATAAATGTTAAAAACACCCGGTAAATGATACAAAATAATTGATCGAAGTATAATCTTTAAAATCAAATCAAAATCAGTCAAATCCTGTTATATTTGATTATATATAAACCAAACTCATTTCCGTAAATTGGGTTATCCTAACATATATCATGGCCAAACAAACAAAGAAAACCGAAACCCAGTTACCGGAAGCTAAACCCGTAAAAGAGAAGATAAAGGCTGTAAAAGCTGCTGATAAAGAAGTGGTTAGCCCGGAAGAAAAGGCTACATCGGCAAATAAAGCCGCAGCCAAAACCCGGGCTAAAGCTGCAGAACCGGTTACCGGAGCAGCATCGCCTGCTACAAAAGCAGCCAAAGCAAAGCCATCCGCAGTTAAAACACACGTAATGCTAAACGCCGTTGAACCTTATAGCCGGTTTACCGATTTTGATATAAGTTTATTCAGATCGGGCAAACATTATAAGTTATATGAGAAGTTTGGTTCGCACGTGGTGGAGTTTAAGGGTGTGGTTGGTACTTATTTCTCGGTTTGGGCCCCAAATGCGCAGCATGTATCAGTAATAGGTAATTTTAACGGCTGGAACCGCGCTTCACATGGTTTATTGTGCCGATGGGATTCGTCGGGTATTTGGGAAGGTTTTATTCCGAATGTGGGCGTTGGCGAAACCTATAAATATTATATTAAAGCTTCAACTGGCGAGGACCTGGAAAAAAGCGACCCGTTTGCGCTGCGCTGGGAAGTACCACCCCACACGGCATCTATCGTTGCCGATACTTATTATGAATGGAAGGATAGCGGCTGGATGGCCAGTCGTCATGAACATAATTCACTTGACAGGCCATACAGTGTTTATGAAGTGCATTTAGGTTCGTGGGCGCGCAGTTTGGAAAGCCCGGATGAGTTCCTCACTTATACCCAACTGGCCGATAAAATGGTGCCCTATGTAAAGGAAATGGGTTTTACGCACGTAGAGTTTATGCCTATCATGGAGCACCCTTTTTATCCAAGCTGGGGATATCAGATATCAGGTTATTTTGCTGCAGCGTCGCGTTATGGCACACCACAGCAGTTAATGTACCTGATTGAAAAATTTCATGAAGCCGGTATAGGGGTGATCCTGGATTGGGTGCCGTCGCACTTCCCGGGAGATATACACGCCTTGTACAAGTTTGACGGCACACACCTGTATGAACATGCCGATGCCCGGAAAGGCTTTCATCCAGATTGGAAGTCGTTTATATTTAACTATGGCCGCAATGAAGTACGTGCTTTTCTGATCAGTAACGCCCTGTTCTGGCTTGATCGTTATCATGCTGATGGCCTGCGTGTTGATGCTGTAGCCTCTATGCTATACCTTGATTACTCACGCAAGTTTGGAGAATGGGAAGCCAATATTTACGGCGGTAATGAAAACCTGGAGGCTATATCGTTTCTGAAAGAGTTTAATGAGGCTGTTTATAGCTATTTCCCTGATGTACAAACCATTGCGGAGGAATCTACCTCGTTTACAGGTGTTAGTCGCCCGGTTTATATGGGTGGATTGGGTTTTGGTATGAAATGGATGATGGGTTGGATGCACGATACTTTAGGTTATTTTAAGGAGGATCCCATCCATCGTAAATATCACCACAACGAGATCACTTTTAGCACCATATATGCCTTTACTGAAAATTTTATGCTGCCGTTTTCGCATGATGAAGTGGTATATGGTAAGGGCTCTATGCTGCGCAAAATGCCCGGCGATGAGTGGCAGCAGTTTGCCAACCTGCGTTTAATGTATAGCTATATGTTTACGCACCCGGGTACCAAATTGCTGTTTATGGGCGCCGAGTTTGGGCAGGGCGACGAGTGGAACTTTGGCCAGTCGTTACAATGGCATGTGCTTGAGTATGCCAATCACCAGGGTATATCAGAAACGGTAAAAGCACTGAACCACCTTTATCGTGATGAACCGGCCCTGTACGAGAAAGCCTTTGATTTTAGCGGTTTTGAATGGATAGACGGGGGTAACGCCAATGATTCCATACTGGTTTATGGTCGTAAGGGGTTAGATGAGAAGGATGATCTTGTTATTATTTTGAATATGACACCCGTTCCCCGGCATAATTACCGTATAGGCGTGCCTGCGGCCGGAAAATGGAAAGAAATATTTAACTCTGATGCCAAAAAATTCTGGGGCAGCGGCCTCCTTAATACGGAACTTATAACTGCCGAAGCGGAAGCCTGGCACGGCAAGAGTTACTCGGTAAGCATCACTATACCGCCGTTGGGTGCAACCATATTAAAAAGGTTTACTGACGTACCGGCAAAATATGAACTGAAACGTTAACAGGTTAACAATCCAATTAATAATGTAACTATTAACCTGATATAACCGTTTAGTTTACTAATTACATTGTTAATTGGATACCTTATGAATCCTAAATTCCGCTCCCTGTACATCGTTATCGGCATATTATTGTTAGTATCCCTGATAGTGCAGGTGTTTTTAACTTATCCGGATGTGAGCCCTAAGGGCGTTTTGCTGAATGCCGTGCCGGCATTGCTGTTTTTTTACCTGGCTTATAAAACCTATCATGAAAAAAAGGATAGTGAGTTAATGTAGTGCGTTCAATTTGTTTGATATAAAAAAATAGAAATCTTTTCGCACGTTCACTTGCGAACAGCCATTGTAACGAATCCGAACAGCTATTTGGTGTGTTTGTTATATAACTATTTGATTAACAATACCTTAAAATTTAGGCACATTCTTAGTCATACAACGGCATAAACCGATTGTTATGCTTAAAAATTACCTGCTGGTTGCTTTCAGAAACCTTGCTAAAAGCAAAGCCTTTTCGTTCATCAATATAGTTGGACTGGCAATTGGCATGGCTGCATGCCTGTTAATTTTGCAATATGTTAGTTTTGAGTTAAGTTTTGATAATTTTCATGCTAAAAAGGATCGTATTTACCGGATAAACCAGGATAGGTATAATAAAGGTAAGTTAAGTACCCAGTGGGCAGGTGGTGCATTTGCGCCGGGCAGCGCTTTTAAGGCGGTATTGCCTGATATAGAAGACTTTGTAAAAATTGTAAATGCCGGACAAGCTTTGGCCACCTATAAAGATCAAAAAATAGTGATCAAAGATGATTATTACGCAAGTTCTTCATTTTTTAACATTTTTTCGTTCCCATTGATCAGTGGCGATCCTAAAACAGCACTAAAAGAGCCAAATACCGCTGTAATATCAGAGCAGGTAGCCCAAACACTTTTTCATAATATCAACCCGGTTGGGCAAACCCTGTACATTAACACTGATAAACCATTGAAAATTACCGGTGTAATGAAAAATATCCCCGGCAATACACATTTCAAATTTGATTTTTTACAATCGTATAGTACCCTGTTAAAAGAAAACCCACCTAATAAAGATTATAACCTTGATAATGCCTGGTTATCTGATGGTTGTACAACTTACCTTCTGTTGAAACCAGGTGTTGACCCTAAGGTTTTAGAAGCCAAATTTGTACCTATCGTAAAAAAAGTATATGATGCCTATAAAGACGCCGGCGAAGGAGGCGTTTATACACTACAGCCCGTTCAAAGCATCCATCTATACTCCAATCGCATGCTGGAGTTTCAGCCTAATGGCGACGGAAAATCCGTTTATTTGTTATTGGGCATAGCCATATTTGTAATCATCATCGCCTGGATAAATTATATTAACCTGGCTACTGCACGCGGTATTGGCCGGGCCAAAGAGGTTGGCGTACGTAAAACGCTGGGTTCTGCAAAGGCGCAACTGGTTACCCAGTTTATGCTCGAAGCTATGCTGCTTAACGCCCTGGCCATTTTAGTGGCCGTGTTGCTCATTGTTATTTGTATACCGGTTTTTGCCAGTATATCAGGCTTACAAATGGGCTTTTCCTTGTTTGCTAAACCAGCTTTCTGGATAGCGGTTTTGGGGATCTTCCTGTTAGGCTCGTTCTTCTCAGGCTTCTACCCGGCAATAGTACTGTCTGCGTTCAGGCCTGTTGAAGTAATGAAGGGAAAAATACTGGCATCGCCCAGAGGGGTAATTTTGCGCAAAGGCATGGTGGTATTCCAGTTCGCCGCATCTATATTTTTGCTCATTGGTTCGCTTACTGTTTTCAGGCAGCTGCAGTATATGCAAAACCAAAAGCTGGGTATAAAAATTGATCAGACGCTGGTGATTAAAGCACCACTGGTTAAAGTAGATTCATTTTACCGGAGCATGAGTACCTTCAAACAGGAATGTTTAACCCAGCCGTCGGTAAAAAGCGTTACGGTATCTACCAACATTCCGGGCGAACCGGTATTTTGGAACGCGGGTGGTATAAAGTTAACTTCGGCCGACCAAAGTCAGGGTAAACAATACCGTATCATTGGTACTGACTATGATTATCTGACGGCGTATGACATGAAGCTGGTAGCCGGCAGAAAATTCTCTAAAGATTTTGGCGACGAACCGCACAGTGTGGTTTTTAACCGGAAAGCCGTTGAACAGATAGGTTTTAACAAGCCGGAAGAAGCGCTTGGGAAACGAATTGACTTTTGGGGGCAGGTTTATACTATAGTTGGCGTGGTTGATAATTTTCATCAACAATCATTGCGTGATTCTTATGACGCGCTTATTTTCAGGTGTATACCCGATGTAAGAGGGCCCGTGTCCATCAAAATAAGCTCCGCAAATATCACTCAAACCATTGCCGGTCTTAAAAAGACATGGGCCGCGTTTTTTCCCGGCGATCAGTTTGATTATTTCTTTCTTGATCAGCATTTTAATGAACAATACAAGGCCGACCAGCATTTTGGGCAGGTATTTGGCGTGTTTACCGGTATTGCCATATTTGTAGCCTGCCTGGGCCTGTTTGGCCTGGTGTCATACACCATTGTTCAGCGCAACAAAGAAATAGGTATCCGTAAGGTTTTAGGCGCCACAGTGAACAGTATATTAGGCTTGCTGTATAAGGATTTTGCAGTGTTGGTATTGGTTTCATTTATTGTATCGGCACCGCTGGCCTGGTATGCTATAAACAAATGGCTGCAAACCTATGCTTTTCGGATTGATATTAGCCTGTTGCTTTTTATTGTGCCGTTTTTTATAGTGATGGTCATTGCATTTGCTACAGTGTCTTTTTTAAGCGTAAAGGCTGCTTTAACCAACCCGGTTAAGAGTTTAAAAACAGAATAATAACTTAAAGATTCGTGGAGTTTAAAAACTTCCTGAATTTGAAAGTTTGGTTTAACAATTGTTATACTACCTGCAGATGACAGGCTTTGATTGACTATTTTCTTATTTTGGTGTATGGATACTTTAACCGCACCCGAAAAATCAGCAATACCAACCTACTCCCTACAGCAAAACAGTACCACAGGGAGCAGTATGATCGAGGTACGCGAGGCCGTTCCGGGTAGTATGGAGTTTGTGCTCGACCCTGCTTTCCTGATACCTCATCGCAAAGATTATTACCTGTTTGTATTGGTGAAAAAAGGCAATAACCGGCATTGGATTGATTTTATGCCTTATACACTTAAACCCGATACTTTTTACTTTACCGTACCCCAACAAGTGCACCTTAAAGAATATGCAGAGCCGGTGGAAGGTATTATAACCTGCTTTACCGATGAGTTTTTGCAATTGGAAGAGAATCAGACATTAAAGCGGCTTCCCATTATTCAGAACCCCGCCGGAGCTCATGAACTCTTACTTAAAGAGCAGGATGTAAGTTTTGTGGAAGACGTAATGCGTAAAATGCTGGTCGAATTTAATACTGATGGCAGTTGGCGCAACCAGATGCTTAGCTCATGGCTGCGGGTGCTGGTCATATACCTGAGCAGATTATATACGGAGCAGTTCAGTGAAACCTGCTTTACCTTAAATTATTGCCTGCTTAAAAGCTTCCAGGCGCTTATTGGCGAGCATTATGCCACTCAGCATGATGTTGCCGCCTACGCCGAAAAGCTCAATATAACACCAGGACATCTTACGGAGGTTATTAAACAGCAAAGCGGCAAAACAGCCATCGCCCATATTCATAACCGACTTATTGTAGAAGCCAAACGCCTCCTGCTGCATACCGATCTGTCGGCAAAGCAAATTGCCAATGAGTTGGGTTTTGAGGATGCTGCCTACTTTAACCGTTTTTTTAAACGGATTGCCGGTATTACACCTGTAAGCTTCAGAGCCCAAATCCGGGAAATGTACAAGTAATACCCCGCTAAGTGCAGTAGCATTTAAAATGTATTACCCGAGCTTTGCTTTATGAATAAACAAACAGTCTTAATAACCGGCGCCAATAAAGGTATTGGTCTGGAAACCGCTCGCCAGCTGGCAAAAGCGGGCTATTATATTTTTTTAGGAAGCAGGGATCAGGATAGAGGACAAATAGCTGTAGCTCAACTACAATCAGAGGGATATACAGATATTGAGCTACTGCTGATAGATGTTGCTGACGAACAATCGGTGCAACAAGCCCATGATGAACTGGCCAAACGTATTGATCATTTAGATGTATTGATCAATAATGCCGGCATTCCGGGTACTTTTCCGCAAACACCCACAACTGTTAGTGATGATGTCATGAAACAGGTTTTTGAAGTAAATTTCTTTGGCGTTATACGCACGGTACGAATATTTATTGACCTGCTTAAGAAAGCAGAAAACCCAAGAATAGTAAACGTAACCTCAGATCTGGGTTCGTTAACCTACCACAACGATCCTAACTGGGAGTATTACCATTTTAAATCAGCGGCTTATGGGCCGTCAAAAACAGCTTTGAATGCTTACACGGTTGCTTTGGCTTTTGAGCTTAAAGACCAGGTTAAAGTAAACATGGTAAACCCAGGCTATACCAATACCGAATTTAACCATAACCAGGGACCGAAAAAGGTAGAAGATGGCGCGGCGCCTATTGTAGAATATGCAATGTTGGATAAGGATGGGCCTACAGGTAAGTACATTAGTGATTATGGTGAAACACCATGGTAATGTTCTTTGGACAAAGGGTGGAAGAGATAGAAGACTTAATGGCCGTTCTTATCATAAATATCAACGGCTCAAAAGCAATAAAACCCCGACAAAAGCCGGGGTTTTGATATAAATTAAAGATTGGTTACGGTTAATTAAACTTTACCGATTTCCTGAACCAGGTCGATAAGTTTGTTTGAATAACCCCATTCGTTATCGTACCATGATACCACTTTTACGAAGTTATCATTTAAAGCGATACCTGCTTTAGCATCAAAAATTGATGTACGTGCATCACCTTTAAAATCTTCAGATACTACATCATCTTCAGTATAACCTAAGATTCCTTTAAGGTCGCCTTCTGAAGCTGTTTTCATGGCTGCTTTAATATCCTCATAAGTAGCACCTTTTTTAAGGCGTACAGTTAAGTCAACAACAGATACGTCGGCAACCGGAACGCGGAATGACATACCGGTTAATTTACCTTTTAGCTCCGGAATAACCAAAGTAACCGCTTTAGCAGCACCAGTTGATGAAGGGATGATGTTTTGGTAAGCACCACGGCCGCCTCTCCAATCTTTAGCCGATGGGCTATCAACAGTTTTTTGAGTGGCTGTAACAGCGTGTACAGTGCTCATTAAGCCTTCTTCAATACCAAAGCTATCATTCAATACCTTAGCGATAGGAGCAAGGCAGTTGGTAGTACATGAAGCGTTTGATACGATAGTATGCTCAGCAGATAATTTTTTATTGTTTACACCCATTACAAAAGTAGGGGTATCATCTTTAGCGGGCGCGCTCATTACTACTTTTTTAGCACCAGCATCAATATGTTTTTGAGCAGTTTCCTGAGTTAGGAATAAGCCGGTAGATTCAATAATAACTTCGGCACCCACTTCGCCCCATTTAAGGTTAGCAGGATCTTTTTCAGCAGTAACGCGTATGGTTTTACCGTTTACAACCAAATGTCCGCCTTCAACAGCAATAGTGCCTTTGAATGGTCCGTGAGTTGAGTCGTATTTTAACATGTAAGCCATGTAATCAGGCTCAACAAGGTCATTAATACCAACAACTTCAATGTCGGGTCTTTCAATTGCGGCTCTGAATGCCAGACGTCCAATACGGCCGAAACCGTTAATTCCTATTTTCATGATTTTTAATTTTTATTTGAATAGTAGGTTAATAAATTATTTATGGGTTCTTTTATGATATTTTCAATTTGTAGGTTAGCCTCGGCGGCAACTTCAATTAAATGTTCCTGAAAGTTTGAAGCTACAGTGCCTGCGAAATGTATAGAGGCCCCCGGATATTGTTTAGATAAAGGTAGCAAATATGTTGAAATTAGCTTGCTAAAACCTTTTTTTATGACGTTTTGCAGATGATGGTCTTCCCGGTTTTCCAGGTAAAATTCGGTGAATGAACTTAAAAACAAGGCAGGTTGTTTTTGGCGGTAAACTTTTTCAAGCAGTGTTTTGCGGTCGGCTTCATATTTATGAACAAACTTTTTACGGAGGTTTGCCGGCAAGGTTTCATTCATAAACCCTTTGATTAACTGCCTGCCCAGCCAGTTGCCCGAGCCCTCATCTGCCAGTATGTAGCCAAGGCCATAGTTATTGGGTAATACCTTTTTACCATCGTACCAGCCTGCGTTTGAGCCGCTGCCGCAAATACTGATGATACCAGGTGAATTTTTGCAGCAGGCTATTGCAGCCGCAGTAATATCATGCTCAACCGTTACTTTGCCGAATTTAAAAAACGCAGACAGTGCATTATGCACAATTTGCTTACGTTCATTAGATGAGGCACCTGCACCAAAAAAGTAAATGCGCCTTATTTGTTCGGCATGGTGTATCAGGTTTATATTTTTATTAAGCAGTTGCAATATATGCTTCTCGTCGTTAAAATAGGGGTTAATGCCGTTGGTTTTAAAGGAAGCCACAGTTCTGCCTTTATCGGCCAGCCGCCAATGTGCAAAATAAGACCCACTATATACAACTGCAATCATTTACTATATTGATAATATATCAACCATTTCCAGCAAATCAGCCTCCAGTTTAAATTCATGATGGTTCAACGCTTCTTCTAAACTGGTAAGCAAAATGTGGTTGGCCTGCAAACCTACCATTTTTTGTGTTTCGCCCGCAATTAACGCATTTACGGCGGCATAGCCAAGCCTGCTGCCCAAAATACGATCAAAGCTTGATGGACTGCCCCCTCTTTGCAAGTGGCCTAATATAGTTACTTTAATGTCGTAGTCTTTAACTTCCTTTTGTACCGCTTTGGCCACATCATACACGCCGCCATTTTTATCGCCCTCGGCAACAATAACAATACTTGACGACTTTTTGTTAGATGAACCATCTTTCAGGTTCCTGATCAGATCATCAATAGCCGTTTGTTTTTCGGGCAATAAAATAGCCTCTGCGCCGCATGAAATACCAGCACGCAGTGCGATAGCTCCTGAGTCGCGTCCCATTACTTCAATAAAAAATAAGCGGTCATGCGCATCGGCAGTGTCGCGTATCTTATCAATAGCTTCAATTACAGTATTGGTGGCCGTATCAAAACCCAGGGTATAGGTTGATCCGCAAAGGTCATTATCAATGGTGCCGGGCACACCAATAACAGCAATGTCAGGATATTTTTTTGAAAAACGCAATGCTCCGGTAAATGTACCGTCGCCTCCAATAACCACCAGTGCATCAATACCATGCTCCTTTAAATGTTGGTAGGCAGTGACCATACCTTCATCTTCCTTAAAAGGTAAGCAACGTGCAGTTTTTAAGATAGTACCGCCCAAATTAAGTATATTACTTACGGAACGTTTGTCCATTTCGTACATATCGTTCTCAATAAGCCCTTTGTAACCCTGCCGCACACCAACAACCTTAAGGCCGTTATATATCGCTGTTCTAACTACTGCCCTTATACAAGGATTCATTCCGGGAGCATCGCCACCTGAAGTTAAAACCGCTATTTTTGAAATTTTCTGCATCTTTACGTCACTTAAATTTGTGCTACGAAGATACTGTGTGTAAATTACACCATTAAATTTTATTTATTTTTTTTTGGATTAGGAATTAAGGCCATATATTTAACAATTAAACTTAAATCCCTGTATAGTTTTGGAAGTAATGCTACCCAAGTTTGATTCCGTATTCTCTATTGACTGCGTAATTTTTGGATTTGAAGCCGGAGAGCTTAAAATTTTGCTTATAGAACGTAACGAAGAGCCATATAAAGACTGGTTGGCGTTGCCTGGCTACATTGTAGAGCAAGATGAAAGTATTGACGATGCCGCTGAGCGTATATTGTACGAACTTACCGGTTTGCGCGATTTGCATATGCAACAGTTCCATACTTTTGGTGAAGTGAACAGGCACCCGCAAGGCCGGGTTATCACCGTGGCCTATTATGCATTGATACGTATAAACGGGCAAAAGGAAGTAAGACCGGTTACCCAGTATGCAAAAAAGGCATTCTGGCATCCGGTGAGCGAATTGCCAAAACTTGCATTTGACCACAGCGAAATATTTAACACCGGGTTTAACAAGATCCGCAGACGCCTGCATTACCAGCCGATAGCTTTTGAGCTGCTGCCCGAAAAATTTACGCTCACACAACTTCAATCGCTTTACGAGGCTGTATTAAATAAAAAGCTGGATAAAAGGAACTTCAGAAAAAAAATGCTTAGCTATGGATTTTTAAAGGAACTTGATGAAAAGCAAAAAGGGGTGTCATATCGTGCTGCCAAACTATATAAGTTTGATAAACGTAAGTATGGCAAGATATTCCAGGGCGAAATGAATATTGGATAGGGAATTTGGGACTATAAGAGTTTGAGACTTTAGACTATGGGATAAAGGATCATTGGAATAAAAATAAGAGTTTATAAAAAAGCAAGGGCCGGAAGTATTTCCGGCCCTTGCTTTTTTTATCTGATAGTCCTAGTCCAAAAATCTTATAAGGAGCTTGGAGCCAGGTCAAGGTGATATTTTACCAGGTTATCTATAGGCGAGCGGATAATGTTACCAACCACCATTCCGTTTTCGGTAACTACTTCTTCAAGCACGTTCCTGAAGTTATAACCTACTGAACCTATACAGTTAAAGCTGTATTTTTGATAATCAGGATAGTGAGTTACCAGGTTGCGAAAAAAATCTTCAAACGAAGTGCGCACCAGGTTACGGGAGTATTCAATATGTACGTTATTGTCATAAACAAATTTGCTGAAGCTGGCGCAAAAACGGTTTGCGCGGGGCTGGGTGTAAACCTGTTCGTTGATATCATCGGGCGTAAGCTTAAATGTTTCCCAAAACAGGTTGCGTACAGGCTCGGGCATGTACCCGCGCAAATAATCAACTAGCAATTTTTTACCAATATAGCAACCGCTGCCTTCATCGCCCAGGATATAAGCTCCTGAGTCAATGTTGTTTATAACTTCTTTACCATCATAAATACAGGTATTGGTACCAGTGCCTAAAATGGCGGCAAAACCTTCGTTGTTGCCTAAAAGAGCACGTGCGGCAGCAAGCAAGTCATGACCAATATTCACTTTTGCTTTGCTGAAAACCACCTTCATGGCTTCTTCAACAATTTTACGCATTTCAGGTGTTGAGCAGCCTGCACCGTAGTAATTTACTTCAGTTATTTCATCCTTTTCGAGGTCGGTAGGCAAGCTCTCATTTAAAGATTGTATGATATATTCCGTACCAGAAAAATAGGGGTTATAACCCTCAGTGTTAAAATACACTTTTTTACCTTCTTCGGTAACCAGACACCAGTTTGTTTTAGTTGAGCCACCGTCAGCAATTATGATCATAAATTAAGTTTTGTTAAAAAAAATTGGGTTAAAAGTATGATTAACTTATTGTAAAAAAAACACTTTCTATTTTAAAAAACAAAAATGGCGATTTTAAAGCTAATAATACGTTGTTTTTATATAAAAAGAACATTTAAAAGATACTAATTACCGATGCTGGCACCTGTTTATCAAAAATTGTAAAATAATAACAACTGTATGATTTACATGTAATTAGCACGCGTGCAATTAAAGCACAGTAATTTGCAATTGTACGTAATGTTAAATTATTTAACAACAAATATGTTTAGTTGTGTCATATAATCAGGTACAACTGCATTACAAAAACGATAGGGAATTGTTAGCTGGTATATGCGTTGTTTTAATGCCTGGTACTTTTTCATGGAGCCAGGTTGCCATAAATTCTGAGCCTGGTTCTTCGCTGGCAATATGCCCTAATACAATCAGGGATAGTTTTTCGCCTTTTGACTGCGCATCCCGCACATATTCCGCAGTTTCCCATTCCTGTATTTCCCCGCATATCAAAACGTCGGGTTTTTCTTTGCTCATTGCTTGTATTTGTCTTGTACCACCCGCGGCGCCGGGCATCAGTAATATCTTTTTACAACTTTGTTCAGGGCTGCCTATGTACCTCACCTTATTGATAGTCAGTTTTTGCTTTAAGTACCCGATCAATGAACTTAGCGATGTAGCCGGGAGCATTAGTATGCTGCCTGCATCGGAGTTGTAATAACTTAACCAGTTAAGTTGCTTAAGTAGCCCCATTCGTACACCATCAGGGTTAAGGCGATGTATATAATCATGGTTGCGCCATACGGCTATGTTGTGTTGTTTGAGCAGGTTTGCTTTATATTGGTAAACCTCATCGTCGGCCAGCCATGAGGTTTCGTCCGCGTGATTATAAAAAGTAGGCTCATGTGCTATAATGAAGTTGGCTCCTAATGCGATGGTTTTTTTGATCACCTCAATGGTAGCAAACATGGTGGTAACAATACCCGTCACTTTTATATCTCTGCTTCCGGCTTTTAACGTATCAACAGTGCTGCTTAAAGGGCCGCCGGGTACCTGATTGATAAACAGATCCATAATATCGCCTACCGTCAGATCGGTATTTATATCCAAAAAGCTACCGGCCCTACCTATGGCCGGCGCTGTTAACAGTGCTGTAGCACCTGCTACTTTGGTGAGATTACAGATAAATTTACGCCGGTTAGTGTCCTGACTTAGCAGAAACAAGTTTTTTGATGTGCTCATAATTTATACGGATTGATCAAATATAAAAAATGCATTGAATGTGTTTGTGGTGATATTGATTAATATAATGCCTTGGGGGGGTTAGTGATGATTATTTTTCTATTGTTTTTTATCCACCGCTGTAACTTTATGTTTTACTGTGAAAAATACTATAGTTTTGCAATAAACTTGATTGATATTTCAGCATTATTTTGCATCTTTGCACCGCGAAAAAATCGCGATGGTCCCATAGCTCAGCTGGATAGAGCAACTGATTTCTAATCAGTAGGTCTCAGGTTCGAATCCTGATGGGATCACCTGGAAAGCTTCTCAGATAAGATTTGAGGAGCTTTTTCATTTTTAGTTTGGGTATTAATGGGCTGATTAATGCTATTTGCTGGTTTTACTGGGTTTTGAATAACTGACGCTGAAGGGTATGTTTACCGGTGCATTCCATTTGGTATCTAAAGTAATTGTAAATTGTGCTGCCTTTGTAAAAAAGGCTCCGGTATATATATAGTTTGTGTTTCTTTCAATCCAAACTTCATCACCACCCTTACTTGGCAAAACCTTATGATTTATAACATTCCCTATCTTATCTACGCAATCTAAACGTATCTCACTTTCATAGAAAGACCGGTAAGGGAGAACGATTGTACTAAATTCAAAATTAGATTTTCCAATTTGGGAGGTACTAATATTGTAACTAAAGAGCGCGCTATCAAATAGGTCCTCTGTTCCGTGGAATCTTCCATTTCCATTTAATAGATCAAAAGCAGGCGGGTAATCGGTCAGCGTCAAAATAAACTTTGACGCATTAGCGGGTATTGCGTCTGTAATGCGAATAGTGAGTTTGCTTACCATACGCTTAAGCTTGATCACTTTATTGATAGGCGCCTTTATTAGGGTATCGAACCCGCCGAAATATATACCCGAAGTTAAAAGCGCGTTATCAAGGTGGTAAAAGGGAAGCGTCCAGTAACCGCCGTGACCATTTGTCCTTTCCTCATTTATTTTACCTGCTAACTGATCGCCAACTATAAAAAACCAATATTGCCCATCACTTAGAGATTCTTTAAAGGTTCCGAAATTGGCATCTGTCGACTTCTGAATAACTTCTTTAACGGGGCCTGCTGCGAATTGAGGATATTGTTCAAATTGCGGATCTGTTACAATTCCGCTATCCTTATAAATAACCAAATGCAAGTATTTTATTTGATTCTTTAACAATGCGCTTCCCCCGGCGCTGTTAGTGTTTAAACCTTCTGTTGTGCTCTCGAAACCAGGAACCGTAAAGCTGACTGCGTGGAGCCCGGTATTCACTTCAGTAGAAATTGGCTTTTGTGTCGAATCTTTTTTACAGGATAAAGCCACTATGCATACAGCAATGCATGACAGGTAAATATTTTTCATGATAATTGGATATTTCTTTAAAGTTAATTAAAAGAATATTGTAAAGTTATAATATCATGATTATGGGCAGATAATGTATAAATTGGCAGAGAGTTACATACTTTATGATCAATGTTTTATTAATTTTAACGAAAATTCAGTTAAGGAAACAGATTTCATTACAAAAAAAAAGTTCAAATTGGGCGCGAGTGATACAAAGATTTCCGTAGATGCTATGGATGAGCTTTTAGGGAACCGCATATAACATCGTTATATCGTTAGAACAGCATCTATTCAACCGCCAGGCTTAATTAACCTGGCGGTTGGTTTCGTGTTTTATGCGGGATGTTGCACTATAACAGTAGTTACAAGACGGTCAAGAAAAGTAAAAGAGTACTCAGAATCGATTCCTGATTTCATGGCCGTTCAGTTTATTTTAACGACAATTTGCGAATGGTGTTTGTGAATGTGTCTGTGAAATAAATAGTGTTCTCGCCCTCGTTTTTCGCTAACACCAAGCTATTGGCGTGTACATCGGCTTGTAACCCAACACCATCTCTGCCGTCCGGAGTATTCGCATTCGGGCCTGCCAAAATGGTCAGTTTGTTGTCGGTTATTTTTTTGATGTAACCATCAGCTGCGATATATATGGTACGACTGTCTTTATTTGTAATAATGCAGCTTATATTGCCTAATGGTAAATCCGCGTAAATTCTTGCAAAAACGCCGGATGGCGTAAGCTTATACATATGATTGTTTACCCCAAGGTATTTTACCTTATTATATCCCACAAACATGGCACGGTAAGCAGTGCCCCGGTGGTAATCATTTTCGGGTAGTATGCTCGTATCATACGTCACTGGATCTTTACCTATGTATTCACTGGTTACCGCCTGGTGCTTTAATATCTGCATGTGAACGCTGGTCCAGAAAAAATCGCCGTAAGGGTCTTTAGCCAAACTGCTTCGGGTTATATAAACGTCCGATTGGCTGGCTACAAATTCACCGGTAGGGCCAAATATCCATGACTGGCTGTAGGGGTCGCCGTCCTGGTTGACAGCGCATATTACGTGAATAGTACCTATCCGCTGCAAACCTACATAAATTGGTTCATGTATAGTTTCCCCGTAATTGTTGGGTGCCAGGGTTAGGGTAGTTACCTGGCCATTAAGGATTTGACGGATTGCGTTATTACGCGTATCGGCAACATACAGTATTCCGCTTTCGGTAGAAAATAATCCGGTGGGAAAGTTGAAACGCGCAGACAATGCAGGCCCGTCCAGTTTAGTAGAGCCCGATGTATACCGTTGGCCTGCAATTGTGCTAATTGTATTTGGAACAGGTGCATTTGCAGTTGTGGCCAGGGCCACGCGCTGGTCTGTACCGGTTTCCGGAGTTGGTTGTTCGGTTTTTGTACAGCTGGTTACAGCAAATGCCAGTGCCAGTAAATTAATATAGGCAAATTTATTTTTCATAACTGGTTAAATTGATAGATAAATGTAGCGAATTGCGTATACGACAGTTTTACGAAGTATCGAATTGATACGAATTTGAGCAAATTGTGGTATCATTTTGTAAAGGAGGCATACGTGGATAGAAATGGCACATCAGATATCAGCCTGTTTACAGGATTTTATAAAAATATATAGGGTAGTTACAAGTATTTCGTCATTTACCACACTTGACCAATAGCAGGGCTAAGAACCCCATTTTAGAAAAAGTGTCGCAATCGAAACCATCAAATCCTCAAGCTGAGATTGCAAATCATATTTTAAGTGATTATCTTTCGTCTGTAATTCTTTCTGAATGGCTGAACCTGCATCACTTTCGCTGAACAACAAAAAATGGCCTTTTAGGCTTATAATATTGTTTACAGTTGTAATGCTACTCGGGTTTATTCCATGGGAACATATATTCTCAATTCAAATAAATAATAGTACACTGGCTTGGTTCACAGATTTTCCAATGGGCTTATTTGGTCATAACCTATGAAGGCAAAACCTGGCGAGAAGAATCAAAGAAAGAGTGAGATAATAATTTATTGAGCAAAGTTAAGTAGGAGCCTGAGATTAAATGAATTCACAAGAGAAAGTACTAAGCTGTTACAACCAGGTGGCCGACGACTATGCGGCTGACCGCTGGGACGAACTCTTCAAAAAACATTTTGACCGATTGTTATTGAAGGAATTTGCATCTGTCAATAAAGACAAAGGACTATGCGCCGACTTTGGCTGCGGGCCCGGACAAACAACAAAATTTCTATACGATAATGGTTTGGAAAATATCATCGGCATTGATTTATCGCCGGCGATGATTAGCGTTGCACAAAGGCTTTCTCCTCATATTAAATTTGAAACCGGGAACTTGTTGGATATCGTTTATTCGCCAGAGTATCTTGGAAGTGCAATTGCATTTTATGCGATAGTGCATTTTACAAGTGACCAAATCAGGCAGTGTTTCGGAGAAATAAACAGGGTATTGAAAACAGGAGGCGATTTTTTATTTTCGTTTCACGCTGGTGATGAAGTAGTTCATTTCGACAAAGCTCATGACAAAGAAATAGATATTGATTTATTCTTTTTTAAGACAGATCACATAATAAAATTGCTTGATGAAACGGGTTTTAATATAATTGACGCCATAGAGAGGCGTCCGTATGAAGATGTGGAATATCCAAGCCGGCGGGCCTATATTTGGGCCAGAAAAAAATGAAGGACATATACTATGGGGCTTTCCCGGTTTGAAAGCGGGCGCTCAACAAGGCGGTCACTTCTCCGTTTTGGTTAATAATATTATTTCCTGATCACTATTTATTCGTGCTGTTTTTCTCAACTCCTCCATAAGCCGGTTTAAAAAGTGTACAATAACGATTAATTATTAAAATCCTGCTAAAAGCTTCAGAGCAGAATAGGCTTAAAAGCAGGGACGTTTTATGGTAATTATTAAAGCAAGCGGATGAAACTTCTTTATTGCTCTTTAAAGATGTTTTTATCCCATTTTCTGAACTCATAATACTTGCTTTTGGGTTCGCCGGTTAATCCGTTGATGCCCTTTTTTCGGGGTAGATAGTAGGCATGGATATATAGAACCGGCAAGATAAAAACGCTGAGAGTAATCATAGCAACCGCTCTGCCAAAGAAAAAAGAAATTGAAGTAATAATAACAAGTGTAAGTATATATTTTCCAATCCGGCGGGCCTTGGGAGTGCGCTCTTCAAAATGCCCGAAAATAATATTGCCAAGCGCGTAGATGATGCTGACTATGGCTATTTCGAACCAGATTGATGATGTTAACCACATAATTTTGAGGTGATTGATCAATATAAAAATACGATATTTAAAAACCAATCCAAGCTAAAAATCGTTATTGTTCATTCTGTTGCAATGCGTTTTTTTATTTGGTTTGTTATCAGAAATAGGATTATTAACGAAGCGCTGAAAATAGTTTGGAATGGGCGTTTGTTAAGCAAAATTATCATGTATTTATAAAACACAAAAGCCTTTAAGTAGTTATAAATGGTATTTCTGGCTGACTGTGGTCAGATTGACTAAAATATTTTTTTGAATTTATGGAAGCAAATACTCCTCTTAATCCTGCTGATGACCAATTCAGGTTTATTTCAGACCAAACGCCTTTATTGATATGGGCATCAGGTACGGACAAAATTTGTTGCTTTTTTAACACAGCATGGCTAACATTTACCGGCCGGCTTATAGAACAGGACTATGAGGATGGCTGGAAAGATAGTGTTCATCCCGACGATTTGCAGTATTGTCTTTCTGTTTACGATAAGGCGTTTGAAGCGCGGAAAGAATTTACAAGGACATACCGGTTAAAGAGAAATGGCGGTGAGTTCCGGCATGTAACAGAGCGTGCCACCCCGCGGTTCCGTGCCGATGGTACGTTTACCGGCTATGCCGGCTATGGAATTGACATGAACGAATTACTTGAGGACGCTCAGATCCGGCGGGATTTGTTTGCTGCGGAAGCGTGGCGAAAAGAACAAAACCTGAATGAAGAACTTGCATCCACAAACGAAGAGTTGAGTGCGGCAAATGAAGAACTTACTTCAATTAATGAAGAACTGGGGCAGACTCAGGAAGATTTGGCTTCATTGAACCGCGAACTGGAAAATATTGTTGCTGTCCGGACAAAAGCATTAATGGCAAGTGAGGCTGCAGCACAAAAGCTGAACAAGGAATTGGCTGCCACCAATGAAGAACTGGCTGCTGCCAATGAAGAGCTGGTAACCATTAATGAAGAACTGGCTGAAAGCCGGGAAGAGCTTCAAAGGAGCGAAAAGCTCTTTAGAACTATAGCGTTAAATATCCCTAAATCTTTGGTCATGGTGATTGGAAGCAATCGTAGGTTTATGGCCATTGAAGGTGCCCTGATGACAAAAATGGGCTATGATAATAGCAATTACATAGGGAAACACCTTGCAGAAGCTGATCCGGAAAGATATCAGACCAGCAAGCACCTATATGATCGTGTTTTGGCAGGTGAGCAATTTACGGTTGACCGCAAAGGTAGCGATGATGAAGATTTCAGGATGGAATTTGTGCCACTCAGGAACGAATTTCATGAGGTATACGCGGCTTTGATCATAACCCTGGATATAACCGATATTAAGCAGGCAGAAGAAAAAAGCGCTAAATTGGCTGCTATCGTAGCGTCGTCTGATGATGCCATTGTGAGCAAAACGCTGAATGGTATTGTCACGAGCTGGAATGCGTCGGCAGAAAGAATGTTCGGTTATTCAGAAAGCGAGATGATAGGCCAACCTATTTTAAAGATCATTCCGTTAGACCGGCAGGAAGAAGAGCCGCGTATTCTTGAACGGCTAAGAAGAGGAGAACGGGTAAAACATTTTGAAACCAAACGAATAAGCAAAGACAATAAAATATTGGATGTTTCTTTGACAATCTCACCAGTCAGAGACAACGAAGGCCGTATTGTAGGTATTTCAAAGATAGCCCGCGATATATCCGAAAAGAAGCGGGATGAACAACGGAAAAATGATTTCATTGGGATGGTTAGCCATGAATTAAAAACACCGCTTACCTCGGTTAATATACTCATCCAGGTACTGCAAGCTAAGCTCAGCAATAGTAATGATACCTTTGTTCCCGGCGCTTTGAATAACGCTGGTAAACAGATTAAAAAAATGACCGGCATGATCAATGGCTTTCTTAATCTTTCCAGTCTTGAATCGGGCAAAATGCCAATGGTTAAACAGGAATTTATGCTTGATGAATTGCTGAAAGAAGCTGTTAGCGAAACGGAACTTACAATGAACGATCACCACATCCGTTTGAGCTATACACCGGTGAAAGTAAACGCCGATTGGGACAAAGTAGGCTCTGTAATTCTGAACTTATTAAGTAACGCAATTAAATACTCTTCAAAATCCAGCGTTATTGATGTGGATTGTCGCATTACAGATGGAAAGGCACGGGTCACTGTAAAAGATCAGGGGATAGGCATCAAAGCGGAGGACGCAAAGAAGCTATTCGATCGTTATTACCGCGTGGAGAACGATCACACCAGGCACATTTCCGGCTTCGGCATAGGTCTTTATTTAAGCGCGGAGATCATTCGCCAACATCATGGCGAAATCGGCGTGGAAACTGAATTTGGAAAAGGTTCAACTTTTTATTTCACTTTGCCACTTAGCCAATCCTAAAGCTTTTACAATGTCTTAATTTGACAGTATATCCTTTAGATTTATGAGTATATCCTCCGGGCTTTGAAGGTTATTTATTATCGTAACTCCGGCGCATAAGCCCTACTAAAACAATACCTGTAACGATCACAATTCCCCAAACAACATTGTGGTTCCTGGTCGAAAAGTTATTTGTCTTGTCGTGGTTTTGCCCGGTAGCTTTATCAGCGTCCGCTTTTCCAATACCCGATACGCCGCTCTTTCCACCGGTATCCTGTAACATTTTCCTGGTACCTTGAGTTGCGCCGGGCGATGCCTGATCTGCTGTACCTGACTCACTTCGTGACCGCGCACGTTCGGCTGCGGAATCTTGTGGTGTTTGTCCCCATGCGGGCGCGCTGCCTAATAGCAGAACCAAAAGTAAGATCTTAACCATTTTTTCAAAATTTTTCATGATGAAGTGTATTATATAACATAATTAACAAATACTCCTCCATAAGAAATCATAGCCGAAAAAACAGGTACTAATTTAAAAGTACAGGTATTTAACGCCACTTTGTGGTTTTACTACCTGCTATCAATTGCGTTGGTTACCTGCTATTTAAAAGCAAAAAGTGCGAGGTTATCTCACACTTTTGCTTACCTTCCGGGCGGCAGCGCAACCCAGAATGTTAAGAATTATATAATTTATTTTTGAGGAAGCTGATAAGTAAAGGCATTGCTGGCAGTCATCCAATTTTTAGTGACCGGCGTACTGCTGGTTTAACCAGGTTTAGTCGATTATAAAGTTTGAGGTAAAGTACTGTTTCACATACAAAGTGTCTTTGAAATTGGCATTGCCTATTGATTGCAGCATTATTTTTCCTTCCAGCAGCCATTTGGCTTTATCGGCAGGCTGCCCGGGTGTTACGTTGATACCCTTCACATACCCATCAACCATTTTAACCGCGACCATTGAACACGCCGGACATACCTGAGCATATACTACTTTTCCTGTAAGTATGTCTTCCTTGCCAAGTTCAAAGCTTGTGCCCTCCATGGGCGCTTTTATATATATAGTATTCGTTCCACCCGAAAAATTTTCCCTACTCCAGAACAGGCGGTAAATTCCGCTTTTAAACCGGATCGTGCTATCTATATCGGCTTGTTCCGTAAACCTAAATTCGCAGGTATTATTTATGCGGCAGGAAGTTAAATTATTAGGGTCAATCTCCACTTTCTTTTTCACTTCATTTTTTTTGCCACATGATAATAATGCTACCATAAAGCACATTAATAATTGCAGGGTGTAAAGGTTCTTTTTCATATTTTAATTTGTTTAAAAATATTACGGCCGATTTGAATGATACGCTACAAAGGTCATGTTATCAATATGTTAAGTTTTAATATCTGCCAATACAACACAATAAAGCCCGCTGGTTTATCAGCAGGCTTTTATAAGGCTGAGGTTAGGATGTCTTAATAGTAAAAAGCGTTGGTTTGTATATCAGCGCTAAGCTTTTTCAGGCCGGTAGCCGAGGAGAGGCCATGCAGCCACACCGTATAAACCGAGTTGCTGTTCAGCCTGATATCCGATAAGGTAACCAACACAGTGGAGGTGCCTTTTTTGCGGATCTCCAGGGTATAGGAACTGGCGCTTTCTATCGGTACAAAAGGCGAAGCGCCTTTATAGGTTTTGTTGCTTGCCAATACATTTCCGCCCTTTACCGCCAAGTCAACTGCTCCAGCATCCGGACTAACATTTACCAAACGGATAGTAGCTTTTCCAGCATCCGGACGGGTAATCGAATCGGTTAGCAATATTATGTCGGGTTTGCTCGCCAGGTTTGATAAATAGATAGAATAATACTTTTTAGCAGTAAGCGTAATAGTGTCTGATATGATCTTTTGCCCTGAACCTGCAACATAAAAGCTGGCCGTCCTTTTACCGGGGTAAGCCGCTATATAATCCAACCCATGACCGTAGCGAATTGGGGCATTATTAGCCCGGTTCTGATCTAAAAAGAAACTTACCGACTGTGAATCAGGCGATGCATTGATCACCGAAAGTAATGCTACCGGAGGCTCAACATAGTCATTGTCATGATTCTTTAAACAGGAGGTTAGTAGCCCTGTCAGCAAACACATCATCCCGACTATGCCTGCCCGCCTTTTTAAATTTTGTTGAACGTGTTTCATAAACTGAAATAGTATTAGAGTGCCTGATTATTTGAATAAACTATACTTGCTTTACGCAATCAAGCGGTGCTTTGCTACAGTACTTAAAAATTTATGAATGCTAACGTTATTTCTGCAGACGTAATACCATAAGCATAATCATAATTTCATCTGCTGTATATGGGTTTTATCGCTATCTTCATGGCGCCTTACCCGCAATTATTAGTATGCCGATGCCGATAAAAAAAATATTGGTTAAAACGCTTAAAATAAGCGCTATAACAATTGTAAGTTTGTTACTGCTGATGTTTTTGTTACCGTATCTTTTTCCAGAAACGGTAACAAATAAAATAAAGCAATGGGCAGGTGGCAGCATTAACGGCAAACTAAGCTTTACCAGTACGCGACTATCCTTCTTTAAAAGGTTTCCTGCACTTACGCTTACATTAAATGATTTTTCGCTCGGTGGCAGCGCCCCATTTCAAAATGACACACTGGTTGCGGCTAAGGAGGTTTCGCTGGCTATTGATCTTTCGTCGATATTTAAAAGCAAGATCAACATCAATAAAATTTATTTAAGTCAGGCCTTTATCAATATACAGGTAGACAGCAGCGGTCAGGCCAATTATAACGTTTATAGGTCAAAGGATAATAAGCCGGCAAATGCGGCTGATACCAGTAGTGCATCATTAGGGATTGAACAGATACTGGTAGAAAATACCTGTTTGGTTTATAATGACAAATCGCTGCCGATGCTCATTAATGCACGTGGTTTTAGTTATAAGGGCAGCGGCGACCTGAGCAAGGACATTTTTGATCTGTACAGTCATGTTGAGTCTACATCTGTTGATTTTTATTACGGTAATAAGGCTTATGTGGTTAATAAAAAGGTAAACGCCGATTTGGTAACCAGCATCAATACCAAATCGCTGGCCTTTGCTTTCCAAAAAAACGACCTGCTTATTAACCGGTTGCCGGTTAAGTTCAAAGGCCGCTTTGAGTTCCTGAAAGATGGTTATGATATGGATTTTCGCATCACATCAGATCAGAACGACTTGAGTGATATTTTTACAGCTCTGCCTGTTGAGTACACTAAATATGTTGATGATACCGAAATAAACGGCGCGGGAAACATACAAGTGGCCCTGACCGGAAAATACATCGCTTCAAAAAACGTAATGCCTGATCTTAGCTTTAGCATGAAAGTTCGTGATGGTTATGTAGCCAACAGAAAAGCTCCTGCACCGGTAAAAAATCTGTACATCAACATGGATGCCAGGCTACCTGGCCTTAACCCCGATAGCCTGAACCTGAATGTTGATTCGATATACTTTAACATTGATAAGGATTATTTTGGTTCGGTGATAAAGGTAAAAGGGATAAAAGAACCGCAAATATTCGCAAAGATCAATACCGAAATAGACCTTGAAAAATGGAACAGGGCCTTTGGTGTTAAAACGGTTGATCTTAAAGGCCGGTATTCGCTGCACCTGCTGGCCGAAGGCAAATATGCAAAAGGGATAAAAAGGAGCGGGGGCCTGAGGCCGAAGGTTGATACCGTAATTACCAGTATACCTAAGTTTACGCTGCATTCTGTGTTCAGGGATGGATATATCAAATATGCAAGCCTGCCCGAAGCGGTTAAAAGCCTTAGTTTTAATCTGAATGCAAACTGCCCCGACCATGATATAGCACATGCCACCATGCAGGTTTACAATTTAAATATGGTTGCTCTTAACAACTATTTAAAAGGGTATTTAAAGTTTAGTAATACCGCTGGTGCATTAATAGATGCGGGCATTAAAGCTCAATTCCATCTGGCTGATATTAAACGGTTTTTGCCTGCAGATAGCAGTATGGATATCAGGGGCGATCTGAACGCTGATATCCAAACCCGTGGCCGGTTTATCCCGACACGCCGAATATTCCCGGTTACCAACGCCAAACTTGAACTGAAAAATGGTTACGTACAAACCAGCTATTACCCGCATCCGTTACAGGATATACAAGTGAGCGCCGATATTTTCAATAACACGGGCACGTTAAAAGGTTTAAAGGTTAACATAAAGCCGGTATCATTTAAGTTTGAAGGGCAACCTTTTCTGCTCAGGGCCAATCTGCGCAATTTTGACGACCTGGATTATCATATAGCCTCACATGGCCGCCTGGACATCGGCAAAATTTACAAGGTATTTGCCGTCAGGGGATATGACGTAAAAGGGTTCATCAGCACTAATTTTTCGTTGAAAGGGAAACAAAGCGACGCCGCTGCTGGCCGTTATGATCAACTGGCCAATTCCGGCACTATGAAGGTAAGAGATATTGCTCTCAGCTCTGAGTTGTTTCCCAAGCCGTTCCTTATTAAAACGGGTGTGTTTAGCTTTAATCAGGATAAAATGAAGTTTGACCAGTTTACAGCTAATTATGGTAAATCAGTAATTGTATTGAATGGCGCCCTATCTAACGTGATTGATTATGCCATCAAACCAAATTCGCCACTGAAAGGCGATTTTAACCTGACAAGCGGTTTAATTGTTGCCGACGATTTTATGGCCTTTGCCGGTACGCCTGCTTCGGCCAGGCCAACCAAATCAACGGGTGTTATCCTGGTACCCTCTAACCTGAACCTTAATTTTACTGCCGATGTGAAGAAGGTACAATATATGGGGCTTAACATTAGTGACGCCAAAGGGCAAATGAGCATCAGCAACGGGCAGATACTGCTTAAACAAACTGGCTTTAACCTTATAGGCGCACCCGTAGTAATGGATGCCACTTATGGTAGCACCACCCCGCAAAAGGCATATTTTGATTATCATATCAATGCCAAAGAGTTTGATATACAAAGAGCCTATAAAGAGGTGAAAATGTTTCATGACATGGCATCATCGGCCGCGCATGTGCAAGGCATTGTATCGCTGGATTATAAGCTTAACGGTAAGCTCAACGGCGATATGCGACCCATATATCCCTCAATAAAAGGCGGAGGTGTATTATCTGTAAAGAAAGTGAAATTGTATGGCTTTAAATTGTTCACCGCGGTAGGTAAGCAAACAGGCCACGATAGCCTGGCTAAAGGCGATGTTACCAAAGTTGATATTAAAAGCACCATAGCAAATAACATCATGACCATTGAACGCACAAAAATGCGTATGGCAGGGTTCAGACCAAGATTTGAAGGGCAGGTTGGTCTTGACGGGAGGCTCAATCTGCAGTTCAGGCTGGGATTGCCGCCATTTGGCATATTTGGCATCCCGATGACCATTACCGGTACACAGGAAAACCCCAAAATAAAGTTGGGCAAGGCGAAGAAAGAAGATGAACTAAAGGAAACGGCGGACGAAGGGAAGTAGAGAGATATAGCTCTAAGCTGATCGTTAACATCAAGGCTGAATATTCCTGACCTTCAACAGCAAATTATTGAGCGGTAAAATCAAGGTAATTTCTAAATCCGCTTCATCCCGGTTCAGACAATTTAATACTCAAATGTTTCATAATGCTCTACCTGTTCTTCAAAATCAAGCAGGTAATCTTTGTCATCTGGATAGTAGCGGGCTTTCTCATAATCTCTACCGGCAAATTTTTTTATGCTATTGTATGAGTCCCATTTGGTAACAGTCCAAAAATGACAAACATCACCCGTTATCTGTCGCCAAACCTCTGCCGATAAATTACCGTCGATGTTTTTGTAATCGGGGATACCGCTTTTCTCGAGATAGTCTAAATAAATGTCGGCATGTTCAGCCCTTGTTGTACCATGCCATATACGGGTGATAATTGGTTTCATGTGTTTATCTTTATCTTAATAAACAATACTTAAAGCTAAGATAAGTTTGCTTAAAAATCAAGAGGCAGGTGTTGCCATTATTACCTGATACACCCAAGCTTCCGATGGGATTTAAGGGCCAGTGGCCATTTTGCATTAATCAATTATAAACAGGCGTTCCGTTCAGTTCAATGCAATAATCGGTTATCCAGGCACCTGCCGCGTCAATATATAAAATGTTGGGTTTGTTAGCTTTGTTAATAGTGCCGTTGCTTATCCATTCATTAACTTTGGCCGGTAGGTATTTATTGCCGGATATGGCAAGGTCTGTTATACTTTGGTTCTTTTTGATCACGTTGGTAAGTAGCATCATTCCATTAATTACCGGGCTTACTTTCTCGTTTTGAAAATCATTACATATGAGTGCAGCTTCGTCGCCACTTTGGGTAAGCTGCCAGTCTAACCGTACCAAGTCGTTGTTGTTTACACCGTTTTTCATCGATTTAAAGAAAAGTTCTTCCCGAGCCAGCAACTTATTAATCAGGTTGGTAGCAGCATAGGCGCGGCGGAAATTAAGAAAGGTTTTTGCTTTATCAGCAATCGTGTTTGAATCGATCAGTTTATCAGCACGGGCATATTGCTCAAAAGTTACGATCACCTTACCCGCCAGGTCATTCAGTTTAATCTGATCAATACTTTTTGACTGGTTATTGTAAATATGCTCTTTACCAAGCACGCGAATAATGGTATCGGCTACATGCCCTGCGGACGCCTCTGTGGGGCAAAAATGACTGAATGTTAAAATAATGAACTCTTTTTTATGACGATCAAGAAAAGTTTTAACAGAATCAAGTATATCCTTGAAACGTTCACCATAACCACCGCCAACAGCATCGGCCATACAGTCAGACGAACTGTGTTTGGTATAGATCGCATTATGAAATAAACCTACCCGCAGATCAAACATCCGGATACCGGCGTTTAATTGTTTGCCTATATTTTGTGTTTGAGTGAGGGTATTGCAAGGATTGATAGAGCTGCCTTGTGTGCCACCTGTGCCGTTTAAGGCCGACATGCCTGCATCGTGAGAACCGGGAATCACAATATCCTTCAAAGTAAAGTTTCCCTTAGCCGGGAACAGCGTATCTTCCATCCAATTGGCGGGGTTATAATTGGTAAAATAGCTCAGGTAAAACTTTTGGTCTTCGCCAATAAAAGCCATGATGAACTTTTTGGCGTCTACATTACAAATAGATACCGGTACCGCTGTTTTAAAATAATCGGGTAAAGCAGAATCATTTACAGGCTTGTTTTGCTCATTATCGGTAGCGTAATAAATGCGATTGTCTTTTTTATTGCCTTTCCATATATAAAACAGGCGGGTTGTATTAAACGCATGATAAACGGCGGGAGATACTTTTGTTTTTGACCCCGAAACCGGCGCCTGATTAGTCCATACCCCGGTATCTATGTTCAGATCAGCAAAGTAAATGCCCTGGTCGCTATAATCTTTATAGCATATTCTGACCATATTATTATTCAGGGTAACTATAAAAGGATATTCATCGCTTTTTTTATCAGGTACGATTTGCAAAACTGATGGTTTAAGCATGCCGTTGTCATCGGCATCAATTAAAGCTACTACCATTTCATTTTTATTGTCAGCATGTGATGCAATCATAAGTCGGCCATGTATGGTTGTTGCCGTAATGCCCGATCTTAGCCTTTGTGGATTTTTAAAAGCTGCAGTATTGATGTTTTGTGTATTAAAGGTAGTATCGCTGTTATTAACTATATATTTCAATGTACCATCAATACCGATCCATAAAGCGTAGATACGGTTGTTGATCACTCTTAAAACAGGTGCAAAAGCACTTTTTTCTGTACCGGCAGTCGCTTCATTCTGTGAAAACCTGGTATCATACTGCTTGCCTAAATAACACACGTTAATACCTCCCGTAACACCGGCATCTTTCCAGGTGACAAAATATCCGCCTTTGAAATTGGTGATATCAATGGCTTTATCGGTATGGGCTGCCGGTAAAAAATTAAGCGGCTGACTAAAGCTCAGGCTTTGAGCCCCAAGACGGTTAATACCTGATATAAGCAATAAGCAAATAATTATTGTAATGGCGGTAAAAAATTTCATAGCAAGAGGTTAATATCAATAATAGTTTACATAAGTGACTGTAGATTAAAAAAATATGAACGAAATATTTTTTCCTTGTGTGAAATTATAATATTTTTATGTGGAAAAATAAGCCTATGTCAAAAATTTTTATCACTTTTTTGTGCCTCGTAGCGCTCCTGCAGGGCGTAAAGGCACAGGATGCAAACTATTGGTCGTCGAGTTATAACCCCGCCGGTTTCTTAACTCCGGGAGCGGTGATCGCTTTTAACCGCGACAGCGGGGTAATGTTTTTAAACCCGGCTTTGCTGGCCTACAGCACTAAAAGTTCGGCCTCCATCAGCGGGTCCATTTATCAGTATGGCAATATCAAAATCAAGAATGGTGTAGGTACAGGGCTCAATCTTAAATCAACATCTGCAAGTGTTATTCCGCAAATGATATCGGCAACTATAACTTTGAAGGGCAAACATCCTTTTACTGTTGGGTACGCCCTTACTCATAACCCGGTGATGAGCTACCAGGCCACACAGCAGCGTGATGGCAGGTTCAACGTGCTTGATGATTCATATAGTCCGGGTAATGAATCTTTTCTGGGACAGTTTAAAAGACTGAATAGTATCAATGAAACTTCGGGCATTATAAGCGGGGGTTTTAAAGTATCAGATCATTTTGCAGCAGGAGTATCTGCTGAGGGGCAGTTGCGCAAACAAAGTTTCAATTCTGATTTCAGTTCAAGGGCATTATATAACACCAACTCTGGTGGTTTAAGTTTGCCATCAATTGCCAATGCAGAAGAATCATACCTCGCATCTTATTTTCACGCGGGAGTGAGGTTTAAAGGCGGTTTATCATATGACGCAGGCAGGAGCCACGTGGGGCTCACCATTTCATCACCGCTGTTGCACGTAGCTGGTAACGCCAACATACTGAGTGATATTGTGGCCAATAATATAAGATTTGCCAGCGATACGCTTAATGTTTTAGCCAACACCAGACAAGAAAAACTTAAGGCCACTTTTAAAATGCCCGTGAGCTTAGGCTTTGGCTATGCCTATGATTTAAAAAACGGACAAATTTATTTGGCCGCAGAGTATTTTAATAAGATGAATGAATATAACCTGATAACCCCGCGCGATGAAAGTTTTATAAGAGGGGATATTCCCGATCTTGCTACTTCATCGTCACTAAAGTTTAAGGATGCAAGGAAATCGGTGTTCAATTTTGGTATTGGGGCAAGTTATTTGCTGCAGCCTGATGTAACCGGCTTTCTGTCATTACATACCAATTTTAGTTATGCCGACAATAGTTTGTATAAGGATAGTGACGGCCACGCCAGTAATACAGCCTATTACAACATTTACCACTGCCAGGTAGGCGCTAATCTTAAAAAAAGAAAATTTAACTTCCGTACCGGCCTGTTACTGTCTTACGGCGCAACCAATAAATACAAACAGTATATTAATTTTGATGATCCGAACGAGAATAATGTTTTGGGCGGCAATCCAATAAATACCAATGCCTCATATTTCTCAGTTGGGTTAATGCTTTCTTATATTCATAATTTGTAGGCACGCAGGTACAACCCCAGTATTACACCTACACCTTGGGCTCCTTTACACTGCAGATCAGGCAGGTTAGTACGGAGTAGTCAATTTTGCAGCCATTATAGTTTGCTTCACCGGTTTAAGAGGCTTAGTAGCAAACAAAGGACTGTTCCTCTAAAACATTTTACGGATCTCAGGGTTTAAAATGTGCCTTGTTTGTTAAATAGGCAAGTAATTAAATTACAAATTAAATATTTACCGTTCTGAAAACGCAGCATATATCATCATACAGAAAGTTTTATATATTATTGAGGGTTTCATTGTTCCTTTTGATAGTCAATACCCATTATTTTACCTATGCCCAGGTTACTACTCCTACCGATTCCCTGAAGGCCGATTCTTTGCATAACAACGTTAAAATTCAAAAAGGCCCCACGGATACCCTATACAAACAGTACGATATAGGCGATTTGAGCAGGAACATTTTTCATCCGAGCAAAAAGCCCGACTCGCTTCACAAAAAATCAGGGATCACTGTTATACCTAATGTGGCTTCAAACCCAACCATAGGTGCGCAGATTGGAATTAAAGCGGTAGCGGGTAAAAAATTGGGGACCGACCCCAACACGCTGTTATCTGTTGCTGCTACATCGGCTTCTATAACAACAAAGGGCATTATTTATTTTTATGTGAATCATAATGTATATACCCCGGGCAACAAGTGGAACTTTCAGGGTAGCCTGGTAGCCGCCAAAACCGTTACCCCGGACTTTGGCATAGGCATAGGCCACGCGGCTGGTGAAGGCACGGAGGACCGGATATTGACTAATCCCGCTCGCAAAGGCTATGTGCTGCGTTCGCTGTATTTTAATTTCAGAGAAAAGGTATACAAAGAAGTGCAAAAAAACCTTTTTGTAGGTGCCGGAGTATCATTTGATATCAGGAGGAATATTAAAGCTAAGGATACCACCAATAAATTAACCCCATCCCGTATCTATAATGAGCGGTACGGGTTTCCACAAGATCGCTACTCTGCTAATGGCCTGCTTTTTAATGTACAATACACCACCCGCGATAATCAGAACCGCGCTTATAAAGGTATTTATGCTGATGCCGGCGTGCGGGTTAATCAAACATGGATGGGAAGCACTAAAAGTGCCGTACAATTCACTACCGATTTTAGGAAATATTTCAGCCTGTCTGAACATAGTCCTGAGCACGTTATCGCGTTCTGGAACTGGGGCTCCTATTTAGTTAGCGGCGCCCTGCCATACCTGGAGTTGCCGGGTACCGGGCGTGACGGAAGCTTCCGTAGTGGCCGGGGATATACCTCTACCTACTTTAAGGGCACAAAGTATAATTATTCGGAAGTTGAATACCGTTTCCCGATATTAAGGAACAAGTTTATAAGCGGTGTTACTTTTTTTAACCTGCAAACCGCTAATGACGAACTGGGTACCAAGCTGTTCCAGGTGTGGCAGCCAGGCGGGGGAGCCGGCTTACGTGTGCTTTTTAACAAAGTTACGCGCACTAATTTATGCCTTGATTACGCTTTTGGCAAATACGGCTCCAAAGGATTTTTCCTGGGCCTAAATGAGGCTTTTTAAGGGACAGATACCGGATTTAATTCGCCTTTTGGTGGCAGCCCAATTTAATTTTCATACATCTTAGGCTATAAGCGTTTTAAAATCTTATTTTTAGCGCCTCAAATATTGATACATGGTTATCAATTACTTTATGGCTAACAGTAACAAAAAATGAAAGTTTTAAAATTTGGCGGAACATCAGTGGGAAGCCCCGCCCGTATGAAAAACCTGCTCGACATTATCAAACCCACCGAAAGGCAGATCGTTGTGCTGTCGGCAGTATCAGGCACCACAAACAGCCTGGTTGAGATTGGACAAGCCTATTTAACCGGCGATAAGACCAGGGCCATTACACTGATCAATATCTTGAAGGATAAGTATGAACTGTTTATAAAAGAACTGTTTGCTACCGATGAATTTTTAAAACAAGGCAAGGAAGTAATTGACTATCATTTTGCATTGCTTAGTAACCTCGCTAATGACCTGTTTACATCTATTGAAGAAAAGATCATACTGGCACAAGGCGAACTGCTAAGTACCACGCTGTATCACGTATATCTGAAAGAGATTGGTGTGCCATCGGTTTTGTTACCCGCGCTTGATTTTATGAAGATAGATGAGGACAACGAACCTATTGTTGACTACATTACCGAAAAGATAACTCCGCTGCTGGATAAACATCCTGAGGTTAATTTATTTATTACCCAGGGATTCATCTGCCGCAACGCTTTTGGCGAAATTGACAATCTGCGGCGCGGCGGCAGCGATTATACCGCTTCATTAATAGGAGCAGGCATCCGGAGCGAAGAAGTGCAGATATGGACAGATATTGATGGTATGCACAACAACGATCCGCGGATTGTTAAAGGCACGCAGCCTATTGCGCAGCTGTCATTTGATGAAGCTGCTGAGCTTGCCTATTTCGGGGCAAAAATACTTCACCCGCAAAGCGTGTTCCCGGCTCAAAAATATAAGATCCCGGTACGCCTGCTAAATACGATGGATCCGGAGGCCAAGGGTACCCTGATCACCAATACCAGCGAAAAGGATAAGATCAAATCTATTGCTGCAAAAGACGGTATTACCGCCATTAAGATTCAATCAAGCCGCATGTTATTAGCTCATGGCTTCCTGAGGAAAGTATTCGAAGTATTTGAGCGTTATAAAACATCTATTGATATGATCACTACATCAGAAGTGGCGGTATCATTAACCATTGACGACACTACCTACCTGGGCGAGATAACTACAGAACTCACCGCTTTTGGCTCTGTTGACCTGGATGTTAATCATACCATCATTTGTGTTGTTGGGGATTTTGGTGCCGAAAAACATGGTTACGCGGCACGTGTATTGGAAGCGGTGAAACACATTCCATTAAGGATGATATCATATGGCGGCAGCGACCACAACTTATCAATATTGGTAAAAACCGAAGATAAGATAGAGATCCTGAGGAGCCTGCATAACAGGTTATTTTAAGAGATTGGGGATTTCGGAATTTCGATTTCGGATTTTTCCGGGTACAGGCAGGCCTTTACCTTAGAAAAAAACAAATACCGATGGCGGCCAATAAAACCGCGATGCCGGTGTTTAAAATCAGGAGTTTTAAAGTAAGTTTTCTGTCGTGGTACAATTTATAGCAGGACAAAAGTCCGGCAAGTAAAGAAACGGACACGCATAATATAATAAACGGATTATTAATCATTACAATGTTCAGTACAGCTAATATAAATAAATTTAAGCAGTTAGAAACCCCATTTTATTATTATGATATGGAGGTCTTGCGTCACACACTTGACGCTTGCCGCGACGCCTCGGCTAAACATGGCTTTCATGTACATTATGCCATGAAGGCAAACTTTAACCCCAAAGTGCTTGATATGATACAATCCTTTGGATTTGGTGCCGATTGTGTAAGCGGTAACGAAGTAAAGGCGGCTATTGACCATGGTTTTGAGAAAACGAAGGTTGTATTTGCCGGCGTAGGCAAATCAGACAGGGAAATAAACCTTGCCCTTGATGCTGATATTTTTTGCTTTAATGTGGAGTCGGTACAAGAGCTGAACATTATTGATGGACTGGCAGCAGCCAAAGGTAAAAAGGCCAATGTAGCTATCCGCATCAACCCTAACGTTGACGCGCATACCCATCATTTTATTACTACTGGGCTTGACGAGAATAAGTTCGGTATTAATATCTGGCAATTGCCAGATGTGGCCGCTGCTTTGCGCCAATGCCGCAATTTACAGTTTTTAGGTATCCATTTTCATATTGGGTCGCAAATTACCGATCTGGAAGTGTATAAAAGCCTGTGCACCCGTATTAACGAAATGCAGGATTGGTTTGAAGATCATGGCTTTCAGGTTAAGGTATTAAATACCGGCGGAGGCCTTGGGGTTGATTATCATAGCCCTGATAATAACGTTGCCGATTTTGAAAACTACTTCCAGGTGTTTAAAAGCTTTTTAAATATTAAACCGGGTCAGGAAGTACATTTTGAACTTGGCCGTGCCCTGGTAGCTCAAAGCGCTTCGCTTATATCAAGGGTATTGTATGTTAAAAATGGACTTAAGAAGAATTTTTTAATACTGGATGCAGGCATGACCGAACTGATACGGCCTATGCTTTACCAGGCTTATCACCAGATCGAAAATTTAAGCCGGGATTCAAAAATGAATACTCATAGCTTAAAATACGATGTTGTTGGCCCTATTTGTGAAAGCACTGACTGTTTTCAAAAAGATGTTGACCTGCCCGAGTCATTCCGCGGAGACCTGATAGCAGTACGTACGGCCGGAGCCTATGGCGAAGTAATGGCATCGGGCTACAACCTGCGCGATATGGTAGGGAGCGTATATTCGGAATAAGGATTTAAAAATTCAATTTGTCTGAGCGGAGCGAAGAATCTATTGACAAATAGACCTTCTATTCGCTCAGGATAAACTTTTACGTTTATAACTTACCTTGTTAGATAAGAACGGAGCGGAGATTCTGTTATGCGACAAGCATGTTGAAAAAAACATTCGTTTGACAGATCATTTGCCAGATAAATCACAAATACATTTCCAGTTCGCCTTTGCCTTCACGAATGATCTCAAAATCGCCTGATGTACAGTCGACAACGGTGGACGCGATGTTATCACCGTAACCTCCGTCGATCACAATATCTACCAGGTCTTCGTATTTCTCATGTATCAGTTCAGGGTCAGTAGAATATTCTATTATATCATCATCATCTTTAATTGAGGTTGATAGGATGGGGTTACCCAGCACCCTTACAATTTCGCGGGCTATATTGTTATCCGGCACCCTGATACCCACCGTTTTTTTATTGGAGCTCAATAATTTAGGTACCATATGGCTGGCGTTGAATATAAAGGTAAATGGCCCTGGCAAAGCTTTTTTGAGCACACGAAAGGTGGTATTGTCAATCGGCTTAATATAATCAGATATATGGCTCAGATCATAACATATAAAAGAGAAATTAGCCTTTTCGGGTTTGATATTCCTGATCTGACAAATGGCTTCAATAGCCTTGTGATTGGTAATGTCGCAGCCTAAACCATAAACGGTATCAGTGGGGTAGATAATAAGGCCGCCTTTACGCAATACATCAACCACCTGTTCAATAGCTTTGGAATTGGGGTTTTCTGGATATATTTTAATAAGCATAATAAATTAAGACAAATATACCTATAAGTTGGTTTAGAAAAATGACATTTAAATACTAAGTAAAAACGTCAATACAGCGTATAATACAAAAGTCACCTGCCGGTGGCAAGTGACTTTTGTATTTAATGTGTTTAAATATGTTGAGGTTTCAATAATGCCGTGTTGTTACGTAAATAACAACACCGGCATTTTAAATGTTAAAACACAGCAACAGTATTAAAACAATTAAGCTTGTTTAGCAAATTGTACGTTGATCAATAGCTTTATATCTTCGCCTACCACAACTGAACCGGCTTCGGTTACGCCATCCCAGGTTAATCCAAAATCTTTTCGGTTAATTTTTCCTGAAATTTCAAAACCTGCTTTAGTATTGCCATAAAAATCAGTAGCCGAACCGCCAAACTCCGCCTTAAGTGTTACCGGTTTGGTTACATCTTTAATAGTCAGGTTGCCTTTTAATTCATACTCATCATCGTCAGTGTTAGTTAATGACGTTGATTTGAAACTGATCTTTGGATATTTTTCCGCGTCAAAAAATTCAGCCGATTTTAAATGCTCATCGCGCTGGCTTTGGTTGGTGTCAATGCTGTTAATATCAAGCGAAAAATCAATTTCCGCATTTTCAAAATTATCATTATCGGTGATCAGCTCGCCTTCAAAGCTTTTAAAAAAGCCGCTTACTGTTGAAATAACTAAATGTTTTACTTTAAATTGTACTTCGGAATGCATAGGGTCAATAACCCATTTTGTTGCTGTTTCTGTTGCCATGATTTTTTTTGTTTTGTTTGTTGATACAAATATAATAAGAAAATACATGTTTAAACATGTATTTTTATTTAATTACAATTCTCCGACATTGAGTTATAAGTTTAACCATACAATTGTGCTATTGTTTACCTTTAAAGGTTATTTTTATATTAAGTAATCATTTTATGAAAAAGCTTTTCATCACCTCATTTGTTATCGTTTTTGCCCTGCTCATTGCATGGACTATGATATGGAAGCCTGCCGCATGGTCGTTCCTTATTGTAGTACCTATATATGCTGTAGGTTTTTATGACCTGGTTCAAAAAAAGCATAGCATTGTGCGTAATTATCCTGTATTTGGTCACCTTCGGTTTCTGATGGAAGAGCTTCGTCCTAAAATATATCAGTATTTTATTGAGAGCGATACCAATGGGACTCCATTTAACAGGCAAAACCGCAGTGTTATATACCAGCGTGCAAAAAAGGTTGATGATACCCGCCCGTTTGGAACCGAACTGGATGTATATGAAGACGGTTATGAATGGTTAAACCATAGTATTGCAGCCATCGATCATCATAAGCTTGATCTTTCGCCACGAGTAAAAGTAGGCGGCCCCGATTGCAGTCAACCTTATATGGCAAGTGTCTATAACATATCTGCCATGAGTTTCGGATCATTGAGCGAGAATGCTATCCTTGCTTTAAATGGAGGTGCTAAACTTGATAATTTTGCACATAATACAGGCGAAGGCGGTTTAAGCGATTACCATTTACAGCCCGGTGGCGACATCATTTGGCAGATAGGTACCGGTTACTTTAGTTGCCGCCACACTGATGGCACTATTGATTATGAAGCCTTTGCACAACGGGCCATTTTACCGCAGGTGAAAATGATCGAGATAAAGCTTTCGCAAGGTGCGAAGCCCGGTCATGGAGGCATTTTGCCTGCCGCCAAGGTTACGCCTGAAATTGCCCGGATCAGACTGGTGGAAATGGGGCAGGACGTAGTATCGCCGCCATATCATACCGCCTTCAACAATCCTATTGGCTTAATGCATTTTATTAAGAAGCTGCGTGATCTGTCTGGCGGTAAGCCAATAGGGTTTAAGCTTTGTGTTGGTCATAAGAGCGAGTTTTTAGCTATATGCAAGGCTATGGTTAAAACCGGTATCTATCCTGACTTTATTACGGTTGACGGTGGCGAGGGTGGTACGGGTGCAGCTCCTTTAGAGTTTTCGAACTCGGTTGGAATGCCTTTGCGTGAAGCACTCGCTTTTATTTATGACGCATTAACAGGTTTCGATATAAAAAAATACATTAAGCTTATTGCTTCGGGTAAGGTAGCTACAGGATTTGACCTGGTAAAGAACTTTGCCCTGGGTGCAGATATGTGCAATAGCGCCCGTGGAATGATGTTTGCACTTGGCTGCATACAGGCACTGGAATGCAACATGAATACCTGCCCTACAGGCGTTGCCACCCAAGACAAAAGCCTGATGCGTGGCCTGGTGGTTGAGGATAAAAAGGTCCGGGTAGCCAATTTTCACAAACAAACAGTTAGCAGCGCCATACAAATGATAGGAGCGGCGGGCTTAACCAAACCCTGTGACTTGCATCGGATGTTCATATATCGGCGTATAAACCATAGCCAGATACAAACCTATGGTGAGTTATTTCCTTATATTCCCAAAGGGAGTTTACTAAATACACCTTACCCCTCAAGTTTTGAGCTTGATATGGCTATCAGCAGTGAGGATACCTTTATACCTGATTATAGTACCGTAACCAATATTGATTACAGCAACGTGAGTTCGTACATGAGTTGATATTTGTTTGAGCCGGGTTGAACAGACTTTTGAGATTAAAGGATTTTAACAACTTCTTTGATATTATCGTAGTAATCTTTAACCCCAAAAATCCTGGCTCATACAAATTAACCAAGGTTTCAGGCAAAAAACGCGATAAAAGAAAAGGGGAAGTGAAAACTTCCCCTTTTGCAATATATAACGTTGTTATTTACAAAGCCAATACTTCTTTTACTCTCTCGGCAGCTTCTTTTAATAAGATGGCCGAGTATACTTTTAATCCTGAGTGATCAATCAGTTCTTTAGCTTCTTCGGCGTTTGTGCCTTGTAAGCGTACAATAATAGGCACAGGGATGTTGCCAATTTCTTTGTAGGCATCAATAACACCTTGAGCTACACGGTCGCAGCGTACTATACCACCAAAAATATTGATCAGAATAGCTTTTACGTTAGGATCTGACAGGATTATATTGAAACCGGCTTTAACTGTTTGCGCGTTAGCAGTACCGCCAACGTCTAAGAAGTTAGCAGGCTCGCCACCAGCAAGTTTAATGATATCCATGGTAGCCATAGCCAGACCAGCACCGTTAACCATACAACCTACGTTACCGTCAAGCTTCACATAGTTTAAGTTTGATTTACCTGCTTCAACTTCGGTAGGGTCTTCCTCATCAGTATCGCGCATGGCCGCATAATCCGGATGGCGGTATAACGCGTTATCATCAAGATTCACTTTGGCATCAACAGCCAAAATTTTGTTATCAGATGTTTTTAATACAGGGTTAATTTCAAATTGTGAAGAGTCTGTAGCCTCATATGCTTTATATAATGCAGCTATAAATTTGGTCATATCCTTAAACGCCTCACCAGATAAGCCTAAATTAAACGCGATCTTACGGCTTTGAAAAGCTTGTAAGCCAACTTTAGGGTCAATTTCCTCTTTAAATATCAACTCAGGGGTTGAGTGTGCAACCTCCTCAATATCCATACCGCCTTCTGTGCTGTACATAATGATATTGCGGCCTTTAGCACGATCAAGCAAAACACTCATGTAAAATTCTTTGGTTTCACTTTCGCCCGGATAATAAACGTCTTGTGCTACCAAAATCTTCTTTACCTTTTTACCTTCTGGTCCGGTTTGGGGGGTAACTAATTGCATGCCGATAATGTTGCCAGCATGTTCTTTAACCTGATCAAGATTTTTAGCAAGCTTTACACCACCGCCCTTACCACGGCCACCAGCGTGTATCTGCGCTTTTATTACTACCCAGCTTGATCCCAGGTCTTCTTTCAATTTTAAGGCAGCCTCTGCCGCCTGCTCAACAGTATCGGCAACAATGCCTTCCTGAACTCTAACGCCAAAGCTCTTTAATATGGCTTTGCCCTGATATTCGTGAATATTCATGTTATTTGAAGAATTTGCGGTAAATCTACAATTTTGTTTTAAAGGTTCACGAGGTAATTGGAGTTTATTTGACGGTATCTTGATTATTAACATTGTCTTTACAATACAAATAGCACATATCAGTATCAAGATTTTTAATAAACGGCTTTAACAATCAATTGCAGTTGTCTAGTACCTGGTGCCAGTTACTTATACTGGTTTAACTCGCTACTTGATACTAAAAAAACTAACTTTGTAAAATGCTAAAAGCCACTTCTATTCATAAATCATACGGGCAGCTGCAAATATTAAAAGGCGTTGATCTTGAGGTACAGCAGGGCGAAATTGTAACCATTGTTGGTGCATCAGGTGCCGGAAAAAGCTCCTTACTTAACATCTTAGGTACTTTGGACAGGCCCGATTCAGGGCAACTGATTATTAATAATATAGAGTTGAGCAAGCTTAATAACAGGAGTTTAAGCGATTTTCGTAACCGTAAAATTGGTTTTATATTTCAGTTTCACCATTTACTGGCCGAATTTAATGCTGTTGAAAACGTGTGCATTCCCGCGTTTATAGCAGGAACGGCACGTGTTGATGCTGAAAAAAGAGCAACGGAATTACTGGAACTGCTTGGTTTAAAGGATAGGGTCAATCATAAACCCAATGAATTATCCGGAGGTGAACAGCAAAGGGTAGCGGTAGCTCGCGCGCTTATAAATAAACCTTCGTTAATATTTGCCGATGAGCCATCGGGTAACCTTGATTCGGTTAACGCCCTGGAACTTCATGAATTATTTATTAAGTTGAGGAATGACTTTAACCAAACGTTTGTAATTGTTACGCATAATGAAGATCTTGCTAATCTTTCGGACCGTACAGTTTTAATGAAAGATGGTTTAATTGTTCAACAAACTGCACTGTAAAATAACGTGAATGTACTGATAACTGCGGCAAACTCCGCGCCGGCCTATAAATTGAAAAGCCGGTTAAATAATGAAAATATTGTTATGGGCGATTATATGGATCTGCCCGATTTTATGCTAAAACCAGGTAAAATGATCCGCCTGCCTGACCCAAAGTCAGTAAGCTATACTCACGAAATGCTAACATTGTGTTTAGATATGAATATTGAAGTAGTTTATGTATTCAGGTTAGAGGAAAAAGAGCTCATACTGCAGTCCGAAACCTTGTTTAATGAATATAATATAAAAATTGTGGCCGAAGGAAATGAATTATAGGGATATTGATAAGCGTAAGAACGCCTTCATCTTTGAGTTGGATGATGTTCTTTATCCTCAAAAGGATTATTTATATCAGGTTTATTACCTGTTTGCCAATTTATTGGAATATACCGAGCTTGTTGACGCCAAACAAACAACCAATTTGATGACAGCTACGTATGTATCAGAAGGAGAACAGTTTGTTTTTGACCGTGTAGCCGAAAAATTTCCTATAGCCGACAAATACAGAGCTAATTTTGAAAGCCTGCTGATAACTGCCAAGCTGCCGTTAAAGTTGTTGTTGTATCAAAATATACTTACCTTATTACAAGAAATTGTTATTGACCGGAAGAAGTTATTTATTGTAACAAACGGAAATGTAGAGCAGCAGGTAAATAAAATTAAACAGGTGGAATGGCATGGCCTTGAAAAATACCTTATATGCTATTTTGCTGAAGAAACAACTCCCAAACCGGAACCGGATGTGATACATCTGCTAATGAAAGAGCACGATTTACAGCGAAGGGATATCATGATGATAGAAAATTCAGAAACTGACAGGCTATGCGCCGAGGCTGTTGGTTTAGATTTTGTTAACATTGATAATTTTTTGTAATCGGCTTGTAACATAGTTATTTATATGGCGTTAACTAATTAAATTGATCTTATATGAAAAAATTATTTTACTTCATATTCATTTTTTCAGTTGCTGCTATATCGGCTTGTAAAAAAGACAAAGGGCCGGATAAGACAGACACTAAACCTACAAAGCTGCAATTAACAGAAGATTCTGTATACATGTTTGCCAAGGAGGATTATTATTGGAACAGCGTTATACCTGATTATAATGCATTTAATCCCAGACAATATACCGGAAGTTCAGATCTTGACGCCCTTACAAGTGAAATTTATGGATATACCAAACTTACAAAAAACCCACTGAACGGAAACAGATCATATGAATATGATGATTTCAATCCTGGCACCTCAAAATATTCATTTATTGATGATGGTACAATAAATGATGAATTAAACGGCGTCAAAGGCGATTTTGGTTTTAACTATTTTTATAGGGATTATACAGACATCAGGGTAAGTTTGGTATACGCCGGTTCGCCTGCCGCCGCCGCAGGCCTGGTACGCGGGGATGAAATCGTTGCTATCAACGGAAGCTCAGGCAGTGCTATCTACATTACCAATAAAAACGATCCGGCAAATGATGCCGGTTATAAATTTGTTAGTAATGCTGTGGATAATGGTAGTACAATCACTTTAAAAATACAAAAGGCCGATGGTACAACGGTAACCAAAGAACTTACGGCCAAATCTTACACTACCAATCCGGTTATTACTTATAAAACCTATAAGCTTAGCAATGGTAAAATTGCGGGTTATGTGGTTTTTAGCAGCTTTACTTCGTTAGCCAACGCGCAGCCCAAGCTCGACGCGGTATTCACTTCATTTGCGAGCGCGGGAGTTACTGATGTAATTGTTGACCTGCGTTACAACGGTGGTGGTTATGTAGAAACAAGCGCTTATTTATCAAATCTCCTTGTTCCGTCAGGAGCGAGCGGTAGTGTAATGAATACCACCTATTGGACTGCTAATATGCAAAATGACAAGTATCCGTTATTGAAAGCAAAGCTGGGTAATTTGCCAACCGGCTACTTTAAATCAACCAATGCTGACCAGATAGAAAAATTTTCAAAAAAGGGAAGTTTAAATGTTAACCGCGTTTTCTTTATTGTAACCGGTAATACCGCATCGGCCAGCGAACTCACCATAAATAATTTACGGCCCAAAATGGATGTGCAACTAATTGGTGAAACCACCTATGGTAAACCAGTTGGATTTATATCTGACCTGGTTATAAATGGTTATTATTTGTTTACACCTGAGTTTGAGACGAAAAACTCTGCGGGTGAAGGTGGTTACTATGTTGGAATGACCCCCGAAGGTTCAACCCCTAACGGCGGTGTATATGCCGGAAAACATGACTCTGACGATTTAACTAAAAACTTTGGAGATGAGGAAGAAGGGTTGTTACATGATGCATTAACCTATATTGAATCAAATAAATATCCTGCAAGTTCTACAGTGAAGATCCAAAGTTTATCTGCCGGTATAACCATGTCTGCAGCACAAAAGAATGCCTTGGCGGTAAAAACAAACGAGCGTAAATTTCACGGTATGCTTATTAAACTGCCTGGGAGAAATTAAAAGAGTGATCCAATAGGAAAAAATCTTTAATCCGCAAGTTCTCGTAAATCAACCGGCACAACGCGCGATATACCTTGTTCAACCATAGTTACACCATAAATTACATCGGTGCTGGCTATGGTTCTTTTATTGTGTGATACGATGATGAATTGCGAGTCTTTGGAGAAAGTGCGGATAATGTTATTGAATTTATCAATATTGGTATCATCCAGCGGAGCGTCAACCTCGTCAAAAATACAGAATGGCGCGGGTTTAAGCAGGTAAAGCGAAAACAGGATAGCTGTAGCGGTAAGCGTTTTTTCGCCCCCTGATAGCTGGTTGATTGATAGCGGACGCTTGCCTTTTGGCTTAGCTATAATATCTATATCCGACTCCAACGGATGGTTTGGATCGGTTAATACCAGATCGCAGGAATCCTCTTCGTTAAACAGCGACCGGAAAACTTTAATGAAATTTTCACGTACCATAATAAACGCGGTCATAAATTTTTCTTTCGCGGTATCATCAATCTCCTGTATGGTGGCCAGTAACGATGCTTTGGCTTCACTAAGGTCTTTCTTTTGTCCTTGTATAAAGGTGTAGCGCTCATTCATTTCATTATAGGCTTCAACCGCCATAGGATTAATGGCCCCAAAATCTTCCAGTTGTTTTTTTAGCTTTTCAGCTTTTTCGCGCAGGTCATGTTCGCTTTCGCCAAGTGGTGTTTCGGTTTCGGGTAGTTCTTCAATATCAATATTAAACTCAACAGATAATCGTTCTTTTAAGGCATTCAATTCCAGCTTAAGGTTATTGCGCTCTTCTCTTAGTTCATTTTCAATAACTTCACTGTTGTCTTTCTTTCGGCGTAAGGCGGTTATTTCATTTTCGTTCTCGGTTATAGTACCGCGCCATTGGTAATATTCCTGTTCTGCCTGTTGGGTGGCCTTTTCCAGATTTTCCTTTTGTTCGTACATTTCCAACAACCCTTCATCGGAGTTGTCAGCTTGTTTCAGGTTTTCCTGTATGGCTATTTTTACCTTTTCAAATTCAATAGTGTTCTGTTTTATCCGGGTTTCCAGGCTTTCCAGCTGGGTATCTCTATAGTCGAGATCTTTAACCAGGCCCGATACTTTATTTTGTTGTTGATGAAAACGGATATTCTCCTGATTATAGGTATTTGATTGTACGGATACATACTCATTAAGCTCATTAAAAGCTGCCTGCTTTTCTGTCAGCAAATCATTTTGTATCTCTTTTTGCGTTTTCAGCTCGGCCAACATCGGTTGCAGGGCCAATATTTCATCTGTAATGGTTGCAATTTTACGGGCAATATCTTCTTTGCGATTCAGGCTGTTTTCAATAAAGGTCTGATATTGCTCTTGTCTGGTTTTAACAGTGATCAGCTCGGTATTTAAGCGATTAAGGATCTGCTGTCGTTCATTCAGCTCACCTGCCTTGGTTGATGCTTTCAAAGCAGTAAGCTGGTTTTGCAACTCGTCCGACCGGTTTTTTAAGGTACTGATCAAGGTTTCAACAGCCCTGATCTCTTTAGCTAAATTCTCCAGGTTTTTGGCCCTGCCGATCCTTTTACCCTCAAACAAGCCAACCGAGCCGCCAGCCATGGTATGCTTCGATTTATTGAACTTGCCGCTTTTACCAATCAGTACCACATCCTCAGGTAGGGCAGCATTGTTTATTTGCTGGTCGTTATTGTCATCAATCAGGTAAACATTTCTCAAAAGATGATTACAGAGCCTGGCGTAACGTTTATCAACCTCTATCACTTTTAATGCAGAAACAGCTCCGGCATTTTCAAAAGCCGGATTGGCAGGGACTACCTCATCATAATTATCCAGGATAAAGAAATGTGCGCGGCCCCTGGCAGCATTGCTGAGTAAATTAATGGCCTTTATAGCTTCATCATAGTTTTCAACCACATAATGGTTCATGAGGGGCTCTAAATAATTTTCAATGGCCACGCGAAACTCTTCACGACAAAAAAGCACATCGCTAAATAATGGGGCATTTTTGGCCCAGTCGGTATTTTTTTTCAAAAAACGTATCGACTCAGGAAAACCCTCTAGGTTGTCAACCATACTTTTAGTAAGGTTATATTCGTTTTGTTTAGCATCGAGCTTGCGGCTCTCTTTAATAATGGTATCCTTAACCGAGGTGAGTTCTGTATCTGTATCGGTGATTTGCTCTTTTAGTTTATTTTCGGCCTCCAACGATTGCTGGTATTCGTCGTCAAGCGTTTCCTTTCGGGCCTGCAGTTCGGCAACCACCTGGTTAAAGTGCGAAAGCTCTACCTCTTTGTTGGTAGTATCTTCCATGTTACGCTGGCTTTCCTGTTCCAGGGCTTGTTGCTGTATCTGTAATATATCTATATCCCTTTCGGCTTTATAGGCTTGATTTTGCAGGCGGGTGTTGATGGTGGTAAGTTCACTGAGTTCGTTGCGAGCTTCGGATTGTTGTTGCCTTAATTCATCAACGGCTTCTTTTAAGTCGGCTACCCGGCTTTGGATGGTTTGAAGGTTCTCATCTTCCAATGCTTTCTCTTCCGACAGGCGCTTGATATTATAGAGTACGTGATTTAGCTGATTTTTGTCGCGCTCCAGCTCTTCGGTCAGACGGGCTTCTTTATCCTGCTGGAATTTCAACTGTTCGTTCTTGATCTTTTTCTCACTTTCATAAGCCCTGATCTTTGCAACAAACTCGTTGGTGGTTTTTTGCTGAACCGAAAGATTCTTCTCTTTGGTAATGCTATCCAGTTTTTGCTGCTGCAGGGTAGCTTCTAAGGTATCAATCTGGGCTACAATGCCACCTTTTTCGGCCTTTTGCTTTTGCTCCTGTTCCTCAATTTTTTTTAGCGATTCACTGAACGATACGATACGGAAGGAGGCCAGCATAATGCTGAGTGTTTTGTATTGCTCCTTGACGCGGTAATAACGTTCGGTTTTTTTTGCCTGGTTTTCAAGCGTTTTTAGGTTCTTTTCAATTTCAAACAGCAGGTCTTCCACGCGTTCAAGATCGGCTTCGGTATCTTTTAGCTTACTGAATGTTTGTTTTTTACGAAGCTTATATTTGGAGATGCCCGATGCCTCTTCAAATAAATTACGGCGCGAGCCCTCTTTATTAGTAATGATCTCATCAATCATGCGGAGCTCAATAATAGAGTAGGAGTCGGACCCGATACCGGTATCCAAAAAAAGGTCGGTAATATCTTTAAGCCGGCATTGCACGTCATTAAGACGGTACTCGCTTTCGCCGGTACGGTAAAGTTTACGGGTTAAAGTAACCTGCGAGTAATCAGTTGGCAGTACATTTTTGGTGTTATCAAATGTAAGGGAAACCTCTGCCAGGTTGGCTGATTTGCGGCTTTTGGTACCGTTAAAAATAACGTTATCCATTTTCTCCGAACGGAGCATGCGGGTACTCTGCTCGCCCAATACCCAGCGAATGGAGTCGACTACATTTGATTTTCCGCAGCCATTTGGCCCCACAATAGCAGTTACGCCCTCATTAAAATTAATGGTGATCTTATCTCCAAAACTCTTAAAGCCCTTGATTTCTAAGCGGGTAAGCTGCATTTATATTGTTGTGTCCTTGCAAAAATTTAACCTTCAAAGTAATCATAAAAAAATGATTTTATTAAACTTTTTTTGAAGGCTAAGCTTAAGGAAAAGGTTTGAAAAGCCATTAATTAAACAAATATCTCGCCCTTGAGATAAGTGACGGCTTTGCCGCTCATCAGTACGCGTTCGCCTTTGAGCTCGCACCACAGCTCGCCGCGGCGAGCTGAGATCTGATACGCATGTAGCTCATTTTTGCCAAGTATTTTTGCCCAGTAGGGTATAAGGTTGCAATGTGCCGAACCTGTAACCGGGTCTTCGGGGATACCCGCACCCGGAGCAAAAAAACGCGATACAAAATCTGAATTATCACCACGGGCAGTCACAATTACGCCAACGGTGTCCATTTTAGAGAGTGCGAAAAAATCGGGAGTAATGTCTTTTATTTCCTGTTCAGTTTCGTAAACCAGGAAATAATCCCTTGAACGTAAAAAGGCCACCGGTTCTTTTTCGCCAAGTGCTTCTTTTAATCCCATAGGCGGTTCAATAGGAATAGGAGGCCTTGACGGGAAGTCCATGGTATATTTATCACCATTCCTTTTTACTATCAGGGTTCCAGCTTTTACGGTTTCAAAATGAATGGCATCTCCGTCAAAACCCAGTTCGGTAAATAGTATATGTGCAGATGCCAGGGTGGCGTGGCCGCATAAGTCAATTTCGTATTCGGGGGTAAACCAACGTAATTTATATCCGCTGCCTGTTTTTACCAGGAACGCGGTTTCGGCGAGGTTATTTTCTACTGCTATTTTTTGCATAACCTCGTCAGGGAGCCATTCGGTAAGCGGGCAAATAGCAGCCGGATTGCCGCCAAAAAGTTTATCGGTAAAAGCGTCTGCCTGATAGATAGGTATTGTCATAGGAAATGATGTTCTTGATAAAGCTAAATTACTTTTTTATTACGTGAATATTAAATACCTATAACGGATTGTAAGTAATTATATTAGCCCCGGTGCCATTATTATGGGTTAAAACTAATCCAAATGGTTCACATAACCCCAGGTAATGAGATCATCGGTGGTTTTAATGTGTTTGGTACTTCCGTTGCTGATTAATACAATCCTGTCGCTTATATCAATAATATTCCTGTACTGGTGGTCAGTAATAATAAAACCCTTACGCTGAGCACATCTTCTGATGATGGGTTTAAAAAGATCAGCTTGTACGGGTGAAATATGAGTAAAGGGTTCATCCAGTAAAATGAAATCCGCTTTATTGTATACAATCATCAGGGTTTCGAGTTGCCTAAGTTCGCCGCCTGACAGTTGACCAACGGTTTTATTAAAATGATCTTTATAAATGTTAAGGCTGGTAAATTCATCCCAAAACTGAGGGTCAATAAAGTTTTCTGCCAAATGTTTTAACCTGATGCCGTAAGGCAAATAATTGTGCTGGGGTAAATAAGCTATCCTGGCATCATGATAGCCCTTGATTATAAACTTATCATTAATGCTTACATGCTTAAAATCGGGTTTAAGAGTGCCGAAGATAATACGCAATAACGATGACTTTCCGCAGCCGTTGCGCCCCAGCAGGCCCACAATTTCACCTTGTTTACAGTCCAAATAGATATCCTGCAAGATCTTGCGGCCATCAAATTCAAGCTGGACGCTATCAGTTTTTAAGTTTAATGGCCACATAGAGTAATATTTTAAAAATGGTGATCAATAATGCACAGATAGTTATGTCAATTACAAATGCGTTGATAACCATGCGTTTCATTCCAAAACCAGTGTTGCGGAAATAAAAGTAATTTTCTTTGGCAGAAAAATGATGGAGGCTTACCGCGGCAATAAATCCAATTACTTTGGCAAATAAGAATATTTGGGTGTTAATAGCTGCTTTATCAAAAATTAAAATCAACAAAGCCAAAATGGTGAATGCTATATTATATAGCAAAAGCAACCGGTAGTATTGGAGTGTGAGGATGCCTAAACGTTTCAATTGGTAATTGTGACAATTAATCAAACAGATTAATCTGGCGATTATTGTTATCACCATCCTCAATTCTGATTTTATTAACAAGCAGATGTGCCTGCCGGGTAGGCTCGGGGATGCGGTAGCCACGCACGCAGCTTTTAATAACTTCAACACTTTGCTCCATACTTATGCGGTGCCCGGGTGATATATAGATGGGTTTACAATTTTTTTTACTGCGGAGGGCTGTCCCAATAACTTCGCCTTTATCATACATGGGGCTTTGGTTAAACGGTTGATTGCCGGGTTCATCATACCGGCCGGTGAGCCTGCTTTTGGCGCTGCCTATAGAAGGTGTATCAGTAATGAGGCCAAAATGTGTGGCAATACCAGTACGGCGCTCATGGGCGATGCCTTGCCCGTCTAAAACCATCAGGTGGGGTTTAATAGTTAATTTATCCCAGGCATTGAGCAAGGCTGGCACTTCCCTGAAAGCCAGCAGGCCCGATATATAAGGGAATTTAGTTTTACTGATTGCTGTGGCCTGACCTATGATCTTTAACTCCGGATAACTAAATAGCACGATGCCTGCATATACCACCTCTGAATATTTATTGAACGAGATATCAGCTCCGCCAATAATACTGATAGGGCTTAAGAGTGGGGTGATATTGATTTGCCTGCGCAACTCATGCTGGTAAGCAATAGCCTGAGCAGGAGTGAGGTCCTCATAATCGGATGGCTGCATGGTTTATAAAACGGACAGCTGATGTGCTTGTTTGAATTGCCCCAACAAAAAAGCCATTGGTGGTCACCAATGGCTTTTAAATATTTTTTGTTAAGATTAACCTAAATATGATTTCAGGATTTTGCTTCTTGATGTATGACGAAGACGTTGCAGGGCCTTGTCCTTGATCTGGCGTACGCGCTCACGGGTGAGATTGAATTTTTCGCCGATCTCTTCTAATGATAGCGGGTGATTGGTTCCCAAACCAAAGAACAACACAATAATTTCACGCTCACGCTCGGTTAGGGTTGATAACGAACGTTTGATCTCTTCAGACAGTGATTCGTTGATCAGTATAGAATCAGTATTAGGCTCCTGATTTTCCAGTACATCAAGCAGGGTGTTCTCTTCACCTTGAACAAACGGTGCATCCATTGATACATGACGACCGGAGTTGCTTAAGGTATCAGAGATTTTGTCGACAGTGGTTTCCAGTATATCGGCAAGTTCTTCTGGTGAAGGCTCACGCTCATATTCCTGCTCTAATTTTGAAAACGCTTTGCTGATCTTGCTTAATGACCCCACCTGGTTTAAAGGTAAACGCACAATACGCGACTGCTCGGCAATAGCCTGCAGGATAGACTGGCGGATCCACCATACCGCGTATGATATGAACTTAAAGCCTTTAGTTTCGTCAAAACGTTTGGCAGCTTTAATTAAACCAAGGTTGCCCTCGTTAATTAAATCGCCAAGTGTTAAACCCTGGTTCTGATATTGTTTAGCAACAGATACCACAAAGCGTAAGTTGGTTTTGGTTAAACGTTCCAAAGCAGCCTGGTCACCTTCGCGTATTTTTTGTGCTAATATTACTTCTTCTTCAGCAGTTATCAGATCAACTTTACCAATCTCGTGAAGATATTTGTCCAGCGATTGTGACTCGCGATTGGTAATGGATTGCGTTATTTTGAGTTGTCTCATTTATTTATAAACCTTCAGTACTTTCTATTGAGTACAGAACGTGCAAAGTTATAAAATTGTTCTAAAAAAATAGAATTGAGTAATCTATTTTCAAAAAAAATACACGGCAATTTGTGTTTATAAATTATTGATTACGAGGCGCTAATAAAGTAGATATTAAGGAATTGTTCTATTTTTTAATATTAATTGTGTAAACTGCCAAGCGGTATGGTTTTTGTGGTGTTCTTAAAACACCATCTAAATTTCACTTAATTTAAATACATCTTTTGATCGGATGCCTTTCTCGATTTGTTGTAGTGTACAACATTCATTAACAGGGTCATGTTCAAAATACAGGATGTAATCCTTCTCAATCGCCTCGGTTAAAATAAGTTTTTTTTCACCCAGCGTTTTTAGCGGGAACATATCATAAGCCATTACATAAGGCAAAGGTAGATGCCCTATTGATGGTAACAGGTCGGCCATGTATAGGATAGTTTGGTTCTTATAATTGATGAGCGGTAGCATCATGGCATCAGTATGTCCGTAAACAAACCGGATGTTAAAGTTATCTGTAAACCTTACACCATCAGTATTGTCGATAAATTTAAGTTGTCCGCTTTGTTGTATGGGCAATATATTTTCTTTTAAAAAAGATGCTTTTTCACGCTCGTTAGGGTTTACAGCCCAATCCCAGTGTTGTGCGTTGCTCCAATAAGTGGCATTCTTAAATGCAGGGGTCAGGCTATCACCGTTTCTCAGTACTGCACCGCCAACGTGATCAAAATGCAAATGGGTCAAAAATACATCGGTTATATCATCCCTATTAAAGCCAAGATTAGCAAGTGAACTATCTAATGTAGCGTTTCCATGTAAATAGTAATAACTAAAAAAACGTTCATCCTGTTTGTTTCCTATACCTGTATCAATTAATATCAACCGGTTTGCATCCTCAACTAACAGACAGCGCATAGCCCATGTACACAGATTGTTTTCGTCAGCCGGATTGGTCTTGTTCCAAATAGTTTTGGGCACTACGCCAAACATCGCCCCGCCATCTAATTTAAAAAAGCCTGTATCTATGGTATGTAATTTCATGGTAAGTTAAATAGTAAGGTAAAATTAAAAAATCAAAACGAGGTTCTAATGAAGAAAAACAAGTGAATCTGTCAGGTCAAAATACTGTTATGATAGACAGAAAACTAAAAAGCCGGTTACTTATAACAGCGACCGGCTTTTTAGTTTTTTACTTGTGAATTAATTAAAGATGTATTACCTCATCATAAGCGGCAGCAGCAGCTTCCATCACCGCTTCACTCATGGTTGGGTGAGGATGTACCGATTTAATGATCTCATGACCAGTAGCTTCCAGCTTACGTGCGGTAACTACTTCAGCAATCATTTCGGTGACATTGTATCCTAACATGTGAGCTCCCAGGAACTCGCCATATTTTGCATCAAAGATCAGTTTTACAAAACCATCTTTAGCGCCGGCGGCACTGGCTTTACCCGATGCTGAGAACGGAAATTTACCCACTTTAATTTCATAGCCTGCTTCTTTGGCAGCTTTTTCTGTATAGCCAACTGACGCAATTTCTGGTGAGCAATAAGTACAGCCCGGAATATTGTTATAGTTTAAAGGCTCGGGGTGATGCCCTGCAATTTTCTCTACACATATAATACCTTCGGCCGATGCAACATGCGCCAGGGCTTGTCCCTTAACAATATCGCCAATTGCGTATACGCCTTCAATATTGGTGCGGTAGAAATCATCAACAAGTACTTTGCCTTTATCCGTTTTAACGCCGTTTTCTTCAAGGCCTATACCTTCAATATTGGTAGATATACCAACAGCCGATAAAACGATCTCCGCTTCCAGTACTTCGGTACCATTGGCGGTTTTAACGTTTACTTTGCATAGGTCGCCGCTTGTGTCAACAGATTCCACATTAGCGCTTGTCATAATATTGATACCTTGTTTTTTTAGGATACGGTTGAGCCCTTTTGAAACTTCCTCATCCTCTAACGGAACGATATCTCCCAAATATTCTACAACTGTAACCTTGGTGCCTATTGAATTGTAGAAGTAAGCAAACTCAATACCTATAGCCCCAGAGCCTACAACTACCATTGACTTTGGCTGCTTGGGTAATATCATAGCCTCACGGTAACCAATTACCTTTTTACCATCCTGTTTAAGATTAGGTAATTCGCGTGAGCGGCCACCGGTAGCTAATATAATATGTTTAGCAGAAATATCTTTGGTTGTGCCATCGGTGCCTTTTACTTCAACAACGCCTTTTGATTTTAATTTTCCAAAACCAACAACAACGTCGATCTTGTTTTTCTTCATTAAAAACTGTACGCCTTTGCTCATGCCATCGGCTACACCGCGGCTTCTCTTTATAACGGCTTCAAAATTAACCTCACCGGCGCCCACATTAATACCGTAATCGGTGGCGTGGTTAATGTATTCAAACACCTGGGCGCTTTTTAATAAGGCTTTGGTAGGGATACAGCCCCAGTTAAGGCAAATACCGCCTAATGATTCTTTTTCAATAATGGCAGTTTTTAAACCGAGCTGGGAAGCGCGGATAGCAGCAACATAGCCGCCCGGGCCTGATCCTATAACAATTAAATCGTAGTCCATATTTTTAATGATGATACTTTATAATTTGAAATTTTGTTTTGTACCCATTAAAGCTATCCTGTGTGGTATAGTACGGAGGATAATTTTAATGGCCCAAAGCTAAGTAAAACGGGTGAAACGAGAAAATGGAACATGTGCTTAAGCGCATGGATAAATATTATTTACAATAATATGCCATTTATTCAATCAAGTTGAGAGGTAATTGCGAATATTATATTAAATCTACCTGTTTACTTGTAATTAAAGATGTTATTGTTGTGAAATGTTGAAAAATATATAATAATTGTTAACATTAATTTAATATTGACAATCAGGCTATTAGTTATCTTTGCGGCTAATCAACTTAAAAGTATAATTAAAAAAGCAATTTATGAGGAAGCATTTACTTCTTTTATTATTATTAACCGGTTTTACGTTCCTTATTAATAGGAATTCTTTTGCCCAGGGCGTTACCACGGCGAGTACAAATGGTATCGTTACTGACGCGAAAGGAGCAATCCCCGGTGCAACGGTAACTATTACACATATACCTACAGGTACTGTGTACTCAACAGTAACCCGCGCAGATGGCCGTTTTAACATCCCTAACTTAAGAGTAGGTGGCCCATATACCTTTAAAGTAAGTTTTATTGGGTACAAGAATTTTGTTCAGGAGGGTATCAATTTATCAATTGGTCAGGATCAAAAGATCAATGCTAAGCTTGAGGACAATACAACCGCGTTAAGTGAGGTTGTAATTACCGGCTCTCAAGGTAAAGTGATCAACTCGTCACGTACCGGCGCGCGCGAAACCATCAACCGTCAGCAAATTGAAAACCTGCCTACCATTTCCCGTTCGTTACAGGATTTTACCAAATTAACTCCGTCTGCCAATGGTTTAGCTTTTGGTGGTCGTAGCAGTAACTTCAACAATATCACTGTTGACGGTGCATTGTTTAATAACTCTTTTGGTTTATCAGGTACTTTGGGCGGCCAGGCCAGTTCACAGCCTATTTCATTAGACGCGATTGACCAGATACAGGTTGATATTGCTCCTTATGACGTTCGTCAGGGTAACTTTACCGGTGCCGGTGTTAATACTGTAGTGAAATCAGGTACCAACCAGGTAAAAGGTACAGCTTATTATTATGGTCGTGGTGTAAGGTTAACAGGCTACCATGCCGGTTCAACAAACCTGCCCATTACCCCATTTAATTACCATACCAATGGCGTTGCCGTTGGTGGACCGATCATCAAAAACAAATTATTCTTATTTGTATCGGGCGAGCAGGAAAGAATCAGCCAGCCGCCTGCAACTGCTTACGTAGCAGGCCGTACCGGCTTAAGCGGTTCAAACGTTTCAGGTGTGCAGGCCAGCACTCTTGATGCTATCAAAACTAAATTAGCGAGCTATGGCTATGATCCGAAAGGTTATGAAAACTATGTTTACAGAACTTCAAGTGATAAATTAACCGCGAAATTAGACTGGAACATTGATAAGAACAATACCTTAAGTGCTAAATACTTTTACTTAAAATCATTTAAAGATCAGCCTGCAAGTAACTCAGGCATAGGTAATGGCTCATTCCTTGACCCAACAGATCCGACTGGTAAAAAAACTATTCCGGTAGGTTATGGTACAACACGTACTCCTGGTCCAAACACACTACCTTTCTATGGTTCGGGCTATACGATTAATAACAACTTTAATATTGGTATTGTAGAGTTAAATACCCGTATCAGCAATTCGATGTCAAACAAACTGACTGTAGGATACTCAGCATTAAGAGATTTTCGTAATTTCTTAGGTAGCAGCTCATTGCCAATGGTTGACATTGGTAACGGTACATCTGATGATCAGGGTAACATCACCTCTCCAGCATCTGCAACCATGACCAGTTTCGGTTCTGAGCTTTATACTGCCGGTAACTTATTAAATACTAACATTTGGCAGTTTGCTGATGATTTTACCATTTATTCAGGTAAGCATGAGTTTACTATCGGTACAAGCAACCAGATACAAAGCTATACTAACGGTTTTGCCCCTAATTATAACGGTTTATATACTTATAACTCAGCTTCTGACTTTTTGAATGACAGACCGGCTAATGGTTATACCTTACGTTATTCAGCTGTAGGTAGCGGGTTTCCGTTGGCTAAGATCAAAGCATCTATTTATAGCGTATATGTACAAGATAAATACCATGTTACCGATAACTTTAGGTTAACTTATGGTTTAAGAGCCGATTATAATGTATTCCCAACTTCATTAGCTCCTAATGCTAATGCTGCAGCCCTAACCTTCCAGGGTGGTACACATGTTGACGTTTCTAAATTACCAAAAAACAGGGTGCAACTTTCACCACGTGTAGGTTTTAACTGGGATGTGAATGGTGATCAGTCTACCCAGGTACGTGGTGGTTCTGGTTTATTTACCGGCCCGGTACCATTTGTATGGATATCTAACCAAGCCTCAAACAACGGTTTATTATTCGGAGCTTATACCATCAACTCAGATCCTAAAAAGGCCCTTGCGGATCAGGATCCTCGTTTGATATTCAATCCAAACCCAAATGCTAACCGTCCGGCTGCAGGAGCGGCCAGTACAACTTATGAGCTGGACGTTGCCGATCCAAACCTGAAATATCCAAAGATCTGGAGAACAAACTTAGCAATTGACCAGAAATTACCTGGCGGTATCATTGGTACTATCGAAGGTGCTTACACCAAAGATATTCGTGCTATCTATCACCAAAATTTAGTATTGTCTGATGGTTTTTCCACACTTCCGGGTGTTGAAGGTCAAATTCAGTATGACTTAAAAAATACTACACCGTCAGCTGCTAATTCAACTGCTGCCAACCCATCGATCAGTGGGTTATATTATATGAGAAATACCAATAAAGGCTTTTCATACTTTATTACCGGTCAGTTACAAAAAAGCTTTACCAACGGTTTTGCTGCCAGCGTAGCTTATACTTACACCAAATCAAAAGATGTTAATGATGGTGGTTCAACAGCATCTACCATTTGGAGCACTCGTTACGTTGCAGGTAATCCAAATGCAGATAACCTGTCAAATAGCTCTTATGTACAGCCAAACCGTATCATTGCGACTGTATCATATCGTAAAGAGTATGCTAAAAACTACGCTACTACTGTAGGTTTAGTATTTGAAGCATCAAACAACGGCGCTCAATCATACATTACTGCCAATGATCCTAACAATGATGGTGCCACCAATGATCTAATGTACATTCCTAAGAATAAAAGTGATCTTATTCTTGTTGCTGCTCCGAAAGCACAAAACGGAACTGTTGATACACGTACACCAGATCAGATCTGGACTCAGTTAAACAACTTTATTAACCAGGATTCGTACTTGAGCCAGCACAGAGGTCAGTATGCTCAAAGAAATGGTGCTATATTGCCTACTTATAAAAGGCTTGACTTACACTTTGCACAAGACTTTTTTGTAAAAGCAGGCAAGACTAAAAATACCATTGAAGTTACTTTTGATGTAATTAACTTCACTAACCTGTTGAACCGCAATTGGGGTAACTACCAGGTATCGTCAGTAACTGGCAATAACTTTGGAGCGACAACTGTGTTAAGGTACATGGGTAAAGATGCAACAACTGGCAAAGCAACATACGCATTTCCTTATCTTGATGCTAACAACATGGTGCCTGTTACCAATTCATACAAAACAGATATCAGCCAATTTTCACGTTTCCAGGCACAGATCGGTGTTAGATATATATTTAACTAATCGTTTCTGCTGAAACTGAGCTATAAAACAAGAAAGCCCCGGCCAATTTGGCCGGGGCTTTCTTGTTACAAATGATTTTTTTTTAATATTCAAATATCCCAAACTCCGACTGTACAGTTACCTTTTTGGTTTCGTTTTTTTCAACACGACCTATGATTTGCGCATCAACACCAAAACTTTGAGATATAGCGATGAGTTCTGATGCAATTTCCTGTGGTACATATAGTTCCATCCGGTGCCCCATGTTAAAAACTTTATACATTTCCTGCCAGCTGGTTTTTGATTCTTCCTGGATCAGCCTGAACAGCGGAGGAGCCGGGAAAAGATTATCCTTTATAATATGCAGGTTGTCAATAAAGTGAAGTACTTTGGTTTGAGCGCCGCCACTGCAATGCACCATGCCATGTACCTGATTACGATAAGCATCCAGTATTTTTTTAATGATCGGGGCATAAGTACGGGTAGGGCTCAGCACCAGTTTGCCAGCCGTTACCGATTGGCCGTTGCCAATATCAATTTGATCAGTAAGGTTTTTACTCCCGCTGAATATGAGCTCGTAGGGGATGGCAGCATCATAACTTTCCGAGTACTTACTGGCAATAGTTTTGTTAAATACGTCATGACGGGCAGATGTAAGGCCATTTGAACCCATACCACCGTTGTATTCCTTTTCATAACTGGCCTGACCATAAGAGGCCAAACCAACTATTACATCACCTGGCTGAATGCGATGATTGGAAATTACCTCATCGCGTTTCATGCGGCAGGTAACAGTAGAGTCGACTATAATAGTGCGTACCAGGTCGCCAACATCGGCGGTTTCGCCACCTGTGGAGTATATACCGATACCTGCATCGCGCAATTCGCTTAGTATTTCTTCGGTGCCATTTATAATCGCAGCAATTACTTCGCTGGGTATCAGGTTTTTATTGCGGCCAATGGTTGATGACAGCAGGATATTATCAATTGCTCCCACACATAGCAGGTCGTCAAGGTTCATGATAATAGCATCCTGGGCAATACCCTTCCATACCGAAATATCGCCGGTTTCTTTCCAGTAAGTGTATGCTAATGAGGACTTTGTGCCAGCGCCATCGGCATGCATAATGTTACAGTATGCGGCGTCGCCGGTTAAAATATCGGGTATAATTTTGCAGAAAGCTTGCGGAAAAATTCCCTTATCAATGTTTTTTATTGCATTATGTACATCATCTTTTGATGCAGATACGCCACGTTGATCATATCGTTGCGAAGAAATCATGGGCAAAACTAACTAATTTTAACACTATTTGCATCAATTTAAGCCGCCTGACAGGTAAAAAGTGTACGAATTTTGAAAAAAAAGAACAAAAATGGCACTAATTATTAATTAGTGCCATTCCGATAAATTAATGTAATTGAAACGAAATTATTTTATAAATAACAGCTCCCTGAATTTTGGTAACGGCCATAAGGTGTCATCAATCAGTTGCTCCAATTTGTCAACCTGGTAGCGGATTGGCTGAAAGAACGATTTTACCTTTTCGTCATAATCAATAGCACGCTGACGGATATCGTCAATAGCATTGGCTTTTTTGCGCTCGTTAACCATTTGCTCAACATTGCTCTTGATAAAGTTTACATGTTCCGCAATTTTATTGATAATGTCTAATTGGGCAGCGTAAGTGGTATCGGCCAGGCCAAGGTCTTTTAAGCCTTTAACATTTTCAATTAACCTCGACTGATAAGTTATCGCGGCCGGGATGATCACGTTCATAACCAGTTCGCCAATAACGCGGGCTTCTATCTGGAGTTTTTTGTAAAAACTATCCAGCAAAATCTCATGGCGCGCATGGGCTTCGCGCGGGCTGAATACACCGGTTTCGGCAAAGAGTATATCTGATTTTTCTGATAACAGGGCGTCAAGCGCTTTAGGCGTGGTTTTTACATTAGATAAGCCTCTTTCTGCCGCTTCTTTTTCCCAGGCCTCGCTGTACCCGTTGCCTTCAAAGCGGATGTTCTTTGATTCCTTAATGTATTTTTTAATCACCATTAATAAGGCAAGGTCTTTTTTCTCGCCTTTTTTAATGAGTTTGTCAACATCGTATTTGAATTTTTTAAGCTGATCGGCCACTATCATATTCAATATGGTCATGGGGCTTGCCGAATTTGCTGATGAGCCAACAGCCCGCAGCTCAAACTTATTGCCGGTAAATGCAAAAGGCGAGGTACGGTTACGATCGGTATTATCAGGTAAAATTTGCGGTATTTTGGGGATGCCCTGCCATAACAGGTTATCTTCCTTGATTTTTTTGCTGATCCTTGAGGTCTCTATCTCATCAAGCACATCATTAAGCTGGCTACCCAGGAATATCGAAATAATGGCTGGCGGCGCTTCATTGGCGCCCAAACGATGGTCGTTATTTACCGAGGCTATAGATGCCCTTAACAGGTCGGCATGTTCATAAACCGCTTTGATGGTATTTACAAAGAAAGTAAGGAACATGAGGTTATTTTTAGGCGTTTTGCCGGGCGATAACAGGTTTTTGCCTGTATTGGTTATCAGCGACCAGTTATTGTGCTTGCCCGAGCCATTAATACCCGCGTAAGGTTTTTCATGCAACAGCACTTTAAAGTTGTGGCGTTTGGCAACCCTGTCCATCAGGTCCATTAACAGTTGGTTATGGTCAATTGCCAGGTTTATTTCTTCATAAATAGGAGCGCACTCAAATTGCGATGGTGCAACCTCATTGTGCCGTGTTTTTAATGGTATACCTAATAATAAGGCTTCGGCCTCCATATCCTGCATATAAGCATATACACGTTCAGGTATCGATCCAAAATAGTGGTCTTCCAGCTGCTGGTTTTTGGCCGATATATGGCCAAACAGCGTGCGGCCTGTCAGGTACAGGTCGGGCCGGGCATTAAATAAGGCAATATCAACCAAAAAATACTCCTGCTCAATACCCAATGAGGCGTTTACCTTTTCAATACCTTTATCAAAATAGTGGCAAACATCAACCGCTGCCTTATCCAAAACATTAAGGGCCTTTAATAAAGGTACTTTATAATCAAGCGCTTCGCCTGTATAGGATACAAATACGGTTGGTATACATAAGGTACGGGCCATTAAAAATGCCGGCGATGAGGGGTCCCAGGCGGTATAGCCGCGGGCCTCAAAAGTATTGCGAATACCGCCGCTTGGAAAGCTGGAAGCATCTGGCTCCTGTTGCGCCAGGGCATCGCCCGAAAAACGTTCAATCGACCCTCCGTCGGCAGTAGGTTCAAAAAAAGCATCATGCTTTTCGGCTGTAGTGCCGGTAAGCGGTTGGAACCAGTGTGTATAATGTGTTGCCCCTTTACCCAAAGCCCATGATTTCATGGCGGCGGCAATTTGCTCGGCAAGGTCGCGCGGAATTGGCTCTCCTTTTTCAATTGAATTGACAATACCCTCATAAGCTTCGGTTGAAAGGTATTCCTTCATTTTCTTTTTATCGAAAACGTTAGAGCCAAAATAATCTGAAATTTTTGAAGAAGGCGGTTTCACTTCAGGTATGGATCTGCTCAGAACGTCCTGCAGTGCTTTAAATCGGATGTTAGACATAAGATATGCGGTTTAATAAAAGGCAAATTCAAAAATAGAACTATCATTTAAATAACCCATAAAAATTGAAGGAAATATGATGTAAATAACAAATCATCTTCATTGCCCGGGTTTATGCTTTAAATAAATTATTGTTGTTTAAACTGATTGAAAAGTGCTAATTGGATGGTTTTTTATTGGTTTTTTTCGATTTAGCCTGTTTAAAGTGTGGTTTTTTGGATAAAAGATGTGTTTTTGTTAAAATTATTGATGGTAATTTCAATTAATACGCTTTAAGTATTCAAAAGACATTAAAATTAATTCCAATTTTGTGTTTTGATTTACAATTTTCGTAAATGTTTAATAAAATGTTGTTATTTTTTTGTTAAAAATTTGTTATTGTTAAAATAACTACATAATTTCAGAAAATAATTTACAGAAACATGATAATTATTGTGTTTTTAATAAAATTTAAGAAGATTATAGCCTTGAGTTCGGTAATTATGATTTTTTGGGAGACTTTGAGGAGGATTTTTTGCAGTGCAATCAAACAAAATTTATATACACAACAATCAAACTAAATTAATTTAAAAAAACAATCAAACTAAATTAAAAAACAAATGAAAGTAAGTTCAACAAAACACAACCTCCTGAGTGCAGTCCGACAACTGTCACGTGAGAAATGGGCGCTGGGAGCTACCATTCTAACAGGAAAGATGATTGGTTTATTGCTGGTACTTGTGGCAATGGTTAGTTTACCCGGTATATTGGGTACATCGGCCCATGCTGCCGATACCTATACCGCTCATGAAACAGCACTGATCAATACCGTAAACACGGTATGGACCCTGGTTGCGGCCTTTTTAGTATTTGGTATGCAGGCGGGTTTTGTTATGCTTGAAGCTGGCTTTGCCCGCAAAAGAGAAACGGTGAACGTTTTAATGGAATGTATTTTTGATACATGCCTTTGCGGGTTATTGTTTTATGCAATAGGTTATGCCTTTATGTTTGGTAATGGCAATGGTTTTATTGGTTGGGGCGGACTTGGTGCTGACGGAAAAACCATTACTAACTGGTTCTTTTTACAAAACACCCCTGCTACTTATGGCGCAACAGGTATCCCAATTTTGGCACACTGGATATTTCAGTACGCTTTTGCCGATACCTGTTCAACCATAGTTTCGGGTGCAATGATAGGCCGTACAAGTTTCCGCGGCGACATTTTATACAGTATAGGTATTACAGGTTTTATTTATCCAATAATTGGTCACTGGGCGTGGGGTCCGGATGGTTTCCTTGCATTAATGGGAACTTCAGGTATCTTCCAATCTATAAGTGCACAACCTTTCCGTGATTTTGCAGGTTCAACTGTGGTGCATACCATAGGCGGTGTAGCTTCATTGGCTGGCGCTATGGTATTAGGGCCACGTTTAGGACGCATATTTGCCCGCGATGATAAAGAAAAAGGAGGCTTACCTCCGGGTCATAACTTATTAGTAGCCGCCGTGGGTGGTTTCTTACTATGGTTTGGCTGGTATGGTTTTAACCCGGGTAGTACACTGTCTGCAATGGACGGAGCCGGTATAGGCCGTGTTGCTGCCAACACTACGCTTGCTGCCTGCGCCGGTGGTTTTACCGCCATGCTTGCCGCGCTTTGGTGGGGCCCTACAAAAGGCAAATTTGATTTGGCCTTTACTATAAACGGCTTTCTTGCCGGGTTGGTTGCAATTACCTGTCCATGTTACTGGGTAAGCCCGCTGGGTTCAATTTTGCTTGGCGGTGTTGCCGGTTTCATCATATTTGCCGGTGTTTATATTGTTGAGTGGTTCCGTATAGATGATCCGGTTGGCGCATTTTCTGTTCACGGCTTAAATGGCATTTGGGGTACTTTATCTTTAGGTTTATTTGCATCTGGTCAGTTTGGCGCTACAGGCCCAACCGGTGCCGATAACTCAGCTCCCGTTACAGGCTTATTTTATGGTGGAGGTTTTGGTGTACTTAAAGCGCAGGCTATCGGCAGCTTTACCATCACTGCCGCGGTGTTTATAGTAACATTTGCTATGATGTACATCATTAACAAATTGCCTAACCCATGGAGACTGCGTGTTGAAGAGCATGGTGAGGTAGGTGTTGGTGGTCTTGACATATTTGACCACGGTATTGAAGTTTACCCGGCCCAGGAAGAAGAGGTTAGCTTAAGCGGTCTTTTTGACAAAGGAGTAAAATCAACTTCAGAAGTTTAAAAAGAATAGATAACAGTATTCTGTATAAGATAAGTAAAACCTTGTGCGGTTGGTTAGCGGCTTTTTATGATAGCCAGCTGCACAGGGATTTTTTATGCCGACGATAAAAGATCCCTAAATCAATTAAGTTACTGTTCTGTAGTATTTTATCAATCAAAATCAATTAACAATTAAAGTTTATTCACAATTAAATCGTTATCATGAAAAAAACAGCTTTACTTTTATGTTTGTTTTCTATCGCGGCTTTTACAGTTAAAGCCCAGGACAGTACCAAAACAGATCCACCGTTGGTAATAACGGGATCTGTTGACGCGTACTATAAATATGACTTTTCCAAGCACGCTAATATACCTACCAGCTTTGCAACGGACCATAACTCCATGTCGATAGGTATGGTAGATCTTGGACTGAAGAAAAAGGTGGGCAAAGCAGCCTTTGTAGGCGAGCTGTCGTTTGGTCCCAGGGGGCAGTCACAATCAATCCCTAACGCGGGTGACAATGGCGATTCATTCCATATCCAGAACCTGTACATGTCATACGATGTGACCGATAAGTTTGTACTGACCGGTGGTTACATGGCAACCTTTATTGGTTATGAAGTGATAAGCCCGGTAGGTAACTTTAACTACTCTACCTCGTACATGTTTACCAATGGTCCGTTCCAGAATGCAGGTTTCAAAGCCACCTATACCTTCTCAGACAAAGTAAGCCTGATGGCGGGTATCTTTAATGATCAATGGAATGCGTATAAGGCCAATACAGGCTTAAATAACTTTGGCGCCCAGCTGATGATAGCCCCGGTAAAAGGCTGGACAGCATACCTGAACGTGATAACCGGCGGAACAGCAGGTACCGAGTTTGACCTGACCACCGCTTACCAGATCACTGACGCATTTAAGCTGGGATTGAATGCTGCTGATTACAAAGCTACCAATGGCACCAAGGGCGGGTTTACCGGCGTGGCGCTGTACCCTCAGCTGGCCGTATCAAAAGATGTGACCTTGGGTTTAAGGGGTGAGTATTTTAAAACCAAGAGCGGCGACTTTTTGCTGGCAGGCCCAACACCTGGCGAGCATGTAACGGCAGTAACATTTACCGCCAACATCAAGGCCGGTCCGCTATCATTGATCCCTGAGTTCAGGTTAGATAACAACTCGGCCGAAGCGTTTACCAAGAGCTCGGGCGAGCCTTCAAAAAATGCTTCACAGTTTGTTATAGCAGCTGTATATGCGTTTTAAAAAATAAATGATATCTTTTTACCAAAAGCCGTTCCGATTAACCGGAGCGGCTTTTATCTTTATAGCAAAAAACGGAGTAAAAAAAACAACCGGTTCAGGTTTGCTTCGATACTAAAAATAACCCATGCTGATGAAAAATATATTGATGGCCCTTATTGGGATCCTGTTTGCCCAGGCTGCGGCCGCGCAAAAGGATTCACTGTCTTTTGATGAAAATGATAAATACATCTATTATCAAACAGCCAGTCAGCCCGGTTTAAATAAGGATACCTTATATAACAGGGCGCTGTATTTTATGAAAACGGCGGCTCTTAAAAATAAACTCACCCTGGTTACAGCCGATAAGGAACAAGGGGTGGTAACGGGTAAGGGGAGTTTCCCGGTATCAAAAAAAGCATTTATAACGGCCCATGAAGATGGCGCCATAAGCTACACCGCAAGGATTGAGGTTAAAGACTCCAAATATCGCTACTGGTTTACCGACTTTGTGTACACGCCATACCAGCGTAACCGTTACAACGCCTATGAGCCTGTACCTGGCATTAATATAGCCATGGAACACACGCAGGGTAAAATTGAAAAGGACGACTTTAATGAATACCTGAAAAGGATGCTGCTCAACAGTAAACAGGTAGGTGGCGTTTTAAAGGCTTATATGCTTAAAACATCATCCCTGCCTAAGGAAGATAAAAAAATCAAGAAAATATCGACAAAGGAGTGGTGAGATAGTGAGTGGTGAGTTGGTGAGTGGTGAGTCGTGAATAGTGAGTTGCAGTAATGAATGGTGATTCGGTGAGCCTTTATTAAACAATGAAGTCATGCCGAACTTGTTTCGGCATCCCATCATTAAGGCTGTATAATAGAAATGCTAACCGGCCTGAGAGTTCCTGAAACAAGTTTAGGATAACCTGTTCTCTTTTCTGCGAAGGTAGACACCTCATGGCAGCGGAACCAAAGATCTTCGCACGGCTGAGTCCTGGCGGTTCTATCGAAGAAGATGCTTCACTCTGTTCAGCATGACAAACTTCTTTTTATGTCAATTGTGAGCTATGGTGTGGTACTCGCACTCATACAGGGCTAATATGCACCGCTCGCGATTGCCCGGTACCAGCAATGACGGCCTTGTTGACAAACGCTTTTTGCAACACATCACGTGTAAGAAGGAATAAAACCAATCGGGTTTATGAAATAAAAAAGCCGCATTTTTAAAAATGCGGCTTTAGTTTTTTTAGTTATTGGTTTGATTTTGTAAAGAAAGATTAAAGTCCTTCATCGTGCTGACTTGCGTCAAGACCTGCCAGTTCTTCTTCAGGTGTTACGCGCAGCTTGCTGATCATATCGGTAATTTTTAACAATATTAATGAGCCAAAGAATGCAAAGGCGGAAACGCCTATTAAAGTTACGAGGTGAATAAAAAATAAATGGGTTTCGCCGTAATATAATCCATTGCCGGTGGTATTGGCTGAGTTTACATTTTGATGTGCAAATACACCGGTTAATAACATACCAACCATACCGCCTACACCATGGCAGGGGAATACGTCAAGGGTGTCATCAATGCTGGTTGATGTTCTCCAGATCACAACCAGGTTACTTACCACTGCGGCAACAATACCTATAATTAGTGAATGGGGTATGGTTACAAAACCGGCCGCGGGTGTAATGGCTACAAGGCCTACAACTGCACCTATACATGCGCCCATAACGCCTGGCTTTTTACCACGCAGTATGTCAAAGAATATCCAGGCCATTGCAGCGGCTGCCGATGCGGTAGTGGTGGTAGCCAGGGCTGTTGCAGCCAGCGTGCCCGAACCTAATGCCGAGCCGGCGTTAAAGCCAAACCAACCAAACCATAATAAACCTGTACCTAATAGTACATAGCTTATACGGGCAGGAGAGTGTGCCTGGTCGTTACGTTGTTTTAAATACAATGCCGACGCAAGGGCCGCCCAGCCTGCAGACATGTGTACAACAGTACCCCCTGCAAAATCAAGTACACCTTTACCAAAAAGGAAACCGTCCGGGTGCCAGGTGGAGTGGGCAAGGGGGGCATAAATAAATACCATGAACAGGCAAAGGAATATTACATAAGAGTTAAAGCGGATACGCTCGGCAAACGCGCCGGTGATAAGGGCCGGGGTAATTACCGCAAACTTTAACTGGAACATGGCAAACAGCACCAACGGTATGGTTGGGGCCAGTTTCCAGGTAGCATTGCCCAGGGTGCCTTTCATCATAAAAAAGGTACGCGGATCGCCAATGAAACCGCCAATGGAGTCGCCAAAGGCAAGGCTAAATCCAAAAATAACCCATATTACAGTAATAACGCCCATACAAACAAAGCTTTGCAGCATGGTTGAGAGCACATTTTTTTTACTAACCATACCGCCATAAAAAAACGCGAGGCCAGGGGTCATAATCAGTACAAGTGCAGTACTTACCAATAACCAGGCTGTGTCGCCGGTATCAATTTTACTGTCTTTAATGGTTGTAAGGGTAACGGATGGATTTATAAGAGCAAGTATAATTACAATTATAAGTACGCCAAAGGGTATGAATTTTTTCATGTTTCGGGTTTTAGGGAAAGTTATAAAGTTTATTAATACTGCCTGGTACCCAATCAAAATACCAGGCAGTATTAAAGTTAATAAATTACCGGCACCCAATCAAAATGCCGCAAAGTATTAAAACTAAATTTTAAAAAAACAATAAAATCCAGGTGCTTAATCAGGGCATCCGGATGAAATTGTTTTTCTACTACCAAAAAGCGTGAAACGGAAAAAGAATGAGTTTGCGAAACCGTGATAATTCACTTGTGCCGAAGCCGCAAATGAAATTTAAATATTTAATTCCTACCGCATGAAAAGCAGGATCGTGGTAAAAAGCGTGCAGTGAATGCGTTCCGCGATGTTGTTGCTGAATATTAATTATCTGTACGGGTATATTATCAATGCTATACTCGTAATTAAAAGGCTTATGATTTGGATTTGCTGCTCTTATTGCTGCTTTTTTTTGGTCTTTATGATTAAAATGGAAGTTAACTCCCCTTGCGGACGTCGAAAAGCCCGAAAAAAGGAGAAAAATAAAGGCAGTAAATTGGTAAAGCCTGTTAATCATGTTTAAAAGTAATAAAAAATTAAAATAAATACATGTTTTTTATAAATATTTTAACTTTTTATATGTTTGAATGATAAATATGCAGGTAATTGTGCTTTAAATCCTCGTAAATCACAGTAAATGTTAAAAAAAAATAATCTTTTTGGATTTATTTCATCTGAAATAATCATTTATATGAAAAACCGCAAAATGATGAAATTTTGATGAAATTTATTTTAAAATAAATGTTGTTTTATAAAATATTATATATGTATATTCGTTTTATAAGAAATTTAATTCTGATAAATATGAATGTTGCCAAATTTGATTTGTACAACGCCGAGTGGCTCGACCTTGTATTTGACCATCGTAACAAAGCGTACGGTGCTTATGATTTAAGACGGCATTATAGCCGTAACATGGTAAAAGCCATGGGGTTCACCTTTGCGGGTGTGGCCGTATTGGTTGCGGCAAGCATTATTTTTAAGCCAAAGCCCACACCAGCCCTGCGGATAATTGACGTGCCGATAATCGATATGAAGCACATCAAAACAGAAAAGCTAATTGAGAAACCAAAAGTCGCGCCGGCTAAACCGGCCGCTCCGCCAAAGCCAGCGCCTGCATTGAAAACGGTTCAGAATTTGCCGCCTGTTGTTGTGCCTGCCGACCCGCCGGTACAACCCCACACCACCGCTGAATTATTGAAAAGCACAATAAGTAATGTTGACAGCAAAGGTGTAGATAAGCCCGGCAATGTTTTGGGCGACAAGGCTGATAAGGGTGATGGCCCTGGCGTTGCCCAGACTGACAATAAAGTGTATTCTCCCGGAGAATTACTCGAAGTAATGCCCGAACCAATTGGCGGTGCGGCTGCCTGGGCCAAATTCCTGCAAAAAAACTTAAGGTTCCCGGCAGTTGCGCAGGAGCAGGGTGTTTCGGGTAAGGTTTTTCTGAGCTTTATTGTTGAAAAAGACGGTCATTTATCAAACATAGTGGTTGAACGCGGCGCAGGATATGGGTTTGATGAGGAGGCCTTGCGTGTGCTCAAACTGGCCAAAGCCTGGAGGCCCGGCGTTCAAAACGGGCAACCGGTACGTGTTAAATATGAAATTCCAATTAATTTTCAGTTAAGCGAATAACAAGGCAGAGGTATTTATATGATCAAGATAACGTGGTTTTATAGCGCTTCAAAGGGGGAAACAGAAATCGTTACATAACCACAAGGGCAAGCGGATTATTTTTCGCTTGCCCTGTTTATAATATAGAATATGTTATAAAGTGTCATAATGCTTTTTTGAAACAGATGCTATCCGGCAGATCAACATATGGTCCGTATTTAGGGATAGGCTTATAGCCGGCTTTTGGATATAAGCCCAATGCCTCTACTTGTTTAGCACCGGTTTCTAACACGGTATGCTTAAATCCTAAACTGCGCGCCCAGTCTTCCAGCTCGTTCAATATCATCTTGCTGATGTTATTTCCCCGCGCTTCCGGCCTAACAAACATTCTTTTAATTTCCACGGCTTCGGTATCGTACAGTTTAAAACATCCACAGCCTGCAGGTTTATTGTCTAAATAAGCTATAACAACGGTGTCAATTTTTTCAATTATGTTATGCTGATCATAAATGTCCATCATTTCGCCGTTGCGGCGGCGCAGGTCAGCATCAAGTTCACTGATCAGGGTTCTAAAATCGGGGTTATCACTGTTGGTTCTGATGAGGTGGATGGGGTTCATGCAGCAAAATTAGGGAATTGGGGACAAAAGGCACGAGGATAACGGCTTCAAAATGTTTCTCGGCAGTATATGCTTACTTAACCTTAAATCCCCGCTGTTCAAAGTGCCGCTGCGCGCTGTTCGAAGTCAAAGACTTCGGACAGCGGAACTTCAGATAGCGACCTGTAGTTTGCAACTACATTGAAAATCCGGTAGTCTGAAGACTATCTTCATAATGGCCCGAAGTCAGAGACTTCGGACAGCGGAACCGCGATAGAAGTAACTTTCAACATAGCGCACCTGTGCTCACTTACCCGCCCAAAACCTTTCGCCTTTTACCTTTCTCCTTTCACCCTTTTTTCTTAATTTTGCGCATCCTTTCAAATAAAACAATAGTACATTGGAGCACCTGGAATTAACCACCGTTGAAACCGCCAAAGATTTAGGCTTATTACCCGAAGAATTTGAACGTATTAAAGAAATATTAGGGCGAGTACCCAATTTTACCGAACTTTCTATTTTCGCCGTAATGTGGAGCGAGCACTGCTCATATAAAAACTCTATCACCTGGCTTAAAACTTTACCTAAGGATAGTCCGCGCATGCTGGCAAAAGCAGGTGAAGAAAATGCCGGCCTTGTTGATCTGGGCGATGGCATTGGCTGTGCTTTTAAAATAGAATCACATAACCATCCGTCGGCATTGGAGCCTTACCAAGGTGCTGCAACAGGTGTAGGTGGTATTAACCGCGATATATTCACCATGGGAGCCAGGCCCATTGCTCAGCTCAACTCGCTGCGTTTTGGCGATCTTACCCTTGATAAAACCAAATGGCTTGTTAAAGGTGTGGTAAAAGGCATTAGCCATTATGGTAATGCCTTTGGTATTCCAACGGTAGGCGGCGAATTGTTTTTTGACGATTGTTATAATGTAAACCCCCTGGTTAACGCTATGTCGGCGGGTATTGTTAAAGCGGGCGAAACCGTTTCGGCAACCTCATACGGCGTGGGCAATCCGGTATATATCGTTGGTTCTGCAACCGGTAAGGATGGCATTCACGGCGCGGCATTCGCGTCAAAAGATATCACCGCCGATTCTGTTAACGATTTGCCGGCCGTACAGGTAGGCGACCCGTTCCAGGAAAAGCTGCTGCTTGAGGCTACTTTAGAAGTAATAAAGACCGGCGCTGTAGTAGGCATGCAGGATATGGGCGCTGCCGGTATCATCTGCTCCAACTCCGAAATGTCGGCAAAGGGCGAGCATGGTATGCGTATTGATCTGGATAAAGTGCCAACCCGGCAGCCAAATATGAAGCCTTACGAAATTTTACTTTCCGAATCGCAGGAGCGTATGCTTATTGTGGTATACAAGGGACGTGAAAAAGAAGTAGAGGCTGTTTTTGATAAATGGGACCTGAACTGTGCCATCATTGGCGAAGTTACCGATACCCAACGTTTAGAATATTACATGCACGGCGAAAAAGTAGCCGATGTGCCTGCTGATGATCTGGTATTAGGTGGCGGTGCGCCTGTTTATCAGCGCGAATACCGCGAACCTGCTTATTATGCCGAAAATCAGAAATTCAATATAAACGATGTACCTGAACCGGCTAACCTGGTTGAAGTTGCCGAACATTTGGCAGCACACCCTAACCTGGCTTCAAAACGCTGGGTAACCGACCAGTATGACAGCATGGTGGGCGTACAAACCATGACCGCCAACCTGGCTTGCGATGCGGCGGTTGTTGCGGTTAAGGATACTGATAAAGCAATTGTATTAACAACAGACTGTAACTCACGCTACGTTTATGCCGATCCATATAAAGGTACGGCTATTGCCGTTGCCGAAGCAGCACGTAACATCACCTGCGCCGGTGGCGAACCTGTGGCCATAACCAATTGCTTAAACTTTGGCAACCCTTATAATCCTGAGGTTTACTGGCAGTTTGTAAGTGCCATAAAAGGTATGGGCGATGCCTGCCGTAAGTTTGAAACCCCGGTTACAGGTGGTAACGTAAGTTTTTATAACCAGTCGGCAGATGGTGGTTCAGTATTCCCTACGCCAACCATTGGTATGCTTGGGGTAATGGATAATGTAGATAATATCATGACCGCCGACTTTAAACAGCCCGGCGATTCCATATATTTAATTGGCGAATCGGTAAATGATATCGCGTCGTCGCAATACCTGGCCTCCTGGCATAAAATTTTAAAGGCGCCGGCTCCTTATTTTGATATTGATAAGGAATATGATATGCAGCAAACCATAAAAGGGCTTATCAAGCACCGCGTCATAGAATCGGCGCATGACGTGGCCGATGGCGGTTTGTACATTGCACTGTTAGAGGCAGCTATGCCAAACGGACTGGGCTTTGATATTGAAACAGACGACACTATCCGTAAAGACGCTTTCCTTTTTGGTGAGGCGCAGGGTAGGGTAATAGTAACTGTAGCCCCCGAAGAGCAGGAACGCTTTATTGAATTTATGGCTACCAGTGAGGTTGAATTTAGCTTGCTGGGTACCGTTAACAATGGTTTCCTGAATGTAGATCAGGAGTTATTTGGACATGTTACCGATTTGAAGATGGTTCACAGCAATGTGCTGCACACTATTTTAGGTGAATAATGCTGAAGCTGAACAAGATCCATCATATAGCTATCATTTGTTCTGACTATCAGAAGTCGAAGCATTTTTATAGTGAGATACTGGATTTTAAAATATTATTGGAAGCTTATCGTGAAGAGCGGCAATCATACAAGCTTGATCTGGAAGTGGGCAACCAATACCAGATCGAGCTTTTTTCATTTCCGGAGCCGCCGGCCCGCCCGTCGCGCCCCGAAGCTGCCGGGTTGCGTCATTTAGCTTTTGAGGTTGATGATATTGATGAGGCAATATCCCACATCAAAGCATTTGGAATAGTCATTGAACCTGTCCGCATTGATGAGTTTACCGGCAAACGCTTTACTTTTTTTGCCGATCCGGACGGTTTGCCGCTGGAGCTTTATGAAAAATAGCGATGGCGAATATTTTTCGCTTTAAACAATTCAGCGTTGACCAGGCCGGCTGCGCCATGAAGATCAATACAGATGGCGTTTTGTTGGGTGCGCTAACCGCTGCAGATAAACCATTATCCATATTAGACATTGGCACAGGTACCGGCGTAATTGCCCTGATGCTGGCCCAGCGTTTTGCCAATGCCCATATTGATGCCTGTGAGATTGATGAAAGCACCGCTACAACTGCCGCAAGCAATTTTAAGAACTCGCCATTTGCCGATAGGCTCACTTTGCATCCATCGGGTTTTGAGGCATTTTTTGATGCTTATCCCGAAAGGAAATATGATCTCATCGTTTCCAATCCGCCATTCTATATTAATTCGCTACAATCGCCAGGGGTAAAGAAAAATTTAGCCAAACACGCAGGTGCTCGTTTTTTTGACGAATTGATGCTGGGCATATCTGATCACCTTGCTACTGATGGTGTTTGCTGGCTGATATTGCCAGTGGGTACCGCCGCAATGGTTAAAAATTTAGCAGTACAACATCGGCTCTATCTGCAAAAAACGATAAGCATTTGCTCTTTTAAAGACGATGAACCCCACAGGGAAATATTGGCTTTTGGTTTTGGTGCAGATGGGGCAGATGAGGAGCGCTTAGTAATTTATGACGGGCTAAAGGTTTACAGCAAGGGATATCAGGAAATATTAAAAGAGTTCCTGACAATTTTTTGATCAATTTTTCTGCGCCCTTGTTTCCCGACTAATGTTTCTTGTCTCTATATTTACCCCCATGACCCGCATAGGCCTTATATCTGATACGCATAGTTACCTTGACGACGCAGTTTTTAAGCATTTTGAAAATTGCGATGAAATTTGGCATGCCGGCGATTTCGGTACCCTGGAGCTGGCCGATAAACTGGCTGCTTTTAAGCCGTTAAAAGGAGTATATGGCAATATTGATGGTAAAGACGTGAGGCAGGTTTACCCGGAAAACCTGCGTTTTAATTGTGAAGGAATTGATGTGTGGATGACCCATATTGGTGGTTATCCGGGTAAATACAGTCCCGCGGTAAAAAAGGAGATCTATTTAAATCCGCCAAAGCTGTTCATTTCCGGGCATTCGCACATATTAAAAGTAATGCCCGATAAGGCCATTGGTTGCCTGCATCTTAATCCGGGTGCCGCCGGCCAGCAGGGCTGGCATAAGGTACGTACCCTCATGCGTTTTAATATTGATGGTGATAAAATTCAGGACCTGCAGGTTATTGAACTGGCAGGCAGGTGGTGAGTATTAATTTTAGTTGAAGGGGCTGTTTTTATTTCCCGTTAACTACTGTATCGTTATCTCCTTTAAAGCAGTTCCAGTCCGCCATCATAATCAATATTGCATTTGATCATGATACGGCAGCCAATGGGTTCTCCGTTAAGGGTAGCAGGTATAAACACTTTATCCTCTTCGTTCGGCATATCCGTATTCATGTTAAACACTTTTTCATAATTGCCGCTGAATATATGTACCTTAAAATCAGCCAGGCGACCGCCCGGGCTCACCAGCAACTCAACAACCGCGTAGGATACTATCCTGCTAATGTCCATCAGGTTTGCGGGCAGTTTAAAGGCGTTTACATAGGGCAGATATCCAAAATACCTGCCGCCAGCCTTAACGGGTTTAGTGGTGTGGTCGGTATCGGTTAAAAGCTTATCAACAAAGTACCGCAGGTTTGAAGTGGTGTCCTCAACAGCTTCAAATAACAATGCTTTGTTGGTATAATCATAGTTTTGAAGCAGGTGCCCATGCCGGTCATAAAAATGCCATACACCCGTTTTTTTGTCGTTTAAGAAATTGCCGCTGGCTACAGCTATATTTTTATCGGTCACGGCCTGGTACAAGCCCTGGCGAATACCTTTATTGCTTTTTAATACCGATATTTTTTCAATTATCTGGTTGTTAAGCCTGTGCTTATGTATGGTGGTTTCCTGAGCAAAGCCGGCATTTAAATAAAACAGGGCGACAATTAATAAGGTAATACTTTTCAACAGAAATTAATTTGGGTAAATATAAAACAGCTTTTACATAATGTCAAAACATCGTCCCGTTTAAATCAGCCCCTGCCGCCGCCTCTTCTGCCGCCGCCAACGCCATTCCTTCTATTGCCACCGCCACCCCCGCCGGGCCTGCTGCCCGAAAATTTTTGAAGGCGCAGGGTAAACGAAAGCATAAAATACCTGCCCAACCGGTTGGTGCGGGTATCAATGATCTGGTTACCGGCAATGGTACGGCTTACACCTTTGTTTTCATCAAAAAGGTCAAACGCCTGGAAACGCAAAGAGGCAATATGTTTTTTCAGGAACTGGTATTCAAGATAAGTGCTCAGCAGGGTAGGGTTAGCCTTTACCGTGCTGCTAAACCCATGATTGATGGTTTGTGATAAGTTATAGCCCAGCACCCAGCTGTAAAAGAAGTAGTTGCGCCCATCTAAGCCTAATGTCCAGGTGCTAGCGTTGGTGTTTAATGACGAGGGAAGACTGTAACGCGTGGTGTTGATACTATAATTGCCGCTTATTTCAGTATCCATAATGCTGTCAATATCTGCCCTTATCCTGATGCCCTGGTTCAACACCCAGTTTTTGCCGGTATTACGCTGGTCTTCAATATATGATACATTATTACTATAACCGGCACCCCCGTTCAATGATACGGTGTATTTGCGTTCGGCAAAAGGTTTTGAAAAGGAGTAGTTACCATTTATATTGTAAAGGCCATTGGTATTCAGATAGCGTGTTTCCTGGATGGTAGTATTGTGCTGATTGGTGCCACCGCCCGCCGTTGAGGTGGGATTGACAACCGGCGAGGTATTGGTGACGATGGCATTCTGTGTTTCGGAGAATGATAAATTGGTAAACAGCGAATTGCCGCTGGCAATATCAAACTGGTTATAACGCAGGTTCAAATTATTAGTGAATGAAGGCTTAAGATCCGGGTTACCATAAATCCGGTTTTGCGGGTTTGAATAATCGGGCTGTACCTGCAACTGCGTAAATGACGGCTGGCTGTTTGAGCCGCTATAATTAACCGTGAAAGAATGATTGCGCGAAAAATTGTATATAAACCTTGCTGTAGGTATATAATTCATGGTATTGGTATTAAAGCGCTGATTGTGCGATTGGCCGTTGAGTGTTGACGGTTGCACGGCCATGCCTATCGTATAATTATATTTTTGGCCAATGCCCCTTAAGTTTAGGCCAAAGCGGTTAGTGATAAACTGGCTGTTATAAACAGTACTTAACGAGTCGACGTAAGTTTGGGCGCCGGTAACAGGGTCAAGCCGGTAATTATAACGGTTATTATCGGTGTTGGAGTAGTTGTAGCTGTAATTGGCCTCCAGGTAGGTTGTTTTGCCAATTGGCTCCATGTATGATAAACGGAAATTTACCCGTTGCGAACTGTTGTTGGAGTTTATCTGCTGAAAAAGCGGCGTAACAACAGAATCCTGTTTAGTGGTATATTCATCATGAAGGCTTTGATCGCCTTTGGAGAGATTGAGGCCGGCGCTTACGCTAAAATTACGTCCCTTTTTATGGAATTTATGATTGTATAGTACATTGATGCCGCCGCTTTGAGAGTTGGCATTGGTTAGGGCCAGCTCATTACCGGTAACCAGGGTGCCATTCCGGGTGTTGCTAAAAACATCGGTACTTATGTCGTTTGATGTATTGTACGAAAAGCTGGGGTTTATTTTTAAATAATTGGTAGTATCCATCTTATACTCCATATTAAAATCAAACCGGTGGTTTATGCCGTGGTTATGGTCTTTGCTGTCATCTGTATTTATCAGTGTGCCCGATTGGAAAAGGTTTTGCTGTACCGTAGTTGTGTTTTGATCCCTGTCTTTATCAGCAAAACTGTAACTGCCATAAACAGTCATCTTTTTGCTCCAGTCGTCGCGGTAATTGGTGCCCACGGAGCGGTTGGTGGTAATGCCGTTTGCCGTACTTACCTGCGACCCTCCTCCGCCGCCCCCTCGACCCGCGCGACCGCCCCCGCCGCCACCGCCTCCAAGATTAAATGAGTTGGTGTTGTTATTGTTTAACGTGCCGATAAGAGCTATCTGGCGCGCATCCAAAAAAGTATTGGCCGACAGGCGTGCCTGATAACGGTCGTCATTGCCGGCACCAACGCTGCCCTGGCCAAAGTTGCCCCTGCTTTTTCCCTTTTGTATGGTAATGTTCAATACTTTATCGGGGTCGCCGGTTTTTACACCGGTTAAATTGGCCTGGTCGCCATAGTCATCAATCACCTGGATATTCTCAACAATATCGGCAGGCAAATTTTGCGTGGCGGTTTGTACGTCACCGGTAAAATAATCCTTACCGTTTACCCTCACCTTGCTTACCTGTTTGCCATGGGCAGTAACATTGCCATCTTTATCAACCGTTACACCGGGCAGCTTTTTAAGCAGGTCTTCCACCGGTGATCCTTCCCGAACCTTATAAGCGCTTGCCTTGTATTCAACAGTATCTTCTTTTATGGTGATGGGATTGGCGGCTGCAACAATGGTAACCGTTTTTAAAAAGTTGGTTTGGATCTTTATTTTAATAGGATCAAGCTTTACAGGCCGGGTATCATCGTCTATAGTATAACGGCGCACAAGCGTTTGGTAACCTATACCGCTTATGGTTATTTTAAAGCTTTTTGATACTACAACCGGAAAATTGAATGTGCCTGTAGTGCTGGTGGCAACAACAATACTATCTTTTTCAGATGTTAACTTTACATTGATGCCCGGTACCGAGCCTATGCTGTCAACCACCCAGCCGTTAACCTCGCGGCTTTGCTGTGCAAAAGCTTGAGTAAAAAAAGTGAAGCAAATAAAAGTAAGTAGTAGGTGTCTGGTCATAGCTTAGGTTTAACTTAGGCAATAGACCACAAAGGTTTAATTAAGTTTAACAGATTAACTGTATGTAATACAATTGTTGCAATTATTACCTGTTGATGCTTAAACTTGTAACAAAATATATATCACATGACAGCCCTCACCGATCAAGCCGATTATAAAACGGTTGGTTTTTCACAAACCACTATTACTGAACTGATGATACCTTCATACTCCAATTTTGGAGGAAAGATACATGGGGGCATCCTGCTGTCGCTTATGGATAAAGTGGCCTACGTGTGTGCTGCTAAACACGCGGGTAATTATTGCGTAACCGCCTCAATTGATACCGTTGATTTTTTGCACCCCGTTGAGGTGGGCGAACTGGTGTCATTGATGGCGTCGGTTAATTATGTAGGTAAAACATCATTGGTGGTAGGTATCAGGGTAGTATCAGAAAATATCAAGAACAATTCGGTATTGCATACCAATACCAGTTACTTTACCATGGTTGCCAAAGATGACAATAACAAACCGGTAAAGGTGCCCGGCCTTATACTGGAAAACCGCGAACAGGTAAGGAGGTTTATTGAAGCCCGCAGACGTAAAGAGATTAAACAAAGCTATATGAAAGAGGTGGAGCAAATACAAATGCCGGATAATTATGAGCATTGTATTGCCATGCTTTTAGGTGAACGCTGCCTGGTGGCGGGAGAGTGAAGGGAACGCTTGAATTCGTGGTAAAAGAAGTCGCATCCCTCTCCGGTAGGGCGGGCTAAAGCAAAATCTCCTCTTATACCGAGGAGATTTAGCGGGAGCATTCGTACCTTATAGTAATGAAATTTTTTATCTTGAAGATTACTTACAATAATCCGGCTTTTGCGTTCTCCACCTCAAAAACAGAATCTATTAATAATCCCTTTTGTTTACCGGCAGCTACAGCCAGCTCGTCGCAACGCTCATTTTCTGGGTGCCCGTTGTGACCGCGTACCCAGGTGAATTTGATCTGGTGCTGTTTACTGATATCAAGATAACGCAGCCAAAGATCCTTGTTCTTTTTACCTGCAAAACCTTTTTGCAGCCAGCCATTTACCCAGCGTTTTTCAATGGCATCTATCACATATTTAGAATCAGAAAATATCATAACCTGCTGGTTGGGCGTTTTTATTGCCTCGAGGCCTTTAATTACAGCCATGAGCTCCATGCGGTTGTTGGTGGTTTTGCGGAAACCCTCAGACAGTTCTTTATAATGCTTGCCTGAGCGCAAGATTACTCCATATCCCCCCGGTCCCGGATTTCCGCTTGATGCCCCGTCTGTAAAAATTTCGATCATGATGCAAATATAGTAAGCCCCCCGGCCCTCTAAAGGGCAAGTGAACTTTTTTATTAATATATTAATCAAAAACGCGCGCTTTATGGAGCAGGAGGGGTAATCTTCTTCACCTTCAACCTTAACGAATTACCAATTACCACTACATCAGAAAAAGCCATGGTAAAGGCGCCGATCATGGGATTTAACAAACCTAATGCTGCTACGGGTATAGCTATAATATTGTAGGCAAAGGCCCAAAAAAGATTTTGTTTAATAGTGAGCAAGGTGTGTTTACTAATCTGTAAAAACTGAATGACTGAATGCAGGTCGGTATTTAACAGCACCACCCCGGCCGACTGTATGGCCACGTGGCTGGCATCATTCATTGATACGCCTACATCGGCCCTGGTAAGGGCGGGGGCATCGTTTATGCCATCGCCTATCATAATGGTTTTGCCTTTTTGTCTGTAGATGTCAATAACTTTCAGCTTTTCGTCGGGCAGCTTTTCGGCATGTATATCTTTAATACCTATCGCAGCGGCAACTTTTATACAACGGTCTTTTTTATCGCCGCTTAACAATACCGGTTTTATACCCAATTTTTTAAGTTGGGCTATAAGCGCTGTTGTTTCGGGTTTTATCTCATCGTCAATAGCTATTTGTGCCAATAGCTTCTGATTTTTATAAAGTGCGAGGTTAAAATGGTCGTCTTTGTGGAGCCTGGCCGTTCCCAGGAAATAATTATTGCCCTCTACATCTTCGGCACGCATGCCCAGGCCTTTCTCTTCACGGGCAACCTTTAACACTAAATTTTTTTTCGGTAAGTTTTTAAGGCCATTAACCAACGATCGCGCTATCGGGTGGTTTGATCTTTCTTCTATAGCGATAATGACACCCCGTATCAGCTCCATATCAACACCCGCTTCGGCCCTGATTTCATTAATGCGGAACTTGCCTGTAGTTAAGGTGCCTGTTTTGTCAAACACAACATATTTGGTATTCGCCACGGCTTCAATTGTATCACCGCCTTTGATCAATATACCGTTTTTGGCTGCACGACCTAAACCAACCATTACCGCGGTAGGTGTGGCTAATCCCATAGCGCACGGGCATGATATTACCAGCACCGCTATGGCATTCATAAGCGAATGCTGTAAACCGACATGACCAGCATAGTAAGTTATGATAAAGGTAAGCAAGGCTATCCCGAGTACAGCAGGTACAAATACGGCAGCAACTTTGTCGCCCAGTTTTTGTATAGGGGGTTTGGCGGCCTGGGCTTTTTTCATCAGGTCAATGATTTGTGACAGGACGGTATTGGAGCCTACTTTGGTAGCCAGCATGTGTATATTACCGTTGAGCAGCAAAGTGCCGCCGATAACGGTATCATATTTTTCTTTTTCAACAGGTAAACTTTCGCCTGTCAGCATAGCTTCATCAACCGATGCGCTGCCTGACAGTATTTCGCCATCAACAGGTATTTTATCGCCCTGGTTAACCAGTAGGGTATCGCCCGGGCGCACATCTTTAGCGCTGATCACTTCAATCCCCCCGTTGATAACCCTGTTGGCGTTAACCTGCTGAAATTTGATCAGGTCTTTTACCGCCGACGTAGTTTGGGTAACTGAACGTTTCTCAAACAGGTTACCCAACAACACAAGTGTAATGATGGTGGCGCAGGTTTCATAAAACTGATATTGTTCGCCTAAATTTTGAATGGTGCCAACCAAGCTGTAAATAAATGCCGATGTTGACCCAATAAATATCAATACGTCCATATTAGGCACGCCGCTTTTAACCGAACCCCAGGCGCTCTTGCCAAAGTGTAAACAGCCAACCATAAATACCGGCAGGCATAGCAGCAATTGCACCACAGGCTGATGCAAAAAATGCCAGGGTAATATCATGTGCAGCAGGAGCGGGGCGGTAAACAGGGCGCAGAAGATAAATTTATTCTCCACCTTTTCATAAAATAGAGGAGGATGTTGCGAAATATCATCAACAACTTTAAATCCCAAGTTTTCTATTCCTTTTATTACTTTGGGGAGTTTTGTATTGTCGCTGGTTGAAAACTTCACCTCTTCGCTGGCAAAATCAACCAAAATATTATGTAAACCTTTTTTTTCGAGCAGTTTATGTACAGATAGGGCGCAATTATTACAATGCATTCCTGTAACGTTCAGTTCAATTAATTGCTCAGCCATAGACAACAAATTTAGCGATTAATTAAAATCGTTCTAAATTAAACACGTAAGCCAAATGTAATTTTAAAAAGAGTTTGCAAATAGGCATAAGATTTCTATTTTTGCACTCTCCAAACGGTAGATGTAGCTCAGTTGGTTAGAGCATCGGTTTGTGGTACCGAGGGTCGTGGGTTCGAGCCCCATCATTTACCCATTTCTAAAAAGCCTTTTTACAGCAGTAAAAGGGCTTTTTTTATGCCCTAAGGGCGGTTTTTCGATAAAAATAAAATTCGTCAGTTGAAAGCTGATGCGCTGTGTTTAACACGAAAAACTGCCCAACTTGACGAAAATGTTTTACAAATGTTTTACAACGGATTTCGTCAGGATGGCTACAATCAAGGAAGTGGTACTCAAACACCACAAAAAAGAAGACGGTACTTACAACATTAAGTTTCGATTGACTCACAATCGAAAAGTTACTTACATTAACACAAACCATTTTGCTGGGGAAAAGCAGCTTAAAAAAGACTTTACGATAAAAGATAGGTTTTTGCTTTCCGTGATTTCCACCGAAATCGCAAAATACCGAATGAGGTTGCTGGAGTTGGATTGTATGCTGATGCATTTGGACGTAAAGCAATTGGCAAATCGTTTAGTTCAACCCGATGAAAACGCCGTAATTGATATTATCGCTTTTGCAAGGCAATATGTGAGCGAACTAAAAGAGCAAGGCAGGAATGGGACTGCGTATCCGATATTAACAGTTATAAATAGCTTGTGTGATTATTTCGGAAGTCAAAAGGTGGAGATAGAAAGAATAAATTCGATAATGTTGCCCGACTATGAAAGGTACCTAAGAAAGGAAAGAAGGTTCAAACGTAAAAATCAATTCGGCAAAGATGTTTATTATGTTAGCAAGGGGCTTTCTGATTCTGGTCTCCATAATCACATGCGTGACCTGAGAACCCTTTTCAACGCTGCAAGGGACAGGTTTAACGATGAAGATCTGGGCTTGATCAGCATCAAGCGCTATCCCTTTAAAAAGCATAAAGTAATTGAGGCTCCGATGACGGCCAAAAGAGCGTTAACTGTCAAACAAATAGTTAAAATCATCGGGTTTAAATGTAATCCAGGTTCACGTGCAGAATTAGCAAAGGAGATTTTTCTTCTGTCATTCTATATGTGCGGCATGAACGCTAAAGATATTTATGACCTTAGCCAATCGTCCATCTCGAATAAAAGGGTTAATTATAATAGATCTAAAACCAGAAGCCGAAGGAAGGATAGCGCGTTTATAAGCATAAATTTAATTCCAGAGGCATCTCCGCTACTGTTCAAATATATAAACCGACTCCGCGAGAGATATGCGGATTCCAGTAACTTTAATAAAGCACTGAATAAGGGGTTGAAGGAAATCGGTGAGGCAATAGATATTTCATCATTGACGGCGTATTGTGCTCGTCATTCATTTGGTAGTATAGCTCGGAATGAATGCCGGTTTTCAAAGGACGATGTTGCATTTGCACTAAATCACATTGATCATAGCACAAGAACTACAGATATTTACATTAAGCCTGATTGGAGGATAATTGATGATGTGCAGTTTAAGGTCGTGTCATTGTTAAAGAAATGCAGAGATAAACACTAACAGCTTGTTCGACATTTAGTAATATAGTTCTTCTAATGGGTGCGGTTCACGAGTTCAGAACCATGTGTCTCTACGCTTTAATGGCGCTGTTTTGGCTATTTTTTTCGAATCTTCTCTACGAATTACCCTGTTTCCATCGTTTTACCTTGAGGCGGATAGCTAGGGTTCTGAACCATATGCGTTTCCGCTTCACTGAGGCGTTTTTTGATGATTTTTGAACTTGAGCGATACGAATAACGCATTTTTTTCATTTTCACCTTTTGGCGGAGAGTTAGGGTTCAGAACCTATGCGCTCTACGCTTTACTGATGCTGTTTTTGGCAAGTTTTTCTATGCCTGTATTATACCAACATTCGTTACTAGGTAACAAAATGAAGAATATACTTTATCGTCAGCTTTACTAAAAGGGCTGCACTTATAAACTATGCGTCCATCTTTATTCATATCAACTGATAAATCACCTCTGGTTAGCATAGAAGAGATAATTAGTTTTGTAGATAAGGCGATTGCGAGTAATAAGAAAATAAAGGAAATTATCGCCCTTATCAATCTACCTGTAGAAGAAAGGATAGATTCCATAAATGAAGTAGTTGTTTCCATGTGAAAATGTTTAGATTAAAAATATATTTTTTAACGGTGATAGAAAATTACCCGTAGGTGATCATAAACCTCCTTTTTTAAACTTTAGAACTAATTTTTTTTTCGGAAAAGAAGTTGATCAAATGAAAGCTTGCAAGAAAATGATGAGACCTGGGATCATCATTTTTTATAAATAATTGATAAATAGTAATGACGTCTGAAGTTGACAGAATCAAAATCAATTCTGTTCCTATCTTACTGCCTCGCTATTTTCCGAATGGCTGAATGGACTTGGTCTGCTACGAATATACCATTCGGATTTACGGTTATCCCTGTAGGAGTATTGAAGCTGGCCATTGCCGCAGGTCCATCCTTCAAAGGATCATTCTCAGATATGTTTCCGGTTATAGGTGTTAGAACTTTATTATACGAAAGATGGAACAATTGGTTTGACACCACTTTATTTCCGTTACTAAAAGACCTGACAAAGAAAATGACATTTTCATGTGGGGAAAGATTAAAGTCTTTGTCCCGTTTGGTTACGGCAAAAGCTACTATGTAATGAAGATTCTTATAATCAGGTTTCAATCTATACAAAGTGGTTACTAGGCCGGCCTGGCTAACTTTCCGGATGCTTTGTCCTACATCGCTACCTGCGCCATCTACAACCCAAAGGTTACCGTCTTCTCCAAATTTAACATAAGTTGGATAAGTGAAATGTGCGTTTTCCCCTTGTCCGTCTGCATAGCCACTGACACCCTTTTTCCCTGCCAGTATGCTGGTAACCCCTTGTTTTGTGAGTTTAATAATCCGTTGATTTTGATAATCAGGAATGTAAATGCTGCTGTCAGGTGCTATGGCTAGATCAAGAATTTGGGTAAGTTTTTCGTTAACCTTCAAAACGGTGATCTTTTTGTTTCGGTCTACTTTTACGATCGCATTGGTATCAATATGGCCATCGTTACTCAAAAACCGGCTGATAAAATAAAGACTTCCGTTCGCCCCGGCCTTGATACCGGAAGGACTGTTATAATTTAAGTATTTTCTATAGATTCCCTGTGGACTGACTTTGTAGATTACGTTGCTGAAAGGCAAAGTAACAAACATTGACCCGCTAACCTCACTGCATATATAAAAAGGATATGGCAAAACTGCCAAGCCGCTACTGGTATTGCCTCCAACTACTGTGCTCACCATGTAAGATGTCGTTGATGAACTTACGATAGCATTGGCATAACTCAACTCGTTTTTGTCGGATGTATTAGACTGTAGAGCGTCCTTTTTACAACTTTGGAAAGATAACATCCCCAATATGCATATGCTTAGTGGAAACCGTTTAATAACGTTTGCTTTCATGGCTTATTGAATTGGTTCTACAAATTTATTTGAATTAGGCATTAAAATATATGTGAAAGAAACTTGTGCAAAAGTTGTGGAGATCTGGCCTTGTTTTATGATAGCCCAAGCTAATTCGACATTGCTGCCACTCGATTGCAAAACAAAGACCAGCAAGGATCGCTGAACCAAAAGGCTGGTAGGCATAATACCGGAAATGTGAGTTGATGAATCTCTTATCGTCCGATTTTATAACCAATTTAGGGTTCGTTAAGAGGCGGTTGGAGCAGCCAGCAATGCGCTACAGCCAATTTTCAATATGTACGTCTGCTCTTCCGTAAAACCCTTGGTGAGGCTTAATGTCTTAAGCAAATAATTCAAAAATTGTCAGGTGTGGCTCAAGTGACATGAGCCCCAATCGGATTAAACTTGAATCATTTCGCTGATAAGTTAACGATTTTAACGAGTACTTATTAGGTTCGATTCTCTTTGGAACTCACATTCAGACGATAAGCCTCAAGTCGGTAACTCCAGGCTTTTTAGTTAATGGACTTCGAACAACAGCAATCGCATAAGCCGCTGAATTATGCTTACCGTCACCAAGATAGATAGCATTGCCATTTTTTCAATATTTCGCTACATCGCAATGACCATTATTTTCTTCACCTGCAATATAAACGTTGCCACCTGAGACAGTGATCGCTTCGGCGTAACCATTTCGTTTACGCGTCTCCGAACTAAGTATTATCTCTTTTCCGTTTTTCCAATATGTAGGAACCAGGTTATAGTCACTTCCTTTTTTGGCTCCTGTTACATATACATCATTGCCCATTACAGCAATAGCACGTGAGCAGGCGCCTGTTCCCGCTATGTCACTAAGGTTGATCTCTTTCCCATTTTTCCAATATTTAACCATAAAACTGAATTTTCCAGTCTGCTGACCTGCCACATAAACATTATTATCTACTACAGCAATGCCACTTGCCGTTGCTTCTTTGTCGACTGGAGCAAGCAACACCGCTTTACCATTTCTCCAATATTTAGCTATATTGGAGCGTAAATTTTGCGTGTCTTGTTGAAAACCTGCTACATAGACATCGTTACCTGAAACAGCAATTGCTGTTGTTGGCTCATGGTGGCTTCCATCACTCAAACGAATTGGCACTCCATTTTTCCAGTACATTGCAACATATGATGCATTCTTGCCGGCCTCATAGCCTGACACATAAATATCTTTACCAAAAACAGCTATACCCGTAGCTGAAGCTGTATTATTTCCATCAGTTAGACTTACTGCTATTCCATTCTTCCAATAAGTGGCAATACTATGTCTTTCGTTATTCACTTCACCCGATACATATACGTCATTTCCGATAACAACTATGCCGGTCGCTTTTCCTTGATGCTTCCCGTTCGTAAGATATACTGGCTTTCCGTTTTTCCAATAGGTAGCGACATAATTGTATTTATCATTATTTGAGTAACCTGCAACGTAAACATCAGTTTTTTTAGAAATACCAACTGTTACAGGCAAGATAGTCGCATCTGCCGCTAATGAATTACCACCTGATTTTATCATTATGGCTAATAGAGTAAGCAAATAGAATTTGTTTTTTTTTAAGATCATTATTAAAGTGTTTTTACCAACGCTGTCCGATGTTTATAATGTCGGACGAACATCTCTGTAGTCTCCACCATCGAATATAAATAAAAAGCCTCAAATCTTTTAACCTGAGGCTTTTTTCCTTTGCATGATTCTGATAGGTATTGATCAAAATCCGGGTTATCGTAAGCGAGCATATATCATTTGTCTTATTCCTATGGGTAAATTCATATTACATTGCCATTATACGGATTGGTATCGATGGTTATCAAGAGCTGGAGAAAAGAATAAGTATATGAATAAGCGTTCGCATCATTTCATTCCTGCATAAGTTTGTTTTGGTACTTTCATCCACCAAACTTTCAAAAATTTCCTTTACACGCCATTCCTGATGCCGGCTAATAAGAAACATCACTGGAACTTCAGATTTGAACAACTCCAACTTCTCAGATAACCTGATGGCTTCTTTGTCAAGAAGTTCTTTTGCAACAGAGTTCATAACCCGCAGGATTTTTAGTGGTTGCGGACTTTTGAACGGTATTTGAAAAACTTAAGATAGCATTAGCTTTACCTTTGGTAAAACTAATGCTATAAAGGGTATTGGATTTTACACCGGGTGAAACCCTAATTTCTGATTTATGTCAGGACTGATACGAAACACATCAAGATCGAAATCGTCTTTTTTCGTCACGGAAATTTAGATTACACTGATAAATATAAATTGAGACCTGGTTTACGGGCGAACCCGGACAATCGTCTTACCCTTAGCCCGACCGGGCGAGTTATATGCGGCCACCGCCTCCTCAAGCGTAACAATGTTACCGGTATTCGTTTTTAAACGTCCATCCCGGAATCGTTTCACGATCTCATTTAATTGAGCGCGGTCTGCTTCCATGACGAAATCAATATTCAAGACTCCGTTGGCCTGTTCCTCATTCCAGCCGGTAATAGACACGAACTTTCCGCCGGGACGAATTACACCCAAAGAACGCTTCCCGATATTGCCGCCGAGGACATTAACGGAGAAATCTTAGATACTTATCAGTTAGAAATACATTCGACTGATCAGTATCCATCCGTGTTTCCCTGGGTTTTTGAAACAGGCGGCAAATTGCCCGTAAATATTGATTGGCATGTATACGATGATACCGGTAGATGTTGCATTAAAGTGCCTCCGGAAGAAGAGGTTATTTGCAAAAAAGGGATAACACTTCATGCTTTTATAAAAGATGAGCTTACCCCATACTTATTTAATCAAACTTTCAGGAGGGAAAATGGATATTATATTAACGAAAGATCACATGGTGTTAAAGGCTTGATTGAATATTACTGCGAAAAGCTTAAATGTAATGATTTACCAACCAGGTTAAAACTACTTCCTACATATACAAAAACCCTGAGCCAAATAGAGTTGCTATGTGTTTTTGTGGCAGTAAAGAGAAATATCGTCGCTGTCACCGGGATGCGCCGACGATAGGCTCGAACCTTATTTTTGCGATACACCCAGGTTAGGGAGAGGAGAGTCCAGAACCGTTATTATTGTGTATTGATTATACGTGATTATGTTTCCGGTTGACAAGCTCAAGTTTCACGCTTAACCTTTATGATCTTCCTTAAAGTCCGGTAGCGCCGAAAATAGCCAGCTGCTAATCGCCCGGCGAAGGGTCAGTATCATTTTCACGTACGCCCCCTGCTACTAAATGTTCGGCGTCGGATAAAATGACCTTCAGCTAATACACTCTCGATGCCGATCCGTTTTTATGAAGTTATTTGTTTTGTATCTGTAGCTGCTGCAATAATCAGCTGAGCTACTTCTTTAGCATGCGAGATGTAGATGGAATGGCTGGCTCCTTCTATTTCTACAACATGGCTTTTTGCACGTTTTGCATACATCCTTTCCAGTTCCGGATTGATGATCAGGTCTGACTTAGCTACCATATACCAGCTTGGCTTCGTTTTCCAGGCGGGATTGCTGATAATGGCATGAAATACGGAATCTGCTGTTGGCGGTTGCGAGTTAGCCATAAAATCAGCTTTTGAAGCTGGTAGATCCGCTGAAAAGTCAGCTGCGAAAAATTTCGGATCGATATAATCCCAGCCGTCTGAGCCCTTGATCAGCGACCTGTAAGCGGAAGGATGCATCTTACCGTTATTTGCCTCCGACTCCCCATCATCAGGGGCATGCGCAGCGATATATACTAAGCCGGCCACTTTGGGGTCATTGCCGGCTGCAGTGATAACGGCTCCTCCGTAGCTATGGCCAACCAGGATGCAAGGTCCATCCTGCTGATCAATTATCCGCTTTACAGCCGATACATCCCCGTCAAAAGAAGTAAGAGTATGTTGTGTCACGCTTACCTTATAACCTTTTTTAGTGAGCAACTCATAAACCGGCTGCCAGCCTGACCCGTCTGCAAAAGCACCGTGAACCAGTACCACATTGCGGACGTGCGCTGTATCCTGCGCTTTTACCGGAATGGAAAACAGGAACGACAGGAACAGCATCATCAGGCAAATTGCTTTTGTTGGATAAGAAATATTTAATTTTTTCATGGTTTTTGCTTTATGGCCGACGTTGCCGTCCTCAATTCAGGTTCCTGAATTCTTTCGGAGACTGTCCGACCTTGTTTTTAAAAATCTTGGTGAAATGCGAGGGGTGCTCAAAGCCGAGTTCATAAGCGATCTCGCTGATCGACCTTTCTGTACTCCATAACAAATGCTTTGCTTTATCAATTAATTTCAAATGGATATGCTCCTGGGTAGACTTGCCGGTGTATCTGCTTAACAGGTCGGAAAGGTAATTGGCTGATAAATTTAACTGCGAAGCGAAATACTTTACATCCGGAACACCCGTGTCAATCAGCGAGTTCTGGGCAAAATGATCATTCAAAAGTCTTTCAAATTTTTCAACAATATCATTTCCTGCTTTTACCCTTGTCAAAAACTGCCGGTCGTAAAACCGTGAACAGTAAGACAAAAGCAATTCAAGGTTTGTCAGGATCAGATTATGCGAATGTTTGTCGAGGTTATTTCCGATCTCTTTACCGACGTTACGCAAACAATCTTCCAGGACGTTCTTTTCAGCGTCTGAAATATGCAGGCACTCATTAGCGTCATAACCGAAGAATGAGTACTCGGATAGCTTGCGACCTCTGCTGGTCGCATTTAAAAAATCAGGATGTACATAAATGGCCCAGCCCTCTACCTTGTTTTCGATTCCCGGGGTGAGCACCTGGTTAGGGGCTGTAAACATTAATGAACCCTCTGCAAAATCGTAACTGGTCCGGCCGTATTTGAAGATACCTTCGATCTTTTTACAGGCAATGGAGTACAGGTCAAGCCGGTAGGACGCTCCCGGTTTTCTCTGTGAGCGGTCAACCCTGGCCAGGTCTATGATGGAGATAAGCGGGTGCAACGGTTTATCGTAATGAAAAAAACCGTGCAGTTCAGCAATTGATTTGATATCTATATACTCCATGCGACCGGTGTCTAACCCTGATTCAAATTTAGTAAACATAGCTGGTACTTATTCTGTTAAATATGAAATTATGATCATGCCGATGCGCCGCCACTAACCAGCAGTTGCTGGCCGCTAACGAAAGATGCCAGTTCTCCGGCAAAGAATTCAGCCACATTCGCAACATCTTCAGGCGTGCCCATACGCCCCATCGGGTAAAAGTTTGGTATCATCTGCCGGATCGGCGCATCTACTTTCACACGGGTATGAATTCCGGCTCCTTCCGTCGCTGTCGGAAGTATGGCATTGACGGTGATGCCTTTTTTGCCGAGTTCCTTAGCCATTACCTGCACCAGGTATAAAGGGGCTATCTTGCTGCCGCCGTGAAGGGCATAACCGGGGTTTGGTAATCCCGTGGTGCTGAAACTGATATAGATGATCCTGCCGTTGTCTGCGATCTGCCTTGCAGCTGCCTGCATGGTAAAAAATGCGCCTTTGGTATTCGTGTTGAATAAACGGTCGAATTGATCCTCGCTATAATCGGTAACCGGTACACCAGTGAGTTCCAAACCTGCGTTTACCACGACAATGTCGATCTTGCCGAACACACTCATGGCGGAAGCGAACATTTCATTGATCTCATTGGTTTTTGATATGTCTGCTTTTAGTGCAACTGCTTTAACACCGTAATTTTCTATCTGGCTAACTACATCTTCAGCTGCTGCTTTGTCGCTATGGTAATTGACCAAAATATCTGCGCCGAGCTTGGCGAATCTCAGCGCTATGGCTTTTCCTATGCCTCTTGAAGCGTCCGTGATCAAGGCTACTTTGTTTTTTAACTGTTTCATGTTTCATTGCTTGTTTTAATAAGGACAGGTTTAAAGCCTGTCCTTAACAGTTGATTATATCATTATTCCACCGGCTATCTCGATACCCAGGGCAATTGCTGATGCAAGCTGTTGTTTGTGGTCCTCATCACCCTTTCCGCCACCAAACTCGGTGTCAATCGCACCCGGCGCAACAGTGTTCACACGAATCTTCCGGTCAGCATATTCCTTTGCAAAGTATCTGGTTAGACCTTCGGTTGCAGCTTTTAGCGCACCATAAACGGCCACGCCGGGAAATGCAAATCGTGCGAGGCCAGAAGAGATATTGATGATCTGGCCGCCGTCGGCGATTAAAGGCAGCAGCTTTTGCGTCAGGAAGAATACGCCTTTGAAGTTAACGTTTACCAGTTGGTCGAAAAGCTCCTCGGTCGTATCTTTAATCAGGGTTCGCTGGGCTATCCCCGCATTGTTTACAAGATAGTCGAAGTTTTCCCGGCCCCATTCTGTTCCAAGCACTTGCAAGATCTGCTTGCCGAAATTGCTGAATGATTGCGTATCCGCCGAGTCGAGTTGCAACGCGACCGCCTTACCACCGTTACCCTTGATCTCATCAGCCACCGCTTGTCCCTGTTCGGGCTGACTGTTATAAGTGAGGATTACGCCAAGTCCGCGTTTTGCGGCATTCAGGGCAATGCTTTTTCCTATTCCCCGGCTACCGCCGGTTACCAGGACGATTTTCGATTGTTGATCTGTTGTGTTCATCATTTTTATTTTTTTGTTACCACAAAGTTCCATCATCCCATCGCCGCCCACTTATACATTTAAGGGTAATAATTATACATTTAATAATAGATAGCTATACTAAGGTAAATACCATTTCCCGTACGGCGGGATTAAAGAGCTTGGAGGCATTAAAGCGCAGTCTTATACTGCGGTCATTAAGCGGTTCTACCCCTCTAATGCCCGGTACTATCTTTATCCATATGGCATTTGTTTCTTGCAAGATTCGCAAAGGTATGACTTGCCCAATAAAATGTAATTTCCGAGGTGCCGGTTAACGTACGGGCGGTTGTAATGAAGTTTTTTAGAGGATTGAATAAACCGAAACCAGCCAAGCCACAGAAATCTAAAATAAAGGAAAAAAGTGACCCGATAGAACACCGTAAAACCATAAGTCTTGTAAGCGCATAATATGATCGATTATGAGAAACATTCATTTTATTATGAATTACCTATATTATTGGTACGGGGGCTTTTTTACCAGCGCTTTCAGCACAAAATAAATTGCCGTCGTTTATAGCCGGCTTTGGGGTTTGGATATTGTTCATTTGGCATTTCGTACGGAAAATAAGCAAATGATAACAGAACCTACCACTAGGAAGCACGGTGCATTTAGGTAGTTTACCGTCCCGTAACGTAAACAGGCGGCAAACTTAGCAGGCGTACCAGGTAATTGCGGAGCGAACTGGTGAAGGATCCCTTTTACCAGCTAAATGATAGTTCAACCATTTATTAAAGCAATTTATATGGCAAGGACCGGGCTGACAAAGTGCAGAAATAGCAACGAGATATTAAATATCAAAGGAACTGGTTTAAGCCAATTCCTTTAATACACCTGACGAACGATCAGTCATCGTTAAGATCACCGGGAGGCTGGTTACTGGATTTTCGGCTTCCGATACATCGGTGCTGTCAGCGTCAGCAAGGTCGATTAAATCTGCTCCAGATATGCCTGCGGACGCAAAACTTGTGCTTCCTCAGCTATCTTAAAGTCAAGGGTTTTCAACCTATTTTCTCTTTGTATATTCGTATCTATGAGCAAGCCAGCTTTTGCCGCTGCCGTCGGCCAAAATAAAATGTTGCTCTTTGACAACGTGGTCAGGGTCTTCAAAGTTGATGGTTTCGTCCATTCGTAACATTTGACCAGTAACTGACGATCCCTTACCTGCGATTGGGAACGGGTCAAATATTAACCTGATTTTACTTTCTTGCCCCCGGTCGAAACTTGCGGCAGGCATTAGCCCAACCGGAACCCTGATATCCATAGAAACTGATCTCCAGCGACCCTCGATCCTATTAAAACTAATGTATTCTATTCTTTCTACGGGTGAGTTGGCCGTTCCTGGCGCTGCATACATAAACTCCTGTAAAACAGAACCTATCATTTGTCTCCGGGCAATTAACTTAGTATTGTAAACAGGTTTTGATGTGGGTGAACTCCATATGGTTTCCTTTACATCGAAATTTCCCTCTTGCCGTATACGTTCCAGCAAAGCATCGGCTTCCTTGCGTTTTTCACCCGCATAAATTTCCAGCTGTCGCCAAATACCCTTGCCCTGGGAAGCGTCTGCCATCCGCCAGCGCAGCAGCGGATGGCAGTCAACCGGTAGAATTGATGCTTCATGACCCCAATACTCAAAATAGCGTCTTGGTCTTTCCGCTATAAGTGCATCCAGGGTAGCATGGTCGTAAATACCGAGGCGCGAAAAGACGAGAACGTACTGCGCACGGACCAGAACGTTCACGCTGTCGACCTGTAACAGCCCCAGCTTGTCTATCACTTTTCGGATCTGTAGTGGGCTTACCTGCTTATTCCGTGATAAGGCATTGAAGCCTTGGGCGGTTAGGGCGATGCGTCGCGCCTCGGAAGCGAGGATCTCTTCCTTCACGCCTTACTTCCTCCTGATACAGTTTCAACAAATTTCCGGAGATCTGCCAGCATAAGTTCTGGCTCTTCCAGCGCGGCGAAGTGCCCCCCCCGCATCCAAGTCTGTCCAGTGAACGACATTGTAGGTCTTTTTTACGAAGGAGCGTGGTTTGGGCAGGAAAACCGGATCTGGAAAAGCGGCGACACCTGTGGGTACGCTGATATATGTTCCTTGAGGGAAATGATCTGAACCTTCCAAGCGCTTGCCCCGATAAATCCATGTTGCAGTAACCACTGAGGCGTAGCGATATATAGCATAATATTGGTCAGCAATTGTTTCTCGGTGAATTTGCTCCATTAATCCGGGCATCCATCGGCCCGTTTAGGCAAGTCCGCCCAGTTCCCAAACTTTTCCAGGATCCATCCGGCGGCCCCGACCGGGGCTGCAATAAGTTTGAGATAGCCTGTCAGCTTAAGCAAAAAGCTAATAACTTTACACCGTCACCTTCAGGAGTATACAATATCCTGAAGCGGTATGCTAAGAACCGTTTAACCACTGCGGATAAAGAAATAAAGCGGAAGATCATAAAGGAACGTATGGGCCAATTAGGGCATATTGATTGTCATCACCTGAGTAAAAGTGTGATCCGGGGGCAAAACAGGAAGCTTTACCTGCTTTGTGTGCTGGACGATTATTCCCGCCTGGCCTGGGCACAGGTAATGGAAGATATCACCGCACTTACGACCATGTTCACTGCCTTGCATTGTATGCAGGCGTTTAAACGCGAGTTCGATATCCAGTTCGAGGAGGTCATCGCTGATAACGGACCGGAATTCGGCACCTCCACCAGCCTGCAGAAACGCAACCATCCTTTTGAAAGAATGTTGATAGAGACGGGCATTAAACGGCGTTATATGCAACCTTACCGCCCGCAGACCAACGGAAAGGTGGAACGCTTCTGGCGAACGTTAAAAGAAGACCTTATCGAAGATACTGACTTCGACAGCCTTCAGGAACTTGAGGATGAACTCTTAAAATACCTGGTTTACTATAACTGGGAGCGCCCGCATCAAGGCATTAATGGAAAAAAACCTATCGATATGGTCTCCCTAAACAACAAATAAAAAATACCTGATTCTGTTACCGATTTACTAAACCTTTACAATTGCGAGGAACGAAGCAATCTCTATGCTATACAGAGCGAATAAAAGAATTTCTCCTGCATCACCCGCCCATAGCTATCGCGTTTTCTGAATAAAATCATCCCCAACTTTATTTCTTATCCTACATCAAGTGTAAACCTTGTTTTGCGCGGTAAATTTGAATCATCAATTAAAACAATTATTAATTTTTGAATAGAAAAGGAAAACAATGGAAAACACAATAAACGGCATACACCACATTACTGCTATTGCAGGGGGCGCCAAAAAGAACTATGATTTTTATACCCGCGTATTAGGTTTAAGACTGGTGAAAAAAACGGTGAACTTTGATGATCCGCAAACTTACCATTTATATTACGGCGATAAAGTTGGGACACCAGGCACAATTCTTACATTTTTCCCATGGCAGGGCATTACTGCAGGCAGGAGAGGCGCACGTCAGGCTACAGAAATTGGTTACAGCGCACCCGAAGGCAGCCTGGACTTTTGGTTGAAAAGATTTGAGGATAATAATGTACTGTATAACAAACCTGCAGAAAAGTTTGGCGAACAATATCTTACATTTCTTGATCCTGATGGTTTAAAACTGGAACTGATCGTGCCAAAAACTGCCGATAACAGGTTGCCTTGGGAAACCACAGAAGTTAAGGCAGAAAACGCCACCCGTGGTTTTCATAACATAACCATTACCACCAATAAAATGGATGCAACCGCCAGGATACTGACCGATGTATTTGGTTACAAATTATTGGAACAGCATGTGAACCGTTTCCGTTTTGTAACCGATGCGGTAGAAAACGCAGCGATAGTTGACCTCGTTGAGGTTGCCGGGGAAGTTGCAGGTCATGTAGCAGGTGGATCTGTACATCACGTAGCATTTCGTGTTAAAAACGAAGAAATATTGATGAATTATCGTCAAAAAATAGCTGATTTAGGCCTGAATATTACCGGAAAAATAGATAGAAACTACTTTTATTCTTTGTACTTCCGCGAACCGGGTGGTGTACTGTTTGAACTGGCAACCGATAATCCCGGCTTCTCAGTTGACGAACCGGTAGAAGAATTGGGCAACAGCCTGAAACTGCCTGCACAATATGAAAATATACGCGAAGATCTTGAACGTTCACTGCCATCATTAATATAAAGCAATGTACACGCATCATAAACAGATAGTAACAGCGGGGAAACCCATTGAGCAAGCCACAAAGGCCATTATTATGCTGCATGGGCGGGGCGCCTCGGCATCAGGCATAATAGCACTGAAAGATCATTTAGAATTGAATGATTATGCCATTTTCGCCCCGCAGGCCACCGAGCACAGCTGGTATCCATATAGTTTTATGGCCCCGGTGAGTAATAACCAACCGGCGCTGGATTCGGCACTGGGCATAATTGGCGACCTGGTTGCCGATATAATGGGGAAAGGGATATCCCAGGAAAATATTTATTTCCTGGGCTTTTCACAAGGCGCATGTTTAACACTTGAATACATAACCCGCAATGCGGGCAGGTATGGTGGCGCAATAGCTTTTACGGGTGGCCTAATTGGCGAAAAACTAAATATGGCTAATTATACAGGTGATTTTAACCAAACTCCGGTGCTGATCACCACCGGCGACCCTGATCCGCACGTGCCGGTAAGCCGGGTGAACGAAAGTGTAGGTATTATAAAAGGGATGAATGCCAACGTTACCTTAGAAATTTATAATCTCCGGCCGCATACCATTACAGCCCCGGAATTAGCTATGGCTAACGAAATATTATCAAGATAATAGCTTATATTTAACAAAAAAGGCCGTTTTTAGCGGCCTTTTTTGTTAAATAATATAAATACCTATCATATTTTACGTCGATTTAGTAAAATTTACAACACAATTACTGCATAAATTGTTACAACCTATAACTGATTGTTATACAGGTTGATTTTCGGGCAAGGATTTACATAAATATTCAGTTAATAATTAATTGGCATCAGCTTATGGTTTGATAATTAGTCCCCCGTTGTAAATATGCCCGAAAGAGTAGCTTTAAGTGATATACAGCTAATTGACCGCTTGAAACTGGATGATGAAACTGCGCTTACGGCTGTTTATAAAAAATACTGGGCCCCGCTTTATATTGCTGCTTATCAGGTTTTAAAGAATAAAGAAGCCTGCGAAGATATAATTCAGGAATTATTTATAAAACTCTGGAACAACAGGCGCAGTATCATGATCATGGTATCGTTAAAAGCATATTTGTATGCTGCTATACGCTACGAGGTTTACCGGCAAATACGAACAGGCCCGGTGAGGGCTGATATTTTTGATGAGGTATCAGAGCGTATACATACTCCTTCTGTTTATAACAACATTGAATATAAAGAACTAACCGCCCGGGTAAGCTCTGTTGTGGATACATTGCCCGAAAAATGCAGGGAAGTGTACAAACTAAGCCGTGAGGAATGTTTAAGCCATAAAGAAATTGCTTCGCAATTGAACATATCCACTAAAACGGTCGAAAATCATTTAACCAGGGCTTTACGGCAGCTTCGCACTTTCATCGGCAGCAGCTTCCTGCTGTATATCATTTGTTTCTTTATTATAAATTAAACAACAACCCGGCAATTAATAAATTTTTTAATTATTAAGTAGGGGATAGGTGGCTTTTTATACTCTCACCTTATAAAACCCTCAGTTGTGCAAAAACAGGAATTTTTAAAGCTAGTAGATAAATACTTAAACGGATCGGCATCTGCTGATGATGAACAGCTGTTGCTTGACTTTTTTGAGAGTTTTCAATCAGATGCCGATTGGGACGAATCACTGCTTGGGGTAAAAGAGCAGCTGGAGCATAAAATGTTAAAGCGTCTGCAGCAGGCTGTTCAGGAGTCAAAAGAACCGAGAGAGCCACGGGTGATTGGCTTTTTTACATTAAGAAATGTTGCAGCCGCAATGGTATTGATCGTTATAAGCATAGGGGTTTATCAGTACTTGAAAAAAGCACCCCAATCATTTACAGCCAGCCATAAGCCGGTTAAGCATGACGTTGATCCGGGAAATAATAAAGCCATACTCACACTTGAAAACGGAACAAAACTGGTGCTTGATTCTGTTAAGGTAGGTAACCTTGCAAAAAAGGGAAAGGTCAACATCAAAAAATCAGCGAATGGGCAGCTTATTTATATTATAGATCAGGATAATACCGCAATAACTAATGATCCAATAGTATACAATACCATCAGTACACCAAGAGGGGGCCAGTACCAGGTAATACTGCCCGATGGTACTAAAGTTTGGCTGAATGCGGCATCGTCATTAAAATTTCCAACTGTTTTTGCCCGTAATCAACGCAATGTCGAACTAACTGGCGAGGCATACTTTGAGGTAAAAAAGAATACAGCAAGCCCTTTTGTGGTGAAAGTTAACAGCATGCAGGTAAGGGTTTTAGGTACCCATTTTAATATCATGGCCTATAATGATGAACCGGCTGTAAAAACCACCTTATTGCAGGGGGCTGTGAAGTTAAATGTTGACGGCCAAAGTAATTTGTTAAAGCCTGGCCAACAGGGTGTTGTTAAAAAAGGCGCCATACAGGTTATTGATGCCGACACCGATCAGGCTATTGCCTGGAAGAATGGGTTCTTTGAATTTAAGCGGGCCAGCATTCAGGATATCATGAAGCAGCTTAGCCGCTGGTATGATACTGAAGTTGTTTATGAAGGGAAAATACCTGATGATGAATTTGTAGGAAAAATTGAGCGCAATGTAAAGCTTTCGCAAGTGCTGCACATATTGGAGTTAAACAATGTCCACTTTAAAATTGAAAACAAAAAAATAACTGTTATTCCATAATTAACTGAATTTGAAACAAATAAAATACATGTTATGACTAAACGCCGACGAAGCCACTAACCACCATGCCCAAACTAATCCATAAAAAAGCCGGAAGTGCTGCAACACCTCCGGACTAAAGTACTTGGATCAAGTTTACTGAGTTTCCTTAACAGACACATTAACCCAAACATGACTAAGTTATGCAATTAAACTTTAGGGGTAAAGTATTTTACATTCCCCGTACATCAACCTCAAAACTGTTTTTGACCATGAAATTAACGGTCTTATTAGTTATCATCGGCTGTTTGCAGCTTAGTGCTAGAAGTTTTTCGCAAACGATCACGCTAAGTACTAAGGATGCTGCTATTGAAAAGGTATTCTCTGCTATTGAGAAACAGAGCGGATATTATTTTTTTTATAAGTATAATGACATTAAGCAGGCTAAGCCTATTACCCTGTCATTAAAAAACGCATCGCTTGATGAGGCGCTGAAACAGTGTTTTAAAAATGAACCTTTTACCTATACTATTGATAATAAAACTATCATAGTTAATAAAAAAGATGCTGTGGCAGCGGTTGGTGAGGCGCCGGCGCCTATAACTGTAGCCGGCCAGGTAAAGGATGCTCAAAATAACCCGCTGCCCGGTGTTAATGTAAAAATAAAAGGGACGAGCACAGGAGTAACAACCGATGTTGATGGCAAGTTTACGCTGCAGGCTGATGATAACGCGGTGCTTGTATTTACGTTTGTGGGTTTTAAAACTAAAGAAGAACCTGTAAACAAACGTACCACACTTACCATTGTGTTGGAAGAGAATAAGACGCAGCTTAATGAGGTGGTGGTGATAGGTTATGGTAACCAGGAAAGAAAAGATGTTACAGGCGCGGTAGGGACAGTGAAAATGAGTAACATTAAAGAGATCAAAGCAGCCAGCGCCGATCTGAAACTTGCGGGGCAGCTTGCCGGTGTTACTGTTAACCAGGTAACGGGCACACCTGGCGGCGGGGTTTCGGTTAACATCCGTGGAGCGGGCTCGGTAGGCGCGGGTGATGATCCGCTGTATGTTATTGATGGCTTTCCTATTTCGCCGGGATTTGATCAGTATTCCAACCCATTGAGCACCATCAACCCCGATGATATCGAAAATATAAGCGTGCTCAAAGATGCTGCTTCTACTGCCATTTATGGCTCAAGGGGATCCAACGGCGTTATTCTGATCACTACCAAGAGAGCGAAAAAAGGGGAGTCGACAGTTACGGTGAACACATCTACCGGCATACAAACCGTATTGCCAAAAACCAAACTTAAAATGATGACCGCCTCTGAATTTGCCCAGTGGCGCACCGAGGCCATACAGGATAAAAATAAGGCTAACGGAACAAATGAGCCGATACCTGACGAATACAAAAACCCACAGTCGCTTGGCAGGGGTACCGATTGGTTTGATGAGGTTACACGTGCTGCGCCTATGCAAAATTATGATGTTACCGTATCAAATGGTACAGAAAAAATACGCTCTTTATTTTCAATGGGTTATTTTAACCAGCAGGGTACTGTATTGAACACTGGCTTTCAGCGCTATTCCTTAAAAGCAAATATGGATGCCAATGTATTTAAAAATGTAAGTGTTGGCCTTAGCATAGCGCCTACCTACAGCTTGCGCAGGTTACAGGAAACAGATGGTCACTTTCAATCAGCGGTGTTGAGTCAGGCCTATCTGGAGAGCCCGCTGGTACCGGTAAAACAGCCCGATGGTTCGTTTACCAATGTGATTGGTTCGCCCGGGACATTTCAGAATGCCAACCCGGTAAGCGAGCTGGTGAATACCACCAATAAGCGTAATGAGTTTCGTACCCTTGCAAATTCCTATGCAGAATGGGTTATTATACCCGGCCTTACCCTGCGTTCAACCTTTGGGGTTGACTATCAAACCAAGTCGCAGGATTATTTCAGGCCCTCGTTCCTCGGCGGCTTCAATGTGCCCAACCGTGATGGCACACAGCAAAAAGCTATTGCCTCGGCCACATCTGCAAGCTCATTTAACTGGCTTAACGAAAATTCCATTAATTATAAGAAAACATGGGGAAACCATACTTTAGCGGTATTGGGCGACTATTCCATTCAACAGGAAACATCTCGTAACCGTTTTACCTTTGCAACAGGTTTTCCTGATGATGCCGTTCATTCGGTAGGGGCCGGTACTATTATAACGGCGCCAAAGGATAATAACCTTGACGAAGACTGGCGCCTGCTGTCGTTAATAGCCCGGGTAAACTATGCCTATAAAGATAAATATCTGTTAAGCGGCTCTATCCGCCGCGATGGTTCGTCAAGGTTTGCACCAGGTCACAGGTGGGGTACTTTCCCTTCGGTGTCAGGCGGCTGGCGTATTTCTGATGAATCTTTCTTCCCCAAAGTATCCGCTATTGACCAGTTGAAGTTTACAGCAAGTTATGGTCTGGCAGGTAACAACAATGTAGGCAACTATGATTACATACCAGGTGTTGACCAAACCAACTACACATTTGGCGGCAACCTGGTTCCGGGCGCTTCCATAACCACGCTGGGAAATAAAGAACTGGGCTGGGAAACAACCCGCCAGCTTGATATTGGCATGGACCTTTCCCTGTTCAAGGGCCGTATCTATTTAATTGCGGAGTATTATAATCGCTATACACGTGATATGTTGCAAATTATACCAGTACCCATTGTATCGGGCTATGGTTATGCCTCGTCAAATGTAGGCAATGTGCGTAACCGTGGCTGGGAGTTTACCCTTACTACCAAAAATATTGTTGGCAGCGGGTTTAACTGGTCAACAGATCTTAATATGTCCTTTAACCGCAATAAAGTGCTTGATCTGGGGCCAACACCACAAATATATGACGCCCCCGCCAATGATAACCCAACCAACATAACCAAGGTAGGTTTGCCAATGGGGCAGTTTTACGGATACGTATTTGAGGGTATATTCCAAAATCAGGCCGAACTGGATAAATACCCGCATTTTGATGGGCAGGGTATTGGTACCATCAGGTATAAGGATATCAATGGCGATGGTGTTATTAACGGCGACGACCAGGGACCTATAGGTAATCCCTTTCCTAAATTTACCTTTGGTTTTAATAACCACTTCTCGTACAGAAACTTTGATATGAATATCATTTCTGCCGGCTCGGTAGGCGGGCACGTGTTTGATATGTACAAGCAGTTCACCACCAATCTGGATGGGGTTTTCAATGTAGAAAAGTCGGTGGCGCAGCGCTGGCGGTCAGAGCAGCAGCCCGGCGCGGGCCTGTTGCCTACAACGGTGGTTAATACCGACCTGGCCCGTGACTACTATCCATCTTACTGGGTTAAGAGTAACTCCTACCTTATGGTTAAGAACATTGATCTGGGATATAACTTTAAAACCAAATTCAGTAAAAACCTCCGGGTTTATTTCAGCGCGCAAAACGCTATCCTCATCACCGGCTATAAGGGCGGCAACCCCGAGGTGGGTATAGAGGGGCAACAGGGTAACAGGTCGCTTTCGCCAAATGTGAACTTTACGGGCTATCCTGTTTCTGCTATTTACACAGTAGGTTGTAATGTAACATTTTAACGGAGGTGCCAAATGAAAACTCAAATCATAATAACAGAAGTCATGAAAAAATATATATACATGTTTTTGGTGCTTGCCGCTATAGGTATGGCCGGCTGCAAAAAGGATTACCTGGACCGCAAGCCTACATCCACACAAAACACAGGGAATTTTTATAAAACACCCGCACAGTTTACTCAAGCCGTTAATGGCGCCTACGCGCCGCTGCAGGGTTTATACAACGGCTCTTTTTGGGCTATGGGCGAAATGCGATCTGATAATACATCCTATGAATATAACCCTAATGACCGCTCAGGCATCAATAAAGAGCAGATAGATGAATTCAGGGAACTGAATAACAACGATATGGTTGGAGCATTTTTTGAGGCCAGTTATACAGGTATAGGTCGTTGTAATGTAATACTGGGCCGTTTACCCGCAGCCAAATTGGATACTGCAACCGCTAACGCTGTTTCGGGCCAAGCTAATTTTTTGCGGGCCTTTAATTATTTTAACCTGGTACGCATGTTTGGCCCCGTTCCGTTGGTGCTTACCGAAGTACAGTCAGTAGGTGATGCCTATAAGGTAGCTACAAAGGCTGATGTGAACGCGGTTTACAATTCCATTATAACGGATGCTAAGAATGCCATAGCCCAGTTGCCGCTGAAATATTCGGGCGGATCTGATTCTGGCAGGGTAACCAAAGGCACAGCAGAAACCCTGTTGGCCGAGGTATACATGACCCAGAAAAAATTTGATCTGGCTATACCATTGCTGCGCAGCGTAATAGCTTCAAATGTTTATATGCTGAATGCCAACTATGCCGATAACTTTGACATGACGAAGGAAAATGGTCACGAATCCATCTTTGAGATACAATATATTGAGGGGTCTAATGGCCTGGGCAGCGACTTTATTGACACCTTTGTACCCTGGGATGTGTATGATGATTCGGTAACAGGATGGGAAATAGCCAACGGCGCGCAAAACGGCTGGAATATACCCACCCAGGACCTGCTTAACGCTTTTGAGCCCGGCGATAAAAGACGGGCCGCTGCCATTGACGAAACCTTTACCTCCGATGAGTATGGCATCACGATGCCGTTTATAAAAAAATATCAGAGCAAAGCCGCGGTTCAGGGCATTACCGGCAATAATTTTCCGGTATACCGTTACGCCGACGTTTATTTAATGTTGGCCGAATGCCTCAACGAACAGGGCTTTTCTGGTGGCGGGGATGCATTCAGGTATTTGAATCTGGTGAGGAGACGTGCGGGGTTAAAGGATAAAACAGCCGGGAATGCAAACCCTGCGCTGAACGTGGCAAGCCAGGAAGATTTTAGGGCGGCCATCGCTCATGAACGGCAAATTGAACTATGCTTTGAAAACCATCGCTGGTTTGATCTGTTACGAACAGGAAAAGCGGCCGCGGTAATGGCGGCACATGGTGTGCGCGAAAAGGCATTAAAAAAACCATATTGGGAGGTTAATTCTGCTGCCTATACCAATATCAGGCTGCTTTTCCAATATCCGTTAAATGAAGGGAATCTGGAACATTAAGTACAGTATTTGCGGCCTCATAAAACTTTTATGGGGCCATTATACGTTTACATGTTATTATCATAACAAAGGCATCATAATTGAATTATCAAAACAAAAAATGTGCAGTATGTACAAACAAAATCGTTCTAAAGCTATATTTTAATAGCATGAATTATATCGCTAAAAAGGGTGTGCTCAAAAGGGTATGCTTAAGTATATTAATATTATTTTCTTTACACCATGCCGGCTTTTCTCAGGCTCAGAATATACCGGTTAATTTCAGGGTAGACAATCTGATATGCGAGTATAAAGTTAATCCTATCGCCGTAGATGTGGCCAACCCGCGCTTAAGCTGGAAACTGATAACTCCCGACAGGAACATTCAGCAAACCGCATATGAAATAAGGGTAGGCAGCAACGCGGTTTCATTAACAAAGGGAAAAGACATCTTATGGACATCAGGTAAAGTACTGTCAGATCAGTCGGTACTTGTATATTACGGCGGAACGATGCTGCAATCCCGTCAAAAGTGCTACTGGCAGGTTAGGGTTTGGAACAACAAGAACCAGGTAACCCCCTGGAGCATGGTAAATTTCTGGAAAATGGGTTTACTTAAGCCCGAAGACTGGACCGCCAAATGGATACAGAACAATTATCAGTCAGATACTACCGGCGGCCCAAGCCCCATGTTCCGTAAAACCTTTAAGCTCGATCATAAAATACGTGCCGCTCATTTATATATAACCGCCCACGGGGTGTTTGAAGCGCAGATCAATGGCAAAAGAGTTGGAAACGATTATTTTACACCCGGATGGACCAGTTATAATAAAAGGATACAATACCAGGTGTATGATGTTACCTCCATGCTACAAAAAGGCGATAACGCTACTGGGGTAACCATTGGCGATGGCTGGTACCGGGGGTATACTTATAATCGTAAAAAAAATGTTTACGGTAAAAAACTGGCGCTGCTTTACCAGCTTGAGGTGGTTTATACCAATGGCAAGCGGCAGCTTATTACATCTGATAAAAGCTGGAAAGTGGCTTATGGGCCCATCCGTTCCTCATCATTTTTTGACGGGGAAGTTTATGACTCACGGAAAGAAAAGCCCGGCTGGACAACCCCCGCTTTTCGCGACCTTACCTGGGACACTGTAAAAACAGATGAAACCATAAAGGATAACCTGATAGCCACAGCTGGCCCAACGGTAAAAAAACATGAGAAATTTTTACCGCTCAAAGTTTTTACCACGCCCGAAGGCGACAGGGTGGTTGATTTTGGACAAAACCTGGTAGGCTGGGTGCAGTTTAAACTGAAGGCAAATGCGGGTGATACCATGAAACTTTTCCATGCCGAGGTGCTTGACCAGAAGGGTAATTTTTATACCAAGAACCTGCGCACCGCCAAGCAGGAGATCACTTATGTTTTTAAGGATGACAGTGTGGAAACCTTTGAGCCTCATTTTACCTTTCAGGGATTTCGTTTCCTTAAGGTTGTTGGTTATAAAGGGCCGCTTGATTCAACAAACCTGGCGGCATACGCGGTATATTCTGACATGGCCCAAACGGGGCATTTCTCTACCTCAAATCCGCTTATAAACCAGCTGCAGCATAACATACAATGGGGGCAAAAAGGTAACTTTATTGATATCCCTACTGATTGCCCGCAGCGCGATGAACGCATGGGCTGGACCGGTGACGCGCAGGCTTTTTGCCGTACTGCCACTTTTAATATGGACGTTGCTGGTTTTTTCACCAAATGGTTAAAAGACCTCTCGGCCGATCAGCATAAAGATGGGGCCGTACCATATGTGGTACCTAACGTTTTGGATAGTGTTTCGGCGGCGGCATCGGGTTGGAGCGATGTGGCCACTATTGCCCCATGGAACATTTACCTGGCCTATGGCGACAGGCAGGTACTGCAACAGCAATATGAAAGCATGAAGGCCTGGGTAGGTTATATACAGCAGCACAGCCGTAATTATCTTTGGGATACCGGTAACCACTTTGGCGACTGGCTGTTTTACGCCGGTACCAATTATGAGGATGGCGCCGCCCTTACCGATAAAAACCTGATAGCACAGGCGTTTTATGCTCATTCAACACAATTGCTGATCAATGCGGCAAAAATTTTGGGTAAAAACGAGGATGTTCAAAAATACACACAATTGCTGGTGAATGTTAAACAGGCGTTCCAAAGCGAATATGTTACCCCTAACGGGCGCATGATATCGGGTACTCAAACCTCCTATGTGCTGGCGCTTAATTTTGACCTGCTCCCCGTAAATTTACGGCTGTCGGCGGCTAAGAGGCTGGTACATAATATTGAAGACTATGATGAGCATATCACCACCGGTTTTTTAGGTACACCTTACATCTGCCATGTATTAAGCCGTTTTGGATATACTGACATCGCTTATGATCTGCTGATGAAAGAATCATACCCCTCATGGTTGTATCCGGTAAAAAATGGCGCAACTACCATTTGGGAACGCTGGGACGGCATTAAACCCGACAAAAGCTTTGAAGACCCTGAAATGAACTCATTTAACCATTATGCCTATGGCGCCATTGGCGACTGGATGTATCGGGTAATTGCAGGTATCAATACTGACGAAAGCGGCCCCGGTTTTCATAAGATAATTATTGCCCCCCATCCGGGCGGAAAGCTTACCAGCGCACAGGCCGAGCTGGAAACCATGTACGGCAAGGTAAAATCTGCCTGGAGCATTGATAATGGCATATTTACGCTTGATGTTATTGTACCGCCCAATACCTCGGCCCAGATAGTGTTACCGGCGGTAACAGATCAGATCACAGAGAGTGGTTTGGATATCAATACCGAAAAAGAAATCACCGGAATTCAAAAAGTAGGCGACAATGAACAATTGTACGTTGGCTCAGGTACTTATCATTTTGTTTACACTTTAAAAACTTACGGGAAGGCGAATTAAGAAAGTTATCATTTGCAGGGCATATCAATATAAATAACACCTATGGGAATCACGATAGTTGGTAATAAGAACATGAACACCAGTCCCGCGCGTCTATCCTTATCCACTCTTTTACCCAGGTTTGTGGTATCTGCCCTGGTATTTGTTATTTCCTGTTTAACCTTATTCATAACTTCTGCACAGGCGCAGATACACGTCATTCCGCAGCCCTTGCATTTAACTGCGCAAAAAGGCGGGTTTATTTTAAGCAACAAAACAGTTATAGGGGTTGATCAGCAAAGTGAAACCGTAGGCAAATATCTGCAGGCCTATTTGAACAGGTATTATAAACTTAATTTAAAGGTTAAGGTTTACAAACACATTCCAGCCAATAATGCTATAAAACTAATTACCGGAAATAATAACAGTATTGAAGGCGCCTATACACTAAGTGTAGTTCCCGGCGGAATAAAAATTACGGGCAATGGCGCCGGGGTGTTTTATGGCGTACAATCACTTATACAACTGCTGCCTGCTAAAGTAGCTAAGCCGCTGCGGGTAGCTGCCTGTAAAATTGCCGACGAGCCGCGTTTTCAGTGGCGGGGACTTAGCTTGGATGTAAGCCGTCATTTTTTTACGGTTGATGAGGTTAAGAAATATATTGATGTAATGGCCCATTATAAGCTGAATGTATTTCATTGGCATTTAACTGATGATGAGGGCTGGCGCATCCAGATTGATAAGTATCCGCGTTTAACAGAGGTTGGTTCAAAGATCAGTTATTATGCAAAGCAAGGTAAGTTCCGTAAGCTGGATAACCTGATAGATGATGGCCGGGACGGCTTTTACACCAAAGCCGAAATACGCGACGTGATCAAATACGCGCAGGACCGGTTTGTAACCATCTTGCCCGAAATTGAAATGCCCGGCCACAGTGAAGCCGCCATATTTGCGTACCCTGAACTGGGCTGTCAGGATTCAACAGGTGCTAAACACCGTGTGCGCATGCTTGACCCCAGCGAGGATACCTTTAAGTTTATGGAAGATGTTTTAACCGAAGTGATCGGGCTGTTCCCAAATCAATACATCCATATTGGGGGCGATGAAGCTGAAATGGCCGATTGGCTGAAAAGCCCGGTTGCCGTGGCCCTGATGAAAAAAGAAGGTTTGAAGAACGAAAAGGAAGTACAAAGTTATTTCGTTAAACGGATTGAGAGATTCCTGGTGTCAAAAAACAAAAAACTGGTGGGCTGGGACGAGATACTACAAGGCGGGCTTGCCGAATCTGCTACGGTAATGAGCTGGCAGGGCGAAGCCGGGGGCATAACAGCGGCCAAAATGCACCATCATGTGGTCATGACGCCATTGCCCTATATGTATTTTGATGCCCCGCAGGCTAATGAGGACCTGGAACCGATTGGCTGGAACCCGCCGGTTACCTGGCAAATGGTTTACAATTATGAGCCGCGTTCAAGCCAGCTTACACCTGCCGAGGCCGAATACATATTAGGCGCCCAGGGTAATATCTGGACCGAAAAAGTGCCCAATCTTCGCCATCTGGAATATATGGTTTACCCGCGGGCGCTGGCCGTTGCTGAGCTTACGTGGAGTTTAAAGGAAAATAAGAACATCAGCCGTTTTGAATACAAAATAAAGCAACAATACGGCTTATTTAAATTGTGGAACCTAAACGCCCGCCTGCCCGATATTGTTGGGGTTGATAATATAACTACTAACGCAGATCTTTTTAAAACAACCCTCAAATACCCCCTGCTGGGCGCCCATGTACGATATTCGCTTGACAATAACATGCCCGACAGTACAGCGAAAGCGATTGCCTTTCCTGTAAATATCAATGTCCCGCTTAAAGACAGCCTGGTGTTAAAAACATATACCACTTGGACATTGAACAAACAGCGCATACTGCAAACCGCTACCATAAAGCGTGTAGTTATTGCTGCAGGGGCCATCAACACTGCAGGCTTAAAAGCCGGTCTTGATTATAAATTAATAAAAACCAAAGAAACAAACTACGCCAAACTGGATACCATTCCGCCGGTTACCATTGCCGTAGTAAATATGGCAAACCCAGAGGTATTGCCCGTAACGGATGGCAACCTTACCTGGGTTAAATTTAATGGCTATATAAAAATTGATCAGGAAGGCGATTATGAACTCACCTCGGGCTTTGAGGTAAGTCCGGCTTTGTTTATAGGCAGCCAACTGCTTATTATGCCCGATAAAAACACCTACGCAGAACCTCAAAAGGCTCTGTTGCATCTTAAAAAAGGTGTTTACGAGTTCAGCGGGTATTACATTGCCAATAATATTAACAGTAAGCAAACCTTGTTGCAGCTTAAAACAGCCGCAGGCAAATTACTTGATCCGCGGGCATATTTGTTCCACTTATAAATTTGTTAATGGCATGGTGCACAAAAAATGGAGTTTAGTGGTAGCAGCATTTTTCATAGTTTCAGCAGGCAGTGCCCAGGTTTATAAAGATTCCCGCGCCCCCGTTGAACAGCGTGTTAAAGACTTGCTCGGCCGGATGACACTGGAAGAAAAAATTGGCCAGATGAGCATGAACTCATTAAAAGGGTCACTGAATAGTACCATTGCTTACGGGGTTTGCGAAAGTCCGTTCGTTACTATCCAAGAAATAGCCGCGTTATCCATAAAAGCAAAAAAATACGCCCGGGAGCAAACCCGTTTGGGTATCCCGCCCATACAAATAGGCGAGTGCCTGCACGGGCAACTGGCATCCGGGGCTACCATTTTTCCCCAGGCTATAGCACAGGGAAGCAGCTGGAACCCGGCGCTCATCAAACAAATGGGTTCGGTTATCGCTTATGAGGCGTCATCATCAGGGGTTGACCAGGCGTTATCGCCCTTGTTCGATCTTATCCGCGATCCGCGTTTTGGCAGGGTAGAGGAATGCTATGCCGAAGACCCTTACCTGGTGGGCCGGTTAGGTGCCGCCTTTGTAACCGGGATGCAGGGTGATGCCACTCAAAGTATAACAGGTATAGGCAAAAATAAGGTAATGTGTACCGCCAAACATTTTGCAGCATATAGCATTCCTGTTGCGGGCATTAACCTGGCACCGGCGTTTATCGGCGAGCGCGAGCTCCGGTCTATGTTCCTGCCACCTTTTCGTGATGCGGTACAAAAGGCTAATATTTATTCGGTAATGCCGTCATACAACGAAATGGATGGCGTGCCCGCCCATGCCAACCGTTTTTTACTGGAGCAGGTATTGCGCAGGGAGTGGGGTTTTAAAGGTTACGTTTTTTCTGACTATGAAGGCCTGAAAATGTTATATACCTTTCAGCATATTGCAAAAGGAGCGGTGGATGCGGCACCTATGGCGCTAAACGCGGGTGTCGACCTGGAAGCACCCAGCGCTGATGTATATAGCAAGCTCATTGAACTGGTAAAAACCGGCAAAGTAAAGGAGGCACAAATAGATACCGCCGTGGCACGCATCCTTACTGTTAAATTTAAGGCCGGGTTATTTGAAAAACCATTGGTTGATACCTTGCAGTTAAAAAAGCGGGTGCACACTCCTGCACACGTGGCCCTGTCGCAGCAAATAGCCGAAGAATCTATCATCCTGCTCAAAAATGATAAGCAACTGTTGCCTTTACATATCAACACCCTCAAATCATTGGCAGTTGTAGGCCCCAATGCAAATCAGGTACAATACGGTGATTACAGTTCAACCCGCGATAACCGCTCCGGAACAACGGTGCTTGACGGCATAAAACAATTGGCGGGCAATAAAGTAAGGATCAACTACGCCAAAGGCTGCAGCCTGTCGGGGCAGGATACAAGCGGTTTTGCCGAAGCAGTAACCGCAGCCAAAAACAGCGACGCAGTGGTAGTTGTGCTGGGTACTACCAGTGTGGTATTCTCAGGCATTGGATGGAACGGGCATGCGCCCGAAAGCGAGCCCAAAGACCCGTTTACCTGCGGAGAAGGTTATGATGTTACCGATATAAACCCCCAGGGGGTACAGCGCCAGCTGCTGCAGGCAATTTATAAAACCGGTAAACCGGTGATACTTGTACTGGTACATGGCCGGCCCTGGAGTATTGCCTGGGAAAAAGAACATATCCCCGCCATACTGGAAACCTGGTACCCCGGTGAAAAAGGTGGTGCTGCGGTGGCCAACATCTTGTTTGGCAATGTAAATCCATCGGGCAGGTTAAATGTGTCTATACCGCAATCGGTAGGGCATATCCCGGTATTTTATAATCATGTAAGTTCCGGCAGGGGCTTTTATCATAACCCGGGTTCGCCAGGCAAACCGGGACAGGACTATGTTTTTTCATCAACTGAGCCGCTTTTTCCGTTTGGCTTTGGCTTAAGTTATACGTCGTTTCAATACAGTAACATGCAAGTCTCGGCAACATCGTTCGGCAAAAATGAGCAGGTGCAGGTGTCTGTAAATGTAACCAACAGCGGTAAAACAGAGGGAAAAGAAGTGGTGCAAATGTACCTCGGCAATAAAGTAAATACGGTAACTACGCCGGTAATGGCGCTTAAAGGTTTTGATAAGATAACACTTAAACCTGGCGAAACTAAAACGGTAAGGTTCACGATAAAGCCGGAGGATATTGCCATCTGGAATACGGATATGCAACTGGTTACGGAGCCGGGAACTTTTGATGTGATGATAGCCCGCTCGGCTGATGATGTGGTACTTAAAAAAACACTGGAATATAAATGATAACGAGCGTATGGGCACGCCTCTGCTAAACAACCCGGGTTAAATCAATTTGCTGAAATGATAGCCTAAAATTGGTTCAGTATTAACACTCTTTACAATTTTCCATTCTTTTAGTTCCGGGATAAACTGTGGCGGTTCCAGGCCCGAACTGATGGATGCCTGTGTATAAAAAGTCGACCGGGTAGGGTGGCCCGGCGAACAACCATTGAACAAATATCCAAATGCCTGTTTGTTAATAACAGCCAGGCTTAAACCAATACAGTCGTCCAGATGGATGAGGTTAACGGTGGCATTGCCGTTGGGTATATTCTTTTTCCCGGCAAAGAACCTGCCCGGGTCGCGGCCGGGGCCAATCAGCCCCGCAAAACGGATAATGGTTGTTTTAAACGCGGTTTCATTTTTAAAAAGGTTCTCGGCTTGCAGCAATATCCTGCCAGCATCTGAAACAGGTTGCGGATCGCTAAGCTCATCCACTTCGGCATTTAAATCTGCATAAACGGCTGTTGAGCTGATAAATATGATGTTTTTGATTCCGGATTGCCTGATAGCTGCAATGATGCGCTGCATTTTATAAATATAGCCTGCCGCTTCGCCCGCCCTGCTTTTGGGGGGGATACAAACAAACAACACATCGCAATTAAAAAAATCAGCATCATAGCTTTCACTGCCGGGCAAAAAATTTGCCAGGTATGGCTCGATGCCATCAGCGGCTAAAACATCTTTTTTGTGCGGCGAAGTAGTTGAGCCTTTTACATGTTCGCCCTGGTTAATAAGTGCTTTTGCCAGCGCGGTGCCATACCAGCCGCAACCTAAAATACTAATGTCCATTTGCCGGTATATTGCTTGCCTGTAACTTAATTTTAATGAATTGGCGCAAAGGTAATTAAATATCCGCTTGTGTGCCCGCGGGTAATTATGTACTTATCGCTTAAACTTTTTACACCCTATGATCGTTGTTGTTGTATGAAAAAGGAGATTTTAGCAACATCTGTACTTTTAGGTTTAACCGCTTTGGCATTGCATGCAAGGAACAAACCTTTAGAAACGGTAAAATACGTAGAACTAAAAAAATATCTGGGCACCTGGTTTGAAATAGCCGCCATTCCGCAAATTTTTGAAAAAGGCTGCATTTGCACATCTGCAACTTACGGGTTAGACACTGATGGTACTTTAATTGTGAAAAACCGTTGTATTAAAGACGATAAATTAAAGATAACCGAAGGCCGGGCCTTTATAGCCGATAATAGTAACGCGAAATTAAATGTGCAGTTCTTTTGGCCTTTTAAAGCTAAATACTGGATCATTGACCTGGCGAAAGATTATAGCTATGCTGTGGTTGGTCACCCCGACCGCAAATCACTCTGGATATTGAGCCGCCGGCCAACTCTTGACGAGCATATATATGATCATCTGGTGGTACGTGCCGCCAATAAAGGTTTTGATGTACGGCAACTGGTAAAAACCGAACAGATAGCCGATGTATCGGGTATATAAAAGATAATAGCTGTGTTCCTCGGGGTACTCTTTGAGGGAGCCCTGAGGAATAATCGTTCCCTCGAGTTCAGTCGTGTCGTGTCCTCACGGTCAGCACCTGGCAGATAATATACAAGCCAATGTGCCGATATTCGTTTGTAACGCTTTACAGATTAAATACACCCCAAACGGGGTGCATACCCATTGTATTAAAAACGATAGCCTAAAGTGAGGAAGCCATTATTGTTGGTTTTCTTAAAGTTGGCTGTAGGGTTTCCGCTGTTAATCAAATAAGGCGAAAATGCTTCAGAGCCGGTAACATGTGCATAAGTGGCATCAACATAATAAGGGCCAAACCTAAGACCAATACCACCGGTAACCGTTTTAATGTCGCTGGTTACATCTGTGGCGCCCGTATTGTTTTTAAAGGGACTGCCTTGCTGGCTATAGCCCCCGCGTAAATAAAACATATTGGTTACCCGGGCCTCAGCACCGGCATGTATATTAATGGCCGATTTGTAGTTAGCTTTAATAGCGGCAATATCATCGCTATTATCATAGCTGTCATTACTGCTGATATGAGTTGTTGAATAGTCGATGTATTCCACATCGCCCGATATAAAGCCATATTTGCCAATAAATACCGCAGCGCCGCCAGCTAATTTGAGCGGGGTGCGCATATTATAGCTGAGCGCGTAATCGCCGGAGCCGTTAGGCTGATTAGCTTTTCCGTTAATAGACGTTGCAAGCCCTTCGTTATAAATATCATTAATGCTGTAAAAGGTAGGGGAGGTAAAAGTAAACCCTAAACGTACAGCTTCAACGGGTTTATAAATAGCACCTAACTTAACGTTGGCACCAGATCCTCTGGTTGATTGGTTTTGCGAATAGTTGGAATTGAAAGGGGTTGGTGTACCGGTTGTACCACCGTTTGTAACTATTGAGGCGGAGCCATCTTCAATAAATTGCCGGTAATAATCATATCTCAGGTCGGTTACAGCAACCCCCAGGCCCAGGTATAATTTGTTGCTGTAGTTAGCGCCAAAAGCAAAATTAAGCTCTGACTGACCGCCTGTACGCGAAATTACCCCGGTTTGGTTTACGGGTGTGTAAACCGTACTGGCAAAATCAGGCTTTGCGTTTGTGCCAAAATTGTCAATCAGTTTATCATCATAGGCCCATTGCCCCAGTGCGTCATCGGGATAGTTATTCGCTGTGCCGGCGTAGTAGTCAGATATGGAGTTGGCCGTATTTTTGCCGCCATAAACTATGTTTTCATAAAAATTATTGGTACGGCTATAACCCGCGCCATAGTTGATGCTGAGCCAGCCTTTGCTTTTATCGCGCCCTCGTTTTGTATTAAGCTGCTGATAAATTACCACAGCGGCGTTACTGAAATTAACATTATTCTTGCTGGTGCTGCTGGCCTGCCCAAAATAACTCGAGTTTACTTTTGATCCATTATATTCTGGTGTTACACTAAACTCTGAGTGGGTAAAAAAGCCCAGGCCTGCAGGATTGCCGCTAATAGCACTCAGATCGCCGCCTATGGCTGTACCGGCATTGCCAATTGCTTTAATACGCGAAGTAGAGCCATTTTGAAAGGTGGAGAAACGCACCGCATCCTGCGAGTACTGCGCAAAACTATCTTTGGCAATTGCTACTATAACAATTACGCTTAGTAAATATTTAATTTTCATAGAATCTTAGCAAATAAAGTTATGGTCTGCCAGGTCTGCCGCCGCCACCGCCACCACCACCGCCAGAACTTCTGGAGCCACCTCCTGAATTGTTGGAAGGCGCTGAAGGTGCACGGTCAACTGTAGGTTGCTGCATAACAGGCCGGGCATTTTCGGTACGGGCCGGATAATTTGTATTTGTACGTGACGGCCGTGCATCAGTACGTGCCGGTCGCGAATAGCTGTTGTTGGTACCCCTGCCGCCGGGTATATAACCAATACCGCTGCCGGCCGGTACGCGCGTACCATAGCCAGGCCTGCCGTTGCCTGTACCTGTGCCACGGCTGCCAAATGGAATACCCGATCCGCGATTGGGACGGGGTGTACCGGACGCGTAATATCCGCCTCCATAATAACCTCCGCCGTAGTAACCACCGCCATAATAGCCACCATATCCCCAGTAAGGACCTCCCCAGCCGTAACCATAGCCAAGACCTAAGCCCCAGCCACCATAGCCATATCCAAAGCCCAAACCCCAGCCGCCATAACCGTAAGGTGTATAACCATAGCCAAAGGGGCCATAATTAAAGCCTAAGCTAAAGCCGCCGTTGTAGTACGGGTTACTATAGCCGTAATACAGGTTATCATAATAACTAAAAGGCGAAAAATAACTGAAACGGTTTATGCGCGATGTATAATCGTCGTAATAAAAATAGTCGTCATCGTCGTCGGTGTAGCCTTGCTCCTGGCCCGCGTTTGGATTGTAGTTGTCTGCAGCGGCATAAGTAGGCTCATCACCGGCCTTTGCATTTGAAAAATAAACATCATCACTGCTTTCGGTATTTGCGAGTTTTGTAGTGGAGCAGGAACTCAACGCCAGGGCGCCGATCAGAAAAATTCCTATAGCAATGTTCCGTTTCATTTCAGGTATATAAAAAGTTCGAGTTCAAATAACTTTTAAATTTATAAATTTGGCGGCAATATACAATAATTGCACAGTCAAATTCTATTTCCAAACTATATGAGCAAAGGTGTTATCAGTAAAGACGAAGATTATTCGCAATGGTTTAACGACTTAGTAATTAAATCTGACATGGCCGAATATTCGCCGGTGAGGGGCTGCATGATCATTAAACCCTATGGATATTCCATCTGGGAAAAAATGCAGGCCGTGCTCGATCAGATGTTTAAAGATACCGGGCATAGCAATGCCTATTTCCCGCTTTTTATACCCAAGTCGTTTTTCTCAAAAGAGGCCAGTCACGTTGATGGTTTTGCTAAAGAATGCGCCGTAGTAACACATTACCGCTTAAAGAATGATGGAAATGGTAATATTGTGGTTGATGAAGAAGCAAAACTGGAGGAAGAACTGATCGTTCGCCCTACATCCGAAACCATTATATGGAACACCTACAAAGGCTGGATACAATCATACCGCGACCTGCCCATACTGGTTAACCAATGGGCCAATGTGGTACGCTGGGAAATGCGCACCCGGTTGTTTTTGCGTACCAGCGAATTTTTGTGGCAGGAAGGCCATACCGCCCATGCTACATCAGAAGAAGCCATTGCCGAAACCGAGCAGATGCTGGAAGTTTATGCCAACTTTGCCGAAAACTGGATGGGATTGCCTGTAATAAAAGGCCGTAAAACACCTAATGAACGTTTTGCCGGTGCATTGGATACGTATTGCATTGAGGCGCTGATGCAGGATGGTAAAGCCCTGCAAGCGGGTACATCGCACTTTTTGGGACAAAATTTTGCAAAGGCTTTTGATGTGAAATTTACCGGCAAGGATAATAAGCTCGATTATGTTTGGGCTACCTCATGGGGTGTATCAACCCGTTTAATCGGCGCCCTTATCATGGCCCACTCTGACGATGCCGGACTGGTATTGCCGCCAAAACTGGCGCCTATACAGGTTGTTGTAGTTCCGATTTATAAACACCAGGAAGAGCTGGATAATATATCGGCTTATGTAGCTGCATTAAGCAAGGAGCTGAAGGTCAAAGGTATATCTGTAAAATTTGATAACCGCGACACTCATCGCCCGGGAGCAAAATTTGCCGAGTATGAGCTTAAAGGGGTGCCTTTGCGCGTTGCCATTGGCAGTCGCGATATGCAGAACGGAACAGTTGAACTTGCCCGCCGCGATACCAAAACCAAAGAGACCGTTAATCAGGAAGGTTTGGCACAGCATATTGAAAGCCTGCTGGAGCAAATTCAAAATAACATTTATAAAAAAGCGTTCGATTTTAGGGCTGCAAACACTACCGAGGTAGATACTTACGAGGAATTTAAACGTATGCTTGATGAGCAGCCGGGTTTCCTGAGCGCACACTGGGATGGCACGCCAGAAACAGAACAGCGCATAAAGGACGAAACCAAGGCTACCATCCGTTGTATACCTTTAGACGCCAAACAGGAAGAAGGCAAATGTATTTTGACAGGGAAACCGTCGACACAAAGGGTACTTTTCGCAAGGGCATATTAATCGGTGGCGTGTTGCGGGGGTGCGTGTGGCGTGTTAAATACGCAGCAGGATACCCGCAACCCGCAACACAAAACACGAAACTGAACAAAATGAAATTCGCAACTAAAGCTATACACGCAGGGCAGGAGCCCGATCCAACAACCGGCGCTATCATGACGCCAATATACCAGACATCAACCTATTGGCAAAAATCGCCGGGCGACAATAAGGGGTATGAGTACTCGCGTGGTACAAACCCTACGCGCAAGGCACTCGAAGACTGTTTGGCGGCGTTGGAAAACGCTAAATTCGGCTTGGCATTTTCGAGCGGAATGGGCGCTACCGACGCGGTAATGAAACTGCTTGCCCCAGGCGATGAGGTGATTACCGGGAACGACCTGTACGGCGGCTCATACCGTATTTTTACCAAAATTTTTACCAACTACGGCATCAAATTTCATTTCCTTGATCTGTCTGACCCGGAGATCATCCGCCAGTACACCAATGAAAAAACAAAACTGATCTGGATTGAAACGCCAACAAACCCCACCATGCAAATTGTGGATATTGAGGCAATAGGTAAAATAGCGAAAGAGAAGAACCTGCTATTTGCTGTTGATAATACTTTTGCCTCGCCATACCTGCAAAACCCGATTGATTTGGGTGCCGATATTGTAATGCACTCGGTAACCAAATACATTGGCGGCCACAGTGACGTGGTAATGGGTGCACTGATGTTAAATGATGAAGAGCTTTATAAAAAACTTTGGTTTATTTATAATGCCTGCGGCGCTACTCCCGGTCCAATGGATAGCTTTTTGGTGCTGCGCGGCATAAAAACCCTGCACCTGCGCATGAAAGCCCACTGTGAAAACGGCAGACAGGTGGCGGAATTTTTGAAAACGCATCCCAAGGTTGAAAAAATTTACTGGCCGGGTTTTACCGACCATCCTAACCATAACATCGCCAAAAAGCAAATGCTTGATTTTGGCGGCATGATCTCTATTGTTTTAAAAGGTGCCGATCTGCAGGAAACTTTCCGTATCGCGTCGTCATTTAAAGTATTTTCGCTGGCCGAATCATTGGGCGGTGTGGAATCACTGATTAATCACCCTGTAAGCATGACCCACGGCTCAATCCCTAAGGCCGAGCGCGAAAAAGCAGGCGTGGTTGACAACCTGCTGCGCCTGAGCGTAGGGGTTGAGGATATTGAAGACCTGCTGGAAGATTTGAAACAGGCATTAAGTACCCCGACCCTCTAAAAGGGAAGGGGTAAGCATAATTATGCCAATCCGGTATGCCAATCAAAAGCATCCCCTTCAAGGGGCAGGGGGCACCGAGCTCCAAACCTTCCTTGATGCTAAGGTAGCTCAATACAACCAACCCGGTTTTATTGAAAACGACCCGGTATCCATTCCGCATATGTTCAGCAAAAAGCAAGACATCGAGATCATGGGTTTCTGGGCCGCTACCTTGTCATGGGGCCAACGGGTCACCATTATTAAAAAGTGCAGGGAGCTCATTACCCTGATGGATGGCGCTCCGTACGATTTTATAATCAATCACCAGGAACCCGACCTTAAAAAGCTGCTTACTTTTAAGCACCGTACTTTTAATGATATTGATACGCTGTATTTCATAGCGTTTTTCAGATATCATTATGAACGGTTTGAGTCGCTTGAGGATGCCTTTATTCCGGCTGAGGGCGATTATTCTCCCTTTAAGGGGCTGGGTGGCTTTCGTTCGTATTTCTTTTCCCTGCCCGATTACCCGCACCGTACGATGAAGCACGTGTCGTCGCCGTCGCAAAAATCCACCTGTAAGCGGCTTAATATGTTTTTGCGCTGGATGGTACGGAAAGATGATTGTGGTGTTGATTTCGGTATCTGGAATCGTATTAAGCCTGCCGACCTTATTTGTCCGCTCGATTTGCATGTTGACAGGGTAGCCCGCAAATTACTGCTTATTACGCGTAAGCAAACCGACTGGCAAACCGCCGAAGAACTCACCGCGCGTTTGCGCCAGTTTGATCCTCTTGACCCCGTGAAATATGATTTTGCCCTGTTTGGTTTGGGCATTGAAGAGCGTTGGGGTGTGCAGTTTTAAAATAACAAGTAGCTTGTTATGTTGGTGGGGAAAAAATCTGTGCGCCGGCTTTTCTGTTGAAGAAGATGCTTCACTATGTTCAGCATGACAATGGAGGATGTAAAAAAGGGATGTAAAAAATAAAAGCTTGTCATCCTGAGCGATAGCGAAGGATCTTCTTCGCCCTGCTGCGCGCCGGCTTTTCAATGGAAGAAGATGCTTCACTCCGTTCAGCATGACAAGGAGAATGTAAAAAAAGGGGATGTAAAACATAAAAGTGTTGTCATCCTGAGCGATAGCGAAGGATCTTCTTCGCCTTGCTGCGCGCCGGCTTTTCTGTTGAAGAAGATGCTTCACTCCGTTCAGCATGACAAGGAGAATGTAAAAAAGGGATGTAAAACATAAAAGTTTGTCATCCTGAGCGATAGCGAAGGATCTTCTTCGCCTTGCTGCGCGCATACTTTTCTGTTGAAGAAGATGCTTCACTACGTTCAGCATGACAAGGGAAATCTGACCCTGTTAAACGCAGCAATCTTTTCCTCGCTATCAATATGATAAAACCTATCAAAATGATAGGTTTTAAAATCATGAGTTTCTGACTGTATTACTGCGTAAATAGTTGTGATAAAGTGTTTTAATAATATTTTAGCAGCGGCGGCGTATATATTGTAACAGGGTTTTTCACTAACAAAATCAAAGTATATGGTATTTCCCCCTGTTGCTGTAAGCTCAATTTTTAATTTGCTTGGCAAAAACTTCAAAGCAGCAACAATGCCATTTTTAAAATCCCCTATTAGTTTATCTTATTAAATGAATTCGCACGTTAAGCAGCTCAGTTTCGCGGGTATGATCGTTACCCTCGGTATTATTTTTGGCGACATCGGTACATCTCCCCTTTATGTTTTTCAAACTTTACTGGTTGAAGGCGGAAAAGTTGACCCCGCCCTGGTATTAGGTTCAATATCCTGTATATTCTGGACACTTACCATTCAAACCACTTTCAAATACATTGTGATCACCTTGCAGGCCGATAACAAGGGCGAGGGCGGCATATTCTCCTTGTACGCCCTGGTTAGGCGTTACGGCAAATGGCTGGCCATTCCCGCCATTATAGGCGCGGGAACTTTGCTTGCCGATGGGATAATTACCCCGCCTATATCTGTTACATCGGCTATTGAAGGCCTAAACCTGGTACCCGTTTTTTCAAATGTTATTGTGCCGGGCAACAACCTTATTCTAATTGTTGTGATCAGCATTATCATACTGCTTTTCTTTTTTCAGCAGTTTGGTACCAAAGTAGTAGGTTCGGCATTTGGGCCGGTTATGCTCATGTGGTTTTTAATGCTGGGTATTTTAGGGACTATGCAAATTGTTCACTATCCAACCATATTTAAAGCGCTTAATCCGTATTATGGCGCAAGGCTGCTTATGGATCACCCCAAAGGTTTCTGGTTGTTAGGTGCCGTATTTTTGTGCACTACGGGTGCCGAAGCCCTGTATTCGGACCTGGGCCATTGCGGTCGTAAAAACATACAGGTAAGCTGGATATTTGTAAAAACCACGCTCATATTAAATTACCTGGGGCAGGGTGCCTGGGTATTGTCGCAAGGGCCATCAAAGGATTTTACCGGCGTAAACCCTTTTTTTGAAATAGTACCGCACCAGTTCCTCATCCCCAGTATAGCCCTGGCTACCCTTGCAACCATAATTGCCAGTCAGGCGCTTATCAGCGGTTCATTCACCCTCATCAGCGAAGCGGTGAGCATGAACTTTTGGCCGCGCATCACCATAAAATACCCGTCAAACATTCGCGGGCAAATTTATATCCCCAGCATCAACTGGATATTATGCGTTGGCTGTATCCTGGTATCGTTATATTTTAAAACATCGGCCGCTATGACAGCCGCCTACGGTTTCAGCATCACCATAGCCATGCTAAGCACCACCGTTTTAATGTATTTTTTTATGCGGTATGTAAAGCACTGGCCGGTTTGGCTGGTGACCATTATACTATGTGTTTTTTTAACGGTAGAGTTCTCGTTTTTTGTAGCCAATGCGGTTAAAATATTAAAACGGTTGTTTTTTGTAGGCTTTGAGGTTGGGCTGATATTTACCATGTACATTTGGTTTAAAGCGCGTAAGATCAATAACCGTTTCCTGAATTTTATTGATATAAAAGAGCAGCTTCCGTTACTGAATGCGCTTAGTGCCGACACCACGGTTAATAAATATGCTACGCACTTAATTTACCTTACCAAAGCCAATAACGGTAAGCAGATAGAAGAGAAGATCATTTACTCCATTATGAGCCGCAGGCCTAAGCGTGCCGATACTTACTGGTTTGTACATATTGAACGTACCGACGAGCCTTATACCATGGAGTACAGTGTTGATCAGATTGAACCAGGTAAGGTGATCCGCATTGAATACCGTTTGGGTTTCAGGATACAACCCCGGGTAAATGTGCTGTTCCGCAAGGTGGTGGAGGATATGGTAAAACGCAAAGAGATTGATATTACCAGCCAGTACGACTCGCTGAAAAAATACAAAGTAGCTGCCGATTTCAGGTTTGTGATCATGGAGAAATTCCTGTCGTACAATAACCTGTTTAGTGTGAGTGAAGCTTTTATTTTGAACAGCTATTTCGCCATTAAAAAACTGGCCCAGTCAGAAGCTAAGGCCTTTGGTTTGGATACCAGCGAAACCCGGATAGAAAAAATACCGCTGGTGGTAAAGCCGGTAAGTAATATTCATTTAAAAAGGATTGAACCGGTTACTTTTGGAGTGGGTAGTTTGGTTGAGGTGGATTAAGGGGGGTTAACAGCTCCCTCTCGCTTCATTAAATGGAAGTTTAACAAATCTCTAAGCGTCATTGAAAGCACGGAGACAACAACTCTCCACGCGTCATTGCGAAGAACGAAGCAATCTCTAAGCTGTACAGGGCGAATAGCCTATCGCAGAGCGCTCAATTGGCGCTGTTGCCTTGCCTCCCAAAAGCAGCAACTCTCCACGCGTCATTGCGAGGAACGAAGCAATCTCTATGCTATACAGAGCAAATAAACCTATTGCAGAACGCTCAATTGCCGCTAAGGCTGTTACTTTGTCTTGATACAAAGTAACCAAAGATCAAGTCACCAGAGAGGCTTCTTTGCCGCACATGGCCTTTGCCCGGCAAACCAGGCAGAACCACGGGCTGCTAAATTTTGCCGCTACTGCGCTCACTTATTACCCCGCGCTTCAGGCAAAATTGCTAATGCCCTTCCAGCCGCACCGGCCACCATGTTCTGCCCGCTTTTGGCCGAAGCTGTTCTGCTGACGAGAGGAAAGGGCAGCGTTTTCTTCACATGTTATTGCTGTAGAGGTTAGATAATCAGACGTCGTGGGTTTATTAATACTATAAAACAAACGCGTCATTGCGAGGAACGAAGCAATCTCTATGCTTTACAGGGCGAATATCAAACCTGTTACTTATGCGGTTGGTAAATGGTTGAGGTAGATTAAAGGGAAATATATCGTTAACCTGCTAAATGATAATTTATAAGAAAAATTGTAATTTAGTACCTAATGGCAAAGCAAAATAACAAACACCACAGGAAGCATCAAACATATTTCATAGTATTATGAAAGCAAGTGTTAGCAAGGCGGCGACTGAAAAGAAAGAGAAGAAAGACGCTAAGCCGAAGCCGAAAAATAAATGAGGTTCATAGGTATTTTATTAATATCACTGTCTATTATATGGGCGATAATAGTTCTTATGGTCTATTCCGATAGCTTAATGAGTGAAGATCATGCTATGTGGTATTATTTCGGTTGTTTGGCATTTATTGGAGTTGGAGTATTCTGTATCATTGTTCCTAAAAATAAAAAATCAAATTAGTTTGGTCTAACTGGTATATAGTCTCCTCTTGATACAAAGTAACCAAAGATCAAGTCACCAGAAATGCTTCTTTGCCGCACATGGCCTTTGCCCGGCAAACCAGGCAGAACCACGGGCTGCTAAATTTTGCCGCTACTGCGTTCACTCACATCCTGCGCTTCAGGCAAAATTGCTGATGCCCTTCCAACCGCACAAGCCCACTATGTTCTGCCCGCTTTCACCCGAAGCTTATCTGCTGACGGGAAAAAGGACAGCATCATCTTCACGCGTCATTGCGAGGTGCGAAGCAATCTCTAAGCCATACAGAGCGAATAAACCCATCGCAGAAAGCCCAATTTGCACTGGGGCTGTTATTTTTGTCCTGATATAAAGTAATCGAAAATAATTTCACTCACTATTCACCGCTCACCATTCACCACACCACTCACCACTCAACCGCCCTACGCTTCTTCCTTAAAATAAACCTTATAATAATTCATCGACCGGCCATCATCAAAGCCTTTTTCAATCAGCTCCTTGTCGCCGTGGATATAAATGTGGAAGTTTTTATCAAGCTTTAACACGCTTTTATAAACCCGGGCCTGTTTTTTAACGGCATTGTCAGATATCTCGAAGGTGTTGGCAATGGGGCTGTCAAATTCCTGCTCGTACTGGTTTTTAAAGTTTTTGAACGACTCAATGGCCTGCGGATTGCCAATCACTTCGCCGGTAAACTCGTCCATATCAAAGGTTTCCTTTTCCTTAAAATACTTCATGGAGCGGTTAAGCAGATCGATCTTATCGGCCTTGCTCATTTCAAATTCGTCATCCAGCTTTTGGGTGACAAAGTTTTTGTAGATGCCCAGGGTATTGCTGGTCTGGTTAAAACTATCGTTACGGATGCGGAGCTGTAAAAAATCATCCTTCCAGTAAACGGCGGCATCCTGTCCGCCATTGGTTTTATCAACCACCACCACTTTATAGCCGTTCTCTTTTTCAATGTTAAAGATCAAAACACCTTTGTCCAGCTTATTGATATTGATGGCGTCCTGTTCATAATCAACCTGGAACCCCCCTTTATCGGGATAAACTTTCAGGTAGGTTTCTTTATTTTCTGATTTAAAAATGCCGATGGCATCAAGCGGGTTGCCCTCAATTTGAACCTTGTTAAAATAAACCACGTAAAGCTCGCCGCCCTTAATGTTGGGGTGGGTGGTGGTTTTATAAAGGTGTTTGGCTATCTGTTCAGATGCTTCATGGAACTGCTCCTTATCGTCAAAAACCTGCGTGGCAAAATGGTGAACCTCGTTCAGGTTAAGGTTACCGCTGCTGTGCATCAGGTGGTAAACCTCATTTACTTTTTCAAAGGGTTTCAAAAAATACTGCATCAGTAGGTTGGGGATAATATCGTCCTTCAGTTCAAGCGGATGATCAGACAGGGCGTACATTTCTTCCTGCGATTGGTTACCCACATGATGTACCGAAATAGTATCGAGCGAAGCTTCAAAAAAAGTTACCATAATTGTTGCGAAGGTAGGGGTTTTGTTCATTGGGCAATGTTATTTTTTAAACAACGACTGGTTTTTATTATAATATTTTGCCTGCAATTTTGTATATTTAACCTAAGTAATCAGCCCGGCTCCTGTAACAGGAGGCCGGGCTGTTGTGTAAAACACTGAACAGGTGCAGAAACAAAGCGGTTTTATTTGAATTAGCTAACAGCCAATTACATAAAACTTTTTAAAAATTTGAAAGCCGGCAGCAATTAGCAGTTTATTTGTTAAAATGTAATAAAGTGAATGTTTTTTGAACGGTTTTTGATGTAAACAAGCTTTTTTGCAGCCATTTTTTGTTAAAATAAAGGTTTAAAAAGTTTGGAACACCGACGACCGATCGGGCAGGGCAGTACAAAGTAATTTGTATTACTTTTGTGTTTTGGTTAAACCATGGACAAAGAAAACGAATCGCTTACCACTCATTACTCGCAACAGGAAACCATAGTAGCCCTTGCCACACCCAACGGTATAGGCGCCATTGCCGTGATCCGTCTTTCGGGTCATGATGCCATTGCCATTGCTAACAGTGTTTGGAAAGGGAAGGACCTCACCAAACAGGAATCGCATACCATTCATTTTGGTCATATTGTTGATAATGAGCTTGTTCTGGATGAGGTGCTGGCCTCATTGTTCATAGCGCCCAAATCATACACTCGCGAAAATGTGGTAGAAATATCATGTCATGCCTCGGGATATATTATTGAGTCGATCATTAAATTATTTATTAAAAAAGGCGCTCGCTCGGCCAAGCCCGGCGAATTTACCCTGAGGGCATTTTTAAACGGTCAGCTCGATCTCTCGCAGGCCGAAGCCGTAGCCGATCTGATAGCTTCAAACTCTAAAGCATCGCAACAGGTGGCTTTACAGCAACTGCGTGGCGGGTTCAGCAGCCAATTGCAGGTTTTGCGCGAGCAATTAGTGAATTTTGCCTCGCTTATTGAGCTGGAGCTTGATTTTGCCGAGGAAGATGTGGAGTTTGCCAACCGTGATCAGTTAAAGCAATTAATAATTGATATTACACGGATAATTGGCCGCTTAATACAGTCATTTGAGTTGGGAAACGCTATTAAACAGGGTGTTAATACCGTAATTGCAGGCAGGCCAAATGCCGGGAAGTCAACCTTATTGAATGCGCTTTTGAACGAAGAACGCGCCATTGTGAGCCATATTCCAGGTACTACCCGTGATACTATTGAAGAAATACTCAATATTCAAGGTGTAAATTTCAGACTGATAGATACAGCAGGTATACGCGAAGCTACAGATGCCATAGAACAAATAGGGGTACAGCGTACTATGGAAAAGATCAGCCAATCGGCCCTGCTCATTTATGTTTTTGATGCAGACCAAATAAGCCCGGCGGAACTTAGAAATGACATAGAAAGCCTGCAAGCTCCCGGTATTGCTATGCTATTGGTAGCCAACAAAATAGATCTTTTAAACCAGGAAGAAAAAACAGCGCGCATCAGCGGTTTTTTCCAAAATTCAGGACTTTCTGATACTCAGACCGTTTTCGTTTCGGCCAAAGAGAAATTGCATATTGACGACTTAAAAAACAGGATATACAGCACGGCGATCAAAGGAAAATTAAGCGGCGATGAAACATTGGTAACCAATATAAGACACCTGGAAGCCCTTCAAAAAACGGAGGAAGCTTTGGTTAGGGTGCTTGGTGGTATTGACGGGAGCATAACATCTGATTTCTTATCAATGGACATTAAACAGGCCCTGCATTATCTTGGTGAAATAACCGGCGTCGTTACTACAGATGACCTGCTGGATAATATTTTCAGTAAGTTCTGTATCGGAAAGTGATTAAAGTAAATATTGGTCTCTAAAAATAGCTATAAGGATGCGTACGAAATATTAGACCATAGGCTAAAACAACCATTTGATATTGACATAAATAATAAGACTGAAAAAGTTGACTTTCCAAAGGCTTTAAATCTTTTACTTAACAATAAAGTTGAATAACCCGAATAAGAATACCATCACGGTTTTTGAGCATGAAACCATTCGTACCACCAATAAGGGGGAATGCAAAATCTCGAAACCTCAACTTGAAGCTTTACAAAAATTTAACGGCAATGAAGATGTACCTTACTTTAACTTAATTCACAACGGTGTTAAGTTTTGCGAGTATGTGGGTGTATTGCAAGTTGGGCAATTAACTATTGAAGTATTGCCAAAGATTGATAGAGGAGGCGATGAAAACAAAGGCCATTGGAAAAAGATATTGATCGATATGCTGAGAAAGGTCAGTACATTCGATGTGTCTGTAAGTAGCGAAACCAACCTCAAAATCAAAAAAAACAGTATTCTCGATCTATACATTGAGGCTTTCCTTATTCAAGTTGAAAAGTTAATTCATCAGGGACTAATAAAAAATACCGTAAGAATAAATCAAACTGTACGGCCTTAAAAGGTAAGATCGTATTCTCAAAACATATATCGAAAAACATCATTCACAAAGAGCGATTTTTCGTAAAATACACGGTTTATGACCATCAACATGCTTTAAATCAAATACTTTATAAAACACTTCAATTAATTAGAACTATTACTACTACTACAATTTTACAAAGCAAAGTAAATAGGCACATTTCAAACCTTTACCGATAAAACCTACCAACCTTTAACAGACGAACATTTAATTAAGCATCTAAAAGGCGAGCATATAGTAGGGCTTTACCCATTATTACAAGATAATACATCCTGGTTCATTGCGGCTGATTTTGATGAAACATCTGGATTGAGGAATGCAGGAAATTTATCAAAATCTGTGAGGAGTATGATATACCCCGCCTATTTAGAGCGATCTCGTTCCGGTAAAGGCGGCCATGTATGGGTATTTTTGAAGAACCCTATGAAGCATTCAGGAGCAGAAAAATAATGATGTCCATGCTTCAAAATTCAGGTTTAATTTCCGTAGCTCTGGTTTATGGATTGAATTTAGTAGGCATCCATGGTAAAAATACTTTCGTCGATCGTACTTTAATTTTGTTATGGCCGAAGGTATGATGAGCCTCAGCACATTCGGATTAAAGAAAGTAACACACCGATTACGACCAGATGGTCCAATTATTATTCTTTGCCGTCGGGCCATACGGCCAATGCCTTTCTTGGGACCGAGTTTATGGCGCAGGAGTTGGGCGATAAATCTATTGATTACAGCGTAGTGGGCAATGGCTTTGCTACTGCTACTGGCATTTTACGCATTTACAACCGCGACCATTGCGATGTAGTAGCCGGCGACAACTTGGTATTTTATCGGCAAAGGCTGCCTACCTGCTTTATCCCAACATACGCAACAGGCTTTTAAAGCTGACCGCGAAAAAGAGAATAACAGGGACGTACCTGCCGAGTTAAAGAAAGAGCCAAAGAGTAGTTCTATTGTACTGCGTTCTTATCAGGATGGGGTATTAGGTTTACATTTTGCCATGCAATTTTAAGCATCGGTATTCCTTTCACATATCGCCCTAAAACTTACAAATAAACGCAATATTTAAGTTGTAGCGTACCGCTCATAGTCGCTGTTTTATAAAAAATAGCTACTTATAGCTATTGTAATATTTTGGTAAGATTTTCAACTTAGCTATTAGTTAATACTTGTCTTTTTGAATGCCGAGCGGCTATTTTTCTTAAATCATAAGTTAAAATATTGATCCAAATCCACAAATATTAATCCATCTATTTTATCTTCTTTCCGGGTCAAATAACTACTGTAACCCCAGACCGATTGTGACAATCCGATGGCGAAGCCATGCGTATCTACATTAACCGAACCTTAATATTTTGAATATGGAATATGAGCTTAAAGCCAATTGGTATGTGGTTTATACTGTTCCTAACCTCGAAAAGAGAATCCATCAGGAATTAGGTAAGAAAAACATAAAGGCATACCTACCCATGCAAAGGGTTATACGCCAATGGAGCGATCGCCGAAAGGAACTTAAGATTCCGTTATTTCCAAACTATGTTTTTATTAATACCACCGAGAAAAAGCGTTCAACGTTATATGATATAAATGGTGTGTTAAGATTTATAACATTTAATGGCAAACCGGCAGTAGTTTCAGATGATGAAATACTAAGCATTATGCGTTTTGAGAACACTGTATTTGATGTGGAACCCCACCTTGTACAGGGCGATAATGTAATTATAACTAACGGCCCCTTTACCGGTTTGCAAGGAAAACTTTTTTCGAAACGTGGTAAACAGCGATTTGGTATTAGGTTAAAATCAATTAACCAGTCATTATCCCTTGAGGTGCCCGTGTCCTGCCTGCGAAAAATTGAATAGCTTCTATTTAATAGTTTATTTATCTGTAAATCATTTTAATTAATTAGATATGTCAGTACAACCAACTTATCCAGGGGTATATGTACAAGAGATACCCAGTGGGGTACGTACAATTGTGGGTGTTGCTACCTCAATTACCGCCTTTATTGGTTCAGCTTTAAAAGGGCCTGCCAATCAGCCTGTCACCATTAACAGTTATTCAGACTTTGAACGAACTTTTGGTGGTTTGTGGGTTAAAAGTATGATGGGTTATGCAGTAAAGGATTTTTATTTGAACGGCGGTAGCCAGGCAATAATTGTACGTATTGAGAACGGTACAACGGCATCAACCATTAACCTGCCAACACTTGGTAGCCCTGTTGGCGCGCTGTCTTTAAGAGCGGCAAGCAACGGCATTTGGGGGAACAAGCTTAAAGCATCAGTAAATTATCAAACAAAAGATGCTGATAGTGCTGTACCGGATAATCACCTGTTTAATTTAATTGTATTTGAGGATACGGATGGTGGTGTTAAAGAAACATTTTTAAACGTATCTACCAATGCTAACGATCCGCGGTTTGTTACGCGGGTTTTATTGCAAAGCTCGGTATTGGTAAGGGTAAACGGTGTTGTACCTGCAGCCCGCCCCATTGCAAGTGTACCGTTAAACCCACCGGGCAGCGGGTTTACTTCGGTTGCGGCAGCAGGCGGGTCAGACGGGATTGATTTAACCTCACTTCAATACCTGGGCAGCGAGGTAAATAAGACTGGCATTTATGCATTAAAGAATGTGGACCTGTTTAATTTATTGAGTATACCACCGGCGGTAAGGGGTGGAGACACCGACATACAGGTATATAAACAGGCTATGAAACTTTGCGTAGCCAAGCGAGCTATGCTTTTAGTGGATTCGCCGGCAGCATGGGAAGCTAATGCAGCTAATGCACCCGCAAATGCAATAGCGGGTTTAGGCGCGCTTGGTTTAAACGGCCCCGATTCCCGCAATGCAGCGCTTTATTTCCCCAGAGTTAAACTATCCGACCAGTTACGTGATGGGCAAACAGATGTTTTTGTACCGAGCGGAATAATAGCAGGTGTTATTGCACGGACAGACACTACACGCGGGGCATGGAAATCGCCGGCGGGTATTGATGCCTCACTAAACGGTGTGCAGGGAGTAAACGTCGCGCTTTCTGACGAAGAGAACGGGCAACTGAATCCATTGGGTATAAACGTACTCAGGAATTTCCCCATAGTAGGCAGTGTGGTATGGGGTGCGCGCACCTTACGGGGTGCTGATCAGCTGGCAGATGACTATAAATATGTTGCCGTAAGGCGCACCGCTTTGCTAATCGAAGAAAGCTTGTACCGGGGTACACAATGGGTCGTTTTTGAACCCAATGATGAACCACTTTGGGCGCAAATAAGGCTAAATGTGGGCGCGTTTATGCATAACCTTTTCCGCCAGGGGGCTTTCCAGGGTACTACACCTAAGGATGCATACCTGGTGAAATGTGATAAGGAAACCACTACCCAGAACGATATAAATCTGGGTATAGTTAATATCCTGGTAGGCTTTGCTCCGTTAAAACCGGCAGAGTTCGTATTTATTAAAATTCAGCAATTAACCGGACAAATAGACACTTAATAAATAAGAGTAATATGGCACAGTTTACAGTTAATACCCAGCGCTTTGACCCTTACAAGAATTTTAAATTCCGTGTAAAATGGGATGGCCGTTATGTTTTAGGGGTGAGCAAGGTAGGCGGGTTAAAAAAAACAACAGAAGTAGTAAAACACCGTGAAGGCGGGGACCCAAGCAGTAGCCGAAAGTCGCCGGGCCGTACCGAGTATGATGCAATATCGCTTGAGCGTGGGGTTACCCATGATGTGAGCTTTGAACAGTGGGCCAACAAAGTTTGGAACTTTGGTTCGGGGCTTGGTTCGGAGGTATCACTAAAGGATTTTAGAAAAGATATCATTATAGAACTTTATAATGAAGCCGGCCAGCTGGCTATAACTTACAAAGTTTACCGTTGCTGGGTGTCTGAGTACCAGGCCATGCCTGATCTGGATGCCAATGCCAATGCTGTAGCTATACAGCACATTAAACTTGAAAATGAAGGCTGGGAACGCGATTATGAAGTTGTTGAACCTGCCGAACCTTCATTTACCGAACCATAAAGCATTTAATTGATGCAAGCCCTAACGCCCGCCGATCTATTGCAGCTTTGGGAGACAGGCAGTGAGCAAACACTGATTGAAAGATCGCTTTTGCTATTAGCTAAAGCATTACCCGAACAAACACTATCCTCGCTGGCAATGCTAAGCATTGGCGAACGCGACGAAATGTTGCTATCCCTGCGCGAATATCTTTTTGGTACAAAACTAAAAAACACAGCTGTCTGCCCAAAATGTGCCGATATTGTAGAATGGGAAAGCAGTAGTCGTGATATGCATCTGCAGCCCGTGCCGCCGTTATCGGCAAACAGTGTATTAGAGTTTGTTAGGGAGGATCTTAGTATCAAATACAGGCTTCCAAACAGCACAGATCTGTTAAGAGTTACTCGTAACGCCAATTTTTATATTGCTGATCCTAACAAATTGCTTACGGATTGTATAATTGATATTCAGCATAATAACCAGCAGGTGCAAGTAAAGAATTTGGATGCCGAAACCTTGCAGGCACTTGAAGTACAAATAAGTAATGATGACCCGCAGGCAGATATTGGAATGATGCTGAACTGCCCGGCATGTTCAAATGAGTGGGAGGCTAAGTTTGATATTTTAAGTTACTTATGGACAGAGATAGATGTTTGGGCAACACATCTTTTGCACGAGATCTATCTGTTGGCATCTGCTTTTGGATGGGCCGAAAAGGATATCTTAAATATGAGCCCGCAACGGCGCACAATGTATGTTAAACTTATACAAGTATGAGTTCTTTTATCAGCAGCCTTATTAACCGCCATACACTCAAGAGTGAAGTTGTAAAGCCAAGATTGCTGACCATGTTCGAGTCGGAAATCAGAGATACAGGCATGCCTGATGTAACCGAAAGTACCACTGATGTATTCGATGCTAACCCAGCACAGGGTAAGCCTACTTCGAAAAATGCAGCCGTAAGCGATTTGAAAGGTGGCGATATACCTGATGCACCCTTTAACACTATACCGAAACCTGCCACGCAATTAAAGAATGTTGATAAAGACCCAGAAGCGGTTGAGGCTGCAAAACCAAACTCTTTTGTGAAATTTAAACCGGTAGAAGAACTTAGGCCATCCAAACCTGTAAACGATTTTGATGAAAAGCCTAAGGTAACTGATCCGCATTTTCCTGTTGAAAACAACGGGAAACCTAACACGGATAAATCACACATGATAGCTAATGAGCCTATAAATCACTTAAATACTTTTTCTAATCCAAAAGAGGGGAATGTATTTGCCAAATCACAGCCGTCAACCTTAAAAAAAGCAATTGATGAGCCTATTCTGCAGAAACCGATCTTAAAGACTGATACTTATTCTAAGTCTGCATATTTTACAAAAAACCTCCCTTTAAAAGAAACGCTGCATGCTGAGGTAAAAAAGCCTTCTATTAAAGTTACAATAGGGCAAATTGATGTAAAGGCAATTCCGGATATCCAACCTGCCCGTACTAAAAGTAGAACCACAGAAGCACCCCGCATGACGCTGGATGATTATCTGAAAATGAGAAATTCAAACTAAATGAGCACAGCGCTGGCCATTGCTTCCGTAACACATGTTTTAAAAGATCTGTTGAACAACGGGGTTATTGATAGGGACATAACAGGCGTTGTTGGAGGTAACGTAGTAGTAACTGCCCTGGCACCTGATAAGATAGACACCAGTACAAACGAGCATACCCAGCTTAACCTGTTTATGTACCAGGTTTCGCCCAATGTAGGGTGGACTTCGCAGGAGCTGCCATCAAGAAACAGTAGTGGCGACCTGATAAGCAACCCGCCACTGGCGCTGGATCTTTATTACCTATTATCAGCTTACGGCACGGTAGAACTACATACCGAGATCTTGTTGGGATATGGCATGCAGCTATTTCATGAAAATCCTATACTAAGCAAAAGCGCTATTAAAAACTCGCTTTCGCCACCGTTGAATGTTACAGGGAATGATCTTCCTGCTAATTTAAAGGCACTATCAACCTCCGAGCTCGACCAGCAAACCGAGCTGATAAAAATTACACCGCAGGCATTAACGGTTGACGAGTTATCAAAACTGTGGACGGCCTTTCAGGCTAAATACAGGCCTACTGCCGCTTATAAAATAACGGTGGTACTTATTGAAAGTAAAAGATCGTTCAAGGCATCATTGCCGGTTAAAGACAGAAATATATATGTGCTGCCATTTAAGCACGCAACTATCTATAAACTACTATCGCAAAAAACAGATGTTGATGCAGCTGTTGAAGGGCAAAAAATACTCCCGGGCTATAACCTGGTGTTGCAGGGCGCATCGTTGTACGCGGATAATCTTACTGTTAAAGTAGACGAGTTTAACATTACGCCCGATAGTGCGAAAGTTACCGATTCGCTTATAACAGTGAAATTGCCAGCCGAACTTAAAGCGGGTGTACATGCGGCACAGGTAATGAACACTATAAACATGGGGACGCCAGAAATGCCGCACAAAGGGTTTACATCCAATTCGTTGGCATTTATACTTAGTCCGCAAATAGTGAGTGTAACAGCAAATAACATTACGGGTGCCGGCAATGCACCAAGGGCTGCAGATATTGTATTGAACATTGAACCTGCTTTGGATGAAACGCAGAAAGTCATTTTAATGCTGAATGAGATCCCTGCAGATCTGTCAAAAGATGCCGCTTTCTATAGCTTTTTAGACCCTGTACTTACAATAGCTTCGCCATTTGTTCCCATTAAAAAAATAACATTCAAAGTAAAGGGAGTAAAAGCCGGGAAATACCTGGTACGGTTACAGATAGATGGTGCAGAAAGCCCGTTAACGGTTAATGGAGCGGGGGTTTATGATACGCCTAATATTGTACTGCCATGAGCACGCAAATTTATGCCGATTGGACCGAAGCAAACCAACGCTACCTTGCAGCCTTATTGAGCGAAATAAAAGCGGAAATGAAGCCGCACATGCAGCAGCAACAGGAAAACGACGGCTTGTATAACGAGTGGGTAGCCGCAAAGAAGTTTACCTTAGATATTAGAGCGTCGTTACCAAGCCCTGCGGCTATTGATGAACTTTGCAGAGTGCTTAACCTGTCCATTTTTGAAAGGAAGATCATATTGTTATGCGCAGGTGTCGAACTTGATGAGGAGTTGAGCCAAATGGTTTTCGCGTTTACGCAAACATCAGTCCTGCCAACATTCAGGCTGGCCTTGCATACGCTTACAGATGCCCATTGGAGCGCGTTGTCCCCGGTATCACCATTACGTTATTGGCGATTGATAGAGTTAACATCCGGGGAGTTAATGGCCGGTAGCCCGTTGAAAATTGATGAGCAGGTGCTGCATTATCTAACAGGTGTAAATTACATGGACGAGCGGTTAACAGAATTGCTTGAATCTGTTGAGAACGATGATGAGCTTGTGCCCTCGCAGCAAACCCTGGCAAACCAGGTTACAGATGCATGGTCTCAAACAAACAATCTTGTCAGGTTAATACAATTGGTTGGTGCAGATAATTCAGATAAAAGAGCGATTGCCAAAACGGCGGCGGCAAAAGTTGGCTATCAGTTATACACGGTAAATGCAGGTTATCTGCCTTCGGGGAAAAATCTTAGCGAATTTATCCGCCTTTGGAACCGCGAATCGGCATTAAACAATTTCGCTTTGTTCATTGATTGTTTAGAAAGCGATCTAACAGATAAAAGCACCCTGCAGTCGGTAACAAATGTTGCAGAAAATATCAATGGACTTACCTTTATAAGTACAACAAATACATCGCTTGATTTAAAAAGGGAGCAGGTGGTGCTGAATGTTAATAAGCCTACCATTAAAGAACAGTTGATGCTATGGCAAATGTATTTGAAGCCCGAATTAAAATACACCGGGCAAGACCTTAACCGGTTGGTATCGCAGTTTAATATGAGTACCAAAACTATTCGTATGACTGCTTTAGAGGCTAACCATCAATCGCAGAATGGCAACCCCACAAAAAATGGAAAAAGCATTTGGAGTATGTGCTGTGCCGAAACCCGACCGCAACTAAACGAGCTGGCAGAAAGGGTTATCCCGGTTGCCAGGTGGGACGATCTGGTTATCCCTCAACAGCAAAAGGAAATATTAAAAGAGATAGCTATACATGTGCAGCACCGCATAACGGTTTATGATGACTGGGGCTTTGCTGCCAAAAGCGCGAGAGGCTTGGGTATAAGCGTACTTTTTTATGGTGAAAGCGGTACCGGTAAAACAATGGCTTCAGAGGTGCTCGCAAATGAATTACAGCTCGATCTGTACCGAATTGACCTAAGCCAGGTAGTTAATAAATATATAGGCGAAACAGAAAAAAACCTGAAGAAAATATTTGATGCCGCAGAAGATGGCGGTTCTATATTGCTGTTTGATGAAGCGGATGCTTTGTTTGGCCGCAGGAGCGAAGTAAAAGATAGTCATGACCGCTACGGAAATATCGAAGTCAGTTATCTGCTGCAGCGAATGGAATCGTACCGTGGTCTGGCCATTTTAACTACGAATATGAAAGGCGCCCTCGATAATGCATTTCTGCGCCGCCTGCGTTTTGTAGTTCAGTTCCCATTCCCTGATACCGCCCAGCGGAGTGAGATATGGAAGCGAGCCTTCCCAAAACAAACCCCGACAAAGGATCTGGATATGGAAAAACTTGCCCGGCTAAATGTAGCCGGTGGAAACATAAAAAATATTGCCATGAATGCATCTTTCATAGCAGCCAATGATGGCCAGCCGGTGCAAATGGCCCACATATCGCGCGCAGCAAGAAGCGAGTATACCAAGCTTGAAAAAATGCTGAGCAGCTCAGAAATTAACTACTGGTGATAAAACAAGATCAGGATATAGAGTTGGCTATTGATAAAATAGTGCTCCACGGTTTCTCACCCAAACAATCAAAAGGGTTAAAAGAGGCTGTTGAGTTTGAATTAAGCCGTATGATAAAAGAGCGTGGGTTACCTTCAGAAATAAGATCGGGTGGCAGCTTTGAGCAATTACCCGGCGGTAACTTTAACGCGCAAGCAGGGTCAAGCCTTAAAACGCTTGCCTCGGCCATATCAAATCACGTTTACAACGGGTTTAGCGAACCTAAAAGCCCAAAAAGGAATAAATTATGACATCATTCACCGGTTCGCCTTATCTGATAAAGGGAGGTATCGTATTGGTAGATCCGCAAACGTCGGCAATACAGAAGGTAATAGCCCTGCAATACAACCCTGATACACTAACCCGTACAATGCAGGTTCATGGTACAGGAGGCGAGGGTAACAGCCGTTCGGAGGCCTTGCGCCTTACCGGCCCCCCTACAGAAAATATAAAGCTCGAAGCAGAGATAGATGGAACAGACCAGTTGGAAGCTGCCGATAAGCTAACATCAAAAGTTGGTATCCAACCACAGCTGGCAGCGCTCGAAATGATGATCTATCCAACAAGCGGGCATCTTATAGCTAACAACAATATGGCAAAGGTTGGTACAATAGAAATTGCACCAATGGAGTCGTCACTTGCACTGTTCATCTGGAATGCCAATCGTATTATCCCGGTCCGTATAACTGAGTTTAGTATTACCGAAGAGGCTTTCGATGTAAACCTTAATCCGATTAGAGCCAAGGTGAGCCTTGGTATGCGTGTGTTAAATGTTGATGACCTTGGGTTTAACAACAAGGGCGGTAACCTGTATATGAGCTATCAGCAAAATAAAGAAAGCCTTGCTGCAATGTTCATTTCGGGGTCGTTAAGCAAACTGGGTATAAAAGCAATAGTATGAGTACATCAATACAATCTTTACTGCAGCAAAGTGGCTTAAAAACCAATACATTCTCATCTGCGAGCAGGTATTATAGTATTGATACCACCACAATAAAAGATGTGAATGGTAACAGTATTACTTATCTGCGCAGGAGGTTTTTACCTCAGCCTGATCAGTTTTTTAAATTGCAGGAACATACTGTTCTACAGGGCGAACGCCTTGATCAGGTTACCGTTGAATACCTGGGCGACCCCGAACGTTACTGGCAAATTTGTGATGCTAATAATGCCATGCGCCCAGAAGAATTGATAGAGGAGCCGGGCAGCAAAATAAAGATAACATTACCTGAGGGTATCCCCGGAAACAGCAATGCTTAAAGGAATATATCTTACCCTGTTAATTGGCCCGGGTGTACCCATCCCGGCTCCACAGATATTGGTAGATGCACTTAGTAATATCCAGGTTACAAATAGTAAAGACCGCAGCGGTTTTCAGATAAGTTTTTTAACCGGTAAAAATTCGAGCATTGTTACTACGATGTTGCCGGCCGGTTTTTTTGATCCCATTACCACAAGGGTAATTTTAATAGCCACGCTTAACGGCATACCCAATGTAATAATGGATGGGCTGGTTACCAATCATCAATTGGGCCCATCAAATGAACCAGGTAAATCAACATTGACCATTACCGGCGAAGATCTCAGTTTAGCTATGGACATTATTGATATGATAATTCCATACCCGGCCATGCCCGAGGTGGCAATAATAAACCTGATACTGGCAAAGTATGCATTTTTAGGCGTAGTGCCACTGGTTATACCGCCCATTATATCGCTGATACAATCGCCAACAGAAACCTGGCGCACCCAACCAAAAATGACCGACAGGGCGTATATTAAACAGTTGGCAAGTAAATGCGGGTATTTGTTTTTTGTTGAGGCCGGTCCATTCCCCGGGCAAAGTATAGCTTATTTTGGTCCGGATGTAAATGCGCCCGTTCCGCAACCAGCATTAACGGTAAATATGGATGGCGCCACTAATGTTGAAAGCATAAGCTTTTCGCTTGATGGCCTGGCCAAAAAGGTACGGATCTATACCATTATGGATCCTATCACTAAAAAGATTCCTATACCTATACCGGTGCCTAATATTAACCTGTTTAAACCGCCAATGGGTGCAAGGCCAACACCGCCATCAAAAATTGAGTTTGCTACTGATGTTGCACAGGCAGATGCAACAGAAGCAGCCCAGGGCATACTTGGGTTTTTATTAAACAATTCCGCAGCGGTAAGCGGTAGCGGCTCGATTGATGTTTTGCGGTATCAATATATACTTAGGTCAAGGATGATGGTAGGCGTAAGAGGGGCGGGGATAACTTATGATGGTATGTACTTTGTTGATAGTGTAACACATAATATTAAACCTGGCGAGTATAAACAAAGCTTTACCCTATCTCGCGATGGGGTAATATCAAACACACCTTTTGTATTAACATGAGTACAGGCGGCCCTTATTATGGAAAATTCCGTGGAACAGTAATAAACAACCTTGATCCGGACATGCGCGGGCGGCTGCTGCTATCCGTCCCCGATGTGCTGGATCTGATACCAAGCTCTTGGGCTGAACCCTGCGTTCCGCTTGCCGGCCCAACCGGCCCTCCAATGGGGGTTTACATGGTACCACCTATTGGAGCAGGTGTTTGGGTTGAATTTGAGCATGGAAGTGCCGACAGGCCTATTTGGGTGGGCTGCCGATGGGGGCTGGCTTCAGATGTGCCGCCCTTATCAAAAGCTGGGTTACCTGTATCTCCCAATATTGTGATGCAAACAGTAGGGCAAAACTCGTTCGTGATAAGTGATTTGCCAGGGCCTACCGGTGGTATAATGCTTAAAAGCGCTACCGGGTGCAGCCTAATAGTAAATGATACGGGAATTTATATTCAAAACGGGAAAGGGGCCAGCATCACTATGGTAGGCCCAACTATAACAGTCAATAATGGAGCTTTAACAATTATATAAATCTGATTATGCCTGGATTTTTACTTCATATGGGGGCAACAGTGCAATGTGCGCACGGCGGCCAGGCCCAGCCAACTGTTACCAGTACAAGGGTTATGGTTAGTGGCCAGCCAATTGTTACCCAGGCAGCACCATATACAATAGCCGGTTGTCCATTTAATGTTTCGGGGTCACCAGTACCATGTGTTACAGCGCAATGGGTAACGGGGGCTGTTCGCGTAACATCGGATGGGTTGCCGGTTTTGCTTTTAGATAGCCAGGCAGTTTGCGTGCCCAATGGTACCCCTGCACTCATTGTATCTACACAAACAAAAGTTACCGGCACCTAATAAAATGGACTTAAAATTCCCCTATCAGTTTAATAATCTCGGACAAACTGCCGAAACCAGCTACGAAGAACATATACGTACGCTGATAGAGCAGGTGCTTTTTACAAGCCCGGGCGAGCGCGTTAACCGTCCCGATTTTGGGAGCGGCCTGTTAAAGCTTGTGTTTGAACCCAATAGTACCGAAATGGCCGCAACAACGCAGTTTTTGGTACAAGGGTCATTACAACAATGGCTTGGGCATTTGATAGAAATAAACGCTGTACAGGTAAATACAATTGATTCGGTTTTAGAGGTGGTTGTAAGCTATACCATCCGTAGTACACAACAAAATTTCACCGTGCAATTTTCAAGTTAATTACAAATGCAATACCACTGCTGTAGCGAAATAAGAAGGAACGCGGTTAAAGCCCATGCCACTTTAAATGGCATCGACTTTTTAGAAGTTCTGGATAACCCTGCTGATGCTAACCAGGACAGGCAAACTACGCTGTTTATTCACTTTTTGAAACCAGTATTGCCGCTCACGCTTACAAAAGCAAACTTTAAGATAGAAGGTGGTGAACGGATAAAGGGTATAAAGGTTATTGAAGTTAAAGCAGTCGCGGTCACATCCCCCTTAGTTTCCGATCCGCGGGTTTTACAGATCAAAGTAAATAAATCGGGCGATTTTTCAACTTATAAGCTTCGCCTGATCAAAGATGAAGACCATCTGCAGCCGCCTGTGAATTTTGATCTGATACTTTCAGAGGTTGATTTTTCATTTAAGGTGCTTTGCCCGAGTGATTTTGATTGCCAGCAGGATACCTCATGTGAAAAACTCCCTGCGCCAATACCTGATATAAATTACCTGGCGAAAGATTATTCGAGTTTCAGGCAGTTAATGCTCGACAGGATGTCACTGTTAGCCCCGGGCTGGACAGAGCGTAACCCTGCCGACCCCGGTGTTGCTGTAATTGAACTGCTGGCCTATGTTGGCGATTATCTGAGCTATCAACAGGATGCCATCGCGACAGAAGCTTACCTGAACACTTCCCGCAAACGAGTTTCAGTGAAAAGGCATGCACGGTTGGTAGATTATTTTATAAACGATGGCTGCAACGCACGTGTCTGGGTACAAATAAGCGTAACTGATGACTTGAACGGTTATAATTATAAGGCTGGTAATGAGAATAATAAAACAAAATTTATAGCCCACATACCCGAATTACCTGCAGTTATACCAATAAATAGCACGCAGTTTGAGCAGGCGGTTTACGAGGGAGCGCAGGTATTTGAACTATTGCATGATACTGTTTTTTACAGTAAACACAATTCCATCAACTTTTATACCTGGGGCGAAGAAGAATGCTGTTTACCAAAAGGAACAACCTCCGCAACTTTGGCAGGTAGTTACCCCAACCTTAAGGTGGGGGATATATTGATACTGGCAGAAGTGCTTGGCTCAAAAACAGGCGCCTCCGGCGATGCCGACGCTAAACACAGGCATCCTGTAAGGTTAACGGCGGTAACTCCATCTCAGGACCCCTTGTTTAATGGCGGGCAGCCGGTTACCGAGATCAGTTGGAATACGCTCGACGCTTTACCTTTCTCGCTGTGTATTTCATCAAGGGTAAACAGCGATTATATACCCAATGTAAGCGTAGCACTTGGCAACATAGTTTTGGCAGATCATGGCCTCACTTATAAAGACGGACAGGAAAGTTCGCTTTATCCGCAAAGAGCGCCACTGGCCCGGGTTGCCACTACCAGTGAGCAAACGGACCATTGTAAACCCAAGGATACCGACTTGATATTACCACGTTACCGCCCCCGGTTAAAGCAAGGGCCATTAACCTTTGCCATTGAATACGATAACGGAGATATAACAACTCCTGCTACTTTGGTAACAGGGAAATTGAACGGATTTATTAAACCGGAAATTGTGCTTAGTGAATTTGAAGACCCGGATGCGCCGATAATTACCGGCCAATGGTTCCCGCAACGTGATCTGTTGGAAAGTAATTCGCAAATTAAAGAATTTGTAGTTGAGATGGAATCTGACGGTGCAGCCTATATACGGTTTGGCGATGGTATATTAGGTGCAAGGCCAAAAGCGGGTTCTAAGTTTACAGCAACATATCGCATAGGTAACGGTACAAACGGTAACATAGGGGGCGATGTGCTTGCCCATATTGCTACAAATGATAATGCTATCCTGAATAATAAAGCAGCCATATTAAAAATTACCAATCTTTTGCCTGCCACCGGCGGTACCGACCCCGAAAGTATGGAGGAAGTAAGGCTTAAGGCGCCTAAAACCTTCAGGGTGCAGGAAAGGGCGGTATTACCTGCCGATTATGAAGAAATGGCAAAACGCAGCATGCCCGATATTCAGCGCGCTGCAGCAACATCCCGGTGGACAGGCAGCTGGCATACCAACTTTATATCGGTTGACCGTATGGGAGGATATGATGTTGACCAGCAATATGAAACCGATTTGCGAAGCGGACTTGAAAAATACAGAATGGCCGGTGTTGACCTGGAGGTGAATGGCCCGGTATATGTTTCATTAGATATTGAAATAAACGTTTGTATACAAGATACCTATTTCGCATCCGACGTAAAAGCAGAGCTGCTGAAAGCCTTCAGTAACCGGATCTTGCCTAACGGGCAGAAAGGTATTTTTCACCCGGATAATTTCACATTTGGGCAAACTGTTTACCTGAGCAATATATATGCGACAGCACAGGAAATACCGGGCGTAGCATCGGTAAATGTTATTAAATTTCAACGCCAGGGCCAGCCGTTAACGGATGCCATTGATAGTGGCAAACTTTTCATTAACCGGCTCGAAATAGCACGAGTGGACAACAATCCTAATTTCCCGGAAAGGGGTGTATTTAACCTGATAATAAACGGAGGTAGAAGATGAGCGATACCTGCAATTGCTGTTCCGGCACATCGCCAGAAACACCGCTTACGGTTTATAACCGGCCCGGATTAAATGCCATTGCTTATCGTGCGGGTGTGCATGACGATTTTAAGAAAAGTCTGCTTGCTGCATTAACACTTTCGAGGCAGCCTGCCCTGCGTGACCTATCTACCAGAAATGATAGTGATTTTACTATAGCCTTGCTCGATTCATGGTCGGTTGTTTCAGATGTGCTTACCTTTTATCAAGAGCGCATTGCAAACGAATCCTATTTAAAAACGGCAACTGAGCGCCTATCCGTATTTGAACTTGCCCGTTTAATTGATTACGAGCTGCGGCCGGGTGTTGCTGCAAATACCTATTTGTCTTTTAAACTGGACGATCTGCCGGGCGCTTTAACCGCGGGCGTTATAACCGGTAATTCAGGGGTAGACCTGCCCCCCGTGTTAATTGAAAGCGGTACAAAGGTGCAAAGCGTACCCGGGCCTAATGAAACAGCCCAAACTTTTGAAACCATTGAAGAGATATATGCCCGCGCCGAATGGAATGCTTTAAAGCCCAGGCAAACACAAAAACAAAGCCCGGATAGAGATACAAATAGAATAGTTTTTAAAGGGCTAAGCAATGACCTTAAAGTAGGCGATATTTTATACATCAAGAATTCTAAAAAACCGGGGTTACGCAAAGTATTGAGTATTTATTTAGATATCAATACCCAAACTACGTGGGCCAATCTGAATACTACATCTGCTATGCCGCCATATGAGCAGCCGGAGCCGGTTGTAGATGGTTCAATAACTGATTTTCCGGATAAATTGACACTTGACGAAAATATTATCGAAAACATTATAAACAGTACCTGGAATAGAGAAGATCTGTCTGCCCTGCTCAAAACGCAGGGATGGCCAACAACCGATTTTTTGCTTGGCGTAAAAAAGATAACTGAAAGCAAAGCCGAGGAAAATGATGTTAGTGTATACGTATTTCGTAAACGGGTTTCGGTTTTCGGATACAATGCCCTAAAGCAAGTGGTGTATGATGGTACTCTTCCAAAAAAACCAGTTGAATGGAAAGAATGGCCTATTGACGCTGAGCAGCAGAACAGGATATTTTTAGATAACGCTTATGATGGCATATTGCCAAACAGCTTTATAGCGGTGCAGAAACCCGACGAGGCAATTGAAAATTTACAGGCATACCAGGTGAGCGAGGTTTATCAACGGTCCAGAACAGCTTATGGGTTAAGTTCTAAAACTACACTGGTGAAATTTCCATGGGACATAAACTGGTACGACCCTAATACCACAGGAGATATTGAGCCATTGCGCAACCTGGCTGTACATGCACAAAGCGAAAAGCTTGAGCTGGCCCAAACCCAGATAGACGAAGTTGTTACCGGCGATAAGCTAGAACTGCAAACCCTTGATATGAAACTGGCCATTGGCCAAACAATTTTACTTACAGGCAAGCGTGCCGATATACCTGGGATAACATCAACGGAGTTGCTGATCATCAAAAATATAATTATAGAAAACGGGCTTACGTTCCTTGTTTTTGAGCAATCTCTAAAAAATGAGTACTTGCGCAGCACCGTATATATAAATGCCAATGTAGCTTACGCAACAAATGGCGAAACAGTTAAAGAGGTGCTGGGCAGTGGTGATACATCTAAAGCTTTCCAAAAATTCACTTTAAAGCAAGCCCCGTTAACTTACATCAATGCTGATACCGCATCGGGTGCTAAATCAACCCTCGAAATAAGGGTAAATGATATTCTTTGGTTAAAAACAGACTCGTTTATTGGTTGCGCATCTACTGATAAAGTATACATTACCCAACTAAATGATGATGCTACAACAACCATTATATTTGGCGATGGTATAAACGGCTCTCGTTTACCAAGAGGACAAAATAACGTTAAGGCAACATACAGGAAAGGGATAGGTCTTGGCGGCTTGGTAAAAGCTAATCAGCTTTCGCAGTTAATTACCCGGCCTTTAGGGGTTAAAGAGGTTACCAATATGCTGGCACCAAGTGGTGCTGCCGATGCTGAGCAAATTGATGATGCGAAAGCCAATGCTACTTTAACCATACATACACTTGGCCGGATAGTATCCCTGCAGGATTATGAAGATTTTTCCCGCGCATTTTCCGGTATTGATAAAGCGTTGGCCACATGGGCATGGTTTGGGCAAAAAAGAGGTGTGAGCATCACTGTAGCCGGTTCAAATGGCCAGTTGGTGAGTGATAATCTTGTCAGTAGCTTAACAAATACCTTATTAAAATTAGGCGATGCTAATGTGCCTATTGCCGTAAGGTCGTACAAACCGGTTTTCTTCAGGCTCGAAGCAAAAGTTCAGATAGAGCCGGCATACATCGCCCAAAATGTATTAAATGCTGTTGATGCCTGCTTAAGGGACAGGTTCTCGTTTAAACAAAGGCAATTAGGGCAGCTGGTTTCGCAAAGCGAAGTAATTGCTGCTATGCAAAAGGTTGAGGGCGTTGTAGCTATTGACCTTGATAATTTATATAGAACAGAGAATAGCCTGGTTTTAAATAACCTACTTAAATCGGCCAGGCCCGAGCAAGGCGATGATGAAATTGTCCCTGCCGAGCTGCTCACCATTGATCCACGACCTATTCAATTAACACAAATGTTATGAGTTTTGATGTAAACAGGTTGTACCAACTTTTACCTGCCTTTTATAGAGTACGGGATACAAAATTTGGTGCCAAAATACTTACCGCAGATGACAAGGCAAGTATTGCGCAGTTAACACTGGAACTTAGTGGCATTATAAACCAGGACAGCCTTGAGGCCGACGACCTTCGCAGTTTGCTTGACGAAAAGCAGAGAGGGCCGTTAAAAGCGTTGCTTAGTATAATTGCCGACCAGATAGCCGTATTGGAAGATAATTTTGAACAACTTTATGATGATCAATTTATTGAAACCTGCGCAGAATGGGTTGTGCCTTATATTGGAGACCTTGTGGCTGCCCGTGGTTTATATGTTTACCCCGACGCCGATTTTAGTCAGCGGTCGCAGGTGGCTAATACGCTTTCATATCGCAGACGCAAAGGTACAGCCGCCGTTTTAGAACAATTAGCCCGGGATGTAACCGGATGGAATGCAAGCATTGTGGAATATTTTCAATTGCTTGCCACCACACAATACCTAAACCATTTACGCCCCGAAAATTTATCGGTGGCCAGTATCCGCGCATGGGATACGCATGAGAAAATTAATAAACCGTTTGATAAAACTGCGCATACCGCCGATGTAAGAAATATTACCAGCAAAAGGGGCAAATACAATATCCAGAACATAGGTGTTTGGTTGTGGCGAATAAATAGTTACGCGCATACCAAATCACCAGCTTATAAAATTGATAGTACCCGTTATAAGTTTAACAGACTGGGGCTTGATGTACCATTATACAATAGCCCGCAAACAGATGCTATAATTACTCATCTGGCCAATGAAAGTAATGTTGCTATGCCCATTGGGCGTAACATGCTAACCGACCTTGATGCCTTTTATGGCGATGGAAACGAAAGTATATTGGTTTATAAAAATGACACGGCTGTTTTACCCGGAGACGGCGTACCACCTGCTTTGGCAGATATTGTTAAAGTTTGTAACCTAAGTGACCTGCTTGATCCTGGTGGTAATGTGATAGGCTGGGCCAATACCCCTGTGGATAAAATTACTATCGATCCGGTTTTGGGTCGGTTGGCTTTCCCGGTAGCTAATGTGCCCACCAAGGTAGAAGTAAATTACTTTTCGGGTTTTAGCACTGCAATGGGAGGTGGTGAATACAGCCGGGGTAAAACCTTTGATGCGGAACTGAAAAACATTATAAAAGTACCATCCGAACAACCAACTATCCAGGCTGCCCTTACTGCTTTGACGTTAACAGGCGGCGTTGTTGAAGTACACAGTAACGCTTACTTTTTTGAAACACCGGTAGTTAAAATAGCTGCCGAGAAAAAAATAGAACTGCGGGCTGCCGATGGATTTAACCCGTTATTGGTACTGAGTGGAGATATTTCTATAGAAGGGGGGGGTGAGGCCATCTTCTCTGTAAATGGTATAACGTTTAGTGGCGGGGCCTTAAAAATTCCGCTTAAAAAAGCAGATGCAAGCGCTAATAAGCTGCATTCTTTAGTGATAGAGCATTGCACCATTGCACCCGGACCTGTCCCGGCAATTGGTGCAAGGGCATCAAAAGCCGCTGTACCGGCACTGATAATTGAGCTGCCGGATACGGTAATAAATGTTAAGTCATCTATTACCGGGTCTATCCGTTCTATTGATGGCGCGGATATAACACTGGAAAATAGCATTGCTGATGCTGCTGATCCAATAGGAGTTGTTTACAGCGGGCTGGCAGGATCAGGTTTCGGAGCGGCACTAAGTTTAATAAATGCAACAGTAACGGGTAAGGTTTATGCAATAGTTATAAACGCATCAAACTCCATATTCAATTCGGAGTTATTACCCGTAGATACTTGGGCAAGCCCGGTTATTGCTGAACGTCTGCAGCAAGGGTGTATCCGTTTCTCATACGTACCGCAGGGTTCAAAATTGTCGCGTTTGTACCATTGTCAGCCAGAAAAGGCCGAGTTTGCCGCTACAGTAAAGCCGGTATTTACCAGCGAGAAATACGGCGAGGCAGGCTATTGTCAATTAAGTAAATATTGTGCCCAACAAATAAAGCAAGGCGCTGATGACGGGGCAGAAATAGGTGTATTCCATAATTTGTATCAGCCGCAGCGAGAACAAAACCTTAGGGCCCGCTTAGATGAATATCTGCGTTTTGGGCTTGAGGCCGGGATATTATATGCATCATAAACCAATCTAAATCAGGAGGAATAACAATGCCAGGAGACTATTCTCGTAAAATCTTCAATAAGAAAAAGCATTACAGGGGAGTCCTGATGCAACAGGGGCGTGTACAGCTTGATTCTGACTGGAATGAGCAGCTTGACATAGAACAGTACCGCACGCATACCGATGCTATTGATGTGATAGGTACCTCGGGTGTACCTAAAAAAAATAACGGCTTTAATATAAGTATTGCTGCCAGTGGTACCGATATTGAAATTGCCCCGGGCAGGATATACGTGGAAGGCTTACTTTGTGAGCTGGAAGACAATGCACCCGAAGTAACTACCTATCTTAAGCAACCGTACTACCCCAATCCGGATACCTCATTTTTTATAAACAGCCCGTTAAGTAGTCCGATAGCATCTCCGGCAAGCCCTGTAGAAGGTATTAATTCTTTAAATCTGCCTAATGGGGCTTATATAATTTATTTGGATGCCTGGCAGCGGGAAATAAACCATCTGGATGACCCGCTGATACATGAAGTTGCTCTTGGCGAGGCCGATACAACTACCCGCCTGCAAAGCGTGTGGCAGGTAAAATATTTGAAGGTAGGGGTGACAGAAGATGCAGATGTTTCCTGCAAAACACCGTTTGAAGAGTGGTTAGCATTAACAGCACCGGTTACAGGCAAGCTAAATGTACAAACCAACAGAACATCTCCCGATGCAAACCCTTGTTTGTTGCCGCCAAGCTCGGGCTATCGCAGGTTAGAAAATCAGTTATATCGTGTCGAGGTGCAAAATGTTGACACCGCAGGTAATGTCACCTTTAAATGGTCACGTGATAATGCATCCGTAGAAAGTACCATTGATGATATTTCGGGAAGTTCTATAATCGTATCTTCGATAGGTAAGGATGCCATGCTTGGTTTTGCCATTGGGGATTGGATAGAAATTATTGATGATGAATCCACTCTTAAGGGTAAACCAAACCCTTTGATGCAAATAACCGACCTGGTACCATCTACACGTAAAATAACATTTGCAACATCGGTTGAATCCTATCGTTTTCGCACAAATAAAAAACTGCACCGGTGGGATCAATCAGGGCCTTCAGCATCAGCTAATGGAGTTGCGACTACCAATAATTGGATAGACCTTGAAGACGGTATACAGGTAAAATTTACTGGTGGTATCTATAAAGCAGGTAATTACTGGCTTATACCCGCCAGAACAGCTACCGGCGAGGTAGAATGGCCTCCGTATCAAATACCGAACCTAAACCCGGTTGAACAGCTGCCAATTGGCATCCACCATAAATATAGCAGGCTTGCCCTGCTGACCATAAATGGCAGCGCATCTGTTTTAGAGGATTGCCGTCACCTATTCCCATCGTTAACAGATATAAGCGCCGAGGATGTTAGCTTTAACAATAATAACTGCAACCTGGGCGATGCTGATAATGTACAGGAAGCGTTAGACCTGTTATGTGCTGCCAATGATTTGCGTCTGCATCATAAATTAATGCATGGGTACGGCGTTGTATGTGGCCTTAAGGTAAGCTGCGGGTTTAACAGGCAGCAGGTAAATATAAGTGGTGGTTATGCTATTGATTGCGAGGGGAATATTGTCCAAACCAAAAATAGTATTGCTTACGATCTGGTTGAGCAGGCCGCTGCAGCTAATCTTTTAGATGCCACCGGCAGCGGAACAGTGTGTTTATCTATATCGGCAAAAGGCGCAGAAGCACCGGTAATAGCGCTGGAAGCATATATACAAAAGAGTTTTTGGGAAGAGGTTTTAGAAAACTCGTTACTCAAAGATTTTTTTGACGATTATATACTCAACGTTATCACTTTCGCTAAAAAACAACTATCCTTCTCGTTAACAGAACAAGTACCTGTACCTGTAGAACAGCGTAGGCTTACCGCCATGATCAACTTATTTGCCCAGCTAATAAACTCGGCAAGTGGGTCTTACGCGTACATATCGGGACAAAAGGGTAAAAGGGATATCACTAAAAATTGCGGTGCCACCACCGATGAGAAAGTTTATGAAGACCAACTGATATGGTGTTTTTTTAACGAGCTAAGAGAATTGTTGTCCAGTTCAACTTTCTGCGCCATGTATGATCAGGATAACCAATTTCCGGATTATCCACTTGATGCCGGTTTAGATACTGTTTTTGGCACTCCGCTTAAGTTTTACAATAAAATAAAGCTCGACCCAAGCGGTAGCCTTGCCTACACCTGCGGCTTTGGTAATAGTATAACCGTATATGACCTGAAAACTAATGAAGTAGCACAGATACTTACTTTCCCCTCTACCACCAATGTGGTAGTTTCAGATATCGCCATCTCGGCAGATGGCAAATCGCTTTATGCCATTGGAGTAATTGATAATAACGATTCTTACTTCGCAATTGCTTCTATAGATGCAGCAGGCAAACATACATGGACCAGCACATCGCCAAAATGCGGTAGAAAGTTTGTAACGTTGGCCATAAGGCCTAACACCAACCAGATATATGCCGTATCAGTTAATGAAGGTTTATACGAGCTAACTAATATAGGCACAGCAGCCTTTGCTAGTACCCCCGTACGAGAGGGCTTCCACCCAACCGGTTTGCTTACCTTTTCTGATGATGGTGTGTTTGCATTTGCGGCAGCCAGCACCAGCGGGGGCACGGCGTTTAGTCGAGTAAACATCTTTAATATCAGTGTACCTGGAGTTGTTGTTAACGATTCGTTCTTCACTTTTACCGGTGAAAATGGGGATAATGATATATTATTTTTTAACAAAAAGATATACATTACCGGTACTAATGCCGCAGGCGCGGATGTACTGGGCGGTTTTGACCAAAATACCGGTGCACTGATCAGTCCATTGGTTTTAGAAGCCAGTTCGATTTTCCGGTTGGCGCTTTTACCGATAGCTAATTCTTTTGATCTGCTTATTACACTCGCAGATAAGTTTAAAGTGATAAGAGTATCATTAGATAACCCGGCTACTGGTGCTGGGCTGCAGCTTTACCCACAGTTCCGGATACCGGTGCAATTGTTCCCAATGGGTATTGTAGTGAATAATTTTAATAAAAAAGGTTATGTGCTTAATACTTTAGTGAACACTTTAACCGTATTTGATATACAGGCTACGTTTGCTGCACAAGTGCCAAATTATACAACCGAACCCCCTTTAGATCTTGCCTATTATCGTGATGATATACTTGCAGCTTATAAAGATATCTTTAAACACCTGATAGAGTACTTGAAAGACGGGTTCTGCGAAGAGTTCCTTATTGATTGCCCGCAATGTACCGAAGCCAATAAGGTTTACCTGGGAAGCGTAGAAATACGTAACAGGCAGGTATATCACATATGCAATTTTAGTAAACGTAAGTATGTGAAATCGTTCCCGTCTGTGGAGTATTGGATGTCAACTGTCCCTATACTACCAGTGTTAAAACAAGCCTTTATTAAATTCTGTTGTACAGTTGTATAAAATAGGATGTGTTTAATTATAATAAACTGTAATTATGAGTTCACTAAATATTACCGGGCAGGTTTTAGATGCCCAAACCAATACCGGTGTAACAGGTGTTACTATTGAGGTATGGGATAAATCACTGAGGTTCCAACGCGCCATGACCACCTTGAAAACGGATGACCACGGACGGTTTAGCACAGTGCTTGATCTGGGGCAGTTGGGTATTGAAAGCCCTCCTGCACTTATGTTTAAAGTGTTCAAAGAAGGTAAGCCCTTCACCAGTACAGATAATTCGGTTACCTGGAACACACAAAGCGAAGACGATGTAACTATCTATATCCGGCAGGAAGTGCGTACCGAACGACCGGTGGGTAAAGATCGCGTTAATGCAACACAGGTTTTAAGAGGTGCAAACTTTGTACAGCAGTCAGATTTTAAGGGGGTTTATAATCAAACCAAAGAACAAGCCTCCATGCCCTTTGGTTTTCTTACTGATATGCTATCCAATGCGTTTAAAAATGCAGACATAGCCCCTGTTAAGGTTAAACCAACAACAAGTACCGCCGGTGTTTTTGGGCAGGATGTTGCCGCCGCCACAACTAATTTGCAGGCTCAGCAGGTTGAGGTAAAAGAGGTATTACCTTATAACCCTACACTCAATTCAGATTCGTTTAAAATTCTTACCTCAGCGCCAATAAAGGTTGCGGCCGGGCAAAAAGTGAACCTATACCAGGAAAACGGAAAGGTTAAGTATTACACCATTGTGAAAGATACCGCACAAACTCCGTCAACCCAGGTGCCTTCAACGGGAGCACCACAAGTAAACGTGGTAACGCAGGAACAATTTGTAAAACTTAACGATGAACTAGCTGTAACAAAGCAAGAAGCTGCGGCAAAAGATGCGATGATAAACCAACTAAAAGTACAGATGGAAGCGCTGCAAAAAGATCATCTGGAAATGAAAAACATCATTACATCTGATTCATTTACAAAACTTATAAAAACACAAGGTATAACTGCAACACCAAACGTAACCGAAACACCAAACATAACTGAAACACCAAACATAAAGGGAACACCAAGCATAACGGGAAACCCAAATATAACCGGGTTGCAAAATCCCGACGAAGGAGGAATAAAATAAATATCATAATAAGATCTAAACATGGTAACCGAGAAAAACATCCCTTTGGTTTCCTGTATAATGCCCACTTATAACCGACGCGAATTTGTACCTCATGCTATTCAATACTTTTTGCGGCAAGACTACCCGAACAAGGAACTAATTATAATTGACGACGGTACAGATAAGATAAAAGATCTTGTACCCGATGCCGATAATATCTTTTACTACCAGCTTGATGAAAAGATAACCCTTGGTGCCAAGCTGAACATGGCTTGCGAATATTCGAAGGGAAATATTCTGATTAACTGGGATGATGATGACTGGTACGCCCCGCATCGCATTATTTATCAGGTAAATGCGCTTAACAATTATGCTGTTGATGTATGTGGTATAAACAGGTTGTTGTATTATGATATACGTAACCATGCGGCATATACTTATACCTATCCGTTAAATCAAAGGGTTTGGCTTTTAGGTAGCTCGTTATGTTATACGCGAGAGTTGTGGAACAAAAATAAATTTGCGGACATCGACGTTGGGATGGACGCTTATTTTGTTTGGGGCACAAGCGAAGATAAGATCACCGCACTGCCCGATAGCAGTATTGCTGTCCACTTGATACACGACAGTAACGTTAGCCCCAAACAAACGGACGGGCCATGGTGGCATAGCTCATCGGTAGATGAGATCAAAAATATAATGAATCATGATTTTGACCGGTATCATCATAACGGGCATTCAATAACACATCCTACCCAGCATCATAATATTAACATTACCGAATACGTTAACGGAACGGTAAAGCCACTTAAAAATATTTATGCCTGTTGTGTACACGAAAAAGAAGATTGTGTAATAGACCTTGTAAAAAATCTTCACTACCATGACCCCGACTCTGTTATATTGCTTTATAACGGAGGAGAAAACAAGCAACTGTTTTCAAGCGGATTTCCGTACGAAAAATATGGGGCTGTTACCTGTCCTAACTCAAGGGTAATAAAGTATGGCTACCTGCACAGTTTTGCGCTGGATTGCATGGAGTTCTGCTTGAAGAACTTTTCGTTCGATATTATAACCATAGTAGATTCTGACCAACTTTGCCTGCGGCCGAACCACAGCTGGCAAATAGCAAAATTTCTGCATCCTTTAAAAAATGTGGGTGTCCTGTCCAACCTGCCTAAACGCATCACACAACATGATATTCATATTTACACTTCTATACAAGCCTTTAAAGAATACGATCTGTGGAAACCACTTTTAAATCAGTTTAAAGATGGCGAAAGCAAATTCTTGCACTGGTCGTTCTGGCCGTCAACGGTTTTTACAGTCGATGCGGTAAAAGAGCTGGTAAAGATATTCAGACACAACAACCAGCTCCGGCAGATCATGCAAAAATCGGAGATATGGGCTACTGAAGAGGTGATACTGCCAACCTTAACAGCCTTGCTTGGTTTTAAGATAGAAGCAAATCCTAATAGCTATGATTTTGTACAATACAAAAAAGATTACTCCGCAGCCGAAATAATTGAAGCTTTTAACAGGCCGGATGCGTACTGGATCCATCCTGTTGTACGCGAGTATAATGATCCTATTCGCACACAAATAAGGCAGCAGTTTAACAATTACAATAAAAACATTTGCGAAAATAAACCCACAAACCATATGTTGTCTACACTGGAGTTATTTAAAAAAGTTAAAGATATAATGGGTTGGCTGGAAGAGGCCGAAGCAGATCTGCTATTGTCAGCAACCCTTAAAGCATGTATCGAGCTGCCACAGCCGCATTCAATTGTAGAGGTGGGGAGTTTCCAGGGGAAATCTACTGTGCTTTTTGGCAGTGTTGTAAAAGCTTATTTCCCGTCGGCTAAGGTTTACGCCATTGACCCGCATGAAGGGGTTGTTGGCGATGCCGATCAGGTAATAGAAGAGCTTGCGCCAACGCTTGAGTCATTCACAAAAAATATTGAGCAACAAGGCCTTACTACCCAGGTTGAATTAATAAAAGATTACTCTTTTAATGTTATATGGGATAAGCCAATATCGCTATTGTTTATTGATGGGATGCATGATTATATGAACGTTTCGCGCGACTTTAAACATTTTGCAAAGTGGGTAAGTCCCGGCGGTTATATAGCATTTCACGATTATGCAGATTACTTCCCAGGGGTGATGAGCTTTGTCAACGAGACACTTTCAACCGGCGATTACATAGAGATGGATAAAGCTGAAAGCCTGATTGTTGTAAAAAAGCTATAATTAGTAATCCCCATAATGGCAGATCGCGCATTACTCGAAAAACAAAAGGACACTGCAACGGCAGTTAAAGAAGCAGGAAAAGGTGCGCATCAGGCAAAAAAAGATGTTACTGTCCCTGACAGGATATGAAAGCTATGAATGTAGATGACTGCACCAATGTAGACCAGGTGGGAACCTCTCAGAATGCCTTTATAGCAACAGCTGCAGGTAAGGTGAGCGGTATAGTAAGCTGCAGATAACGGCTGTAGTTAAATTTAAACTGAAATGTCAACCCTCGCGCCAATTCAAAAAGCAGGTTTACAAAATAAAGCCGATACCCAAAAAGCGTCGGCCATTGAGCAAGAAAACGAAAAGAATAAAAATCAGTCAAAAAAAGGGGCCCCGGGTTCTGGTAAATTATTTAAGCCTTTAGCCTCCCGCCCGGCAGATGCTCCCCCTCCCGGAGATAATAAAAAGCCTGTAATTGCATTTAATAGCATTCCGCTATTCAGCACATCAAATCTTCCCGTTCAAACTAAATTATCTATTAACACACCTGGCGATAAATTTGAGCAGGAAGCGGATGCTATGGCCGAACGCGTTTTGCAAATGGATGGTAAAAATAAAATTGTTTCAAAAGCAATTACCCCCATAACGCCTGTTGTACAGCGTAAATGTTCCCATTGCGAAGAAGAGGAAGAGAATAAGTCTATACAAAGAAAAGAAAGCACTCCCAACCATCCGCAGGTAAACAATAACGTGCATGGTTATTTGAATGCTCTTTCTAATTCCGGCACTTCACTGCCACAAGAGGCCAGGAGTTATTTTGAACCAAAATTTGGGTATGATTTTTCAAAAGTGCGCATCCATACAGATACTGCGGCCAACAGATCTGCGCAATCAATTAATGCGTTAGCTTACACATCGGCAAATAATATTGTATTTAATAGCAACCAGTATTCTACCCAAACTATTGAGGGTAAACGCTTATTGGGCCACGAACTAACCCATGTTATACAACAATCGGAGACGGTACAAACCGATGGTTTTGTGCAGCGTAAAGGCAAAACCGCCGGAGGTTTTTTTAGTAACCTGGGCAGGGCGTTCCTAAGCATTTTTGGTAATGAGCCCGACTTTAGCGATGATGTGCTTGATAAATATTTGGAGGAGATTAACTCCGGGGAAATTGAAGATGATTATGATAGTGACGATAAAGCACGAATAATTGTCAGGAAATGGAAAGCGAAAAAAATAAATCTTACCCAGCAAAATAAGCTGATGCTGATAAAGGAAATGCTTTCGGGTCCTACGCTTGGAGATGACGAAGCCGCAATACTCGAATTGCTTAAAGGTTCTCCGGATAACGAAATTGGATTTTTGTTAAGTATGATAGACCCCGCAGAGCTGCTCGATAAAATAAATGGAGATAACCACAAAGAATTAGAAACTATACTTGCTGACGTAGCTAAAAAGAAAATTCAGATCGGTCCCGAGCCGGTTAATATTGTTAAAGCCGAGCGAAAGGATCATGATACCCTTTTGGGGGATGGAACGCCCTTGAAGAAAGGAATAACTGTTGATGAATTCCATAACTATATAACCAAGCAAGCTGATTGGTTTTTAGAGCCTTCTTTATCTGAGGCTGATAAGGATCTGTTATGGAAAGTAGCCGATACACTTCACCAGGGCGATTATGTTAATACAGCGCTTGGGTTAATTTTGCTAACAGAACTGGGCGCTGCAATAGGTACACCAGATATGCCTTTCATCATGGCCTACGCCGCCGGGGCAGACCTCGCCGCGCAAACCATCCGTATTACAGCGCCACATAACAAGCTTGCCCGTATAATAGAGTTGGGTAAAGCCATGACAGATCTTAAAGCATTTGTACCAGGCCTTGTATTGCGGATATGTATTGACCAGGCACATTTTGAAAAATTGGTCGACGGGAAACTGATAGGCGATTTTAAAGATTACTACACCAAGTTTAAGCCCACAATTGAAAATCCAAAAGAGGCCGACCCGCTTGTTGCTTTACTAAAAGAGGGCTTGGCTGTTTATATCACCCTTACAGATTGGGTACATGACCTGCATGTGTTTACACCAAATACCCGAAAACGGTTGGTTAAAAACATTACAGATAAAACCCGTAAACGGCCGGTGCTGCTCATATTAATGAGCGGATTGGATTGGAATGGCGCGTTCCTACAGGCAGAAAATTTGGAAAAAGTTGTGCTGAATATTAAAAACCTGGCATTGCTTATACAGGGCGCTTCAGACCTTAAAGGTGAAATTGCTAAGCTTGATAAAGTAACCGACGATTATGGACAGATACTAAAAGGCGCTCCGAAACCTGTTCTGGGGCAGGTAGTAATTGCGGGGCATGGGCAGGACGATTCTGTTGAACAAATTACACCCGGAACAAACGCAAAAACATCAAACGATAAAACGGTAAGTTATGACCAAAAGGATTTGAAATTTGGTGAAACTGATGGCGACTCAGAGAAACTTATTGATGAGGCATTGCAAAGGATGGATCCCAACCAGGCCCGCATTGTTTTTGCCGGCTGTTTAGTGGGTTCGCACAATGTTAAATCTGGTGTTATAACCAGTACCAAGACTGCAGCGGCAGAAATTAATGCGGCCATTAAGGCCAATCCTAACCTCAGAGATAAAGTAAATGCAAGGATGGCCATGTTAAAAATAAAAGGCAGGGTAGAGGCTGCAAATGCATCCACCCAGTTCAATGCCTTTACACTCGACGCAAGCGGTAAAGCAAAACTTGGTTTTAGTGGTGATCCTGATATCGGCGGTACCAAAGATGAATATGTTAAAACAGGTATTGAACCTGAAGGTGCTTTACGTGCTGCCCTCGAAACCTGGGCCGATCCTAATTTTGGTCCAGACTGGACCACTAAGGCCATGAAAAAGCACGTAGCTAAGGTGAAAAACGACAAAAACTGGTACGTAACACTTACGCGTATGGCATTTGAATTAGCGTTGCCTGCCGTTGGCGACGTTGATCCACAAGTTATAAATGATCTGGCACACAGGGTATCGTACTGGCTATTTGTTGGTTGGGAAGAGATGGCTAATGTAGATTATTTGGCTGTAACTGTAAGAGGGGCCGAAGCGCCCAAACTTTTCCCGGTAATGCTGGCGTCAGATTTTAAAAGCTCGCCGCATTTACCTGTTGTAGTGCAGGAGGCGTGGATGCATATAGATGCCACACACGAGCCCAATTTTATGAGTGTGTTACAAGCCACAGCCCTAAAACGTTTAAAGTTGTCGGCATTCTTGTCGAAAGCTCTGTTAGGTCCGCACTTACTCAATTTATTAAAATTCACCCCTCCAGCTTTGCCAACTAAGGGCCAAATGCTGCTTGCGCTATCCATGGCTGTAAAAGAGGGGGCTTCAATGCCGGTAGAAGTTAAGGATATGCTAATTAAAGCCGCCGGTGGGGTTAAAACAACTAAATTCCCGGCCGCATTAAATGTAAAGTCATTATTAGATGGTGCAAGCGAGCTTTCGATATTACAAAATATAGGGCTGGCTCCGGGATCTGTGCAAACATCAGGGCCACCTGTGCTTAACGATGCTAATCTTGATACTGATAATGACAAGAAAAACGACATTTTAGTTGATGTTGATGCACACCGGGCCACGTTGAAATTTCCGGTAGTTGTGCAATCACATCCAAACTTTACACCTCAATCAAAGGTAATTGCCAAGCTGGCAAAAGGCGATGTGGTGAATGTTGTAGGTACCACCAACGGCTGGACGGTGGTAGATTTAAAAACCAAAGTTGGATATGTTTTAAACGGATTGTAGTAAATCACCAATTTTATGCAGGCCTTCCAAAAACTTAATAACGTACCGCAGCAAAATAACGCTGAACCGGATAGTGTATCCTTTGCAAAAAAGGAAGGCCAAAAGGCAAAATCCGGCGCTGTCTACAAAGGGGTTAAGCCGATAAATCTGTTATTGGAGTCAGGAAGTAACAATCTGCAAGGTCAAAATATGAGGTCAACCGTTCAGCCTATAACATTACAACGAAAATGCAGTTGCGGTGGCGAATGCCAGGATTGTAAAAAAGATAAGGAAGAAAAAGAAGCGATCAACATTTCTCTTCAAAAGAAAGGCAATGGTGCTCCGGTAACAGGGCAAAGTAATATTCCCCGCGTTGTTCATGATGTCATACAGTCATCAGGTTCGCCACTGGATGCAACTTCGCGGGCTTATATGGAGACCCGGCTCAAGCACAATTTCGGTAACGTAAAAATACATTCAGATAGCAGAGCAGCTTTGTCTGCGAAAGCAGTTCACGCGAGGGCCTATACAGTAGGTAATAACATTGTTTTTGCAAATGGCAAAGCAGATATCTCGTCAATTGAAGGCAGGCGTTTAATGGCACACGAGCTAACGCATGTTGTGCAGCAATCAAAAGGAGGGGCGCCTCCCGGGATCGATCAGAATCCTGACCTTGAACGTGACGCAAATGATGCCGCCAATAAAGTAGCAAACGGCGATACTGCTGCCAGGATCAAAGGTTCTTCCGGTACAGGAATCGCCCGTGATCCTGCACCTGGTGAAGTATATTATGAAGTTAAATTTCCGGATGGGGTAAAGCGGCTTACGGCTGCGGAATTTGAGGCTCAAAAAGCTGCAGCTATCAGACGGCTGCGTATTGATTTAAAGCTGGTTGCAGACCTGGCCGAGAACGGGAGAAACAGCCAGGTAGATATGCTTAAAGATTACCATGGCGGCGTTGAAAGTTTTACTGATATCTTAAAAAAGCCAAAGGCCTTGATAGGTATTGCTGCCGATATGAAAGCGGGTGTCACGCCGCCCTATATTGGTATGTGGGCACACGCAAAAAATGCATCTGCACAAGGAATGGCTGCGCTTGACCGGGGAGACCTTGCAACCGGAGCCAGGATGTTGCGATTGGCAGATAGCCAGTATCGCAGCTCTATGCAAGAGTGGAATCAATACCGGGAAGCAACAATAGGAGGCGCCGAGGGGGTAGCAAGCAACCTTGAAACAATAAGGGATGTATCATTTGCAATTGCTTTAGTTGCCGGTGCAGTAGTTGCCGCACCGGTGATAGCTGCCGGTGTAGGTACTTTAGGCGCAACCGGCGCGTTGGCTACAGGGCTCACCGCTGTTGGTACTGCTACAACCACCGGAGCTTTAGGTGTTGGATTGGGTGGTGGCTCGGCTGCTATTGCAAGTTATGCCAATACAGGCAAGGTTGATAAAAAAGCGGTTGCACATGATGCTGCAAAATTTGGCAAGCAGGGTTTTGTGACAGGCCTTACCGTGGGATTAGGAACTGCGGTTGGTGCTACAGGAAAAGCGGCACAGCTTGCCCAGCCATTAGTGCAGCAATCACTAAGAAGATGTTTGACAGAGGCAGGCATCAATGTAACAGGCGAATTAACAACAGCGGCGCTTGATAAACTGATTCCGGAAGAGAAAGACAACAAAGCGGGAGCCGAACAGGCACCAAAACCTAAGGTGCCCCCTGTAGTAAGTGCTGCCATTACCGGTTGTGTTAGCGGCGCATTAGGTGTGCCAATTGGTAAAATTGGTGATGCCGCTGTAAAAAAGGGCACCGAGGTAGCAGTTGGTGCAGGTGTGGGTTATGCTGGTGCCCGCTTGTCGGGTCAGGATAACACACAAGCACTGATAGCGGCTGCGCAGGCTACCGGTACACATTTGGCCGTAAGCGGTGCACAACAAAAGGGCCGCCCGCCTGCACCGGGTAAAAAGCCGGTTGCTACTGAACCAAACGCTACCTTGCCTAAAGCTGGCGCAGTAGCAGAAGATGCTTTGCCGGGTAAAGCAACAGCTGTAAAACCAAAAGCAACAGGGGAAGCTCCTAAACCCGCTGCACACGCCGAAGAAAAAATACCCGGACAAAAGAAAGTTACAGGGCTTGAAGATGTAGCGCCTGCTATAATGAAAGAAGATGCTGTTGCAAAACAACCGTTAGAGAACGGCCACGAAGTGGTTGTAACTAAGCAAGGAGTTGGTATATGCAGCCCTTCTCCATGCCCGGTTATTCATCTGGAATATGCAAAAGAACTGGCTGATAATCCAAAACTAAAAGGTTATAATGACAAGCTACAGGCGTTAAGGAAAACAAATCCTAAGGAAGCCGCTAAAGCCGCTAAATTACTTATAACGCTGTTGGAAGAACAACGTGCAGGTGCTATAGCGGTAGCCAAACCAACATCAAAAAAAGGCGGCCGCTTTGCTAATGATCCGGATTTAGCAAAAGGCATTGCCGACGAACAAAAGGTAGCCGGTGTAGACGTTCCTGAATCGGACAAAAGTTTAAGTGATCTTGACAATGTTAAATCCAGGCGCGCGAAAAAACAAGAAAAAGTGACGCATTCAGCGGATCTTGGTGTAGCGGAAGGAAAAATAAAGGCAGAAGAGCATGGTTTGACACACTTGTTTGATAACCCAAGAGGGATGGAACATAATGTGCCGGGTTTAGATTCAATTTATAAAGACAAAGCCGGGAATATAGTTATTGTAGAATTTAAAGGAGGTGGCGCAAAACGTTCCGAAGGACAAATGAGCAAGGAATGGATAAAACGGAAAATAGAATTTTTAGAGAAGCACCCTGATCTAAAAGATCTTTCATTAACTAAAGATCTTAGAAAGGCATTTGATAGCGGAAAGATCGCAGGCAGAACTTACTCAACCCCACTTGATCCCATCACAGGGCAGGTGCTTGACACGGTAGTGGAAGATCATGGGTTTTATTGATAACAATAATAATGGTTAGATAAAGCATTGTTTATGAAAGATTATAAGTTGTTCAATACACCGGATAAGGTCAGTTTGCCGGGTAAAACCACCGAAGATACACCTCGCTTGAAAAAAAATCTGACCCCATCGCCTATAAGGGTACAAAATAAGCTAATTGTTAACATGCCCGGTGATAAACACGAGCAGGAGGCTGATAGCATGGCTAATAAAGTTACTGGATCCGCAACTCATCCGAGCGGTCTTTCTACGGCAACTTCGCTGTCAGCATCAGAGAAAGAAGAAAGGGATGGTTCCAATAAATTAGTGAACGATGTTCTGCAATCTGGCGGGCGCCCTTTAAAAAATGATACAAAAGGTTTTATGGAGTCGCGCTTTGGTTATGATTTTAGTAATGTGCGGATACATGACGATAGTAAAGCCGCACAATCAGCCGAATCATTAAACGCTAAAGCATATACCCACGGAAGTAATATAGTTTTTAATAAAAATGTCGACTATAATTCTACCGGGGGGCAGCATTTGCTTGCTCACGAACTTAGTCACGTTGTACAGCAATCCGGATCAGGTGCTTCAAACAATATGATACAGCGCCAGCCGCTATCGCCTGATAAGGATGCCGCAATGCCATCGGTTGACCTGCGGGATTCAGCTTCCCCGTTACTGGCAAGTGCTTTGGGCTCGGCCGAAATAAACCGTTTTAAACTTGGTAGTGCAGAGATACCCAAAAATGGCATGGATACGTTACGCTATTCAGCTAAACAGATCTTGTATTTTCTGCAAAAATTCTCCTTGTCTTCAGTAACCATTAAAGGGCATACCGATAAAGTTGGCACAGATGAAAAAAATGTGTCGCTTGGGCAGGAGCGGGCTGATGCCGTAAAGGCTTTTTTATTACAAGAAGGCGTGCCCGAAGCTATTATGAGCACCGAAAGCAAAGGCGAAACTTCGCCGGTTGTTCCAACAAAAGATAATGTGCAGGAGCCCCGGAACAGGCGGGTGGAGGTGAGGTTCAGCGTGCAAAAAAATCCGATCTCATCTGGGATGGACCTGAAATTACGGCCGCTTGAAAGGGATATTATCTTTACTAAACCACCCGAAAAACCAAAGATAAACATTGGGGATATCACAGACCCTGGACCGGTAGGGCCGGTACGCGACCCGGATAGCACCGCCTTATGGAAAAAGATGGAAGATGCCCGTAAACAGGTGGAAGAATTTGATAAAAATAATCCACGAAAAAGCACCAGTGTAAGCGACTTTATTATTGATGGTGTAATGGACAAAGCCATTAAGCCGCTATTAAAGAAGCTGCCTTTATCAGATAAGATAAGGGAGAAGGCAGAAGAATTAATACGGGACGGCATAGAGGCCGGTACCGAAAAAGCAATTGATGTTGCTGTTGATAGCCTGCCTGACGGCTTAGATAAAGATGCTATAAAAAAGGCTGCCAAGGCCGCATTAAAACAAAAAACTAACTAACGTTACTGTTGCCCTGTTGTATGTGTAAAGTGCACATTTACATTGTTTTATTTAAAATATGGCTATTGATAGCTATTGTAATTGATACACTTGTTTTGGAAATTTATAAGACATAAACCACTGCAGATACCAGGAACTCATATCTATCAATCTTAATACTTAAACCGTAATAATATGTTTGGATCAAACATGCTTGAGGTGGCTATTGGGGTCATCTTTGTATTTATACTGGTTAGTATAATTTGTACAGCAGTTCGCGAGGGGATAGAAAGTTGGCTAAAAACCAGGGCGGCCTATCTTGAACATGGTATAAGGCAATTGCTTGCAGATAATGCGGGGACAGGCCTGGCAAAAAACCTTTACAACCACCCGCTTGTTTTTGGATTATTTACCGAAGGGTATAAACCTGGCAAAACAAGTGGCCCACCCGCATTATTTGCCAAGGGCGGTAACCTGCCTTCCTATATCCCATCAAAAAACTTTGCTTTAGCGATAATGGATATAGCCGCGCGCGGCCCATTGACCAATGATGTGAATAGTGATCCAAATACACCGGTAATATCGCTTGATATTTTGAGGCAAAATGTGGCAAACCTGGGCAGCCCAACTGTACAAAGGCTTTTAATAAATGCTATTGATTCGGCTCAGGGCGATCTGAATAAGGCACAGGCAAACATCGAAGACTGGTATAACAGTGGTATGGACAGGGTATCCGGCTGGTACAAACGCTCTACACAGATCATTATTTTCTCTGTAGCGTTATTGATATCTATCGGGCTAAATGTTAACACGCTAACCATAGCAGATTATCTTACAAAAAATGAAACTGCCCGCGAAATGCTTGTTAAAAAAGCGGAGGCCATAAACAAACAAGGGCTGCCTGATACCCAAACCTATGACAGTGCTAAGGCCGAATTAAATAGCCTGGGCTTGCCAATAGGCTGGGCGCAATTAAACAGCAATGCCGATGCTAACTCATTAGTAGGTATTTTCTTTGGAGGAATAATCGGTTGGTTATTAACAGCACTCGCAGCTTCATTAGGCGCGCCATTTTGGTTTGATACCCTAAATAAAGTAATGGTTATCCGTTCAACAGTTAAGCCGCACGAAAAAAGCCTGGAAGAAGCTTCTGAAGACAGACAAGCGCCCGTAAATAAAGTACAAGTTGCGACACCTGATACTACGACTCCGGTAGTTACTACACCGGTAGTTGCATTTCCGGCTATTCAGCCGGCAGTTGTTGCCACCCCAACAATATCGCAGGGGCAGCAGCCCAGTGTTGCAGATGATGATACTGAAGTTGATGGATGTGATGTAGAGGCTACAGATAAAACTAACGACGAAGATTTACCACCAACGCGGGGAGGCGTTGTATAATATGCCAAAATCATTAATATGGCTACCCACTGTATTGGAGGAAGCCGGTTTAAAAGTATCACTTTGCCCGGGTTGGGAAGATAGGGGCCACGGTGACGTTGGCCGTATATTTGGTGTAATATGCCACCATACCGCAACACCCGGCAAGCATGGAAATATGCCAACGTTAAACACACTGATTAAAGGACGATCTGATCTGCCGGGGCCGTTATCACAGCTTGGGCTTGGCCGCGATGGTACTTATTATATTATTGCCGCAGGCAAATGTTTCCATGCCGGGCAGGGCATTTGGAATGGCGTAGTAAATGGCAATACAAATTTTATTGGCATTGAAGCCGAAAATACCGGTGGCGCTGATGATTTTCCGTGGCCCGAGATACAGCTTGATGCATATCACCGTGGGGTAGCTGCCATACTTAAACATGTTGGCCAAAGCCACGAATGGTGTGCAGGGCATAAAGAATATGCCTTACCCCAAGGCCGTAAAAGCGATCCGGTGTTTGATATGGTTGGGTTTAGGATATCTGTAAGAGATATATTGAATGGCAATGCGCCCCCGCCAAGGGTAATTCCAGCTGCCGAACCCGCACAAAATGGTAAAGCCGGCCGCGCCACAATTCGCCGGGGGGGTAATAATGATACTGGGCTTGTGAAGCAGATACAACAAAAGCTACGTTTAGAGCAAGACGGTAATTTTGGGCCAAAAACAGAAGCCGCAGTGCGCAACTTTCAATCAAAGAACGGCTTGGTGCCAGATGGTATAGTTGGCCCAAAATCATGGCTGATATTGGACAAAATATAATAGTTAATAATATATAGATCAGTTAAAATGCCGGGCTTATGACCCAGCATTTTTACTTTATAATATTTTTGATTGAGTTTACTATCAGGATATAAGCCCAAATCCTATAGTGTTATTTATTGCATCTTTCACTACATCTAAAGCTGCATTAATTGCCTGTTCTGCAGCTACAATACCAACAACCTCTACAGATAGTAAAGCTATTCTAGCGGTATTTTTATGCATACTTAATAATAATGCCGCCTGCTCTTTAGTTATAGTACCTTTAAGGGACATCTCTTCTATATCTATTAAACTTTGGGCCAATGTTTTTATAGATGATGTAGCCAGGCTTTCAACCGCAGGCCATTTATCGGCTAACTGCGATTTAGCGGCATCAAGCATATCGCCTAATATTTTTGAGAAATCAATTGTACTCATGTCGATAAGTTTTAAAGGTTAAATTAAACAGACTCTCGTTTAAGCGCATTTTGTGCAGTAAGCATGGCCTGCAACGATGTTTCCATTAACGTTTTTGTGGTTTCAATAAGCCGTTTGTCGGTGAACCCTGTTTTATGCAGCGCTTCCAGATCGTGTATGTTTTTGTTGAGCAGCACAACCATTTCAGTGATTTTAGAATACTTAGGCAGTGCCATTGTACGGATCTTGAGGTTTTCTACCTGTCCGTATAAATTAATATAAGTATCTCTGAATTTTTCGTACTTGTTTTCTGCCGGCTGATTATCATCAACGTTTTTTTCGAGTTTAACCAGCAGGGTAGATACTTCTGTCGAGATCTGTTGAATACTCTGATCAACATTTTGGTCATATGCGCCTATCAGCACAACATGGCAAGCGGTGAATAGTATGGGGGTAAGTAGACCCAAGAGCCAATACCTGGCTTTTGTTAGTTGCAAATACATGATACATGGGTTTATGTTAAACAAATATATTTATTGATAGCTCATATCTTGTGCGATAGTACACACTTAATATTAAGTTAAAAATACTTTTAACGACAATTAGGCTTATGGTACACTAAATTGATATTATATCCAGAAGTAAAAAATAGCTACTGGTGGTCATTTATATGCTTTTTAAATAAGGGCTTAAGCGTTAAACTGAGCTATTATTTGCAAAGATCTGCGCCGTGTAAATAGCTATAAGTAGTCATTGATGTTTTATCGTATTTAATCTAAATTTAAATATTTAACTTCTAAGTAAGGCGTGAAATGCTTTGAATTTTACGGTTTCCGCTAACCCAATATTATACATTAAACTTTATCATATGGCATACAAAATTCTTTCTCTTGACGGTGGTGGTTCATGGGCTGTGATACAGGCCAGGGTACTCAAAGATATATATGGCGATATACACGGACACGAACTTTTGAGGAGTTTTGATATGGCGATAGCTAATTCTGGCGGCAGCTTGGTGTTAGCTTGTTTGTGCAACAATATGCTGCTTAGCGAGATCATCTCGGTTTTTGAGGACGAAAGCAAACGCAAGCAAGTATTTTCAAAGCTGAATTTTTGGGAAAAGCTTAGTCTGCGAAATATTGCAAGTTTAACAAGTGTGCTTGGCCCTAAGTATAGTGCAAAAAGAAAAATGGAGGGCTTAAGAACTGTTTTTACAAAGTATGATTCATTGATAAAAGAGGGTAAAGCTACAAAGTCGATTGTTGACACCCCAATGCATGAATTACCTGCAATTATTGGCAAACCTGATTTGCAGATCATCGTAGTAGGGTTTGATTATTTTAAACAAAGGGCAAGCTTTTTCCGATCAAATACAAAAAGCCACACCGACGTTTTTAATAATGGAAAATATTACCAGATCACGCTTGGCCATGCTATACACTCATCAAGCAACGCGCCGGTAAATTATTTTGATTCTCCGGCCGAGGCAAATGTAAGCCTATTAGGTGGCAACGATTCCCGCAAGGCATGGTATTGGGATGGTGCGGTATCCGGCTTTAACAACCCCATTTTAGCAGGGGTTATAGAAGCCATGACAAATAACAATGGCATCCCATTAAGCGATTACAATATATTATCGTTAGGTACGGGCACGGGCGGCAGGGCAGTAATACCCGATTACCAAAATTCAACTGACCCGCGCATAGCATCCATTTATCAAAAAAATAAAGATAATAAGCTTGCTATGGCAAACAGCCGCACCTCGTTTATATCTGATATCCAAAAAATGTCTACAAGTATCTTGGGCGACCCACCAGATTCGGCAACATTCATTGCTTATTCCATTATTGATCCATCGCTAAGTAATAAGGCCTGCATTGTTCGCATAAACCCCTGCATTAAACCGGTACTAAATCCGGATAGTTTAATATTTGAGATACCAAAAGCCTACGCAAACAACCCCGACGATTTTGTTAAAGTGATGGACCTGGATATGGATGCTGTTGCTAACGACGAGGTAAGTTTAATTACGCAATTATGCAGCAAATTTATTGTGAGCAGCGATCCATGCTTGCCTAACCAATTTATAAGGGGCGATGGAAGTGGTATCCACCTGGGCTATGGCACTTATCGCGAAGCAAAAGCCAGATGGCTAAGTGCCACAGCTGTGCAGCCTTAAATAAACCAATATGAAAAGCTTTTTCTCCTTTAACAAAAACCAGGTTGTAGTATTGGTTACAGTACTGTTTGTAATAATATTGGGCAGTTTATATTTTTTCATTTATATACCCAACAATCAAAAACGTTTAGAAGAACAGCGTTTTAGGTGCCTGCAAAATATTGAGAAAAACATATATGCTAAAATTAATAATTCAATAGCATTATTGAACAACATACTAATTACCCATGAGAGAAATTCGCCGGCATATGATACCAGCAGGCTAAATAAATATATAGCCAATTATCCGCGTAAGAACTTTATACTACTCCCTGTAGAAAAAATGACGCCTGCTAAAAACGGTAAACCATTTTCGGATAGCATCAGTGTTATAAATTTTAACAGAAAGGAGCTAATTATATATTTAAGGAAGGGACAATACCAGGCTGGCCTTAAGTACACCATTAGCCAGTTTATTGAGCAATTGCTTGTGCGTAAAATATTTGACGAATATATTCTGTTAAAGGATGGCAAAATTATTTATCAAACTTTCCCCAGCGGCGTAACTGCCATAGCTATTGATTCTTTACAAACCGACAAAAGCACATTCTTAAAAAAGGGGCATGTTAAAGGTACCCACATGAGTGGTATAGATTATAAGCTTTTTGCTCAGCAACTAAGTCTTAACGAAGATTCTGTACTTACAATGGCCGGTTTGTTAACAAACAGCAATTACAAGTTTGAGCGTACAAAACTTCCCCAAAATATTGTGCTCCTGCTTTTAATATCGGCAATGGGGGTGATAGTGGCAATGCCCTGGATAAAACTCTACCAAATGGGTAACCAGGACAGGCTCACTGTAATGGATGGGATGTTTTCGTTCGCTGTTTCAATGCTTTTAATGTCGCTTATATTTTTTTCCTTTTTTAAGTACAATACTTTTTTTAAGCCGGTAATGAGCTATTCTGAAATAGTTAAAAAGAATTTGGCCGATAAAATTGAGGAACGATATACAGCTGAACTTAACAAAACGTATAATTTGCTGAATAAGCTTGACACCCTCAGGCGCGATTCAAAACTTACTTTTGATCTGAAGAACCTTGGTAAAAAAAATGTAGCCAAAACAGATTCTGATAGTCCCCGGCTTAATAATCAATATGGCAAAACATTAGATTCGGTTTTTCAAGTATTTGATCTCAATAAAGTTTATTGGATACAAGCAAACGGATTGGAAGTAAATAACTGGTCGGCGTTGTATGACAGTTCGCCATCGGGAAATTTCGGCGAAAGAGATTATTTTAAAAGCGTAGTTGCCGGCAAAACCTATTTCATGGCCAACCAACTAAACAAGCCATATTATGTAGACCAGATAGTATCATGGACAAGCGGTAAGTTTACCACAGTTATATCTATTCCATCTGTTAACAAGGATGCACTTGTGGCTGCCATAACGGTGAATCTTAAATGTCTTAAACAGCCGGTATTGCCAAAAGGCTTATTCTATTGTATTGTAAATGCGCAGGGTAGTGTGCTCTATCATTCTGATACAACTAAAAACCTTAACGAGAACTTTCTGAGTGAAGTTTTGGATAAACAAAAGTTAAATGGTTTGATTACGAGCCAAGGAAGCGATTTCTTTGAAGCCAGATATTCGGGAGATGATTATAACTTTTACGCCAGGCCTATTCAAAATCTGCCTTACTATGTGCTTGTATTTGAGAGCACATCGTTTAAAAACATGAGAGATATTAAAATATTCTCTTTTAGCTTTTATATGCTCATCGTGTTTTTTTTGATCCTCATTATTCAACTGCTGCTCATATTTATTCTTTGCAGAAAGCAATCTTTTTTTGAAAAACAGTATTTTGATATCTCCTGGATACGGCCAGATTCGAGATACCATCATCAATATAATTTGGCAATAGTTTTAAACAGTATAAACATACTACTGCTTATTATATTTTATAATATAACCAGCTTTTTGCAATTTTTCTTCATACTGTTATTCTCGGCAACGGCAGTTACCCTATTTTTAAATATTCTGTATTCAGACAGTTATAAAAAACTTGAGCCGTTGAAATATTCTGAAAAGAGAAAAGGGAATGCTGCCTTACTAACCATAATTATAGTTATAAACTTTATTGCTTTGATCATGATACAGAGTCAGGCGTTACTGTTTTTATTGTTTGAGGCAATATTGATTAGTATTTCATGGGCGTTTGTAAAAATATCAGTAAGGCTATTTGGGGGCTTAAGACGGATAAAGCACAGGCTTTCGGCAGGTTCCTGGGATTTCAGTTCCAGCTACTCCTTAATGATAGTTACCCGGTTAATTATTACGAGTGGCATACCTGTCGCACTATTTTATACTTCCTCATATAACTATAACGAAAGGTTAACATCCAGATATAGGCACACGTTTTTTATGCAAGAAGTTGTAAAAAAATTATCGACGCCAAATAACAGTTCGCTCATTAAATTAAAGAATGTTTATGCCGACGATGTTTGGATAAAAGATATAAGTATTAATTCGAAAGCCCTTCCAAAACAAGAACCGTCTTATGCCGGGATAAAAACTGCATGGTTATTTAATAATATGAGCTATAACAACCTTGATAAAAGTAGTATAGACGAATTTTATAATAACCATCCCGGAAACTCTTTAATATTCAACAGTTTGTTTGACAACAAACCTGCATCTACTTCTTATTTGTTGCCATCGGGCAGGTACCTTACGTTAACATCCGCCAGGCTAAATTATATGCTGCCACATATATTACCACTAACTAATTATGGTATAATGTATTGGTTTCTCTTTATCACATCGCTTTTTATTTTTTGGCGGATACTACATCTTATCATTCGTAAATTATTTGCCTTAAATCTTCCAAAAGAATCTGGCTGGCAAGATATTGATCAGGTTCTTATAACACACTCCAAGCTAAATTCATTGCTATTTATCATCGGCTCTCCCGGTTCAGGTAAATTGGAAAAAATTAAGCAGTTGATAGCGGATAAAAAGATTTACGGAAAGGATGGTAAAATAGCTGTACTTAATGAAAACGACAACTCGTTAGGGAATGTATTAATAGTAGATATGATATTTATTCCTGATAATGAAGAAGCCTTAAAAACCAATTGTGATTGGATCAATATCGCTAAATTAGCTTTAAATGGAGATTTTTCACTTATTATAGTTAACCACTTTGAATACGATATACAAAGCGCTTTAACCAACTCTATAAAGTTAAACTTCTTAGAAAACCTGTTGCAGAAGAACAGAGGCAAAATATTTATTACTTCTACTGTGCACCCGGTAAACTTTCTTGAATCGCTTAATGAAAGAACTTTACGACAATCTGATGGAAGAAAGCCCGAGCATGACCTGGAAAGATGGCATGTACTATTAGGGCATTTTAAGATAATTATAGATAGGCTCGTTACAAGTAACCTACCTATATCAGATGATCTGGCTGTCTGGAAAAAGGTATTGTTGCAAGAAACCAGTCATACGCACTTCTTAAACAAAATGCAGGAACCATTGGTAACTATGCTCGAAAAATTAGATGAAACTAAGCCCCACTACCTCGATGGCGATTCCCTTGCTTTTAAAATGCAGGTTACATCTCATTATTTTTACATGTACATATGGCAATCGTTAACAAAGGAAGAAAAGTTTTTGTTATATGACCTGGCTGAGGATAGCCTTGTAAACTCATATGACGATTATAACCTCACTATGCTGGTAAGCAAAGGGCTAATTATACGAAAAAACGGTGCGTTACATTTATTCAATAAAGGCTTCCGGAATTTTATTCTTACCGCTATCGGAACATCTGAAGCAATGCTGATACGGAAGCAAATAACAGATAACGGTAACTGGAACAAGCTTAAAACGCCGTTAATGATATTGATTGTTGCGGTTTTAGCGTTTCTCTTCGCATCTCAACAAGAAACCTATTCAACTATAATTACCTATTTAGGTGTTTTAACAGCAGCATTACCGGCTGTGCTTAAGTTTGTTACTATGTTTGAAAGTAACGGCCAAAAAGCGGCTTGATAAATTTATATTATACTGTAGGCGGCGGCAAACTTTATCAGATCAATTATACCTTTAATGTCCAGTTTGTTCAAAATGTTCTTCCTATGATTATTTACGGTATGTAACGATATAAAAAGAGTATCTGAAATATAACGGCTGTTATACCCACTGACAATCAGCTTTATTATCTCCTTTTCGCGTTTGGTGAGTAAAAGATATTTAAAGTAATTTTTCTGTGCAAATTCATTTTGCTCGCAAATAGAATTGATTTTTTTAGATGCATACGAGATATTATCAACTTCTATGGCAACATTTATTAGTTTGAGGTTTTCGCCGGGAGCGAAGGGCATGAAAAGACGGACATTGCTCAAATACCATTTATAATCGCTGTTTTTATCGGGCCTTACCCGTTGAAAGAATGAGTATATAAGTGACGGATCGCCAAGTTGTAGAAACTTTCTAACCTCGATCTTTAAAATCTCGATCTCTTCGGGCGGGAAAAACATATCAAAATAAGCAGGCCCCAGGCTGTTAAGCTCCTCCTTACAACGCTTTAGTATGCGACAGCCATTGTCATTCATATACAGGTTAGTAAGCTCGTCCAGATCCTGCACCATAACGCTGCCGGGAATTAAATTGCCTACGTCTTCTATGTCCAGTTCTTTGGTGTCTATTTTATTGTTTAACGAAAATAAAGCAGATTGACAAGCGATATCTTTAGGTAGATTTGCATGTAAACTAATACTCATAGCAATTAGAATTTACAGGTAAAAAAATAAAAAATCGCAAGTATTTGATCGGATACGCAGATGGTAGACTGCAAAGTCTAAGTTAATGAAAATTCCTTTAATTGTATCACGAATTTTACAAAAAAAATATTTTTATTTTTTTTTGTAATCCCAGATTGTGCTGTACTGTGAAAATTATGCTTCTAGCTGGTGATGAACACTTTAGTTTATATGAGCCCACAAGTATAAAATAGAATATAATATTATCTGTTTTTTAACGTATTTATTGCTGTATTAGAAACATTAGATGTTGATTTTTAACATTGAATTTACCTATGAAATACAGAATAAAATTAGCCGACGGTACTACCCAGTTAATACAGATCACTACCGACTTTTACAAAAGCTGGAAAGTATGGAAAGTACAATTAGCCGACGGTAAAGCAGCTATGCTTTTTAAATCGGGCAACGCATGGTTACAAAGAAATGAAGATATCCTGGATAATTATCTTTTAACCACTATAGGTAAATGTATTGACGAGGTCATACTTGGTAAGAACCGTTTAGCACTTTAGGATACTTTGATCACCATTCCTTTTACCGCCTGAAGCAATTCTTGTGTAATAGCCCGGGTATAGGTATTGATCTCTTGCTGAAATGCGCTAACCGAAGCCCGCTTCTTATCTCTTCGAGTCGCGTTTCCCAGTTACCGGCTAGTTCGGCTTGTGCAATTTGCCGGTGTTTAACAACTTCATAAGCCGCAAGGCCGGTTTCGGTAGGAACCAGGTTTTTCTTCTCTCTTGAAATGTAATTGCGTTTTAGCAAGGTTTCTATCATGGCCGCCCTTGTAGCCGGTGTACCCAGGCCGCTATCCTTCATAGCCTGCCGCAGTTCCTCGTCGTCAATTTCTTTTCTGGTATATTACATAGCGGCCTGGTTAACTTTTCCGTCCGTTTACTCATATCTGTTGCATAACTTGCCCTTCCCAAAAAGTATGATAGTTCAAAGTATTCGCTTTTAGCCGTTACTTCGTAAAGTACTACGCCAATATCCATATCTCGTTTGTTGATCGTAGCCTTAATTTCACCGCTAAACATTCCGTTTACAGCTGTTGGTTTATCAAAGGGCTGGCTGAAGAAAAAATAACCGCTGCTATGATCAAGTTCTTTTTTTATGATGGGATACGGATAATAATCATTATTAGTGCTGGTTTTGCGGTTGGTCAAGTCAACCTGTTGATCGAGTGCGCCCCGCGAATAATCATTTTGATAAGGCACCTGGTTTTGCCAGTATTTATCGTAATCCGGGTGTTTAAGCCAACATTGCAGCCATGAGTTAGGTGTGCCGTCAACACTGTCTATCTTACGGTAAGCGGCCCCGCTTGCGTACCAATTATCAGGCAGGGAGTGCCAGCGTTTTTGGTCGTAGTAAGTTTTATTGTCAAGGTATTTATTGTTTGTTGTATAAAATGCCCAGCCATAGTTTGCTTTTATAAATACGTTATTCTCCATGGGCAGCCCCAAGCCGGGGATAGCAGCTACGTAAGGCACAATGGTTTTAAGCGCCGGGTGATGGTATTTTGTGGCTGCCCACTGTGTAAAGCCATTATAACTGCCGCCATCTTTTTTAGTTAGACTGTTTTTTCACTTTTGGTGAGACTGTAAGAAAGGGCTTTTCTTGCCGTTAACTGTTCTGCAGATGGTAGTTTTATTTTGCTCGATGAACCGTTTACTCATGTCTCGGCGGTACAGGCAGAAATGTTTAAGGATGTTGTTCGTAAATGTACCAGGTAAAAGATATCATTGTTCCGACGGAAGCACTAAAGCTTATCAAAAACTCCGATGATCTGATCAGGTACGGGTTCATCAATCACATTATTTAATTATTAGACTGTGTAACTTAAAGCCTGAAATTAGGGTCTATTAGGTATAGTATTTAATGTGATGCCTAAGGTTTATCTGTTGGTCCTTTTCTTAATTTTCTGTAGCTTCGGTGCAGCGGGAAGTGAGAAAGTGACTATTGGCGGCATCACTTTTAAAAATGCAAGACCTGATCCTGATCCCTCACCAACCGGCGATTTCAAAACATTGGTCGTTCCGATAAAAAGAGCCGGAAACCTCATCATTATTGAAGCCCAGATCGATACCCTTGAAGGCAATTTTGTGTTAGACACCGGCGCGCCGTACCTGATTTTAAACGAAACCTATTTTAGATATCTGCCACACGTAGCTGAGCAGGAATCGGCAGGGGTTAACGGATATGCCAACAGTTCATTTACAACTTATATCCGTAATTTTAACATCCTCGAATTGCACTATCCAAAGCTCAGAGCCGATGTTACCGATCTGTCCTCTATCGAAAACAGTAAAGGGATCAAAATATTGGGGTTGCTGGGTACCCGGTTATTTTCAGATTTTGCCATTACGGTCGATCTGTTCCGTAATACGCTATATATCCAAAAGCTTGATGAAAACGGCAATATTCCCCCGGTTGAGAAAGTATTTCACGACCGGTTTATGATAAGCCCTTTCCGCATGCTTAATGATGTTATTTTAATGAAGGGTACTGTTGACGACAATTCGCTTTGGTTTGTCTTCGACAGTGCGGCCGAAACCAGTTTGCTCGATTACAGGCGTTCAAAAAAACTGATCCCCGATATGGAGGTCATCAGCCGTTCAAAGATTATGGGGATTGGCGGTACTTCTATCGAGGTGATCTATACCCGTTTTGATAACCTGGTTGTGGGCGACCGTAAGTACATGAAAAATCGTATCCTGATCACCAACCTCGAAAAAATGGGGAACGCTTACGGTTATACAATTGACGGTGTATTGGGTTACGATTTCTTTGTGAGGGGCATATTCACCATCAACTTTGTTAAAAAAGAATTTGAAATGTACATTTACAATAATCAGTAATGAAAAGAGGGGCCTATACAGTTATTGTTTTTTTTGCAATGGTTTGCATGGCTTTGTCTGCAAGCGCGCAAAAACGCGGTAAGCTGGTTATGGGCGGCGATAATCTAAGGCTGCTTATTGATATGCGCTCGTCAAAAGTGGAGGTCGATAGTCTGCTCAAAAAGGCGGGGTTAAAAGGTGCAAACGTCGCCGCGATTTTAAAAGGTGATTTCACTGCCTTGCAAAAAGACGGCTGGACAATTGCCGGAAAGCAGGGAAATGTTGTAGAATTTGACAGGCCGCTTGAAGCCCTCAATCAAAACCCGCAAACCAAACCTTACCTGATAACTACTAAAATAGATAACGAGGATGACGGATCGCCGGGATATCCCGCAGACGTTAATTTTGGCATCAACAATTTTGCTAAGGTTACCGTGCATGAATTACCATCGGGTTTAACCCGGTTCTTTTTGCCCGGTTATTTACAGAATAGACGGGCGTTGCTATCAGGCAATTTCAATAACTGGAGCACCCTTAAAGGTATCATGGCCAAAACCGACAGCGGCTGGATTGTCGATGTAAAATTAAAACCCGGCAAATATGAATATAAGTTTATTGTTGATGGCCATTGGATCAATGATCGTTATAATAACCTTGTAGCCGATCATGATGATAACTCCATCTATTTCAGGTATAACTACACTTTTAAACTGAATGGTTATGCAAATGCCCATAAGATAACGCTGGCCGGAAGCTTTAATAACTGGGATGCCAATAGTATTGTCATGGAAAAACGAGGTGGTGTTTGGCAGAAGCATCTGTATTTACATGAGGGTACCCAGGCTTATCGTTTTTTGGTTGATGGTAAATGGATCACCGACCCAACCAACCCAAATAAGGTACAAGGTGATGATGGGATCACAAACTCCATACTGAACCTGGGCGAAAAGGTAGTGTTTAAGCTTGACGGCTATACCGATGTAAAAAAAGTACAGGTAGCCGGAGGCTTTAATAATTGGGAGCATGGCAAAATTCCGCTTGTTAAAACCAAAACGGGCTGGGCCGTATCCCTCATCATCCCGCCTGGTAACTATGGGTATAAGTTTATTGTGGATGACAACTGGATGACCGACCCTAAAAATCCGCGTAACATGGAGGAGGGAGGCATTGTTAACTCATACATTTCGGTAAAACCCAATTATACATTTAAATTGAGCGGCTTTAATAACGCTAAAAGCGTGCGCCTGTCAGGCAGTTTTAACAATTTTGATGAATTGGGTTATACCATGGCTTTTAATGGCAGGGAGTGGACGGTGGATGTAAACCTAAAACCCGGCAAACAACTGTATAAGTTTATTGTAGATGGAAAGTGGATGATAGATCCGGCCAATAAACTTTATGAACCTAACCAATACAATTCGGGCAATTCCGTTTTATGGATCGAATAGAATGGAGCTTTACGTAGAGACGCATTACATGCGTCACCTATAGGACAGCCTCTTTGTAAGTCACTAACCATGAATTTGCACGCGGAAGACGCGTGTGATGCGTCTATTAAACAACTGTCTCATTAAACATGAGGAAAGTGTCTCATTAAAAAAGAAAAATCACATTGCCAATGCACCATTTTTTGCGATTTTTGATGCACCACGAGCAAGTATTATTTAATGCGTCCGAACGATGAATATTTAAGATGCTGCTTATATTTGGGTTATAAATTGCATTGTAAGCAGGAGCGCATTCAAAAAGAGTAATGATAAAATGGCAAAACCGGACCCTATAATAGCTGTAAAAGATATCCGGGCCAGTTCTCAATGGTATCAATCCGTATTTAACTGGAAAAGTTTGCATGGAGGCGACCACTTTGATGTTTTGGTTGCTGAAAATGATGAAATTGTCCTTTGTCTTCATCCATGGGGCCGGGATGGGCATCCCACCATGACAAATCCAGGTATCACCCCCGGAAACGGGCTGATCCTTTATTTCAGGACGGATAATATGCGCGCCATACGACAAAATGTTGAAAACATGGGTTACGCTGTTGAGGAGGACATTCACCTTAACCCTAACTCGTCGAAACTGGAATTTTCATTGCGAGACCCGGACGGATATTATCTGACGATCAGCGAATTTCACAAGTATGAAGGTTAGATTAAATAATACAGCGATAATTGGCCGGCAGGAATTTGGTTCAAAAAGCCCGTCCGTTCAACCTCCCGGGTTTCTTACTTGCGAAGTTTTCCATACCTCGGAAACAAGAGATTAGTAAAAATGACCAAAAACAGGTCGAAAAAAGTGCTACTCATTTGTTACTGAAAGTTCGTAACTAACTGATATTTTCCTTCAGTGTCAATGAAATGTGCCATAAATCCATTCGAACCGATCGATGTTTTGGGCAATGCCACTTTATCACCAGTTTATTTTACGTGATAGTGGTCCACTTAGATATTCACCGCCATTCAGGTAGATTAATGCTCGTCCATATTATGCATGATTTTTGCCAGTAGGGACGTCAGGCTCTTCAGTTCGGTTTTTGTGAGTGTTTTAGAAACCTTTTGCGCAACTGTTTCCCTAAAATTTTCTGAGTTGTCGACGATAAACCTGCCCTTGTCAGTAACTATCAAGTGAAAGACCCTGCGGTCTGCCAAGGACTGTTCCTGTTCGATGAGGCCGTTTCCAAGAAGAAATTTAAGCTGTCTGGAGATAGCCGGGGGACTTATACTAAACGCCTTTGCTACCTGTTTGCCCGTACACTTGTCGTGCCGGTAAACGTATTCGATTATGTTGTAGTGAGTTGCCGTTACGCCGTTTATGTCACCCTTTTGCATATTCGCCAAAATAAAGCACTGCAAATCCGTAAATACGTTATAAAATTCTCTTTGATCTTGATCCATGCAATAAAAGTAGTTAACTTTGTTAACTATTAGCAAAATTAACGAAAATGAAGCAGATTACCATATCCAATGCAAGACAAAATAATCTGAAAAATATTTCTGTTGCGATACCTAAAAACAAGATTGTCGTTTTTACGGGGGTTTCCGGTTCGGGAAAATCCTCGCTGGTTTTTGAAACAGTAGGCGCTGAGGCCCAACGCCAGTTTAACGAAACGCAGGGCAGCTTTCTTAGGAATCGCCTCCGGCATATTGGAGTGCCGGATGTAGATAAAATCGAAAACCTGAACGTTCCCATTATAATCAACCAGAAAAGGCTTGGTGGGAATGCAAGGTCGACTGTAGGAACAGCTACGGATGTTTATGCATCTCTAAGGCTTCTTTTTTCCAGGATAGGAAAACCCTTCGTGGGGTACTCAAATGCGTTTTCGTTCAACAATCCTCTGGGGATGTGCCCCGAATGCGAAGGGCTTGGTTTTGTACAGACTGTCAATGTTGATGCTTTGATTGACGGGCAGAAGTCTTTGAACGAGGGCGCAATCCTGTTTCCAACTTTCCAGCCAGGCGGCTGGCGTCTAACCAGATATACGCAGTCAGGCTATTTCGATAACGACAGGAAGCTGGAAAAGTATTCTCCGGAAGAACTGAATATGCTATTAAACGCTCCTGAGCATAAACCCAGGAAACCACATAAGGAATGGAGAAAGACTGTGAAATACGAAGGTATAATACCCCGGATCGAAAAAGCCTTCCTAAAAAAGGAATCAAAGGAATACATCTCCCGGAAAGAGGCCTTGAAAAACATCGTTATAACTAAGCCCTGCCCTGTCTGCGCTGGCAAGAGGCTGAATGATAAGATCCTGTCCTGCAAAATCGGCAACAAAGACATCGCTGACTGCACGAGGCTTTCGATAGACGAGTTGCTGGAGTTTGTTAATTCGCTGGAATCCGGTACTTATGAAACCATACTTGCAGAACTTAGAAATAAGCTCAAAAACATCATCGATATAGGGCTGCAATACCTAACGCTGGACAGGAGGACAGATACGCTTTCGGGCGGCGAAAGCCAGCGGATAAAAATGGTCAAAAATCTTGGCAACAACCTTACGGACCTGCTCTATATCTTTGACGAACCCAGCATCGGGCTACACCCTAAAGACCTGCAGAATATCGCCTCGATCATCAGGCAGATAAAGGACAAAGGAAATACGGTCATGATTGTAGAGCATGATCCCGATCTTATCAAAATCGCCGATTGGGTTATCGACATGGGCCCACAGTCGGGCAAAAGCGGAGGACAAATCGTCTACGAAGGTTCCTTTGAGGGATTAAAGAAGTCAACAGGAAAAACAGGCCTGTATTTTGCAAAAAAGCCACATTCCAATTACAGCCAAAGAAAGGCAAAGGGATACCTGGAAATAAAAAATGGTAATCTGCATAACCTCAAAAACGTCAGCGTAAAAATTCCCCAAAATGTATTGACGGTAGTTACCGGAGTTGCCGGTTCAGGCAAGAGTACCCTGATCAACAAGGTATTGCCCAGGTTTTATCCCCAAATAACTGTTATTGACCAGTCCTTATTTGCCACCGGCATACGATCCAACTTGCTTACGTACCTCGACCTCTCTGATGATTTAAGAGAACGATTCTCCAAAGCGAACCAGGTCTCCTCAAAACTTTTTAGCAGAAACAGCGAAGGAGCTTGTGAAAACTGCAAAGGAATAGGAGTAGAAAAAATCGATCTGGCATTTATGGACGATATAGAACAGCCTTGTGAAGTTTGCGGAGGTTCGGGTTTTAAGCCAGAGGTCCTTAAGTACCTTTACAGAGACAAAAATATCGTAGAGGTAATGGAAATGACCGTTGAGGAGGCGATTGTTTTCTTTCCGGACGAATTATACGCCGGCTCGTTTGAAATGTTGTCCAAATTGGGGTTGAGTTACCTAAGCCTGGGGCAGCGTCTGGATAGTTTTTCCGGCGGAGAAAGGCAGCGTCTGAAATTGACAAGAGAACTGAAGAACTCCAACAAAATCATTGTTCTTGACGAACCAAGTACAGGGCTGCATCCCAGCGATACCCAAAAGCTTTTGGATTTTATGGATGCCCTGGTCGATCAGGGCAATACCCTTATCGTGATCGAACATAACCTGGACGTTATAGCCCATGCCGACTGGATCATCGACATTGGTCCAGGGGCGGGAAAATACGGAGGTTATGTTTTATTCACGGGAACCGTCTCCGCCTTGTTGGAGGATGGCGTCTCGGCTACCGCAGAATATTTAAGGCAGCATCTTAGCATTGACGCTGATTAGAAAAATGCACGCGAATTACGAAATTAAGTATGCGGGACGGTAAATGCTGGATGAATACTTGACGCTCATTGTTCTAATTCCGAGTAATATTAGCATTACACGGGCTATGGTGGATGGTCTTTGCGCTATGCGTAGCGTATAACCTCTTATACTAAGATAACGTTAATCAAGTTTACTACTGCATAACCCAATATGCCAATTCTAGCAGGATCTCCTTCGTTTTTTTTGACAATACCGCCCACCAGGCAAATCTTTAACTGCCCGATGAACAGGAATGTTATTTAGTGAACAAATCGTCTGCAGACCAGGTTGGATTTTTGGCATATGACCTCCAGAATATCTGGTCCAAATCATAGCCAAACTTAGTTTTCCAGCTGCGGGTGTTGGTCAAAATCACAAAATTAAACCCATTATCGAGACGGGCCTGTTCGGTCGCGGTACCGGGCAGACTTCCCGTATGAGCATAGTTATTGCCTGCAATGGCCCAGCCGCACCCATAAGCTGTATTGGCTGTTGAGCCGGTATACATAACGTTTAAGGTTGATGGTGTAAGGATATCCTTACGCACCGGAAATTTATCAATATAAACCAGGAACCTGGCCAGATCGGCAGCTGTAGCGATCCACCCTCCGTGCGAATCCATCCGGGTGATATTGTAAGCATAAGGATCTTCACTATCCTGGCCGTAGTAAGTAACTTCCTTCGGTAGTTTTTGAGCAAGTGTGTTACCGCCAATGGTCATATCTGTAATGCCGATAGGTGTCAATACCAATGTTTTCACCGCTTCTTCATAGGTTTGTCCGGTAATTTTTTCTATCACCCGTCCTAATATACAGTAACCAAAATTCGAGTAGGCGTAGCTGGTTCCCGGTATGTGGTCAAGCGGACGGTTATCTAAAGTCCAGGTGATGAGTTGTGCAGCTGTCATAGTTGGGTTGGTAAACATCGGGTCGTTAACTTCGTTATTCCAACCTCCGGATGTATGATGCAGCAGTTCGTCAACCGTAATATCAGTAATATGCGGGCCGTAGGTTTTAGTACCGTAGGTTTTACCTAGTATACCGCCATCGCCAAATACTTTGTCTTCTAACTTTATCTTACCCCCATCAAGCAGTCTCATAATGGCAACGGCAGTAATCTGTTTTGAAAGGCTCGCTATGCGGTACCTATCGCTGATAGCAGCTTTAACACCCCTGGATTGATCACTTGTGCCATAGGCTTTCAGATAAACCAGCTTTTCGCCTTTGGTAATTGCTACAGATACAGCCGGAACGTTATAGGTAGTCATAAAAGCATTCACCTCATCATCTAAAGCGGCTACAGCAACTTTGCTGGCTGTAAGGGTATCAGTGGTGGTACCTGTTCTCGTGCCGGTGCCAGTTCCTGTATCCGTACCAGTGTCAGTTTTGGTTATTGAAGGTGAGTCCTTCTTGCTGCAGCTGGCAAAAAGCAACAAGCCGGTAACAGCAATTAATTTGGTAAATTTTAATGCATTCGCCGCAAAGCAGCAAATCCCGGCTTTATAAGTTTTTTTCATAGGTAGTAAGTATTTTGTTGTTTAATTATTACGCTTTTCATATGTTATAATGACTTTCAATACTGCTTATCATTTTTATTGATAAGCTTTTTCTTTTTTCTGCTGTCCATAATCAGGGTTACTACGGCATATATGAATACGGCCAACATGGCCAGGATCTCCTGGGTGTTTTTTTTGACAATGCCGTCCACCACGCAAATGGGGCCCAGCACTGTCAGGCAAATAAGGGTCGGTTTTCGCGGCAATAAAATGGCCATGGTAAATAATTTAAATGGTTAGCAAATTTTGATGTGTATAATAACTTATTGTACAACCAGGTCTGCTTCAATATTTAATTCATTACCTGCTTTCACCTTGTCCCAAATGTGTACTTTTATGTGATAGGTCTCCCCGGTTACCATCGGCCTTGCAATGGTGATATCACCACGCAGTTCGGTAGCGTTTGCCGGCGGATAGCCCTGATCACCTGCAAACAGGTCGGCAGCGTTAAGCACCGGAGTTCCGTTTTTATCAGTCACCAAAAGCATCATCCCTGGGAAAACCTTGCCATCTTTAATCCCATAATTGTTTAAGCCAAGCGCTACTATAGCTATTTGGGTATTCAATTGTACTTTATTATCGGTCATTCGTTTATTGGCCGGGTCAATCAATAAAACATCACGCACGATAAAGCCATTGTAGCTGAAAGATAAACCGGTGCGGAAGTCTTTTTTGCGCCTTTGCTATAGTTGCATCCGGCAAATATCAGACAGCTTAATAGCATGAGAAGCGGTATCGCTAAGGTTGTTTTTAGGTTTTTCATTGAAGATAAAAATGTTGTTTTGAAACCAGCCAAGCATGATCACTACAGATTGTAACGCCAGCAAAATTTCTTCACAAATAAACATAGCTCACCCAAAAATTACTTTCGCGTATGTTGCAAATGCTTTTGAATTTGTTGCATTGTAAACCTGCCGTTTCTGAACCTGGCATCTTATTTAGATCTGGCCGCCAGGATGTGCAAGCTGATAAGCACGTCAGGGTAAATGTAAAGCGGTTTTGATGGGTCGTTATAGATGTTCATACCCCACTTGGTACGGTCAAGTTTAAACTTTGCCTCGGTCTTTAGGCTGTCGGCCGTTTGGTCGATCCTTACCGGAAAAGAAACCCCGTGTGTTTCTCCTGTCATGGTAAAATCTCCGGTCATCAGGTAATTGGCACCTTGAACAGCGCTGGTGTCTGTACCCTTATAGGGCGCGACAGCGGTGATGTGGAATTTAGTATCCGGGTAGGTAGCCATCTTAAAGAAGTTAGCGCTCTTAAGGTCATCAAGCAATTGCTGTTTGGCCGGATCGGTCAGGTCATAGTCCATGATAGAGGCAACAGGTATGGTAAAATCCCCGTTCTTAACTGTTCCGTTAGGATTGGTGATTACCGTTCCATTCAGGTCAAAAGACCCGACATGGGAGTGATCGCTTGCTGACCCTTTCCACCCGATCTTTGAGATACTGCTATTAACCACATAGGTCAGCGGTTGCGGCTTGTCTTTAGTACAGGCTGATAACGCGATCAGCAGCAGAATTGATGATGTTTTTTTCATGGTGTTGGTGATTTGATGTTTAAAAGATGTGACAGATATATGATATGCTAAAGGTCAGGCAGCAAAAGAACGCCAAGGTCCCTATTGGCCCTGGTCATCAATTCAAAGAAGGAGGCATCCGGTTTTTCGCCCGCAACCGTGGGGAGCGCGAATGTTGTTGCGGGTCTGCTGCATTGCCTGAACATTTCTTCAAATCCGCCCGGCGTGATCAGCAGGAGCAAGGTTACGGTATCGGTGATTGGCTTAAAAGTATGCGGCACCAGTTTAGGGAGATGTACGAAGTCGCCAGCCTTCGCATGGATATCTCTTTCCCCGGCTTGATATTGGATTTCGCCATCGAGGATAAATGAGCTTTCATCTTCATTACTATGAATATGAAGCGGCGGTTCAAAACCTTTTTTCAAGACACACCTGATCAGCGCAAAAGCGCCCTTCGTCTCTGCCGATGTGATCAGGAAAGTAATCAGGTTTGGACCGAACCAGTGCGAGCGTTCCAGCATTTGTTCGCTGCAAATATGGAAAGGAAGCTGATTTGAAAAGGTGTTCATAAAACTTATTGTCTGTTTATGAACCAAAATTAAAGACGATTATTCAGCGAAAAATCCACCAAATGGTGGATTTTATCCGATCAATCCATAAGCTTTTGCTTTAATGATAGCTTCAGTACGGTTGCCGGCTTCCAATTTTTGATAGATATTTAACGTATGTGTTTTCACCGTGCTCGGCGATATGAAAAGGTCATTTGCTATGATCCGGTTAGTGAGCCCTTTTGACAATAGCCCCAAGACATCAAGCTCCCTGGCTGAGAGCGGATTCAAAAGATAGCGTTCAGGGACCTGACTGATGGCTGGTTTGTTGCCGTTTGATACCCTGGTGTTCTCGATCGCTTTTGCGATAAATACAGCAAGTGTTTTAAGGATTTCCATAGATTGTGGGTCATAGGCATTCTTTTCCAGGGTTCGTACAGAAAGTAATCCGATGACCTCTTTATTGATGAATAAAGGAATATACATCAGCGAAGCAGGATTGATCCCCTGCATTGGTGTAATGGCATGGGGCAGGTATAAATGGTACTCATTTTCATAATCATTGATCAATAATTCCTTTTTATGAGAAAATACCCATCCTGAAAACCGTTCCTCACTATGTGCGTAAATAGAAAAAGCAGGCAATTTCTGGTTGTTTTCCCGTGCCCCAATGTATTCAATGCGCTCAGATACCGGATTATAGATCCCTATGGCAAATGAATAGGCATCCATGAGCTTATTAACATGCTCATAAACGGTATCAATCATCTGCTCAATGGTAAACTCAGAAAGAATGGATGCGCCTATCTGGTTAAGTATCCTCAAACTCACCAATAAAGCAGCCGACTTTTTCTTTTTGCTATTCATTGATTTAGTATCTGCTGCAAGATACGAAAGAGACTTTACCAATTATATTGTACCTGTTTGATGTTCCACCCGAATGTCTTTTTGAACGAATTCTGCGCATAGCGTATGGTTAAAAATGGTTCTTCAGGGAAGACAAAGACACCTAATTTTACTTGAATACCGTTATATTCGTTACACCGCCGTCTGAAAGGATCTCGGTGCCTACCACAAAAGACGATTCGTCGGATGCAAGGAATACCGCGGCTTTCCCAATGTCTGACGGCTGGCCAATTCGTCCTATTGGTATCAATCGAGGGTGTCATCATATTAGGCGTTCAAAGGATGCCGACCCGTGTTAAGAATGGATTTACGCCAGTTTTTATTGCCTTGTAATTGTAGTCGTCGCATTCACTGTATGTAGGCCGGTAATTGATTTCAGGCTTCAATTACAAACGCTTTCAACTCAGCCATCTTGCCATCTTTAAATCTCCATACATCACAATATTTATAATGAACCATTTTACCCGACTTGTCTTTCATGCTTATTTCGCCAACAGCGGTTACAAAATCTCCTTCAGCTATTAAATATTCTACCGCAAATTTCGGGGGCTCTACATATGTTGTTGACATGTACGCTCTTACAGCATTCTTGCCGTCCAAAATAGTGTCGCCAACAAACGTCCATACCGTATCATCTGTACAGTAAGCCAGAAAGTCTTCATACTTTTCGGCGGTAATGGCGGCATTGGCCTTCAATAAGATCTCTTTGTTAGTTAAGTTCATGTGTTGATTTATGAAAAAATCAAAGGTAAAAACCGAAACAAAAAAAACGAGAAAGAGATTGAAACCAATTCACAAGCTGACCAAAAAGATTGGAAAAAGTTCAAAGAAGCTGGCGAAAATAATACCTGCGAAAGATATGGGACGGAGGGAAGTGTTGCGTTCCATGTTGCATATCGGCAAACCAGATGGGGATGATCTCACTCGGGGATGGCCTCTATTTGCTGAGCCGGGTGCCAACCTACCGTAGCCACGGATAGATTGGCCATTTAGAAATATTTCAGAAGTTCCCTCATGGTTGACCCCGTTATCAGCTAACTATTCAGATTTTAAACTGTTAACTGGGTTGGCTACAGCAGCTTTAACCGCCTGGAAACTAACCGTTAATAATGCAATTAGCATAGCTGCTGCCGCGGCTGAAAGAAACATCCACCAACTTAAGCTTACACGGTAAACAAAGCCCTGCAACCATTGGCCCATTGCCCACCATGCCAACGGCACGGCGATGATAAAGGCAATGACAACCAGCCTCATAAAATCCTTTGACAGTAGCCCAACTATACCCGACACACTTGCTCCCAGCACTTTTCTGATGCCAATTTCCTTGTTACGCTGTTCAGCGCTGAAAGCAGATAACCCAAACAAGCCCAGGCATGAAATTAAAATGGCGACCAGGGTAAATGAATTGATGATCTGCGATAATATGATGTCGTTTTCATAGGCGCCCTGCATCCGATCATTCATAAAGGTGTAGTCAAACGGTGTTTGCGGCAGGGTCTTTCGCCATATTTGCTGCACCTTTGCTAAAAACGAGCTGTAATTTTTGGTGTTTGTGTTTATAATCAAATTATTTACTTCGCCAGCCCTGGGTGCATACATGATCATAAAAGGATGTATGTCATCGTGTAGTGATTTATAATTAAAATCCTTTACTACTCCAGCTACCTGGAACTTTCGGTTACCCTCAGAAAATAGCGTTGTGCCCATCGCTTTGCTGGGTTCCAAGTGCAACCTGTGAGCCAGGGATTCATTGATCAATACCTTATTTGAATCGCCTTGCATCAATTCCCTGCCGCTGATGAGTTTGATACCCATCGTTTTTATAAAATGTTCATCGGTATACAAGTTTTGCTGATCAATGGCGTCGGCCGGGTTCATGCCTGATAAGTAAACTCCCCAGTCGAAATAATTTTCGGCACCGAAAGTGTTACTTGCCCTGGATACTGATCTTACACCGGCCAATTGCTGCAGGTCAGTAGCAAGCGCGTCCATTTTCTTCCGGGTATCATTGGTATGAAAAGTTAAAATAATCTGCTGGTCTTTTACAAACCCGAGATCGCGGTTTTTAATATAATTTAACTGACTGTAGATAACGATTACGCCGGTGATAAGAATGATGGATATGACGAACTGGAATACCACCAGCGAACGTCTCAAAACTTGCGTCGAAATTTGGTTGGTGAAGTTCCCCTTGATCACTTTAATGGCCATAAAGGCCGACATATAAAACGCAGGATAGCTCCCGGCTGCCAAACCGGTCACAACAGTTAAGCCACCCAGCATCAGCCATAAACGGTAATCGTTAAAAAATGATAGCGGGATGTTGGCCTGGGTGATTTGATTTAAATAAGGCAGCGCCAGAACTAACAGCGGCAAGGCAATGATAATCCCGATGAAAGACAACAAAAAGGATTCGCCCAAAAATTGGATAACCAAGTCATATTTTCCGGCACCAATTACCTTTCTTACGCCCACTTCTTTCGCCCGTTTAGAAGCTTTGGCGGTAGAGAGATTCATGAAATTAATACAGGCTATAATTTGTATTAATATGGCTATTAAGATTAATACCCACAGAAAAGACGCGCTAACAATTTTACCGCTTTCCGCGTCGTACCCAGAACTGGTATGGATTGATGTTAGCGGTTGGAGGCTTAACGATTTGTCCATCCCTGAGCTCTTCAGTTGATCTGCTCCGTATTTGTTAAGGAATGAGGGGAGCTTTCGTTCCAGGGCGCTCACATTAGCATCTGCACGTAATTTTATAAAAGTGTATGTGAAATTGTTTCCTGCCCATGAGTTGTTGGAAAGTATGCCGCTGCCGTAGCCGTTTTTGTTCAGCCTGATAAATATTTTGGCCGAAATTTGCGATTTTCCCGCGCTTTCATCCACCACTCCCGTCACTTTAAAAACATTTTTCCCATCGGCATCTTCCATCGTAATCACTTTACCGATCGGGTCAGCGGTTCCGAAGAGTTTATCAGCAACGGTTTTTATCAACACGATGCTGCTCGTCTCTGTTAAAACATTTACAGGCGAACCATTTGTGAAATGATAGGTAAATAGCTCAAAAAAGGTGGAATCAACCATCACGGCATCCTGCTCATAAAACGTTTTCTCTCCATAACTGAGTAAATGTTCTTTAATGCCCAGTGTAGGTACCACCCGGGTATATTGTACAATTTCAGGAAAATCATTTTTCATAGCCGGCGCTATTGGCGGCGATGCAGTAGCCATATGGACTACGTCGCCGGTATGTGCCAATGCGGTGGTTACCCGGTAAATGTTTTTCGCGCCCCGGTGATGCTTGTCATAACCGTACTGATCCTTTACATAAAACAATATATACAAGCAGCATAATGTCCCTGCAGCAAGACCCACAATGTTGATCAGGCTGAAAAAGCGATTTTTCAATAAAAACCGAAACGAGACCTTGAGATAATTTTTAAACATAAAATTGCGGGTTAATTTTTCACGAGACCACCTGGTATTGGTTTCCCGATTCGAAATTACCGCTGCAAACTGTGCATGGCGTCCTAAATTATAATATAGGACCTGTTTTCTGAGGTCGGTTTTATATTCAACAGGAGGTTTACCTGTCATTTTTTTAAAAATAAGGTTAAAGGTGCTTTTCGAGTTAAATCCGGAATCATACGCAATACCCAGCAACGTTATTCGGTCATAAGCCGGATCCTGCATTCTTTTGATCACCTCCGCCACCCGATATTCATTTATAAAGTCATTGAAATTTTTTTTGATCGCAGTGTTAATGATACGGGATAATTCATGAGTAGTCAGCCCAAGCTTTTCAGCAAGTGAGGTTAAACTTAATTCAGGGTCTCTGTAGTAATAATTGGACTTTACGGCTCTTTTCAGCCAGATGCCCTTGTCCCTGATCTCAGACGGCGGCGGTAACCTTAAAAAAATACTCTCATCCGCAGGCGAGCCGATTTCGGGTTTTAGGATAACCGTGGCGGCCATTCCGATGGCTGGCACTGCTAACAGCGGGTATAATAGGTAAAAAATTAGACCAGATTGATTGTCGTAATACAGATAATCTATTGCTGTAAATGACGCCCACAATAGCAATAAAAAGGCAAAAGCAATCAGAAAATTATGCAGCCACCGCAATTTGATCCTGTACCGGTCGCCGTCGTTAAATGCCTGGTTCCGGTAAAAGCGTTCTATCAGCCTGTGGGATGCAAACAAATAAACGCAAACCGAAATAAATACTGACAATTGTAATATGAAGTTCGTTCTATGGAATGCCGACGTATCATAAGCGGATGCACCGGTCTTTACACTTTCCCGCACTTTTAATATCCACACGCAAATCTCCGCCAGCAACGGAATGAGGTGAAGCAGAGCATTGAGACGCAATTTATATTTCGGTTTGGTTAATTTAAGGACGTAAAAATAGATGAGCGGGCCTAAGGCCAGCGAATATTGAAGTGGTATCCGGCTCCAGTAGGGGAAATAAGTATCTAAACGAATGTCAATACCTAAGGTCTGGACGATCTGTAAGACGATAATACCTAAAATCAGGCCAAGAATCCGGTTTGCTGCCGTGTTGCCTTTTTTAGTTTTGATCAGCACCAGGCTGAAAGCCAGCCCGACAAATATCGCACCCAGGAAAGCCAGGTCATAAAGGTTGATATGGATAGTATAAGTGCTCAATTGATTTCAATGCTTCAATCATTGTTCCAAAGTGTTAACTTACTTATAGTAAGTTAATTATCTATTGCTTTTACTTAATTAATGTAACGATAGCGAACATGGGTCGTACGCTTTTGAATTTATATGTCTCATAAAAACTCGCAGACCTTCGGCGTAAGTCTCAAGGGAATAAACAAAAAGTTTATTTTAGTTGACAAAGTCAACTAAAATTCTGTAATTTGTAATCATGTCTTAAATATGTAATGGAAACAATGTTTAAACCTGATCTGTCGGAAATCACCTTTCGAAACCAGCTGCTTCCAGGAGACCTGGGGTATATTGCTTATATTCATGGAGACCTGTACGCCAAAGAATGCGGTTATGGGATTAATTTTGAGGCGTATGTACTCCAAGGCTTAAATGAATTTGCACATGAGTACGACCCTGCTAAAGATAAAATATGGATGGCCGAACATGACGGAAGAATTATCGGATTTTTAGTTGCCCAGCACCGGCTGGCAGCATTACAGCTTCGCTATTTTATCTTTCTTCCTGAATATCGTGGGATTGGCTTAGGCAATAAATTAATGAATGGATTTCTTGATTTCATGAAAGAAGGCGGCTATCGGCGCGCTTATTTATGGACCACCAATGAGCAACATGCCGCAATTGCATTATATACCAAGTCCGGCTTCAAACTAACGGAAGAGAAACCATCAAATACATTCGGTAAAGAACTCATGGAAAGAAGATACGAGCTGAACTTATAACATGGATAGAAAGGAACAGATTCAAAAGATACGGGCATTTAATCGCTTTTACACAGATTTGATCGGCCTGCTTGACAATCAGCTGCTACATAGCGACTATTCACTGGCAGAAGCGCGTATATTTTATGAGATTGTTATGGGCAAGTCGATCAGCGCATCTGACATTATTGCTAAATTGAATATTGACAAGGGGTATTTAAGCCGGATCCTGAAAAAATTTGAAAAACAAGGGCTCCTTTGCAAAGAACCGTCCAAATCCGATGCTCGTATAGCTTATCTTTCTCTTACGGCTGCCGGACTACAGGTTTTTAAGGGGCTGGATCGCGCTTCGGATGAACAGATCAGGCACTTAGTTGACCGGTTGGACGAGCAAAAAGTGATAGAATTGGTCGGACATATGAAATCGATCTTCACTATTTTATCGCCATCCGAGGTTTGATAATACTATTAAGCAGAAGCGGTGCTTATATGTAATACCATTTAACTAATCCGGTTAAGAGCTTGGGCGGAGTGATTTTCTTTTTGTTTATCACTGTTGCGGTATGTTCAGGTAAAAAACAAATTTTAATGAAAGTTCCTGCCTTTATGAAACACATGCTTTTGCACGGCACCGCGTTGCTGTTCAGGCGCAGGTTCTGTTGTTTCGTCCCCTCTGGACAGGCTTGTCAAGGATTGCTCTTCTATGGGAACGACAGTCAGCTTTTTGAGCAGACCGTTCATATTGTAGCAGCGCGATACTACCACGTGGATCACTTCACCCTCAACCTGTAATCTGCCATCTGCCATCAGTAACTGCGACTGGATAATGGCTGCGCGGTACTCATCAAAAAATTTACCCCAAACCACCAGGTTTGAAAAGCCTGTTTCGTCTTTGATCGTCACAAATACTACGCCTTTGGCAGTGCCCGGCCGCTGGCGTACGGTGATCATGCCCGCTACTTTCACCCGGTCGCCATTCTTCATTGATTGTAACTGTTTCAGCGGGATCACCCCCAATTGTTCCAGTTCATAACGTACAAAGCTCACGGGGTGCGCTTTAACGGATAAGCCTGTAGCTGCAAAATCCTGTACCACGTGCTCGGCGGCTGTCATTAATGGCAGCGTGATCTGCTCGCCCGCGGTTTCAGATGGCAGATTTTCAAGTAAGGCAACGGGACGGTCGGCCAGGGCGGTTACCTCCCAGAGCGCCTGCCTGCGATCAAGCCCTATGGAACGGAATGCATCAGCATCCGCCAGTTTTTCGAGCGCCGCCTGTGATACACCTGCGTTCATCAGTTCAGGAATATAATGGTAAGGTGCATTTGCAACTAATAGCTGCATTTCGTCTTCACGTAACCCTTTAACCAGGCGAAAGCCCAGCCGTAAGGCATGATACCGGCCTGATTTTTCTTCCAGCGAATGATCCCATCGCGAATGATTAATATCAACTGCCCTTACTACAACATCATGATTGCGTGCATCATCTACTATCTCGGCGGGCTGGTAAAATCCCATTGGCTGGCTGTTGAGTAGCGCTGCCGCAAACACATCCGGATAATGATATTTGAGCCAGCAGGAAATATATACCAAATGCGCAAATGATGCCGCATGGCTTTCGGGGAAGCCATAAGAGCCAAAACCCTCTAATTGTTTAAAGATACGCCCGGCAAATTCCTCAGTATAGCCTTTAGCGGTCATCCCGTCCACCAGCTTTTTTCGAAACTGGCTTACCAGTCCTTTGGCCTTGAACGTGGCCATGCTGCGTCTAAGCTGGTCGGCCTCCGTGGGCGTAAAATTAGCAGCAACAATAGCAATTTCCATAGCTTGTTCCTGAAAAAGCGGGACTCCTTTGGTACGGTCAAGTATGGGTCTGAGCTCTTCATTAGGATATTCAATAGGATCGATGCCATCGCGGCGGCGCAGATAAGGATGCACCATGTCACCCTGGATAGGGCCGGGACGAACGATGGCCACCTCAATCACCAAATCATAAAAGCACCTGGGCTTCAGGCGCGGCAGCATAGACATCTGTGCCCGGCTCTCTATCTGGAACACACCCAGCGTATCCGCATGGCAGATCATCTCATAAACATCAGGGTCATCCTGCGGTACGTTTTCTAAGGTCAGTTCCAAACCATAATGTTGTTTAACCAGCGAATACGCTTTACGGATACAGGTGAGCATCCCTAAACCAAGCACATCCACTTTTAAGATTCCTAATGCTTCCAGATCGTCTTTATTCCATTCCAACTGCGTACGGTTTTCCATACGCGCATTCATTACCGGGCATATATCCGACAATTTGCATTGGGTGATAACAAAGCCGCCCGTATGCTGTCCAAGTTGCCGCGGAAAGCCCATCAGTTGCTCCGTTAGCTCCAGCACCTTGAATAAATGCGGATCGTCCGGGTTGAGGCCCTGGCTGATGATCCGCTCCCGGTCAAAGCCTTCTTCAGACCAGCTCCAGATTGTACCGCCCAGCCGTTTGATGGAATCTTCGGATAATCCCATGGCTTTACCCACATCGCGCAAGGCCCCTTTATGCCGTTCCTGCGTAACCGTAGCAACAATAGCCGCATGTTCGCGTCCGTAAGTTTCATAAATCCATTGAATTATTTCTTCGCGGCGCTCATGCTCAAAATCTACATCTACATCAGGCCATTCATCCCGCGCATCAGACATAAACCTGGAAAACAGCAGCCGCGACTTGGTAGGGTTGACCGGAGTAATGCCTAAACAAAAACATACCGTACAGTTGGCCGCCGAACCGCGGCCCTGGTGCAGAATTTTTAATTCCTCAGCTTTTTGGGTATATGCATAAATACGCAGGAAATAGGGGGCCAGCTTACGTTTAGCGAAAAAAGCCAGTTCTAAATCAATTTGTGCCAGCACTGTTTGTGGAACATGTTCACCAAAAAATTTCCTGGCGCCGGCTAAAGTGTACTCCCGCAAATGCTCATCCGAAGTACGCCCGTCAGGGCTTTTCCATTCCGGCTCCAGGTACTTTAATTCATCCAGGGAAAAATGACAGGCATCCGCGATTTCTTGCGTGCGGGTTAAAGCATCGGGATACCCGCGGTATAGTCGCTCCAGTTCATCTAAAGGCTTTAGATAACGCTCCGCATTGATATGCAATTTGAAGCCGGCATTCTGGATGGTGCATTTTTCGTGTACGCAGGTTTGTACATCCTGCAATTCCCGTCGTTCCGGGGCGTGGTAATACACATTATTAGTAGCAACCATAGGTACGCCCAGTTGCGACAACCGGTGAAAGCGTTTGGCATCATCGCCGGTATAGGAACGGCTGGCGGCAATATAAAGTTCAGCACCAAATTGTACCTGGTATTCCTTCAGCGCGTTTTTAAATTCATCGTCAAAGTCAAAGTGTTTGTTCAGCGTATCAGGAGGCACCACAATGAATTTGATACCCTGCTTATACTCATAAACATCTTGCTTATACAGGTCGCATTCACCTTTTTCTGTTCGAAGGTTACCCCGGGTCAGTAAAGCGCACAGGCGCCCCCACGCAATGACATCGGTAGGATACGCCAGTAGGTCTGGCCCGTCCAGCAGGTCCAGGCGGCAGGCCGGGATAAATTTGATCTCCTTTAATTTAGCCGCCTGGTGAGCCCGCACCACACCCGCCATGCTATTACGGTCGGTAATAGCGATATGTGTATAACCGAGATCTGCCGCACGTTCTGCCAGTTCATCAGGGTAGGAGCCGCCCTGCATGAACGTAAAATTGCTGGTAACCTGTAATTCAGCATATTTCATATTACCTTATGAAAAAAATCCATGAATATACCATTGTGAGTCCTCGTCCCAATAATGTCCTGAACGAAACAGCCAGTATCGCCGTCCCTGGTCATCTTCTACTACATAATAATCGCGGTGCGGGCGCTTTCGCCGCCACCATTCCGGTTCAATGCGTTCGGCGTCATCCGCCTTTTTGATGACATGTTTTTCGCCTTTATAAATAAAAAGCATAGGCGGGTTATCGGGCAATAAGGCAGTAACTTCAATACGCTCCGGCTTTTTGAGCAGCAGGGAAGGCCGTGGCCGTCCGCTACGCCAGCTAATGACCGGTTTTTCTGTCAACGAGCGGGCAGTCCGGAACGAACGCTCGGGCCAGTAGCTTTCATGAGGCAGATAGCGGTTAATGTTTTTAGCGCCAATACGGCCAGCCAGCCGGTCCAGCAGTTCTGCAAGGTCTGCATTATCCAAGCCGCAGCCCCCCGATGACCATAATACTTCCTGCCCCGGCGATACATCCTCCACATTGGGCGCTTCCAGCGTGAACAGTTCGATACCCAGGGCAGGTTCAATGGTATTGATCTTCAGTTCAAACAGCTTACATAAATGGCTCACCGAATGCGAAGCCCGGTTGGTGCCAATATCCGCACCAACTGTCTCACCATCTATCCTATAGCATTTAAGAATAGCGGTACGCAATCCCTTACCCTCGCTTTGCAAGCGTTTGCATAGTTTCTCCAGCAGTGTTTGAATGGCTATCGCGATGCCCTCTGCCGTGCGTATCGGTTCCAGGCAAGGCAGGCGTTCGGCGTAAACCGTGGCCGGCTGCAAAAATTGTAAAGGCTCATCCGCATTTCCCAATGCCTGGCCCAGCCGCAATAAGAAACCCTCGCCAAAGCGCCGCCGTAAGGCCGAGCGCCTGATACCAATAAGGTGCCTGATCTGATAAAAACCCAGCCTGTGCAGCCGTTCCGGCATAAGCGGTTCCAAACGTAAAGCAGCAGGGGGCAGTTTTAACAAAGCCTCAACCTGCCCACCGGGGTCAATAATGGGTTTGTCTTTACCGAAACGGGCAATTGCCCATGCTGCGCCGGGTGTGTCGGCAATAGCTGCACGTACGTCATAGCCTTTGTCCTTTAGCCGTCTTACAATTTCTTTTAAATATTCATATTCGCCACCCCAAAGATGCGCGCAACCGGATATATCAAGGATCAGGCCGTCGGGCAGGTCAATGGAAATGAACGGTGTATAACGGATGCACCATTCACCTAAAGCCACGAGCAATTTTTCTGCTTTACCAGGCAGATCATCGATCACTTTCAAGCTGGTAATAATAGCTTTGGCATCGGCAGCTGCCATGCCTTTGCTGATGCCCTGCTTTTTAGCAAGTTCATTGGTTGCGGTAATTATCATACGGTTACGCTCAGGCGCTACTAAAACAAAAGGCACCTGTTTGAGTTCCGGTTGGCGGAGGGTCAGCCAGTCAGTCAGCAGGTGACGGAACCAAATGGAAGCATATCGTTTTTTCATGATCAACCAACTTGCCTTGTTGTAATTATTTCAGTTACTGTTTCTTCCAGTGAAGTAAAGCCATCTGCCGTCCATTCCAGCTGCCAGCTGCCGGGGTTTCCGTTACGTACCCTTAGCAGATCTACCTGCCAGCGCGGATAGCCTACGCCGGGCAGGCCATCCTTCAGCTTGCTTGGTAATGGCACAATTTGCCAGCGGGCGGCGCAAAGACTGGTGCTTAATTTTTTGAGGTTGTTACGCATAACAAAGCCGGTTACTTTACTTCTTTCAACCACCAATTGCAAACGTTGCGATTGGGCAAAGCTAATCTCACTTACTTCGGCCACTACCGCTGCCAGACCTTCACATTTCAGGGCTTCTTCCATCGCCCAGAGGATATCTTTTTCACGTGGCACATCTATAAAAACCAGGCGGTCGGCGGCTACCTCAAAACCTTCCATTGCAGCCGGAAACAGCCTGCGGCCGGTACTTATCCAAATACAAACCCCGCCCTGCCGCATCAGTATAGCCAGTAAGCCCGAAAGCAGACCACTGGTCGCGGCGGCCTGTTCCTGCGTTGGGCAAAGCATTTCATGAATAGTGCCAGTTGGAAAAACACCGTTTGGAAAAGCATCCTCTAAAGGGCCAAGCCCGATACGTTTAGCCCCGCCGGTGGCTGGCAGGGCAAAGCCTTGCCAGCGTAGGATATCCTGCTGTAAACGGCTGATCGTTTCCTTTTTGGCTTCGGGCATAAACTTCTGTTTGGAACAACAAAATTGCTAATAATTTTAGTATTTATACAAATAATTTTTCATCTTTGTTTTGATGTTGACAAAAAGCACCCGTTTAGTGAAAGAGGCGAATGCCTGGATTAAAAGGACTTACGGCCCTGATGAAATTATCAGGGTAGTGCCTGCGCCGGAAGACCATGGCGAAGTGCCGGCTTATTATTTGTATACCGCCTTTGCAAAAGATCCCGATTTTTTGGGCCGTATCCTGTTTGATGCCCAGGGTTACTGGATTTATGACGGAGAAATATTCACCATACCAGAGCAGGAGCAACTGGCGCATTTTATTATAACTTACATAGAGAGGGTTTGAGCGATGGAGCAACTGGCATTATTTGGCGAAGCCGGTCAGAGCAAGGGATTGCCTAAAGAATTGCTGGAGTATTATCCAGGATTTATTGACCAAAAGACAAGCGATGCGCTGCTGAAAAAGTTTATTGCCGAAGCGTACTGGAAACAAACAACCCAAAAACTATGGGATAAGGAATACCTGACGCCGAGGTTAACTGCCTGGTATGGCGACCTGGGCACTGATTATTCGCATCCCGGGAGAGTAACCAACCCGATACCCTGGACACAAGAATTACTGTTTTTGAAGGAGAAGGTAGAACCATTGGCTGGTGTTCAATTTAACAGCGTATTATTAAATTATTATCGAGATGGCAACGATTCAGTGGCCTGGCACAGCGACCGGGAAAGCGTATTGGGCAAAAATCCGATCATTGCTTCGGTGAGTTTCGGCCAGGTACGCAGCTTTGATATCCGCAACAAGGCTGATCATAAAGAACATTATTCCATTAAATTGGAACATGGTTCTTTCCTGCTGATGAAGGCGGGTTTGCAGGAGCATTGGGAACACCGGATCGCCAAGTCGGCCAGGCCGATGAAAGCCCGTGTTAACCTTACGTTCCGGGTGGTGATCTAAACAATATAAATAGTTATTTAATTTTTTGATTATTAGGTATTTAGTTATATATTTAATGTAACAAACCAGTTACAAACAACTAAATTCTCAAACCATGAAAAAGCTTTTTATTTTAGTTTTACTGGCCATGCCATTTGCGGCAATGAGCCAGGCACACAGTGGTTACACCCCGAGTTATTCATCAAGTTTTACCATTGCTGATCCAAGTTATTCAGAAAAGATACTGATGCTTTGGAAAGATTTTGAAAACAACACGTTAGATAATCACCTGGATATGTTTACGGATACGGTAAGTATGATGCTTGCAAACGGTGCAATGATAAAAGGTAAAGCACAAAATTTAACCAGCGTAAAGGAATTCAGAAATTCAATAAAAAACTATAAGGTTATTGTAGATGCCTGGGTAAGCTTAAAAAGTACAGACAAGAATGAAAATGTGGTTTGCATTTGGGGGACTGAGGAATTTACTGATAAGGATGGGAAACAAGTTAAACAGCGCACCCAGGAAGTGTGGAAATTTAACAAGGACGGAAAAATTGACTTAATGTTGCAGTACGCCGGTGGCGGAACCATGTAATTGCTTATAATATTTAAAAGCTGCTTAAAATGGTCTGTATTGTAAAGAAAAGGGATTGCTCCTGATTATGATACGGACCTCTTTGCACTGTGAGCTTTAATCTTATGGTTTCGTTTCATTATAGAAAATAGTTTATTATGATGATCTGATCATCTACTTATATATTCTTCTTTTTGTTTATTTCTTTCTGAGCCTTAGCAGGCCATTGGCAGTGGTTGCATAAATAACGCCTTTGGAGTCCTGCACCAATTGATAAATTGTATGACCCGGCATCGCCGAATTGTTATTATGATAATTTTCCCAACCGTCTTTCATATCAAATCTTACAATGCCCGACTGATCTGTACCGATCCACAACAGATGTTCATTTTTGTCATACAACATGTCGTTTACCCGGTTTGAAGGCATCCCCGAGTTTTTGTCATTATAGTGAAGCCACCTGCCATTTGTTTTCAATACGGCTATACCTTCTTTGTCATTATCGCCGGCAGTTTCGTTGCAGTCAACCAGTGAGAAATAAAGATTACCCTTTTCATCTTCGGCAGCACCAGAAATATAAACGTTTTTTAAAGGCGTATCAGATGTGTTAAAGTTAGTTATCACTTCTTTGTCAATCATAATGGTGCCTTTTGAGGTTCCTATCCACAAACGTTTTTGGCTATCATCAAAAGCATAATAAATATTGTTTGAGGGTAACTTGGGGATTCTTTTTTTATTCAGTAAAACAACTTTGTCCTTTCTTAATACTACCAGGCCGTCTTTAGTTGTAAAAAGAAGTTCGCCATGCCGGCTGTGTAAAATACGCGTAACACCCGAGGCCAAAAACTTCTTAAAATCATATATCTGCCATCCGGCATCATTATACCTGTACATTTTGTTGTTGGCATAAACCCATGTGTTGTTGTCTTTGTCAACCGTGATATCACTTACAGCTGTCTCACTGGTAAAGGGGGAATTAAATTCATTAACTGCGTTAAAGTTTTCGCCATCAAACCGGGTTATTCCTTTGGCGGAGGCATACCACAAAATATCAGATTTGTCTATTGCGCATGACCTGCTTACATTATCAGGAAGCGGTGAATTATACTTAGTCCACGTGGTAAATTCATAGGTTTTTAAAGATGGGTTAGCGTAAACAGTTTTTTTGTTATAAATAACAGGATCGCCTGGAGGCTTTAATTCGGTGAGGTCAACTCTTTGCATCTGGGCTGATATCCTGCCATAAGCAAAACGAAAAACAACAACAACGGACGAAAATACCGGTTTGCCGTTTTCAATGGCAGGTCTCCATATGTTGCCATTCAGGTACCTGATCAACTCAACTGTTATGGGTGTATTAGTAACGTCTGTATGGCTAAGCACACAGCTAAAGCCGGTTGGCTCAACCAAAACCTGAAAAGATATTGAGCCATACGCATCCTTTAAAATGTATTTACGATTAATTTTATCACATATATAATCGAGCGTAAACTGATCGCAGGTTGCCTTTGGGTTGCCGCAGTCTATACAAAAGTTTAAAGTATTGCAAATATTTATCTTTTCTGGAAAAATATTTTGTGCCGAAAGCACCATGGGTAAAAAGAAAACGAACAAACCGATAAGTAAAAACTTACAAATTTTGGTCGGGGATAACAGTGTTAGCATTACGTTATAAAATAAAGAAAGCAAACTCAAAACACCAAATGAATGATAGTTAAATAATGTTAAGTATCGCTATTGATACTTAATTATACCATTTTGGATACGAAGGCCCACTGTTTTTAATAATATGGACATGATTTAATATGCCATATACATTTGAATTATGAAAAATGGTTAATATTAACCGCGAATATAAACTGAACAAAATAACAACTATGAAACATTTATTAATGTTATTAATTGGCTGCGGTAGCTTTTTTACCCTTAATGCCCAGGTGTTTGACACGGAGGCGCATCGCGGAGGCCGGGGATTAATGCCTGAGAACACCATTCCGGCCATGATAAATGGCGTTAATTTGGGGGTGCGTACGTTAGAGCTGGATTGCCATATAACTGCCGACGGAAAGGTTGTTGTTTCGCACGACGCGGTTATGTCGGCTGCTATTATGCTTAAACCCGATGGAACGGAAATTACCAAAACCGAAGAAAAAAACTATGTTTTATATAAAATGCCCTATGATAGTATCCGTTTGTTTCAGGAAGGTGTAAAACAACACCCTGATTTTCATGATCAGAAAATGATTAAAACGTATAAGCCTTTGCTGGCCGCACTTATTGATAGTGTAGAAAGTTATGTTAAAGCAAATCATTTAAAGCCGGTAAATTACAACATCGAAACCAAAAGCAGCCCTGCGGGCGACAATATCACTAACCCGGTTCCGGATGTGTTTGTAAGTTTATTGATGGCTGTAATTAAACAAAAGAATATAACCGACAGGGTTATTATACAATCATTTGATCCGCGTACCTTACGGGTATTACATCAGCAATGGCCGGCGATAAACACAGCTTTTTTAACTCAGGCGGGCAGCTATGATGATAATATAAAAAAATTGGGGTTTGTTCCGACGATTATAAGTCCGGAGTATAAAAGTGTAAACGAACTCATGGTAAAGATGGCCCACGAAAATAACGTTAAAGTTATACCATGGACAGTAAATAACGAGGCTGATATGAAAGCGCTCGCCAATTTAAAAGTTGATGGAATAATATCAGATTATCCTGATAAACTGGTGCGCGTATTTGGAAATTACCAAAAAAGATAAGCAGCGAGTTGTGAGTACAATATTGCGTCAAATCTCCTTTTTTATCGCCCGGGTGGTTAAAATGTATTAGTAGTATTAATATTATTGAAGCGCGCCTTAAGGGGCGCTTTTTTGCATGGCGGTTTATGCACTTTGGGTAACCCTGTCAAAAATTTAATTCAGAAGTGTATGCAATAATTTAATATAACTTATGTCTTTTACACCAAAGTATCCGTTATCCAATACATTTTAATATAATTACGATAAATAAGCCCAGCACCCCCTAATTAACAAGCCATGTTAAAAGAAGAAAGACAAAATTTTATCATGAAGCAGATAAACCTGCATAACAAAGTGTTATCATCAGACCTGTGCGTTAAGCTAAATGTGTCTGAAGATACTATACGGCGGGATCTGAATGAATTGGCAGGCAATGCAAAGATAAAAAAGGTATATGGGGGAGCTATGTCAAAATCCTTTTCGCATACTACGGGGATAAAAGAAACCTATGCCCAGGAAGCAAAAAAACAAATAGCCAAAAAAGCCTTAACGCTTGTTAACGACGGAATGATAGTGCTTTTGGGCGGAGGCACAACTATAATTGAAATGGCCCGCCTTGTGTCTAAAGATCGTCGGTGTACTTTTTTTACGGTAAGCCCGGTTGTGGCCATGGAACTTATTGAATATTCAGAGTGTGAGGTTATTTTGCTGGGCGGGAGTTTATTACATGATTCTTATATTGTTACGGGTTCTATGGTGATCAATCAGCTTGCTGATATAAAAGTTGACCTGTGTTTTTTAGGCACCAATGCAATTTCTCTGGAAAACGGCATCACAGATTCTGTATGGGAAGTGGTTCAGGTTAAAAAAGCGATGATAAAATCTGCCAACAAAACGGCCATTGTAAGCATTGCCGAAAAGCTTAATTCAGATGAGAAAATGAAAATATGCAATTTAAACGCGATCAATTATTTAATCACAGATATTGATCCTGCAGAAGAAACATTATCTCCGTATACTAACGTTTTAACAGTACTTTAATCCCTCTGGCGTAGCCAAAATCTTCCCGATTTTTCATTAACAAAAATGTTACAAATGCGCTCTTTATGTGTTTACGCGTGAACAGGTGCTTTTTTTATAATCTAATATGCGGTTTTATGCGTTATTTAATTTAATAACGCACAAGTTTGGTATTTTAATTTTGCTATTACTTATATTTGAGCACAGGTGCTTATGAGTTTGCGGTTTTGTGCGTTATTAAGCATTGTAAATTATTGTTCTAAACCTTTAACTATAGTAGTATGCGGTTATCCACAATATTCCTGGTGTTCATGCTTAATACAGGAGTTGTATTTGCGCAAACTGATTCCATAAATTTCAAAAGGGCCGAGTGGTCAACAAAGCGTGTAGCTCCCGGCATTCATTTAAGGCAAGTGTGGTTTAGAGGCCATTCTTTATTTAAATCCAATCAATATATATCCGTTCTTGAAGTTAAGGTTAAACCTAAAAATAAGTTCAGCTTGGCCTACGAAGTCCAAATAAAAAGAACGACCAGCGATTTTGGCAGCCGTAACCAGGCCCTTGCCGCCATTAACGGGACCTTTTTTGATGTAAAAAACGGTGGGTCTGTTGATTTCATCAGGGCAGAGGGGGAAATAGTTAATGAGAACCGGCTCGAAAAAAACAACACACGAGCCAGACATCAGCAGGCGGCATTGGTGATAAAAGACGGCGTACTGCACATTGATGAATGGGACGGCAGCCCTGATTGGGAAAAAAAACTGGATGGACAGGATGTGATGTTAACCGGGCCGCTGCTGTATCATGATGACCGGCAGATTAAGCTTGATTCCAGCAGCTTTAATATTACCCGCCATCCCAGATCAGCCATAGCTATAACGGAAAATAACCGGGTTTTAATGATCACCGTTGACGGGCGGGATGCAAATTCGGCAGGGATGAGCTTGTTTGAGCTCAGCCGGGTATTGCACTGGCTGCATTGCCGGGATGGGATAAATCTTGACGGGGGCGGCTCAACAACGTTGTGGACAAAAAAGCAGGGTGTGATAAACTATCCGTCAGACAATGGAAAGTGGGATCATATGGGACAGCGCAAAGTGGCTAATGTGGTATTGATTAAAAGAACCTAAGATAATAATTAACACCAAATGAAAATAGCGGTACTCTCCTTATTGATGATAACATTAACCGGAAGGGGAGAGGTACAGTATCAGCCAGGCAATGTGTCTGATTTATCAGGAGCCTATCAAAAGGAGATCATTACCGGGGCTGATCAAACTGAAAAATACCTCCCTTATTTAAAAGGAAAAAGAATAGGCATGGTGGTTAACCCATCCTCTCAAATAGCCGGCAAAGCAAGTGTTGATAGTTTACAATCACTGGACGTAAACATTGTAAAGATATTCGGGCCCGAGCATGGCTTCAGGGGCGACGCCAGTAACGGGGCGAAAATTAATGACAGTGTTGATCCCAAAACCGGGATACAGGTAATTTCATTATATGGCAAAACAGGTAAGCCGGAGTCAAAAGACCTCGCGGAAATTGACCTGATGATATATGACCTGCAGGACGTTGGTGCAAGGTATTACACTTACCTGGCTACGCTGCATCGTGTTATGGAAGCTTGTGCCGAGAACAACAAAGAATTGCTGATCCTTGACCGGCCCAATCCAAACGGATATATGGTTGACGGACCTGTGCTTGATATGAAACTAAAGTCGGGGATAGGTTTTCATCCGGTGCCCATTGCACATGGGATGACGGTAGGTGAATACGCGCGGATGATCAACGGCGAAGGCTGGCTGGCCGGCGGTATAAAATGCCGGCTTAAAATTGTTTCGGTAGCTAATTACAGGCACGCCATGCCTTATACTTTACCTGTACACCCTTCGCCTAATTTAAATACACAGCAATCCGTTTTGCTATACCCATCACTTTGCTTGTTTGAGGGCACCATTATAAGCCAGGGCAGGGGAACTTATTTTCCGTTTTGTGTATTGGGCAACCCTGATCTGAAAGAGAAATACGAGTTCAGCTTTACCCCGGTTGGAATTAAAGGAATGAGCGAGACCCCTTTGTTTGAAAATGAAACTTGCTATGGCCTTGACTTGAGAGACTACGATACCCAAAAACTGGTTAAGAGCAAACACATTAACCTGAGCTGGTTAATTGAAATGTATAAGGCTTACCCCTTTAAGGAGCGCTTTTTCGACTTTAAGCAGAGCAAACAGATCGGGAATTTTGATAAGCTGGCAGGCACAACAGACCTCAAAGAACAAATTATTGCCGGCAAAACCGAAGCTGAAATACGGAAAAGCTGGGAGCCAAAATTATCGCAATTTAAAAAAATGCGCCAACAATACCTGCTTTATCTCTAACTGCACCGGCTTCAAGCATACTATCTAAAATATATCTAATTAATAAGGTTTAACTGAACATTTAAAAGAACAATTATGAAAAAAAAGCTACTTAATGCATTTCTGGCTTTTTTGTTTTTGTCGGTACAGGTTATGGCCCAGCAAAAAACAATTACCGGAAAAGTAACCTCTGCAGATGATGGAAACGCGCTGCCCGGGGTTTCAATTAAAATCAAAGGATCTTCGGAGGGTACAATTACCGACGTCAATGGATCGTACACCATTAAGGCCGCGCAGGGTGAGGTACTGGTATTCAGTTTTATAAGCTTTGCCACACAAGAAGTAACCGTAAAAAATACGGGTACTATTAATGTAAAGCTGGGCGCTGATACTAAATCACTCAACGAGGTAGTAGTAGTAGGTTACGGAACGCAGAAACGAGCCAATTTAACGGGCGCTGTGGCTACTGTAGATACTAAAGTACTGCAATCCAGGCCGATCACTGACGTGGCCCGCGGCCTTCAGGGGGTGGTTCCGGGTTTAACAATTACTACAGCTACAGGCGATTTAGGAACTGATCCTAAGATAAGGTTACGGGGATTGGTGGGATCTATTAATACGGGTGCAGCTGGTGCAGCGCCTTTAATATTGGTTGACAACGTGGAGATACCGAGCCTTCAATTAGTTAACCCGGATGATATCGAATCCATATCGGTATTGAAGGATGCGGCATCGGCGTCTATATATGGCACCCGGGCAGCGTTTGGAGTAATATTAGTCACCACCAAAACCGGCAAACGGAATGGAACCAATCGTATTACCTATTCCAATAATTTTGCATGGTCGGCGCCAACAAATCAACTTAAGCTTGCTTCTGCTGCTGATAACTCCCAGGCTTCATTACTTGCCTTGCAACGTTTTAATCCTAATACTTCATCTTACAGTATCATCGGTTATTCGGTTGATGCTGCTTCCATACAAAAGATGCGCGATTGGGAAACGCAGTATGGGGGACAAAATCTTGGCCCTGAAATGGTACAGGGACGCGATTTTGATATTATTGGTGGTAAATTATACTTCTACCGCTCATGGGATGCCGGCAAAATGTATTTAAAAGACTGGACGCCGCAACAATCGCATAATGTAGGTATAAGTGGTGGCAGCGAAAAAATAAACTATAACCTGGGCTTAGGTTATTTGGGCCAAAAGGGTGTGCTCAAAGTAAACCCCGATGAATTTGACCGGTATAACTTTTCATTGGGCGTAGGTGCAAGCCCAACCAAATGGCTTGACGCCCGTGGCAAAGTAATATTTGCAAATACAGTAACCAAAACGCCTTTTATTTTTTCGGGTTCACAATATGGCCCGTATTATTATCTGTATCGCTGGCCTGCAAATTATCCTTATGGTACTTATAATGGCTTGCCATTCAGGAGTGCGGTAACGGAGGTTCAGCAGGCAAAGTTAGACGAAGATAAAAATAACCTTACCCGGATTTCGGTAGGTGGTACATTCAAAATATTGCCAGGCTTTACTGTCGATGCTGATTATACGTATTCTGGTACAAATGAGCATTTTCATCAAACGGGCGGTAATACTTCTGCTTATGATTTCTGGTCGTTTAATGGCACTGCGTTAAATTACACGCCTTATCAAAGCGCGTCATATAATAAAGCAAGATACTATTCTTATTGGAACACGGTAAGTACGGGCAAATTGTTTGCTACTTACAATAAAAATATAAAAGACCATTCCTTTAAAGCAATTTTGGGTAGCGATATAGAACTGAATCAATACACAAGCCAATCGTCTGAACGCAGGAATTTGCTTGATCCAAACTTTGGTGAAGTAAATCTGGCTACCGGCGATCAGTTTGCAACGTCAAGCGACGGTCACTACTCAACACTGGGATATTTTGGCCGTATTAATTATGCCTATAAAGACAAATACTTACTGGAGTTAAATGGCCGTGTAGATGGGTCGTCCCGTTTTCCTGTTAAGGATCTGTATGGTTTCTTCCCGTCTGCCTCTGCCGGTTATGTGCTCACCAAAGAACCATATATGGACTGGAGTAAAGGATTCCTTTCCTTCCTGAAAATAAGGGGCTCTTATGGCTCAGTAGGTAACCAGGCTGTAGGTAATTATCGTTTCCTGTCATTATTATCCGCTCAAACATCAGGATGGTTATTGCCAAGCGGGAATGCCGTTACCTTAACCACCCCCACACCGCTTTCTCCCATTCTGACCTGGGAAACCATCAGAACAGCTGACCTTGGACTTGACGCCCGCTTTTTAAACGACGAGCTGGGGTTAACATTTGATGTTTTTAACAGAACCACCAGTAATATGATCAGCGCGGGTATACCACTTCCAAGTTCATTTGGCGCATCTTCGCCGGTACGTAATTATGGCGAATTACAAGGTAAGGGCTGGGAATTGGCTATAGATTATAACCATACTTTTAGCGGGGGCTTTCATTTTAGCGCTACCGCTACTTTGTCTGATGCGCAAGAAACAATAACCAAATTCGCAAGTCCTACCAGGCAACTTCCAGCTCCTATTGCCGCCTTGAATTCAAACTATTATGAAGGTATGAAACTGGGCGAAATATGGGGTTATGTTTCCGATCGTTTATTTACCGCGAGTGATTTTGCCGGTAAGGACGCCGCGGGACATTATATATATGCGCAGGGTGTACCATCGCAAACTCAAATGGAAAGTGGTTCATTTTACTTTGGCCCCGGGGATGTTAAATATAAAGATCTTAACGGCGACGGTGTGGTTTACCAGGGCAGCAATACCGTTGATGACCATGGCGATAAAAAGATCATTGGTAATTCAACTCCGCGTTATCAATATGGCTTAAGGTTAGGTGGCGACTGGAAAGGCTTTGACCTGAATGTTTATTTTCAAGGGGTAGGCAAGCGCCAGCTATGGGCCAGCGGGCCTGTAGTGTTTCCGGGATTCAGGGCAGCCGAAGGATGGTATTCCTACCAAATGAATTATTGGACAGAAAGTAACCCTAACGCTTTTTATCCCAGGCCAACCGATTACGGCTCAACTGTAGACAGGTGGGATTATCAACCTCAAACCCGCTATCTGCTTAACATGGCTTATCTGCGCCTCAAAAATCTAAACCTGGGTTATTCGTTCTCCAGGGGCGTTACCAAAAAATTAGGGATTGAAAGATTGCGCTTGTTTTTCAGTGGGGAAAATATATTAACGTTTGATCATTTAGGAGATATCCCGGTTGATCCTGAAACTGATTTTTCACAAACCCAGATTGACAATGACCGCGCCGGCTTCGGCCGTGTTTACCCGTACAGAAAAACATATTCATTAGGATTACAGGTGACATTTTAATTATTAAAGAAGATATTATGAAAACGCTAAAATATTTAATGTTCGGTTTGATCCTCATCTCATGGGGATGCAAAAAAACTGATGATTTTTTGAACAAACAGCCTCTTGACCAATTTACCGATGATACTTACTGGACAAGCGAAGGCAACGTACGCACATTTGCCTTTGGGTTTTACCCAACGTATTTTGTTGGGTACGCCTCTGGTTTTGATTTAAGTTGGGGCGGATATTTTTCGGGTGAAAGCTTAAATGACGATTTTGCGCCTACAACACCTACAACGTTCACTAAAAATGTGCCGGCAACAGGTGGTGGTTGGTCATTCACCAATATCCGGCGGGAAAATATTTTTCTTGACCGTATTAAAAAGGTACCCATGTCTGACGAAGCTATGAAACATTGGACAGGTGTGGGTCGATTTTTTCGCGCGCTTGAATTTGCCGCTAAGGTAAAATCATTCGGGGATTTTCCTTGGTATGGAAAAGTGCTGTCAGAAACCGATACCAAAGAGCTTTACCGGCCGCGCGACCCACGCACTACGGTAATGGATAGTGTACTGGCCGATTTTAACTATGCGGCCGCCAATGTAAGGGTTTCTGATGCCGCAACTGGTCCGCAAGGCCTTGTAGTGAACAGGAACGTGGTATTGGCGTTCATGTCAAGAGTGTTCTTGTTTGAAGGCGCCTGGCAAAAATATCAGGCCAATAATGCGGCAAAAGCTACTGAATATTTAACCGCGGCCAAATGGGCTGCAAATGAGGTGATCACCAAAGGGGGGTATTCAGTGGCTCCTGATTACAGGAAGCTATTTAACTCGCTCGACCTTTCAACCAACCCGGAAATCATTTTATACAGGAAATATTTAACAGGTCAGCTTACACACAGCCTCCAAAGTTATGTGAATAAGGAACCGCAAACGGGTGCCTCAAAAAATGCTATTGAATCCTATTTATGTAAAGATGGTTTACCGATTGGCGTATCTCCTTTATACCATGGAGATAAAGCCATTGCCGATGTAATGACGGATAGGGACCCGCGTATTAACGCTACTTTTGTACCTGCACTAAGGTTAAATGGAGTGGTTTCAAATTACTCATCATCCGGGTATGCTGTCCTCAAGTTTTTTAACGAGGATATCAAAGATCTTACCAATGGAAACAGTAACCTCAATGATACCCAGGCCCCTGTAATACGCTATGGCGAGGTGTTAATAAACTATGCGGAAGCCTGTGCCGAATTGGGAACTTTAACACAGAACGATCTTGACATATCCATTAATAAATTGCGGAGGCGAAATGGCATCGGCATACCTGATTTACAAGTAATAGGCGGACAACCGGCTGTAAATAACGTTATTTATGATGATCCTAAAAGAGATCCGTCAGTATCGTCTTTGTTATGGGAGATCCGCCGTGAACGCCGTACTGAGTTGATGATGGAGGGCTTTAGAAATGACGACCTTAAGAAATGGAAAAAATATGAATACCTGGATACGCAGGGAAATCCGGATATTAATTTAGGTGCCTGGATAAAACGGGCAGATTATCCAAATACCTTATCAGTAGCTATACAAAATAATGCACCTGAGGGCTATATTGTGCCAGCCACAAAACCCGAAACCCAAAGGATATTCAATGACCCTAAAGTTTACTTAAGTCCGTTACCTTTAGATCAGATAAAGCTGTATAAAGACCAGGGCGTAGACCTGAAACAAAACCCCGGCTGGCAATAAGGATATCAGAAAACCCTTCCTGTTTTATCGGAAGGGTTTTCTATATAATTTTTAATTAGATGGTTTTAAAACTGATATCCATGAAGCATAAGAAGTTGGTTGCTTTTTTTACAGTACTGTTGCTTACAATAAATATTGTTTGTGCCCAATCTTTCAAATTTGCGTTTGTTTCTGACACCCATATTAATATTGGCAACCCAACCGCGGCCGACGACCTGCGCAGAACGGTAAAAGACATCAACGCCAATAATGAGCTTAAGTTTGTGGTAATTACCGGCGACATTACCGAGTTTGGCGCCGATGACGAGCTGAGACTGGCCAAACAAATTTTAGATAGCCTCAATAAAAAGTGGTATATCATTCCGGGTAATCATGATGCAAACTGGTCCGAAAGCGGAAGCAATACCTTTAAAAAGGTTTTTGGGGCCGAAACTTTTGCCTTTAATTATGGCGGCTATCTTTTTGCCGCCACCAGTTCGGGGCCAAATATGCGCATGGGGCCCGGACAGGTACCGAGAGAAAACATCGTATGGCTTGATTCTGTGCTTGATCATACCCGGCCCGAAACCCCGATAGTTTATCTGAACCATTACCCGCAGGATTCCGCCCAAAACAACTGGTATACGGTTATCAATAAACTCAAAACTAAAAATATCCAGCTCATCATGTGCGGGCATGGTCATAACAATCATACTTATACTTTTGATGGTATTCCCGGTATAATGGGGCGTTCCAATCTGCGGGCGAAGGACAGTATTGGTGGCTACAACATTGTTACTTTTGAAAACGGTAAAGCTACTTTTGAAGAACGCAAACCGGTTATACAAACCAACAGAAAATGGGCCGAAACAGCGCTTTTCAACCATCATTTTAATACGGACACCACCCATTATTACCGTCCATCTTATGCGGTTAATAAAAATCCGGGGGCAAAGGTTTTATGGACTTACCAGGATCAGAGCGATATTGGAGCCGGAATGGCCATGGCCGGGAATAAACTTATTTTAACCGACACCAGGGGACTAATATATGCCTTAAATAAAAATACAGGCAAACGGGTTTGGGCTTATGCCACAGGCGGCAAAATATACTCTACCCCGTTTGTGTCGGGTAATTACGTAGTTGCGGGGTCATCTGATAACTATATCTATTGTCTTTCGGCAACAACCGGCAGGCTTATCTGGAAAACGGCTGCTGAAAAAGCAATTGTAGCCTCGCCGGTAATTAAAGATAACACCGTTTATATTGGCGCTTCCGATGGGCATTTTCGCGCTTTAAATTTAAGCACCGGAAAGTTAATTTGGGATTTTGACCAGGTAAAGGGTTTTGTGGTAACCAAACCGCTCATCTATCAGGGCAAAATTTATTTTGGATGTTGGGCAAATGACTTTTATGCGCTTGACCTTGCCAGCGGTAAGCTTGTCTGGAAATGGAGCAACGGCTCATCTAACCGCATGTTTTCGCCGGCCGCGTGTTATCCGGTAGCCGCTAACAATCGCGTATTTATTGTAGCACCAGACCAGTATATGACCTCTTTAGATGCTTTGACAGGTAAAGTGTTATGGCGCGAGAAAATGCAAGGCATAAGGGTAAGAGAGTCTATGGGTTTGTCAGCTGATAGCTCGCTGGTGTATGTAAAGATCATGGACGGGCAGTTGTTAGGAATATCAACCAAAGCCAATACCATGCAAATTGACTGGAAAGCCGCATTGCAATTACCGTATGAACTTTGCCCATCAGCTATAGTTGAGCATGAAGGCATTATTTACGTGCCAACACACTCAGGCATAGCCTATGCTGTTAGTCGTAAAAGCGGCGTTGTGTTATGGAAATACAAAGTATCCAATTGCCTGGTAAATCCTATACTTCCAGCTGGCTATAGTGTTTATGTGAGTACAATGGACGGTAAGGTTATGAGCCTGCGCGGTATAAAGAACCAATAGAGATCCCTATCTTATTTGTTTTTATCCGGTTATTGCGGCAATTTTACTTATCAAATTAACCTCAGCTATGAAAAAGTGTTTTTTTATAATCCTGTTATGTTATTCATCGGTATGTTTTGCACAGCAAGGTACGCAGGGCATTGCATTCATAAATCCGGCGTCGGTAAATGTGCCCAAAGGATATTCTCAGGCAGTTACCATTGATCTTGGAAAAAATACCATGCTCATTATGTCGGGCCAGGTTGCTTTAAACAAAAGCGGAAACTTAGTGGGTAAAGGCGATCTCGCGCAGCAAACCCAACAGGTATTTACCAACATAAAAAGTATAGTCGAAGATGCCGGAGGATCAATGAATGATGTTGTCAAATTAAATTATTATATATTGGATGTATCCCAGGTTCAGGCGCTTCGCAACGTCAGGGACAAGTTTGTCAATATCAGCCATCCGCCTGCCAGTACCCTGGTACAGGTTAGTAAGCTTTTCAGAGATGATATTTTAATTGAAATAGAAGCCACTGCAATTATTCAAAAGAAGTAAAGCATATCACATCTTCATAATTCTTCTTTGCCGGCACAGGTTTCTGTCCGTTTTGCCTTGCTGTAATAATCCGTTGATACAGACGGGCTCGCTGTAATTGCTTCATATTGAGCCAACAGAAACATATTGTTAATAGTTTAATCGGCAGTAGCTTATCCTTTTATTTTTAACACGTTGAAACATTAGGTGGTTTTTTTTATTATTCATAATATGAGTTGCCTATGATATAAGCATATTATGAAAAATAATACAGATAAGCAACCGGCAAAAGAGGTAGTACTGGCTTTTATAGATGCACTTAATAAGGAGGATTTTACAGCAGCCGGCAATTATTTAACAGATGACATGACCTTTAAGGGGGTGCTGGGTTCGCGGGATGGTGCACATGCTTATATGAAAGATATGCAGCAAATGAAACTTAAGTACGACGTGAAAAAGGTAATTGCCGAAGACAGTGACGTATGCCTGTTTTATGACCTCGACATGTCGGGCACTAACATATTTGGCTGTGGTTGGTATCATGTAAAGGACGGTAAAATAAACTCGCTGAATGTATTGTTTGACCCGCGGCCAATACTTGAAAAGGCAAAGTAAAAATAGGATAGACGGTATGTAAATTTAAGAAGATGAAAAATGTATTGGTAACAGGAGGTACGGGCCTGCTGGGCAAAGAAGTTGTTGATCAGTTACTTGCACTTAATTATGACGTTACTGTATTAACTTCAAAGAAAAACACATCGGTTCCTGCCGGGGTAAAACTGGTAAAAGGGGACATGGCATCAGACACCGGACTGGCAGAGGCAACCCGCGACGCCGATGTTGTTATACATTGTGCAAGCAATCCTAAGGACACTCAAAGTGTTGACATTAAAGGTACCTGCAATTTATTGGATGCTATTGATAAAGATAAGACCCTGCATTTTATTTATATATCAATTATTAATGTAGATAAAAGCGATTACGCCTATTATCAAACAAAAATAAAAGTGGAACGAATGATAGCCGGAAGCGGGATCCCGTTTTCTGTTTTACGCACCACGCAATTTCATAATTATGTGTTGTCTATGCTTAAAACATTTGACAAAAAGAATGGCGCTATCATCGTACCCGACGGTATGCATTTTCAATCGATAGAAGTAAAGGAGGCCGCGGCACTTTTGGTAGACCTGGCGCAAAAGGAGCCCGTAGGTTTATTGCGGGGTGTAGGCGGGCCTGAATTGCTTAAGTTTGAGGAAATGGCAAAAACTTACCTTAAGGTACTTGGCCGAAACGATGAACTAAAAATAAAATCTATTCAGGACGAAGAATATGACCGTTACCGTTCTGAAAACAATATCTGGCCAACAAATAGTTACGGCCATGTAACATGGGAAGCCTTTTTACGCCACAAACTTGCAAGCTGATTTTGGCTGTTAACCCATTTATATTTTAGCATTGACGATAAACCGGGTGCTTTACAAAAAATTGATGTAGTGGCCTGGTTAAATTTTAGCCAACGCTTGCTGCAGGTCATTTATTAAATATTGAGGGTCCTCTAAACCCACATACATCCTGATGAGCTGATGGCGTTCATCAATGGCACCGTATTCATGTTCTGTAATTGAAGCGATGGATGGCAATATCAAACTTTCATGCCCGCCCCATGAAACAGCCAGCAATATATGCTGCAATCCATTGCAAAAAGCCTCAATTTTTTTAAATGACGAATTGTTTAAAGTAAAGCTGAACAACCCGCCACAGCCCTGCATTTGTTCATGGGCCAGCTCGGCTTGTTTAAAGCCGGCGCAATAAGGCCATATTACATGCTGTACCGCTTCGTGGTCATTTAGCCATTGGGTAATAAGCCTGGTGCTTTCAAAACTGCGGTGCAGACGTAAGGGCAATGTTCTTAACCCCCGTAATAACAACCAGGCGGAGTGTGGTGAAATGGCGGGGCCAATGTTCATAAATTCATGATCAAATATCTGTTTTATCAATTCTTTACTGCCGGTAAGCACACCTGCCACTATATCTGAATGCCCGCCAATGTATTTGGTGGCCGACTGTGCAACCAGGTCGACCCCCATACTTATTGGTTGCTGATACAAAGGACTGCAATAGCTGTTATCAATCATCGTAATAATGCCGCGCAGCTTGGCAAAACCTGCTACTTTTTTTATATCCTGCAGCTCGTAGCTAAATGTATTTGGACTTTCTAAAAATATCAGGCGCGTTTGTGGTTTAACGGCAGCTTCAAAATTGGAAAAATCGGTGCCGTCAACAAAGGTGGTGGTTATACCAAATTTGGGCAAAAATTCTTTAAAAAGCTTTATGGTCCAACTGTATGGGTTTTCAACTGCTATGACATGGTCGCCGGTTTTTAGCAAAGAGAGCAGTGGCACACTAATAGCACCTATACCGCTGCTAAACACCAAAGCATCACCGGCGCCATCTAAAGCTGCCAATTTTTTCCTTAGTATGGTAAGTGTTGGATTTTGTCCCCTTGAGTACAGGTTGGTCTCAAACTCATCGGCCATGGCTTGCCTGAGTTCAGGTACTGTTTTAAAGGTGAAGTTACTTGATTGTATAACCGGGGGCGAAACCGCGTTAAAATAGTTTTCGCGTTCTTCCCCCAGTTCATTTAATATAAATGAAAGTTCCATAACTAAGGTATTATAATGTTCTTTTGGCTTCGTTTAGTAATAAAATATATAATAAGGCCGGCAACAAATGCGCAAAGGCATATCAAAGCAGCCAAAGGGTTTTCAATAAATATACTTATGGTAACAAACCAGTAGGTAACAATAAATATAATGGGGATCAATGGGTACCATTTTATGGTATAAATACCGGTTCCGTTAAGGTGTTTTGTTTTCCGTCGGAGAATAAAAATTGTAACCGCGGCGGTTGAAAGGCCTATGGTATCAAAAAACATAACATAGCTTAGCATTTTTTGAAACGAACTAACAAAAAATAATATCACAAGTACAGCGGTAACAAAAAAGCTTAAGCCAAACTCCTGTACCTGTGTTTGCTGGTTAACATGTTTAAATCTGCGGGGCAATATACCATCTTCGGCCATGGCGTAATAAACCCGGGGGTTGGCCATAATATTTACATTAATAAAGGCCAGCACCGATACAAACATCAGCAGCGAGATCACCTTATAGCCAACATCGCCAAAAATAGCACCGGCTAAAGTAGCCGCCAAAGCGGTTTTATGTTGCAGGCCGTTAATACCTAAAACCGAGTAGTATGAAAAATTAATAAGCAGGTATAGTGAAATAACTGTGATCATCCCTCTAAAAATAGCCTTAGGAATATTAACCTTCGCATTAATAATATCGCCTCCAAAATTGATGGTTTGCTGATAACCACCATAGGTAAAAAATACAGCAACCAGGCTTATCCCGAACGCGCTCAGGTTATAATTATTATTACTGACCGGTTTTATCATTTTATAAGTTTCTAAAGAGAAGTGGCCTTTAAAAGCAGCGGTGCAAAGGATCAGTATCATGCTTATTTTAAATATGGTAAGCACATTTTGAGTTCTGGCACTCATTTTAATACCCAAAAAGTTAATAATATATAATATAAGTACCGATGTTATGGTTATAATTTTGATGCCCAGGTCGTTTTGAAGACCTGCCGGCATAATAACCGGGTTAATATATTCTGCGCCAATAAGGGCCACCGCCGCTACTGATGCCGCATTGCTGATCACCAATATCCAGTTGATCATAAAGGCAAAGGCGGGATGAAAACAATGTGAAAAAACTTTATAAAAACCTCCGGTGGTTGGATAGCGGGCACCTATTTCGGCAAAGGTGAGCGCGCCGCATAAGCTTACCGCTCCGCCAAAAAACCAGGCCCCAAAATATAAAAACGGATTGTTTGAATTCACGGCTACTTCACCCGGGGTTGCAAAAATACCCATCCCTATCACCAGGCTAATAACGATCATTGAAAGGTCAAAACGATTAAGTTTGGGCGTAATGCTCATATAAAGTCAGGGGTATTAATGGTTTTAATTAATTGGGTGTTAAATTTTGCATGGGTAATTTAAGCATATTTTTAGTAAAAGGTTTTAGGCCACCAAAGCGGATTGATTTTTTAACCGGACACCCTGGCATATGAATTGATTATTACGCTTAATATTATTTTATAATATGCTTTAACTTTAGCTTAAATGTTAAATATTGTTAATACTGTTGCATGTAAAATAATAAATATACCGCGGGTCGGTATAAATTTATATTTTTGATGGGCAGGCTTATTCATTATATTTATTCCCGATGATCGTTTAAACCTGAAAATCACAAGAGAACCACATAATGATGAATAAAAAAATATCCATAAAGGATATAGCAAAGCTTACCAACACTTCTATAACAACGGTTTCGTTCGTTTTAAATGGCAAAGGCCGTATTAGTAAGGAAATAACAAAAAAGATACTGGAGGTAGCCGAAAAAAACGGGTACGAGCCTAACCGTATGGCTGTTGGCCTACGTACAGGTGTTTCTAAAGTTATAGGTTTGGTTGTGGAAAATATTGGCGGCCCGTTTTTTGGAGAAATGGCCAAAGTGATTGAGGAAGAAGCGGATAGGGAAGGGTACCGGATCATTTACTGTAGTTCTGATAATAATATTCAAAAGGGAAAGGATGTAATAAGGATGCTTTCGCAACAATTGGTTGACGGGTATATTGTTACACCCATGAAAGGCCTGGAAAAGGATATCCAGAACCTCATTGCCAATGAAAAGCCGGTAATATTGATAGATGGTTATTTTAAAGGCCTGGATATTCCGCATGTGCTGGTTGATAATTACAGTAGCGCTTATAATGCAGTTGAGCACCTTATAAACGCCGGATATAAGAAAATTGGACTTGTAACCGCTGATATCGACCTGGTGCAGTTGGACGACCGTATGCAGGGATATAAAGACGCGCTGAAAACAAACGGCTTAAAAGAGAATAAAAAGCTGATCTTTAAATCGCCTTTTCACATGGACAAAAGTGAAGCCACAAACGCGATAAAAAATTTCATAGCACAGAATAAGCAAATGGACGCCGTTTTTTTTACAACCAATTACCTGGGCATTATGGGCTTGCAAAGTATTAAGGAACTGGGCCTCACTATTCCGGATGATCTGGCTGTGGTAAGCTTTGATGACAATGAGGTATTTAGCTTATACCCTCCTGGCATTACTACTATCCGGCAACCTACGTATGAAATAGCAAAGTCGGCAATTGATCTTTTACTTTCCCAAATAAGCGGTGATAAGCACGATATATCAAAAGTAAAACTGAGGATCCCCTCAAAGTTGATAGAACGAAGCTCAACTGCCATAAAAAAACAAGTCTGATAAAAAGGCTGTAAAATTTGGTAGAACGCTTTACAGCGTTATATTTGAGAATTATTTAGAAAAATTGCGTTCTTTTTGGTAAAACGTTTTATCAAAAAGAAAATTTAAGTGTTTAACCTTATATTTATTCAATTATCCATACAATGAAAAAAACATTTCTTTTAAGCTTGTTATTTGCCTTTGCCCTTGCCGAAAACAGTCATGCGCAATCGTCTGAAGTATTCAAAAAAAGCGGGTATAAACTTACTTTTGAAAACCAGGACACAACCTTCAGTAAGGAACTGAAAGATAAGCTGGTTGAAACTTTTTATGAAGTTTATCCCAAACTGGCAAAGGAGTACAATAAAAAAACTTCAAGAAATGTAACTTTCGTTATCGACACTACTTATGATGGTGTAGCTGCCACATCTGATGACCGCGTTGTATTCAGTGCAAAGTATATGACATCGCACCCAAAAGATATTGATGTGGTTACCCATGAGGTAATGCATATTGTACAGGCTTACAAAGAAAGTAATGGCCCGGGTTGGTTAACCGAGGGCATTGCCGATTATGCCCGTTTTAAATTTGGGGTTGATAATGCCGGGGCTAAATGGGCGCTGCCTGCCTTTAAAACCAGCCAGAGCTATGAAAACAGTTACCGCGTAACCGCCCGCTTTTTATTTTGGATTGAAAAAAACATAAAACCAGGTTTGGTGAAGGACTTTGACAGCCAGCTGCGTGATCATACTTTTACTGACAACAGCTGGAAAAACGCGACCGGAAAAACATTAGACGAGTTATGGTCGGCTTACTCGGCAAACCCGGCTGTTTAAATTACCACTTCTGTTAAATACTTATTATGAAATTTAAATACAGCATAAAAACCATCTGGATTGTTCTGCTTTGCAGCCTTCCTGTTTTATTGAAAGCACAAAGTAATAAACCGGTAAAAGATCTGGCAACGTTACAGCAGGAATTTGTTGACCTGCGTTTTGGCATGTTCATCCACTTTAATATCCCCACTTATATGAACCAGGATTGGGCCGATCCGGAAGCGTCCCCAGCCATTTTTAACCCTACCAAGCTTAATTGCGATCAATGGGCAAAGGCGGCCAAATCTGCCCACATGACCTACGGTTGTATAACTACCAAGCATCATAGCGGCTTTTGTATATGGGATACAAAAACAACCGATTATAATGTAATGAACAGCCCGCTGAAAAGAGACGTGGTAAAGGAATATGCTGATGCATTCAGGGCCAACGGGTTAAAGGTGTTCTTATACTACTCCATATTAGACACTCATCACAAGTTAAGGCCAAACGCCATAACGCGCAAGCATATTGACATGATCAAGGCACAAATTACAGAACTGCTTACCAAATACGGCGATATTGGCGCTCTTATTATTGACGGCTGGGATGCGCCGTGGTCAAGAATATCCTATGATGATGTGCCTTTTGAAGAGATATACCGCCTGGTAAAATCATTACAGCCCAATTGCCTCATGATGGACCTTAATGGTGCAAAGTACCCGTCCGAAGGTATGTTCTATACAGATATAAAAACCTACGAACAGGGGGCGGGCCAGCACATATCAAAAGAAAACAACAACATGCCAGCGCTGTCATGCTACCCGCTTCAAAAACACTGGTTCTGGAATTTGTCTGATCCCAAAGGCGAGCTTAAAGACCCGGTTAAACTGGTGAACGATAATATAGTTCCGTTTAATAATGTTGATTGTAACTTTATATTGAATGTTGCTCCTAATCGCGACGGCGTTATTGATGACAATGCCCTGGCTGCTTTAAAAAAAATAGGGGAATTATGGAAAAACGAAGGTCCGGTTGCTAAGTTGCCAAAGCTGGATGCACCTATCATATCGCCCAACCTGGCCAAGCATCAGTTCTCCAATTCCAGCTGGAGCGACGACTCCAACATTATGGATTTTGCCAATGATGATGATTTTGGCTCATCGTGGATATCCAATCCAACGGTGAAAAAACCATGGTACGAAATAACTTTTAACCGTGATCAGGGTTTTAATGCCATTGTTATTACCGAAGAGAAACCAAATATTGCCAAACTGCGCGTTGAATACTGTGAAAATGGTACCTGGAAACCGCTGTTTTCAGGCGAGAATAAAAAACGGGTTAAAGTTTTCCGTTTTGACAGGGTGTGGGGAAGCAAGGTTCGCGTATCTGTTGACGAAGCCGATCACCAGGTTTCAATTGCCGAAGTTGGCGTTTACAACGAAAGAAGATAATTATATAACAGGGGGCGTACACTGCTTTCTTAACATAACTGATATACTAATGAAAATAATTTTTAGCGCGCTTTTAGTTGCATGGTCTGCCTGCACTTATGCGCAGCAGGCCGAAAAGACGAACAGCCCTGTTGACTATATTAACCCTTTAATGGGCACCGCGTCAAAGCCTGATCTTTCAAACGGAAATACATATCCCGCTATAGCGCTGCCCTGGGGCATGAACACCTGGACCCCGCAAACCGGAAAAATGGGAGATGGCTGGCAATACACCTATGATGCCGATAAGATACGCGGCTTTAAGCAAACCCACCAGCCAAGCCCCTGGATGAATGATTATGGCCAGTTTGCAATTATGCCGGTTACCGGGCACCTGCGTTTTGACCAGGATGAGCGTGCCAGTTGGTTCTCGCATAAGTCTGAAACAGCTAAGCCTTATTATTACAGCGTTTTCCTGGCCGATGCTGATGTAACTACAGAAATTACCCCAACAGAAAGAGCCGCGCAATTCAGGTTCACTTTCCCAAAGTCTGATAGTTCATTTATTGTGATTGATGCTTTCAACAAAGCGTCGTACATTAAAGTACTGCCCAAAGAGGGAAAGATCATTGGCTACAGCACCAGGTACAGCCGCGGTAAAATGCCCAACTTTAAAAATTATTTTGTTGTTTATATTGATAAGCCTTTCACTTTGGCAAAAGCCTGGCATGGCAAAACCATAGCGCAGGATTCGCTGGAGATCACCAGCGCGCACTCCGGCGCGGTAATTGGTTTTAAAACTTCAAAAGGCGAGAAGGTGCACCTGAAAGTGGCCTCCTCATTTATCAGTTTTGACCAGGCCGAGCTTAACCTTAAACGTGAGCTGGGTAATGACAGTTTTGACGTAACCTGCCAAAAAGCTAAAGCGGTTTGGAACAAAACGTTAAGCCGTATCAAAGTGGAAGGCGGTACTATTGATCAAACCCGCACTTTTTACTCCTGCATGTACCGTACGCTGTTTTTCCCTAACAAATTATATGAGTTTAATGCGCAAAATCAAATAGTGCATTACAGCCCTTACAACGGCAAAACTATGCCCGGTTACTTATTTGGCGGTACGGGTTTCTGGGATACTTTCAGGGCACTTTACCCTTTCCTAAACCTGGTTTACCCGTCCATTAATAAAGAAATGCAGGAGGGCCTTATTAATGATTACAAAGAAGGCGGCTGGCTGCCCGAGTGGTCAAGTCCGGGTTATGCCGATATTATGGTGGGCAACAATTCGGCTTCGGTTGTTGCCGAGGCCTATTTGAAAGGCCTGCGCGGGTATGATATCAATACCCTGTACGATGCCCTTGTGCATGGCGCCAACAATGAAGGGCCTATTTCGGCCACAGGCCGTTATGGCGTTAAGTATTATAATGAGTTAGGTTATGTTCCCTATGATGTAAAGATAGACGAGAATGCGGCCCGTACCCTTGAATACGCTTATGACGATTTTGCCATTTACCAACTGGGTAAAGCGCTTGGAAAGCCCGCATCAGAGATTGAGGTTTACAAAAAACGCAGCCAAAACTACCGCAACCTGTTTGACCCATCAACCGGGTTAATGCGCGGTAAAAATAAAGATGGCAGCTTTCAAACGCCATTTAACCCCTTTAAATGGGGCGATGCCTTTACCGAAGGGAACAGCTGGCATTACAGCTGGAGCGTATTTCATGATGTTCAGGGCCTGATTAACCTGATGGGCGGCAAGCAAAAATTTGTGACCAAGCTCGACTCTGTGTTTAGCCTGCCACCTGTTTTTGATGACAGCTACTATGGTGGCGTGATCCATGAGATCCGCGAGATGCAGATAGCCAACATGGGCCAGTATGCGCATGGCAACCAGCCTATTCAGCACATGATATACCTGTACAATTACGCCGGCCAGCCCTGGAAAACCCAATACTGGGCACGCGAAACCATGAACCGCATGTACAAGGCAACCCCTGATGGCTATTGCGGCGATGAAGACAACGGGCAAACCTCTGCCTGGTATGTGTTTTCGGCCATGGGCTTTTATCCGGTTACCCCGGCAAGCGACCAGTATGTATTAGGAGCGCCGCTATTTAAAAAATTAACCCTGACACTGGAAAATGGCAAACAGGTAATTATTAACGCCCCGGCCAATAATGACCAGAACAGGTACGTTCAAACCTTTAGTATTAATGGTAAAGCGTATAGCCCAAATTGGTTAAGCCACCAGGCTTTACAAAAAGGTGCCGTTATTAATATAGGCATGGGATCTGCGCCAAATAAAGAACGCGGTACCATGGACAAGGATTTTCCATTTTCCTTATCGGGGAAAAACTAATTATATAATATGAAATATCTACTAACTGCCTTTTTACTATCCGCTGCTGTAGGGGCTGGTGCGCAAATTCGTCCGGCAGAAAACCTTGTACAATACGTAAATCCTATTATTGGTACCCAGCGAATGGGGCATACTTATCCTGGCGCCACTGTGCCTTTTGGTATGGTGCAGCTTAGCCCCGAAACTGATACCGCCGGTTATGAACTTAATGGCAAGTATAATCCCGATGTATATAAATACTGCGCCGGTTACCAATACGATGATAAAACCATAGTAGGCTTTAGCCATACACACTTTAGCGGTACAGGCCACTCGGACCTGGGCGATTTTTTAATTATGCCAACCATAGGCGCTTTAAAACTAAACCCCGGTACTGCTGACAAGCCAGGCAGCGGTTACCGCTCGGCCTTTTCACATCAGAACGAGGTGAGCCAGGCCAACTACTACAAAGTAAAGCTCGACGCGAGCAATATTATTGCCGAAATGACCACCAGCACCCGTGTTGGTTTCCATCAGTATACTTTTCCTAAATCAGACCAATCACATATTATATTGGATCTGATGGCGGGTATTTATAATTACCCCGATAAAAACGTTTGGACCTATTTAAAGGTGCTGAATGACTCAACCGTGGTAGGCTACCGTCAAACTAACGGTTGGGCGCGTACCCGCACGCTATACTTTGCCATGAGCTTCTCCAAGCCATTTTATCAGCATGGCTACAAAAAATATGATAAGCGCGAAGTTTATGGCGGTTTCTGGGGCAAGTTTAATCAAACCAAAAACTTTCCTGAAATAGCGGGCCGCCAGATTAGGAGCTATTTTGATTTTAAAACCGAAGAGGGGGAGAAGATCAAGATCAAGTTTGCCCTGTCGCCTGTTAGCATGGATGGCGCGCTGAATAACATGCGCGCCGAGATACCGGGATGGGATTTTGACAAGGTAAAGAACGACGGGCAGCAGCAATGGGAAAAGGAACTGCATAAAATAGTGATACAGGGCAGCAAGGAAACCAAAGAGAATTTTTATACTTCTATGTACCATGCCATGATTAACCCTACCATTTACATGGATGCCGACGGGCAGTATAAAGGGCTTGACCAAAATGTGCATAAAGCAGATGGTTTTACCAACTACACTACATTTTCTATGTGGGACACTTACCGCGCCCTGCATCCGCTGTTCAATATCATCGACCCAAAACGGAATGCCGATATGGTTCAATCCATGCTGGTACATTTTGACCAGAGCCCTGAGAAAATGTTGCCAATATGGTCAAACTCGGGGAATGAAAACTGGTGCATGAGTGGTTATCACAGCGTAACGGTACTGGCCGACGCGGTAGTAAAAGGCAATGCGCCATTTGATGCCAATAAAGCGCTCGATGCCTGTATTGCCACTGCCCGCCACCGTGACTATGAGGGCATAGGTTCTTATATTGATATGGGATATATTCCTGATGAAAAAAGCGGTGTATCGGTATCGTCAACCCTGGAGTATGCGTTTGACGATTGGGCCATAGCGCAAATGGCTAAAAAATTAAACCGTAATGATATTTACGAGGAGTTTATTAAACGCTCGCAGAACTATAAGAATATGTACGATGCCAAAGCCGGCTTTATGCGTCCCAAACTGGCCGATGGTACCTTTCGTCAAAAATTTGACCCACTGAGCACTATAAATGAGGGTTTTATTGAAGGTAACTCCTGGAACTATACCTTGTTTGCTCCGCAGGACCCGCAGGGGCTTATTAAATTGATGGGCGGCAATAAGCGTTTTGTGGGCTACCTTGACTCACTGTTCACCATGAACCTGCCTGATAAATATTTTGCCGAAACAGAGGATATTACCCGCGACGGCATTATTGGCAACTATGTGCATGGCAACGAGCCCTCGCATCATGTGGCTTACCTATATAACTGGACAGATAAACCCTGGAAAACACAGGAGCGCGTCCGCATGATATTGCCGCGTATGTACAAGCCAACGCCCGACGGTCTGGGCGGCAATGACGATACCGGACAAATGAGCGCCTGGTATATATTCAGCTCATTAGGGTTTTATCCGGTGGCCCCGGGGTCAGATCAGTACTCAACCGGTAGTCCGGCGGTTGACGGTGCGGTGATCAACCTTGATAATGGCAAAACCTTTAAAATTAATGTTAAAAACCAAAGTTTAAAGAACGTTTATGTGCAAAAAATGGTGCTAAACGGTAAGATATTGAGTGGTTTATTCATCAGCCATGCAGATATCATGAACGGCGGCGAGATCACTTTTTATATGGGATCAAAACACAAGTAGGAACGCTGATCTCATTGAAATTGATTTAAACACGACACCCTAATATGACAAGCTTAAGGCTTGTCGTATTAGGGTGTTCAAGATAATGCTGCACTGAGTTAACAGAACAAAAAAAATCCTATAACCAGCCGTATAGAATGTTTTCTTTAAAGTTCGTAAATGCAAATGCTTGATTATCAAGTGTTCATTTATGTTCACGGTGTTCACGGGGCGTGAACGTGAACACTATGAGGTTTCCCCTTAGCCTTGATTTTTCCATTTCAGCGGCATAAATGACAAGTTTTATTGCTCAATCCTCACACTCATTACCCCTTTAGCCGGAATAGTGAAATGATCATTTAATGTCTTCAATTTATCTTCGAGCAGGTTGCTTTCCCATATCTTAATGGAAGAAACATTATTTGGTGAAATGCTTATCTGGCTATCACTATCCCCGCAGCTAACGAGTTGGGCAATAACCCCTTTGCCATCATCTGTTGGTTTTATAGCTTCTACATAAACATTATCGCAGTTAATCTTAAAGAACAGGCCCTTTTCAGGCTCACCAGAGGCCGCAGCAACTATGAGCGGCTGATGGTCATCCAATCCGGTTTGGTTGGCTTTAAAGTTATCGAAACCTCCGTCATGCGCCTGTATGAAGTAGTGAAAGGTAGCCGTACCTTCTTGGTCGGCCCTGAAATTGGTATGCCAAAGGTTATTCATCACCCAGGAATAAATTTTAGATGATTGCGGCGTAAATGACAGCCATTGCGGCGAATAATGCAGCCCTCCCAGCAAATTAGCCGTGGTGATATTGCCAATTTCAAACAAGGGCGCGTCTGGGCTCGACCACGTGATGCCGTATGAGGCATTTGATACATCAACCCAGCGCTGCATAGTATACCAGTTATGGTTGGAGTAAGGCAGTTGGTCGGCCTCGGCACGGGCGCTGCCCCAGGGTATGCTGTAACGTACCTGCGCACCAGGAACATTAAAAGGGAAGGCAAAATGTACGCTTTCCTTTCGCCTGATGGCAATTTTATCAATGGTATTTATCAACTCCACTTTGTCAAGGCCGCTAACCAGGCGTATTTCGCGCACCAGTCCTTTGGTGCCTGGAGCATCCGAGCTAACGAGCAGGCTCACCACCAGCGGGCCTTTCTCTTTAACTCTGATGCTTGCGTTTGAACTACTAACCAAATTTTTAAGAGAATCGCCCGGCATGTAAGTATATTGATTAAGCCCGGCAGAATCAGCTGTCACATAGTTATGGGCTCCGGCAGCTTTGGTCAGTTTTATAATGTTGCCGGTTTGGGTATCAACAACAACATTATAAATACCATTGCTTATACTGCTGGAGGTTACTTTAGCCAACCCTTTGGTAAACGCTTTGCCTGTATTAATAGTGTAAGTATTTTTACCCAGAGGTGGTACACCATCGGCCACAAAAGCCAGCTCGCCCGTTGTAAGCCGCTGCGACGGTATTTTTTTGCCACCGGCATCCTTAACTAGGTCGCCTGCTTTACTCAAAACCGCGGGCACATAAACCACACCGGTGCGCTGCCAGGAAGTGGTGTTGTAAACATCAATAGCGTTGGCTTTGGCGGTTGCTGACTCTAATACCTGTGACGTTAAAGAATCAACTTGTTTTTCGGCGCGTAAAACATAACCCTGCTTTACCTCCCACTGGCTTTTTACCTTGGGATCATCAGGTTTCCCGACGCTGTTGTAAGCGCCCCAGGTGTGCTCATTGTATAACAGTAAATTTTTCCAGGTGTCATCAAACGCTGCTGCAGGATAAGCCGGTTTATTGCGGATGGCCCAGATAGCACCCGCTTGTTTTAACCTGTCAGACGTGGTGCGGCTTAACGCGGTTTCTTTAGCTGCTGATGATACCCCGTCGGTCCAGTACTCCGTGTAGTCGCCTGTAAAGGCGGGTATATCGTTCTTGTATTTAGTTTCGAGATCATTAAAAAATTGCTTTACCGAAGTTATAATAAGCTTGGGCGATGCATAACGTTCGTTCCAGGCCTTTACAGCATCGGGTAATTCAGGGTCGATAGGGGCGTTATCGCTCATTGCCCAGGTAAGGATAGACATATTATATGGGAACGACTTTTGTTCCAGGTCTTCAAGATACTGGAACAGGTATGGGTTCAGGAAATTTTCAGTCGGTTTGCCCGTATAAAATGGCTTGGGTTCATCAGTGGTAAAAAAGTTGGGTATTTTAGCCCCCTTTAACCTATAGCCGATAGAATAAGGCTGACACTGCCAGAACAATAATTTTTGTTTGCCCGATGGTGACAGCCAATAAAAAGGCTTGTCCTGCCATTTGGCAAGGTTGCCGATACGGTCAGACGCGTTTGGCCCTGACAAAAAATAATGGATTCCAGTTTGCCCTGCCTGGGCAGCCAGCCCCCACGATGCCCCGGGCACATCGCCCTGAAACATGGTATTTATCTCCAGGCCATGTTCTTTGGCCAGGTGTTGCGATTTGGCGAACATCTGCATCAGTTGCCTTGAATCTGTCATGCTGGTGTTTATGTTACCGTAAGCACCATCCAGATTTATCCAGCCTTTTTTTACCGCGTTCCAAAATCGGGCTTCTTTTTCAGCGCTGGCCAGTTTAAGGTAATTATCAACTACCCATATCGCTTCGGTGGTCCATTTAAAGCGCGCTTCTGCCGGGTAATTCTGTGTTTTTTCGGCCAGATCGATTGATTCATCAATGTTGTCCATATGAAGCTTAAGTACATTAGCCTGGGTGTTGGTGTACCCAATATCAACATGTGAGTGGGGCAGTACATACACGCTCCAGTCGGCACGAGCGGGTTCTACAATGCAGCGGGCCACATAAGTTTGGCCGGCCGACCGTAAAGTTATGGTAGCCTGGGTAGCTATTTTAACTGCCGCGCCCGGTAAGGCAAGTTCAAAAACTTCCAAACCATCTGTGCTGGCAGGTATGGTAATATTATCTGTATAACCGTTAAATGATATCGCAGCTGTTACCTCATGATAGCTCCGGCCATTTTTAAACTGTAACCTTATCATGCGCCTGTTTTCGCTTTGATATTTTAGATAAGCCACCGTAGGCTGCAGCGTTATGGAACTAAATACCGGCTCTTTTTTTTGAGCATAAGCGCTTATGACCGTTGTACAAATAAAAAGGACGAATGCTATAACGCGCGACCCGTTAGCGGTGTATTGGTTTTTCATTTGATGAGGTGGCTTTAGAATAACATAGTTATGTTATAATGTACAAACATATATTATTGAAATGAATTATTCAAGCTGATGAAGAGAAAATTACCTATCGGCGCAGATTATCTGCAAACTTAGATAAAGATAATTTGATAAGGGATCAAAGAAAGGAAACATAGCTGAGCATGGCCGTTTGACTCACCCTGTCATCGCTTCGCTCGACATCCCTCTTTCCGCCGCAGGCGCAAAGAGGGATGCAGAAAAAATAACCAAGGCAAAAAATATAAAGCGTGGCCGGAATGAGTATACGGCTCTCAACCGACATGTATGGCCCTTTAATTAAACAACATGGCCGCGTCCAGCTCCTTTTTAATAACCGTGCCTGGGGGCGTCATAAAAATCCTGAGCGGGGTTTGTCTTACGCGGTATGAGCCGGGTACTGGTACCGGGGCATTATAAATGTACTTTACTTTAATTTTATGAAATCCTTTTGCCAGCGGCAAAGCATTTTCATCTTCGGTTATCTTTTCTCCGTCAATAAACAATTGGGTATCAGTATAGGAAGCCTGGGTAAAATTATAAGCCCCATCTGCAGGAATATTAATATAGCCGTTAAATACTAAGCCAAAGTGAGGGTTATCTTTTTTAAATGATTCGGCGTTCAGTTTATCAGCTATTGCCGAATCGGGTGCGGTGGCATAATCCAGTTGATCGGGCACGGTGAATGTATTTTTTATGAGCTTGCAGCTTAAGCCCGACTTGTTCGCTTTATAATTTGCCGGGGGTATGAGCGCCCTGTTAACCATTAGGATACGGGTAGCTATGCTTCGGCGGCCGGTAGGGGTAATAACCCTTGTTTTAAATTCACGTTTTTCGTTTAACGGCACACGTATAGTAACCGGCGAGGCATATTCCCAGTCTGTATCCAGCGGATCGCGGCCGTTAAGTGTGTAGTATATCTTAGCACCGGGAACAACCGATTTTGGAGCAAATGTAAACTGTTCGCCAAAAACCATGGTGTCAATAACAGGCAGAGCCGTTGGCACCCGGTAATTATAGTGCATGGCCTCCAGCCTTGCAAAGTGTTTGGCCAGCCTCACTTCGGCAAAATTGGTATAGTCCTTATTTTCAGGCTTGCTCCAGGCCACTTCTGATAACGCGAACAAACGGGGTAATATCTGGTATTGCAATTTGGCTACGGTAGGCACATATTCCGTCCACAGATTGCCCTGCGTGCCAATTACGTACTGCTGCTCTTCGGGTGTAAGTTCCTTCGAAACCGGGTCATAATTATAGGTTTCGTCAAGCGCAGCGTACCTGCCAAATGATACGGGTTCTTGTGGCGAACCACTTTGGTAATGATCAAAATAATTGCCAGTGGTTTGCGGGGTCATGATCACGTTATGTTTCTGGCGTGCTGCAGCAATGCCACCTTCTTCGCCGGTCCAGCTCATTACGGTAGCGTTTGGTGCCAGTCCGCCCTCCAGTATCTCATCCCAGCCAATAATGCTGCGACCTTTGGAATTGAGGAATTGCTCTATCCGCTGTATAAAATAGCTTTGCAGCTCATGTTCATCTTTCAGGCCTTTTTCCTTTATTAAGGCCTGGCAAAATGCCGACTCCTTCCAGGGCTGTTTATTGGCTTCATCGCCGCCTATGTGAATATATTTGCTTGGAAAAAGCTCCATTACTTCTGTTAGCACATTCTCCAGGAAAGTAAATGTTTCTTCGGTTGGGCAATATATATTGTTGATCTCCCTGGCCGGTACTTTGCTATCAGCCGGCGGCTCGCACCTGAGTTCGGGGTAAGCCCTTAAAGCGGCCTCAGAATGGGCGGGCATTTCAATTTCGGGGATAACATTAATATAACGGGCTGCGGCAAATTTTACAACCTCGCGAATGTCGTCCTGGGTGTAATAACCACCGTAAGATACAGAATCGGGCCAGTCGCGGTTATTGCCAAACGTGGTTTGCATCCGGAAAGCGCCTACCTGCGTCAGTTTAGGGTACTTTTTGATCTCGATACGCCAGCCCTGTCCGTCAACCAAATGCCAGTGAAAATTGTTGAGCTTATAGGCGGCCATCAGTTCGATAACTTTTTTTACCTGTGACACTGTAAAAAAATGTCGCGAAACATCCAGCATCATACCACGATACCCAAATCTGGGCGCATCTTCAATTATCATGCAGGGAAGTTTTTCGGTGCCTGATGTTTCCACCGGGAACAATTGCATAAAGGTTTGAATACCATAAAATAAACCGGCACCTTTACCTGTAATGGTGATCCGGTGTGGGTTTATGATTATTTTATAACCCTCTTTGGGCAGTGTTGCCGAGCCTTTGCCGGTGAGCACCAGGGTAGTGCCTTTACTCGACTTTATTTTAGGATTGTATTTTGATAGCTTATTATTAAAATGCCTGTTGCCCAGCAAGAAATCTTTCAAAAACACAACATTCCGGTCTTTTATATTATCCGCTTTGATCTGGGTTAACTGGCTAAATACAAAAGTACCGCTTGTTTTAGTTATGGAAGCGGGGGCAGGGATGATACCGAAATGGGGATCGTCGGCAGGGATTTGGGCACCGGCCCGAAAAGTAACTATCAATAACAGACTTACAACGAACAACAGAGATTTTAATGACGAGATGTAGTTTTGATTCATGGGTAAGGTAAGAAGATGAATAAACCGGATTGCTGCTTGCTAAAATACTTTATAATAGTTTAACGTGTATGATAATGCTTTATGTAACAAATAATTGACAAAAAGAACCGAGCGTAGTGATGACCAGGTGAGCCTCCGGTGCAAAAAATTGAGCAAATGTTAATCTAAATTTAAAGTGCTTTTTAATGATGATAAAAAATATATCTGCTAACTTTATGGTAAGCAAACCACCAATTAAAACCATCAATTATGAACACACAGGAAGTAGCTGATAAATTAGTACAGCTTTGCCGCGAAGGTAAAAATCTGGAAGTCATCAATGAGCTTTATGCAGATAATATTGTAAGTCATGAGCCAAAAGGTTCGCACATGGAGTTAACAGAAGGTAAAGCTGCTGTATTGGATAAAAATAATCAATGGTATGCCATGGTTGAAGAAATACACAACGATTCCGTTTCTGATCCTCTTGTAAGCGGCGATTTTTTTGCTTGTGCCATGTATTTAGATGTAACCTATAAAGGAATGGGCAGAAGCGAAATGAATGAAATTGCCGTGTATGAGGTTAAAGACGGAAAAATTGTTTCTGAAAGTTTTCATTATAATGTGCCTACGGCATAAGGCAAACTGATGTTATAAGATAAACCACTATAAACTTAAGATCCCCGGGACGCCTGTTGCCGGGGCTTTTTGTTTTGTGTGGTTTTGTTGAAGATTTGGTTTTGTGCTCTTGTAAATCTTAACCATGTTTTTACAAAAGCCGGTTTCAGTTTATCAGTGGTTTTTAACATCTTTACAGCTGTATTAAGTATAATTTAAAGTATATATGCAATATTGGCTTGTAAAATCTGAACCCGTAAAATATAGCTGGGAAAAATTTAATAAAGATGGGCGTACCTTTTGGGACGGTGTGCGTAATTACCAGGCCCGCAACAATTTAAGGCTGATGAAAGAGGATGATCTGGTGCTGTTTTACCATAGTAATGATGGTAAGGCCGTGGTAGGTATTGCCAAGGTGGTAAAAGAGGCTTATCAGGATCCTACTACTACTGACCCCAACTGGGTTGTGGTTGATCTGTCGCCGGTTGAAACGCTCAAAAACCCGGTGACGTTAGAAACCATCAAAGCCGATGCCCAGCTAAAGGATGTAGGGCTGGTTAGACAGGGCCGCTTATCAGTAATGGGCTTAAAACGCGAAGAGTTTGACCGTATATTAGAATTAGGCAGTTAATGAAAAACACTCTCTTAACCTCCAACCTAAAGGTAAAAAGCCTGTCTTTATTTAAGACAGGCTTAATTGTATCTGTATGTTTTATTTCGGGCAGCGTAATGGCCCAGGATACTTTTAAAGGACTTGAAAATCTATTTAGCGTTCCTGAAAATTATGTAGTAAAGCATGTTGCAGCAGCACCGGTAATTGACGGTGATATTAATGATAATATATGGCAGCAGGCTAAGTGGACAAGCGATTTTGTTGATATTGAAGGCGACCTGAAGCCTAAGCCATCGTTGCAAACAAACATCAAAATGCTTTGGGACGATAGCTGCCTGTATGTGGCCGCCCGGTTGCATGATCCGCAGGTTTGGGCCCGGCTGAAAAACCATGACGACATCGTTTTCAGGGATAATGATTTTGAACTGTTTGTTGACCCCGCAAACACTATGCACAGTTATTATGAAATTGAGGTTAACGCCTTAAATACCATTTTTGATCTGTATTTAAACAAGCCCTATCGCAACGGGGGCATTGCGGTTCCCGGCTGGGATGCACGCGGCTTGCGTACTGCTGTTAACGTGCAAGGTACGTTGAATGATCCTAAGGATACGGACAAAGGTTGGACGGTTGAAATGGCCATCCCTTTTAAGGCTATTAATCCCGGTTTTTCGGCTGCCGCACCTCATCACGGAACCTTGTGGCGCATCAATTTTTCACGGGTGCAGTATGACACACAAATTCAAAACGGGCAAAATGTAAAATTAAAAGATGCCGTTTCGGGTCGCGACCAGCCCGAGCACAACTGGGTATGGTCGCCGCAGGGAGTTATCAATATGCACTACCCCGAACGCTGGGGCTACCTGCTTTTTAGCGATCATTCGGCAGATGACACCACATTTGAAATGCCATATACCGAATTGCAAAAAAAGTATTTATGGCTGGTATATTATCGCCAACAAAAGTGGTATGAGCAAAAGCATCAGTATGCGCAATCATTAAAAGAGTTAAATATTAAAAGTAGCTATAACATTTTAAAAAAAATTAATAACTTACAGCTCGAAGCCGGCAAACATCAGTTCATGGTTTTAATTAACGATGAGGAAAATAAGATAACCTATACCATAAATCAGGATGGGCTTGTTGAACCTCTAAACAACAATTTTTAAATGCCATGAATAAGCGCGAATTTTTAAAAGCCGGTTTATTAGCTACCGTTGCATCACAACTACCTGTAAAAAGCCAGGCATCGGCTGCGGTTACAAACAAAAAAAAGAAGGTGATGAAAAACTGGATCTGGATCAATCCTAATCAAAAGGATACCGACAATGATCTTAGAACAAATTATACCGCTTATAAAGAGGCTGGTATTACCGGGATATTTTTTGAGAACGATAGCGAAAGGCATTTTCGCGCCGCGAAAGCCCATGGCATAGAAGCACACCGCTGGATATGGACCTTTAACCGTGCCGAAATGGTTACCCAGCACCCCGAATGGTATAGTAAAAACCGTAACGGCGATTCATGTGCTGATAAACCACCTTACGTACAATATTACCGCTGGCTTTGCCCCTCACGCCCCGAGGTGGAGCAGTACCTGACCGATACGGTTGATAAGATATTGGCTAAAGATTATGTGGACGGCATTCACCTTGATTATGTGCGTTATTGTGATGTGGTGTTGCCCGTAAACCTTTGGGATAAGTACAAAATTGAACAAACCAAAGAACTGCCTGAGTATGATTATTGTTACTGCGAAGTATGCCAGGCCAAATTTAAAGAGCAATACGGTAAGGATGTAAAAGAGATCCAATACCCCGAAGCCAGTTTGTCATGGCGCCTTTTCAGGTATGGTAATATCATTCGTGTAGTAAACAGCATTTCGGCTGTGGCACATCAGCACAAAAAGCCTATTACGGCGGCTGTGTTCCCAACCCCTGAAGTGGCGCGCCGCAATGTGCGGCAAGACTGGACAAACTTTAAGCTCGACGGCGTATGCCCGATGATATATCATGGGTTTTACAAAGAAGGCGTAAACTGGATAGGTGATGCCGTTGCCGAAGGTATCCACTTTTTGGATGGAAAATTCCCGTTATATGCCGGTCTTTATCTTTCTGATTTTAATAACGATGATGAAATACGCACGGGTATTCAGCTGGCCTTGAGTAATGGCGCTTCTGGTATATCATTCTTTGGCAGGGTTACACCATCAGTTTTGGATATTTTAAAGCAACAAACTACCGCCATAAGAAGCTAACACTTTTGCCGCTTACGGAATTTAAAACTTCGTAAGCGGTAAAACTACCCTCTCAACTTATCCAGCAGATCGCTGAGCACGGCTGCTTCATCCTCAGTAAGGTTGCCTTTAAGTATATCCTTGGTTTTGAACTCATTATCCATTTTTGATAAAGTGTTCAGGCCCAGTTCGCTGATGCGGATATCCACTGCCCGCCTGTCTTTATTATTGGTACAGCGCGACACCAGCCCCTTTTGTATCAGGCGGTCAACAATGCGCGATGCATCAGACATTTTATCAACCATGCGTTCTTTTAACAGGTTGATAGTTGCAGGTTTGGGATACTGGCCCCGTAATATCCGCAGAATATTAAACTGCTGTTGCGTAATGTTATATTTATCAAAATAGCATTTGAAAAAGTTACTTAACCAGCCAGAAGTGTATGCAATGTTAATTGCCACTTTATGATAGTTGTCTTCAAAATTTGTACTTTGTATCTCGTCGTCTATCCGCATAATGTGTAACAATCAATAAGATGCAAATATGTTTATTTATTTTTAATTTGCGTCAAACCCATTACGTAAGCCCGTGACAATTAATTACAATGGACTGTTATTTTTTATTTGAAGTGTCCTGTTGGTTTGATGTGCCGGGCTTGCCATAATCCCATGGGCAGTGCAGACATTTATTCTTACAGCAGTAACCACGTTTTAAATGATATGCTTTTGTAAAAACAAAATTGCCGTCGTCATTTATATAATAATCAATGCCTTCTTGTAACATTTAGTTAAGCAATTTTACAAAAATATCATTATTAAAATGATTTTTTAAATGTTGGCCGTCGCCGTGCAGCGTCCATATTTGTTGGGGCCGCGTGCGGGTTACGGTTTCTAAAATATCGTCCCAGTCCACATGGTCAGATATAAACAGTGTGTCTTTTTGATTAACCTGCAGGTTTTTCCAGCCCGAGGCAAACAAACGCGTAACCCCGGTTGCCCTGATGTAGCTGTCAAACGTAAAAGGGGGTACAATATATACAAATTCATCCTGCGTTTTCATTAGTTTACGGCCATATAGCTGATGCGCGCCCAACGTAAAGCCCATTTTTTCATATATGGCATTAATGGGCATGATGCGGTGGTGCACCAGTATTTTTTTTTGTGGTGCATAAGTGCTTATCAGGTTAATAAGGCGCTGGCTTTTGCCCAGACCATAAGCCCCTAACAGGATATTGGTTTTTATAGTGTTTATTTTTTGTATTTCAGCAACCGGATCGGGATGTAAAATGGCGGGATCGGCAAAAGTACTTTCGGTGATTAGTACATCGGTGTTAACCCATTCAATGGGCTCACACGTAGCATCTGGCTGCAGTTTATAATCGCCGGTATACAGGTAACGCGTGCCTTCGTACTCCATTAATATTTGGGCCGAGCCCAGCATGTGGCCTGCCGGTATCAGTGTAATGGTTACCTTGCCAATGTTAAATGGCTGGTTATAGTTAACTACGTTAAAAACCTTTGCGGCCGTGCGGTCATAACGCAGCTGCATAATGGTTGCCGTAGCCCTGGTGCAGTATACCTCATGATTACCGCTTACCGCATGATCGGCATGGGCGTGCGAGATCACGGCCGTTTTTGCGGGCAGCTTGGGGTCAAGATAAAAATCGCCGTATTTGCAATACAGGCCCTTATCATTGATCAGAACAAAATCATCAAGTATCATTAGTTTTTGGCGAGCGATAAATATTGTTGGTGCAATGCCAGCACCTGCGGAATTACAAGCTGGCGGTCATCATTGACGATGATATCATCAGCCATTTGCTTTTTCCTGTCTTCGGAAAACTGCCTGGCTTCACGATTTTCAACTTCTGCCCGTGAAACAGAGTCGCGCTGCATTACACGGGCTATACGGTTCTCTAATGGCGCGCAAACCAGTAAACTGCGGTCGCATAATTTGTAGGAACTGCTTTCAAAAAGCAGGGCGGCTTCCTTTATAACGTAAGGTACGTCTTTGATATTCTGTACCCAGTTATCAAAAGCCCTGAAAACCGCGGGGTGTACAAGGGAGTTAAGCTTTTGCAGGTCAACCTCATTATTAAAAACTATCCCTGCTATATGTTTACGGTTAAGCGTGCCATCGTTAAAGTATGATTGCGCGCCAAAGGTCCGTTTAATGGAGTCAATCAGCACCTCATCAGTAACCATCACACGTTTTGCTTCGTCATCGGCATAAAAAACCGGTATACCTAAAAGCTCAAATATCTGGGCTACTGTAGTTTTGCCACTACCTATATTACCTGTTAATCCTATTTTGAGCATTATTTTTTTATGATAAAATCAATGTTCGGCGGGCTTACCTTTACAATTTTACAGAAGGGTGGGAACCGGGTAAGCTTCACGGGCAACGACTTATAACCATGATCGCGCCAAAGATCAAGATCGGCTGTGGCTTCAAACAGGTCCTCTGTCATATCCGGGTACCGACTCAATGATGTAGTAAAAGTAACCTTAACCTTTTGCGGAAATACCTTAATGTTATCGTAATTGTGATTGTTTATCAGTTTAACCGGTACTTCCAAAGTTTTTTCGGTAAACTCATCAACAGGGATAATTACCTGCACTGTTTTAGGATATACATTTAAATTGCCTTCTTTTACCGGCTGCAAATTTATCCTCGTATTTACCGTTTCGGTAACGTTGGTGCCGTTTAACGAATCGGTTTTCCATAGCTTTATTTGCTTTAACCGCTCGGTAGGGCCGCTTACGGTTACATAAGCCGGTTTAATTATCACATTACCCGAAACGGCAAATTGTTTCCTGTATTTGATGCCCAGCATAAGATGCACGGGTACCTTTTTTACCAGCCGGTTCGAAAAATCAAAATATAGCGTGTCTGGATCAATGGAAATAATGGGCTGAGTAATTTCCTTTTTAATATTTATTTGCTTCAGCTGTGAGCTCATCACTACAAAATTGCGGTTTTCAAGTGACGACAAATCGATAGTTATGGGCTTGCTTTCCCTGTTCATGCTTGAAAACAACATTTGCCAGCCCGTGCCCTGCACGGTAGCCTTAACAGTATCAGGCTGCAAAGAATGAAATGCACGTTTTTGTGGGGCGTTTTTATAAGTTAACACCTCCTGTACCGTGTAATTGTAAACATTTGACAGTGTAGTAAATATCCAGGCTAAAACAGCCAGCACCAGGCATGTAAAAAATGCTGATAAGCGCCTTCGTTCTGTTGCTGATAATTTTACTATAGCCATTTCTTTGGATAAATGATGAAAAGACAAAGGACCCCTTTAAAGGATAAAGGCGAAAGGATAAAGGTAAAAATACCAGTCACCTTTCGCCCTTTTTATCTTTAGTTATAAAAATAAAGAACTTTTAGTCCTTTATCCATTGTCTTTTTGTCTCTTGTCAATAAAATTAGCTTTTGGCGACAGCAGGAGGGGTATTCAATGCTTTTGAGGCATCTAAAGATATTGCTGATTTATCAAAACGGATTTTACCGTTATCAACCTCAACTAAAAAAGTGGTTTCGTTAAGGTCAATGATTTTACCATGTATACCTGCTGTAGTTACTACCCTGTCGCCCTTTTTTAATTCTTCTACGTATTTCTTTTGATCTTTTTGCTTTTTAACCTGCGGACGGATCATGAAAAAATAAAATACCGCGATAATTAATACCATAGGGATTAACATACCGAAGCCGTTTGAGCCGCCTGCCGCTGCTTGTAATAAAATAGTTGCTATCATTTTAAATTAATTATTATTTAGTTAATACTTCGCCAATTAAATGCACCATGTTTTGGGCAGGTACGGTATTGGCGGTAATGGTTATTTGCTTGTCCTGCAGGCCAGATTTGCCGGCACTATTAAATACAACCTTGATCAGGCCGTTTTCGCCAGGTTTAACCGGGGCTTTAGGCCACTCAGGTGTAGTGCATCCGCAGCTTGCAACCGCATCAGTAATGATCAGCGGCGATTTGCCGTTGTTAGTGAATTTAAAATCGTAACTAACTTTGTCGCCCTGTTTAATTTTGCCAAAATCATGGCTTTCTTTTTCAAACTTCATGATGGGCGCATTAGCGGCTGTGGTTGCAGCCGGTTTGCCCGCTGTACTATCGGCAGAGCCATCCACGGTTGTATTGCCCGGTGTTTGGTTACAGGCCGATAATAACATACCGGCAGTTACTAAGCTTAAAAACAATTTTTTCATTGGTATAATAATATTATTCTATTAATCCCCTGCCTATTTTTTTAACCTTGTTCTCTGCTTTAAGGTCAATCAAAATCTTGTCTAAGATACCGTTTATAAATGAATTACTTTTAGGAGTACTAAACTCTTTGGATATCTCCAGATATTCGTTAATGGTTACTTTAACAGGTATTGATGTAAAGTTAATAAACTCGGTAATGGCCATTTTCATGAGCAGGGTATCCATCATAGCAATACGCTCAGGCTCCCAGTTTTGCGTTTTACCGGCTATGAGCTCCTGGTAAGGCGTATCAAACCTGATGCTTTTTTGAAACAGGTCGATCACAAATTCACGGTCTTCGGTCCAGTTGCCGGTAATTTCGGCCAGGCGGTTAAGTTTGGCATCATCATAAGCAAAATTCTTGAATGTTTTAGCTATCAGGGCCTGCAGTACATCGCGGTCAACCGGCCAAAAAATAAATTTGTCCTCAAAAACCTGCTCGGCCAGTGATGATTTTAAAATTACTTTTTTGAAAATGAATTTGATAATGTCTTTATCCGTTTGTATAGTATCGCCTGTTTTTGCCAGGTATTCGGCATATTCTGGCGCATTTTTAAGGATGGTGAACAGCGATTTGGTGAGCTCGGGCTCAAAGTGCCACTCTACTTTATATTTTTTTAACGCAATTAAGTAGTCGCGGTTATCATTCAGGGTGACGATGAACCTGTTGGTTAATATTTTAAGATTGGCGTTAAGGTCATCGGCAGTGGGCAGGTGCTTATTGGCCCTTTCTTCGGCATCATTGGCCGCATAGTTAGCTACTTCCGAAATTAGTGATAGCATCCAGATATACATTTCATATACCTGATCAATGCCATGCAGCATATTTTTTTCGTGTAACCTGATGTCTTTAGTATCTGATTGATGGTATGCGTATAACGCCTGCAATACCTTTACCCTTAGGTGCCTTCTGTTTAACATGTGTAAGAACGATTTGATCCGCCTGCCTGGCGAACGGTTAAGTTAATATTATTAATAGGATGATTTTACTTTTTTAATATCTGCTATTCTTTTCTCCGCAATTTTGTTGGCGGCATTAATAGTAGAAATGTTTTCTGATTTAGAAAGTTTTAAAATATTGCGGGTTACTTCATAAATATTTTCAGTAAGCTGCATGGTGCGTTTTTTGCTGAAGTTCATCAGCTCCGAATAGCAATTAATGATGCCCCCGGCATTGATCACATAATCGGGCGCAAACAGTATTCCCTTATCTAATAGCATGGTGCCATGTTCGGCTTCATCAAGCAACTGGTTATTGGCTGATCCGGCTATAATGCTGCATTTTAGTTTGTTAATGGTTTGCGTGTTGATAGTGCCGCCCAGCGCGCAAGGCGCATAAATATCAGCGTCAATATCAAAAATGCTGTTATTTGATACAGCTTCCGCGCCATATTTTTTAGCCACCTGGCCAATGCGCTCTTCCTGAATATCGCTGACATAAACTTTAACGTTCTCATCGCGAAGCAAACGTACCAGGTGTTCGCCAACGTGGCCTATGCCTTGCACTATTACTGATTTTCCAGTGAGGTTATCGCTGCCAAATTGTTCTTTTACACAGGCCTTAATCCCCATAAAAACACCCTGCGCGGCCACGGGCGACGGATCGCCGCTGCCGCCCAAACTTTCTGGTATACCGGTAACATGCTCGGTTTCCATGCGTATATATTCCATATCGCGCGGACTGGTGCCTACGTCTTCTGATGTGATGAACTCGCCATTCAGGTTTTTAATAAAACGTCCGAATTTACGCATCATGGCCTCGGTTTTATCCCTGCGCGAATCGCCTATAACTACTGAGTATCCGCCGCCCATATTAAGGCCCGCGATAGCGCATTTATAGGTCATGCTTTTCGAAAGACGCAATACGTCATTTAAAGCGTCGGCTTCCGATTTGTAATTCCACATGCGTGTACTTCCAAAAGCCGGTCCTAAAGTAGTATCATGAATGGCTATAATGGCTTTTAAATCCGTATCAGGATCACTGCAAAATACAACTTTTTTATGCCCAAAGGCGTCGAGCTGGCTAAATATGGATTCTGATGGTTGAACAGGCATTAGTACGGTAGTAAATGTTTTAAGGCCTGACAAAAGTATAGGTTTTTTTTATTCTGACAAAGTTTATTAAGTTGTATGCAGCGAGTTGATGATTTTAGGGTTAATTTAATGTGACGATCAATGGCCTTAAACCACGCTGGAGTTTTCATATGAGGGTTACAAACTTTTATTGAACGGTGTTGATAATACTTCATCATATCACTATTTTCTTACATCAATACGACTTTCAAACGCAACCACTCTGCCAACTTTTTAATACTTTTGATTTATCGGACCCCGGTTCTTCTGCTTTCCGGACTGCACCGCACATATATGAAAGACCTTGCTTACCTAAATAAATTTTTTTACAAATACCGCTGGCGATTAATACCCGGCGTTTTGTTTGTAATTATATCGAATATTTTTGGTGTGCTGCCCGCACAGGTGGTAAGGGTAGCCTTTGACCTGGTTACCGAAAACATAGGGGCTTATCAACTTTTTGCCGGCTTTAACAGGCAAGGCATGATTTATGATATTTTTGGCAGCAGCCTTATGCTGTTTGGCGCATTGGTATTAATACTGGCCTTGCTGCGTGGTTTGTTCCTGTTTTTTATGCGGCAAACCATCATCCTCATGTCGAGGCATATTGAATATGATCTGAAAAACGAGATCTACCACCATTACCAGGAGCTGTCGCTCGCGTTTTACCGCCGCCATAATACCGGCGATCTGATGAACCGCGTTACCGAGGATGTAAGCCGTGTGCGTATGTACCTGGGGCCGGGTATTATGTATACCATCAATACGGTAGTGTTATTTGTATTGGTAATATACGCTATGCTTACCGTAAACTTGAGGCTGGCTATACTATCGGTATTGCCGCTGCCTGTACTGGCAGGCATTATTTATTATGTAAATAACGTGATCAATTTCCGCAGCGAGCAGATACAGGAACGTTTATCAACGCTGTCGAGCTTTGTGCAGGAAAACTTTTCGGGTATCAGGGTCATCAAGTCATATGTAAGAGAAGGCTTTGTCCGCAAAAGTTTTGCTGCCGAAAGCGAAAATTATAAAACACACTCTATGGCCCTGGTTAAGGTGCAGGCCATGTTTTATCCCATAATGCTGCTGCTGGTAGGCTTAAGTAATGTGATCACCATGTATATTGGCGGGGTAGAGGTAATGAAGGGCAACATAACTTCGGGCAATATTGCCGAGTTTATTGTGTACCTCAACATGCTGTCATTCCCGGTTATATCATTGGGATGGGTAACTTCACTGATACAGCGGGCGGCGGCTTCGCAAAAGCGCATCAATGAATTTTTGCATGAAAGGTCAGATATCGTATCACCCGACGGTCCTGCACATACCATTAAGGGCGCTATCGAATTTAATAAGGTGTCATTTACTTATCCGGACACGGGCATACAAGCGTTGAAAGAGGTATCATTCACGGTTGAACCTGGTCAGATGGTTGCTATTATAGGTCGTACAGGTTCGGGCAAATCAACTATAGCCAATTTGGTTATGCGTATGTACGATACCACGGGCGGTCAAATATCTATTGATCAGATACCCGTAAGGCAGCTTAAGCTGGAAGCGTATCGTTCGCAAATAGGCTTTGTACCGCAGGAGGTTTTTCTGTTTTCAGATACCATTGCCAATAATATTGCCTTTAGTGCCGATGTGCTGGATATGCCGGTTGTGGAACAAGCCGCAAAGGATGCCGCGGTTTACAACAATATCATGGAACTGGAGAGCGGGTTTGAAACACTGATAGGCGAGCGGGGGGTAACGCTATCAGGCGGGCAAAAGCAGCGTGTATCCATAGCACGCGCTATTTTTAAACATCCGCAGATATTGATCTTTGACGATTGCCTGTCGGCAGTTGATACCCGTACCGAAGAAGAAATACTAAATAACCTGGGGCGCGTAATGCAAAATAAAACCAGTATAATTATTGCTCACCGTATATCAACCATAAAAAATGCTGATAAGATATTGGTCATGGACAACGGCGAAATTGTTGAGCATGGCAACCACGAATATTTGATGCAGCTTAAGGGTACCTATTTTGAGTTATACGAAAAACAATTGCTTGAAGAGGAGCAAGACGCCTGATTTTCTCATTTTAACACAAAAAAATGACAAAAAAGGTTCAAAATGGTCAATAAAATTCAATAAAATACTTGCACTTTCAAATTTTGATTTATATTTATGCCAACCAAAACTAATTACAGGTATATTCATTATGGGAGATTTTGACAATAGAGAGCGTGAAGAGGTTTTTTCAAAGAAGGTGAGGGCCGGGAAGAGGACTTATTTTTTTGACGTAAAGGCAACCCGTTCAAACGATTATTATGTTACAATAACTGAAAGTAAAAAACGTTTGGAAGACGGTGTTTTTATTAAACACAAAATATTTTTGTACAAAGAAGACTTTGAAAAATTTGCTGAAGGTTTAAAAGAAACCGTTGATTATATAAAAGCAAACCAGGAAGTTGTTGAAAAACGCTATGAGTACAGCGAAAACTCAGAAATTGCCAAAGCATCTGCCGACGAAGATTTTTCGTTCGAGATATAAACAGAACAAACTAAACTAATACCATAAAGAAAGCCCGCACATGTGCGGGCTTTCTTGTTTATGAATGATGTTAAGTATCTTCTATATATGTGTAGAGGATGTATAGAGAAAACTGGTACTGAGCTGGCAAAAAAGTCTTTTGTTTCACTCAGGACAACAAAAGTTTAGGTATATATTCAATTACAGCAGCACTCCCCGCATTAATATTACGGCAATGGTAAAGTAAATGATAAGCCCGGTAACATCCACCAGGGTAGCCACAAATGGCGCCGATGATGTAGCGGGGTCGGCACCAAGCCTTTTAAGGATCAGGGGTAGCATGGAACCGGCCAATGATCCCCATAATACTACTCCAACAAGGGCGCAGCCTACCGTTAAACCTACCAGTATCCAGTGCGGCCCGTAAATAGGCGAAAACAAAGTCCAGATGTAAATACGCATAAAGCCTATTAAACCCAGTGTTAAGCCAAGCATTAAACCCGATATGAGTTCGCGGCGCATAACCCGCCACCAATCGGTAACGGTAACCTCGCCCAGGGCCATGGCTTGTATAATTAACGTTGAGGCCTGCGAACCACTGTTGCCACCGCTTGATATGATGAGCGGAATAAATAAGGCCAGTACAACCGCCTTTTCAATGGCTTTTTCAAAAAAGCCCATAGCGGTAGCGGTAAGCATTTCGCCTAAAAACAGGATGATTAGCCAGCCTACACGTTTTTTTACCAGCCTGAACAGGTTAATATCCAGGTAAGGTTCTTCCAATGCTTCGGTACCACCAATTTTTTGAATATCCTCGGTGTACTCTTCGTTGGCTATCCATAAAATATCGTCAACAGTTACAATGCCCAGCAATATATTCTCATTATCAACCACGGGCAGGGCCACACGGTTATTCATCCTGAAAACGTTGATGGCTTCTTCCTGCGGATCGCTTGCGCTCAAGGCTATCAAACGTCCATCCATCAGGTCGCTCACCTTTGTTTCGGGCTTCACCAACAATATCTCACGGATCCTGATGTCATCCAGCAATACCCCGTTCTCGTCAATCACATATATAACATCAATGGTTTCGGAGTTTTTACCATAACGCCGTATGTGAGATAATACCCGTGTTACGTCCCAGGTTCTTTTAACGGCAATGTAATCAGGCGTCATTAAACGGCCCACGCTATCTTCTTCGTAACCAAGTAATGACAAGGCTTCCTTGCGGTCGTCGGGCGAGAGGTGCAGGATCAGTTTTTGAACGGCATCACCATGCAGTTCACTAAATAGGGCGGTGCGGTCATCAGGGGGGAGCTCATTGATGAGATCGGCCACTTTTTGGCCTGATAGTTTTTTGATAATGCGCTCCTGGGTAGGCGAATCAAGTATGCGGAAAACATTAACAGCACGGTTTAATGAGAGTGTTTCAATAAACCTGGGGCCATATTCAGGAAGTTCGCCAATCAGCTCTTCAACATCTGATATATTGAGGTTGTTCAAATATTCTTGTAATTGTTTATCATCTTCTTGTTCCAGCAACAATTCTATTTGGTCAACCACTTCTTTCATAAAGATCCCCCGTTGTTTTTACATCTTATTATTAATCTGCTTTGCCCTGTTTTGACGAGGGCAAAAGTCGTTTATTTTTTCAAATTATAAGGCAAAATTTTCTGTTATCTTTGCGCTTTTTAAAGTGAGTGGTATATAAGGTTAAATGGTTAATTAAGTTGTTGGGAAAATAAAGCTTAATAAATCTGTAACCACTCACATAATCAACTTAATAACTAAAAAATGGGTTTACAATGTGGGATAGTGGGTTTACCAAATGTGGGCAAATCAACACTTTTTAATTGCTTATCAAATGCCAAGGCGCAGGCAGCCAATTTTCCGTTTTGCACCATTGAGCCAAATGTGGGCGTAATTACAGTGCCCGATGAGCGCTTAACAAAACTTACAGAAATAGTACAGCCAAAGGCAGTAGTGCCCAACGTTATTGAAATTGTTGATATAGCCGGATTGGTAAAAGGCGCCAGTAAAGGCGAGGGCCTGGGCAACCAGTTTTTGGCCAACATACGTGCTACCAATGCTATTATACATGTGCTGCGCTGTTTTGATAATGACAATGTGATACACGTTGACGGCTCGGTTGACCCCATACGGGATAAAGAGATCATTGATACCGAACTGCAGTTGAAAGACCTGGAGTCGATAGAGAAAAAGATACAGAAGGTTGAAAAAATGGCTAAAACGGGCGGCGACAAGGAAGCTAAAAAAACCTTCGACGTTTTAACCGTTTATAAAAACCACCTGCTTTCGGGCAAATCGGCACGCACAGCCCCCGTTGCCGAAGAAGATAAGGAATATATTGCCGATATATGGCTGCTTACCGCTAAGCCGGTAATGTACGTTTGTAATGTTGACGAAGGCTCAGTAAGTACTGGTAACGCCTATGTTGAGCAGGTAAAGGCCGCGGTAAAGGAAGAGAATGCGGAAGTGCTGATCATATCGGCGCAAATAGAATCGGAAATTGCCCAGCTGGAAACTTATGAGGAACGCCAAATGTTCCTGGATGACCTTGGGCTTACCGAATCGGGCGTAAATAAACTAATCAAAGCGGCTTACCGTTTACTTAACCTGGCTACTTATTTTACAGCCGGCGTGCAGGAAGTTCGTGCCTGGACTATTACCCAGGGATTTACCGCCCCGCAAGCCGCGGGTGTTATCCATACCGATTTTGAAAAAGGATTTATCCGCGCGGAAGTAATAAAGTATGATGATTTTGTTAAATTTAACGGCTCAGAAGCTGTAATTAAAGAAAACGGCAAGCTGGCTGTTGAAGGAAAAACCTATATTGTGCAGGATGGCGACATTATGCATTTTAGGTTTAATGTATAAGCCCGTCGCTAAAAAAACAATTTTAATGAACCGTTATGAAAAGATCTTTTTTATTAAAAGCTTTATTGTGCTCGTTTATCGTACTTACAATTAACATAGAAAAGCCCTTTGCACAAAATTCAAAATCAATGACAGAAATTACAAACGCGGTAGAGCAATTGCGTAAAGCGATGGTTGATGGTGATACCGTTACCTTAGAGAAACTAACTTCAAGTGAATTAAGCTACGGGCACTCCGGCGGTAAACTGCAAACAAAAAAAGAATTTGTGAGCGATATTGCAACCGGCGTATCTGATTTTGTATCTATTGACCTTACCGACCAAAATATACGGATGGTTGACAATACAGCCATTGTACGCCATATTCTTTCGGCCGCGACTAATGATAAGGGCAAGGGTCCGGGTACTGTAAAGCTGGGGGTATTACTGGTATGGGTAAAAAATAATGGCCAATGGCAATTGCTGGCCCGCCAGGCGGTAAAAGTTCTGTAACCTTTAGGGGAAGTCAGAAATCCTCAATTAAAATATTAGCAAAAGGGGTTTACTTTTTAAAAGTAACCCCCTTTTGCTTTAAACCATTGTTTTTTTCCATTTCCCCATTTTAAACAGGATATAAGCGCCTATAGTAAGCCCAACTTCGGCAACAGGAATAGAAATAAAGACACCGGTTGGCCCCATTGCAAAATGCTTGGCTAATAAATAGGCAAAAGGGATCTGGAATACCCAAAACGTAAATATGTTGATCCGGGTAGGGGTCCAGGTATCGCCGGCGCCATTAAAAGCGCTGGTTAAAACCATGCCCATGCCATAAATTATAAAACCACCGCTTAAAATTTGTAGTGACCTTGTGGCTATTTTCCTAACAGCTTCGTCCTCGGTAAAAAAGGAGGCGAACAAATGCCCGCAGGTTAAAAACAAAATGCTAACCACACCCAGGAATACCACCGCGTATCTGATAGTTTGGAATACCGACTGCTCCGCCCGGTCCACATGCCCCGCGCCCAGGTTTTGGCCAACCAGAGTTGCTGCCGCGTTACTAAGGCCCCAGGCCGGTAACAGGAAGAACATCATAAGCCGCAGGGACGTTTGGTAACCTGCAGAACCGTGATCGCCGCCGGTTGTAGCAACCAGCTCGGCCAAAAATATCCAGCTGCAACTGGCTATTACAAATTGCAGGATGCCCGGGGCGGCAATTTTAATGATAGCCTTGATCTGTTCCCAGTCGGGAATAAAATAGCTCAATCGTATTTTCAGGATATTTTTACCGTTAAATAAATTATAAATCTGGTAGCTAACACCCAATCCGCGACCAATGGTGGTGGCAATAGCCGCGCCGGTTAAGCCAAAAGCCGGAATAGGGCCAAGGCCGCGTATAAAAATCGGGCATAAAATAATATTGGCCATATTGGCTATCCACAAGCTGCGCATGGCAATGGCAGCGTTACCCGCTCCCCTGAATATGCCGTTTATCAAAAACAGCAAAACGATAATAATGCTGCCACCCATCATGATGCGCACAAACGGCGTTCCGTGCTCTGCTGTTTCGGCAGAGGCTCCCATGATCAAAAGCAGATCACGTGCATGCAGTAAGCCTGCAATGCTAATGGCCAGGTTAACAAAAACCGCAATAATAATAGTTTGCATACCGGCTTTTGAGGCGGCGCCCGGGTTTTTTTCGCCAATGCGGCGGGCAACCACTGCCGTAGCGGCCATGCTTAAGCCTATAGCCAAAGAATATATAACGGTTAATACTGATTCGGTTAAGCCAACTGTTTGAATGGCAAGGCTGCTGTTTTTTAAATGACCAACAAAATACAGGTCGACCAACGCAAATACCGATTCCATGGCCATTTCGAGCATCATAGGAATGGCCAATAAAATAATCGCTCGTTTTATGCTAATTGATGTAAGGTCAACTTCCGCGCCTTTTATAGCTTGTTTTAAAAGTGAAAAAAACGAAGAAGTTTTACTCTTGGGTTGAATGGTGTCTAACATAGGTACAGGTTTATAAGGTGTAATAGATGTTTAACCATCAATATGAAACCTTTTGGTTACAAATATAATGAAGCCTTTTGGTCGTACAAGTATTTTAAAAAATTAATAATCGTTACGGCATCGGCGCTAAAAACGCTACGCGTGATGTAAAATAGAATCGGCGGGATATGGCGAGGCAGCTTAAAAATTATCAATCCTGATGTTATGGCAGCGGTTTATTAACAAAATATTAAAAAACGCTTTAATTGATTATGTATGAAATAATAATAGTTTTACTATAAATAATCAAGTAAAATCGTTAAATTAACAACACCAATTATAACCTGATTTGTTTTACTGTTATGGATACATTGATCACTTATATGTTCCAGATCACCGTGGCCTTTATGATCATACAGGTTTGTATTCCTATTGTGATCATCTTAAAAGGCAAGGCCAAAACCCAAGCTAATAATAAAAATAACGACTTAAATCAGCTTGAGTTAGATGAGAAGGAACATCAGCATTTTCTCCGTGAAGTAGATGCTATTTTAAATATGAATCATATATCACATTGTGATGAATGATGAAAACAAGTTTGTTGAACCTATCAAAATAGAGCTTCCCTGGTGATGTGTCACAGGTTTGGAGAGCTAAGGTTTGAAGGGTTATAAACTTATGGCCTGGCATGATGATATATACAGATTCATGAAGCGTCACATCACAATTATTACAGATAAATTTCGGGATACCGCATAGTTTAATTTCACAGAAAAATTATTTCACCAACCATCAGTTTACCATAATTTTCAGAACTTTATCGGACATGTAAGCGAGTTAAATTAATTAGCGTCCGATGAAAAAGAAATTCCTGCTATTGATCTGCCTGTTTGTTATAACTGCATTTGTTGGAAAAGCGCAATCGCAAAAACTTAGTGGTGTATATGGTGGCGCGCAGCTTTACACCACACCATTTGATGGTATGCAGATCAATAATATTGTATTTTATTTCAGAGATAATGGCACATTCAACAATCAACTGAATAAAGCCGACTGGAAAACCAAAGTTAGCGGTACTTATGCCATTAAAAACAATATGGTGCAGCTCACATTTCAAAGCGGGGCTGAAAGCGTAAAATATAAGCTGGATGGAAATGGCAACCTGGAAAGCACTGTAGGCATTAAGCATACTTTGCATAAAATAAAAAAAGTAACCGCTCTTCCCGCAGCATCATATGAAAGAAAAACTGCCTCATCAAGCGGCGGAATGGGAACGGGTATGCCAAATGTAGCAGCCTTTTCTTCGGGGTATTTATATTTTGACGGAAAGGGGAATTTTTCATTCAATCGCTCCGGAATAGTGGGGATGGGTGGCGATGTAGCCGGCGGTACCATCGGTGGAAAGTACGAGAAAAATGATAAAACCAGCGGAACATATAAGCTTGGCGATGGAGAAATAACCCTCACATTTAAAAACGGGACTGCTACTAAACACAGCTTTTTTTACAGCCCGCCAAATGAGGAAGACCTGATCTTGCTGGACGGTGAATTTTATTTCAGGGAAGAAGGGCAAAAATCTGAGACGGAGCAGCCTGTCGTAAACAATAATAAAAAGGAAGCTAATTCAACAGTAGAAGGCAGCCTACCCACTCCTGCTGCGCTGCTAAATAAACTCCGTGTTCATTACGGAGGCGAGCATATAGATAAGCTAACAACGATAAAAGAAACTTCTACAATAACCGGCGATCTGCAGGCTGTTCTTTTAACGGACATTGCCCATAATAAGGTCCGCGTTGAAATAAGGCAGCACGGCAAACTGCTGCTGGTAAAGCAATTGGAAGGCAACCAAGGCTGGCAGTGGGTGAAAGGAGCAAGCAAACCGTTATCGCCTGATGAAAAGAGTGAATTGCAATTGAGCTTATATCAGGGTGTACTGGGCCTGCATAAAAAGTTGAACAGTTATTTTTTAACAGGAACGGTATCCAGATCAGGGGATGAATATATGCTTAGCTTTTTTATGAATAAACATAAACTGGTTTATCTCATTGGCAGCGATTATGCGTTGAAAGGCAATGCTTATGCTATTAACGAAGTGCCCAATTTTTCGGTATACAAAAATTTCATTCAAACAGATGGCATTACTTATCCGTACATAACAGAATCATCTGATGGAAAAACTACCATCACCGCAAATATCAGCTCAATAGAGTTTAATCCTGTTTTAACAGATGATAACTGGAAAGCAATGTAAGTTGTTCACGTATTATCTCCTATTGCGGTAAGGTTTGGCAAGCGGCTTATGCTCTTGTGCCGGTAACATTTTAAACAACTTTAGTAATTTATTAATTGATGGAAATATAGCCGGCAAAATTCTATATTTGCACTCTCTTGTTCCCGTAGTTCAATGGATAGAATGGCTGATTCCGGTTCAGCTGATATGAGTTCGAATCTCGTCGGGAACACAACTTTTCACCCTGATTTATTCTTAAAATAAAAGCCCTTCTTAGCAAAAACATAAGAAGGGCTTTGTATTTGAAATCAACTGCAATTAAATCGCTTCATGAATTGCGGCTTCTTCGGGTATAATTGCCTTGCCGCTCTCCGTTTTACTTTTGGTAAGGTTGCTTACCCGGCTCATTAAAAAGATGCTTAAAATGGATATCACAACTATTACATAACCTACGGTATTGTAATGCTCCAGCGGACTGCCCTTGCTTTGCTGTGTTACTATCATGCCTGCAGCCGCGGCTGCTACGCCACCGGCTATTTGCTGCAGCGACGCGTTGATACTCATAAAGGCGCCACGGTCGGCCATTTCGGGTATGGCGCTCGTTAATGCCGATGAAGGTATCATACGGCTCATAATGCCCATCATCATTAAAATGTTAAGTGCTATTACCAGTATGAAAGGGGTTATGCCCAGGTTGGTATATGCCACGCACATGATCATCGTCCAAACGGATGCCGCTGCAAATATTTTAAACTTATCTATCTTATCACTCAGTTTACCTACCACAGGCATAATAACCAGTGAACACACGCCCGACACCATAAACAACAGCGGAAGTTGCTGGTTGGTTAGCCCCAGGTTATTAATAGCAAATGCACTGCCGAAGGGCATCATCATAAAACCACCTATTGACAGCAAGGCGGTAGCTGCAAACCCAATTCTGTAATTGCTTTTGGAGAAGGTATTCAACATATGTTTAAATGCCGATTTATCCGTTTGAACCAATAAGTGTTGTGCCACAGGCTGCAGTTTAGCGGCTATTAGTATCGCGATGCTGATGCTTAGCGCAGCCACCATCCAGAAGGGAGCTTCCCAGCCCCAGCTGTTGGCTAAATAAAGGCCGATAGGGACGCCTAAAACCTGGCTTCCGCCAAAGCCCATCTGTATAAAGCCCATAACTCGACCGCGTTGCTGCAAAGCAAACAAATCGGTAATAATAGCCATAGATATAGAACCTATTACACCGCCAAACAGCCCGGTAATAATACGCGCGGCAACCAGCACCGCGTATGACTGGGCCAATCCGCAAAAAATGGTGCCGGCAATAAACCCGAGATAAAAAAACAGTAACAGTTTTTTACGGTCGAACTTATCGGCAAAGCCTGCGGTTAGTAAACCCGATATGCCTGCGCTAAATGCATAGGCCGATACGGCAATACCAAAAGCCGAGGGTTTAAGGTTAAGCGATTTCATGAGCATATCGCCAAGGGGCGACATCACCATAAAATCAAGTATCACAGTAAACTGGGTGATAGCCAGCAAAAATATTACGAGTTTTTGGTAGCCTGTAAAAGGTACCGGTTGTTGATTGTTCATAGTTTTGATTTAGGTTAATTCACAGCACTGATAGCCGTGATGGTTTATCATTTCAATTATCTGTTCGCGTGGTAGTGTGTATGATATTATCCGCAATACACAGTCGCTGTCTTCCATGTCAATATTCCAGCATTGTATGTGCGGATGGTTATCAAGCAGGTTGTGTAATAGTTGCTTATCATTATCACAACAAATGTTTGTTTTAAATAACAGTATGTGGTTAAAATTTTCAATAGTGTCCATAGTTTACTTTTTTAAGGCTTTCACCACCAGGTCAAACGTTTTCCAAAGCACTTCATCGGTCATTTTAAATGGCCTGCCGTCCAGGCTCTTCCCTTCGTTATGAAAACGTACCAAATTATATAAAGGTGCAAATGCTATTGACCAGTATACCTCAAAAGGCATCGCATCTATCTCGCCGCGTTCAATTACATTATGCATAAACTTTCCCATAATGGCCTTAAAGTCGGCCATGTAACCTGATAAATATTCTTCCTGATAACTGGAACTGCGCAATTGCTCAAAAAAAATATTCATTTGGGGATTTTCCACTATGTACCGGTAACGGTTTTGCCATTGCTTACGCAGGCCCTGTTCAAAAGACATTCCGGGGTCAAAGTCTTTTACAATAGCATCGCCCATTAGTTTAAGTTCTTCAGCGGTTATCTTAATGATCAGGTCGTCACGGTCTTTGTAATATATGTAGAGCGTGGCTACAGAAATTTTGCATACCCTGGCCAGTTTGTTCATGCTAAAGCCCTCTAAGCCATCATTTACTATCAGCTCAATAGCTTTTTGCTTTACTAACTGCACTTTGTCTTGGTCTCTTAATCGCATAATGGCACAAATATAAATAAATATTCATTCATTTATAAAAAATGTTTTATTTAGCGCATTCCTAACAATTTGATGACAAGCTGAAAGTAACCTTATTGCAAAGCTGGGTTTTACCCTGGGGCGCCCGGGCGAAATGATTATGAAAAGAAGGGTGTAAATACCGGGGTTAATAATCCCTTTTAACCAACCTTTGATCGATTAAAAGCAAGCTGAAAAAACCTAAAATTATTGCCAGTAAAATCCATTTAAACTTTATAGCGGTTTCAATAACCAGACGACTGTTTGCAGGGCTTATCAATGCAAGCAATCCATAAGCAATTGCCAAAACCGCAGTAAATATCAGCAATGCCAGCAGGTTAAAGCGCAGATCGCTTTTGCGGTTAATCTGTTCCTGTAATTTTCGCCTTACGTTTGCTGAAAAGTTAAAAGGCAAACCCTGTTCAGGTTCGGTGCTTAAAGCATCAAATAAATTTTGATAAGCTAAAAGATCGTTTTTTCCGCTCTTAGAAAGGGTTTTGTTGTCGACAGGTAAACCACTGTTCAGTAATTCCTGTAAATCGTCATCATCCAGCTCTTTCATATCTTTTCTTTTTTTAAGTCTTTTTCTATTTTTTCCTTTAATAATTTTCGTGCCCTGAAAAGATAGCTTTTAACCGTCCCTTCGGGGATGCCCGTGATCTCCTCAATTTCTGCGCACGAAAACTCGTTCAGGTGATATAAGGTAAGCACGGTTTTATATTGATGAGGCATTTGTTCAATAAGCAGGTTAACGTATGCTGCCGTATTTTTTTTTATAAATTCGTTTTCAGGATCAGTTTCAGTAAAGTGATAGTTGTCAATATTTTCAGGATATTGGGACGGAGAATGGTTTTTGTTCTTTTTAAGATGGTTTACCGCGGTTAAATAAGCAATACGAGCTATCCAGGTTGATAGTTTGGATTGAAATTCAAACCGGTGAAGGTTTTGGTGTATTTTAATGAAAACCTCCTGGCATATATCTTCTTTGTTCTGCCTGTCCTGTACCAAACGGTGTATTACAAAGAAAACCAGTTTTTCGTACTGCTTTACAAGCAGTTCAAAAGCCCGGAGTTCCTTATTTAACACCCTGGTTACAATCTCCTTTTCATTAAACATATAACAGTAGTCAATATATGAGGTTTAGCGGTTGCAAAAAAAAATAATAAATATTAAGAAATAATTGCAACCGGGTTACCCCGGGCGTTGACTACTGTAGCAAATAACTTAACAAACAACATCATGAAACAGTTAATGCCATTTATCATATTGATCGTATTTCTTATACTGATAGCCGTATTTATACTTGCCCTTTATAATTACAGGCTTAAAAAACGCATCATCAATTCGGGGCCGTTAGATGAAAACAGCCTTAAGTTTTTAGCCCAGCTATCATCGGGCAATGACGCTGTAAAATGGGGATTGATCTTACTAACCGCCGGAATAGGTTTTGTGGTTATGGAGTTTATCCCTTACAGCGCCGAAGATTCGCCGGTTCCATACGGAGTTGAAATGATCTTTGTTGCAGCGGGCTTCCTGCTTTACTACCTTTTTCTTCGCAGTCAAAAAGACAAAACCACACTTTAATTTCTTTCGCTAAAGGAGGTTAACTCTCCTCTGTACTTAACAAATTTTACGGGAAAACATCCCTAAGGGGATCACTTTGCCTAAAAACTAAGCCTTTGCATATATGAAAACCAAACATACAACAATACAGTTCATCATCATGATAGCTGTGTTAAGCACCGTCAGTATAAACAGCTATAGCCAAACCCAGCCCGGTTATGTACAAGTAAAAGGCACCGTTGCCGATTCGGTTACAGAGGCCCCTTTACCAATGATAACCGTAAGGTTAAAAAATAGCGAAAATGAAACCATGATGGTTGTTGTAACTAAAAACGACGGTTCTTTCAGTTTTGCTTCCGTAAAGCCTTCGTCATATTCATTGTTCATCAATGCCGTAGGGTACGGTTCAAAAGCAATTGCCCTTGACCTTGCACATCAGCAGCAAACGCTTGAGCTTAAACCTGTTTATTTAAGCGCTGTGACAACCACTCTAAGGGAAGTGGCCATAACTGCCGAAAAACCAATTATCAGGCAAAAAGCTGATCGTATAATTTACGATCTGAAGGCTGACCCCGAAAGTAAAGGAAATAATGTTTTAAGCATGATGAGGAAAATTCCCTACTTGTCATTAGACGGCGACGATAATTTGTTGCTTAAAGGTAATTCAAGTTTCAAGGTACTTATTAATGGCAAACCATCAGGCAGTTTGGAAAGCAACCTTAAAGCCGTTTTGAAAAGTATCCCCGCATCTACCATTGAGCGCATTGAGGTGATCACTACCCCGCCATCTAAATATGATGCCGAAGGTTTGGCAGGCATCATCAATATCATTACCAGCAAAAAAATCAATGATGGAATAAACGGGTCTATAAACATCAATGCAAGCTCACCCACAGGCGGCCCGGGAATTGGCGGTTCCATAACCGCCAAAAAGGGCAGTTTTGGTATATCGGCATTTGGCGGCGGAAGTATCAATAATTTGCCTCAAACAACTAATAACCGCAAATCCATTGATACCTCTGGTGCTGTATTAGTTCAAAATGGATACCAGCGCTCGAATAATAAGACCGCTTATTTTGGTACTGAGTTGAGTCTGCAGATAGATACCCTGAATTTATTGACTGCCCAGTTTAATTATAACGGTAGTCGTGCCACTGATCACAGCAAACAAACATCATTGTTAACAGGGAATGACCAGCTTGAGCAATACGCGTTTCAAAATACCAATAAGGCAGGCAGTCATGGTATTGACGCCGGCCTAAACTATGAATTAGGTTTTAAAGGAATCAGAAGCCGGCTGCTCACTTTTTCATACCTGTACAGTGCCAATGTTAGCAACAAGAATGGAGGTGTTGAATTTTTTGACCGGGTTAATTTCCAAACACCCGATTTTTTGCAAAACAACAAACAAAAATTTAAAGAGCATACTCTTCAGGTCGACTTTGTTACCCCTGTAAAACAGGTGACTATTGAAGCCGGCCTTAAAGCGATATTCAGAAATAACAGTAGTAATTTTGGTTACAGTTCTTTGAACGATTCAACAGGGGTATACCAATTTGATAAAGCGCTTTCAAACGCTTTTACCAATACTCAGAATGTATTTAGTGCTTATAACTCCTATCAATTGACTTTAAACAGCTGGAACATTAATGCAGGACTAAGGGTTGAGGAGACTGTGATCCGTGCCAATTTCATGAGCACAGCTTCGGTGGCTGATCAAAACTATTTTAATGTAATACCATCTGTTTCGGTAAGTAAAAGGTTTAAGGATGAGAGCAGTATCAATTTTGGTTTTTCGCAGAGAATAAGAAGACCGGGTATAAACAGGCTTAATCCATATGTTGACCGCTCAAACCCAAACTACGAAACTACAGGCAACCCCAACTTAAGGCCGGTTTTACTTAACGATATCCAGTTTGGTTATGGCAGTAATAAAAAGCTGTCGGTAAATATCGGGATTGATTATTCATTCATGAATAATCTTGATTTGCAGGTGGTTAATTTTGATCGGAACACCCAGGTTACACAAATAACTTATGCCAATACAGGTAAGGCCCGCAGCGCAGGCTCAAATTTCAATTTGAGTTATCCGGTAACCAGCATATATAATGCAAGCATTAACGGTAACGTGATGTATTTGTGGCTGCAAGGTGAGGCGGATGGAAAAACAGTTAACAACAATTTGCTCATGTATGGGGTTACCTTATCAAACGTGGTACGGCTGGCTCATGGATGGGCACTCAATGCCGATGTGGGGGTAAACAGTCGTAACCCTACAGGTTTGCAGGGATATACCAATGGCTTTTTTTACAGTGCATTTAACTTTAATAAAGAGGTTATAAAAAACAGGTTCGGCATTTCTGGAGGTATCAAAAATCCGTTTACCAAATACCGCAATAATATAAGCACGACTTTTGGCCCGCAGTTTAATCAAACTTATCAAAACATGAACTATTACAGGTCGTTTAGCATCAGTCTTAGTTATAACTTCGGCGGATTAAAGGACAAAATAAACAAAAGTCGCGTAGGTATCGACAATAACGATCTGGCTAATTGATAGCCGGTAAACAACCTAACAAGGTAACCGGAGCATTTTAATCCTGAAAGGGAATGATCCTGTTGGGAGCTACAATTTTTGAAGCAATAAAGGCAAACAGGCCCTGCACCAGGCCCGATAAGATACCGATTATAAAACCTATAATGACCATAGCAATCTGCGGCGAAATATGATAGGGGTTATTGTTATACATGCCGGCCTCTTTAGCATGGCTTTCCATATAGCTGTTAAAAAAAATAAGATGGGCTGCTATGATCCATACGCAATTTAGTAAGCTTAGGCAAAACCCATTTGCAAAATACATGCCGGTGCAATTTTTAGCTATAATGAAAGCGCAGATAATAAATATGATTGGCCACAAAACACCTTCAACATTGCTGGGAATAAAAAACGCCGTAGCAATGCCCATTGCCAAACCAAACAATGAAAGTTTGAGTATCAGGTTCCAGTTCATGACGTTTGGATTTATAATTGGTTATAAGCCTTCTATAAATTTACCTAAAACAAATCAAAAAACAAATAACAATAAATGAGGGGCTTGTATATTTAAAGAAGCCATTTGGGAGCTTGATAAAGCGGGAAAGCCAAGGCTAATCCTTCCGGGCTTTTTTACCTTGATAGGGTAGAACAGGTAATAAAAAAATGCCATTGCGAACGGGGTAAGAGCAAGGATCCTGCGTTATATAATTTGTATAAATTTCTTACTCCGTTCGAATGACAAGAAGGTAGTAATTTTAAAAATCACAATCGGCATGTTCAACACCATTGCCTGCTTTTAAAAAGCAACTTTTTATGGTATCGCTTATATCCGACAGGTTAAACGGTTTTGCAATAAAGGCATCAGAACCATAATTGCCTAATGACTCCAGCACACGAGGATATGCTGATACCATGATAACCGGGATGTGCGCCGTTGCTGGTGTAGTCTTAAGCATGTGGCAAAGTTCGCCGCCATTTATTCCAAACAATATAAAGTCCAGTATTACCATATCGGCATTATAACTGATAGCTGCCTTGCATATGTCATCGGTATAATTAAGCCCCTGAACTTCGTAACCATCCATCTCCAGTGCTTCTTTCATCACTGCGAGTATATCCTCGCTATCATCGAGGATTAAAATTTTTTTAGGCATATTATTAATTTGGTACTCATGGTAACGTTTGGTTAACAGCTTTTGTTTTCAGCGCTATATTTATTGCTGTAATAATTGAGTTACAGGCTAAACTTTAAATTCTGTAACCAGGGCATTTACGGTTTTAAGTACCTCATCCAAATAAACGGGTTTACCGGTTACTTTAGCTATCATGATGCCTCCCTCAATAAGCGCTATCATCGAGAGGGCAATTTTTTCGGTATCAATGCCGGTTTTAAACTCACCCGCGACCACGCCGGCGCTTATTAATTCTTCAATGTTTTTTTTCCATCTTAATACAACCTGGGCGGCTTTATTTTTTAACAGTGGGTTGGTATCATCAGCATCAACCGCGGTATTTAGTATTGGGCAGCCGCCGTCAGGAAAGCTGGCCGAATTAAAGCTGTGGTACACTTTAGCATAAACCATCAATTTTTCATAATAGGTGGGCGCTTTTTCTATTTGCGCCGCTATTAGTTTGCGTACCCTGGCCGAATTGTATTCGAACGCAGCTACCGCAACTTCTTCTTTGTTTTTAAAGTTACCGTATATACTGCCCTTGGTGAGTCCGGTAGCTTCGGTTAAATCAGATAATGAGGTGCCGGCATAACCCTTTTTATTGAATATACCTGATGTGGTTTCCACAATAAATTGACGGGTCCTTTCGGCTTTTGATAGTTCATTTTCCATAATACAAATATACCAATTGGTATTTACTATTTTTATGATTCAATTAATGATCAGAAATGATAACCACCGGCGCGGTTTGTTTTTTACGTTTAATAACCAGCAATAATAAAGGCATGGCCAGTAAAAACAATAATCCGATAAACAAATAAGCGTCCAGATAGCTTAATAAAAACGATTGCCTGTCAACACTATTGTTAATTACCGCCAGCGCCTTCTTTTGCGCGTCAAAGGCCGAACCGCCCCGGCTCAAAAAATATTGGGTAACCTTGTTTAGCCGCTCGGTAAAATTGGTGTTGTATATGTTGATGTTTGATACCAGGTCATTGCGGTGAAGGCCAAAACGATTGGCTACATACGTATTAATAATAGCTATACCAAATGAACCGCCAAGCTGCCTCATCATATTGTTCAACGCCGCGCCCTGCGGCACATCTTTAGCGTCAAGGCCGGAAACGGCAAGCGCGGTTAAGGGCACCGTTAACAATGCCAGGCCCAATGCCCTGTAAATTAAGGAGGCAGCAAGGTCTGCCGGACCTGCGTTCAGGTTCATGCCAGCCATTTGCCAGTTAAAAATGATGAACAATATAAAGCCTGCTGATATAATTATTAAAGGCGATACCCCTTTTTTGAGCAGCGAAGCCGAAAACATGAGTCCGAATATGGCCAGGACGGCCCCGGGAAGCAATATTAAGCCTGTTATAGTTGGAGGAAACAGTAATACGCGTTGCGCCAGTACCGGGGTTAAAAACACCGAAGTGAACAGGCCAAATCCTGTTACAAATGTTAGGATAGCCGCGATGGTTAATGTTTTGCTTTTTAGTACCCGCAGATCAATTACAGGGTTTGGAATCTTTAACTCCCACCAGATAAAAACAATGATACTAATAACAGCGGTCACCGTTAAAGCAATGATGTAGTTGGCCGCGAACCAGTCGTCTGTTTCGCCGCGCTCTAATACGGTTTGTAATGACCCTATTCCTATAATAAGGAGCAGAATGCCGGTCCAGTCAACCTCCTTAACCTTTACTTTGATCTTTGGTTCGGTTATCAGCAATATGCTGGATACCGTTACTGCTATGCCTATAGGGATGTTGATATAAAATATCCAGGGCCATGAATAGTTTTCGGTTATAAAACCCCCAAGGGTAGGGCCTATGGTTGGCCCTAAAAATACACCGATGCCAAAGAGGGCGCTGGCCGCGCCCTGTTTCTCTTTGCCAAATATTTCAAATACAATTGCCTGCGATACGGATAACAGTGCCCCGCCGCCTATGCCCTGCAAAAAACGGAAGGCCACCAGCGTCCAGATATTTGATGCCAGGCCGCACATGGCCGAAAAGAAAGTGAACGCAATGATCGATCCGATATAGTAGTTTCTGCGGCCGAGTTTGTTTGTTAAAAAACTGGTCATGGGTATAACTATAATATTGGCAATGGCATACGCGGTAATTACCCAGGAAGTGTCTTCGAGTGTTGAACCAAGATTACCGCTCATGTGCGAAAGGGCCACATTGACTATTGATGTATCAATCAACTCCATTATAGCTGCTGCAATAACGGTGATCAAAAGGATGGTATTTTTCATCAGGGGAGTATTAATAATCTAAAAAATACCAATCGGTATTTTTTAGATTAAATTTTTTAACAAATTATCTGGGCTGGTTTATAGCTTTTAAAGCTTCATCGGGAGAAGAAAGATATAAACGGTAAAACTGTTCTGTATTAGCAACCCTGATCTCATAATTGTCGGTTTCAAGCGCGGCTAAAAATTCATCAGCAACCTGCGATGCCGGAATACCATTATGGCCGCCAATTTCGGCAGAGAACTCCGTATCAACCAAAGGAGGCATAAGTTCAAAAACTTTAACGCTGGTATCGGCCAGTGCAAGCCTCAGAGCCCGGGTATAAGAATGCAGCGCGGCTTTGCTTGAACCATAAGTAGCTAATTTTAAGCTTGGTGCAAAAGCTACTATTGATGATACGTTTACTATGGCAGCCTCGTTTTGTTTTTGAAGTAGTGGCAGCAATTTTTCATTAAGCCTGATGATTGATAAATAGTTGGTTAGCATTTCGGTACTTGCTATTTCAAAATTATCAGTGCCGTTAAGCAGGTCGTTAAATGCTGCTGCCCCGGCGTTATTGATCACCATGTTCAGCTGCGGGAAATCGCGGTTTAATTTAGTTACCAGGATTTCTACATTACCGGCGTTTGATACGTCGGCTGTAATGGCGGTTACATTTTGTAATTGGGCTGCTGCTTTTTGCAGGCGCTCAGCGTTACGGCCAACAATAATTACGTGGTTGTTTTTTGCTGACAGTTGTTTGGCTATTTCAAATCCTATGCCGGCACTGCCACCGGTAATAAGTACAGTGTTTTGTGAAGTTTTCATTTTTGTTTTATGTTGATGATTAATTTCAACACCACAAAATTATACCAATCGGTATATTTTTGCAATAGGCTATCCTCATCCTTGTGTCATCATTATAAACCGGTGTGAGACAATAAAAAAAGCCCGAGGTTATTAAACCGTGGGCTTCATCAAAATATCAATAGGAGGCTGGCTACTCCAGTATAAAAACCGACAAGCTTCGGGGGCCATGCGCTCCAATAACCAATGATTGTTCAATATCAGCGGTTTTTGACGGGCCCGATATAAACGCGCCATAACCATAGGCTGCATCGCCAATTGTAGCATAGGCTTGTGCCATGGTGGGTACCAGCTCATCCCTGCCAATTACTACGGCCAGGTGCTGGCTTATAAATGGCAGCACCCTTACATTCATATCGGTTTCTGTTAACCACAACGCGCCATTTTCGGCAACGCCCAGGTATGATCGCAGTATGGTCAGTTCCACATCGGCAAAGCTATGGTACAGTTCGTCCTTTACACTGTCGGCATAAGTGTACTCCTCCAGTTCTTTAATGCCCGATATTGTTTTTACGCCCTGCTTAAACTCCTTTTGCAGAATGGCCTTTATGGCTTCAAAATCTACTACCTCATAAACAAAGCTACCGCCCGCGCTGGCAATAGTTGCATATTGCTTAACAAGGTCGGCGTTGACATCGGTTAAAGCACTTAATATTTCAAGATCGGGTAGCGGTGTATGGTTTGGCTGGTTGTTTTTAACCGCGGCTAATATTTTTTCCCTGCTCATTAGTTTTGTCCTTCCTTTCTTTTGTTGTACCATTCGCCAAATGATTGTTCAGGTGCTTTTGGCATCTCGCGGTGCTTGTACCAGGGGTTAAGCTGGTTGTTAACCGCAAACGGCGCATACTTAAACACCAGGCGGCCAACTTTACCACCAGACCTGTATAACAAAGGCGACGACAGGGTAAGCGACATGGCTTTCATAGCCATTGTTTTGGCCGCTGGGGTATAGCCTGCTTTTACAATAACCTGCCGCCATTTATAAAGCTGGTCATGAATGTCAATTTTAACCGGGCACACATTACTGCATGAGCCGCAAAGCGTTGATGCAAATGGCAGGTCGGCATATTGTTTCATATCCAGGTTGGGTGCCAGTATGGAGCCTATAGGGCCGGCAATAGCGGTATGATAGCTGTGGCCGCCGCTTTTACGGTATACCGGGCAGGTATTCATGCAAGCCCCGCAGCGGATACATTTAAGCGAATTACGAAAATCCTCGCGCCCCAGCTGTACGCTCCGGCCGTTATCTACAATTACAATATGAATTTCGCGGCCCTGCTGCGGTTTTTTGAAATGACTTGAATAGGTGGTAATAGGCTGGCCAGTGGCGCTGCGTGTAAGCAGCCTTAAAAAAACGCCCAGATGTTTCCTTTGGGGAATGATCTTTTCAATCCCCATAGAGGCAATGTGGATCTCGGCCAGGTGGGCGCCCATATCAGCATTGCCTTCGTTGGTGCATATTACAAATTCGCCGGTTTCGGCAATTGCAAAGTTAACACCGGTAAGGGCAGCCCTGCGTGTTAAAAACACTTCGCGTAAATGCTGGCGGGCAGTTTCCGTCAATATTTTGGGGTCCGATTCGCCTTTTGCCGAACCTAAATGCTCATGAAAAATATCGCCTATCTCTTCTTTCTTTTTATGGATGCAGGGGAGCACAATGTGGCTTGGCGGTTCATTAGCCAGCTGTACAATACGTTCGCCCAAATCAGAGTCAATAACATCAACACCCTGATCTTTCAGATATTCGTTCAGGTGACACTCCTCGGTAAGCATTGATTTGCTTTTAACCATCCGGTTGATGCCGCGCTCCTGTAATAACCGGTGTACGATGCTGTTATGTTCAGCTGCATCAGCGGCCCAGTGTACCACAACGCCATTTTTTTGGGCATTAGCTTCAAATTGTTCCAGATAGTTGCTCAGGTTTGATAATACGTTGATCTTGATCTGCGATGCCGTTTCCCTTAACAATTCCCATTCAGGGATCTTATGTGCCGACAGATCGCGTTTTTGGCGTACCCACCATAAGGTTTCGTCATGCCAGTCAACGCGGGGTTCATCTTTATTAAAAGTAGCCGCCAGTTCGGCATGGTTTTTTCCGGTTACACTACTCATGGCTGTAATGGTTTAAAATTTCGGCAACATGAATTACCTTAACATCACTTTTTTGGCGGCGCAAAATGCCTTCCAGGTGCATAAGGCATGAAAGATCTGCAGAGGTAATATATTGCGCGCCATGCTCAATATGATCGTCTACGCGGTCTTTACCCATTTTTGAAGATACTGCTTCTTCGGTAACGCAAAATGTACCTCCAAATCCGCAGCAGTCATCCCTGCGGCTTAGCGGTACCAGCTCCAGTCCCTGCACCATATCTAAAAGTTGCGCTGGCTTGCTAAATTCCGGGGCAACCAGCTCGGTCATTTGCGATATGCGCAAACCGCGCAAGCCATGGCAGCTATTGTGCAAACCTACTTTGTAGGGAAAGCGCGCCTCCAATTTCTCTACTTTTAGCACATCAACCAAAAACTCGGTGAGTTCATAAACCCGTTTTCTGATATTGATGGCCTGATCTTCCTTTTCGGGGGAGTGCAGGTGTTCCTTAATATGCAGCGTACAGCTGCCCGACGGACAAACGATATAGTCGTACCCCGAAAAATTCTCAATAAATAAATTGTTACAGCCTGTAGTCAGGTGTTCATAACCCGAATTGGCCATAGGCTGCCCGCAACAAGTTTGATTTTTAGGATAGTGCACTTCAACGCCAAGCTTTTCGAGCAGTTCAAGTGTGGCAATGGCCGCTTTAGGGTAAAACTGATCAACATAGCAGGGTACAAATAAAGCTACCTTCATTTTTTATTGTTTACTTTAATTGGTTAAAGCAATATTAGCGGTTATAAATTGTAAAACTGTCCCCACGTATCTGTAGGCGTAAATCGGAGCAAAAAAAATCTTTTACGGCTGGGTATAAGCCATCAGTTTGCAGGTATACCTATAAATAAATGTGAGTTTTACGGGTCACGCTAAATAACGAAATTACAGTTATAGTTAACAACTGTTATCAGCTTTTTTTGCAAAAGAGTGACGGTAATTAGCCAGATAGGAACATTTAGATCCAATTCAAAAGAGTGGGTTTAAACTTGCCTGACAATTAAAACACCTCATTGCTTCGTAGGCTTGTACCGATAAATGACCAGCGGTTGCTATGTTGTTAAAGCTGCTTTGTTAACAACATGATTTTTAATGAAAAGGTTAACAGTGGCAGAGGCGCCAATTAGTGTCTCTGCCACATGCTGGTATCAATTATGGGCATTATCCCGGGGTGCAGGCGCGGCAAGAAAATCCTCAATTAAAGCTGTAAAAACTTCGGGCATTTTGCTGCCATTATCTGGGAAAAATGCTTCGCCAAAGTATTCACCATGCCCGCCGGGTAATATCGCCAATCTGCCATGGGGCATAAGGCGCGCCATTTCGGCCGCGTGTTCAGGAGTTGGCAGGTCGCGGTCGCCTATCACAACCAGCGCTGGAGCCTGTATCGATGCGATATCTTCTTTTTTCCAATCTTTAAAAAGAAACATACGCTGCACATCTTTATTAAACATGTTCATGAGCGCGGATTCGTCCTTTATTTTCAGGTACTCATCTTTATAAATCTGTGGCATATCGCTGAATTTGGGATTGTCAAACCCTTTCCAAAAGCCGGCCGGCACGCCATCCCTTTTATAAAAAGCCGAGGCGATGATAAGCTTATTTACCCTGTCGGGGTGCCTTATGGCCAGCTCCAGGCAGGTATGGCCGCCGTTACTAAAACCAAATACATCTGCTTTTGGGATATTGAGCTGCCTCAAAAGTTCGGCAACATCATCAGCGTCCTGTGTAAAAGTTTCAGGCGCGTTTCTGTCGCCGGTATGGCCATGTGCCTGCAACTCAACAGCAATTACCTGGTGGGTTTTGGCCAGCGCGGGCAATATCCTGGCAAAAGATGTATAAATGGTTGAACCGCCGCCATGCAAAAGCACCAGGGGCTTGCCTGTGCCATGAATTTCATAATACATGTTAATGCCGTTTACGCTGGCGTACTGGCCGGGGCCGCTTGTTTGGGCCTGGATGTTACTGGCTGTCATCATTGCCATGATCATTAATGGGATATTTGCCAGAGTGTTATTTGTGTTTTTCATCGCTGTAATGTTTTAATGGTGATGATGCTATCATGTGCTGTATCCTGTTTGATTTTTGAATGGCTCATGATCATTTCATAACTATGTTTTTATAATTCAAATGTACGGCTGGTCTTTCAACTGCTAAATGGGCGTATACGACATTTAACAGGGGACTTTGCGACAAGCCAAAGTTTTCATAAGCCTCACCTGCTATTTGGATTTATCAATGGGCCAAATTGTTACGATGAAACTTAAATCATGACGTTCATTTAATTTACACGCCGGTAGCCCGTCGTACCCGGATATTCAGATAGCAGCCTTGTTAACCGCAGGTGCTGCATTAACCACTATTTTTTCTTTTTGATACTGATGCAGAGCCTTTATAATTTTCGACGGTTTTTTCCATTCAAACACATGTATAAGCCACAAGGTAATACGCATAAGGCCGGTGGCTTGTGTAAGTCCCTGTGCAAGTCGGGCTATGGTCTTGTCGCGGGTGGCAATGCAGTCGGTATAGGCGTTATTTTGCTTTTTTAACAGATCTTCGGCAAAGCACCAGGCACCATCACGGGCGTTATCAATACTAAACTGAATAAGTATTGAGTAATTGGAAGCATGCAAACCCAGCAATGACAGTAGGGGCGATACCCGGGTGATCTCATTAATTACCTCATAAGTTAATGCCGAAATAATGGTGTTTATGGCGTTAAAATCTTTTTGGACCCCATCCATATTCCCATCAGCCACCTCAACTGCCGCAATACCCAAATCAAGGTTGATATGCGCGTTCATGCCCAGCAGTAAATGCTGTAAAACCAATGCCGACGATTTTTCGGCCGTTTCAAAGGCAACACGCCATGACTCACTCAGGGCCTGCCCATTATTCCATGCATTGAGGGCGTGAAGATAGCGGTTGGCAAACAGCACGTCAAATTTTTCCATGCGGGCGCCGTTTTCAAATTGCCCTTTGGCTATGCCATCACGCACGCTCGCGGTAACCTTATAATATAAGGCGGCAAAATATCCTGTACGGCTGTTGGTATTGATACTTTCGGTAATTATTGATTGCAGCGAGTTAATAACTTCATCAATGGTTGTAGCGGGCATATGAAAAAGATTTGGGTTTATGAGGTTGCCATAAATTTAAATAAAATATAAGGGTTGGAGAAAAGTAAATGACAGGGTGAGTCAATAGCAAATGAGAACCCAATTGCCCACTATCCGCTGATCCACTTCGTGACAGGTAATCGGATCTTCTTTAAAACAGGCTAACAAATAACTGGCAACATTCAGATCATTTTTTGTTAAATTGTAAGCAAAACCGCGCGATTATTTGTTAAAATCGATCATTTTTTGTTATTTTTTTACAGATTTTCGCCTGTATTTTCATTTTTTATCAAGAAACGAACAGATTTTATGTTAAGTTCATAAAAAGTTAATTTTCATGAACTTATATTTTTTTTTAAAAAAAAGCGATTATATTTGTATAAATGAATACGTATTCATTTTGCATGATCATTCATAACCTATAACAGCTTGAATAAAAAAAATTATACGTCACAGGATGTAGCGGAACTGGCAGGGGTATCGCAATCAACCGTATCCAGGGTTTTTGCCGGCAATACCAACGTTTCAGAAAAAAAGCGGAAGAAAATACTGGATGCCGCGGCTAAACTGGAGTACCAGCCAAATGCACATGCCCGCAGCTTGATCACCCGTAAAACCATGATGATCGGCATTGTGATGCGCAATATCCGTAACCCGTTCTATTCGGCTGTTTTAGAGATATTTCACAATCGTTTGGCTGCCCTGGGCTATCACATGATATTTATCAATTCAGAGAACGAAGAGATACAGGAAAAGGAGATTACCCAGCTGCTGGAGTATAATGTAGAAGGCGTGATCATTACCGACGCTCTTTTATCGTCATCGGCCTCGCAAAAATTTAACAGGAACGGCATTGTGGTCATACTGTTTAACCGCTATACCGAACACATGGAAAGCAGCGCGGTTTTTTGCGATAACTATCTTGCAGCCAAACAAATAGCGACTTACCTGGTGGAGATGGGCCACAAATCATTTGCCTTTATTTCGGGCCCGTCAGATACATCTACCACAATTGACAGGCTGAAGGGCTTCAAAGAGGTACTTGACGAAAAGAAAATAACCGATCTGATGATTGAACCCGGGAATTATACCTATGAAAGTGGTTTTAAGGCCGCCCAGGAACTGATGACTAAAAACAGGAACATTGATTGCATCTTTTGCGGCAATGATATTATAGCCCTTGGCGTAATGGACGCCATTAGGGTTATTGGCCTGAAAATACCTGAGGATGTGTCAGTTATAGGCTTTGATAATATACGCATGGCCGAATGGCCGTCATATTCATTAACCACCTGGGAGCAGCCCCTGGAGGAAATGGTTGACAGTACCGTTGAACTGATGCTGAAAGAAATAAATGACAAAGAGGCCACCCCGCAGATCATGATGATGAAAGGGCACCTGGTGGTACGAACGTCTGTAAAGGCAAAAAAATGACCCGGTCATTTTTTTTGTCACATTTTTTTTTGAATACGTATTCATAAATTGAAAATTACACGTCAAACAGGCGTTTAATTGATGCTAAAAACCGATCATAAACACATAAAAAAACGTCAAAAATGAGAGAATTTAACAAAAATCCGCCCTGAAAAGATGAAAAAGCGAAGCTGTTTTTGCAGCTGCGGTAATCATTGATATGATTATTGTGAATAATTAATAAATACCAAACATGAACTAAACTTTATTAATTTATGCAAATTTCTACAAGAACTAAATCGTCCTGTTTCAAAAAAACGCAGACGATACCCCCTGATCTAATTTTTCTTAAAACTGCGTTAAAATGGATTTTTTGTCCGTTGGCCACGCTATTGACAATAGGTGCGTGTTCAATTAAAGCACAGGCTGATAGCAAAAAGGCTATAGTAATAAATAACTATACAGCTATTACCCAACCGGCAACAGATACAGTAAGCAGCTTTGTGCTTAACGGCACCGTAAGGGACGAAAATGATGAGGTGCTTCCCGGTGCTACAGTTAGGATAAAAGGCACCAGTAAAGGCGCTCAAACCAATATGTATGGTAAATTCATTATTGAGGTTGAGGGCGGTCATGACTCATTAGTAGTATCATTTGTGGGCTATACCACCAGAACCATCAGGATAAACGGTCGCAGAAATATCACCATAAACCTGGCGCCCGATGCAGAAGGACAAAAGCTTGCCGATGTGCAGGTTGTTGGTTATGGCACTCAAAAGAAAACCAGCGTGGTGGGCTCTATTTCAACGGTTTCGGTTAAGGACATTCAAAAGTTTTCTACTCCTTCATTAACCAACGCCATTGCCGGTAAGTTAGCGGGCGTTGTTACCCGTCAAACTTCGGGCGAACCGGGGTATGACGCGGCAAAAATATTTATTCGCGGACAAGTTTCGCAATCGGGTGTAAACAAGCCATTAATTATTGTTGACGGTGCCGAACGGGAATTACAGGATTACTGGACCACCATGAACATACAGGATATTGAAAGTTTTTCGATACTGAAGGACGCTTCGGCAACCGCGGTTTATGGTAACAGGGGTGCTAATGGCGTGGTGCTTATCACTACAAAAAAAGGCGCTGTTGGTAAGCCAAAAGTTACTTTCAGAACAGAAACCGCCGTAGTATCGCCGTTACGTGTAGTTGATTATATCAATGGATATGAGTTTGCCCAATTAACCAATGAAGCATTGACCAATGTGGGGCAGCCCGCAAAATACACCGATGCCGAAGTTCAAAAGTATAAAGACGGTTCAGATCCTTATCTATATCCTAACATCAACTGGAATGATGTGGTGCTCCGTAAACACACCCGGCAATCCATGACCAACCTGGGCATTTCAGGCGGCAGCGAAGCGGTAAGGTACTATGTTAATTTAGGTTACACCGTACAACAGGGTATTTATAACGAGGATAAGAAGGTGCCGTATGAAACCAACGCGGCCGTAAAAAGATACAATTTCAGGTCGAATACCGATTTTCAGCTCTCCAAAAGTTTCTCTCTGGCACTGGGACTATCCGGCATCATTTCTACCGCTAATTATCCCGGCCGCAGCGCGCCTGACATTTTTAACGCTTTGCACTTTACTACGCCAAACGCTTATCCTATAGTAAACCCTAATGGGTCAAGCCCCGGCGGGTTCGGCAACATTCAGTTAAATCCGTTCGCCGTAATTACCCAAACTGGTTACACCAAACAGTTTTATAACACGCTGGTAAATAACCTGTCGGCCAAATGGGACCTGTCCTCAGTAGTAAAAGGGCTTTCGGTAACCGGTTTAGCAGCTTATGATTTGGTTGATATTACCCAAAATGTACGGCAAAGAACACCGGCTTTGTATAATTATACCAAAAACAGCGCCGGCGAAGATACATACACCATTGTTTCAACCGAAACGCCCCTGGGTTTTTACCTTTTAAATGAAAATTATAAAACTGTTTACCTGCAAACGGCCGTAAACTATAATCGCACATTTGGTAAACATAGTGTTACCGGATTGCTGGCTGCCGAAAGAAGGGAATTTACCAATGTTAATACCACCAATTCGGTAACCAATTTGCCCGAAAGAAGGCAGGGGCTCATTAGCCGTTTAACCTATAATTACGATTCGAGATATTTACTGGAGCTGAACGCAGGCTATAACGGTTCAGAAAATTTTCCCAAAGGCAAACAATACGGGTTTTTCCCATCTATTGGCGCCGGGTGGCTTGTATCAAACGAAAAGTTCTGGAATAAAGACGTCATCAGTTCGCTTAAGCTCAGAGGAAGTTATGGCCTGGTAGGAAATGATAGGATCGGCGGCGACAGGTTTATATTTCTGTCAACTTATAATAAAGATGCGGCGGGTTATGTTTTTGGCATCAACCAAAATATTAACCCCGGAGGTAAAAGCGAGGCCCGTATAGGTAATGATAACGTAACCTGGGAAAGGGCTTACAAATCAAACGCCGGGATTGATCTGGAGTTGTTTAATGGAGCATTCACCTTAACAGCCGATGTTTTCCGCGAGCGCCGCGAAGGTCAGTTGTTAGCGCGTGCCTCGGTGCCAATTTATGCTGGTTATCCGGGCGGAACGCTTCCTTATGCCAATGTGGGGATTACTACCAATAAAGGTTTTGACGGCAGTTTCCAGATCAGGAACACCAGCAAAGGCGGTTTTTATTATTCGGTTACCGGCAATTTCACCTTTGCTAAAAACGTGATCGTAGAAAATGACGCCGCGCCTGCGCTATATCCCTGGCAGGAGCTTAGGGGGCACCCGATTGGTGCAAACCTGGGCTACGTGGGTATAGGCTTTTTTAAAGACCAGCAGGATGTTGACAATAGCCCCAACCAAACCGCCTTGCAGTCTATTATTCGCCCGGGCGATATTAAGTATAAAGACATCAATAATGACGGGAAGATTGATAACGCCGACCGCACTGTTATTGGCAACTATGGCTCAGAACCCCGCATGATATTTGGTTTGGGAACTACCCTGGCCTGGAAAGGGTTTGACGTATCTGTATTTTTACAGGGCGCGGCACAACGCGATTTCTTTTTCTCATCAGGTAACCAGGCTTATACGGCCTGGGCGTTTTCGGGCGGGGTTGGTGTAAATAATGTGATGCAGCAGGTTTATGATAACCGCTGGGTGCAAGGGGCCGACAATTCAAATGCCCAGTTCCCGGCAGTGAGGGCATTAAGTACCAATAACTACATTGGCTCAACCGTTTGGCAAAGAAAAGGCGACTATTTGCGCATAAAAAATGCCGAGATAGGCTATACTTTACCGGCGCGTTTATCAAAAAAATTAGCAGTACGGAGCGTGAGGTTTTTTGCACAGGGAACTAACCTTGCCACCTGGGATTATATAAAATCAATTGATCCTGAATCTGACTTTGGTACAGGTGGTTATCCAATAACCAGGAACTTCAATTTTGGATTAGATCTTAATTTTTAATTATATATAAATCATATATTATGAAACCAAAAGTAATTTTAGTTTTTGTTTCCATGATGCTTTTTACCTGCTTGTCCTGTAAAAAGAATTTTCTGGACAAAACGCCCGATGGTGACCTAACCCAGGATCAGGTATTTACCAATCCCACCTGGGCCGAGCAGTACCTGGCTAATATTTACTCGCATTTGCCCAGGGAATTATCACTGGTTGATAATCCGGGCAATAATGAGTCGCCTACTAACCCGTTCACGGGCGCATCTGATGAGATGGAGATGAGCTATGACCCCAATTTTACCAATAATATGAATGTGGGTAACTGGAGCCCAACATCCTACGTGCAGGATATTTGGTCGCAGTGTTATATAGCCATCCGGAAAGCCAACGTGTTCCTTGAAAATATTGATAAGCTCCAGCCCTCAGATCTGGCGCCCGCTGCCAAAATAAACCGCTGGAGGGGCGAGGCCATCTTTCTTAGGGCATTTTATCATTTTTTGCTGATCCGGGTGTATGGGCCGGTTCCAATTGTAGACAAAACCATTAACCTCGATGCTGATTTTCTGAGCTATAAACGCGAACCGATTGATAAATGTGTTGCATTTATTGCTTCAGAATGTGATAAGGCGGCAGGTTTGCTGGACCCCAGGATAACTGCTGCTAATGATTATGGAAAGCCCGACAGAACAACGGCCCTGGCGCTAAAAGCCCGCGTGCTTTTATACATGGCCAGCCCGTTGTGGAACGGCGGAAATCCCGATTACCTGTCTTTTAAAGATAAAAACGGAACGCGGTTATTTCCTGATTATGACGCGTCAAGATGGCAAACCGCGGCAACCGCAGCTAAAGCTTGTATTGACCAGGCCGAAGGAGTAGGGCATAAACTTTACCGGTCGGCCAATAATGATCCCATAAAAAACTATCAGGAAATATTCTACAATAACTTTAACGACGAAGTTTTTTTTACGAGAGATGATCCCGGTTACAATAATATTGACGCCTACAGCGAACCCCGGGGTATGGCGGGTGCTTTTTGGCCGCTTCAAACACCTACCCAGGATATGGTTGATGATTACGAGATGGCAAACGGTACGCGTCCAATCCTGGGTTATAACGCAGATATGACCCCTGTTATTAATCCGTTATCGGGATATAATGAAAGCGGGCAGGCGACAACGGCTACTGATAATTATGTGGAGGGAACCCGTAATATGTATGTTGGCCGCGAACCGCGTTTTTATGCCAGCATTATGTTTACCGGACAAAAATATAAGCAATCGCCACCGCAAAACCGCAGTACCCCGCTACAGTTCTGGAAACTTGGTTTAGACGGCCGGCCAACAGCAAGTGGCGATAACTATAGCAAAACAGGCTATTTGCTTAAAAAACTTACCAATCCCTCTTTTGTGATGTCACCAAAAGCCGATCCCATCAGGGTGTGGATATTTTTCCGGCTTGGCGAGCAATACCTCAACTATGCCGAAGCGCTTAACGAGGCGCAGGGCCCGGTAGGCGATGTTTATAAATATGTGAATTTGATCAGGGACCGTTCCGGTTTACCAGGCCTAACACCCGGCTTGTCAAAAGATAACATGCGCGAGGCCATCCGGCATGAACGCCGGATAGAACTGGCTTTTGAAACACATCGCTATTTTGATACCCACCGCTGGATGACCGCTGCTGCTACCGATAATAAAAACATATATGGCCTTGATGTCAATGGCGTAATAAGTGTAAGCCCATCGGTACCTTATAATATAGCAAGCGATGCTTTTTATAAGAGAACGGTAATTGAAAAGCGGGTTTTTGAAAAGAAACATTATTTATGGCCAATTCAGCAGCGGGAACTTGAAAAAAATCCTAATTTGGTTCAAAACCCGGGTTGGTAAGCCCCTGCCCGCAACTGAAAAGAAGACAATAAACAGACTGTATTAAAGCCTTACGAAGTTTTTAAAACTTCGTAAGGCTGGCCGTCGGGGGACTGACACCCGTATTAAAAGTTTAATAGTACCTATATATGAATAAACCATTTATCATCCTAACAACGCTGCTGCTTTGCTTTTATTCGGGCTTTGTGCAAGCGCAGGAATTATATGACCTGCCGTCAGATGCCGAAACCCGGTGGGTGAGTTTTGAAAACCCAACCGGCGCCAAAGGTAAGGGCGGCATGGAAAATAAAACCGCCAAGGGCCATGCCAGCGAGTGGGTAAACGCCGGTAAAAGTATCACGTTGCTTGATTTTGATGGGGCGGGTATTATTAACCGTATCTGGATGACCATTATTGACCGTAACCCTCAGGCCCTGCGTGCTATCCATATTGAAATGTATTGGGACGGTGCGACAAGGCCGGCGGTGTCTGCCCCGCTGGGCGATTTCTTTGGCATTGGGTTAGGGCGCATGGCGGCTTTTCAAAGTGCGCTTTTTACTGATCCGGAGGGAAAATCATTTAATTGTTATGTGCCCATGCCTTTTAAAAAGCATGCCAGAATTGTGCTGGTGAACGAGTCAAAGCAAAACCAGCTGTTATTTTATGATGTTAACCTTACCAAATTAAAAAAGCACCCTAAAGATATTGCTTATTTCCATGCCTACTGGAGCAACAGCACCGGTAGGGGACTGGGCGACGATTTTGAAATATTACCAAAAGTAAAGGGCAAGGGGCGCTTTCTGGGCACCAACATCAGTGTAATGGCCGATAAGATATATGGCGATACCTGGTTTGGCGAAGGCGAAGTGAAAACCTACCTTGATGGCGACAAAGATCATCCTACGTTGGTTGGTTCGGGTACGGAAGATTACATCGGTTCGGCCTGGAACCTGGGCCCCTTTTCGCAATTATACCAGGGAGCAACGGTGGTGGATAAGCAAAAGAAACAGTTTGCCTTTTATCGTTATCACATACCTGATCCTATCTATTTCAGTGCCGATTGCCGCGTAACCATACAGCAAATGGGAGGGGCTGGAAGAGACCTTATTAGGGCGATAGCAAAGGCGGGCGGAAAAGTGAAGCCCGTATCGGTAATGACCGCCAGCGGGTTAATAAAGCTTCTTGATGATCCGTCATATCCTGATCTTTTTAGTGATAAGTTCCCGGCAGATGAATGGGTGAATTTTTACCGGGTTGATAATTACTCGGCTACCGCTTACTTTTATTTAAACAGTCCTGAAAGTAACCTGCCACCGCTTGCGCCGCTGGCCGAAAGGATAAAAGGATTATAAACCAGTCGAAAATTTATTTTGATATTTTATAAGAAAGTTACAAGTAAAATTATAAATTTGAATACGCATTCATATCTTTAATAAACCATAAAATCGGAATATAAATTCTTTTACAGGGTTTGAATCTCAAAACCTGATATTAAATAATTAGAAAGTGATAATAACCCCTATGTCAGTAGCAAAAGTTCGTGTAATAATTAAAAATGACTACGTATTCATATTGAATATGCTGAACAAAAGTCTTGAGTGTTTTATAATTAATTGGCTAAATTAATTATCATAAAAGAAAGATATGAATTGGAACCAACCGGATATTTGGATAGTAGCAGGATACCTGGTACTGATGTTTGGGATGTCTTTATGGCACAGGCGTTTTGCATCAGGCAACCTGGAGAACTTTTTTCTGGGCGGTCGCAAGATTCCCGGCTGGCTAAACGGCATATCATACACCGCGGCGCTCGTTAGTCCGGACGCGGCCACGGGTTATGGCGGTTTGGCCGTTGTAACTGGGGCTTTTGTTTCCTGGTGGTATTTGAGCAGGTTTGGCCTGGCCCTGTTTATTGGCGGTGTATTGTTTGCCGTATTCTGGCGTCGCCTTAACTTGTTTACTTCACTTGAATTTTATGGATTGAGATTCCCCGCACGGGCGGCATCGGCTATGAGGATATGGATAGCAGTACGTACCTCGTTAATAGCCATGCCTGCCTGGACAGGGATCACCCTGCTGGCAGCCTTTAAGATCATGGGGCCCGCGTTTGGGCTTACCAAACTGGAAACCATGTACCTGGTGGTACCCATTTCTTTCCTGTTTGTTTTCTTTTCAGGTTATAAGGGCGTAGTGATCTCCAACCTCATCCAGATGTGTATTTTCTTTATCGGGACTGTTACGCTTGCCGGGCTTACACTGGCACATTTTGGCGGACCTGTGGCTATGACCGCTGCCATTTCGCATGTTTTTGGTTCAACCCATCCCGAAATGCTGCAAATGACACCGCCGGCCAAACATGATGTATTTCCACTTGCTGCGGCTATGGCCTGGATGTTTGGGCAAAGCATTGGCTATGGCGGCGATGCCGCGCCGATGGGTGGGGCGATGGAAGGGCAGCGTATCTTATCAACCCGCACACCTTCCGAAGCATTGACCATGTATGTGGTAACCGCTATCAGCATGTTCCTTTTATTGCTGCTGGTTACGCTGCCCAGTATTTCGGCAGCTGTATTGTGGCCCGAACTGCGCAATGCCGGCGCCGACCGCGAACTGGTGTATGGCCGCCTCATGAAAGAAATGCTGCCGCATGGAGCCATGGGTTTGCTGGTGGCGGCCATGATGGCGGCTACCATGTCAACCGTGGGCGATAACCTGAACTTTGGCAGCCAGGTGCTGGTAAGTGATATTTACCGGCGCTGGTTTGTGCGTTCGGCAAGCGAAAAACATTATATGATGATGGGCAAGGTTGGTATGGCTATTATCATATCCCTGGCTATGGCCGTGGTATTCAACGTAAGCATTATTACTGATGTGGCCATATTCATGCTGCAGCTTAGCGCCGCCGAACTGCCCGCAAACTGGGCCCAATGGTGGTGGTGGCGTTTTAATGGTCCGGCGCGGATGGCCGCATCATTTGGCGGGGCTGCTATTTTTTGCCTGGTGGTACTGGGCCCTAAGGCGCTGTTGTTTTTGGGTGTTACCTGGGCGCAAAATCTGGTATTGCCCTGGTGGTGGTCAACGTTATTGGTAATGGCCCTCACCACCATACTATGGGTAACCGTAGCCTTATTAACCAAACCCGATCCCGAAAAGTTGCTGAACGATTTTTACCAGCGGGTACATCCTTTAGGTTTCTGGAAACCATTTAGGGTGAAGCATGGGGCAACACCATTAACAAACATTGTGAAACCTATATTTCGCGGTTTGGGGGTGGCAGCTATTGGCTTCGCCGCAACATCATTATTGATACAGGGACTCACCGAAGCCTGGTTTGGGCATTATCTAAGGGGCATGGCGGAGCTCATTGTCTGTGTAGTACTATTCATTGTATTTAAAAAAACATCAAAAGCATACCTCGATTATCTGGCCGTACGCACCTCCAAAAATGTGGAGGCTGATGTTGCCGGCAACAAAACAAAATTATCTGTAGTAGAATAATCCCCAAAAAAAATTAATAATTAATACAACATGCTAAAAAATTTATGAGAGCAAAAAAAGAATTCAGATCAAAAGACGAACACGTATTATACCTCGGCGACTGGGTATTTCACGTTGGCCCTACATTTATCGAAACCCCCTTTGGAACAGAAACAAAAGATGCCGATCTGCATTTTTACGGCGAACGCCTCACCGAGGCACTCGAACACCTGGTTGATGTAACACCCCTGGCTAACTGGGAACTATACCGCCTGGAGCCAGGTAAGCTGGAAGAGTACCTGGAGCACTCGGCCTGTTTGATCATTAGCGATGTTGAAGCTAAATGTTTTCATTTATACCCAAGCTTTTTTGACCGTGCCAGGCGCGAAAATAAAGTAGTGACATTTCCTGACAGGCTTAATGTGATCAAACAATGGATCAACGATGGCGGCGGAATGATGATGCTGGGCGGCTGGTTATCCTTCAGCGGTGTGCAGGCAAAATCAGGATGGGGCAGGAGCTCGCTAAAGGAAGTTTTACCTGTTGATTGTTTGCTGATTGAGGATCTGGTTGAGTCATCGGCAGGTTTTACAGCGGAGGTGCTGATACCTGATCACCCTGCGGTTAAGGGACTGGCATGGAACAAATTTCCGCCCATATTTGGTTATAACGAGGTAAATGAAAAGCCTGAAGGACAGGTACTGGTACGCGTAAAAGAAACCGGGCACCCGCTGGTTGTGGCCGGCGAATATGGCAAGGGCCGTGTATTAACCTACATGTCTGACCCGGCGCCGCACTGGGGAATAAACTTTGAGCTATGGGAGGGCTATGACCAGTTTTGGCAGCAATCATTAAACTGGGTTAAAAAGCAAAAATAGAAAATGACGCTGCCTCAATTGTTTGCCGGTACCTCGGTTACTGATATAACCCCACCATTGGAAGTGGGTTTGCTAACCTCATCTGTTAATGGGCTTTATGAACCGTTTGAATCGGTAAGGTTACCGTTAAAAGCGCGTGTTCTGGTACTCAGGTGGGATTCCGAAATAGTGGCATTGGTTTCAACCGACCTGATTGCCCTAAATGATACCGCCGTTGGCGGATGGGACAAATTTAAACAGGGCATGACTGATAGTATTGATCCGGACAAGATCATTTTTACCTGTACGCATACCCACAATGCACCTGAGTCCGTAGCGTTATCAGATTTATACCTCACGGAGATCTATCAGTTCTGGCTGGCCCAGGTACAATTCAGGATAAAAGAAGCCATTAAGCTTGCTGTTGCAGCCGCCAGGCCATGTACCCTGTCGTTCTTTTATGATGAGCTGAACAATTTTTCGATGCAGCGCCGTATCAAAACACCCGGCGGTATCATCATGTCAGACAGTATACAGCCCATAGCTCCGCAACTGCTTGATCTGCCCCCTGTTGACAGGCGTGTTAAAACTATCCGTTTTTACGATGAGGATGGTAAAGGAGTAGCCACGGTAGTTCAGGCCATTTGCCATCCTGTGCACGAAATGTGCATGAAACATATCTCATCTGAGTTTCCCGGAGAGATGTGCAGGGCGCTGGAATTATCAGCCCAAAACGGTATGCCCATGTTTTTAAACGGAGCAGCTGGTGATACCAACCCGCCAACGGTTTCTATGGGGCCTTTATACGCGCACAGACACGGGCTTGCTTTGGCCAAAACAGTGTTGAACGGCCAAAACGAGGCAGGGATAAACCATGCTGATTTTGCTTTTTCGCGTAGCGCGCTACAGCTTGGGGTAAGGCAGGGAACAGGTGTAGTGAACAAACTTGATGCCCTGGCCCGTTTCAGCGCCATAAAATTGGGTTCACTGGCCATAGTTTTTTTACCCGGCGAACCCTTTGTAGAAACCGCTCTGGAGATCGAAAAAAACTCACCGTTTGCTTATACCATAGTAGCAGCTTATGGTGAAAACAACATTGGGTATATCCCCACCCAAGAAGCACTGCAATTGGGAGGGTATGAGGCCGGCCCGGGCAAATGGTCATACATGGAAGCTGGTGCCGATAGAGTGGTTAGTAATGAAGCTTTACGTTTGCTGAATGAATTGTATAACAAATAGATACAGATAAATTATCGAACTAAAAAAAGAGCGATCTGGTCTGGTTGAAAAACCACAACAATAAATGATATGAAAACAACTATAACAATTAAAAGTGTTGTTTGGGCGTGCCTGCTACTTACATTAACCTTTACCCAAAGCTTTGCAAAAGGTAAGCAGGTGTATTTTTATGGCAGCGAAAAGAATGACCTTTACCAGCTGCTGAAGCGCGAAGGTTTCGTGATCAAAAAATACAGCACTCCGAGGGCGGCAATAAATGCTGCTGCAAACGGGGCAGGGGTATTTATTATTGCCGACGCGTACCCAAAAACTGATCCGGTTAACCAGATCACTCAAGCAATACTTAACCAGGCCAATAAAAAGGGGCTAAAGCTTTATGTGGAATACCCCTCGGCATTTCCCGGATTAAACATCCCTCAAAAGCCGGTTGAAACCCACCTGGAGCGTGCCGTTATAACCGCAGATGTGTTTGGCAATGAGTTAAAGCCGATGGCTCTGCTGGCCATACAAAATAGCTATATACTGCCGGTTGAGGTAAATAACCCACTAATTGTATTGGCCAAGGTGGTAGGTTTTGACAAAGCTGAATATGGGCTTAAAGATACCAAAGCCTATCCCTTGCTTTTTGAGCGGGGCGGCGCGCTGATCAGCATGACCGGTTTAAGTAATTTTGAAACCGGACGGTATGGTCCGCAACAGGCCATTAAAGCCGTATGGAAATATATTTTAGCGCGCATAACCGGTAATAAAACCGTTAACCTGGATAAATGGGTTGAAGATGTTAAACCAATGTTTAACCGCGATGAGCCATTACCGGCTACAGCCCGGTTGAATAGTATTAAAAAAGGCGCGCAATGGTTTAACAATGGTCGTTTTTTTATTGATCCAAGCTGGAAATCCGACTGGCTCAAATACGATGGGTCCAATAATTCTACTCCGGTTGGGCCGCCGGTAAGCCAAAGTAAACCCAATGGTAATGGCAGCGAAGGGATTATTGAGGGCCATACCTCTACCATTTACTATGACGGCAGCCAGCAATACCGTTATTGGATGCGGGCCGATGTACAGGGCGAGGTAAGTATGGCCATGGCCGCTGCCGGCAGGCTGTTAAATAATAAGGAATATGAAGCCAAATCGGCCAATTTGATTAATTACCTGTTCAAAACATCCAACTTGCGGGCTGGTAATAAAAATGATCCTAAAAGCGCCGCTTATGGTCTTTTAGGCTGGTCAACTTCCAACTCAACAACTTTTTATGGCGATGACAATTCCCGGGCTATACTGGGAGCTATAGCCGCGTCATCATATCTGCATACCGATAAATGGGATAAGGAACTGGCCGAAGCTATCCTGGGCAATTTCCGAACAACCGGCAAACAAGGTTTCAGGGGAGAGCGCCTGGAAGAAGCGGATATTATTAAAAATGGCTGGCAGCATTATTATGATCAGGACCGTACACATATATCACCGCACTTTGAATCATGGATGTGGGCTTGTTATTTATGGCTATACAGTAAAACAGGGTATGAGCCCTTGCTTGCCCGTACAAAAGAGGCTATTAAAATAACCATGGATGCCTACCCCGAAAAGTGGTTGTGGGGCAGCAGTATGCAAACGCAGCGTGCCCGTATGATATTGCCGCTGGCCTGGCTGGTGCGGATTGAAGATACAGAAGAACACCGCCAATGGCTTGACAAAATGGTGAATGAAATATTGAAATATCAGGATGCAAGCGGCGCCATACAGGAGGAACTGGGCAAAGGAAAAGGCATGTTCAAAGCCTTGAATACCAATGCCGATTATGGTTCAGATGAGGGATCGCTCATTTTTAGGAACGGCGAAAAAGCTGCCTGTATGTTGTATACCTGCAATTTTGCCCTGTTCAGCCTGAATGAGGCGGCACAAGCCACCGGTAATAAGAAATATAAGGATGCGGTTGATAAACTGTCTGACTTCATGACCCGGATACAGGTACAAAGCACCAAACATAATGATTTAGATGGCGCCTGGATGCGCGCCTTTGATTATGGCCGCTGGGACTACTGGGCGTCCAACTCCGACGCAGGTTGGGGAGCATGGTGTACGTTAACCGGCTGGATCCAGAGCTGGATAGTTACTTCGCAAATACAGATACAGCAGCATGAAAGCTTTTGGGAGGTGACTAAAAACTCGGCCATAAAAATCAAGGCAAAACCGGCAATTGACCAAATGTTTAAACAATAACATCACGTGAAAAAAATAATTCTTAATATTTTACTCTTTGTTACTGTGCTGATCAACAGTGCTGTACATGCGCAGGTCTTGAATAATGACCTGTCGGCTCTGTCACAGATACAACAGGGGATGACCTCCAAAAGGATCAGCAGCTATGATCGCACCGGCGGCGGCGACGATTTTATAAGAATCGCCAAAGACGAAAAGAAAACCGTTTTTGAAGTAAAAGGCGCGGGGATAATTAATCATATATGGATCACCATGGCGCCTGATCCCGGTACGCTGAGCCGTAATGATGTGATCATTAAAATGTATTGGGATGGTAAAGAATATCCATCTGTAGTATCACCCATAGGTCCGTTCTTCGGCCAGGGCTGGAACGAATCATATGAATATAGTGCCTTACCGCTTTCGGCAAGCCCGGTTGAGGGGCGTGGCATGGTGTGTTATTTTACCATGCCCTTTAGTAACGGTGCCAGGATCGAAATAGATAACCAGTCGGGCCGCAGCATTGGTCATTTTTACTACAGCATTGACTATGCCGCTTTGGATAAGCTGCCTGCCAATACCGGGCGCTTTCACAGCTGGTATAACAAACAGCTCACGGGGACCTCAAAAACCGAAGGAGAGAACGAATGGGGGATTTTGGGTAAACCCGGCAACAACCTGTTGGGTAAGGATAACTACGTGATTGCCGATATTAAAGGCAAGGGTCATTTTGTGGGGGTAAACTATTATGTTAATTCGCCCACACCGGTGTGGTATGGTGAGGGTGATGAAATGATATTTATTGATAATGCGACCGAACCAACACTTAATGGTACCGGTACCGAAGATTACTTTAACACTGCTTGGTGTCCTAAATCTGTTTTCTCACATCCCTACTATGGCTATCCCCGGGTTAATAATGACATAGGCTGGCTGGGGCGCACACATTTGTATCGGTTTCACATTACCGATCCGTTATATTTTAACAAAGCTTTCAAATTCACTATTGAACACGGACATAACAACGTGCTTACGCTTGACCTTGCCAGTGTGGCCTATTGGTACCAGAGCGAAGCCAATCCGGTACCACCTATTCCGGATGCGGCCGCGCGGAAACCTATGCCGCTCATCAACATTGGCGATATCCACAGGTGGCGCAACGAATGGCGCAAAAGCAAAGGTAACGATCCAAAACTTTGGGGTAATTAAGCTATCAGTATGAGATTATTAAAATACATATCAATTGCCTTTTTGCTTGTTTTTATCGTGCAGGTACATGCCCAGGAAATGATGGGGCTTACAGAGATAAAACATAATGTAAAATCAAAGCGGGTAAGCAGTTATGACCAAAGCGGCGATAATCATGACAATCTACAAAATATTAAAAACGGCGATAAGCGTACCATTTTTAATGTAAAAGGCGCGGGCGTTATTGATCATATCTGGATTACGATAGCACCCGAGCCACGCTTTTTGAGCCGAAATGATATTATTATCCGGATGTATTGGGATGGTAACGATTATCCCTCTGTTGAATCGCCAATCGGGCCGTTTTTTGGCCAGGGCTGGCAGGAATCCTATTTGTTCACCTCTGCGCCTTTACTGGCAACCCCGTCTGACGGGAATGGCCTGGTAAGCTACTTTGCCATGCCTTTTGCAAAAGGGGCACGTATCGAGATAGAAAACCAATCGGGTAAAGATATTACAGCCTTTTATTTTTATGTGGATTATACAGAAATGAAAAAGCTGCCGCCCAATACCGGCAGGTTTCATGCCTGGTATAATAAACAACTAACCGGTCCGGCAGATAGTGTTGAAAATGAGCACTGGATGTTTGGTCCCAATAAGCCTAATAAAACAGGCGCCAATAATTATGTAATAGCCGATATTAAAGGCAAAGGCCATTTTGTGGGCGTAAATTACTATGTGCATTCGCCCACTCCATACTGGTACGGCGAAGGTGACGACATGATATTCATTGACGGCGACGATAAACCCGCGCTGAACGGTACCGGTACCGAGGATTATTTTAATACTTCCTGGGGTGCACCCAAAACACCGTACAGCACCCCATATTTTGGTTATGCCAAAGTGAATAATGACATCGGTTTCCTGGGCAAAACACATATATACCGTTTTAATATTGCCGATCCGGTTTATTTTGACAGCTCCTTGAAATTCACCATTGAGCATGGCAGTACCAATGTATTAACGCTTGACCTGGCAAGTGTAGCTTACTGGTACCAGGATAAGGCCGAACGGATACTCCCTATACCCGACGCCGCAGCCCGCAGGCCTAAGCCAATGATAGGTCCGGTTGATATACACCGCTGGCGTAACGAATGGCGAAAAAGTAAAGGTAACGACCCTAAATTGTGGGGCAATTAACACATCAACAAAAATATATACCAATGAAAAGAGATTACAGAACCTTGATCATACAAGCTATCAAACACAATTATTGGGTACGGTTACTATTGTTGCTGGCCCCGGTTATCATCATTTTATCATGTACCAAAAAAAGCGCTCAAAATGTGGTACAACCGCCTGATCCTCCAAAAAAAGAAACAACTTTCAAGAACCCTTTACTGGGCAGCGGTGCAGATCCCTGGGTAATTAAAAGCGGTAACTCATTTTATTATATGAGCACCGGGGTATCTAAAATTTCCATTACCAAAACACCGGCAATATCTGAGCTGGCCAAAGCCAACCCTACCGTTGTGTGGACACCTCCCGCAAGCGGCCCTAACTCTAAAAATATCTGGGCGCCCGAGCTGCATTATCTGCAGGGGAAATGGTATATGTATTACACAGCCGGCGCATCATCAGACCTTGCCACCCAGCGTTGTTTTGTATTGGAAAATTCAGCTGCGGAGCCGTTGGATGGTTCATGGACAGATAAAGGCAAGCTGAGCGACCCTGATGGTGATTTTTTTGCTATCGACGGTACTGTACTGGAGTATAAAGATAAATTATACTTTATCTGGAGCGGTCAAATTTCAGGATCAGACATTACCCAGCGCATCTATATAGCCGAAATGTTAAACCCCTGGACGCTCAAAACCCACAAGGTTCAGCTATCGCTGCCACAATATGACTGGGAAAAAAACGGATCGGCTGTTAATGAGGGGCCCGAGATTTTGAAGAATGCGGCAGGTCGCGTTTTTCTGGTATACTCCGGCAGCAGTTGTCATACCGATAATTATGGTTTGGGTATGCTCAGCCTTAAAGAGAACGGCGATCCGTTAAACCCCGCCGACTGGACCAAGAGCGCCGTCCCGGTATTTAGCAAAAGCATTGAAAACAACGTGTTTGGGCCGGGCCATAATGGTTTTTTTAAATCAAAAGATGGTAAAGAAGACTGGATCATTTACCACGCTAACGCGCAAAGCGGACTGGGTTGCGGCGGTGCAAGGAGTCCCAGAATACAAAAGTTTACCTGGAACACAGATGGTACGCCAAATTTTGGTGTGCCGGTAAGTACAACACAAAGCTTAACAAAACCTTCAGGAGAGTAATAACAAATAATTATATAAAAATAACAATGGCAGAGGTTTTAAAAAGCGGAAGAAGCGCGTTGGACATTAAGGATGCGGATACAAAAGTTAAAAAAACCGTACAAAAAATAATAAGCGATATTGAAGAGCATGGTGATGAGGCTGTAAGGCGGTATTCGGAGTCATTTGATCACTGGTCGCCGGCATCGTTCAGGCTTAGTGAGGAAAGCATCAGCGAAATTATGAGCAATACTCCCCAACAGGTAATAGACGATATTTTATTTGCCCAAAAACAGATCAGGTTTTTTGCGGAACAACAAAGGGCATCCATTCTGGATGTGGAGATAGAAACCCTGCCCGGTGTGTTTCTGGGGCATAAGAATATTCCGGTTAACAGTGTAGGTTGTTACATTCCGGGCGGCAGGTACCCCATGGTAGCATCGGCCCACATGAGTGTGTTAACAGCAAAGGTGGCAGGCGTAAAACGGGTAATAGCGTGTACACCGCCTATAAACGGACGAATTCCGCAGGCTACGGTATGTGCCATGCACCTGGCTGGCGCCGATGAGATCTATATATTGGGCGGCGTGCAGGCCCTGGTGGCCATGGCTGTAGGCACTGATACCATTAAGGCTACTGATATGATAGTTGGTCCCGGTAACGCTTACGTAGCCGAAGCAAAACGCCAGTTATTCGGGCGTGTAGGTATCGATCTGTTTGCCGGCCCCACGGAGGTATTGGTTATCGCTGATGATACAGCCGATGCTGAAATGGTAGCCTGTGACCTTTTGGGCCAGGCAGAGCATGGCCCAACTTCGCCGGCTGCACTTATTACTACATCGGCTGCTTTGGCAAAGGAAACCGTTATGGAGATTGAGCGCCAGCTGCAACTATTGCCAACAGCAGATATCGCCCGGGTGGCATGGGAACAAAATGGGTCTATTATTTTGGTTGCCAGCGAAGAAGAAGCTGTTTTTGAGGCCGATAAGCTGGCTTATGAGCATGTGGAGGTATTAACAAAGGAACCGCAGTTTTTTCTGGATAAGATGACCAATTACGGCGCGCTGTTCCTGGGCCCCGAAACTAATGTAGCTTATGGCGATAAGGTTATTGGCACTAACCATACTTTGCCTACCATGAAAGCGGCTAAATATACCGGCGGTCTTTGGGTGGGTAAATTCCTTAAAAATTGTACGTATCAAAGATGCACGGAGGAGGCAAGCGCCTTTATCGGTGAGTATGCCATGCGCTTATGCGAACTGGAAGGTTTTGCTGCACATAAAGAACAGGCGGCGCTAAGGGTAAGGCGCTATGGTAAAAAGCAAAGTTTGATAACTTCTGATGCTGAACAAAAAAAATATTAATAACAAGCACATCTGGCGTAAATTAAAATTATGAAAATTACTTTGGTATCGACAATTGTGTTGCTGGTCAGCAGTATGACGGCCTCAGGACAAAAGCCGGCATTGGAAATCCCGGAAATAAGCGGGCCTTTTGTTCACATATTTGACCCTAATGATACCCGCGAAGGCGGAAACTGGTATACCAATGACCATACTTTTATAAAAGCCAAAGACGGTACCTGGCATGCGTTCGGTATTATCCATCACTTACCGGTTTCGCCCTGGAACGAGACTCGTTTTTTTCATATTACGGCCAAATCTATCAAACAGTCAAAATGGGAAGATCACGGGTATGCCTTAACTGCAAAACCCGGCGTAGAGCGTGTATTATGGGCTCCATATATCCTAAAAGACCACGGGCTTTATTACATGTTTTATAACATAGGCAATATGCAGGAAAACGCGCCAAATTATGCTTCATGGGGGCAGCTATGCCTGGCTACCAGTAATGATCTTTACACCTGGACAAGGCATGACCGTAACCCGCTGTTCAGCGATCCCGGGCACGCCAGGGACTCCTATATCATGAAATACAAGGGTAAATATTACTACTATTACACGAAGGTATTTAATGAGGTTGATCTTCGCTCGTCAGTAGCGGTGCGTACCGGTAATGACCTTTTGCACTGGAGCGGCGCCAAAATAGCGCACGTGCAACCATTTAAGGTTAACTGGGGCGGCGATGCCGAAAGCTCGTTCGTGGTACATAAAAACGGTATGTTTTATTTATTTATCTGCCGGGCCATGACAAGTTATAACCGTACAGATGTGTATTATTCCAAAGACCCGGAGAATTTTCCTGTAGAAAACCTGGTGTGCACATTACCTGTTCACGCCGCCGAAGTAGTATATGATAAAAAAGAAGGCTGGTTCATTTCTAATACAGGCTGGGACAAGAAAGGGCTCTCTTTAGCTCCTCTGCAATGGAAAATAAAGGAGTAGCATTTATGAGTTATTTGAATAATAGGAAGCGTTTTTTGCAGGTACTTTTATGGGTAGCAATCCTGGCTTTGCCTGTTCATTCATATGCGCAGGTAAAAAAAAGGTCAGGTAAAGCACCAGCCATTCCCATTGGGTTAGATGCCTATCGCCGCTGGGACTTGTTGCCCTTTCAGCGTGTAGGGGTAAGGGCCTATATGCGGAGCACTTATGACCGCAACGGCGGCGGGTACGACGCCTCCCATTTTCTTTTTATGAACAAGGAGGATGAAAATGTTACCCTTGATGTAAAAGGCAAAGGCATATTATATTTCTTCCGGACAAACCACTGGCATGGCAGTCCCTGGCATTTCATGGTAGACGGTACAGATAATATAGTAAAGGAAACAGCCACTGCCGCACCTGTAAATGCCGATAAAGTGTTTAAACAAACCGAATTTATACCTAATAAACCTTTTCCAAAACCCTGGGCATGGACATGGGCCACCACTAAAGGCGCCGACCTGATTTGGACGCCCATGCCTTTCCGGGATTCTATGAGTATTGCCTACTCCCGTACATTTTATGGTACGGGTTACTACATCTATCATTTATACGCTAATGATGCCGGTATTTCGCAACCTGTTAAATCATGGGATGCAAGCAAAGCACCCGACCAGGATGTAACAGACCTGTTAAACCGCGCCGGAACGGACATCGCCCCTAAAAATGTTAAAACGGTGCGCGGCAAAATAAAACTTGATAAAAAAGAAGTGCTGGTATCCGCTATAAATGCGGCAAATTCATCCATCAGAGCATTGAAATTTACGTTACCTGCCAATAAGGCTATTGATCTGGAACGCTTAAGGATCCGGGTAACCTGGGATGGAGCAAAATATCCATCGGTTGACGCGCCTTTGTGTTTGTTCTTTGGCGCAGGTACTTTGTATAACCGCGATAGCAAAGCTGAGTTTGTGAAGGGGCTGCCTATCAATATACATTTTAATTATGCTGATGAAAAGGTTGAACTGGCTTGTTATTATCCAATGCCGTTTTTTAAATCGGCCAAATTTGAACTGACAGGTATATCCCCACAGGACACTCAGATTGGTTATGAGATCAGGTACGAACCGTTAAATACGAAACCAAATTTGAGCAGCTACTTTCATGCAACCTATCGCGATTTTCCCAAACCCGACCTGGGGCAGGATATGGCCTGGCTTGATACCCGTGGAGTGGAAGGACACAGGGATTGGTCGGGCAGCTTTGTGGGTACTTCGTTCATATTTTCACACAATGCCAACCTGAATACTTTGGAGGGCGACCCGCGTTTCTTCTTTGACGACAGTCAAACACCGCAAGCCTATGGCACTGGCACCGAAGAGTGGGCTGGCGGCGGCGACTATTGGGGCGGCGAAAACATGACCTTACCTTTGGCCGGTCATCCCTGCGGGTCGACAAAAAAGGAAACGGCTGTTAATGAGAAAGACCTCATCCAGTCGGCATACCGTTTCCTGATTGCCGATCTGATGCCCTTTGGCAATCGCGCCGTGATCCGTTTTGAGCACAGCGAAAATGTATCACAAGAACATTATGAAACCGTTACCTATTGGTATGGCTTACCCGCGCCATCATTAATAAAAACCGATGCTATAGATATTGGACAAATAAAAAGCGAGCAGCAGCATGCTTACAATTCGCCCGGAGCGTCAGCGGTACAGGTTGTCAATTCAAGATTTGAATGGGGACCGGATACTTACCCCAAAGGTGCATGGGGGTATGATCTGAGCAAGAAACCTGGTTACAAAGAATTAATGGGTAAGGAAATATATCCCCCGCATAATGAAGACGGGCGTTATACCCGCGGTACATCAGAGTTTACAGTAAAACTCAGTGCTGACAATAAAGGTGCGCTGTTACGCCGGACGCTTGACTACAGTTATCCCAATCAAACCGCAGAAGTCTATATAGCTAAAGCCATTAATGGGCAGGCGCCGGAAAAAATACAATGGAAAAAAGCGGGGATATGGTACCTGGCGGGGGCCAACACCTGTGTTGTTTCAAGGCCGGCCGGCGAACTTAGCAAGCGTGTTTATGACGTGCAAACATCCAACAGGCGTTTCAGGGACGATGAATTTTTAATCCCCGCTAAACTTAGCAAAGGCCTTACTGCCATAAGGGTCAAAATAAAGTTCGTACCTAACCAGCAGCAGCTATATCCGGGCAGAGATTTCCCTGAACAAAGTGCCTGGAGCGAACTGGGTTACCAGGTATACAGTTATATTATCCCTAAATCAAAATATATAAAGTTTAATGAAAAGTAATATCAGGATATTGTTTATAAAAGCGTTACCGGTGCTCATCATGGTTTGTGCCCGTATGATATCTTATGCTGATGTCCGTTTGCCGGCCGTTATTGGTAGTAATATGGTTTTGCAGCAGCAAAGCCAGGTAAAGTTATGGGGTTGGGGCGAACCTTATGAAAAAATTGTAGTTACCACTTCCTGGGACAATAAGATTTATCCCGAAATAAGGCCCGATGGCAATGCCAACTGGTTGTTGAACATCACTACACCGGCCGCCGGCGGGCCCTATACAATTACCTTAAAAGGACATAATACCATCGTGCTTACCAACATCATGATAGGGGAGGTATGGATATGTTCGGGGCAGAGCAATATGGAAATGAGTGGTAATTGGGGTTTGCAGGATATAAAAGAGGTGTTGCCGGTTGCCGGTAACAGTAACATTCGCTTTTTTCACATTCCCAAAGCAACAGCCCACGAGCCGCAAAATGACTGTAACGCACAATGGACCGTTTGTGACAGCAACACACTAAGATCATTTAGCGCGGTAGGTTATTTTTTCGGCAAAAATTTAAACAGTAAACTAAATGTGCCGGTTGGACTGATAGAAGCTGCCTGGTCAGGCTCATCTGCCGAAGTATGGACACCAGACAGTGTAGTTAACAACGATGACGTTTTAAAGCAGGCCGCAACTAAAATAGCGGCAAACGGACAGTGCCCTAATTTGCCGGGATATGCCTATAACGGCATGATAGCTCCTGTAAAAAATTTCGCCATAGCCGGGGCAATCTGGTACCAGGGTGAAAATAATACGATAAATGCCCTTACTTATCCGCGTTTGTTTACATCAATGATAGATGCCTGGCGTAAAGCGTGGAACAAGGATATCCCGTTTTATTTTGTACAGGTCGCGCCGTTTAAATATCAGCTTAAAAATGTAGGGGCTCTCATGCGCGAATCGCAAACAAAAAGCATGAAACACAGTAACACCGGTATGGTGGTAATAACCGATCTGGTTGCCGATACTAATAATGTACACCCTGCCAACAAATACGATGTGGGCTTGCGGTTAGCCAACTGGGCGCTCGCCGAAACTTACCATCTGTCGGATGTTGTTTATAAAAGCCCGATATTTAAAAATATAATCATCAATAAAGCAAAGGCCATCATACAATTTGATAATGCAGATAAGGGACTAACCATAAGGGGAACAGCTATTAAGGAATTATTTATAGCCGGAGAGGATAAGATATTTTACCCGGCCGATGCATCGGTTAAAAAAGATGAGATAGTAGTCTGGAGCCCGCAGGTAAAGCAACCCGTGGCAGTACGCTATGGTTTTAGCAATACAGCTATAGGTAATTTATTTGGTAAAAATGGCTTGCCGGTTGGGCCGTTCCGTACGGATAATTGGCCGGTTGAGGTTAAATAATTAAAAATTATGAAAGCGGGGTGATAAAGTACTGTGTAACAATGATCCTGCTGCTTGCTTTTGATATAACCTACAGCCAAAGTAACTATAGGTATGTGCCTATAGTTGATAGTGAATGTAATGATCAATACCTGGTAGGGCAGCTTCCGGTGGCCACGCCAGAGATCATTAAGATAAAAGATCAGTATTATATTGTAGCACTGATGTAGTATTGAAATCAGGTCTGGATGGAATGCGCGTAGCCAGGCTGAAATTTATGAAAAAGACTTTATAACCTATAAAACTTACCGTTATGAAAGAAGATAATAACAGGCGTAAATTCCTCAAAAATTTAGGTATTGGCGCTTTAGGTGTTTCCGCGATACCTACTGAGTTGTTTGCCTCGCCTAAAAATCGCCTGGACCACCCGGGTAACAATGCTCATCCAATACCGGTAACAAATAATACCACCGATGGAAAGCGTGCCTACAATGAACCTTATGAAGATGCTTTTTTAAGTCGCATTGCATTTCCTTTGGGCGGTATTGGCGCCGGTATGATATGTATAGAAGGCACAGGCGCTATATCACACGTATCGGTACGCAATAATCCCGAAATATATAATGAACCTTGCATGTTTGCCGCTATCAGCATAAAGGGCATGGACAAGGGAGCGCGGGTGTTGGAAGGCCCGGTCCCAGCCTGGAAAAAATTCGGTCAACGGGATTCCGGACTTGGCGGCGGTGGTGAAAGCTGGGGTTTGCCGCGATTTAAAGATGCCCGGTTTAACGCACGTTTCCCTTTCGCCCAAATAGAATTACATGATGCTTCAATGCCAGTAAAGGTAAACATTACAGCATGGAATCCCTTTATTCCAACCGATGCGGATAATTCAAGCCTGCCGGTAGCCGGGTTAGAGTATGAGTTTGAAAACACAAGCGGCAAAAATATTGAAGCCGTTTTTTCGTACAATGCAAGGAATTTTATGCAACAAAGGGATGGCAGGAATTCCATTAAACCGATAAGTAACGGTTTTATACTCTCACAGGATGGTATAGAAAAGGCGCCTGAAAAGGCGGGTGATTTTGCCGTGTTTACCGATGACGGCAATACGGTTGTTGATCACTGCTGGTTCCGCGGCGATTGGTGGGACTCGGTTACTATGGCCTGGAACACTATTCAGGCCGCCAGCCTGAATAAAAACGAACCTGTTGATGCAGGCGCGCCTGGTGCGTCCTTATACGTGCCGTTGGTTTTAAACGCCGGCGAAAAGAAAACCATAAAGTTGCAGATGGCTTGGTATGTTCCTGATACCAACCTGCGTATTGGTGATGAGCCGCGAAATAATGATGACCAGCCTTGCGAAGCGGTTAGTGAGCCTGTGAATAAATTTCATAAACCCTGGTACAGCGGCAGGTTTAAAAGTGTAAATGAAGTAGCTGCATACTGGCAGCAAAATTATCAGCAGCTTTATAAAAATTCCACGCTTTTTAAAGATGCTTTTTATGATTCCTCGCTTCCGCCAGAGGTACTGGAGGCGGTAGCGGCAAATTTAACTATCCTTAAATCACCTACGGTTTTGCGGCAAACTGACGGGCGCATGTGGAACTGGGAGGGCTGCGGCGATAATTGGGGCAGCTGTCATGGCTCCTGCACCCATGTATGGAACTACGCGCAAGCCGTTTCACATTTATTTCCTTCACTTGAACGTACATTGAGAAATACCGAGTTTGAAGTGAGCCAGAATTGTAACGGACACCAGCAGTTCCGTACTTCCATCCCAATACGTACGGTGGCGCATAATTTTCACGCAGCATCAGACGGGCAATTGGGCGGCATTATGAAGGTATACCGCGAGTGGCGGATTAGTGGTGATAACGCCTGGCTGAAACGCCTATATCCGAAGGTGAAAATGAGCATGGATTATTGTATTAAAACCTGGGACCCGCGAGGCAATGGTGTTTTAGAAGAGCCCCATCACAACACTTACGATATTGAATTTTGGGGAGCAGATCCGATGTGCACTACTTTTTATCTGGGTGCTTTAACGTCAATTATGGCAATGGGTAAATTTTTAGGTGAGGCCACAGCAAAATATGAAGCCTTATTTGCCAAAGGCAAAGCGTTTTTGGAGAGCACTTTGTTTAATGGTGAGTACTTTGTTCAGAAAATACAATGGACCGGCCTGAATGCTGCCGACCCGACAAATGCGAAAAACCGTTCGGCAGAGGCTACAGCCCTGTTAAAAAAAGAGGGGCCGAAATATCAGTATGGATCTGGCTGTTTGTCAGATGGTATACTGGGGGCCTGGATAGCGGATATGTGTGGTTTAGACGTTGCTTTGGATCGGGGGAAAATAAAACAGCACCTGGCAGCGGTACACAAGTACAATTTGAAAAAAGATTTGTCGGAACATGCTAATCCTCAGCGCCCTACTTATGCCATTGGTAAAGAGGGCGGGTTGTTGTTATGCTCCTGGCCGCAGGGAGGCAAGTTGTCTATTCCTTTTGTTTATAGCGATGAGGTATGGACAGGTATAGAATACCAGGTGGCTTCGCACCTGATATTAACAGGACAGGTGAATGAAGGGCTTGAAGTGGTGCGTACTTGCCGCGATCGCTATGATGGCCGGGTGCGCAATCCATTTAATGAGTATGAATGCGGTCACTGGTACGCACGTGCCATGTCGAGTTACGGATTACTGCAAGCATTAACAGGTGTCAGGTTTGACGCAGTTGATAAAGTGCTCCACATCGACTCAAAAGTTGGTGACTTCAGGAGTTTTTTGTCAACAAATACAGGCTTTGGGATTGTTAGCCTGAGGGATGGAAAACCGCTTTTAAATGTGGTATATGGGAAAATACCGGTAAAAAGCTTTAGCATTTCAGGTAAAAAGGTTAAAGGGAATGTTGCCTATGAAAAAGTATAATTGCTAAGCCATTTACGCAGAGGCATTATCACGCCTATGCGGTAGTGTATCCAATTATTAAACGGCTTCCTATAATAAATAGGAAGCCGTTTCTTTTATATGACCTCTCTATAATTTTCTTCAAGGCGTTTTATTCTTTTGTTTTTGAAATGTGCCGGTAAAACGTTCGTCAATGGGGGTAAGCAGTTTAATGCATAATTGTTTATCCTCGTCAAGCAGGCCATACATCATCATTTTGGCAACCCTGAGTACCCGGTCTTCGGCTATTTTAATAGTTTCCTGGCCTTTTAAAGTCAATTAGAGTCTTTTTACTCGCACCGCACAATTTTACCAATTCTACAATTTTGTTCAATTTAATTACTGCCTTTTGGTAGTAAATTTTAAATAAATGAAATAATATTTTGATAGTTACTACCAAAAGGCATAAATTTGAATATAAAATACAACCAAAAGAAAGTATAAGGGTAGTAGCTTGTGTTTTAAATAGATGTAATTAATTAATTTTCAAGTATTTATAAAATTTATCAGAGCATTATGAACACAGTAATTTTTATTGATGGCTTGCTTACATTACACTTAACCGGATTAATAATGATGGCTGGGACTACAATTATTGACTATTCAACATTTAAAACATTTTGGAAGTTAGTAGACGGCGGGCAGGAAATATCATCTGGCTTACTTGAAGCGACCTCAAAATTTTCAAGGCTCGCAGGTATAGGTGCGGCTTTACTGATATTGACCGGTGTGGGAATGATGGCGTTGACACATGGAGTTTTTGGTGAACAGGTATGGTTTAGGATAAAGTTCACGCTGGTTGTAATTTTAATTCTGAACGGATTGGTTGCCGGAAGAAGGCAGGGATTAAAGCTCCGGAAAGTTATCGCCAATGGTGGCCCGGGTTTTACGGAACAAAGTAATAAATTAAGAACAAAGCTTAATCGCTTTTACCTTGTTCAATTGATACTGTTTTTCGCTATTGTTTTTTTAAGTGTTTTTAAATTCAACTGATACCTTGAATATACACGCCAATACATTGCTTTAGACATACCCTTCCTGAAAATTCCTGCGTGCCTGCATTTATAAGGTGTTTATGCGCTAAGACTCAATAAAGAATCAAAACATTTAAAAAGATCAAAAAATGGAAAGTGAAAATACACCACCGGTTTACCGCCTGTTAGTTATGGGAGCAAATGGGGGCATAGGCGAGCAATGTGTTGAATTGGCGCTGCAAGCCGGGCATAAAGTTACGGCTGTGTTACGCACACCCGCCAATTTAACATTAACCCACCATAACCTGGAGGTAATTAAGGGCGATATCACGGATTCCCGCACGTTTGAAAAGTACCTGGAGAACAAGGATGCGGTAATATCTGCAATAGGTGTAAGCGGAGGGTTTGGTAATGATAAACCCACAACCTTATATTCTGCAGGCAATGCCAATCTTTTACAGGCAATGCAGCGGGCAGGGATAGAGCGGGTTTTCTTTATTTCGGCATCTGCTATTGAAATAAGCCCGGTGCTGCCTTTTTTTATACGACTTGTTGCCAAATACATTGTGCAGAAATTACTGCGAAATATGTATGCCGACCTACGTAAAATGGAGGCACTGGTAAAGAAAAGCAACACGCTCTGGACAATAATGCGTCCGCCGCAACTGAGCAATAAACCGGTAACAGGACAATATCGTATAGCTATAAACGCATTCCTGAAAAATTGCCTCAAAATATCCAGGGCCGACGTTGCTCATTTTATCATCAACAATATTAACAACCCTGCTACTTATAATGCAACTATCGAGATCTCGTATTGAGTAAAAACTTGTCAAAATGAAACACAGCAAAACAACTTATTGGATAATAACAGGCGGTATTACATTTTTTATGCTGTTCAGCGCATGGTATGCCGGCACTAACCCTGTTGAATTTAAGCACCTGGGTTTTCCAAACTATTTCAGGATTGAGCTTGTAGTGGTTAAAATAATAGGGGCATTTCTGTTGCTTATCCCGCAGGTATCCGCCAGGATAAAAGAATGGATATATATTGGCTTTTGTATTAACCTTATTTCGGCCTTCATTGCAAAACTCAATAGTGGTTATTCCATGTTGGCTTCGGCCGAGCCCTTGTTTGTGTTTGTGTTAATGATCTTATCCATGTTGTACATTGATAAATTCAATAAATCTGAAAAAGAAAAAAATGAACAGATCAGTGACAGGAATATATTGTAGAGATTAGCAACGGATTTTGAACAATACTGCTTAATAAGCTGATTAGTTCACATTTTCGTAATATAATAAGTATAAGCTTTTACAAATAATAAAACAGTTTGGATTTAAAATTGCCTCTTTTTAGGTACTTCCCTTAAAAGCCGTAAAATTATTTTTACAATAGAATGGCTCATTTTGCAACAATACGAGTTTAAAACATTTATGAAGTTTAATGGATTTTTATACCCGCATATAAAATCGCAGGCGTACAATTAAATTGCACCTGATTTGATGTAGTTATATGTTTAGTGGTAAACCATTCGTGTAGTGCTTTTTAAGTAATTTTGTCTACTCCCTTTGGTCAATGACATTAAAGCTGGCCCAAGCCCATGTTTTTGGCTCGTTATACACCTCGTGTACAGGACTCCTAATTTCGGCTGAATATTTAATGGTAAATAATAACAAAGATTTTACAGAACTGTGAGGATTACATTTTATCTGCGTTTTTGGTGGGCCGAAATATTATAAAAGTATTATTTACAGCTCTAAAACTGCGGGTGCCAAATCAGTGATTTGTATTAATTATTAAAATAATCATAATGGTAAAACGTTTTTATTGGAGAAATGTTATTAAGTAAAACGTTTTATTAAAAAAAAATTAAAAATTATTGGATAAGCAATAAACCTTGCTAAATCATTTCAGTTCATATATATTTGTTTTAACCAACTATAGATCACTAATTATCAATAGCTTAAACGGTTGAGTTGTTAGCCGTTTATTTAACTTGTTTCAACTACGTACATAACCTGTTTAAAATTATTTAGTATGAATAAAAAATTACACCACACCATCATTTAAGGATCAACTTTTTGGGCATTAAGGCGGTTACACTGCTTTGATGACGAAAATATCTTTGAAAAAAATCTGCTCAAAAAATATGTGTTAATTGTAGCATAATTTGCTTACTATTAGCTATTTATTGACTTTTTTTGACTACTTATATTAACCTGCTTAAACTATTAGTATGAACAAAAAACTGACCTATATCACCATCTGAAGGATTTTATTTTTGACATTGAATAGCCATGCTGTTTTGTGACATTATAATCCTGTAAGCAACCTTTTTTATTTAACACAAACTAAAGATCGATTAATTATGCGATACTTATGGCCGTGCTTTATTATTTTTAATTTAATAATTATAAATACATCTTCTGGCCTGGCGAAGGGAAATGAGGGGAAGAGAAGCAACCTGAACTGGTTAACCTATTATCCGGATACCGGAAACAAACGTGATGCCGCGGTTAAAGATTCGGTGTTAAAAGACAGTATTAATATTGTTAAGAGGCATACTGTATACAACCGACTTGCTGATAGCGTTAACAATGACCCGGCCGGGTTGGCTTTGTTTCCAGGCGTTTCGCTTCAACAATTGTTAAAAGGTAAATCTGCCGGTTTGTATATTCAGGAGCCGTCCGGCGAACCTGGTACAATACAAAATATGTTTATACGGGGCGCGCCTATGCCATTGCTTAGCCGTAAGGAATTATATCAGTCGCAGCCCCTGGTTGTTTTAGATGGTATACCTTTAATAACCGAACATCCATTTGCTTTTGATATACAGCAATATGATTTTAACAGGATAGGGCCTGCCACAAACATATACGCTGGTATTGATATGAACAATATTGCCTCGGTTGAGGTATTGAAAGATCTTGCAGCCTCAGCCATATACGGTCCACGCGCGGTAAATGGCGTAATTGTGTTAACTTCCAAATCGCCATTAAATGCGAGGAGTATCACTTTTAACTCCTATATAGGCCTGGCGCAAAGACCCGGTGTTACCACCATTAATGGCAGGTATGAAAACGCTTTCAGACAACGTTTTTATGATTTGTACACCACGAACGGCCGGTACTCAGACGACGAAAATTATCCCATCTACCTAAGCGATTCGCTGAATAACGCATACAGTGGAAAGTCAGACTGGTCTGATCTTTATTACCGTAATGCTTTGGTGTACGGTATAAACTTTGGTATTTCAGGCGGCACAAATAAAGCCAACTTTCGCTTTTCATTGGGTAACCTTAAAAATGAAGGTGTTGCAGACCAAACCGGTATTAACCGCTACAGCGCTATGTTCAATATCAACATGAAGCCCCTGAAATGGCTGGTTTTCTCGGCTATGGTTAATGCCAACCGTTTGGAACGCCAGAGAAATAAAACCCTGCGCGACAGATTTGCCCAAATTAATTATTTCCCTGACCTAAGCGCGCCGCCTGCTCCTAATAAAGATTATTACGGCGAATACCTTGATCAGTATAAAAAAGGATTTGATGATAACAAAACCAATCTCATTCAGGGTTATGGCAGGCTGGCCATTGAGCTTGGAAAATTCAACATCAGTTCAACTTTCCTGGTTGATTATAATGAAGGGTATCGCGATGTATTTTATGCCCGCACTTTGTTGCAGGGTAACAGCTACGCTTCAAACTACTATGGTTATAATCAACGTGTAATGATTAATAACAAGGCAACCTATGATGTGATATTTAATAAGCTGCATGATTTTCATTTTGAAGTCGGCCAGTCAACACAATGGGATACCTATAAATATAACAATGCCTATGCTTATAAAGGGGTTAATGACTATATAAAGATCAACCTGCTTGATTCTGACCCTAAATTGCCAAATGGCAATGACAATCCTAATTACCTAAACCCGGTAGCTTTCCCCAGGGAGTTAACTTATCGTTTCCTGGATAAAATGAAGGATAATCTGGTGTCATTTTACGGAAAGGCCGATTACACGTTTAACAGCAAATACACGCTGTCGGCTACTATGCGTGCCGATGGGTCTTCAAATGCCCAGCCAACAAGCCGTTGGTTTTATTCGCCGATAATTGCTGCGGCCTGGAGCCTTAAAAATGAGTTCCTGGCTGATGCTACTAAGGTAAATGACCTGGTTTTAAGAGCAAGCGTTGGTCGTATGGGCCGTTTAAACGCGTATGATAATTACGCCCAGGGGCCGCAATATACAGCCTCAGTTGGGTACACCGGCAATTTAACTGTTCCGGGGTACAATGCTTTTAGCGTGCTTACCAGGCCGTACTCATATGGCTGGGTTGGTTACGGTATTCCATGGTCATACTCTAATCAGATAGATGTGGGTGTTGATGCTGGCCTGCTCAATAACCGTTTACATTTTTCGATAGATTACTACACCAAAACAGAAAAGAACCTGCTGCTTGGTATCCCTGCCTATGCGGAATATGGGTATAAGCAATCAATTGAAAGCGGCATGTCTGTACAAAACAGCGGTGTTGATCTGACCATCAGAGCCGACGTGTTCAAATCGAAAAATTTCGGATGGACATCAACCTTCAACATTAATTATAATAAGAACCGCTTAAAAGCTTTGCCAAGAGGGTTAAAAGAAATTGTCATCGGCGACAGGTATTTGAAAGTTGGCGAAGCGGTTGACCAATACTGGTTACTGGTTAACCAGGGTATCTATAGCTCACAGGCCGAAGTGCCCGTTGTAAACGGTCAGCCTATAAAATACAATGGTATAGCAATGCAGGCCGGCGACCCTCGCTGGCAGGATATCAATGGCGATAACGCAATTGATAATAATGATAAAGTGTTAAAAGGCCATTCGCTTCCGGTTTTTTCAGGTGGGTTTGATAACGATTTTAAATACGGAAAATGGAACCTGGGCCTTAGCCTTTACTTTAATCTGGGCCGCGACCTTATTAACCAGGAGATGGCTAACCGGTTTGATTTTATTAACAGGGAAGGCAACAGCGATGTTAACTCGGTAAAAGAGATCACCTATTGGGAAAAAAGAGGCGACTATAACAAATATCCATTATACAATCCCTGGAGTACGGTGATACCTTACCGGGTTGATCAGGATCTGTTTCTGGAAAACGCATCATTTGTAAAAGTGCGCAGCATATCGCTCGGGTACGATTTTACACAGGCATTAAAGTTAAAAAAGATCAGGCTGAACAAATTATATGTTTATGGCGCGGTTAACAACGCGTTCACCATAACGCCATACACCGGGCAGGATCCCGAGCTGGTAACCTACACTGGCTATGATACCGGCTATGGGCAGCCAATACCACGCACGTATACATTGGGTGTTAAAATGGAATTTTAATGATTGCAACTACTAAAATCTTTTGATAAACAAAATGAAAAAGATACTATACATACTCCTGTTGGCATTGGTTGTAAATACCGGGTGCAACAAGACCTTAGATGTAGATTCGGTAAGGGTTGTGGGCGAAAAAAACATGTGGAATACACTTGAAGATAGCCGTGCCGGCCTTATGGGAGTTTATGCATTAACCCGCGCCGCGTTGTCTGATAACAATTGTCACTGGCTTTATGGCGAGGTAAGGGCCGGCGAATTTATGAGCCCCAACAGGCAGGATCTGAAAGCAATCATAAAAAATGATTTAAATGCTTCTTATCCAACTATTGAGGCACTAAGTAACTGGACCAGGTTTTACGCCGTAATTAACGCCGCCAATATTTTTTTAGAACATGCCGCCGATGTAAGGGCCGCCGACAAGCGGTATACAGAAAACAATATGCTGGTTGACATGGCACAAGCCCGGTTTTTAAGGGCATTTGCTTATTTCTATATGGTGAGGATCTGGGGCGATGTGCCGTTCATCACTGCATCACACGATGGGCAGTTTGAGAATAAACCGCGCGAAAATCAGGGTAAAATTTTATCATGGGTTAAGCAGGAGATGCTGAAAGCCGCCAGCGATATGCCTTATGTGTATAGCGGTGGCGACATACAACAGCCAAGCAACTATTATAACGAAGATGCAACAAGATGGGGTGGTGCTTTGGCCACAAAAAATACAGCTTACGCGGTATTGGCTCACGTAGCAGCCTGGGAGGGTAATTATACAGAGGTATCTACCTATGCCAAATTTGTTGAAGACAATTACAGCAAAAGCGGAGGCGGTTTTACAAGTACAGAGGACCTTACAAACTCAAATGGGTTTTTCTTTAATAAGAATACCAGGCAAATGTTTGGCTTTAATTCAGACTGGGGGCATATTGACGGCTCAACTACCGGGCACATTGAAGAGCTTACACTGGCCCAGCCTGTGGTAACCAAAAGCGTTCCGGATATATATCTGCCTAAGGATTCCATCCTGGCTTATTTTACTGTGCTTAATGACCAGCGTTTCAATATTGATACTCTGGGGAAACCCCGTACAGAGCGGTATTTTACCAATTTTAATGGTAAGTATCCCATTTTTAGTAAGATAAAAGTAATACAGGGCGGCGGTAACGACCCTAACTTCAGGTATTTTACCAGCGCGCTTATTTTCACAAGGCTTGAAGATGTTGTGCTTTTGCGTGCCGAAGCGTTGTCGGTATTAGGAGATCAGAGCGGAGCAATAGACGAGCTGCAGCAGGTGACGAGCCGCAGAGGTATAGATATAATAACCCTGCTTAATAGCGGTAAAGAAACCATCGACCTCATATTTGAAGAAAGGCACCGGGAATTGCTGGGCGAGGGACAGCGCTGGTTCGATAAAATACGATACAATAAGATAAAACAAAACAACCCGGGCTTTTTAAGCCTGATCAATTCTGGCGGAATTTATTGGCCCGTATCACGCAAGTTAATTGCTCAGAATAACTTATTAACCCAAAACCCTTACTGGAAATAAGCCGAATCAATTATGAAAAATCCAATAAGACACCGAAGAACACTAAAGCTTTTATTGATACTGGCTCTTGCACAATCTGCCTGTAATAAGGATGGTGGTTTCCATAATAATGTTGAAACTGACAAAAAATTCAAAGGGAATACTTATGAGTATTTAAAAAGCAAGCCAGGTGTATATGATTCACTGCTGGCCGTGGTTGACAGGATGGGGCTTAAACAAACGCTTACTGATAGTAATGTTACGTTGTTTGCGGTTACCAACCCAAGTTTTCAGCTTGCGGTTACTAACCTTAATACGTTAAGGAGGCAATCAGACAAAGATCCGCTTTTCCTGTCGAATATTGACGGGGTGCACCTGGATACCATGACATCGTACTACATTATTCGCGGCAAACTTCCGTCGGATTCATTAAAACTGCAAGACGGGCTGGATCTGAAGAGTGTACGTTTTGGTTACCCAATGCACGCTAAAGTAGTGCATTCATCCGCATCAGGATATGTAGGAGGAGGTCCGGAAGTCATTGAATTCAGCAATACAAAAAGAAGCAAGTTCATCAGGTTTTGGTCAACCACCACAACAGGGTCAAACAATATACAAACAGCGAACGGAATAGTGCATGTGGTGAGCCCATCACACATCTTTGGGTTCGATGAATTTGTACCACGTTTAACCTTTGTGCCGCCACCACCAAACTTAATGACACTTATTGGCGGCAAGCTTACTGTATTGCGTGATAACAACGGCGGCCCTGATAACGGCGAGGGTTCTAAAAAGGTAATTGACGGCGATGATCATACCAAATTTCTGGCCGATCTGCAGGGGCGCCTATGGATGACCTTTGAACTGAATACGCCTGAAGTATCCGGAGTGTATACGCTTACATCGGCCAATGATGCCCCCGAGCGCGACCCGCGTGCCTGGACATTTGAAGGTTCAATGGATGGTTCAAAGTGGGTTGAGCTTGACAGGCGGAGTAATTTCTTCTTTGAAGAAAGATATCAGACAAAAGTATTCAGGTGCCCTAATACCGTAGCCTATAAATTTTACCGGGTAGACATAACAGAACTCAGGGATGGCGGCCTCTTTCAGTTAGCTGAATGGACTATTAATAAAGCGAAATAAGAATGGAATTTAAAAAATTTAAACTATTTGAACAGATGAAACCAACCATCAGAAAAGAATTTATCTTCCTCTTGTTTGCCGCGCTTATTACGGGCGGCTGTAGAAAAATATTCGATCTGCCTAAGGAGAAAGACTATTTAAGTAATAACATAAATTTCAGCAACAAAATATTTGAACCAATATTGGGTCGTACTAATTTAATGGGAGGGTTTAACGCCGATAACTCTACCATGCCCATGAAGTTTGAAATTGTAAACGCGCGTTTTGGCGATGGCCGCCCGGTGACAGACCTTTTTCAAAAAGCTCCTACATATGTGTGGACAACAGCCTATAACGGCCTCGAAAAAAGCCTGGAAGAAATTGAAGCCAAGCGTAAGTTAGAGGAGCATGCGCTTTTTGAAATACGCTCATCCGGCGAGTTCATCATGTGGGCTTCAGCAAACAATAGTTTGATAAAACCAAGGCCTGCTGATAGTACCAATTTTCCGCAGGATACCAGGTATTTTGATCTTAAAATAACAAATAGTGGCGGTCAAACAGTAATCAAGGATCTACAGGTGCGGCCATGGCGCGAACGTCCCTACGAACCGTCAAATGATATGAATTTGTATACAGGCGGACCGGCTCCTGATCCGGATTTTCCTAATAATCCTAATACCCGCGATTACATCAGACCATTCATGAGCAACGTAATAGGAGATGCCACAGATGTGAATCTTGGAACTAATGATGATGAGAACGATGTAATTGTATATATCCGCCCATTTACTGGTGGTAACGGCCATTCATTAAGGTTTAAAGTTTTAAATAAAGATTCTGTTGCTATAAACCCGGCCGCCTTTAATGAAACCAAATGGGATAAGCTTGTGCATGGTTTTAACATGCAAAAAACTACTGAATATGTACAGTATGACGTAGCCTATCCTATTCCGCTTGTTGAGGTACCAACGGCATACGCGCCTGGTGGCTCAAGGGCCCACGCAGAATTAAAATATTCAAGGATAGGATTTGGTGGCGGCAGGGTAGTGGCAACCTTCGGTATTGACTTCGCCATATACAAAAAAGGCGACTGGGAAATAGTATTTCATTTCAAAAAAGATAATCCAAAATTTCAGAACGATTAGGTAATTCTTAAAGCAATCATAATGAGAAGAAATATACTTTTTTATACGGCGCTTGTTGTTTGCCTTATCAGTTTCAAGCAGTTAAAGGCACAAACACAAAATGTTACCGTTAGTGGAACTATCATCGATAAAACTACAAAATCTGCATTCCCGGGAGTAACCATCAATTTAGAAAAACCATTTAAAGCACTTATACAATCAGGTGTAGACGGGCATTTTACAGTTACTGTGCCAGCCAACTCAACTCTTGTATTTAGTTTTATAGGTTATATATCACAACGGGAGGTGGTTAAACCCGGGCAAAAGAACATGATAGTTATCATGAGCGAAGACCAGAAAGCCCTGAAGGAAGTTATTATTGTTGCATACCAAAAAAGGGATAAAGAAACTACTGCGGGCGCTGTAGCAACAATTTCAGGTAAAGAAATACAGGATGTTCCGGTATCAAACGTTGAGCAGTTATTACAGGGTAAAGTTGCCGGTTTAAATATTCAGAATAATACCGGCGCACCAGGTTTCAGGGGCTCGGTTCAAATACGTGGTCTGTCTACATTAAGTGTAAGCGGCAGCGGCAGCGAATCATTCCTGCAGCCCACATCTCCGTTATATATTATTGATGGTGTGCCGTTAGACGCTGATAAAGCAGCCGAATTTGGTTTTCAAACACAGGGTCCGGGAATTAGCCCGCTCTCACTTATCCCGCAGGAAGATGTAGAAAGTATACAGGTATTAAAGGATGCGCAGGCAACCGCAATGTATGGTTCAAGGGGTGCATATGGTGTAATTATTATTACCACCAAGCGCGGCAATTCCAAAATACCTCGTGTAAGGTATACAACCAATTTCTTTGTGAACGCGCCGCCCAAACTGCGCGAAACGCTTGGCGGTAATTCAGAACGCAGGGCAAAAATCCAGCAGATATTACTGAATGCCCAAAATATAAGTGATATCCGTAAGATAGACCAAACTCCGTTTTTGTCTGACAGTTTGAATGCTTACTGGAATAACTCAACCGATTGGCAGTCTATATTTTATACAACCACCTATAATCAAACACATAACCTTGCTTTAGACGGGGGCGACCAGCGGTTTAATTATAAGGCCAATATGGGTTTGTACTCGGAAAAGGGTGTGATCAAGAACACCGGTTTTGACAGGTACAACCTGAGTATGAATATGGAGTTTAAGCCAAATGATAAATTCAGGTTTTTTGGTTCAATATATGGCTCACTGGGCAAACAACAAAAAGGCGATGGTGTAGGTTTACTGCAGCAAGGTGTGGCCACCAATGGCCAGGCATCAACCCTGTTACCGCCTCCGTCATTTTATCAGGCATCTGGTGGTACTGTTTCGGCGCTTAAAACGCTTAACGATAACAGCTCAAGAAACATCCGTGCCAATGTTGACGGGCGATATGAATTTATACCTGGCCTTGCTTTGTCTTCAAGTATAAGTTATGATTATACCTCAGATGGGGAATCAACTTTTACGCCTGCGGCGGCCAACGGACAATTTGCCAAGGTATATGATTATGTGGGACGAAACTTTACGTTGTACAACCGTAACAATTTAACCTATTCAAAAACATTTGCCGACAACCACAATATCTTCATCAATACGTTTAATGAGATATATAAACAGGGTGCACAAGCCGGTATAACAAGGCAGGAAAGAACACCTAACGACCAATTACAGGGTCCATTAGGGTTTGATTCTTACAATTCACGGGGTGGTGGGGTACTCTCAAATTACAAAAATGCCACCATCGCTTCATTCGCGGGTTCATTTACCTATGATTTTAAGAAGAAGTATGTGGCTGAGCTTTCTTACCGTCTTGATGGCACATCATCAAATGGTTTGGAAAATCCATACTCTAAAAACCCATCCGTTGGTTTAAGATGGAACTTCAATAAAGAGAACTGGTTTGAAAAGAAAAGCTGGCTATCATACGGCAGCTTAAGGCTAACCTGGGGGCAAAACATAGTTCCGACGGGCAGCTTAAAAAGTATATATGGTATATATGACCTTAACGGTAATTTTAATAATAACCCAACTATTGGTATAAATTATGATTTTATACCCAACCCTTCGCTAAAACCAAAAACCACAACACAATATAACCTGGGTTTTGATTTCGGTTTCTGGAATGATAAGCTTACCATAAACTTTGATACCTATTACAAAAAGGTTGATAACGAGTTGTTTGACAGGTATCTTGCAAATTCAACCGGGTTTTTACGTATCACCAGTAATGATGTGGGCATTGCCAACTATGGTTATGAGTTAATGATAACCGGAAGGGTAGTAGCAACAAAAGACTTTACCTGGACGGTATCGGCAAACGGCGCAATTAATCGTGATGTGCTGTTAAAGCTCCCTGCCGAATATAATGGCCAGTATATTAGGTTTGATGACAGCCCTTATAAGCAACACGTGGTATTTCGTGTAGGCCGTAATACATTATCAAACTTTTTGCTGATAAACCAGGGTGTGTTCTCACGCGATGGGGATGTTCCGGTTGACCCGGTTACCGGCAAAAGATATCAAACTAACGGTATCCCGTTCCTGGGGGGCGATCCCAAATTCAAAGATGTTAACGGCGATTATGTTTTGGACAGTAGGGACTATGAAATAGCGGGCAATTCGCAGCCGCTTATAACCGGTGGTCTTTCTACAAACATCATATACAAAAAATTCGGGCTAAATATTTATGCCACTTTTACTGCTAAAAGAACCATTTTAAACAATGCACTTGCTGACCGTTTTGCCATTATGCGCGATCCGTATGCGCAGCAGGCTGTAGTGCCATTAAATAACCTCGATATATGGCGCCAGCAAGGCGATAATACCAAATACCCAACCCCGTATGATTACGCCCGGTATGGTCAGATACAGCCCCTGCGGGCCGACCAAACCTTATGGGCCGAAGAAGGATCTTACCTTAAAATTAATAACGTGACCTTCTCATACATGTTTGATCGCAACTTTGTCAGGCGGTTCGGATTTAATAACGTACGTGTATATTTTTCAACCAACAACCTGGTTACCATATCGGGCTACAGCGGTCCTAACCCCGAAAACGTAACCAGCCTTGGTCGTGATGTATCGAGCGGTTATCCGGTACCGCGTACCTATAATTTAGGATTAAACATTGAGCTTAACACAGGTAATTAAAACCAGTATCATGAAAAAAACTGTCATTTACATTTTGGCAATAGCAGGGAGTTTATGTTTACCTGCGTGCAAGAAATTCCTGAACATACAACCTATTGACAAGCTTACCGGCAATAACTTTTATAAATCTGAAGATGATGTTATAGCCAACGTGTATGATATGTCGAGAAAATTGTTCGAAAAGGTTAATGAAACACACTATATAGGGGCAACCGGCGAATATCGTTCGGGCGAGGTGTTGCATGAAGCCCAGGCAGATTTGGGTACAGCCCGTGAGTTTGTTGAAGTACTGGGCCGTAATGATTTGCTGACATTGCTTGATGGCAGCCGGCCGTGGAGTTTCTATAATTTTTATAAAGTAACCGATTGGACAGGGTATTATCAGGTAATACAGAGCGCCAATATCTTGATCTCAAAACTTGATGAAGGCATACCTGGCCTTACCGATGTTAAGGTTAAACAATACAAAGCCGAAGCGGCCTTTATCCGGTCATTATCTTATTACTTTATGGTACATCTGTATGGCGATGTTCCTTATTATATATCAGCATTTCAATCAAAGCCACTGCCGCGCGAAAATATGGTGTCGGTATTTAATAAATGTATAGCCGATTTGAGCATCTATAAGGATTATCTGCCATGGACTTATTCAGATCCGGCACTTAGGGGCGTGCGCGCAACCCGTGGCAGTATCATAGCGCTCATGATGAATATGAATATGTGGAACGCTGGTTTCGACAAGGCCAACGCTACAAAATATTTTGATGAAACCGCCGATCTGGGGCGCGAACTGGTTAATAGCAATGCCTACCGGCTTTTACCTATTTCAGAGTGGGCAACGGTTATAAAAGGCCGTTCAGAAGAAAGCTTATTTGAATTTTATCGCAGCGTGAATTATGGGGACCAGAACCTGAACGTTGCACCGGTATCTGATATGTTTTTGCATTATCCATACAAACGGCCCGAATATACCCACCGGATAAGTTTTGCATACTATCGCGGCGAATACATGCAGAAGCTATATCCGGGTACTGCTGATAAAAGGGCTACGGCATGGTTTAATGAGGATATATACGCCGACAATGGAAAATTCATGATGCTCAAGTTCGCGCAAAATTCTTTCTCAACCGGCGAAGAGGATAATAACCCGGACAATACTTTCATGATATTCAGGTACGCCGGCGAAATACTGTTATGCGCCGAAGCATTGGCCGAATTGGGCCGTGACGATGAATCTATCGCATTACTGAACAAAGTAAGGGACAGGGCCGAAGCCTCCCGGTATACCGGCGGCGGCGGGCAGGAACTGAAAGACTTTATTTTTCTGGAAAGATCGCGTGAGCTAATGGGCGAGGGTCATCATTATTTTGATCTGGTACGTACGCACCGCATACTAAGCAGTACATGGTCATATAATGTATTAACGCTTGACAAGTTTAACCGGGGCGCCTGGACATGGCCAATAAGCAGTAACGCGCTAAATAATAATCCGTTCATGACTTTAAATGCCTATTGGGTAAACGGGGGTAACTAATTAACATCCATTTGAATGATTATGAAAAATATAAGAAACCTGGTTATCATTTGTTCGTCCTTATTGCTGGTGATAAGCGCCTGCAAGCGTGACAAATATTATATTGACGGCGGCAAGGCCAATCCCAACTTTGATGGTGATATGATGCAGTATTTGGAAACAAAGGCTGTAAGGTTTGATACCATAGCACAGATCGTGAAGCTGGCCGGCCTCGAAGAAACATTCCATAAGGACGATTTTACATTTTTTGCACCTGATGATGGGGTTATAAAAAACACGATTGGTGATGTAAACACCTCCAACTCGTTAAACCAGCTTCTTTTTGCGGTTGGACGTGATACCGTTAAGAAACTATCAGATATCAATCCGCTCATATGGAAAAAATACTTGCAGCGATACATGTTTGCCGGCGTTAACAGGCTTAAAGATTATCCTCAAATCGACTTTGATCTCAGAAGCATATATCCCGGAGCTTTATACTTTTCTTATAGCGGCAATGTAATGAACATTGGTGTAACGTATGATAAGGCCAACGGCGTTAAATACCTCGGCCCGCGTACGTTGCAGCTTTCATACATACCTGATATTTCAGAGCCCGATAATAACTGGTTCACTAACTATGTGGCGTCATCAGATATTAAACCAAAAAATGGGGTGGTGCACGCGTTGGGATATAATGGAGCTGTATTTGGTTTTAACGCCTATGAACTATTTATTGAAATATATAATACAGGGTTAAATCAGTCTGAATAATGTTGGCAATACTATTTACTGGTAATTGAAATTACATCATGAGAAAAATTAAACTTATATTAATATTAGTTGCATTATGGGCGTTGGCCGGTCAAAGCTGCAAAAAGGAACAAAAAACTTTTGAGGATCCTTATGCTGATGGTAAATCGCCATTGGGTGCAGAGCTAAGCCGTAATACAGTGCCTGTACCTGCAAGCGGTGTAGCTGGTACCGAGGTTACATTCAAAGCAACCGGATTGCTTCCTTTTAAAGATAAACTAAAATTTATGTTTAATGGTGAGCCCGGCGATATTGTTTCGGTAACTGAAACCCAAATTAAGGTTAAGGTTCCCGCAGCCGGCAGCAGCGGTATTACCACCATAGCAATTGGCGATCAATTAATACTGGGTCCAGAATTTACGGTTACCGGCTTTATCAAATTTGATCCGTCTTTCCGGGCAACCCTGGGGGCTAATGGTTTTGTAAGCCAGGTATTTGAACTTGTTGATGGCAGAAACCTGGTAATAGGCGGGTTTACCAATTACGACAATAAAGGTATAGTAACCCCATTAAACAGAATTGTAAGAACATCGGCCGACGGGGAGTTTGACCGCACTTTCAGAACAGGGAAAGCTGCCAACGGAACGCTGGCGAGAATCATAGAAATGGGAGGCAAATATGTCATAGTCGGCGGTTTCAGCGGCTACAACCAACGTACCGAAAACATCAGTAACATTACTACCCTGAATACCAACGGAAGTATTGATACCTTGGGGATAAAAGTCTTTAAACGTCCATCACAGGCAGATACCACCAGAGATACCATTAAAAACTTCCCCAAGTTTAATGGCGGCGCTAATGACTTTATAAGCAACGTATATAAACAACAAAATAAGATACTGGCAACGGGTAATTTCAGGTATTATGTTAAAAGAACCTATGGTAAACCCAATCATGATTTAACAAGGGATACCGTAATACTCGACAGTACCGAAATACGCCAGATAATGCGTTTAAATACAGACGGCTCTCTGGATAAAACCTTCCGCTTTAACGCAGGTACAAACAAGGGGCTACCTGGTGCAAACGGGCCCATAGGTTCATTTATGCACACCGAAGCCGATAAACTTGAAAAGCTGGTGGTATTTGGCAGTTTTACCACTTTTGACGGTAAACCCGCGGGCCGCATTATAAGGCTTGATGCAAACGGAAATATTGACAATTCCTTTAATCCCGGTTCTGGCGCCGATAATGGTATATCATCACTTACCTACAACGCCGCAACAAAAAAATATGTTATTACCGGAATCTTTAAGAAATACAACGGACATCCGGCACCTGGCATAGCATTACTTAATGATGATGGCAGCTTTGATAACTCATTTGTTTGCGATGTGCTGGAAGGAGGCTATGCATCATTCGCACGCCAGCTAAGTGATGGGCTCATCGTTGTTAGCGGGGGCTTTCAAAAATACAGCAACGTTACACGCAATGGTTTTATGGTGCTCACATCAACAGGTAAACTGGCGGCCGGCTATAATGCTACAGGTCCGTTCTTGGGTAGTCTTCTTGACGCTATAGAAACTAAATCGGCAGACAATAAACGCGCGTTATTATTAATTGGTGGTTTTTACCGATTTGATAACCAGCGGGTTAGTAATATTATACGGGTAATTGTTGATAAACCTTAAGTTGATCTCAAACTATAATTAACAAAGATGAGTAACATAAAAGAATATCGGTTATTATTAGGTTCAATAATAACTGCCATAGTTATAACAGCTGTAATATCCTGCAATAAAGATTTTAGCAAGGTAATACCTGGTAATAAAAATACGGATACAGCCACAGTGACATTTGGCAAGCGTAAAGTATTGTATTTAATTGTTGATGGTGCCAGGGGAGCTTCTGTATTAAACGCCAATACACCTAATATTGATGCGCTGCTGCCGCACTCCATTTATAGCTGGGTAGCGTTAAGTGATCCTGATTCTACCGCCGATGTAAGTAACTGGGCTAATATGTTAACCGGTGTTAAAAAAGAAAAACACCAGGTGCTGAGTAACGATTTTTCGAAGGCCAACCTGCAAACTTATCCCGTTATTTTTAAGAGGATAAAAGAAATACAGGCCAATAATAAGATAGTAAGTTTTGCATCATCGGCTGTTTTTAAAAATAACCTTACCGGAGGGGCTAATGTAAGCGAGCTTTATAGCACGGATGCGGAGGTTAAAACAGCTGTAGTGAATGATCTTAAAACAGACACAGCCTCACTTGTTGTAGGGCAATTTAATGATATTGATGAAGCTGGAGCTAAATCTGGCTATGATAATTCAATACCAGCGTATAAAAGTGCTATTGAAAAGTTTGATACTTATGTAGGCGAAATAATGACCGCGCTCAAAAGCCGCTCAACTTATAAAGACGAAGACTGGCTGGTTGTAATAAGCTCAAGCGGCGGCGGAACTTATACGGTTACCGATAATGACAATACCGTTTTTAGCAAACCGGCATCAAACAGCTTTATTATTTATTATAACCAAAATTACAGGCAGCGCATTATTGCCAAACCCTTTACCGGTAACAGGTATTTGGGCAAAACGGTAAGGCTTTCCGGCGAATCGGTCAGAGCGGAGATTGATACGGCCGATGTGTTTAATTTGGGTGACACTACCGAGTTTACAATAGAACTTAAAGTAAAAAAGAATGCTGACACCTTTTTTTGGCCAAGTATCCTGGGCAAACGCGAGCAATGGTCAGGCGGGCACCCAAGTGTTGGCTGGGTAATTTATTTGGAAGACAGATACTGGTATTTTGAATGGCGCGGGAAAAATGATGGTGACTATCATCAATGCCGAGGCGCTGATCTGCAGCAGGGGCGGTGGGAGAATATCTCTGTAAAAGGGGAAGTGCGTGCAGGCAAAAGATATGTGCGCACCTATACCAATGGTGTTTTTAATAATGAACTGGAACTTACCCCTTCGGGAAGTCTGGATAACAACAATCCACTTAAGCTTGGTTTTCTTAACGGACAAGGGCACGGCACCCCCGATGTATATATAACCGATATCAGGTTCTTTAAAACAGATGTACCAGATGCGGTAATAGGCAACTATTCATGCGAAACGTCAATTGACGAAGGACACCCTTATTATAACTTCCTGGCAGGTTACTGGCCTGCGACTGATGGCGAAGGTGGATTTATAAGAGATGTTGGGCCGCAGGCACTTGATTTTCAGTTAAAAGGTGATTATAAATGGGAAGATTTTAATGACCTGATATGTTCACCGCCAACAGAATCACTCGCCGCGTTAGTGCCGCAAACAGCAGATATACCGGCGCAGATTATAAACTGGTTTAAAATAGCAAGCAAACAAAGCTGGAACCTTGATGGCAGGGTGTGGATTGATCAATAAAATGAATTATAGCAGACTAAATTATTTCGAGATGAAAAATAAAATATATTGGGTGCTTTTATGGGCTATTACCCTGGCGGCAGCTTCCTGCAAACAAGAAAAGCTGGATAGTCTGGATCTGTTAAAAACTGTCGACCGGGATATATCTGGCGGCGGCATAGTTGCCGGAGATGTTTCGGTTAGTAATGAATCGGTAAAAGTGCCTTTTAAAATTACACTATCCGGGCCGGCTACCAAAGCTTTCCAGGTGGGTATAACCCTTAATAACGATACGGTAAAAAAGTTGATAGCTAACGGTACTTTAAAAAATACTATAGTATTGCCGGATGGGTCTGTAGATTACCCAACAGTTGTAAATGTAGCTTATGGAGCCGATAATGGTACAGCGATAGCTATGGTTAGGCTTGCGGCATTGGAGCGCAATTATGGTAAAAGTGTGGCTTTTGCTTTTAAGCTGACCGATCCTGGTAAAGGCAACCAGCTAAAAGGGTCTGCAAATATTTTGGTGGTTATGAATACCGTGGAGTTAATAAAGGCCAGTGACATACATTACCTGTCATTTTTGAACGGCGGTAGTAATGTGTTCTCTGTTGATTATAAAAAAAATTACACCACCTCGTTACAGGGTATTAACATTCCGTTAACCATTAATCTGGCCGGGCAGCCTGCTGGTGCTTTTAATGTGAAAATAAAACTGAATACTGATACCATTGCAACACTGATAAAAAACAAGGTATTGCCTGAGAATACGATCATGCTGAAACCCAATGAGTATTATCTTGATACCTTAGTAAGGGTTAATAGTAATTCAAGTTCTGTTGTGGCAAGGTTGTTAATTGAGTGGCCTGTTTTTGACGCCAATATTATTGCAAACAAAAGGTTCGCGTTTGCATTAAGTCTGGCCGGGCCTACCAAACATGTATTACATCCTACAAATAGCAAGATCATTATTTTAGTTGAGCCAACCGTTAATCTTGACAATAACTCATATATAACTGGAAATGGTACCGGCCTTAAAGCAGAGTATTTTTCAAACAATCAGCAGCTTGATTTTGACGGCAGGAAACCCGATCTGGTAAGGGTAGAGAGTAATATTAACTGGCCGAATGATGGGGTTTGGCAGGAAGCTACGCCTACTATAAGTCATGATAATTTTTCCACTCGCTGGACGGGTGAATTCCTGGCTCCTGTAAGAGGGGATTATACTTTTTACCAGGATGAGTGGGATGACGGATCAAGGCTATTTATAAATGGTGTGGCACTTATTGATGATTTCACAACACAATGGGACCAGGCCGGACGTAAAGCAACAATAACTTTAGAACGTGGTAAACGCTATAAAATTGAAGCCGACCATCGTGAAAATGTTGGTGGCCAGCGCGCAATCTTATCATATGAAGTATCTGGAATAAGCAGGCGTGTTGTCCCTCAATCTCAACTATTTCCAGCTCCGTAAATTAGTATTAACTGTAAAATGAACTATACAATGAAAAAGCTATTCAGTATACTGTCAGTTCTTAGTGTGATAGCCATGTTAACAATGCGGTGTAAAAAAGATGACAAGCCGGTACCACCTGAGGTTGAAGAGCCCAAACCGATGGCTTCTTTTACCTATACTAAGCCCGATACTGCAAAGTTCCTGGAATATCAGTTTACCGGTATTGTAAAAAATGCAAAAGAGATACTTTGGCAATTTGGTGACGACAGTACATCTGTTGAAGTATCCCCGTTCCATAAATACGCTTATGAAGGCGATTATCATGTGGTACTGTCTGTAAGAAATTCGCAGGGTTACTGGGCTAGTAAAGAAGTATTGTTGAATGTGGTTGACCCCAGTTTTGACAAAACCAAAGTAGGAGAAAATTATTTCTTAACAGTAGGCGGAACGCTTACCGTTTCACGCGATAACGGCAATGGTCCAAATTCAGGCGAAGGATCATTAAAGGTAGTAGACGGTAAGTCTGATACTAAGTTCTTCCAATCAGGTTTTTCGGGGGACCTGGTTATGAAATTTGAACTTAACACCGTCCAGGTCGCGGGGGCTTATACGCTTATCTCCGCAAATGACAGCCCCGACCGCGACCCCAAAACATGGAGCCTTCAAGGTTCTGAAGATGGTATAAAGTGGATTACGCTGGATAGCCGCACCAATATAACATTTGCTTCACGGTTCGAGCGGAAGTTATATCATTTTAATAACAACGTAGCTTATAAATCTTACCGCCTGAATGTTAAAGCAAATAACGGCAGCCGCGATTTTCAGATGGCTGAGTGGACTGTAAATAAAAAACAACCGTAGATAACAGACCGGTCCTGCACAATTTTTGTTTAGATTGATGCAGCGGATAAAAAGCTAAGAAAACTACAAAAGCATAAAGGATTAAGCCACGGTTTAATCCTTTATGCTTTTAATTACAGTTTATTAGTAACCGGGGTTTTGAGTTATCTTGTTGTTTTGTGTAATAACATATTGAGGTATAGGTAATAACAATCTTTGTTCTGTTACGGCCTTTCCTTTTGCTTTTAATACAGTTAACGCTCTTCCGGTTCGCTTTAAATCGAAAAAGCGGTGAAATTCTAATGCAAGTTCTACCTTTCTTTCATGTTCAATGGCCAATGCAAGCGTAGGGTATTGGGCAGAAGGATATCCCGGGCTTCCGAAAGCCGCTAAACCAACCCGTGCACGTACCTGGTTCAAATAAGTGGCATCGCCGGTAGCTTCTGATAAAAGCAGCAATACATCGGCATAACGCAATACCATAAAGTTATTATTGCTCAGTTCCTGTGTGCCACTTGTAGGGGCCGTACGATCTTCCCATTTTTTAGGAAACTTGATTTTTACAAAATTCCCTTTAGCATCGGTATACCCGGTTTCAATAGAAGCATCCCTGCGAGGATCTCCAGCTTCGTATTCATCATACAGATCATCGGTTACCTGGTTAATACCACCGCCATACTTGGTAATGACACCGTTGGTAACCGGTGCAAAGGCTGTCCAATAAGGGCTGTATGGATTACTTGCCGAACCACCCAAGTATTGTATCTCAAACACCGATTCCTTTGTGTTTTTAACATTAGCACCAAATAGTGAGGCATATTGCGGCAACAAACTATACTGACCGCTGTTATAAACATCCTGTAATACCTGTGTAGCGGCTGTTTTATTGCCCATTGACAAATATACTTTGCCCAGTACGGTTTCTGCAGCTCCTTTTGACGCGCGCCCGACGGCCGGAACAGCGTTTGCCAAGGGCAGGTTATCAACCGCGAATTTTAGGTCGGAAACGATTTGTGTATATACGTCAGCCACCGGCGATCGTAATATACCATAGCTCTCCTCGGTACTGATCACTTTGGTAACCAGCGGTACGCCACCAAACAGTTGTACCATATTATAATAATAAAGGCCGCGTAAAAACATCATCTCACCTTTTACACGGTTGGTATAGGCGGCATCAAGACCGGCAGCCTGTATCTTATCTAAAACATTATTAATATTAAATAACGCTTTATAATAGTCCTGCCAATATTGGTATATCAATGTATTACTGGCCGTAGTGGTATAATCCCTGATGGCCCACTTATCGGCCTGCGCGCCAGCTACAGCATAAAGTGTACCCTCGTCAGACATAATTTCCGTATATGACACCGCCTCCTCAGGCGCGTAGATCACATATAAAGTGGCATAAGCGGAGTTGATGGCTACCTCAAAGTCGGCTTTGGTCTTATAAAAGTTATTTGCGTTGGCATTGGAAACGGGCGATAGTTCCAGGAATGATTTTTTACAGCTGCAGGCCATTACACAAACAAAGGTGATGGCTAAAATTCTTTTTATCTTTTTCATTTTCACGATCATTAAAATTAAAAATCAACCTTAGCTCCAAAAGTTATTACACGTGGTACCGGATACGACCCATAATCCACCCCGTAAAATGCACCTGAAGGCACTCCCGATGATGGTGTTGATGATGGAACTGTTGACGGATAGGTAGTGTTCTCAGGGTCGAAGTTTTTGTACTTGCTGAACAAGTGTACGTTTTCGGCATTTACATAAATCCTTGCTCCTTTGGCAGGGGTATGCTTAAGCCATGTTTTAGGTAGTGTGTATGATAACCTGATATTTTTAAGGCGTACCCAGGTAGCGCTCTCTACCCAATAACTTGAAAAACTTTGCTCCATAGCAGTCGGACTGATAGATGGTTTAAAATGGACGCCATCGCCGGGATCGCTTTCTGACCGCCAGTAGTTTGTAACACCAGCATACGCGTTGCGGCCGCCATTCCAGATACCTAGGTAACGGGTAAGCTGGTTGGTGATCTGCCCACCAAATGAACCCTGGAACATAAAAGAAAGTTCTATGCCTTTGTAACTAAAAGTATTGGTTATGCCCGAAGCAAAATTAGCCTGTGCGTTCCCAATGGTGGTTTGATCATTGGCATCAATTTTACCGTCCTTATTTACATCTCTTACAATAGGTTCACCCGGTGTGGTTCCGGTTACATGCGGCGAACCGTCAATTTGTGCCTGGTTTTTATAAACGCCATCAAAAATATATCCATAAAAATTTGATACAGGCTGCCCCACCTCCGTTTTCACCTGAACAACATAATCTGTAAACAGCAGTGGTGCGTTGCCCGGGCCTAACTGTAATACTTTGTTACGGTTAAATGAAAGGTTAAAATCGGTTGTCCATTTAAAAGCATTAACCGTGTTTTTTGTGCTTAGGCTAAATTCAAACCCGCGATTTCTAACCTTGCCAATGTTGGTAAGCTGTGTAGAAAAACCAGTAATATCAGGAACAGGTACATTTAAAAGCAGGTTGTTGGTGATAGAGTTATAAAACTCTGCAGTGAAATTAATCCTGTTTTTAACCAGCCCAATATCAATACCCAGGTTAAACTGGTTTGTTTTTTCCCATTTGAGGTTTGGGTTTGAAATATTGGAAACTGTAAGCCCGCTGGCCAACGAGCCGCCACTAACGTAATTTGAGGTGGTTAATAAACTTACAGGGCCATAATTAGGGATTTGATTATTGCCTGCTACACCATAACTTGCCCTTAGCTTCAGGTTGTTGAACAGTGTGGCATTTTTCATAAAATCTTCGTCTGATATGAGCCAGCCAGCCGATACCGACGGGAAGGATCCCCATTTGGAATTAGTCCCAAACCTTGAGCTGCCATCACGGCGTACCGTGCCGGTTAAGAAGTACCTGCCCTTATAATTATAGTTTACCCTGGCCAGGTATGAAACCATAGCCCACTCCGATGCTGTAGACGTTCCTGAACTTGCAGTACCGGCATTTAAAGTATGCACCAGATCATTAGGGAAATTTGACGACACCAACTGGCTGTATTCATCCCGTTCGTGCTGGGCGGTATAGCCTATTAATGCGCTTAAGCTGTGATCGCCAAATTGCTTATCGTAGGTGATGGTGTTTTCGGTAAGCCAGTTTAATGAATAATTCGATCGTACTACGCCCTGAGCTGGTAATACAGCAGAGTAACCGTAACCCTGGCCCGCATTGGCATAAGAATTATAGCTGTTATTGTACAGGTTTGCGTTGATACTGGTACGGAACTTTAATCCATCAATGATCTTATATTCTAAAAAGCCGGTTGCAAGCGTATTAAACGACTTGTTTTTGGCCTCAATCTGTCGCGTAAGGGAATATGGGTGCCATTCAATCAGGTCACTGTAGGGGATAAAACGGTACCACTTGGAGGTGGGGTCCCTGAAGCCTAAGCTTCCTGTTTCGGTATAAACAGGGAAAATAGGATCGCTTTGTAAACCAAGACTTACTACATCACTTTTACCTGCTGTGCCGTCTGTGCGGTCAAATATCCCGGTAAAGGACAAGTTTGTACCCACAGTAAAATGATCAGATATTTTATGTTTGATGTTGGTACGTAATGACAACCGTTTGTAATAATTAGCGTCGAGCACCGCATCCTGATTCAGATAACCTACAGAAAATAGGAACTGTGTTTTATCGGTGCCTCCTGACACTGACACCTGGGCATTTTGTAATGGCGCCGAGCGGAACATTACATCTTGCCAATTGGTACCATTGCCAAACCGCCCGGGGTTTGTGGTAAAGTCTTCCGGGATCTTATAAGCTGATGAACGAGCACTGTTAGGATCCGATGCCTGATGACCGTTTCCTAAAGCAACCCATGCATTATTGTGCGCGTCAACATAATATTGTACAAATTGCTGCGCGTTCATCATATCTATCCTTCGGGTAACATCCTGTACGCCATATTCATATGAGGCATTTACATTAGTTTGACCGGGCTTGCCTAATTTGGTGGTAACAATTACAACCCCGTTTGCGCCCCTTGAACCATAAATAGCTGTTGATGAAGCGTCCTTCAATACATCTACTGATTCAATATCCTGCGGGTTGATATAGTTCAAGTTGAAATTTTCCAAAGGCAAACCATCTACTACATACAGCGGATTGGTTCCTGCTGTAATAGAGCTTGTACCACGGATCTTGATAATTGGTGTTGAACCGGGCGCACCCTGTGCCTGCGTGATGCTTACACCGGGTAACTCACCGGCTAATGACTGTGTTACGTTGCTATTGGCCCTGTCTTTAAAATTATCATATTTTACTGATGAGATAGAGCCGGTTACAGCCCTTTTACTTTGCGTGCCATAACCAACCACTATAATTTCATTCAGCTGTTTGCCTGAGGTATTAACTTTAAGGGCGATATTAATGGTTTCCACATCAGCAGTGCCTTTTACATCGACAGTTTGACTGCTAAAACCAATGTATGAAAATGTAAGCCTGGCACCATTGGGAACGGTGAGTTCATATTCGCCGTTTACATTGGTTATAGCTCCAAACTTTGTGCCCTCCTGTTTAACGGTTACACCGGCCAGGGGCAAGCCCTTTTCATCAACAACCTTCCCTTTTACCTTAATGTCCTTTATTTCGCCATTTTTGGATGTAATTACCACAAGCCCGTTTTCTGCAATCTGGTATTTCAGTTGAGTGTCTTTTAATAGGCTTTGCAATACATCAGCAAAAAGAGCGTCTTTTACATTGATAGTAACCTCTTTTGCCTGGGGTAATAACCCTTCGCTATATAAAAAATGGGTGTTGCTTTTCTTTTCAAGTACAGCAAGCGCTTTTTTAAGTTCCATTTTTTTGACATCCATGGTCACCCGCAAATTTTGAGAGTAGGTGTACGCAGATACCCTTAAACAAAACAAAAAAGTAAAAATGAAAACATATTTGAGTACTAGTAAATATTTTTTGCATTGGAAAATAGGGTAGCTGTAACTATGAAGTTGTTTTATTTTCATAGATTTAAAAGTTTAATTAGTTAAACAATCTGTTAATTACCTGGGTTAGTAATAACCCGTGTCAAAAAAATTGCAGATTTTCGGCGGAAGATGTTGGCCCATCTTCCGCTTACTTTACGCCTTAATTTACTGGTTAGTTAATGTCTATCTCATCGTTATTTATTTTAATTTAAATGGTCTGACTACCTTTATGTTGTAAAATGGTATTTAAATTGGTTTATCTGAGCTTTTTAATGTAGGACAGCCATTCGCTGTGATATTGTTGCATATTGTTTTCTGTAGCTGTTTGGACAAAACTTACAGGCGCATTTTTCAGGCTACTGATATCAGCCAGAGTTTTAAATATGCCCGTTTGTAAACCCGCCAAATAGGCTGCCCCCAATGCCGATATATCTGGCATATCCTGTTTAATCAGTTCGCATCTTAATACATCAGCTATTAATTGTAAAACAAAATGATTAGCGGTTATGCCGCCATTCACCATGAGCTTTACCAGGGGTATTCCCGTATCTGTTTCCATTGCGGTAATTACATCCTTTATTTGAAAGGCAATAGATTCAAGCGCGGCACGAACTATATGGTTTTTATTACAATCAAAGGTTAACCCTATAATTTCAGCTTTCCGGTTCATATCCCAATAGGGGGCGCCCAGGCCGCTAAATGCCGGAATAAGATAAACACCATTATTGTGCGGTACATCGGAGGCCATTAGTTCTGTTTGCTTGCTTTCGGTAAACAGGCCAAGTTCATTTTTTAGCCACTCAATGGTTGCACCGCATGATACGATAACGCCCTCTAAAGCATAATCAACACGCTCTTCGGTGCTCCAGCAAATGGTAGTGACCATGCCGTTGGCCGAATCAGTAACCTTGCTGCCAATGTTCATCAGGATAGAGCAACCGGTTCCCAGCGTAGCTTTGGCTGTTCCGGCTTCAAAACAACCCTCCCCAAAAGCGGCAGCGTGCGAATCGCCTATCATGGCGGTTATATCCAGTGGTGTTTCAAATAACCCACCAAAATCCGATGTTCCGTAAAATGAGGAGGAGGGCTTGATCTGCGGTAAGTTCAATCCCGACAGGCCGAATGCATTCAGAATATCATTATCCCAGGTAAGCGTTTTGAGGTTAAAAAATAAGGTACGCGATGCGTTGGTATGATCTGTCAGGTAAGTTTTTCCATTGGTAAGCTTATAAAGCAGCCAGGTGTCCACTGTGCCAAAATAAGCTTCGCCATTTTCAATTGCCTGCTTAACCGGGGTGTTGTTTTCATAAAGCCAGATAAGCTTAGTGCCCGAAAAATAAGGGTCAATGATAAGCCCGGTGCGCTCTTTTATTAATTGCTCCAAACCACGGGCTTTCAACTGCTGGCAAACTGTAACAGAACGCTTGCATTGCCAAACAACGGCGTTATGGAGGGGTGTGCCCGACTTATCCCACACTACAAAAGTTTCCCGTTGATTTGATATGCCGCAGCAGCGAATGTCCGCTAAATTTCCGCCTGCCAAAGTAAATGTATCCCTGCATTTTTTAACCGCGTCAAGCACGTTCTGGTAAATGGCAAACGGATCCTGCTCCACAAAACCGCCCTCCATATAATGTGTTTTAAGGGGTTCGGTGGCTTTGGCAACTATCTTGCCAAGACCATCAAAAATGATGCATTTTGTACTGCTGGTACCCTGATCAACGGCGAGTATGTAACTGTTTGTCATTAGTCGTTTTTTGAATTGGCTTTATCAATTATCACGGCTAAAAGTATAACGCAGCCTTTAACAACCTGCTGCCAGAAAGGCGATACATTTAGCAATACCAGCCCGTTGTTAAGCACTCCAATAATAATGGCGCCCAAAACGGTACCCATAATGGTTCCACGGCCGCCCGATAGGGAAGTGCCCCCTATTACAACCGCGGCGATAGAATCAAGTTCGTAGCTGATACCGGCGTTAGGTTGCGCCGAGTCGAGCCTTGAGGTTACCATGATACCGCCTACAGCGGCTAAAACGCCTGCTATAGCATAAACTATAAGCTTAACTTTATTAATGTTGATGCCCGAAAGCCTGGAAGCGTGTTCGTTACCTCCAATGGCATAAATATACCGGCCCAGGGCTGTTTTTTGAGTGATGATGACCGCCGATACGATCACTACTGCCGAGACCCATACGGGTAACGGGATGCCCAGGAACCAGCCGGTGCCTATATAAGCAAAGCTGTCGCCCAGGTTTGAAATTGGAAAACCCTTGGTCCACAGCAGCGTTAAGCCCCGGGCAATGGTAAGCATGGCCAGTGTAGCTACAAAGGGGGGGACTTTAAAGCGGGTAATTGTCCAGCCGTTAAATAAGCCTAACAGCGCCCCGGCTATTAAACCTGCAAGTATTGCCCCCAGTATAGTAAACCCCACATATAAATTATTTGATGGCAGCTCAATCCCTGATTTTAGCAGGCCGGCGGTAATGGCACCGCAAAATGCCAGCACCGAGCCAACAGACAGATCAATGCCTGATGTTAACACCACCAGGGTCATCCCTACTGATATACAAATGTTAACCGATATTTGCCGCATCACATTCCACGCGTTATCAACGGTGAAAAATTTATCAGACATTAAACTGATGCCTATACAAAGCAGCACCAGTGCTATGAGCGATTGAAACCTGGCCAGTTGTGTACGATGTTGTGTTAAAATCATTTACTCCAATTTTAATTGATATCAGCTATCGCTGCTTTAAGTATGTTATCTTCGGTAGCTTTACCGGCTTCAAATTCGGCAGTTATGGCGCCCTCGGCCATTACCAGTATCCGGTCAGACACGGCAATGATCTCCGGTAACTCCGATGAAACCATGATTATGCCCAGTCCTGACGCGGCCAGTTCAGCAATCAGTTTATATATTTCGTTTTTGGCATTGATGTCTATCCCCCGGGTTGGTTCATCAAGCATCAGCACTTTGGGCTGCGTTGCCAGGCATTTGGCAATCACAATTTTTTGCTGGTTTCCGCCGCTTAAATTTTTAACGGTTTGCTTTTCCGACGAGGTTTTAATCTTTAAGGCAGCGATGTATTTGTGCGCCAGTTCCAGTTCGGCTTTGTTTTTTATAAGCCCTGCGCCCTGCATTTTATCCAATGAGCTCAGGCTGATATTTGTTTTTACATCCAATCCTAACACCAGGCCATCCTTTTTACGGTCTTCGGGCACCAGCGCCATACCGGCTTTGATGGCTCCGGTCGTCGATTTGAATTTTGCCGGTTGATCATCAAGCGTAACGGTCGCTTTGGTAAGCTCCGGGTGCATACCCAGCAATGCTTCCATCAATTCTGTGCGCCCAGCGCCCATTAAGCCGAATATGCCTAATATTTCGCCTTTGTAAAGTTCAAAGCAAATGTTTTTTAATAACTGCTGCTGGTTGCCGGGCTTGTTAAGGCAAAGGCCATCAACTTTTAGCAATACGCTTTTGGTGATAGCAGCATTACTGTTACGCACAATGTCAATTTCGCGGCCAACCATTTTATGGATAAGCATATCATGCGTTATACCCTTCATCCCGCCGCTTTCTATGGTGCGGCCATCACGCAGAACGGTGTAATGATCGGCTATTTTAAAAAGCTCGTTCAGTTTGTGCGAAATATAAACTATGGCTTTATTTTGCTTTTTTAAGTTGGCTATATTTTCAAACAAAACGTCCACTTCGCTTTCGCTAATTGCAGATGTTGGCTCATCCATAATAATTACTTCGGCATCATAAAGCAATGCTTTGGCAATTTCAACCACCTGTTGCTGGCCCACTTTTAAATCGGCAATTAAGCTATCCGGGCTTACATTTAATTTGAGTTTCAGCAGCAGCTCTTCGGTTCGCAGGCGCATGGCTTTTTTATCAAGCGTGCCCCATCTGCTGGTTAGTTCGCGGCCCAGGAACAGGTTTTCTGTTATAGTAAGATAAGGCACCAGGTTTAATTCCTGATGAATAATAGCGATGCCGGCATGCTGGGCGTCACGGGTATTTTTAAAGCGTACGGTGTTCCCTTTAAAAATTATATCGCCCTCATAATCATCATACACCCCCGAAAGTATTTTCATGAGTGTTGATTTGCCTGCGCCATTTTCGCCAATAATAGCGGTCACCTTTCCGGCAGCGAGCTCCAGGTTAACATTTTCGAGCGCCGTTACGCCCGAAAACCTTTTGCATATATTTCTTGCAGCTAACACTAATTGGTGATTTTTAATGATACGGGCATAATCTCAATATCGCTAAGGTTAATGTGGGCCTGGTTAAGCTCAAATGCCCCGGCAAACGCTATCTGGCTGCCTTTTTTTATCTTATTTTTAAAAGAGGACACCATTTCGGTACGTATAATTTTATTTACCTCTGCCGATACGTTGTTCAGATCGGTGGTATTGGTAAAATCATTAACACCGATAATACCCGGAGCATCGCGTAAAGCGTTCCCAAAAATGTATTCGGTAGCTATTTTAACCTGTTGTTTATTTGGGGTGAGCAGATACACATCATTTTCATCAGCAGAAGTAACAACTCCCCGGCCCGAAGCCATAAAAAAACGGATATTCCCAATGTCCAAAGCATGCGCGTATGATTTGAAAGCGCTGTCGGGGTTGTTTTTTAATTGAGATAACAGTTTGTCAATATCCGGTGCGTTACCAGCCGCTGGAAGCAGTTGCGTATTCAAATAATTGCGGGCATACGCCACTGCGTTAAATTGCTTAACGGCGGATGCTTTTACTTCGTTCAGTTTTTTAAAGTAAACAGAATTCCAGGCTAACAAAGTAATCACGATAATAGCCGCCACATATTTGAGTCCTTTTTTTGCCATGGCTTAATCTTTTTTTCCGTAAGCTATATAATCATTTATATTACCGTTGGTAACCAGTTCAACAGCAACGGGTATTTTTTTAGGGAAATCGCGCTTGCCTTTAAAATAGGCATCGGCATAATTGGCGGCCGTTTGGGCCATTACTTTTGGAAACTGCATGCCGGTTGCGGCAATTTTATTTTCTTTAATAGCTTGTACCACATCCTCGGCACCATCAAAGCCAAATACCTTAACATGGTTTGCCTTGCCCGAGGCAACCAGCGCCTGGTAAGCGCCCATAGCCATAGCATCGTTTCCGCAAAAAACAGCATCGATATTTGGGTGGGCTTGTAATATGGATTCCATCACTTCCATGGCTTTGTTACGGTCAAAATCGGCACTTTGCTGGGCAACCATTTTTAAACCGGGGTAGTAATCAACCAGGCTATGAAAACCTTTGGAGCGGCTCCAGGTGTTGTTATCGGCCACCAGGCCCAACAGTTCAACATAGTTGCCTTTTTTATGCATGGTTTGCACAAAATATTTGCCTATTGATACACTGCCTGAGTAGCTGTCGGACAGGATTTGGGAGGTTGCGCCATCAACAGTGTTCACCTCTCTGTCCATGCAAAATACGGGTACACTGGCTTTTTTGGCTTTTAACACATTTACCACCGAGCCGTTGGCATCGGTAGGGTTAAACAGAATGGCGCTGTAGCCAGAGGCAATGGCATTTTCAAAATGATCAGTCTCTAACGCGGTATTGTTTTGCGAATCAAATATCTTAGACTCATAGCCCAGCGTTTTGGCCTGCACGGCTGCTGTTTGCGCCAGGAAAACAAACCACGGATTATTAAGTGTAGACACAATAATGGCCATCTTTTTTTGCTTCGCCGAATCGGACCGGTTTTTACAACCGGCAAAAACCAAAACCAGCAGCAGCAACAATTTAATGTATCTCATAATTTTTAGGTTATTATGGCAACAGGTTATCTCATTGTTTAACAAGCAATTTTGTTACGGCCAGCGCAATCCCATCTGCCGACAAGCCGTAGTGATCAAATATTTCAGTTTGCGAGCCTGTAACCGTGTACTCATCGGGTATCCCCATTATTTTAAATGGCTTATGATAACCGTTTGCCAGTAACAGTGATGCACATGCTTCGCCTAAACCGCCATAAACGCTGTGTTCTTCAACCGTGATCATGGCCCCGGTTTTTTCAGCAAGTTGTAACACCAGCTCCGCATCCAAAGGTTTAATGGTGTGCATGCTTACTACGGTAACTTTGAGGCCTTGTTCCAGTTCCAGTTTTTCGGCGGCCTGTAAAGCCGGGTAAACGGTTTCTCCGGTGGCGATGATCGTGAGGTCATTGCCTTGTTTTATAACACGTCCTTTACCAAATTCAAAGGCAATGCCTTCATCATTAGTTAACGCAGGCATAGCCTTTTTGCCAAAACGTAAATACAATGGCTTATTGGTTTGTACTGCCTGTTTTACCGCTTCGCGGGTTTCAAAATTGTCGGCTGGTGCCGCAATGATCAGGTTGTTAATAGCACGCAGTACAGCAAAGTCATGCAGACTGTGATGTGTTGAGCCCAATGCCCCGTAACTAACGCCGGCGCTTATGCCAATGAGTCTTACCGGATTGTTTGAATAGGCCACATCGTTTTTAATTTGTTCCAATGCCCGTGCGGTTAAAAAGCAGGCGGGTGATACGGCAAAAGCTTTTTTGCCTGCCGAAGCCAGGCCTGCGGCTACGCCAACCAGGTTTTGTTCTGCAATACCGATCTCAACAATTTGGTCAGGCAGTTCTTTACCAAATGCAACCAGCTTGCCAGATCCGCGTGAATCGCTGGTAACTGCTATAATGTTTCGGTCGTGCCCAGCCAGTTCCTGTAAGGTGGCCGAGAATATGTCCTGGTTAGGTTTACCGTTTATGGTGGTATTTTCAATAACTGCTCCCATGATCTGTTCTTAATTGCCGGCTGTTACCCCGTCAAGTTCTGCAATAGCGGTTTCATATTGTTCCTTATCGGGTACGCCGTGGTGCCATTTTACACTGTTCTCCATAAAGCTTATCCCTTTACCTTTTATGGTATGCGCTATAATAAGGCTGGGCTTTCCTTTTTCAAAAGGCAAAGCGGCAAAGGCTTCGTTAAGCGCTTTAATATCATGCCCGTCGACCTGTTTTACGGCCCACCCGAAACTTTCAAATTTGGCATCAATAGGGGCGGTGTTACATACTTCGGCATTGGTGCCTGTAATTTGCAGCTTGTTGTTGTCAATAACCGCGCAAAGGTTATCAAGCTTGTAATGGGCCGCGGTAAGAGCAGCTTCCCAGTTGGAACCCTCGGGCAGCTCGCCATCGCCTAAAAGCGTAAAAACACGATAGGCTTTATCATCCATTTTAGCCGCGAGGGCAGTGCCCACGCTGATGGGCAGCCCATGACCTAAAGCACCTGTGTTTTGTTCAACACCATGCACCTTACGCGTTGGGTGACCTATGTAGTGTGATTTATACCGGCACAGGGTGTGGAGATCATCCTCGGGGAAAAAGCCTTTATCGGCCAGTACTACATACAGCGCTTCTACACAATGCCCTTTGCTTTGGATGTACCTGTCCCTGTCGGGCGAGGTAAAGTTTTGGGGCGATATGTTGAGAACGCTGTTGTATAAAACATTCAGGATATCAACACACGAAAGGCTCCCGCCGGTATGCCCGGCTTTGGCTCCCACAATGTATTTGAGAATCTTTTTACGATAGGCGACCGACTTTCCGGCCAATTCATTTTCAGTCATCATCATTATTTATGCTGATAAATTTCCCAACCCATATAATTGCCCAGCGCTTCTTTTAATATGCCAGCCGTTTTTGACGCATTCATCACTACGTGATGTTCAAAGCCATTACGGCAAACGTATTGCATGAGGCCCTGCAGATCAGGAATTTGCGCAACGGCACGGTTGCCAAAAGTATTTAAAGCGTCGTCTGTTAAATTACCTTCGCCGAAATAGGCCTTAATAACACCTTTAGGGTCATCTGTACTAATGCGGCCGTAGGTGAGCGGCGAGGCCGGCGTGCGACCCGACAGCGCGCCGTAAGTATTTTCAACGCCCACGGTTGTTCCCAGGATAGGGGCGTTGCTGATCTCGATATCGGGTAAAAATGATTTTGCCCAGTTACCGCAATGGAACAATACACATTTGTTTTCGTCATCAGCATAGTTGTTGTTCCAGTCAACCAGCGCACTCGGGGAACCTGAAGCCAGTTGCATGGCGTACATGGTAAGTGTTCCGGTTACGTCAACTTCGCAGGCGCTTGGCAGCATGTTCTCGCTCATGATGCTCATGCTGGTACAAACATTACATCCGTAGTTTTTTTGTAGCGATGTCCAGCATTGTATAGCCGTGGCATCAAGCGCGTTTTCCTGCATAAAATGACTAAGCACCACATCAAGTTTGGCAATTTGTACGAGTGCCTCATCTGGTGTTTTGCCTGCAGATGCATAGGCTAAAACCTTGTCTAAATGCGCTTTTACCTCCGCGTCATCTTTGGTTAACTTGTTGGCATTGCCCAGGATCTCTGAAAGATCAACCGTGGTTACCGATATGCCGTTGCGTTGCAATATTTTTTCGCTGTACCTAACCGTATTAAATCCACCGGGACGGGCGCCTACCGCGCCGATACGTACCCTTCGCAGGCCTTTCACAACGCGGCAAACCGCAACAAAATTTAAGATGTCCTCATTGAACTGAGCGCTTGACGGATGAACAACATGACTGTTGGTAAGCGTGTATTTGATACCATACTGGTAAAAGTTATTGCATACCGATATTTTGCCGCACCATGAGTCGCGACGGCGCGCTACATCAAGTTTATTCAGCTCGTCAGGGTAGGCCTGTACCAGTACGGGTACGGTGAGGCCAGAAAGTTTGATGGTTTCGGCTACGCCCCGTTCATCGCCAAAGTTGGGCAGAAACACGATGATGCCGCTTATATCGTCCTGGTGCTTTTTAAAAAGATCGGCACAGCGCTGAGCATCCCTGAAAGTTTCAACCCCTCCAAGTTTTGATTCCTGCTCATTCAGCATAATGGAGTTAATATTCAGTTTATCAAACAGGGCAATAATGTCGGTACGTGCCTCTGAAACTAAACGATCAGGAAAAAAATCACGATTGCCGATAATTACACCCAGGGTTGCTTTGTTATTCATTTTATTAGTTGTTATTATTTAGGTTCTCCATCATAATGTATGTTTGATGCAGACAGCTTTATTTGGGAAAGCCAAAATAGAAAATAAAAAAAAGAAAAACAAAGGAAAAGAAAGTGATATTTTGTACTTTATTATCATATTATTGTACAATGTTTTCGTTTTAGATGCTGTGAGTCATCTGATTACTCTTTTCACGACAATTTTTGCATCATTTTTTATGAACTCAGAGAAGTCATAAAGGATTTGTGATTGGCTTCGATTTATTTGTTTTTTCTTTTCATTGGCTCAATTATATATCTTTGATAGTTAAAAAAATAGAAAATGCTTGCAAATCAACGAAGAGATAAAATTCTGGATCTTTTAAAAGAGGACGGCTCCGCCAAGGTAACCGATCTGGCAAAAATTTTTAAAGTTACTGAGGTTACTGTTAGGCAGGATTTAGAAAGGCTGGAGAAGGATGGCTTGCTGATCCGTGAGCACGGAGGCGCCTTTTTAAAGAACATGAAAGACCAGGTAAGCTCTTTTTCGGTTGCCAATCATGATAATTTAGATAAGAAAGAGCTTATTGCCGCTAAATGCCTGGAGTTTATTCAAAACGGTGATACCATAATTCTTGATTCGGGTTCAACAACTACGGAGATAGCTAAAAAATTAAAAGGTAACCGCCATGTAACCGTAATTACCAACGCGCTCAATATCGCGTTGATGCTGGGTGCCGAGCCTGATATTGAGGTGATTATGACCGGTGGCGAATTTAAACCGCCAACGCTGTCATTAACCGGTCAGAAAGCGGCTGATTTTTTCAAAGGGATCAATGTGCAAAAATTGTTTCTGGCAACGGCTGGCCTTTCATTAAAGGCGGGTTTAACTTACCCCAGTATCAGCGACCTGGTTGTGAAAAAGGCAATGATTGATGCCGCTGAAACTACTTACCTGGTGGCCGATTCCACAAAGTTTGGTAAAAGCGCGTTTGCAAGCCTGGGAGCGCTATCGCTAATCAATTATATTATAACAGATAATGGCGTGGAGGAAACGCATAAAGAAGTGTTCAGGGCACATGAAATAGAATTGATCATAGCTGATTGATCCTCGCTGGAATCATTCAGGTGCAGTTGCAATTTTGACAGCGTAAAAACTGAAAAAGTTGCATTTAAAGTGAAATTTTTTCAGGAAAATGCATAGATAAATCCTTTGGCATTCTCATTGAATGGTATTCTGTAGTTTAATTAATTTTAAGTTCAATCATTAATTTGTTTAAGGAGGAAAACCAATGACCTTAGTTAAATTTAATCCCGAGAAAAGAAATAATTCATTACTGCCAGGCTTTAATGATATTTTCGATTCGATCTTTAATGACACTTTTTTCAATGACCGGATGATAACCCGGGTGCCTGCCGCAAACATCAGCGAAACACCAGAGAACTGGCATATTGAACTGGCTGCCCCAGGCCTGAAAAAAGAAGATTTTAAACTTAATCTTGACCACAACGTATTGAATATTTCTGTAGAGCAACATTCAGAAACTACCGACAACCAAAAAAATTATAGCAAACGCGAATACAGTTATAACTCGTTTGTGCGCTCGTTCACTTTGCCTGAAAGTGCTGACGATAACGGCATTGAGGCTGAATATGCTGATGGTATACTAAAGATCAGTATTGCCAAAAAAGAAGAAGCCAAGACTGTCAGAAGGCAAATCGAAATTAAATAAGCTGTTTTAAGCTTTACAACCAGAAAGGCTCCTTTAGCGGGAGCCTTTTCTAATTAAAGTAAAAGAATGAAAACCCAGTTTTACATTTTGTTAAGCCTGAAAACACCTGCAGGCTTTGAAACCTACGGGCAATTTTTTTTAGGGAACGACAGGCAGGCAGCATATGATCTTTTTAATCAGCTAAAGGGCAGCGAATTGACAACCGACCATGCTTTACTGCATATTGACCTTATGGAAACAGTAGATGAGCTTCCGGTACGGATAAGGACCATGTACTGTACATTGGAGGAGTTGGGCTGTAACTGTAAATTGATAGCAAAAGGAATATTCAGATTACTAAATCTGAAGGAATGGTAAGAAAACAAATAATCTAAAAGTTGATTTTACTAAATTTTAGGTTACGAGTTTAGTCCATCTTATTTTTTGGCTATCCTATACAATTTTCCGCCGTCGGTTACGGCATACAGTGCGCCATCTTTACCGGTGGTAAGCGCACGAAAGCGTTCCCCTTTGTCTTTTAATAACCTTTCTTCTCCTATAACCTTATTGGCGCTAATGACCAGCCGGGCAATGTGCGAGCCACCCAGGCCGCCTACAAAAAGATTGCCCTTCCATTCGGCAATCACATGGCTGTTATAAAAAGTAATGCCCGATGGCGAGATGCTGGGATCCCAGTAATAAACCGGTTGGGTAATGCCGCTTTGCTGCTGAATGCCTTCGCCTACTTTTCCCCCACTGTATTCAATACCGTAGGTAACCAATGGCCATCCATAATTTTTGCCGGGGCGTATAATATTGATCTCATCCCCGCCGCGGGGGCCAAATTCTGCCTCCCATAATTCTCCTGTTTGCGGGTTCCAGGTCATACCCTCGGGGTTACGCAGGCCGTAGGCATATATCTCAGGTTTGGCGTTATCGGTGCGGGCAAAAGGACCGCCCGGTACTGCTTTACCTGTTTTGGTAATATGAATGATCTTTCCGATGGCTGCACTGAGGTCCTGGGCTTTGACGCGAATATCGTCTGCGCCGCGTTCGCCCGTGCTCACAAATAAATTTCCCTGTTTATCAAACAAAATCCGGGAACCATATTGAAGGCTGCCCTTGTAGGCTGGTTCTGCTCTGTAAATTACGGTAACGTTTTCTATCTTGCTTTCGTCTGCAGCTAATTTCCCTTTCGCCACGGCCAGTAAAGAACCGGTAGATGTTTGTTCTGCATAGTCCCAGTAAATCATGCGATTGCTTGCAAAAGCCGGGTCAATGTTAACATCAAGTAAACCGCCCTGTCCCTGTGCAAGCACAGCCGGCAAGCCGGTAATCTGCTTATCCGTTCTGCCATCGGCTTTAAGGATCTTCATAGTTCCTGCTTTTTCGGTAATCAGAAAACGGCCGTCTGGTAAGTTGCAGATAGCCCAGGGCTGCTTGAGTGTGCTATTAATGACTGTGACAGACAAAGGCGTTTTTGTTTTGACACCAGGCGCCCTTGTTTGCCCCGCATAAGCAGGTTTATAGTTGCTGTTAGGATTTTTAGTTTCTACCGGAGCTGTGGTAGTATCTTTTTGCATGATTGTTGCAGCACTGCAGTTACCGTTATAACCGGCATTTATTGTTGCCAGGAAAATAAGCCCTGTAAGCAGGGTTTTGTTATTAATTGATGACATAAGATAGAATTAGCGATACAATATCGTATTTTTTTATTACTTAAGTTGATATGTTTTAATGCAGGTTTGCAGTAAGCTATTGACATAACGCTGGTGTCCCATATTACGTGCTATTTATCAGAATTGGTATTTTTTATAACCTTAGGGAAAGAATAAGCGTATAAATAATATTATTCTATATGTCTCTCAAAAGCCAACTTGTTGATCATTCCTCTATACTGGAACATATACCCGCAGTAATCTTTCAGCTTAGTTTAACTGATGAAAAGGTATTTTTTTCCTATATTAATTCAGGTTCGCTTACCGCGTTTGAGTTAGAACCGGCTTTGATCTGCCATGACATTAACGCTTTTTTGAACATAATAGCTCCGGAAAACGAGCAAACTTTCATACAATCGCTCCAGCAATCAGCAACAGATTTAACGGAGTGGCAATGGGAGGGATTGTTATCCCTGCCATCGGGTAAAAAGAAATGGATCAGCACATCATCAAATCCTGTTAAAACAGATGCTGACACAATTACCTGGAACGGGGTTTTTATAGATATTACTGATCTTAAACACACCAGGGAGCTTTTAACCGAAACCGGGAGGATGGCTAAAATAGGAGCCTGGGAACGTGATCTGACAACGATGACCCCGGTTTGGTCAGAGGAAGTTTACAAAATATTTGATTTAGACCCATCGGAACAATCTGAATTTGGAAAAACGATATCATTTTTTAAACCCGAGATGCAGCCCATTGCCCAGGCTGCTATTAACGATGCCATTGAGAACGGGACAACCTTTGATTTGGAATTACCGTGTACAACAGCAAAAGGAAGAGATATTTGGATAAGGGCCATAGCCAGGTGCGCGTTTGAGAACGGAAAGGCGTCGAAATTGTATGGGGTTACCCAGGATATTACCGACCGTAAAGTGGCTGAGGAACAGCTCAGCGTTATTTTTGAATATTCTACAGACGCCCACCTGCTATTTGGAGAGGACGGTATTATTGATTGTAACCAGGCAGCGGTAAAAATGCTGCAGTGTAAAGATAAAACGGAGTTGCTTTCCTATCATCCTGCCGTTTTTTCGCCAGAGTATCAGCCCGATGGCAGGCGGTCTGATGAGAAAGCGGTAGAGATGGACAGGCTTGCCCGTGAAAATGGTTATCACCGGTTTGAATGGATGCACCAGCGGATGAATGGCGAAATATTCCCGGTTGAAGTTACCCTTAACCCGGTAACTATTTACAATAAACCTGTATTGTTGGTTGTATGGCATGACATCAGCGAACAAAAGCAGGCGCAGGAATTGATCAGGCGCAATGAAGCCCTACTCTCAGAAACACAGGCATTAACACATAGTGGTAGCTGGGAAGCTGACCTGCTTACGGGTAAGAACTACTGGTCGTTAGAAGCCTTTAGGATATTTGGATTAAAGCCCGAAGGGAATGGCCCGGATACAGAAACATTTGGCAGGATGATTCACCCTGATGACCGGGTACGTTATAAAGAAGAAGTGCAAAAAGCCATTGAGAATTCGTCTCCTGCAAGTTTTGAATTACGAATAATTCAGCCCGGCGGAGAGATCAAATATATACAGGCCATTGGTAAGCCTTTTATAGATGAGTATGGTAAAGTAACAAAACTATATGGGGCCATTATTGATATAACGACCCATAAAATTGCAGAAAGGGAACTGATCAAAGCCAAAGAACAGGCAGAACAGGCAGCGATCGCCAAATCGCAGTTCCTATCTACGATGAGCCATGAGATCAGGACCCCGATGAACGCGGTTATAGGCTTTACACATTTGCTGATTCAGCAAGACCCGAAACCGGAGCAGATGGATTACTTGAATGTATTGAAGTTTTCGGCAGAGAACCTGCTGGTGCTGATCAATGACATTCTTGATTTCAATAAAATTGAAGCCGGAAAGATAGAGTTTGAAAGTGTAGATTTCAGTGTCCATGACCTTATGGATAATATTCGTTATGCACAGCTTCAGAAAGCGAATGATAAAGGCATACAGTTAAAACTTATGGTTGACCGTGATTTGCCCAATGCGGTGATAGGCGACCCGGTAAGGCTGGGACAGATTTTGACTAACCTGATAAGCAATGCGGTGAAATTTACCGAGAAAGGCAAAGTAAGTATTTCAGCAAGCTTAATTAAACATGATAATGAAAATGCCACGATAGGTTTTGAGGTTGAAGATTCTGGCATTGGCATCCCCGCCGACAAACTGGACCATATTTTTGAAAGATTTACACAGGCCAGTGCTGATACCACCCGTAAATTTGGCGGAACTGGTTTGGGATTGGCCATCAGTAAAAAGCTTGTGGAGTTACAGGGCGGGGCTATTACCGTTAGCAGTGAGTTTGGCAAAGGTTCTGTTTTTAGCTTTAGTCTTTCGTTTAAGCAAAGTTCAAAACAAATTAACAGGAATAAGCCGGATGAAGCATTGTACCTTTCCGCAAGTTTAAAAGGTACCAGGTTGCTCATTGCAGAAGACAACCAGGTTAATGTTATGCTGGCAAAGCAATTTATAAAACTATGGGACATTGAATGCGATGTAGCCGAGAACGGATTGCTTGCTTTGCAGCTGGTTCAAACCAATGATTATGATATGGTGCTGATGGACCTGCAGATGCCCGAGATGGATGGGTACCAAACTACAGAGGCAATAAGACAATTGCCAAACGAAAAGTTCCAAAATTTGCCAATTATTGCCCTAACAGCCTCGGCCATGCTGGATATTAAAGATAAAGCATTTGTTGTAGGCATGAATGATTACATTAGTAAGCCATTTAACCCCAATGAACTTTACAGAAAGATAGCTACTTATGCTAAAAATAACGGTAGTGCCGAAAAAAATAATTAAACCATAGCATCGTTAAAACAACCGGTTTCTGTGAAAGCAGATAATTAAGCTTCTGTCCTGATCAGGAGTAAAGGTATCGTCAGGTCAAAGGTAAGTCTTTGAGTGAGGCTGCGTTTAAAAATACTTTCAAAAAATCCCCGCTTTTTTGGCACCGCTATTACCAGTTGGATATTATGTTCGTAAGCAAACTCCATTACACCTTCTGCAATGTTGTTATTGCTGGTATAGTGGTATTCGGGCTTCTCATCATCCCAAAGTTTATGCAGAATAAATTGCTCGTTTAGCGTGTCTGGTTCAAAATGGTCCTGGTCTTCGGTATCCACATTCAAAACCAGCAAACTGGCATCCAGCGAATGGATGAGCGACTTGATGGTTTTTACCGGCGTGGAGGCCGATACGTTTTTAAGATCGCAGGCAAAAACAGCCCTTCTGATCTTCTCAAAACGGGCTTCGGGTGGCACCAATAATATCGGTAAAAAACTTTCCTTTGCCAAATTAATGGTAGTGCTCCCTACCAATATCCGTTCCAGCTTTCCTTTACCGGTTACGCCCATGATCACCAGGCCCGCCTGATGCTGCAGGGCAATTGCTTCGGTCGCCGCGACAAGCGGACGATCATCTGTCAATACCTCTAAAGCTGTTCCTTCATAAAGAAAAGACTGCAGGTTGTTTTTCAAAATAGTTAACCTTTCAATACTTTCCATGTGAAGATCCTTCGCATCAACAGACCCGGGAACGGGAACCACGGTTTGCATCGGTGGTATAAGCGTACAAGAATGATACAGGATAAGTTTTGGAATCTGCAGTTGGTGTGTTAAGGCCGCGGCATAAAGAGCGGCGTTATAAGCCGAATCCGAAAAATCGGTGAGTACGAGCATGGTTTTCATGGTACCTGATTTTAGTTATGAATACAACGCGTTACTATAAAGAAAGTAACTAAAGGCTGGTTTGGTTTTAAATATCAGGCAAATATTTCTCTATGAGTTAATTATTCGCACTTTTTTTGCTTTTAGGACAATTGGTCTGATTTTTGTAAAAAGATGAAAAAAATTTTACATATGAAGATAAAAATCAACTTAACTATCGCATTAATTGCAACTGCATTCACTTGCTTTACTACCAACTTACATGCCCAAACGGCAAAGGTTACCTTTTCTCCCGAGTTATTACTGCCGTTTAGCAGGGGCTATAATGTAGGCCTCGGCGGAATTTTAGAAGCGGAATGGCCTGCGGAAAGGAAATTAGGTTTAACCTTAGCTACCGGAGTAGAAACGTTGTTTCCAAAGCATGACTGGTATGGCAATTATACCTTTTTGCCATTAAAAGGTGGTTTTAAATATTACCTTGACAGGCAGTTCTTTGTGAATTTTAACTTAGGTGCAGCCGTTGGTTTCAATGGTTATGGAACAAACTTTTTAGTTGGTGGGGGAGTAGGTTATAAGTTTAATAACCGAATTGACGCTGGTTTCAGAATTGAAGATGCTGGTACTTCTTACGCCGCCTTAAAAGTGGGCTTCCGGCTGTAATATTATGCCTTATTGAAAATAATAATACGCCGGCAAATCAGAATAGTATATGTTCCGGTTGGCACGGCGTATTATTTACAATCGGGCGATAGTTGAAAAGCATAATAACATTGCCCGAAATACAGATCAATTAATGTCCTTTTACAGATAAAAAATTCGCGGGGTGGCAGCACTATACTATCCATGAATTTGGTCCTTATAAGTTTTTAAGCCTGCAACGGCCGCGCGCCTGCCTGTCGCCACCATTTCTTCGGCCTTGTAGAAATCATACAGGCCACAGCTTTCCCTGGAAACATTGATCAAAATATCCGGCGAATATTTCTCAAGCGTCATCTGGGCATTATGATAGGTCATTAAGCTTAGTGTTTTTGTGATCACATCAAAATATCCGAACTTTTGTTCCCGGCGCAACGAACTTATCTTATGCAGGCGATGATATAAAACCTTTATTTTTTCCTGGTAAGGAACCCGCGCGGTATTTTTAGGATGTTGCGATACGGACAGCTTATCTTTGGGGATAGGGGCATTTACATTAACCACGATCAACAGATCGCCCGGGGTTCTTTTAACATGTTCAATAGGTAAACTGTTAATTACACCCCCATCTACAAGCAAGCCGTGTTCTGTTTTTACCGGTGTAAGAATGGTCGGTATCGAGATTGAGGCCCTGATGGCATCCAGGGTGCTGCCTTTGGTGAAAACCACTTCCTGTTTATTGATAATATCAGCGGCGACAGCCGCATAAGGAATGGGTAGGTCTTCAATATTTTCATCATCAATCAGGTCGCGCATTTTATGAAGCAGTTTATCGCCTTTAACCAGGCCTTGTCCATTGAAATTAAAGTCGATCAGCCTGAATATCTTTATTTTATCAAGTGTATAAAGCCAGTCTTGATATATCTGCATTTTACCCAGCGCATATACTCCGCCAACTAAGGCACCCATGGAGGTGCCGGCAATGGAAGTAATTTGAAAACCTTGTCTTTCCAGCTCATCAATAACACCGATATGAGCCATCCCCCTGGCGCCGCCGCCTGATAACACTAAAGCTACTTTTTGTTTCATATAACAGGATCTAAGCTTCTAAATGTAAATAATTTCACAAGCATATTGTGTTGACCGGCCATTGTACCGACAGATCAAACACTGATTATATTTTTATATATGACTTTTAACTGGTAATAAGGTTTACCTGTTTTAATCGAATAAATAATCAATGCCTGTTTACTAGTTATAATGATCCCGACCTTGGTTGGCTCCGGAAGGTAAATGTATTTTATTTATCGTTGCTGTTTTATACCCATGATTTTACCGGGCATTTACGAGCAGCAACTGCCAGACTTGCTCTTGCTATTAGGCCCGTTTTCATACTCGTCATGACGGCTGAACCAAATCGTATTTCCAGCTTCGTTACGTCCAAGCGGTGCGCGGTCAAGCCATTGGTACATTCCCCAGAGGCCATCTAAACCGCGCTCATAGGTTGAATAGGTGTGGTAGACAACGCCATCTTTAAGCACAAAGGCGCTCATGCCTGGTGCCTCCCGGGTGTATATTGGCCAGTCGGTTCCGGTAGTGGCGGCAATCTTCTTTCCGGCTTCAGGAACCTGTTCAACCGCCTTGATCTCGTTTGTACGCGAACTAACATTTCCGGTACGATAATTATACGCTAATGCACCTGAGCGTTGCTGCTCCTCGGTGAATGAGACATTGAAATCATAATTGAAATCATTTCCCAGGGAAGATGCCCATGGAAAACTCCAGCCCATTCGCTGCTTATACTCCTGTAACTTTACGAGTGGCGCCCGTGATACGGCCGCGAGCATAACATCGTGGTTAGCCAGGTGAACTGCAAACCCATCGAACCCATCGGCAATGGACGAGCAGGACGGGCACCCTGCCGTATACTCAGGCCCAAACATAAAGTGGTAGATGAGGAGCTGCGAACGGCCACAAAAAAGATCTGCCAGGGAAACCTTTCCTTCATCGGTCTCAAAAATGTATTCCTTATCAAGCCGCACCCAGGGCAGTTGCTGGCGTAGCTGTGCTACCTTATCACTATGCCTTGTAAGTTCCTTTTCGGCCTTTAGCAGTTCAAGCCGGGCTTCCAGCCACTCATTTTCGGTAGCTACTTTATGGTTATTAATTTCATGAATCTCTTTATTGTGCTCCATAACGTCCTTGTTTATTTAACAAAATATCAGTTCAGAGTTTAGTTGTTGAGGTTTATAATTGTAAATCAATCCAATGTTGTAACTTTAATAACCATCAAAGATGTATTATTGTTTAATTGGCCTGCAGGGAAGCCACAGATTGGTTGTAAACTTAGTTGAAGATATAACCCGGTGTAATACTTACAATAATGAAGCTACTGTTGAATTTCGGATCACAAGATCTGTTTTCAGCACTTTAGTCACTGCTTTCCAATCTGATACATTTCTGTTCATTTGATCAAGGAGTAGGGTTATGGCCGTTTCACCTATTTTTTCTACCGGTTGTGAAAGTGTTGTGAGCGATGGTTCAATAATTGACGAGATATAATCATTACTGAAACCAACAATTGCGATATCCTGCGGAATCCTTAGCCCGATTTTTTTGATCACCAAAATGGTTTCAATGGCGGTAGGGTCATTGATGGCAAATATGGCATCGGGCGGGTGTTTTAATTGAAGGAGGTGATTAACGTAGATCTTTACCTTGCCAATGGTTAAATCATAAGGAATGATGAGGTCTTCATCAATTGGGATATTGTTTTTTTTCAGCGCATCCAAATATCCGTTTAACCTCCTTACGCTCATTGAAAGCGAGTTTGGGCCGGCTAAGTGGGCTATTCGTCTTTTCCCAGTCGAAAGCAAGTGCTCTACCGCTTTAAAGGCTCCGTCATAATCATCAACCATCACTTTGGGAACGGCCATTTCATCACAAACCCTGTTAAAGAAAACAATAGGTATTCCCTTTCTTTGGAATATCTTAAAGTGATCGTAATTCAGCGTTTCTTTTGTCATGGAAACAATAATTCCATCCACCTGATTAGCGAGCATTACCTGTGTATTGGCCACTTCCGTTGCATACGTTTCATTCGATTGGCTGATAATGACATTGTACCCTGCAGCGGTGGCGGCAGCCTGCGCGCCGATGACTACCTTAGGAAAATATGAGCTCAAAAACTCAGGAACAATAATGCCAATGGTATTACTCTTGCGTGTGATGAGGCTTATTGCATGCAGGTTTCGCTGATAATCCAGTTTTTTTGCCATTTCTATCACGGCCTCCATTGTTTCAGATTTTATGTTTGGATTACCGGTAAGCGCCCTTGATACGGTCGACTTGGAAATGCCTAAAGCCTTGGCAATGTCTATAATAGTTATCTGGTGACTTTTCAAATGACTGATAGTTTGGCTTAAAGATACAAAATGGGAATGTTCCCGCAAATTGGGAACATTCCCATTTATTTTTTTCTTAAAGTTCCATTACTTCACAGACGATTATGCTCTATTTTCGGAATACCAATTATCATTATGCCAGCAATTTACTGGTTGACCTAAAACCCAGCATATGAGAAAATTTTATCTATTGATCGTACAGCTTCTGGTTATCTTTCAAGTCGCTTCGGCGCAGGAAGCTTTACTAACCGGCACCATTACCAACTCAAAAAAAGAACCATTGGTTGGTGCAAGTGTTCATTTAAAAGGTACAGAGACAACTGCAATTACCGGCAACGGCGGTAAGTTTTCTTTAAAAACAACTGAAAAAATGTACACCGTTATAATAACCTACATAGGTTATAAAACCCAGGAGTATACCCTGGTTCCAAACGTTCCTTCAACAATTATTCTGGAGAGCAGTGAAAGCTCGCTCAGCGAAGTGATTGTTGTGGGATATGGTACTCAACGAAAGATTGAGAGTACCGGATCAATTGCATCTGTTAAAGCTGCCGACCTTGTTCAAACACCGGTTGCCAATATGGCCCAGGGCCTGCAGGCCCGTGTTTCTGGTATGCAGGTAAATCAGAATACCGGGTCGCCGGGGGGCAATATCAGTGTCCGCATCCGGGGAACAAATTCCATTAACGGCGCTTCGGAACCGCTGTATGTGGTTGATGGTATACAAATCTCTAATGGCGATGGTATTAATAGTGTAAGCCCGCTATCCACTATCAATCCCGGCGATATTGAATCGATAGAAGTATTAAAAGATGCTTCGGCCTCGGCCATTTATGGCGCCCGTGCAGCCAACGGTGTTGTTTTAATCACTACAAAAAGAGGTAAAACAGGCGTTACCCGCGTTACTTTCGATAGTTATTATGGCTCGCAGCAGGTAACCAAAAAATTGCCTGTATTAAATGCGGCCCAGTTTGCACAGCTGGAAAATGAAGTCTTCAAAAATAATTTTTATCCAAACCCGGCAGCATTGGGCGAAGGGGTAAACTGGCAGGACCTTATTTTCAGAAAAGCACCTATCCAGAATCACCAGCTATCCATCAATGGCGGGAATGACAAAACCCAACTGGCCTTGTCATTCAACTATTTCAATCAAAAAGGGATCATTGTTAGTTCTGATTTTAAACGATATTCCCTGAGATTGAATTTAGATCATCGCGTTTCCGGCTGGTTAAAAGTTGGTACCAGTATACTGGGATCATATTCAATTAACAATGCGGCCACAACGGGTTCAACAGCTATTGGTGACGGACCTGTAGTTACCGGAAGCATTTTGGGTTCTGCTATAGGAGCCCCGCCAACCTTACAACCTTATCGCAGTGATGGCAGTGTATTCCCGTTTGGAGAGCAGGCGGGCGGCCAGTATCGCGAAGTTACCAATCCGCTTGGTTTTACGGCTGTACTAAACCAGCAAACTATAAAACGCACCCTGGCCAACGTTTACGGCGAAGCAACCATTTTTAAAGGCCTAACTTACCGGGCGTCATTTAATGTTGATATACAGGGTACTCTTGGCGATTATTATTCTCCCAGGTCAATTATAAGCCGTACAGATCTTAATGACAATTCAGGGTCCGCGCAAAAAAATAACAATAATTACACCTCGCTCCTGCATGAAAGCATTTTAACCTACACTCACCGCTTTGCAGAAAATCATTCGTTTAAAGCAACAGCCGTTTATGCAACGCAGGTTGAAATGGCCAATTCCAATTCAATTAACGCTACGGGTTTCCCTAATGATGTTACCAGGAATGAAGCGGTACAGTTGGCCCTCGCCCGTACCGTATCAAGCAACCGTAACAGGCAACAGCTTGATTCATACCTGTTACGTTTGAACTATGGCTATAAAGACAAATACTTTTTGGATGTAACAGCCCGGGCCGATGGTTCAAGTAAGTTTGGCGCTAATAATAAGTACGGTATCTTCCCCGCCGTTTCCGGCGCATGGCGTATAGGCGAAGAAGAGTTTTTAAAGGACGTTAGTTGGGTATCTGATTTAAAACTTAGGGCCAGTTACGGCATTACCGGTAATGCCGGCGGTATAAGTCCATATCAGTCGTTGTCGCTGGTAGCGGCAACCGGCAGCGATTATAATTTTAATCATGGATATTTGATCGGGATAAACCCCGTTGGGATTGCCAATCCCGATCTGAAATGGGAACGCTCCACACAAACAGATGTTGGTTTGGATATAGGTTTGTTTGACAATCGCTTATCCCTGATTGCCGACTATTACTTCAAAAAAACAAATGACCTGCTGTATGTTCAAACGCTGCCTTTAAGCTCGGGTTACAGCTCAATTACCGGCAATTTTGCATCGTTACAAAATAAAGGTTTTGAATTTGCAGCCAATGCCCGTATTTTGGAGGGTGCTTTTAAATGGAGCCTTTCAGCAAACATTACCTTTAACAAAAACAAGGTGTTAAGTCTTGATGGCGGCGTAACCAACGAGCGGTTCATTACCAATACTACGCTATTGAAGGTGGGCTCACCGTTGGGCGTTTTTAAAACCTATGTTTTTGATGGGATCAATCAAACCGGGGATGTTATTTTGCCAGGTTATGATGGCCGCACAGGCGGATACAAAGTAAAAGACATTAACGGAGACGGTACAATAACCTCGGCCGACCAAACTATTACCGGTGATCCAAACCCTGATTTTTTTTACGGCTTTTCAACAAACTTCAGCTATAAGAAATTTGATTTAAGCGCCTTTTTTTCGGGAACCTATGGCAATCAGATTTACAATGCCAGCCGGTTGTCCTTTGAAATGCCCCTGGGGCAGCGAAACATGTTTGCCGGGCTGGTTAACCGCTGGTCGCCAACTAACCCAAGTAATGAGTATGTAAGTGGTTCCCAAGGCGGACGGCTACAGATCACAGATCATGATATTGAAAATGGATCTTATCTACGGTGTAAAAACATAACGCTCGGATACACGCTGCCCAAAATAAAGGGTATAAAACAACTGCGTATCTATGTAAGCGGAAACAACCTGTTTACAGTAACTAAATACAGTGGCTTTGATCCAGAAGTAAATACCTATGCCGGGTCAAATACGGCAATCGGTATTGACAATTTGGTTTATCCGCAGGCCAGGTCATTTCTTGGCGGTATTCAACTGACCTTTTAATTTGATTTGTATTCACATGAAAACAATATATAACTCCATTTTATTAGTCTTTTTAGCTTTTGCATTGTACTCATGCAAGCTGGATGAGCAAGTATATTCTTCGGCTTATACCGAAACGTTTTATAAAACCGCTTCTGATGCTGAAAAAGCCATTGTTGCTGCATACGGACCCTTGGGCGATATGTATGCAGGCCCTGCCGCCACACTGGTAGCTGATTTTAGTGATGACCAAACCTACCCCCGCGGAGTAGTTGGCCGTAACACGCTGACGTTGTTTAGCTATGATCCGTTTTTTACAGCGCAACGCAATCTTGGCCGCCTGAATGAATCGCCACAGCAGATCTGGACTTCGGCTTACAGCGGCATTGAAAAAGCCAATTGGATAATTGCCAAGTTGCCTGCGGCCGATATAGATGCAACCCGGAAAAAACAGATCATTGGCGAAGCATATTTCCTGCGTGCATTTTATCATTGGGTGGTTGCCAAAAACTTTGGAGATGTGCCAGTAAAGATTAAGCCCAGCGTTACGCTCGAAGATGCATATGTAGCCAAAAGCGCCAAAGCTGATGTTTACAAGCAAATTTACAGTGACCTGGATCAGGCAGGAGCGGCGGGTTTACCTTCATACCCTGCAGTTGATAAAGGAAGACCTGCAAAGGAAGTGGTAGATGCCTTATATGCAAAAGCTGCCCTGTACAATGAAGACTGGGCAAAAGCACTGCAAAAAGCCCAGGCAGTTATCACTTCAGGAAGATACGCTTTGATGCCCGATGTACGCGATGTTTACAGGTACGACAAAGAAGATGCGGCCCGTTTAGAGAATATGTTCGCTTTTGAAGCCGACCCTATTTCACCAGGCAGGGGCCATCAGCTTACTGGTTTATGTGGCCCTCCGGGAAGCGCCGGGCCCGAGTACGGCCGTACCACTTTTGGCTCCATGTTCGCTTACCAGGCTTTTTTTAATTCATTTAGCCCTACAGATAAAAGACGCCAGTTGTTGGATACCGTTTATGTAAATAAAAGTGGCGGCACAGTGTCACAAAAAAATATCACACCAATTACTACAGACGGCGTCCTGATAAAAAAATATCAGGACCCGGTATCAACTATTGGCCTTATCCCAAACATACCCATCCTGCGCTTTGCCGATATGTATCTTATAGCTGCTGAAGCCGAAGCCCATTTGAACGGAGCAAGTGTTACCGCATACGGATATATCAATGTGGTTCGCACCCGGGCGGGGTTGCCCGATCTTACACCAGGCTTAGGCAAAGACGCTTTCATTGATGCCGTTTTACAGGAACGGGCCTGGGAATTTTTTGCAGAAGGCGATCGCTGGTATGACCTTACCCGTACAGGTAAATTCCTTACCGTAATTCCAAAGGCTGTGAATAGTGTTTATCCGGTACGTACCGTGCTGCCCAAGCATAAATATTTCCCGATACCACAGGACGAAATAAACGCCAATCCAAAACTGGTACAAAACCCCAACTGGAAATGATGAAAATCGGCACAATGAAACACAGTATACTGATGTTAGGATTGATAATAGCTGGTGCGCAAGCACGGGCTCAGTCAACGGTAAAGCTGGCAAATGACCACATCCGTATGGCATGGAAAAAAAATGCCCGGGGATGGATGCTGAGTAGTTTTTCGGTAAATAAAAACGGCACGTGGGAAAGTCTTAAAGATCTTTCAGGCGAAAATACGCTTTTGTATTCGGCGCAAAAGCCGAACCCGGATGCCTCCCGTGCGTTTTACAAAAGCACCGGTGGGGTTTTTCCGGAAGCCAACTATCATTATCAGCGAAAACAATGGCAGGAGAGTACTAACGCGGTTTCGCTCAATACGGCGGGGCAGGCCATTTATTTTTATTTTCAATCGGCAAAACAGCTTGCTAAAAATCATATCCGTTTTAAATCTGAAATAGCACAGGCAACCATGATAAGTGACTTTGTGCTGGATGAGCGTTTTGCAGGTGACATAAAAGTAACCCAGCATATCAAAATCAAAACCGGCGGATATTATTCGCTGGCTACACCTACGCTGGCTTCTATAGATGAAAATCAACTGGCCTGGGCCACTGTTCCGGGCTATTTTCAGGGCGATGCTATTCAAAAAGACTTTGTAAAGGCTTATGCTTATGGAATGGGGGTTCCTGAACTGCCGGTAGTTTACCGGGAGCGTTGTGCCAGTACATTATGCCCGTTGGTATCAGCTAAGAACGGCATTACGATATCTGTTATTCCCAACCCTGGTTTGGCGCGTGATCCCTGGGCAAAAGACGCCATTACCCAAACCAATTGGTTTATTGGCCTGTCGCATAAGAACCGTAAAGCCCAGCTGTCGCCCACCTTGTACTATCCTGTTTTAGGCGAAGAAAGATCCCTGATGAAAAGCGGCGATACGCTTTCATACGGATACAGGTATAGTTTCACTGGTGCTGGCTGGTTCCGGGCTATCAATCACGCCGTATATGATGTGTATCGTTTTAAAGAATCGCTGGCACTGCGTCAAACCAAACAGTCGCTCACCAACCGGGTAGAGAAAATGCATCATTATCTTACCGATCCTGTTACCTCCATGTGGCATATTGAGGATTATAAGGGCATGAAAATCGGTGCACAGTCATACCTCGGCGGTGTGGTAGGGTCGGATAAAGACGCTATGAAAAACGCGGATTACGGAGCCATGTGGTATCTGGCAAATTCAACAGGCGACACGCTGCTTAAAAAGAATGTGTTGCCTTATGCGCTCAATTTTAAACTGGCCCAGCAAATAGACACGGGATTTTTTAAAGGCGCTATCAAGGGACAATACTACCTGGCCAAATCAAAAAAGTTTGTGGAAGAATGGGGAGAAGTGGTTGAGCCTATCGCGGTTACCTATTATACCATGCTTGATATCGGTAATATGCTTTTGTTTGAGCCGGGCAATGTACAACTTAAAACCGATTTGAAAAACGGCGCTGAGTTTTTACTCAAAGAACAAAAGGCAGACGGAAGCTGGGAAGTAGCCTATGACCACGCCACCCAAAAGGAAATTTTCAAAGACATTCCTGATACCCGCCCCACGTTTTACGGCTTTATTGTGGCGTACCGAATGTTGAAAGATCCGAAATACCTGGCGGCTGCCCGAAAGGGTGCTGATTGGTTCCTGAAAAATGCGGTGGAAAAAGGCTTCTATTTAGGTGTTTGCGGTGATGCGCGCTATGCGCCTGATTTCGCTACAGGCCAGTCGGCACAGGCCCTGCTCGATCTTTTTGACCTTACAAAAGATCTTAAATATAGAAACGCAGCTATTGATGTGGCAAAGGTGTATGTTAATTCTATATACACTCACCCCATCGCGGGCACCAAAATCAAGATGGTAAACGGCGTTGAACGCCAGGATTGGGAAATCACTCAATCGGGTTTAAGTTTTGAGCATGGGGGTATTTTCGGTTCGGCAAACCGGAACGGGCCCATCCAGTTATGCAGCCACGCGGGTCTTTTCATTCGCATGTTTCAGCTAACCAGGGAACCGATCTTTGCTGATATAGCCCGTGCAGGTGCCATAGGTCGTGATGCTTTTGTAGATCAGAAAAGCAGCGTGGCTTCCTATTATTGGCAAACCATGAGCAAGGGTGCCGGCCCGTACCCTCATCATGCCTGGTGGCAAATTGGCTGGATTACAGATTATCTGATGGCCGAAACCGAGATGCGCTCAAACGGGAAGGTCACTTTTCCACGGGGATTTTTAACACCAAAAGTAGGGCCGCATCAAACTTATGGCTTTGCCGCGGGTACGGTGTATGGCGACAAAGCCTCACTCATTATCACTGATGGTGCAGTAAAACCCGATAAACCGGTGATTGATTATATTGTAGCCAGATCAGAAAAGAAGAAGCGCTATTATGTGGTGCTGTTAAATGACAGGGTTCAGCAAACGGTATTCGGCCTTACGCTTAATCCCGAAAAATGGGAAAAAGGAAGTACCATAAAATCGGTAAAATCCCTACAGAGCGGGACCGCGGCTGCCATAAATAACATGAAATTACCTGGTTTCGGGCTGGACGTACTGGCTGTTGAGCTGAACTGAAAAATATTATTAAACTTTAATAAAATTAGCAACCAAACACCATGCATTCCATTATAGATACTACGGTTATATTCATTTTTTCGGCATTTGTACTGGCCATCGGTTTGCTTTTTGCCAGAACGGGCCGAAACCTGAAGTCGTTTTTTGCCGGTGGCGAAGCTGTTCCCTGGTTCATTGGTGGCTTGTCGCTTTTCATGTCATTCTTTTCGGCGGGTACTTTTGTGGCTTGGGGTTCAATTGCTTACAAACAAGGCTGGGTAGCTATCACTATTCAGTGGACGATGTGTGTAGGAGCTTTGGTAACCGCTGTATTTCTGGCTCCCAAATGGAAAGCCACAGGTAACCTTACCGCTGCCGAATTTATCCGCGCCCGCCTGGGCGAGAAAGTGCAGAAAACCTATATCGGCATATTTACATTGGTTTCCGTATTTATCAAAGGTTCTGTTTTATATCCTGTGGCCAAACTGGTGAGTGTTTCGCTCGGGTTTCCATTAATGGAGTCAACCATTGTGCTCGGTATTTTTATGATCGCCTATACCGCTATCGGCGGGCTCTGGGCGGTTATGGTAACCGACATCCTTCAATTTGTTATTCTTACCGCGGCAGTATTTATTTTGCTGCCTCTTTCTCTTGATCGTGCGGGAGGGTTCGATCAGTTTGTTCAACACGTTCCCGCAGATTTTTTTCAACCGATAGGCGGGGAATATACACTGGGCTTTGTGCTGGCTTTTGTACTGTATCATATTTGCTATATAGGGGGTAACTGGACATTTGTACAGCGTTATACGAGTGTGGACAGCCCGAGATCGGCCCGAAAAGTTGCCTTCCTGTTCGCCGCGCTTTATCTGATCTGTCCGATGATCTGGATGCTCCCACCGATGATCTATCAGTCAATTAACCCCTCACTAACAGGTATTGATACCGAAAATGCCTACTTGATGATCTGTAAACTGGTGCTTCCTCCGGGTTTGCTCGGGCTGATGCTCACCGGTATGTATTTTTCTACGTCGGCCAGTGCCAATACTACGCTTAATGTGGTATCAGCCGTTTTTACCAATGATATTTACAAAGGCTTTATTAACCCGGCCGCATCTGATAAAAAACTGATTAGTGTAGCCCGACTTTCATCCTGGGGGTTTGGTTTGGGCATGATCATCATTGCCCTTCTTGTTCCTGCCGCGGGAGGTATTGTAGAAGTAGTGCTGAGTATTTCGGCCATTTCCGGTGGGCCTTTACTTGCACCTCCTTTATGGGCTTTGTTTTCTAAACGGATCAATGGAAAAACCACTTTTTGGATCACATTGACCGGCCTTGCGGTGAATCTTTACTTCAAAGTGCTTTCGCCACTGGTTTTTGATATCAAATTAAGCCGGGCCGCAGAAACCATTATCGGAGTAGGCTTGCCGCTTATCCTGCTTATGGCCTATGAGGTATATGCCCGGTACAAAAACCTTATCGCGCCTGAATATGAAAGTTATATCAAGCAAAAAACGATCAAAAAAGCCGAAGCGCTTGTCCAGGAAGAAGCTATTGAAGTAAAACGGCAAAACAAATTCGGGCTGAAGGTGATTGCCGGTTCACTGGCATTTGTTGCTGTTATGCTGCTCGCCCTTAGCCTGTTCACTACTTCAGGATCAGGAATTACAGCCGCCATAGGGGTAGTTATACTTTTAAGTGCTGTTATTCCATGGCGGGCCTCTCAAAAAGTTTTAATTCAATCCCAAACAGTACCTGTAGAAATAGTACAACATTAAATAGAAACATGAAATATATACGTGCAATAACATTACTGTTTTTTTTATTCATCGGTGGCTATCAAACCTCGCTGGCTCAGTATGCAATCCGTGACCCTGACGCAATCCCGCTGGGCGGGAGCTGGTCTTTCGTGATGGATCCCCGGAAAATAGGTGCCGAAAAGGGTTGGTTTAATGAAAGTTTTGATGCCGCGTCATGGGATAAGGTTACAGTTCCGCATTGTTTTTCGAGTGATTTGCGTTACCAGTTTTATACCGGCATAGCCTGGTATAAACGCAGTTTTCCCTGGAAAAAGCAAACCGGAAAAAGAGTTATCCTGCATTTTGATGCAGTATATTATGCCTCATCCATCTGGCTTAACAATAAAAGAGTAGGAACCCACGAGGGTGGATATACTCCGTTCTCTTTTGATATCACCGATTTTCTGCAGTCGGGTGAAAATACGATAGCGCTTTCGGTTGATAATGATACCTGGCAAACCGGTAGCATACCGGGTGCAAAGGACAACGGCCGCCCCAATGATCCTTTCATGGGCTGGATCAATTATGGCGGGATCACCCGACCGGTTTATTTAACAATAGAACCGGAAGTTTATCTGGAAAATTTAAAGGTTGAGGCGATCCCCGATCTGGATAAGGGAACTGCCAAACTAATGGTCAAGGCTTTTATCAGGAACGCGTCAGGAAAGGAAGTATTGGTTAACCCCGTGGTGGTTGTCAGTTATAATCATCAGTCTTTAAAACTTAACTGGATAAGTCAGAAAAAGACGATACCGGTATCGCAAAATGGGGTATGGCAAGCCGAAGCAGTTGTTAAAGCCTCAGATGTAAAACTTTGGAGTATTGATGAACCCAATATTTATCAGGTAAGGGGGATTATCCCGGGTGATACTCTGTCAACTCATTTTGGTATCCGGAAAGTGGAGGTGCGCAATATGCAGCTCTTATTGAACGGACAGCCTATCCGCATGGCGGGCGCAAATCGTGTGGTTGATTATCCCGGCCTGGGATCGCTTGAGCCTGACTGGCTTATCGAAAAGGATTTTAGGCTGATGAAAGAGGCTGGTATGGTGTTTCAACGGTTAACTCATTATACCCCGGCGGAGCATTTTTATGAACTGGCCGATAAATACGGAATGTTGATCGTTGCCGAGCCGGGTAACTGGCAGCTAACGCCCAACCAGATGGAGAATGATACCATCCGCGCAAAATTTAAACAGCAGTTTACGGAAATGATGCAGCGCGACTGGAATCATCCGAGCGTAATAGCGTATAGTGTGGGGAATGAATACTTGTCTGATTATCCGGCCGGTCAGCGCTGGACAAAAGACATGATCGCGTTTGGCCGGTCGATGGATCCATCCCGGCTCTTCACTTTCGTGAGCATGCGGCTGAACACCTTGCCCAAAAAGCCGGAAGACGAAGCATCGCAATACAGCGATTTTGTATGCAGCAATACCTACGGCAATCATGCAAAAGTGCTGGATAATATTCACAGGCTATATCCGGATAAACCCATCCTGATCAGTGAGTGGGGAAAACGGGCCGATCAGCCTTCTAAAGAGGGGCAGGTGAAAGATATTGAAACGGTAGTAACCGAGATAAGGAAACGGCTGTATGTGATAGGCGCTTCATGGTGGACCTATAATGATTATCAGAGCCGGCATGCGGGTACTAATCCAAACGGTTACCGCCCCTGGGGATTAGTAGGGCCCGATCGTACCCCAAGACCCGCGTATAACACATATCGTGAAGAAATGTCCCTGGTTACGCTTGAAAAGGTGCGCTGGCAGCCTGGTGGAAATGGCCATCATCAGCTTATACTGAAGGTGAGCGCCAGAGCCGATTTTCCGTATTATCATGTAAAAAATTATATCCTGAAAACAGCGCAGGGTAGCCGGAAAATCCCCGATCTGAAACCCGGATCGTCGGTTGAAATAGCTGTTCCGGTAACCGGGTTTGATAAGATGCTGTCTGTGCAGGTAATAACGCCTACCGGATTTGCTGTGAGTGAACAAAGTTTTGAGCTGGCCGAAGAAAAGCCAAAAAATTAATACATATCTATTTATGCTGTTATCTGAAGCAACTGTTAAAAGAAATCCTTTAACCATTGCTAAATCTGTTGATCTGGTGATTATAGGTGGAGGCTTATCCGGAACATGTACAGCCATTACCGCCGCACGTTCCGGCATAAAAGTGGTGTTGGTTACTGATCGACCTGTTTTGGGCGGAAATGCATCGAGCGAAGTACGCCTGTGGGTGCTCGGTGCTACATCACATATGGGCAACAACAACCGTTGGGCCCGTGAAGGGGGAATTGTGGATGAATTATTGGTTGAAAACACCTATCGCAATCCTGAAGGGAACCCGTTGATATTTGATACTATTATACTGGAAAAAGTTGTTCAGGAACCGAACATTACATTACTGCTGAATACGGCAGTTTATGATCTGGAAAAGTCTGACGGCGAAACCATCTCAAAAGTATTTGCCTTCTGTAGTCAGAATTCAACCTCCTATGAACTTACAGCTCCTTTGTTCTGCGACGCATCGGGTGATGGCATAGTTGGCTTTTTGGCCGGTGCGGCTTTTCGTATGGGAGCTGAATCTTCTGCAGAGTTTGGTGAGCAGTTTGCGCCGACCAAAGAATACGGAGAGCTGTTGGGACATTCCCTGTATTTTTATTCCAAAGATACCGGGAAGCCGGTTCGGTTTGTTCCGCCCGCCTTTGCCATTGATGTGACCCAAAAAGTACCCAAATTCCAGCGTTTCAACGCGCATGAACAGGGTTGCCAGCTCTGGTGGCTGGAGTATGGTGGTCGTTTAGATACCGTGCATGAAACCGAAACAATTAAATGGGAGCTATGGAAAGTGGTGTATGGTATCTGGAATTATATCAAAAATTCAGGGAAATTCCCGGAGTCTGATACCATGACCCTGGAATGGGTTGGTGCCATACCCGGAAAAAGGGAAAGCCGCCGTTTTGAAGGCGATTTTATACTAACCCAGCCCGATATTGTGGAGCAGCGCCCGCATTATGATGATATCGCTTACGGTGGTTGGAGTATTGACCTGCACCCGGCCGATGGCATTTTTAGTGAAAAACCGGGCTGTAACCAGTGGCATAGCAAAGGCATTTATGGTATTCCGTACCGGAGCTATTATTCAAAAAATATAACAAACCTGTTTTTGGCCGGGAGGATCATCTCAACCAGTCATGTTGCTTTTGCCTCGTCGCGGGTAATGGCCACCTGTGCACTTGGCGGACAAGCGGTTGGTATGGCTGCCGCGCTTTGTATAAAAAATAATTGGCTGCCCCGTGATCTGTCCTCGCCCGAAAGAATAAAAGGTTTGCAACATGAGCTGATGAAGATAGGCCATCATATTCCCGGTTTGTTTTTACATGACCCGGCCGATCTGGCACACCAGGCCGCGTTTTCGTCAAGTTCAACACTGGTGCTTAATGAGCTAACCGCTGATACCGAGCCATTTTTAATGGAGCATTCCATGGGACAAATGCTTCCGGTTAAACAAGGAAAGATGCCGGTTATAACGATGCAGGTTTATGCTGCAAAACAAACCCAACTCGTAGTAGAGTTGAGGAAATGTTTAAAAAATGGGAATTATACTCCTGATCACTTATTGAAAACGTTAACCTTACCGCTTCGGCAGGGACGTAATGACATCCGGCTTGATTTTAACGTATTGATTGAGGACGACACCTATGCATTTATCATTTTTCGCAAAAACGAAGCGGTGTCTTTTTGTTATTCCAATAAACGGATAACAGGTATTTTATCCGTATTTAACCTTGTTAACGAAGCTGTTTCCAATTTTGGGCAGCAGCAGCCTCCCGAAGATATAGGGATGGAATCCTTTGAATTCTGGTGCCCGCAAAGAAGGCCGTTGGGTTTAAATATAGCCATGGAAATAGAACCCGGGATTAATTGCTTTGATGCGGAAAATGTTAAAAACGGATTACAACGGCCAACAATAAAACCTAACGCGTTTGTTGCAGATTTTTCTGACGCCGATCCTGAAATTGCAATAACCTGGAGCACCGGGCAAAAAGTAAAAAGGATTGAACTGAGTTTTGATACGGATTTTGATCATCCTATGGAAAGCGTTTTATTGACACACCCCGAATCAGTTATGCCTTTTTGCGTTAGGAGTTTTCAGATCTTAGATAATAAGGGCAAAATAGTCTACCAGGAAGATGACAACTATCAAACGCGCAGAACAATTATATTCCCGGCACCTGTATATACTTCCAGGTTGAGGATCAAGCTCACGCATCCCAGCGAAAATGTGCCTGCCTCGATGATGGAAGTAAGAGTTTACGAAAATTAAACATATGGGAAGGTGAGCATGGTGGTATGAAAAGTATTGAAAAATGTATAGCCAAAAAAAACCGGAGCATTAATGATGAATATGGGCGCTTTATTACCAAACAGGTCAGTTCAATTATTAAAAAGGTTTGTTTTTATCCTATTGGTAGCAGGTATAAATACAACGGTTTTTGCGCAACAAAAACTATTGTTCCTGGTGGTAGGGCAAAGCAACGCCGTAGGGCAGGGCGATTCCAGCCTTACTGTAAAAACGGGTTTAAGCCAGGCGTTTGAATACAGGTATACAGATGACAGCCTTCTTCAACTGGCCGACCCGGTTGGTACTCGTGAGCTTGACTTTGAAAAAGCTTTTACGGGCAGTGCATGGCCTGCATTCGCGCAGCGGTTATATCAGCTCACAAGTAAAAGCATAGTTATTATTCCCGCAGCCCGCGGCGGCAGCTCCTGCAATTACAAAGCAGAGCTCAGTAATTACGGAACCTGGGATACCTGTGGTGTATTATTCAGGAATACAGTGCTTAAAACAAAGGCCGCCCTCAAGAAAATAAAGCAGCCGCTTAGTGGTATAATATGGATGCAAGGCGAACGTGATGCCAATGCCATTAACAGCGGTGTTCTGCAAACATCAGAATACCAGGAAAGCCTTAAAAAGCTCATCCTTCGTTTCAGACATGGTTTTGGCGCCGAGCTGCCTTTTTACCTGGTACAAACCGGCTATTATCAACATCACCCAAAGGCCGGTTTTGATTCGGTGCAGATGGTACAGGAACGTGTAGCTTCCTTATTGCCAAAGGTATACCTGGTATTTAAAACAGCAAAGTTTGCTGAAACAAACCGTTTAAAAGGCGAAATACACTATGATCAGGGCGCTTTGAACGAAACAGGCAAGGCTATTGCTAATGAGGTTTACCGGCTTAACCCGCAACTGAATGTTGCCAGGATATTTGCCGATAACATGGTGATCCAACAAGGTGTACCGGTAAAAGTATGGGGCACAGCCATACCGGGCGAAAAGGTCAGCGTTAAACTGGGTACAAAAATAGCTGTAGTTAAAGCGGCACCCAACGGAAAATGGCTAATAAGCTTACCGGCTTTTAATTACGGTGGCCCATATATTTTGCGGGTCAAAACCCTCACGCGAGCTATTAGTTATAAAAATGTTATGATTGGCGAAGTGTGGCTGGCTTCGGGGCAATCCAATATGAACTTTACGATTGGCAGACCGGTTGCTGATATGGAAAAGGTTGTCGCCGGTGCCAATTATCCCATTATAAGGGAATTTAACGTGCCAGCCGGCGTTAGTAAAACACCACTTGATGATTTAACGGGAGGTAAATGGCTGGTTTGCAATAGTTATAACGCGCCGGAATTTTCGGCTGTTGCTTATTTTTTTGCACGGAAGCTATATTTAAAAAAGAAAGTAGCTATTGGTATTATCCATACTTCTTACGGAGGCACCCCAATTGAAGCCTGGATCAGTAAGGATGCATTGTTGACTCATCCTGATTTTAAAGAAAAGATCCCTGCGCTGTTAAAAGATACTACAGACTGGGCCCAAATGCAGGTAACAGCCGATAGTGCGAACCGTGAAAAAGATAAGGTTGTTTTGACTGCCAGCAAAGGACAGCAACTGGGGGTACATCAGTTGAACTATGTGGACAGCGGTTGGAATAGTCATGATTACCCGGTGCGTGTCGCTGATATTCAGGCACCGCCCTATAGCCTGATCTGGCTGCGGAAAACTATTGTTGTACCGGCAAAGGATGTAAACAGGGATTATAAACTGGATCTGGGTAAGGTGCTGGAATCGGATATTACCTATGTCAATGGTATAGAAGTTGGCCGCAGCAAACAGCTCGACCATACTTTTTATAATATTCCGCATGGTGTGATCAGGGCAGGTAAAAATGTCATCGCTATTCGGCTGGTTTCACAATGGAACAACGGGCAGATCGGGTCGCCGGTTGATAAGCCGGTATTAAAAAGTGTTGATCATAAGGTGATGATCTCCCTTGGTGGCACCTGGCGTTATAACTATACCCTTGAGCCAGAACTGCTGCCAGGCAAAGGTTATCAGAACCGCCCGGGTGCTTTATTTAATGCTATGATCCATCCCTTAATACCTTATGGTATAAAGGGCATCCTTTGGTACCAGGGTGAAGCAAATGCCGCTAATTACGTGCAGTATAAGAGTTTACAACCACTGATGTTTACAGACTGGCGTACCCGCTGGGCACAGGGGAACATACCGTTTCTTTTTGTACAGCTACCGGGGCTCCGGGGGGCAAAGTACTGGCCCTGGATGCGCGAGGCACAGGCTTTCTCTTTAACCTATCCCGGTACCGGCATGGCCGTATCCATTGATGTGGGTGATCCGTATGATGTGCATCCTCATAACAAAAAGCCGGTAGGGGAAAGGCTTGCCTTATTGGCCGGGCATATCGCTTATCATGATCACGGAGTATATGAAGGGCCGGTTTTTAATAGAGCCACAATAAAAGGGAACGCCATAGATATCACCTTTAAAAATACAAAAAGCGGAATTGTATTAAAAAATACAGCTGCAGGCAGCGGGTTTGTTATTGCCGGCGATGACCACATATTTTATCCGGCCCGGGTACAATTACAGGGCGCCTCGTTATTAATCAGTTCGCCCACAGTTGCAAAGCCCGTTGCTGTTAGGTATGCGTGGGAGCCAAACCCAAACACCACACTATTTAATAAAGCGGGGCTGCCGGCAGCTCCATTCAGAACAGATAATTGGGAACCGTGAGCAAAAATCATTTGTATCCCATACAAATGCGCCTGTTATAAAATAAAATACATCTCCACAAGATTAGCGAGCTGACGTCAGATTGCTTAACTATCACAGAATAGCTAAGTAGATTGAACGTCAGGCTCATGGCATGAAAAAAAAATGCCTAAAAATTTGCGTAGTTAAATAGCTACATATATATTTGTAGTCAAATAGCTACATGATGAATTTAAGACGAGACGTATTTCAAGCTATAGCCGACCCGACAAGACGGGCTATACTGCTGTTGGTTGCGGCACAAGCCATGACTGCGGGAGCCATAGCATCAAACTTTGACACCGCAAGGCCAACGGTTTCAAAACACCTGCAAATATTAACGGAGTGCGAGTTGCTTGAACAAAAGCAAAATGGCAGGGAAATTTACTATAACATCAATGCAAAAAAAATGAAAGAAGTAGCAGACTTTATTGAACCATTCCGCCAAATGTGGGATGACAGATTCAACAAACTGGAAACCATAATGAAAGCATACCAATCAAAAAAAACAAAATAATATGGAACGAAAGACAAAAGTTAATGCCGAAGAAGGCAAACAGGAATTGATGATAACAAGGGAATTTGATTTACCGTTAGAACTGCTTTTTAAAGCCAATGTAGATCCTTTGATTATTGAGCAATGGATGGGAACCAAAGTGCTGAAATTTGATGGTAAAAAACACGGCAGTTACCAGTTTGAAACATCTGATGCTCAGGGAAATGTAGTATTCAGAGCTAACGGGGCAATTCACGAACTAATACCTGAGCAAAAAATAATACGGACGTTTGAAATGGAAAACACTCCTTTTGGGGTCCAGCTGGAATTGCATGAGTTTGAACAACTTACTGATAATACAAGCAGACTCCAGATACGCGTAATATATGAGTCGGTTGCACAAAGGGACCAGGTGCTGAAGTTACCTTTTACCCAGGGTATAAACATGGCGCATAACCGTTTGCAGGATGTAGTAAGCAAATTAAAATAACACGCCATGACCACAAGAAATAAAATCATCTATTGGGGAGCCACCATCTGGCTTGCATTGGGAATGGTATCAACGGGCGCGGTACAACTTTTCAGAGTAAAAGCTGGATCTGGTGGAGTAGATAGTATTACCCAATTAGGCTATCCTATTTATTTTTTAACGATAATAGGTATCTGGAAAATTCTGGGGGTAATAACGGTGCTTATGCCTAAATTGCCTTTATTAAAAGAATGGGCTTATGCAGGCTTTTTCTTTGTCATGTCAGGTGCTGTAATTTCTCACTTAGCCGGTGGAGATAGCGCCAAAGAATTTTTTGGACCGGTATTACTACTGGTTCTGACGGTGGTTTCGTGGTATTTCAGGCCCGCGGACAGGAAAATTATTTCAGTTAACCAATAAATGAACGAATGAAGAAGGAATTATCTACCACACAACGTGAAGAATTACTCGGTATTTTAAAAGCCCGTTTTGAGAAAAACATGAACCGCCATAATGATATTGAATGGGCTAAAGTACAAACCAGGCTACAAGCTAATGCTGAAAAACTATGGTCGCTCAATGAAATGGAGATGACCGGTGGCGAACCGGATGTTGTAGCTCACGATCAAAAAACGGGCGAATACATATTTTATGATTGCTCGGCAGAAAGCCCTAAAGGCCGGAGAAGCCTTTGTTATGACCATGAAGCCCTGGAGGCAAGGAAAGAACATAAACCTGAAAACAGCGCTGTTGAGATGGCACGTGACATGGGTATTGAGCTTTTGTCAGAAGAACAGTACCGCGAGCTGCAGAAACTTGGAAAGTTCGATACAAAAACATCAAGCTGGGTGAAGACCCCTGCTGATATCAGAAAGCTTGGCGGCGCTATTTTTGTTGATTACCGGTACGGCACTGTTTTCGTGTATCACAACGGTGCGGAATCCTACTACGCTGCCAGAGGGTTCCGTGGCTCACTAAGGATCTGAATTTTGCACAAGCCTGATTTTGGGAACCCGCTTTGGTAGCCTTGTTAATTATGTGCTAACAATCAAAAGACAAGTAAAACCGTTGCAGGCAACGCCTATATTAACACAGGTCCTGAAACAAACAATATACCATTACGAAGAAAAGCATGAATCCGAAGGTTGATTTTTATTTTAAAAAAGCCGAAAAATGGCAGGAGGAATTGGAGCAATTGAGAATAATTGCCCTTGATTGTATGCTGACCGAAGAATTGAAATGGGGAGTTCCTTGTTACACGTACCAAAAAAGTAACATCGTTTTGATACATGTTTTTAAAGAATACTGTGCGCTTTTGTTTTTCAAGGGCGCTTTGTTAAATGATGCCAATGGTATCCTGATCCAGCAAACGGAGAATGTGCAGGCCGCGCGGCAGGTCCGGTTTACCAGCGTTCAGGAAATAATTGAGATGAAGGCCATCCTGAGCGCCTATATCTATGAAGCTATTGAAGTAGAAAAAGCAGGCTTGAAAGTGGATTTTAAAAAGACCGCCGAATTCACAATTCCCGAAGAGTTCCGGAAGAAATTAGATGAAATCCCAGCCTTGAAAGCTGCTTTTAATGCATTAACACCCGGGCGGCAAAGAGCATATCTTCTTCATTTTTCTGCACCTAAACAGCCTAAAACCCGCGAATCGCGGATTGATAAATGTATGCAGTTAATCCTTAACGGAAAGGGATTAAATGATCAGTAACCCGGTGGGAAAATAAGTTACCTAACCTAATATAAGATCTCATTTGTTGTGCGCAGAACAATACTCCATCTGCGTTGTAGAACACCCATTAAATAACACATTGCAATTAAACAAAAGTTGATATAAAATTTGGGCTTTTGATTGTGTATGTTTGACAATCGGGGTGGCATAATCTATCGCCGGTTAATCATCCAATTTATAACAGGTAATACAAAATGAAAGTAAAGCTATCTCTTATTTTTTTCATGCTTTTTGCAACGCAGTTATACGCACAACAAAAAATTTACAACATTGCGAGCATTGGCGCATCGGGTAATGGAAAAAAAGACAATGCGAGGATCATTCAAAAAGCTATTGACGATTGCTCAGCCTCCGGGGGCGGTATAGTGCTGGTACCGGCGGGTAAATTTTTAACGAGCGTAATTTATCTGAAATCAAATGTGGAGTTAAGGCTTGAGCACAATGCAGAATTGCTTGCATCTGCTGAACGTATAACTTATGGATCTGGCAAGGCATCCCCCTTAATTAGGGCTGAGGGACAGCAAAATATAGCCATTACCGGAAAAGGCACTATAAACGGGCAGGGAGAAGCTTTATTAAAAGATATTTATAGGATGCTGAACAATGGCACCTTAAAAGATAAAGAGTGGAAAACCTACAACGACTGGCATCAACTGCGGCCTGAAGAGGATAACAGGCCTAAACTGGTCTTTTTTGAAAATTGTGATAAAATAAAGATCAAGAATGTGACCATTAGAAATGGCCTGTGCTGGATACAGGAATACCGCAACTGTACCAATATGATTGTTGATAGCATTAAAGTTATCAGTAATACATTTTTAAATAACGATGGTATTGATCTGGTTGATTGCCGGGATGTAAAGCTTACCAACAGCTTTTTTAATGTTGCTGATGATGGTATCTGCCTCAAATCATCTGATGCCAAAGGTTTCTGCGAAAATATTTTTATTGCCAATTGTAAAATACGTTCCAGTGCCAGTGCATTTAAAATGGGAACGGCATCTTTCGGCGGTTTTAAAAAGGTAACCGTGCGTAATATTTACGTTTATGATACTTACCGGTCGGCCGTTGCCATTGAATCAGTTGATGGCGGCGTGATAGAGGATATTGATGTTCGCCATGTTGTTGCAAAAAATACGGGGAATGCTGTTTTTATCCGACTGGGTAAACGCAACAAGCTTAGCTCGCCGGGGCGAATTAGCCATATATACATTGGGGACGTTACGGCAGACATACCAGCCGGAAAACCCGATGCCGGCTATCATATGGATGGGCCTCCTGAGCAATTTCCGCATAATACTTTCCCGGCTTCGGTTTCAGGTATTCCCGGTTACGCGGTGAAAGATGTTACACTTGAAAACATAAATATAAATTACAAAGGTGTTGCCAAAAAAAAGCTGGCCTGGTTTAACAGCGATTCCTTGACAAAAGTACCCGAGAGGATATCGAATTATCCCGAATTTTCAATGTTTGGCGAGCTGCCGGCCTCGGCATTTTATGTAAGGCACGCCGAAGATATCACCATGAAGAATATGAAAATAGCTTACACGGGGAGTGAATTCCGCACACCGTTTATTTTTGATGATGTTCGCCAACTTACTTTTGACCGCGTAAATGTTACTGGTTTTAATGCTTTGCCTTTAGTGATATTGAATAACGTTAAAGTTAAGTTGATGAAAGATATCCAGCTGCCCGACCAGCGCAAACAACTTATAAAAATTCAGTGATTTTTAGCAAATTAAAGTAGAATATCCGTTTGGTAAGCCTGGGAATAGTTTAGCTAAATTTTAAACTTTCCGTTTGATTTTTTTAAATAGGAATATAAAAATAATTACTTATAATTGTATTCGTGTACGTACACGTAATTATAAACCTGGGAATAAAATCATTTGCTTTAAAAAGAAGGCTCATATAAGTACTTAAAAAAAATGGATACTTCGGATTTGAAAATTATTAATGCGAAAATTGTAACGCCAACCCGAATAATAAAAAACGGCACCTTATTGGCTCAACACGGTAAGATCACTGCCATTGCCGAAGGTAACATAGATTACGAAAGTAAAACAGTGATTGACGCCGGTGGTAAATTCCTATCGCCCGGATTTGTAGATATCCATGTGCATGGTGGGGGAGGGTATGACTTTATGGACAATACGATTGATGCCTATCTGGAAATTGCCAAATTACATGCCAGCTACGGCACCACGGCATTTACCCCCACAACATTAAGCTGCGAACGCGATGCCTTGCTTAAAACACTGAGCTTATACGAAGAAGCCGCCCCGTTAAATGTAAATGGCGCTCAGTTTTTAGGTATGCACATTGAGGGGCCTTACTTTGCTATGGAGCAGCGCGGCGCACAAGACCCCCGGTTTATCCGTCTGCCTGATCGGGAGGAGTATCAGGAAGTTTTACGGCATTCATCAATTATAAAAAGGTGGAGTGCAGCTCCCGAGCTGAAGGGGGCGGTTGAATTTGGAAGATACATTAAAGCAAAAGGGATATTGCCATCAATAGCCCATACCAATGCCGTATATGAGGAAGTGCTTGAAGCGTACGAAAATGGTTACACCCATATTACTCATTTCTATTCATGTATGTCGGGGGTATCCAGGCGTAACGCGTTCAGGTACGCCGGGGTTATTGAAAGTGGCTATTTGATAGAGGATATGACGGTTGAGATAATTGCCGACGGGAGCCATCTGCCACCTGCTTTGCTCAAACTTGTTTATAAGATCAAAGGGCCTGATAAAACCGCCCTGGTAACTGATGCCATGAGAGCTGCGGGGATGCCTCCGGGCGAAAGCATTTTAGGCGATATTCATAATGGTTTAAAGGTTATAGTAGAGGATAATGTGGCAAAATTGCCTGATAGAAGCGCATTTGCAGGAAGCGTGGCCACCACTATCCAGCTTGTTAAAAATATGATCACGCTTGCAGATATTCCGGTTATTGACGCGGTGAAAATGATGACAGCCACTCCGGCCAAAATTATGGGAGCAGATGATGAAAAAGGGGCAATTGTGGTTGGAAAGGATGCCGACCTGGTGATCTTTGATGATGATATCAGACTTCACAAAACCATTATTGGCGGCAGAGTTGTTCATACGGTTTAATAAGCGAAACTTATGTTATCCCACATAAAAAAAGAAAAGCTCGACGTACTCGTTTTTGAAAACAGGACAGCGCTTGGTCAAACCGCTGCCAAAATGGTGAGCGAAAAAATAAGGCAGTTGCTGTTTACAAAGCCTGCAATTAACATGATTTTTGCCGCGGCCCCCTCGCAAAATGAATTTCTTGACGCTTTGTCCAACGATGATAGTATTGACTGGCAAAAGATAAATGCCTTTCATATGGATGAGTATTTAGGCTTGCCCCCAGCTGCCCCCGAGCTGTTTGGCAGCTTTCTTAAAAAAAAGCTTTTTGACCGCGTGCCATTTGCATCAGTAAATTACATAAATGGCGACCTGTTAAATTATAAAGCCGAGTGTGACCGTTACTCCAATTTAATAAAAAACAATCCTGCTGATATAGTATGTATGGGCATAGGCGAAAACACCCACCTCGCGTTTAATGATCCCCACGTTGCGGATTTCAATGATCCGGAAATAGTTAAGATGGTGCAACTTGACCTTGCCTGCAGGCAGCAGCAAGTTAACGATGGTTGTTTTGATACCTTGAATGATGTGCCTGAGTATGCCATTACGTTAACAATTCCTGCTTTAATGAGTAGTACCTATATATACTGTATGGTACCCGGAAGCAATAAAGAAGCCGCTGTAAAACATACGCTTGATGAACCGGTATCTGATTATTATCCTTCAACCATATTGAAAACGCACAATAACGCGATGCTTTTTCTTGATCAGGACAGCTTCAGTAAAATTTCATAAATTCCAGCTACCCGCAGGGGAGCCGATAAAAAATAGCCATAATGCTTTAGTAACAAAATGGTAAAGGATAAACGGCACCTTATCGCGTATCATTAATTATCGTTCATTAGTTAACATTAACATCACATTAAATTACTTCCTTTACTCGCTATTTACATATCCGGGTGTTATTTGGTGTATTATTTAATAATACATTAACCATTTGTTTAATAATATGGTCATTTGCTCAATTATAGTATGATTACTCTTCAGGCCAGGCAAGCCCAATTAATACTGTTCCTGTTCTTATTTTTACTATCCGGCAAAGTAGCGTTAACCCAATCTATTAAAACCATCCGGTTTCAGGAGGTACAATTACTCGGGCAGCAGCACCCGGACTCTGCATTGATCGTGCTAAAAAAAATTCATGCCAGGGCCATTCAGGATAATGATAACCTTGCAGCCGGTATGAGCCTGCAGCAAATGGGGCAAATTTGCTTTAATCAGGGGCATTATGCACAGGCTTTGGATTTTTATTTACATGCCGATAAGATATTTGGGCAGGAAGGAAATAAAGATATGCTTGCCGGGAATATGAGTAAAATGGGTATCCTGTACTATTATAACAAACAGTCTGATAAGTCATACCTGTTATATAAAAAAGCACTGGCGCTATATAAGTCAACAAATAATAAACGCGGGCAAGCCGAAGTATTTGGCGCTATTGGGCACCTGTATGAAAAGCACCACCGGTATGATAGCTCCTTTTACTATCAGCATTTGGCATTGAGTACTTATAGTCTGATCAGGGACAATTATGGTAAAGCCAAAATTTATGAGAATTTGGGCAGTATTCATGAAGACTTGGCAAACTACGATTCGTCCTATTCCTGCTTTAAAAAATCGCTTGACCTTTACCGGCAGTACCATGATGAGGTTGCCAGTATTGAGGTGATCAACAATATAGGTGATATTTTACGTAAAACGGGCAAATATGGGCAAGGTATACTGCAATCACGCCTGGCGTATACCCTGTCATTAAAAACCAATAATTTATATCAGCTCGCAGCCTCATGCCGGGATCTGGGCAAATCTTACCAGTTGCTAAACCGGCTCGACAGCGCTTATCATTATCTTGAGCTCAGCAGGAAATATTCGCTTGAAGTATATTCCCGGGAAAGCCTTAAACAAACCGCCTTTTTACAGGTGTTGTATGATATGGATAAGAAAAGTGATGAGATCATACGTCTTAACAATATCCGCAAAACCAACCAGATTGTCGCTATCGCAGTTACAATTATTGTGATCTTGCTGATCGTTTTGGGATTGGTAACATTTAGCCGGCAGCGGTTAAAGATCAAAGATCAGCGTGTGTTAGCCGAACAGGACAAGTCGATATTTGAGGCACAGCGCGGGCTAATGGAGCTCGAATTAAAAAACAAGCAGCTTGAGGAAGAAAGCCTGAAACAACAACTGGAATTAAAAAGCCAGGAGTTATCGGCTCATACGCTAAATCTGATAAAAAATAACCAATTACTTGAAAACATGCGTAACACGCTTCAGAGTATGGTTAAAGAAGATAAGCGCGACCAAAAGAAACAGATGCAGCAGATCATTCAGCAAATTAACCAGAGCTTTAATCATGAACAGCACTGGAAGGAGTTTACCGTGGCGTTTGAACAGGTGCACCAGCGTTTCTTTGATAAATTGAAACACCATAGCAGCGATCTCACCTCAACTGATATAAGGCTTATTGCCTTGCTTAAGGTAAATATGGATTCTAAAGATATAGCCGGATTATTGGGTATATCAACAGATAGTTTGCGGGTTGCACGATACCGCCTTCGGAAAAAACTCAATATACAACAGGGCGAAAACCTCTCCACCTTTATACAGGCCCTGTAGCTCAAACAGAGCCACAAATAAACATGTTTTTAATGGTTAACATTTGCTTAATGTAACGGTAATGTAATGATAATGGCGGTTTTTAAATAGTTCAATAAATTGATAATGAGTTGATTGTAATTTATTGTTGCTGTTTGATATACGCTTTGTGTAACGCTGTTTCCTTTTTGTAACGGTAACTATTCATGTTGATGTTTTTGTTTAAACATCTTTGCGCCGTCAAAAAAACAACAACTCACAATTGTATCAATCATCAAAAAATGAATAAATATTTACAAACCTTATTATTCATGCTGCTATGCGTTACCGCGGCGAATGCAACAAAACTTAAGGGCCATGTTTATGACCGTAAAACCGGCGAACCAATGGTAGGTGCTACGGTTAGCCTTGATAAAACCGGCAAAGCAACAACTACCGGTTTAGATGGCTCATTTGAATTAAAAGATGTTCCTAAAGGCAGCTTTTCCCTGCGGGTTTCATATGTTATGTACAAAACAATAGTGCAGGAACTTGAAATAACTAAAGAGGACAACCCACACCTGAAGATATACCTTGAAGATGCCGGCAAGGTCCTGCAGGAGGTAACGGTTTTATCGCAAAAAAATGGCTCGACCGAAAATACGGCCAGGCGCATTGAGCAGCAGGCAACCCAGGTAATGAACATTGTTTCGGGGAAAGCCATTGAAATATCGCCCGACCTAACCGTGGCCAATGTTATTGCACGTGTTTCGGGTGTTTCGGTTGAACGGAACAGTAATGGCGACGGACAATACGCTATACTTAGGGGTATGGATAAGCGCTATAACTACACACTGGTTAATGGTGTTAAAATACCAAGCCCTGATAATAAATACCGTTACGTTCCGCTTGATCTTTTCCCTTCAGATCTATTGGAGCGATTGGAAGTTTACAAAACCCTCACTCCCAATCTGGAAGGCGACGCGATTGGCGGCGCGGTAAACATGGTTATGAAAGATGCACCTGATCGTTTCCAGGTAAATGCCAATATCGCCACAGGCTACAGCCAGTTATTTTTTGACCGCGATTTCACCAGTTTTGACGCGTCAAACATCAACCACAAATCGCCTTATGATATAAATGGCAGCAAATACAGCGCTACCCCGGCCGATTTTAATAAAGGTACTGTTACCTATACATCCAAAAAGCCGGCACCTAACCTGGTGGGTAGCTTATCTATCGGGCAGCGTTTTTTGGATAATAAGTTAGGTATAATTATAGCCGGGAGTTATCAAAACACCTATCGCGGCAGCAACAGTACATTTTACAACTCATCGGTAAATAATATTGATCAATACGCTGTGATCACCAATAAGGATTATCGCCAGTATTCTGAGCAACAAAAACGTTTAGGCCTGCATGGCAAGGTTGATTATGTGTTTGATAAAAACAATAAGATAAGCCTTTACAATGTATACGTAAACCTGGTTAATCAGCAATTACGTGATGTGGTGAGCACCTCATATAACGGACAGTATCATCCCGAAAGCGGCAATGCCGAGCTAAGCTATACTACCCGCAGCCGTTTAACCGAGCAAAAAATTTACAATAGCACCCTGCATGGCGATCACAAATTTTTTGATGATAAATTTAAAGTGCAGTGGTCGGCAGTGTATTCTTCGGCTAAAAATGACGTGCCTGATAATACAAGCATCAGTTTAAATGGCGTGGAAGAGAATTTTCAAAGCAGGCGCACGTCATTGGGCACTACAGCACCAATAAGCCGCCGGTGGGAACGTAATACCGACGAAGATAAGGCTGGTTATTTAGACCTCACTTATAACATTTTCAGAGGCGATAAAAAGCTGGATGTTGTAGTGGGTGGTTTATATCGCGATAAACAACGCAGTAGTTTCTATAACAATTATACACTTGCCCAGTTAGCTGATCATGCTCCTGATCAATATGGTAAGGATTTTCAAAACTATGCCGATTTGAATTATCTTGTGGTATCAAATCCAACAGGCGCGGTAATCAATCCCTTAACCTATGATGCTTCGGAAAAAACAAGTGCCGGTTACGGTATGTTCAAATATAATGATGCAAAATGGGAAGTAACAGCCGGCGCAAGGATTGAGCATACCAATCAGGGTTATCACCTGTTATTTCCACAGGGCGAGTCAAGGCCAACTGGCAGCCAGATCTATACCGATGTATTGCCAAGTGCCGTGTTGAAATATCATTTAACAGATAAGTCACAGTTGCACGCTTCGTATTACAAAGCTGTAAACCGCCCGGGTTTTTATGAGATTGTGCCAAGCAAGATAGTTAACGAAGAATACCAGGAGCGCGGTAACCCCGATCTGAAACGCGCCATTGCAGATAACTATGATTTGCGTTATGAGTTGTTCCCCGGTGCATCTGAGCAGTTGCTCGCCGGTGTATTTTACAAACGCATTAATGATCCGATAGAATATACCTTTCAACCCGATGCAATAAGGGGGCAGGATACTTATTACAGCCCTGGCAACTTTGGTACAGCTAAAAACTATGGTTTGGAGCTCGATTATATCAAATTCTTTAATAAAATAGGCGTTAAGGCTAACTACACATATACCCACTCGCGTATCACAACTCCAAAAACATCAAGGAAGATCGATCAGGAAACCGGCGACCCTGTACCATTTCTTGTAAATCAAACAAGGCCTTTATTCGGTCAGTCAGAACACATAGCCAACTTATCCATACTTTATAAGGATACGAAAAAGGGGTGGGACGCCCAGTTAGCCGGCGGTTATACAGGTCCGCGCATCAATACCGTTTCGCAGTTCCTGAACAATGATCTTTGGCAGAAAGGTTTTATCCAGATGGATGCCTCGGCCGAGAAAAGATTTAAAGGCGGGATCAGCGTATTTGCTAAAGCAAATAACATTCTTAATACCCCAACCAAACTGTTCATTAAAGGTACAAACCCCGAAAACAACAAGATTGCGGAAAAATTGGTGCAAAACGGACAAACGCTTATCCGCAATGATCATTACGGACAAAGCTATCTGTTAGGCGTAAGATATAAATTCAATTAATAAGCAGCTATAGTTTCAAAAATATACGATCATGAAATTTAAACACATATTTACAGCAATGGCGTTTGCCGCGGTGGTTTTAGCCGGTTGCGAAAAGGCTAATAAAGATGTTGATACCACCCCGCAAAATGGCTCGGCAATTGGCGACGTATCAGGCGTATGGACCAAAGGCAGTGTACATGAGATCAAGGGCGATATCATTGTGCCCGAGGGAAAAACCCTTACTATTGAAGCCGGGGTAACCGTTTTGATGGATGCAACCACAAAACCGGAGATTGTGATCAAAGGTAACTTATACTCATTAGGAACTGCCGAAAGCCCGGTGAAATTCACTGTAAGCGACGCTTACAGAACGGATGCGAATAAATTTGGTAAGTTATGGGGTGGCATCCTGGCTGCTCCAACCTGTACCGAACTTGTACTTGACCATACTATTCTTGAGTATGGCGGCAATACTACTTCCGATGCTTCAACATCAGTTAAAATGGGGTTATATAAAGCTGTAGCCGGCGAAAATTTACCTGCGCTTTGGTTTTCAAACGTTAACGGCAAGCTGATTGTGCAAAACTGTATCATCCGTAATTTTCAGGAAGATTGCACCTACATTGAAGGCGGTAAGATCATATTTGCCAATAACGTATTTTACACTACAGGTGTAAGCGGTGGTGAGGCTATGAACTTTAAATCGGGATGTTTAGCAGATGTGGCATATAACCTGGTATACAGCGCAAACACCAATGCTTTAAAATTATCAAACAGCGGCGACCGCATTCCGCAGGCTTATATTATAGCTTATAACAACACCATGATTAATACAGGCTGGCGCAGGCCTACCGCTAAAGGCGGCTCGGTTTGGCTGGAAGCTACTGTACATGCCGATCTTTATAACAACTTGTTTGCCAACACCCGTTTCGGTATTAAACGCGACCCGAAGAAACCGGAAGACAATCGTTCAAAAAACGATTATAATTGGTATTATGGATTTGACCAGGCTACCGTTAATCAATTCCAGGTGGGCAGCAATGACATTGTAGCCGGTGGTACGCACGACGTAAGAGGTACTAAAGCGGGCGATAACGATCCTAAGTTTGTAAACTTCCCGTTAAGTAATCCGGTAACCAGCCCTGATTTTAATACCGCCTGGGATTTTCATTTACAAGGTAATTCACCCGCGTTAGGCAAAGGTACAGCCAACTTTACGCGTCACCACAAGGCTGGTATAGCGTTGAGCAATGGGTTAACCTATATATCTCCTGAACCTGCCACATACATAGGCGCTTACGGAACTAAATTGTAATCGATGCGGAGAAATAATATTTTTAGTTTAGTGCCTTTGGCTTTATTGTGGTTAACGTCATGCAGGCCCGCTGCCGATACCATTGGTATAAAACCGGCTATTGTTACTCAGCAGGTACAGTTTGATACTGATGACCCAGCCATTTGGGTAAATCCGGCTAATCCGGCTAAAAGCCTGATAATTGGTACAGATAAAAACAGCGACGGAGCCCTGTACGTATTTGACCTGGAAGGTAAAATTGTGAAGGATAAGGTGGTTAAAGGTTTAAAGCGACCAAATAACGTTGATTTAGCCTATGGACTGATGCTGGCAGGTAAGCCCACAGATATTGCCATTACTACCGAACGCATGACCCATAAGCTGCGCATATTTTCGGTGCCTGATATGAAACCGGTAGACAACGGTGGAATTGATGTATTTGTTGGTGAAACCGGTTTTGAATACCGCGATTTGATGGGCATAGCCATTTATACATCAAAAAAGGGACAAATGTATGCTATAGTAGGTCGCAAAAATGGCCCGCAAACAGGTGGTTATTTGTGGCAGTATTTACTACAGGATGATGGCACCGGGCATATTAAGGCAAGTTTGGTGCGCAAGTTTGGCAAATACAGCGGCAAAAAGGAAATTGAGTCAATTGCGGTTGATAATGAGCTTGGCTATGTTTATTATTCTGACGAACAAACCGGCGTGCGCCAGTATTATGCCGATCCGGAAAAGGGCGACGAGGAGCTGGGCATATTTGGTACTTCGGGCTTTAACGCGGATCATGAAGGTATTTCTATTTATAAATTAACCGATACAACAGGCTATATCCTGGTATCTGATCAAGGGGCCAACCGCTTCCAGATATTTAGCAGGCAGGGAACCAAACAAAAACCATTTGACCATAAGCTGTTGAAGATAGCCAATGTAACTGCCCGGCAAAGCGATGGATCCGACGTAATAGCTACGCCGCTTAACAACACTTTTAAACATGGTATTTTTGTAGTGATGAGCAATGACAAAACTTTTCATTACTACCGCTGGGAAGATATTGCCGGAAAAGAGTTACTGGTTAAATAGCCGCAACTTGTTCGGGAAAGCCACCTTTTCAGATGGACCCCGGTTAAAGTGCTGTTCCCATTTTTGTTCCGTTTTGTACAATTTTAAATATTGGGTTTGTTGTTTCTTTGTTGTGGCTATATAAGCTGCTTTATTAGTGTATTTTGTATAACTTAGCAATAAGGTTAGCCTATACTGAAAATAAAGCACTCGTGAGTTCAAAGAAATATTGGAAAAACGATCATGATATTTAACGAAATTCTTCCGGGTACAAAACTAAGGCCTTATATCAAGTGCTTTTACCTTTATGAGTCGCAGTCTAACTTGGATTATGACGACATTGTATTTCCGAGCGGGACGATGGAAGTAATCTTTAATTTGGGAGAAGGCTTTTGGAAAACTAAAAAGGACGGTCTATTTTGTACCACGCCGCCCATTGAACTTTGGGGACAGATCACAAAACCCCTTGCCATAAAATCTTTAGGCAGGAACACGATGCTTGGAATACGGTTTTACCCGCATTCGGCAGCCTATTTTTTTAATGAAAACGTAGCGGAATTTAACAATGAGGTTGTTGATGCTGCTCATCTATTTGGCCCGTCATTAAAAACGTTACATGCAAGACTGTTGGATAGCTCCGATCTGAATAACAGGATAGCGCTCATTGAGGATTATCTGTGGAACAAACTGATCCTCTCGGAGAAAAAACATAACAAGATCAAATTCGTCGGCGAGATTGTGAGCAGTTTGAAAACCAATTACAATAACGAAATTGTTTCTATCTCCAACCGTAACAATATATCACCCCGGTACCTTAATATGTTGTTTTCGCAATATACCGGGTTACCGCCCAAGCTGTTTTGCAAAATAAACCGCTTTCAGCACAGCCTGAACCTGGTAAATAGTAATGATCAAAAATTAACAAACGTTGCTTACCATGCTGGCTACTTTGATCAATCCCACTTCATCAGGGAATTTAAGCTGTTTACAGGTATTACACCAAACTCATTTTCGGCACAGGCTTCCCCTATAAACCAAATTTTGGCGGGCAATTAAACATTGCCGGTTTGTACAATTTTGGGTCATCCATTCCCTATAATTTTGCTGTTAATAAATGATCAATTAACAAATTAAAATTTAAAAAAATGGATTTACCAAAAAAACCAGAGCATGTTCACACAACACTTGCAAACGCCTTTAACACCGGAGATGTTAACATTGTAATGAGTATGTATGATGTTACCGGAATTATTGTTCCTGAACCCGGCAAACCGGTTTCGGGAAAAGAAAAATTTGAAGAATCGATAAAGGGCATACTATCCATCAAAGGAAAAATGGATATTAAAACCGTTTATTGTCTTCAGGCAGGGGATACCGCTGTAGGGAGGTCGGTATGGAGTATTACTGATAATGGCGAAACCAGGATCAGCGCCAAAGGGATCGAAGTAATGAAACAACAGCCTGACGGCACCTGGAAAATTATTGTTGATCACGCGTTTGGGGCAGAAGACAGCCTTGTAGCCTAAATTATTAACTCAGTATCACAAAATGGCCGGTTGAAAGATCAGGCCATTTTGCATTTAAACAAATTTGATAAACAAACGTACTGTTCCGTTTTATACTATTTTAAGGGTTGCCGGTGCTATAATTTTGTTATCATAAAACATTTAAAGTATAGATCATGAAAAATAGATTTGAAGATTTTTTAGCATTACATAAAAACTCCGAAGCCCTGCTTGTAGCAAACGTGTGGAACGCGCAAAGCGCCAGGATTTTTGAACAGAAAAACGTTAAAGCCATAGCAACATCCAGCCAGGCCGTGGCAGAAACTTTAGGTTATGCCGATGGAGAAGCAATGGACATTGAAGAGTATATGCTTATAGTTAAACGCATAGCGGCATCTGTTTCTATTCCGTTTTCGGTTGACCTTGAAGCGGGTTATGGAAATACAACTGAGCAAATCTGTAATAACATATCGCGGTTATACAGTATGGGTGTATCCGGTATTAATATTGAAGATTCTGTTGTAATTAACGGACAAAGAACGATTGTTGACGCCGAAACCTTTGCCCAAAAACTTAAAAGCATCTGCGATCAATTAAATTCAGCAGGTGTAAAAATGTTTATAAATGTACGTTCAGACAGCTTTTTGCTTGGTTTGCCCAACGCTCTTGATGATGCGCTGTCGAGGATAGATCATTACCAGCATACCGGTGTACACGGATTGTTTTTTCCGTGTGTTACAAATATCTCAGATATTGAAAAAATTACAGAGCGGTCAAAACTGCCGGTTAATGTAATGTGCATGCCCAACTTGCCAAATTTTGAGCAATTGCAAAATGCAGGTGTTAAAAGAATAAGCGTAGGGCCCTTTTTAAACATGAATATTTATAAAGGACTGGAAAATTCAATTGAAAAAATAGTTACCGAGGGCAGCTTTAGCAGTCTTTTTTGAACCCCAAAAAATGTGTAATATATGCGGCAGTACCCCTAAAAAAGGTGCTGCCGTTATAATTTACAGCCTGAAAAAATTTTAAATTTTGCAAACTAAATATTCCTGTTAGTTGTTTTAATTAAAGGATCATAACGATAACAAAAACAATAAAAGGGGGATATCATGTCCTTATTAGAAGTTGATAAGAAAAAGAAGATGCACACCGATGATGCAGATGCCCGCGTTTTGAAAACCGAAGGGCCGCTGTGCGAAAAGGATGAACAAGCCCAGGCAATTGAACGTTTAAAAAAACTCCAGGAAGAAGCCTTAAATAAATGGCATTTTAGGCGTCAGCAAAAGGAAAAGACCAAATGACCGCGCGTTGATCTGTCGGATGTGAATGGCGCTGCTCCGGGTGTTACGATAAGTAAACACCGGGCATGTGCAAATACCGTTTAACTCATTTAAAGTTAAACCGGAACATTTACGTGCTTTAGCCGAAATAAATACCACACTTAACTATTTAACAGCATGTGTGATCTGCTCACTCAGGCTGGCCCCTTCCAAAGCCAAACCAATATTTGCTAACAGATCGGGATCAACATGATGATCATCGGCGGAACGCCATGTGCCAGACCGGTGCGCGATAAAAAAGCCCGATCCATTCATATGTCTGATGCGAAAGCCGTGTTCGCCCTTCAATTGTTCCGGCTTTGCCTCAAATGAAAATAAGGCGCCGGTTGCGGGATCTTTTACTTCAATTTGCATAGCCATTTGTTTTAATAATTGTATGCCCGGGTACCTATAACTACCCTTAATTCATTAAAATAACGGCTAAGTTTAATGAAAGTTTAAAAAAATGAATAAAACCTAAACCAACAGCTTATTTGCTACCCAGCTTTTCCAGATACTGACCGAGGGGTATATCTTGCTTCATCAGAAAATATGATTTGATAAGCGCGATGTGCAACTAATTGCCGGTTTGATGCGTCTTCTAAAAAAACAATCAAATTATGAAAAGAAAAGTTTTTATTTTACTGGTATCAGCTTTAACCCTGATAACCTTTAATACTTTTGCTCAGGGACAAAGCCGGTCTGTTTCGGGGTTCAACAGCATTGAGTCGGGAGGGCCGTTTAATGTACACATTAAAATTAACGGAACAGAAAGCCTGAGGCTCGACGTAGATGAAGACATTGTTAATGATGTTAAAACAGAGGTTGTTAACGGTGTTTTAAAAGTGGGTTTCAGAAACAATTTCTCAATTCACCGCAATATCAAAAAAGGTGATATTTATATTACCGCCAGGTCGCTTAACGCGCTGGCCAACAGCGGCTCGGGCAATGTAGACCTTGACGGGGTTTTAACCGGTCAAAACGTTAAAGTAATATTAAGCGGATCGGGCAATATGAGGGCCGCCGTTAAATCCAATACGTTAGAATCAAGGATCAGCGGCTCTGGCGGCATTGAACTGAAGGGTAGTACTGAGGATGCTAATTTCCGCATTTCGGGATCAGGTGAAATAAACGGTAAGGCATTAACTGCCGGAACAGTTACCGCAAGCATCAGCGGTTCGGGCGGTGTTAGTATTATTGCCAACAAAACCGTATCAGCCCGCATAACGGGTTCGGGAGGTGTATCGTACTCGGGCAATGCCGTAATTGGCGAAACCCGGTATACTGGCTCGGGCAGGGTAAATAAAGTAAACTAAATTATTATAAAACGAGAAAGCCTTCTAAACAGAAGGCTTTTCTCGTTTTAAATCGTTCCGGTTCGCGGAACGTTTGATCAATGATCGTAACTGATTACCCGGGTAATTTTCCATTCGTTATTTTTGTATTGCCATACATGCAGGAATTTTAAAAGTCCAACTACCTCTTTGCCATTTTCCATATGTGTAAATTTATGTACGCCTACTTCAATAGCGCCAAAATTTTTGATGGGGTAAATTTCAAGGCTGCCCCTTACCAGTTCTCTTTTTAAGCCGGTATCTTTATTTTGTGCAAACATTTTTTCAAAATTTTGCATGGTTTCATCATAGTAGGCCAGGCCGCCCAGGTCATGATAAAATTCTACATTATCGGCAAATACTTTTTTCAGGCCTTGCATGTCGTGAGCGTTAAAAGCGTCAAAGCAAACACTGTCCATATGTAAAATAGTGTTATACAATTGCTGGTCAAAGTGTTTTTGAGCCCGGGCGTTTTGGGGCGACAACCCCGCGATGAGAAAAAAAACAGATATTATCAGGAATATTGATGTTTTCATTTTTTTATTTTAATGACGCTTACCAATGCTAATTGGTGACAAGATAGCTCAATTTATCAGCAGTTTTTGAAAAGCTGTACTATCCCCTTTAAAGATATTAAAATCAACTTTTTGGTTAATACCATTGATGTGGGCTTTGTCTGAGTGCTGCCAAAACTGCCAGTTGGTTTTGCTGCTTATGTTCAATACGGGTTGATAATAGTGGGCCACCCATAAAGTACAATCATCAAAATAACCCTGCAGGTAATCCTGGTAAAAGCTGATATTGGTATAAATAATAGGCTTTACACCGGTTTTGGTTTCAATATAATTAACAAAGGAAGCCAGTTGGGCACGCATTTTTGCGGGTGAGGTTCCGTAAAGTTGTTCCACGTCAACCACCATGGGCAGATCTCCTTTCTCAACTTTAACAGTTTGTAAAAAGAACCGGGCCTGCCACAGACCGCTTTTTTGCGGAAGAAAAAAGTGATAGGCGCCGCAAATGATACCGGCTTTTGGGGCTTCGCGCCAGTTGCGCTGAAAGTAGGGGTCCATACTTAATACCCCTTCTGTCGCTTTTATAAAGGCAAAAGTAATGTGTACGCCATCTTCATTCATGGCTTTAACCTTTTTCCAGTTTATTTTACCCTGGTACGATGATACATCAATGCCGTGAATGCTATAACCCGAGGGGATGCGTACATTAAAGCTTTTGTAGGTTCGATAATTGGTATCATGGCCAATATCCAGTATCCAGCGCCACGTTGCACTAAAGCTTCTTAAGACGTATCCATAATAAAACGGCGAAAGCAATATGAGGAGCAGGCCTGCCAGCGTTATTTTCCAGTATACTGATGTATCCTGGCTTTTTTTCTTTTTAGCGGCTGGTTTTCGTTTCACCGGCACTTTGGTTTTAACGGGTGTTTTTTTAACTGGGGGTGGCACGCTGCAAACTTACAAAAATGACTTTATGCCCGGGCAACAGGTATCACAATATATTCCCGGGGTTATTCCTGAAATGGGCAATTTTAAACTGAAACATCTCCGCCATTTTACCTGCCCGCCATTTGGCCTCATCCGCCTTTTCGCCGGTGAAGAGGCTGTCAACGGTTTCGGTAAATAAGTTTAACCAGGCGTTAAAATGCGAGCCGTCAACCGGCAATCTGGCATGGGGCGGAAAGGGTGCGCCGTTGTAAGTATATTCTTCCAGCAAAATGGTTTGCCAAAACCTGTACATTTTTTCAAGATGGGCGGTCCAGTGCCCGCCCAGACGCTCGGTGAAAATGGGAGCCAGCAAGGCATCATCAGCTACCCGGGTATAAAAGGTATCCACCAGTAGTTTAATGTCATCAAGCGTTGCTATGTCGTGTTTGGGCTCCATGTTTGTAACTACTACAAAGTTCGGGTTTTTGCAGGATAGTTATTTAACGGCGACGTAATTTTTAACAACTCCCGCCTGTTTTACCCGCGAAACTTTTTAAAGCCGTTATTTCGCATTAAAAACAAATAGAAGTAAGTTAAAAAGCGCTTGAAGATGATTAAAAACCATGCATTTTAACACTTTTTTAGCTGCTTTTTCACAGATTTTGCAACGTTAAAAAGTACTAAAAGATCATTTCAGATATTTATCCAGGTAACCGCTTTTTTTTAGAAAATCGCTATAGTCTTTAATATTCAGAATGTCATATATGGCCTGCTTTTTATCGGTTGCCCTGGCGTAATAGTGGGCGGTTATCTCATAACCTATCCAGTAACCCAGGTCGTTCGGGCGATCGTCTTTTTTTGAAGTCCCGTAAAGCCAGTCGTTATAATCAGTGCCGTTCATTTTTAAAACAAACTCTTTACACAGCTGATCTGTGTGCGTGCTGCCATACTTGTTCGCAGCCTCATTGCCATGATCGCCGGATATCATTTCCCCAAAAAAATCGGCGCTGCCTTCCAGTATACTTTGTTGGAGTAAGGTTGGATCGTCGCCGGGCCAGGTTTGCTGAAAGTGTATCAGCTCATGAGCTACAATACCTGGTATGCCATCAATATTGTTTTGCATTTCGGCCCCTATAAATAAACCTTCTTTGCCAGACGTTCCGCCGGAGTTATATGCCCCGATAACAAAATAAACAGGTGGAAACTTAGCTTGCGGGTACAAATATTTAAAAGCATAAAATGTGCTCCTGCATTGCTTCTCCTTTTCTTTTATGCGCAGGGTATTGGCCCGCACTTTCGCATAATCAGTTTTTCGCTTTTTTACTACTTTGAACAGGTGTTCGGCGCTTTGTATGCGGTTGGGGGTGAAGCCACTTACGCCTTCGCTTCCAACAGCAATATATTCAGGGCCAAAAGTGTTTACTGTAGTGTCTTTTTTAAAATCATCGTAAGCTTTCCAAAATTTGTCAATGTCGCCGGTTACAAACCTGGCACTATCTGGCGAGTTAGAGAAACCGCTTTGTGCAAAGCCATGAACATAAAAAGTGAGCAGTAGTGCAATCAGGGTGAAGAGTTTCAGGTGTTGGTGCATGTTGAAAAGGGTTATCTGCAGGCAAGACGTTTTAACATTAAAAAAGGTTGCATTCGCACACTCAAATTAATTATAAAAGCTGATGGATATACCCGGTTTGCCCGGCCAATCTTCTTTATGACTTTCAGCAGATAATATTATTGTTATATTTGTAAGGTAAACTTACAAGTTTGCTTTACAAATCATGAAAGATCAAAAAGATATGCAGCTGGCTTCTGAATTACGCACGGTAGTAACCCGGCTGATCAAGAAGCTTCGTAAACAATCGTCAACAGCCGACAGGCTGTCGCTAACTGAGCGGTCAACCATAGCCCTTTTAGATCTGCATGGTGAATTGCTGCCCAACGAGCTGGCCGCTATGGAAAAGATCACCACGCAAAGCATGTCGCAGATATTGAGCAAGCTGCAGGAGCTTGGTTTTATCAAAAGGCGCATATCTGAAACGGATAAGCGCAAGGCCATCATTACCTTGTCTGACGAGGGGCGCAGTATATTATACCAGGTGCGTAATGAGCGCGATGAATGGCTTAATAAGGCATTGGCGGCCACCTGCACCGCCGAAGAAAAGGCACTGCTTAAAGAGGCCATCGGGCCTTTAACCAAGTTAGTTGATTTTGATTAATGCACATTAAAAGATGAGGGGAAGATGAGTATGAACATCAGTACATTTAATGCTTTTAAAAGCCGTAATTACAGGCTTTATTTTGTAGGGCAATCCGTATCATTAGTAGGTACCTGGATGCAGAAAACCGCCGTAAGCTGGGTGGTTTATTCATTAACACACTCGCAGTTTATGCTCGGGCTTACACTTTTTGCCAGCTTGTTCCCATCTTTTTTATTATCATTTATTGGTGGCGTGGTATCAGACAGGTACAACCGTTACCGGTTGCTGCTGGCCACGCAGGCCGCTTCTATGATACAGGCGTTGTTACTTACCGCGCTGGTATTTTGGGGGCATTACGTGGTATGGGAGATCATAGCGCTTAGTGCTGTGCTGGGTGTTATCAATGCATTTGATGTGCCGGCGCGGCAGTCGCTGGTTTATGAGATGGTAAATAAATCTGATCTTCCCAATGCGCTCGCGCTCAATTCATCAATGGTGAACCTGTCGCGGCTGATAGGCCCTGGTATTGCCGGCCTTATGCTGGAAAAATTTGGCGATACGGTGTGCTTTGGCATGAATGCCCTGAGCTTTATAGCGGTAATAGGTTCATTACTGATGATGCGGCTGCCCAAGTCGGCATCAACAGCGCATGACCATAATATTCTTTTTGAATTAAAAGAGGGGTTTACTTATATCCGCAATACCCCATCCATCAAATTTGTGCTGCTAATGCTGGCTGTGATCAGCCTCATGGTTTTGCCTTTCAGTACCCTGATACCGGTATACGCCAAAGATATTTTTAAAGGCACGGCATCAACCTTTGGGGTTATTGATAGCGTGATAGGGCTGGGGGCATTTTCGGGCGCTATATTCCTGGCCTCCTTAAAGCCGGGCCGCAACCTGAAAAAGCTACTTGCTGTTAGTACGCTGATATTCGGCGGCGGGCTCGTTATTTTTTCACATGTACCCAGTTATCCTTTAGCCCTGGTATTTGCTGCCATAACCGGTTTTGGTATGATGTCGCAGATCACGATCAGCAATACCCTTATCCAAACCACGGTGGCGCCGGCCATGCGCGGGCGGGTGATCAGCTTTTATGCTATGGCATTTTTTGGTATGCAGCCGCTTGGCGGCTTGCTGGTTGGCGCCATGTCGCAATGGGTAGGCACCCCCGATACTGTAATGGCCGAAGGCATGGTGGCCCTGCTCATAGGCATACTGCATTTCCGTTTCCTGCGCAAACGCAAGCTCAAAAAAGTAACAGCGCCTACTTTACAGCAGCAGCCTGTTAACACATTCGCCTAACAAATTAATAGTATATAGCACATGATAACCGTATTAGATAAAAATACCGCACTTGTATTAATTGACCTGCAAAACATGGTAGTAAAGATGGCACCTGAGCACCAGGTAGCGCCGGTTATAAAAAACTCGGCCAAATTGGTGGCCGCTTTTCGTGAGGCCCGGTTGCCGGTAGTAGTGGTTAATGTTAATCCTGTGGGTTCGGCCGCATCAAAAACACGGAAGGACCTCGTCCGGCCTGTTTCAGGTACCTTACCCGAGAACGCGCTGGATATTATCCCTGAGATAAAGGTAGAGGACGGTGATATCCGTATTACCAAACAAACCTGGAACGCTTTTTATGAAACCGCCCTGCATGCCGAGTTGCAGCAGAAAGGCATCACCGGTATTGTACTGGCCGGCGTTGCTACCAGCATTGGTGTGGAAGGCACGGCCCGCTCGGCCAATGAGCGGGGTTACCATATTGCTTTTGCCAGTGATGCCATGACCGACCTCATAGCGGAAGCTCATGCCCATAGCTTTAAATACATTTTTCCCCGTTTGGGAGAAGTTGGCACAACGGATGAGATCATTGAAAAGTTAGGAAAGTAAGGATTGTTCCCGTCTGCTCCACTGTTTTTTAAGATATTCTACCACGCTGAGCGCCGATTTTCGTTTTGGAGAAGATCCTTCGTTCCTCAGGATGGCAAATTTGCGCGTTGCTGCTTCTCTTTGCCGAGTTTTAAAATCCGCGGACTTTGAAAGTGGAATGACACAAAAAAGGGCTGTCATCCTGAGCCTGTCGAAGGATAGCGGGGAAAGGCCTCTATGCGCGCCCTCTCGTCTCCTCAGGGTCTCTCGCAGGGGACCCTGAGGAGACAAATCCCACTTTGTCATGCTGAACGGAGTGAAGCATCTTCTTCAATTGAAAATTCGGCGCCAAGCAAGGCGAAGAAGATCCTTCGCTATCGCTCAGGATGACAACACTCCCCGCGCGTCATTGCGAAGTACGAAGCAATCGCTCGCAATTGACATAAAAGCAAGCCGTCATGGCTAGCGAAGTGAAGCATCTTCTTAGATAGAAAAGCCGGTACGGTTAGCATCAACAGCTCACTTTACTTTTTCGTAAAAATTCTCAACAGCCTGCATGGATGATCTTTGATATTGCAGCGGGGAGCAGCCTGCAAATTCTTTGAATGCGCGTATAAAGTGCGACTGGTCTGCATATTCGTTTCCGTAAGCTACATCGGTAAGCTTTTCGTGTTTGCCAAATCTCAATTCGTTTAAAGCCGCCTGAAAGCGCGAGATCCTGCAGAATAATTTAGGAGGAATACCTACGTATTGCTTGAATTTACGTTCAAAGCTCCGCTCCGAAAGCTGCAGATAGCCGCGGAGTTCCTGTAGCGAAACACTGCCTTTGGATTGTATAATGCGCGAAATGGCAAACTGCATGGCCTGGTCCTCGTACCGGTTATTTTTGCGGAGCTTAAAAAATAAATAAGCGCATATCACCTCTATCTGGTCTGCTACCAAAGCGGCATCCATTAATTGTTCAGCCAATAAATAACCATCTTTCCGGGCCAGCAGGTCAAGGCAGGTGCAGGTATCGGTTAGTTCATCTGCATCAAAACCAAATATGGTTTTAAGCGCATTAGGGTAAAAGCAAATGCCAATGGTGGTAAAGCTTCCGCCAAACTGTATTTCGGCATGGCGGGTAGATTGTCCGTATATAAAAATAGAGGGCAGTTCTTTTTCAAACTGGTACATGGTCCCTTTTTCGGGCGATTGGAAAATGAGTCCGGGGCAGCCTTCTGCAACCGTTCTGAACAATCGCGACGGGATGCCTGCTTCATTAATTTCCAGCGTCCAAAAAAAACGGATATAATTTTTCAGGTAGTCGGGTGGTGGTATCTGCCGGTATTCCATTATTACTCCCCTCCATAAAATAGATGGTCAATGTATCAAATATATAAATACTATGTTATATACCAGTTGCTTAAGTAGTACACGGCGCATAAAAGTGACTTTGGCTTGTACGGCCGGGCAATCAAAAAATTTCTTGAAAAACATTTGCGCAAGTAAATGCTTGCATTTATATTTGCAAGTACTTACTTGCGCAATAATATTATGGAAACCAGAAGAGATGTTTTTCAGGCAATAGCCGATCCCACCAGAAGGGAGATCATTAACCTGATAACGCAAAAGCCATTAAACCTGAATGCAATAGCCGGAAATTTTGATGTGAGCCGGCAGGCTATCTCCTTGCACATTAAGATACTGACAGAATGCGGTCTTATTAAAATTAAGCAGCAGGGCAGGGAGCGATATTGTGAGGCCAAATTGGAAACCCTTGGCGAGGTTGCCGATTGGGTAAATCAGTATAAAAAGCACTGGACATCCCGGTTTAAGGCCCTTGATAATTATTTAACCGAAATACAAACAAACACCAAAGAAGATGGAAACAAATAATAATGCAACCCAAACAAGTGTTAAAGACGAAGTATTTATTACCCATATTTTTAACGCGCCCCGCGAGCTGGTATTCAGGGCCTGGACAGAGCCCGAACATTTGCTGCGCTGGTATGCCCCTGATAATTGTACCATTACATTCAAAAAAATTGATGTAAGGCCGGGCGGCGTTTTTCATTCCTGTGTTTATAACCCACAGTATGGCGATTGCTGGATCAGTGGCGTTTACCAGGAAGTAATTTTTCCGGAACGGTTGGTGTTTTCAATGGCACTTGCCGATGAGGAAGGTAATTTGGTAGCATCGGCAGTAGCCGGCAAAGATGAGGACTGGCCCGAGCAGACCATCACTACGGTTACGTTTACCGCCCTTGGCGATAAAACCAGGCTTACTTTGCATCAAACGGTATCTGAGGCAAAAGCCAAACAAACCGGCGCCTACCAAAGCTGGATTGAGATGTTCAATCGTTTAAATAACATAGTGGCCGACCTGCCACAAAATTGATCTGGTACATACGAAATAAACAGACCTTAAGGGAGTATATAACATCATACTCCCTTAGCTGGTGTGCCAAAATACCATCCCGCTTAACTAAATACTGCAATAAATTATAGCAGTTAGCGCCGATTTTATAAATTAGGTTCATGAAAAACTTAAACCATAATATCTGGCGCAGATCAAGGCCATTTGTTTTGGGCATGATGCTTTGCAGCAGCATAGCCTTTGCACAATCAACCAATCCGGTTATTGATGCTATAGTAAAGGAGGAAACCACCAACTCGCAATTGGAAAAACTGGGGCAAGAACTTTTAGACGGTATTGGCCCCCGTTTGGTGGGTACGCCGCAAATGAAAATGGCCAACGACTGGGCTGTAGCCAAGTACAAAAGCTGGGATATTCCCGCCCGCAACGAAAAATGGGGCGAATGGCGTGGATGGGAAAGGGGCATATCGCATATTGATATGGTATCGCCCCGGGTAAAATCATTAGAAGGCACTCAACTGGCCTGGAGCCCAGGCATGGGTAAAAAAACAGCTACCGCCGAGGTGATCATTTTGCCCGATCTGGCCGACTCCGTTGCTTTTCAGCAATGGCTGCCAAATGTTAAAGGCAAGTTTGTGATGATATCGATGTGCCAGCCAACCGGCCGTCCTGATTATAACTGGCAGGAGTTTGCCACTAAAGAATCGTTTGAAAAAATGAAAGCAGGGCGTACCGCCTTAACCGATGCCTGGCGCAAGCGTATCAGCAAAACCGGCTATACCGGTAAAACGCTTCCGGTAGCGCTTGAAAAAGCAGGCGCTGTTGGTATAATCACCAATAACTGGTCGGCCGGTTTCGGAGTTGATAAGATATTTAGCGCTTATACCAAAATTGTGCCCACTATTGATATCGCCCTGGAAGACTATAGCTTGCTTTACCGCCTCAGCGAATCCGGGATAAAACCGGTGATCAAAGTACATACAGAATCAAAAGAACTTGGGGTAGTGCCTACCTTTAATACCATTGCCGAAATAAAAGGGACCGAAAAACCAAATGAGTATGTGATGCTTTCGGCCCATTTTGATTCATGGGACGGCGGTACCGGTGCTACCGATAACGGAACCGGCACACTTACCATGATGGAGGCTATGCGCCTGTTAAAGAAATTTTATCCGCATCCAAAACGTACCATACTGGTTGGTCATTGGGGCAGCGAAGAAGAAGGGCTTAATGGCTCGCGCGCTTTTGTAGAAGACCACCCGGAGATAGTTGGGAATTTACAGGCCCTGTTTAACCAGGATAATGGCACAGGCCGGGTGGTGAATCTTTCGGGGCAGGGTTTTGCTGATGCAAAGGATTACCTTACCAGGTGGCTGGCCGCGGTACCCGATACTATTAAAAACAGGATAAAAACAAATTTCCCGGGGCAGCCCGGCGGCGGCGGTTCAGACTTTGCCTCCTTTGTGGCAGTTGGGGCTCCCGGCTTTTCATTAAGCTCGCTTAACTGGTCATATGGTGCATATACCTGGCACACCAACCGCGATACGTATGATAAAATTGTTTTTGACGATCTGAGCAACAATGCCATGTTAGCCGCTATTATGGCCTACATGGCCAGTGAGGACCCGGCAAAAACATCAACCACTAAAACCGAGGGCATAAAATGGCCTGCACAGATCAAGGCAACCCGACGGGGCGGACTGGATCAGTAATAGTTTAATAAAAAAGAGCGCCTGGTTAAAACAGGCGCTCTTTTTTGTAAGGTGGTTATCTGAAATTATAGCGTAGCCATATCAATCACAAACCTATAACGCACGTCGCCTTTAAGCATGCGCGCATAGGATGCGGTAATGTCTTTTATATCTATTATCTCTATATCTGAAACGATATTATGCTCGGCGCAAAAATCGAGCATTTCCTGAGTTTCCGGAATGCCTCCGATGCCTGAACCTGCCATACTTTTACGACCAGCCAGCAGCGAGAACGGATGAACAGAATAAGGTTGTGATGGTACACCCACGCCTATTAATGTGCCGTTTGTTCTTAATAACGACAGGTAAAGGTTCATATCATGCTCGGCCGATACGGTGTCAAGGATAAAATCAAACGAACCGGTAACCGCTTTTAACTGCTCCGGATCAGACGTTACCACAAAGTGATGCGCGCCTAATGCTTTGGCTTCGGCTTCTTTTGACGGCGATGTGCTTAAAACAGTTACTTCGGCACCAAAGGCTGCACCAAATTTTACGCCCATGTGGCCCAGGCCACCCAAACCTAAAATAGCCAGTTTATGCCCTTTGCCAACTTTCCAGTGGCGCAGCGGAGAATAAGTGGTAATGCCGGCGCAAAGCAAGGGTGCAGTGGCTGCAAGTGGCAGTTTATCAGATATGTGCAGCACAAACTCTTCACGAACTACAATGGTATTAGAGTAACCTCCATAGGTTGGTACGCCATCCCGTCCTTTATTGTTATATGTTTGTGTATTTCCTTCCAGGCAATATTGCTCCAGTCCGTCTTTACAGTTTTCGCAAACCTGACAGGAGTCAACCATGCAGCCAACGCCCGCAAGATCGCCTGAGTTGAATTTTTTAACGTGATCGCCTACTTTAATAACCTTGCCCACAATTTCGTGGCCCGGTACCATGGGGAATATCCCCGAAAACCACTCGTTTTTTATTTGATGGAGATCAGAGTGGCACACACCACAAAATAATATTTCCAGCTGAACATCATGTGGTCCAACTTCCCTGCGTTCAAAATCCCAGGGTGCTAAATCTGTTTCAGGATTTTGGGCTGCATATGCTTTGGCTTGTATCATAATAATGTTGATTTATGTTTTTCGTTGATTCAAATCTAAAGATTTGTTATTGCATGAAGGAAGTACAATTTATCCATACATTTTGGCATGATGAATTTTTTTGGCACCCGTATAATTGATACCCCACCTTAAAGCAAGTTTACGGGCGTACTATCAAGGTTTTTAGGCTTGGTGCCTGAATGTTATTACCCCTTAAACAAAGCTTTAAATGACACTCCGCTGACTTTTCATCCCATCTGGTTAAAAGATTATTTTTCAAATCACTTGCATTGCTTGTATCATATCCGTTACATTTAAGGAAATTATAAAACTAAATGCAAAAACACATTCTGATCGTTTATCTGCTGGTTGCCTGTAGTGTGGCGGGCATCCTGGTTAAATCCTTTATTAAAAACAGGTATTTTAAAAAGGGTTAAATGTAAAACCTGCAAATGTGCATGTTTAATACATGCACATTTGCACAACCCAATCCCGATCCCTGCTTACATCTTTTCAAAGTTTATCTTAGTAAGTCTTGATTTTCCGGTATAATAGCAAACACATCATGGTTAGTTTGTCGAAGCATGGTGATGGGCTCATTATTTCATGAAAACAAGGCTGGATATTTGAACGCGGGGTAGACTCACCCCGCCTACGCTTCGCTGGGCGACCCTCTCTATGGCTTCGCCATAAAAAGGGTTGAGGAGGAGTGGTCTTTTCTTTGATCCTTTATCTAATTATCTTTTATCTGTCTTGTGAATTTCCTCTTTGCGCCGCAGGCGGAGAGAGGGTGATCCAGCGAAGCGCAGATCGGGTGAGTCGGTCCTATGGCATTTCTTGCCGGCTGCCGCTAATTTTTCAAAACCGTATTGCATTAAAGCCTATATTTGCGACTGATAAAGTTCTTTACTTTTTTTCAGCAGTGTGGTTTCCTGCCTTACCGGGCAGGGAATAATAAGGAACCGTGTGCAAATCACGGGCTGTCGCGCAACTGTAAGTAACTATAAAAATTGATGCCTTTAACCAGATCCATTGTCCCGGCCCATCGGGATGAGAAGGATGGCAGCAATGTTACAAGCCAGGATACTTGCCCATTGTATAAAAGACAATGCTTTCGCGTTTTGAAGCAGTAGTCAAAGAAAAAGAATAGCCCGTGGGTGCACAAGTGCCCATAAGTTAAGCTTTTACCTTTTATTACCATTTCCCGAAAGTATACCGAAAACCGTAAGGAGCATTAATTCAATTTAATGTTTAACCAAAAAAGTTTTATGCGTATGCTCAAAAACAATCTCGGGTATCCTCGTGTAGGTGCCCTCCGTGAACTCAAAAAGGTAAGTGAACAGTACTGGGCCGGTTTAATCAGCCGCGAAGAGCTGTTTGCCGTTGCCCGTAAACTGCGCGTCGCCAATTGGAAAACCCAGGCAGATGCCGGTATTGATCTGATCCCCTGTAATGATTTTAGTTTTTATGACCAGGTATTGGACACCTCACTTATGCTTGGTGTAATTCCCGAACGTTACAGCCCGGTTTTAACTAAAAATAAAGCCAATACCGAGATCGACCTTTACTTTGCCATGGCCCGCGGTTATCAAAAAGATGGTCTTGATATAACCGCTATGGAAATGACCAAATGGTTTGATACCAACTACCATTACATTGTGCCTGAGTTTGTACAAAACCAGCAGTTTAAACTGTTTTCTGAAAAGGTTTTCGATGAATTTATCCTGGCCAAACAGTATACCGTTACTACACCAAAGCCGGTGCTGATAGGCCCCGTGACCTATCTGTTACTCGGCAAGGAAAAGCAGGCGGGCTTTAACAAGATCGATCTTATCAAAAAACTGGTGCCGGTATACATTGAAGTTTTAAAAAGGTTAAAAAGTTATGGAGCGGTTTGGGTACAAATAGATGAACCTTTCCTGGCGCTTGATCTTACGGAAGCCGAAAAGGAAGCTTTTGTATATGCCTACAAGGAGATCAGCAAAAGCTGCCCTGACATCAAATTGCTGCTCACCACTTATTTTGAAAGCCTGCAGGATAATACTCAGCTGGCGGTAAACCTGCCGATAAGCGCCCTGCATATCGATCTGGTACGCGCGCCGCAACAGTTAGACAAAGTACTTACGCTGCTGCCGGAGCAGCTCAGCCTCTCGTTAGGTGTGGTTGACGGGCGTAACATCTGGAAAAATGATTACATCAGATCGCTGTCACACATTAAAAAGGCAATAGCTGTTGTCGGTAAAGACAGAGTAATGATAGCGCCGGGATGCTCCCTGCTGCATACACCCTTTGATCTCGACCTGGAAACAGCTATTGATCCTGAAATAAAAAATTGGATGGCTTTTGCCAAACAAAAGCTGAACGAGGTTAGCGAACTTGCTCAAATTATTGACGGCGATAATGGATTGCTGCAAACTAACTTACAGGCCATATCAAGCCGCAACCTGTCAAAACTAATTCATAAGCAGGAAATAAAATTACGCGCCGGCGCCATTACTGATGCCGATGCGCAACGCAACAGCGCGTTTGGTACCCGTCAAAAAATACAGCAACAACGTTTTAATTTGCCGCTTTACCCTACAACTACCATAGGCTCATTCCCACAAACAGATGATATCCGCTCACTTAGGGCAAAACTAAAAAAGGGCGAGTTAACACCTGCACAGTATGATGAGCAAATTGAAAAAGCCACCATTGATGCTATTCGCTGGCAGGAGGAAATTGGCCTTGATGTGCTTGTTCATGGCGAGTTTGAACGTAACGACATGGTGGAATACTTTGGCGAGCGTTTGGATGGTTTTCTGTTTACCAAAAATGGTTGGGTGCAAAGCTACGGCAGCCGCTGTGTTAAACCACCGGTAATTTATGGCGACGTAAGCCGCCCGGCAGACATGACCGTACGCTGGAGCAGCTTTGCTCAGGCCAATACCAGCAAATTGATGAAAGGGATGTTAACTGGTCCGGTAACCATTCTGCAATGGTCGTTTGTGCGCGACGACCAACCACGGTCAGAAACCACTTACCAGATAGCCCTTGCCATTCGCGATGAGGTTGTAGCCCTTGAAAAAGCAGGCATCAAGGTTATACAAATTGATGAGCCCGCCATACGCGAAGGTTTGCCGTTGCGTAAAAAAGACTGGGCTGCTTACCTGCACTGGGCGGTGCGCGCCTTCCGTATCTCGGCCAGCGGGGTGCATGACGAAACGCAGATACATACCCACATGTGCTACAGTGAATTTAATGACATTATAGGCCACATTGCAGATATGGACGCTGATGTGATCACCATTGAAACTTCGCGCTCACAGATGGAATTGCTGGAAGCTTTTGCCAATTTTAAATATCCAAATGAAATTGGGCCCGGCGTGTATGACATTCATTCGCCGCGGGTACCTACGGTTGACGAGATGGCAAACCTGCTTGAAAAAGCCTCGGCATTATTACCGGCCGGAAATTTATGGGTTAATCCCGATTGCGGTTTAAAGACCCGTAAATGGCCCGAAACCCAAACCGCGCTGGTAAATATGGTGAAAGCAGCAAAACAACTTCGTCAGTTAGTTGTAGAAACAACAGTTTCCTGACGGGTAAAACAGGCAATTTGCGTATAATTGCCTGTTTTTTGAAGAATTTGAGTATTTATGAGATTAAAGAGTAGCGCGGTTATAAGGGGCGTAGGTGGTTATGTTCCGGATAGTGTCCTGAGTAACAGCGATTTAGAGAAAATGGTTGAAACCAACAGCGAATGGATAGTTTCAAGAACCGGTATAAGAGAGAGAAGGATTTTAACCGATAAAAAGCTCGCTACCTCTGATATGGCCACCTGGGCTGTAAAAAATTTGCTTGATAATACTAAAGTTTCTCCAGACGAAATTGATTGCATCATAATTGCTACCTCAACTCCCGATCACCTGCTGCTGTCAACCGCCAGCATTGTTTGTGATAAAGTGGGTTTGGTTAACGCTTGGGCAACAGATGTTAATGCTGCCTGCAGCGGGTTTCTATATGCCTATACCATGGGTTCAAGTTTGGTTGAAGGTGGTCGTTATAAAAAGGTAATTGTTGTTGGTGCCGATCAAAACAGTGCCATCATCAATTATAAGGACCGGAATACCTGTATACTTTTTGGCGATGGGGCAGGGGCCGTTTTAATTGAGCCCGCAACCGATGGTACTGGCTTAATTGACAGTGTTTTTAAAACTGAGGGCAAAGGCAGGGAGCATTTACTGGTTCCGGCCGGAGGCTCAAAGATCCCGGCTACAAGCGAAAGCGTTGCCCATCATAAACATTTTATACATCAGGATGGCCGTGTAGTTTTTAAGGCCGCTATTAACGGTATGACAGATACCTGTAAGGCTATACTGGAACGTAATGAGCTAAATATTGATGATATTGACTGGCTGATACCACACCAGGCCAACTACAGGATAATACATGCTGTTGGCGATCATTTGGGTTTACCTGCCGAACGTGTGAAAGTAAATATAGACAGATACGGAAATACAACCGCCGCTACCATACCACTATGTCTTTGGGATTTTAAAGACGATTTTAAATACAATGATACCATGATATTAACTGCCTTCGGGGCTGGGTTTTCATGGGGGGCCACCCTCCTTAAATGGGGAAAACTGAGATAGGTGTAAAGCACTTTTCCATAATTTATCATTAAATAAAAATGCGCGTTATTGCGAGGACAAGCAATAACACGTGTTTTGCCATGGATTGCCCTTCCTCATCAACAATAATCAAAATGACAACAGAAGAAAGAATAAAAGCGTCCGAAACACGGATATTTAAGGCCGTGTTCCCTAATACAACCAATCATTACGATACGCTTTTTGGCGGCACCGCCATGCACCTGATGGACGAGGTAGCCTTTATAACCGCTACCCGTTTCACCCGCAAAAGAATGGTAACCGTGTCGTCAGACAGGATAGATTTTACCCGGCCAATACCTGCCGGTACCATCATTGAACTCATAGGCAAAATATCCTATATAGGTAATACCAGCCTAAAAGTACAGGTAGAGATCTATATTGAAGAAATGTACTCCTTTGAACGCGAAAAGGCCATCACCGGTACATTTACCTTTGTAGCTATTGATGAGCATAAGCAAAAGGTAAGCGTGTTGTAGCAATAAACCTAAAGGCAGGCATCTCGCGAGCGGGAATAAAAAAGGGCAGAAAGCTTAGCTTTTTGCCCTTTAATCTTATTTTATTATAAAATTAAGTCCAATGTTAAAGCTGCCGCGACCGTTTCTAACGGCTGAACCCGTGTTTTCTTTAAAAATATTGGTTATACCGGCCTGCTCATCGTATTCAAGTAAGAGTTTAACCTTGTTCGATAGTTTGATCTTGGTGCCAATCCCTAATGCCAAGCCAAAATCAGTGCTGTGGAAAGAGTCTTTAACATCTATATCGCCATTGGTTGCCTCAGCGCCTGCTAAATAACCCGCATAAGGGCCAAAATTGAGGTACCAGTTGCGTTTTTTACCAAAATGCCAGTTGGCCATTATGGGTAGGGTTATATAATTTAAACTAAAGTCGGTAGCGAATTTTTCGTCGCTAACGTTTGCAAAGAAGCCGGGACCCCAACCTTTTTGATCGAAAATTAATTTTGTTTTCAAGCTCCAGCGATTGGAGAAATAAAAGTCTGTGGCTATGCCAGCATTAAAGGCTGATTTAAAACTGGAATTGAAAAAATCAGAATTACTAATGTCGGAAAAGCTGTAACCAATATGGATGCCCAGTTCAACGTCGCCTTTTTTCTGTTGTGCCAATGATGCGGTATAAACGCCAAATACAATAATAATTGTAGTAAAGATTTTTTTCATATATGTGATTTAGTTTAGGCCGTAAAGGAAATACTTTTTGCAGTAATTGTCCTATTATTAAAAAAATAGTTGACGATTTTTTTTGACTAAAACCAAATGTTTAATCACAGGGAATTGCATGGCGGTTAATAGGTTAAGTAAAGATTTAATGCAGGCCCTTGCGTTTAAGCAAGCCACCGGTAGTGTCATCAATGCTTTGCTGCACAATAAATGCCTTGGGGTCAATGTCCAGAATGGTTTGTTTGAGCGATGGTATCTCGAGGCGTGTGGCTACGGTAAAAACAATATCCCGTGGGTCGTTAATATGGCCATCCTTACCATAACCGCTTTTGCCCTGGTAAATGGTTACGCCGCGGCCCAGGGTTTCGGTAATGGCCTTGCGTATAGCCTCGCTGTGGGTTGAGATAACTGTTATTCCCGAATATTGCTCAATACCATTCAAGATAAAATCGATCATCTTGGCAGCAGCCATATAGGTAAGTATAGAATACATGGCCGGTTCAACACCCAGAAAAAATGCAGCCATGCTAAATATCAATACATTCAGCAGTAAAATAAAATCGCTTACCTTGAGCAATTGGGTTTTTTTGCTCACCAAAACGGCGGCTATTTCGGTGCCATCAAGCACGGCGCCGCCGCGCATAGCCAAACCGCTGCCGGTACCAATAAATACCCCGCCGAAAACAGCAGTAAGTAGTTTATCATGGGTTACATCCGGAAATTGTATGATCACTAAGCTAAGAGAGAGCAGGCCAATGGCCAGTGTGCTTTTGATAGCAAACTTCATCCCCAGTTTTTTATAACCAAGCCACAGAAACGGTACGTTGATAAAAAAGATTAGAACAGAAATAGGCGCATACGTAATATCTGATATCAGCATGGATATACCGGTAGCACCGCCATCAATAAAATGACTCGATAATAAAAAGCCTTTTAACCCAAATCCTGCTGATAGTATTCCAAGTCCTATTGTTATTGTATCCTTAACCGTTTTGATAGCGTCCATGCCCAAATATAACAGATTAGGGCTAAAACGGACAATGGCGAGCGGGTTTAGTTAGTTTTTATCCGCCATAACTATGAACTTGTTTTGGCATCCCACGCACTGGATGACGGTACTGGCATCCATTTTTTGCAGGTGAGATGCTGGATTCAATTCAGCATCTCACCATCTTTAAATCCTTACTTTACTACTACCTGTGCAGTGTTCCGGCTAACCTGTTCAAGCAATATGGTTTTACCTGCGGTTAATTCTTTTAATGAATTTTCCGGATGATGCCTTACCGTGATCAGTGTGAGGTCTTTATTATATTTAACCTTAAAATCCTGCTGAAGGCTATTGAGCAGTTTTTCAAAACGATCTTCGTAAAAATCAAAACAAACAGAAAAGCTCAGCGCCGATGTTTGCATTACATTTACCTTTACCTGATTTTGCGCAAACAGGCGGAAAATATCGCTCAGGTGATCTTCGCTTATAAAAGAATAGTCTTTGGAGGATACTGAAAGCAACACCTGATTCTGTTTCAGTATAATTACTGGTTTAACAAACAGGTTAGCGCCATCTTCCTTAATAATGGTCCCGGCGGCGGCAGGATTGGCAAATGGTTTAACCAGCAGCGGGATATGCGCGTTTTGGAGTGGCTTTAAGGTTTTTGGATGAATCACGCTTGCCCCGTAATAGGTCATCTCGATAGCTTCAGAGTAAGACAGCTCATCGAATTTTACCGTGTCCTTAAAAAATTTCGGGTCGGCGTTTAGTATACCCGGTACGTCTTTCCAGGTGGTGACAGACTCGGCACCCAGGCATGATGCGAATATAGATGCCGTATAATCAGATCCCTCGCGGCCCAGTGTGGTGGTAAAGTTTTCAGAGGTGCCGCCCAAGAAGCCCTGGGTTACAACCAGGCCTTTCTGCAGTAAAGCAGGGATATCCTTGCTGATGCTTGCCCTGGTTTTGTCCCACTGCACAACGCCCTCGCGGTAGGTATTATCGGTGTGGATATAGCCTCGTACATCAACCCACTGATTTTTTACACCGGTATTGTTCAGATAGGCGCTGATGATGCGTGTCGATACCAGTTCGCCGATGGATACGAGCTGGTCATAAATAAAATCATAATCGTCATGGGGCTCGTCCTCAATCATCCAGTCAATCTCCACAAAGGTGTTGGCTATATCATCAAATACCGGGTGTTGCGGTTCAAACAGCTCATGCAGTATATCAAAATGGTATTGTTTTATACCATCATAAATAAGGTGCATATTGTCGCTTTGGTCAACATAGGCTCGGGTAAGGCTTTCGAGCGCGTTGGTAGTTTTACCCATTGCCGATACCACGATGAGCAATTGATTACCGGTATATTTTTTTACAATACCGGCCAGATTAATGATACCGCTTGCATCCTTAACTGATGCACCTCCGAATTTAAAAACAAGCATTTATTTAGCGTATTTGGCCACAACCGTATTTGGCCGCAGTAGTGATTTTATTTGTGAATAGGGGATAACCAGCGTAGTGGTACCTGCCGCATAAGGCTTAATTTCGTACTGATTGTATAAGAACTTAAGGCCTATTGGCGTAATTAAAAAATTATCATTCAGGGCGAATTTATTGTCTTTGAAAAAATAATTATTAGCTAAGGACGCTGTATCGCTCAGCTTTTCATCTTTTCTGAATATTTTTTCGGCAATGCTATCCAGCTTGTGATGATACCCCTCTGTAAAAAGATCATTAAGGGCAAAATCCTTATTGATTTTGGTGTTCCAGTTTATAAAAACGGTAACCGAGGAGCCATGGGCTCCGCCCTGAAAAGTATAGCCGCTGATCTCAAGTGAGGTAAGGCCCGAGTCCTGTATTATAACTTTGGCCTGGCTATTTAACTCAAAATACATTGCCGATCTGGGATCACTTTTTTTAAAATCGGTATAAGCCTGCAAAAACTTCTTACTCATCAGTTCAATACTGCTATCGGGTTTGCCATCCATAGCAAACAAGCCGGTTAGTTTGCGGGTAACTGAATCATTGAGGGTTTTCTGACCGGTAAAAACCGGGTACTTTACCTGTACAACGGTACAGGCGCTGTCTGGTTTATTACCGCAATCTGCCGCGCGCTCATGTATGGTTTTATAAGTATAGGCAAGCGTATCTGGCGGGCCTTCCTGGTGCTTGTTGGGTACACCCCATTGGCACGATGCAAATAAAAAACTTACGGCGGTTAAACAGATCAGGCTATTTATTTTCATAGGTTAGTAGTTAAAAAGCTGCTCCCTTGATAACGATGCATTGAGCCACCCGGCTTCAATACTGGCTTCATATTTTTTGTAAAAGTTTATCGCGGGCTCGTTCCAGTCAAGTACCTGCCACACCATGCCGCTAAACCCAAGCTCTTTGGCCTCGGTAATTAACCGGTCAAATAGTAATTTACCAACGCCTTTGCCACGATAGTCTTCGGTTACAATAAGGTCTTCCAGGTACATGCGGCAGCCTTTCCAGGTAGAATAGCGAATATAATAAACGGCAAATCCTACGATCAATCCGTTGGTTTCGGCTACAAAAGCTTTCCATACAGGTTTGGGGCCAAAGCCGGCATCTTCAAATTCCTGCAGGGTTACGGTAACCTCCTCGGGTGCTTTTTCAAAAAGTGCAAGTTCATTTACCAGTTCCATCAAACGCGGGCAGTCTTCTTTGGTGGCCGTCCTTATGGTGAGCCCATCAACTTCCTGAAGGGGGAGTTTTTGACCGGTGTGGGCTGATATATTGTTATTATCCATGTTTTGTGCTTGTTAAGTATCCTGATGATCTGGGATGGATCCGGGATCTCAATTTCCGAGATACGAAATCAGGATCAATTATTTTTCCAGTGTTTAATAATCCGGTTGCCAAAAATAGTGCTTCCAACACGGATCATATTGCTGCCCTGCTCAATGGCCAGCTTATAATCTGCCGACATCCCCATCGATAAGGTATCAAAACTATCTACCTTTCTGAAATAACTTTGCTTAACGCCATCAAAAAAAGTCTTCAGCTCATAATATTCTTCCTTGATCTGCTTTTGGTTATCAGTATTGGTAGCAATACCCATCAGGCCACGTATACGGATGTTTTTAAACATGGCGAATTCTTCTGAGCGCAGCAGTTCAATGGCTTCATCAAAGCCAAGTCCAAATTTGGTTTCCTCGTCGGCAATATAAATTTGCAGCAGGCAATCAATCACCCGGCCGGCCTTTTCGGCGTGTTTATTTATTTCATGCAACAGTTTCAGGCTATCAACAGACTGTATCATAGTTACAAAAGCGGCAATATATTTTACCTTGTTGGTTTGCAAATGCCCAATTAGGTGCCATTGAATATCTTTTGGCAGTTGTTCATATTTCTCAACCATTTCCTGCACGGTGTTTTCGCCAAACAGGCGTTGCCCGGCATCGTAAGCCTGCTGCAGATCGGCGGCAGGTTTTGTTTTTGACACAGCCAATAAAGTTACACCTGCGCCCGTTTCTATTTTTAAGTTTTTGATATTATCTGCAATGCTCATTTATCCGTAAATTTGTCGTTGTAAAAAAGCCTCACCTTGTTCTCCCCAAAAAAGAGGGTTCAAAATAGGATTTAGGTGAGACAATTTTGCTTAATTAATCAGCCGCTAAATTACAGAATGCATAAATATTTAATCTTGTTTTTTTCAGTTACCCTTTTTTTATGTGCCTGTAAAAGCAATGGTGTCCCAAACGGGGTCATTAAGCCTGATGTTATGGCTAACCTGCTTGCCGAGGTCCACATCATTGACGGCAGTTTGTACAACGGCTTTCAAAGCCCGGATACTTTGTATAAATATGGCATGGGCAATTACCTGGCCACCTTCGAAAAGTACCATACCGATTCGGCCACGTTCAGAAAGAGTATGAATTATTACGCAACAGATCCTGACAAACTTTCAACGATATATGACCAGGTTGATGCTAAGATCAAGGCCCTGTCTGATTCTGTTAATCTTATTCAAACCAAAAAGCGGCAAGCCACGTTAAAAGCCGACTCGCTGAAAACAGATTCAATAAAAAAGGCGCAGAAAAAAATGTCAAAGGCCGAGTTAAGGGCTGACTCTTTAAAAAAGGTCAAAGAGCAAAAGTTAAAGGCCGCTCATATCGTGGATTCTTTGAAAAAGTTGCAGATAAAAATGCCAAAACCAGTACAAAGGATCGATTCTATTAAAAAAGCGATACGGCAAAAAAGAAAAGCCCATATTGCCGATTCTCTTAAAAAAGTTAAAACAAAAACATCCTGATGCTTTACCCAAAAAATAGTGTTGATAAGCTGGGGTTTACCGAGGTAAAAGAATTAATAAAAGCACATTGCCTGAGTGAAATGGGTCAGCAAATGGTTGACAAGATACAGGTGATGAGCAATTATGATCAGATATATAAGTTTTTAAACCAGGCCAATGAGTTTAAAAATATACTGGTTAACGATGCCGCGTTACCCATTCATCATTTTTTCGATATCAAATCCCTGGCCAATAAGGCCCGCATTGAAGGCGTATTTTTAACCGAAGAAGAATTTTACCAGGTGCAGGCCTCCCTGCAAACGGTGTTTGCAGTAATTGCCTATTTCAGCGAGCGCGAGAGGTTATATCCCAACCTCGAGGCTTTATTTGAGCACCTGCCCATTGAAAAAGCTATTCTTAAAAAGATTGATGCCGTTATTGATGCCAAAGGAAAAATAAGGCCCAATGCATCGCGCGAGCTTAATGAAATAACAATGGGCATTGCTAAGGCCGAGCAGGAAGCCCGCAAAAAGATAGATCATATATTTAAAGCGGCATCATCCAGCGGCTGGACCGCTGATGGCTCACTTACCGTGCGCGACGGGCGCCTGTGTATCCCCTTGCTGGCCGAAAATAAGCGCAAGCTTAAAGGTTTTATTCATGACGAGTCGGCATCCGGGCAAACCGTTTATATGGAGCCTGAAGAAGTGTTTACACTCAATAACCGCGTGCGCGACCTTGAATTTGAGCGCCGTCGCGAAATAGTTAAAATATTAACCGTTTTAACAGCCGAACTACGACCGTATACGCCGCTTTTACTATCATACCACAGCCTGCTTACCAAACTTGATTTTGTGCGTGCCAAGGCCTTGTTTGCCATTGATATTGAAGCCGAAATGCCGCAAGTGGTTAATGAGGCACGATTGAAATTGTTTAATGCCCGGCACCCGCTGTTATTCCTGAATTTTAAGCAGGAACAAAAAACGGTTGTGCCCCTCAACGTACATATAGACGATGCTACCCGTATCATCGTAGTATCAGGGCCCAACGCCGGGGGGAAATCGGTTTGTATGAAAACGGTTGGCTTGCTGCAAATGATGGTGCAGGCCGGTTTATTGATACCTGCCGCCGAGGCCAGCGTGGTGGGCGTATTCAAACAACTGTTTGTTGATATTGGTGATGACCAGTCGATAGAAAGTGATTTGAGTACCTATAGTGCCCACTTGAGTAAAATGAAAGCTTTTGTTGAGGATGCCAATGGCAAAACACTGGTGCTGATTGATGAGTTTGGTACCGGTACCGATCCGCAGTTTGGTGGCCCTATTGCCGAAGCCGTGCTGGAATCACTTAACCATAAAAAGGTTAGGGGCATGGTTACTACGCATTACTCCAACCTTAAAATATTTGCCAGCAATACTGAAGGGATAGAGAATGCCTCCATGCTGTTCAATAACGTGGAGATGAAACCCCTTTATCGGCTGGAAATTGGTAAGCCGGGCAGCTCTTATGCTTTTGAAATAGCTCAAAAAATAGGATTGCCTCCCAGCGTTCTTAACCTGGCCAAAAACAAAATAAGCGAGGGCCAGAAAAAGGTAGATACCCTGCTGGTTGACCTGGAACGCGAAAAACGGGAAATATTTGAAACTAAACAAAAGCTGGATAAACAGCAGCGTCGCGTTAACGAGCTGCAAGCCGAGAACGAAAAGTTAAAAAGTTATCTGGACGAAAATAAAAAGGTGTTGATCAGGGAGGCAAAGGAACAGGCCAAAAACATTATCCTGAATGCCAATAAATTGGTTGAGAACACCATATCTGAAATAAAAAGCAGTAATGCCGACAAGGAGAAAACCCGTACCCTGCGCGAAAACCTCAACATTGAGCTTAAAAAGAATACAGTTAAAACGGAACCCATAAAACAGAATGCTGCTGCTGATGAGGAACTTAAGCCCGGTGATTGGGTGAAGTTAACCGACTCTGAAACCACCGGACAAGTAATTGAACTGATCAAAGACAATGTGGTAATTGCCATTGGCGATCTGCGTACCGTTGCTAAAAAGAAACGGGTTGTAAAAGTTTCCAGGTCGTCAGTACCAAAGGATATCAGGAGGAATTTTAATTCGCATACAAGTGATTTTGCCAGCTTTAGTCCCGAAATAGATGTGCGCGGCATGCGTACCGAAGACGCGCTGCACGCCATTGAAAAGTTGTTTGACCGTGCCCTGATGATGGGTTTTAATAACCTGAAAATAATTCATGGCAAGGGCGATGGTATTTTGCGTAAAATGATCAGGCAATACCTTAAAAAATATGACCAGGTTGACCGTATGGAAGATGAACATGCAGACCGGGGCGGCGATGGTATTACGTATGTATATTTGAAATAACTTTTATAAATTTAAGCGGTAAACTTTTAAAATGCGTAAAATCTACTTTATAATCCTGTTCCTTAGTTTTAGTGTTGCGGCCAGCAATTGCACCGGGCAAAATCTTGTTCTTAAAAGCAAGGACCGGCATATCCGTTACACAGGCCGTATCAACCTCACTGATGAGGCCGCCGAACTCTACTGGACTGGTTCATCAATAAAAATTAACTTTAACGGTGCCGGGGTTTCGGCCTTGTTGCAGGACGAACGCGGCGACAATTATTTCACGGTAATAGTAGATGATAAGGTGGTTAATACCATTCACCTGGATAATACCAAAAAAGTTTACACGCTTGTGGAAGGTTTGCCGGCCGGACCGCATAGCCTGGAGTTATTTAAACGTACGGAATGGGAAATGGGGAAAACTGTTTTCTATCAGTTTATTTTGGCCAAAGAAACAAGTATTTTGCCGGCACCCGAGCCTAAAAAACGCCGCATGGAGGTTTTTGGAAACTCTATTACCTGCGGCTATGCTGTGGAAGACACAACGGGAAAAGACAGGGGCAGTGCGCCGTACGAAAACGGTTATATAGGGTACGCTGCCATTACCGCCCGCCATTTTGATGCCGATTATGTTTGCACCTCCAAAAGCGGCATTGGTGTTCTGGTAAGCTGGTTCCCGCTTATTATGCCCGAAATGTATAACCGGCTCGATCCGACAGACCCTACCAGTTTGTGGAATTTTTCGAGATATACACCCGATCTGGTGGTTATTAACCTGTTTCAAAATGATTCATGGATAGTTAAATTACCCGATAATCAACAGTTTAAAGAAAGGTTTGGAACTAAAGCACCCGAACCAGCCCAGATCGTCAAGGCATACCGCGACCTTGTGAAAAACATCCGCAAAAAATATCCTAAAGCACAAGTCATTTGCGCGCTTGGCAGTATGGATGCCACCAAAGAAGGTTCGCCATGGCCCGGCTACATAGAAAAGGCTGTTGCCGAGCTAAATGACAAGAATATTTATACTCATTTTTTCCCTTATAAAAATACAGGAGGACATCCCAGCGCCAAAGAACAGCAAGCTATGGCCGATGATTTGATCAGCTTTATTGACAAAAAGATAAAATGGTAAGCTACTAAAGCTATTCCCCAACCTTTTGCTGATCCGGAGTTTCATTAGGGCCGGGAATGTTTACCTGCTTTTTATCGCTATTGCCGTCGTCATCAGCCGTTCCTTCGCGGTAAGGCTCCTGCGGATTTGGTCTTTGGGCCGGTGTGTTTTCTTCATTATTACTTTCCGGTTGCTCGTCAGACTGCCCGGTTTGGGTAGTGGCATCCATCACCTGCCCATAGTTTGATTGTCCTGCCTGGTTAGGATCTGTAAAATTGCTGTTTTCGGGGTGTTCTTCGGCAGGTTGGGTCCGCCTGAAATATTCGTTGGTATAACCTGCTGTTTGCGATGGATTGGCTTTATCATCGCCAGAGGGGGTAATATTGTTGCTGCCAAAGCTTTGCCCGCCCATGCCCCTGCTTTCCATGCCTGGCGCATCCTGTTTCTTCATATCATCTTTTGATGTAGGGTAGCCATGTTGCAGGTCTTCTTCTGTAAGATCACTATCATCGTCAACACGATAAGCATTGGGTTTGTTACTTGTTTGTTCCTGCTGATCTTTATCATCATCATAGAACTCATTATTTTCAAGTGTCATAGATTTTGTATATTAATGTATAATTATAATGCCTGAATTTTTCAATTGTTTTAATTATTTAACTTAAAAGATAATGGAAAGAGCTTCCATGGTCATTTAACGAGGAATCATCATATGCCTGATCTTTTATCATTGATGCATCGGTTCCGCTGTCTTTCTTCCGGCTTATTTTAAGTATTTTTGAAATAACCAATTATTAAATATGAATAAAATAGTTAGTGGTGCTGATGAGGCCATCCGCGATATTGAGGATGGAATGACATTGATGCTGGGCGGTTTTGGATTATGCGGCTTGCCCGAAAATTGTATAGCCGCCCTTGTTAAAAAGAAGGTAAAGCAACTTACCTGTATATCGAACAATGCCGGGGTTGATGATTTTGGTATCGGCCTGATGCTGAAACAGCGACAGGTAAAAAAAATGATCTCTTCATACGTAGGCGAAAACGCGGAATTTGAAAGACAGTTACTTAGCGGTGAACTGGAAGTTGAGCTACTGCCGCAGGGTACGCTGGCTACCCGCTGTATGGCTGCCGGGTACGGCATGCCCGCTATTTTTACCCCGGCTGGTGTTGGCACCGAGGTAGCCGAAGGTAAAGAGGTGCGTAACTTTAATGGTAAAGATTATTTAATGGAGCTGGCCTTTAATGCCGATTTTGCCCTGATAAAAGCCTGGAAAGGCGATACTATGGGTAATTTGATATACCGGTCAACCGCCCGCAATTTTAACCCTGTAATGGCCATGGCCGGTAAGGTAACCATTGCCGAAGTTGAAGAGCTGGTGCAACCCGGCGAGCTTGATCCTGATCATATACACACCCCGGGCATATATGTGCATCGTATTTTTCAGGGTAGAAATTACGAAAAGAGGATAGAGCAACGAACGGTGAGGGCAATTTGAAAATTAAGCAATTTGAAGATCTGAAAATGAAAGGCAATGACTTGGAAACAAAGTAAATTAATTAATGAGAGACGATAAGGAAAACTTGATTGTCAAATTAACATTTGAGTTTGCGTTAGATATCATTGAGTTTTCCGAAGAATTAGAAGCTAATAAAAAGTTTGCCATTGCCAGACAAATTATCAGGTCAGGTACTTCAATAGGCGCAAACGTTCGTGAAGCTCAAAATGCTGAAAGTAAAAATGATTTTATACATAAACTAAAGATAGCTGCTAAAGAAGCTGATGAAACAGAATACTTTTTACTGCTTTGTAAATCTTCTAAAAGCTATCCGTTTAACGAAACATTGATTGGTAAATTAAAGGCGATCATTAAAATTATATCAAAGATCATATCAACTTCTAAAAGTAATTAGTCAATTGGAAAATAGATTTTTAATCAATCATTTTCAAATTTTCAAATCAACAAATTTTCAAATTAATAACATGCTTGATAAAACTGGAATAGCAAAGCGAATAGCTAAAGAAATAAAAGATGGTTATTATGTTAACCTGGGTATAGGTATCCCTACGTTGGTGGCCAACTACATACCCGAAAATATGGATGTGGTGCTGCAGTCAGAAAATGGCTTGCTGGGCATGGGGCCGTTTCCGTTTGAAGGGGAGGAGGACCCGGATGTAATTAACGCGGGCAAGCAAACCATTACCATGCTGCCGGGATCGGCCATATTTGATTCGGCCATGAGCTTTGGTATGATACGGGCCAAAAAAGTTAATCTGACCATACTGGGTGCCATGGAGGTATCTGAAAACGGTGATATAGCCAACTGGAAGATACCCGGTAAAATGGTGAAAGGCATGGGAGGTGCTATGGACTTGGTGGCATCGGCCGAAAATATAATTGTTGCTATGCAGCATGTGAACAAGGCGGGCGAGTCAAAACTGCTGCCGCAATGTACATTGCCTTTAACCGGTGTTCGCTGCGTTAAAAAAATAGTAACTGAATTAGGTGTATTTGACGTTTTGCCCGAAGGTGGTTTTAAACTGCTTGAACGCGCGCCCGGCGTAAGTGTAGAAGACATCAAAAAAGCCACAGCAGGGAAACTGATCATAGCCGGAGAGGTTCCCGAAATCGTTATTTAAAATGAGGAGAGAGCTTATTATTACTATTTGTATTTAGTGATCTTACGTACCACAAAGTTGTAGTAATTATAGCTTTCAGGAATGTAAATTGCATTTTCATGAATACAAATTGAAGTTACATCGGTAAACAGTGATATGCTATATTCTTCATATGGGTTGGCATTTTTGCTATAGATATTTAAAGGGGTTTCAACTCCGTTTGTGCCCCAATGGGTAATCTTATTGCTGCGGTGAAGTATAAATATACTTTCATAAGGCGAAAGATTGAAGTTTTTGTCTCTTTTTGCTATAGCTATATTCCTGATATAATCATCGCGCGTGCCGACATAATTTAATATGTATTTTGTACTTACACTACCGGTTAGGGTTACTTTTCTAATCGTTTGTCCAGTAAGATTGTTTTCATTTCCGTCAATCACCCATAATAAGCCATCGGCGGATAGCCTTATGCTGGTTGGATTTGTAAAGTGTGCCTGTTGCCCGGTGCCATCAGCGCTGCCAATAGCAGTGGCACTGCCGGCTAAGGCCGAGCAAACGCCCTGAGGCGTTACTTTTAACACCTGGTGTAAACCAATATCAGTAATATAAATAGTTCCGTCATCACTTAAGGCCAGGTCGGTGGGCTCTTTTAGTTGCTGGCCGGTTATGGTTAAATAATGTATAACACCATCTGGCGTTATTCTGCCAATGCCGTATTTATTGTTGTTGTAGCCAACAATATAAATATCACCATTTTTTGCAGCTTTTATTCCTGCGGTATTTACCGGGCCGCCAAACTGACTTACAACACCTTGCGGTGTTACCTTGCTTATGCCAACGTAATTGGTAAAACTACAGGTAACATAAAGATTCCCTTTGGGGTCGCTGCAAATTTTAATTGCGGATTTAATGGGTACAGGATTTGTAGAAGTACGGGGTGTTAAAATTCTTTGAAACAGGGAATCGCCAGCTGAGGTGGTTAACACGCTCACATTGTTTTTAGCGATAGCGTTTTGAGATGAGTCTGCTATTTGTGGCTTTATTGATTCCGCTTTTTTACAGCTTTGCCATATCAGTAAACATAAAACACCGCTTGCAAACAGCGCGTATTTACAGGATAAGCTTTTCATAAAGTATTTAAAATTGGGTTTACCTATCAAAAATACCTGTTAAAGCAGCTCTTAAAACATGTTTATTAATTATGTATATTAAAATGATTAATTTAACAAAAGGAGAAATAATATGAGCGATTAATTTAAATAGACCGGACGGGAAACATCAATTTTTTAAAACAATTTTTTTCTTAGCTCGGCAGATATTTCTTGAGTTACAGCAATAATATCCTGTGCTACGTGGCTGTTATTGGTAATAATCCTGTCGCATTCGTCTTTGTAGGGCAATAGGTACTCTTTGTAAGCAGGCACTACATGGTTCATCCATTTATACATCACATCATCATGTGAATAGCCGCGTTCAATCAGGTCGCGCTTAAGACGGCGCTGCAGTGCTACATCTTCATCAGCATCAATAAAAACCTTGAAGTTAAGCAGGTTTGATATTTCCTTAAAATGCAGAATGAATAAGCCTTCTACAATTAAAATGGGAGCTGGCTTTATTTCCAGTATTTTAGGTATAGCAGCAGGATTGTTAAAAGTATATTCGGGCTTAAATATAGTTTCCTTATTTAAAAGTTTGCTTATATCCTGTTGAAAGTGCTCATGATCAATAGTGCTTGGCAAATCAAAATTATACAGCTTGTTTTCTTCGGCCGTCATGTTATGGGCTACCGGAAAATAATAGTCATCTTGCGACACCAGGCACACTTCATCGGCGCTAAAATGCTCCAGAAAGCATTTCAAAAAAAAGGTTTTGCCGGATCCGCTACCGCCGGCAATTCCAATGATATAAGGTTTATTCATTCGGGCTACCGTAGCTGATATTTACGTGAATGCGTTTATCTAAAGCACCTAATGCATCGGCAGTGTTCTTGGTCATCACAATAAGCACATCCTTAGTGGCTTCACTTTCTGTAAAACGGCCAACAACCTTTGCATATGTGGTATGGTTATTCATTGGGTTTGTAATTTTAATTACGGTACCGATAGGAGCTGTACGGTGCAGCACCAGTTCTTTTTTAGGGTCAAGGCTGGTATCATCTATCCAGGTGGCTACGCCGGTTTCATTCTTTTCGTACAGGCCATATTTGTTGGCCTTTAGCTTATTGCCCGCACTGTCAATAGCTGCAACGGTGGAGTCCTGTTGTTTTATTGCATCCTGCTGCACTACCGGTCTTTCATCAGCTGGCAGGCCGGTACGTACTTTTATTACCTGTCCGGGCGCAAGGTTGGTTGAGGTTAAGTTGTTCAGTTTGGTAATATCTTCAACCGAAGTGCCAAAACGTTTGGCTATTGAAAAAAGCGTTTCGCCGGCTGATACCTTGTATTGTTGTACGTTATCGGTATTCACGGTTTTTTGCGGGGTTGTATCGGCAGCTTGTGTTGCAGTGGTTGCCGGTTGCTGTGCGGGCGCCTGGGTTTGCTGCTGTACCGCAGCAGGCTTGGTTTGTTGTTGTGTAACCGGTTGTTGTGCCGCGGGCTTGGTTGGCTGCTGTGCTGCAGGTTGTTGAACCTGTTGCCTGGTTTGCTGGGCTGCCGATGGGGTGGCAGTTTGTACAAATGATTGTTCTGTTGGTACTTTTATAATACCGCCAATTTTAAGGGCGGCATTATTATTAAACTGAATAACGGCTTTGGGGCTTACATTATACCGGCGGCCGATTGAGTAATAATTGTCTTTAGGATCAAGCTTATGCAGGATGATCTTTTTGCCATTCTGATTTTCAACTCCTACTGAATCGGCAGCGGATTTTGCAAAAAGGGATATAGAGAATGTAAGTAGGGGAGCGATCAATAATAAAATCTTTAATTTCATAATAAATTATAATACAGTAACTTATAAGTTTAAAACTATTAATGCCGATCTTTCTTTTAAGTAGACCAGGTTATTCTTATGTACTACAAACGCCTCCGGTTGCAATTTTTGTATATTGCTGTTCAACAAATCCTGATAAACAATTGCACCCTCGTTGTTGATAATAAATAAGTGTTGTTCTATCTTTTCCTGAAAAAATGTGTGCAAAGATACAATTCTATAATTATTGTGCTCCATATAATGCACCGTATTTCCATAAGGTTGGGCAGGCAACTGTAAATTATTAAAAAAATCAGCGGACAATAACTGCGGGCTCACAATATGGTTATGCAATAAATAATCTGCCAAAGGTTCGTAATTCCTTACGGTTTGGCCGGTTTTAATATCAGCCAAAAATAATTTGGGTGGTTGTACCTGGGTATTATAAACAACCGGACCATTTACTGATAAATGATCAAGGGCCAGTGTATAATTGCTCCACAGCGTTTTGCCGCTGGCATCAATGGCCATAAGGCCTTTGTGCGTCGGCCCGGTTGCCGATTGGTAATTATGCAGCAGCAGTACGCCATCATAAGCTGCCTCTATGCCGGTAAGCCAACGCTCGGGCGTGGTAAGGCCCTTAAAATTAACTTGGCCGTTAAATAGGTTTACAGCGCCAAAAGCTACTTTTTTTTCTTCGCTGTTTCTTAATTCAACAAATAACGAAGCGCTTTTTTCGTCAATTTCCATACGCCAAACCGGCCAGTCAAATTGTTCATGAATAAAAGGTAGCAACTTTGTCATAAAGTACACAAATATGAATATTAAAATCAAATCTCCTTATATTTACCAAACATTGCTACTAAGCCGGTGTTAACATTTAAAATCACTATTTACACATGAATGCGAAAGAAATAAGTCTTGAAGAAGGTAAAGTAAAACCTGTTGTTGACCATTTGAATGATCTGTTGGCCAATTACCATATTTACTATCAGAAAGTACGCGGATGCCACTGGAATATTAAAGGTCAAAATTTTTTCACTTTACATTTAAAGTTTGAAGAACTATATACTGCTGCACTAACAACCATTGATGAACTCGCAGAAAGAATCCTTACTTTGGGCAAACCGCCCTACAGCACCTTTAAAGATTATATTGAAACATCACAAATTAAGGAAATACAAACCATTGGTTTAAAAGACACTAAAATGGTTAAGGCTATTATTGACGACCTTGCTATTTTAATTGCAAAAGAAAGGGAGATATTGGACATTACCGCTGCTGCAGGCGATGACGGATCAAACGATATGGTGAACGCTTTTATGCAGTTTAACGAAAAAAATACCTGGATGCTGCGCTCGTTTGTTAACGAAGACTAACGAATAAGCACTCTTAAATTATCCGGAGCCGCTGATGTACAATCTGCGGCTTTTTTTATTCCGGTTATTTAGGCGCAAATGAATGAGCGCAATCGTTTGAGTAGAATAAACCGCCGAATACTTTTGATTTAATGAAGATACATTGTAGAATTGCCTAACCAAATAACAATGCCTTGAAAGTAATACATAGCGTACACCCTGAAGATTTTAAAAGCTATCAGACCACACAGATCAGAGAACGGTTTCTGATTGATCAACTGGTACAAACCGATAAGTTAAACTGTACTTACACACATTATGACCGAATGATAGTGGGTGCTGCCTATCCTGTAAATAAACCAGTTGAGCTGCAGAACTACCCCAATTTACGGGCTGAGTATTTTTTGGAGCGCCGGGAAATAGGTATTATTAATGTAGCCGGCGATGGCGAGGTTACCGCCGACGGAAAAACTTTCCAGGTAAACAAGCTCGACTGCCTTTATATAGGTAAGGGAGCAAAAAGTGTCACCTTTGCCAGTAAAAACAGTGCGCAGCCTGCGGTGTTCTATATCCTGTCGGCCCCGGCCCACGCGGTGTATCCTACCACATTAATGACCAATGACGATGCTGCCAAAGTGCACACCGGCTCAAATGAAACGGCCAATAAACGTACCATCAATAAATACATTCACCTTGAAGGCATTAAAAGTTGCCAGTTGGTAATGGGCCTCACTATACTGCATGAAGGCAGCGTGTGGAACACCATGCCTGCTCATGTGCATGACCGCCGCATGGAGGCTTATTTTTATTTTGATGTGCCTGCCGGTCAAAAAATATTCCATTATATGGGTGAGGGACAGGAAACGCGGCATATCCTGATGGATAATTACGACGCGGTGGTATCACCGCCATGGAGTATACACTCGGGCAGCGGTACTGCGAGTTATAGTTTTATATGGGGCATGGCAGGCGAAAACCTTGACTATACTGACATGGACCCTATTGCCATTCCCGACATCAGATAAATTCAATCCATTACCTAAAAAACATAATACATTGGAAAATCCATTTTCATTAGCCGGCAAAGTGATTGTAGTTACCGGCGGTACAGGAATACTTGGCGACGCGTTTGTAAACGCCATAGTTGAAGCCGGCGGAGCAGTAGGTATACTGGGACGTAAAAAAGAGATAGCAGAAGAACGGGCCGATGTCATTAATAAAAATGGCGGCAAGGCTATTGCCTTGGTTGCCGATGTACTAAATGAAGACGAGCTGATAGCGGCTAAAAATAAAATTGTAGATGCATTTGGCCAGGTTGACGGCTTGGTTAACGGCGCGGGCGGCAATATGCCCGAAGGTGTTCTGGCACCTGAGGAAGACATTTTTAAAATGAACATAGCAGGGATGAAGAAAGTAATGGACCTCAACACCTGGGGAGCTATTATACCGACACAGATATTTGGCGAGGCTATTGCTAAGACAGTTGGCGTGGGCAGTATCGTAAATATTTCGTCTATGAATTCAAAACGGGCCATTACCAAGGTATTGGGCTATAATATTGGCAAAGCCGCGGTTGATTGCTACAACCAATGGTTTGCGGTGGAGCTGGCAAACCGCTATGGCGACAAGATAAGAATGAACGCGCTTGCACCAGGCTTTTTTCTTACCGAGCAAAATCGTTACCTGCTTACCAAAGCTGAAGGGGGTTATACACAAAGAGGTGAGCTGGTGATCAAACAAACTCCATTTAAACGTTTTGGCCATGCCGATGAGTTAAAAGGTGCTCTTACCTGGTTACTGAGCGACGCGTCTGCTTTTGTAACCGGATCAATGATTTGTGTTGATGGCGGATTTTCTATATTCGGAGGAGTATAACTAAAACATTATGGGTTATTCCCGAACCTATTTTATTAAAACTAATTGAGGCATAACACTGTTTAAATAGTTTAGATCGTTATCGGGGCCTCTACTTAATTACCACATTTAAGCACGTTTTTATGAAACTCAAAGTAACCATCATAACGCTGTTGGTGAATGCTGGTCTAGTTGCCAGTGCCCAAACAGTTACGCTCGATTATTATTTTAACCACGAGGTGCATAAAAATGCCGAAGGGCAGCCGGTGCGTTTTCATTATTTATGGACGGATAAGGAAAACACTGGCTTCTCCATTTTTGGCGATGCGTTTACAACAGCGGGCGCTAAGTTAGATACGCTTAACCAAGCACCCACCACTGATAATTTAAAGGATGCTGCCATCTACATTATTGTTGATCCTGATAGTAAAAAGGAAAGCCCGTCGCCAAATTACATCCAGCCAAATGATGTTGAGCAAATTGCCAAGTGGGTAAAAAAAGGCGGTATATTATTGCTGATGGCAAATGATAGTGCCAATGTCGAATTACCACACTTTAATACGCTGGCTGCTAAATTTGGTATGCACTTTAATAATGATTTGCAGAACCATGTAATTGACGACGCTCATTTTGAAGATGGCGCGGTAAAAACAACAGGTAACCCGGTGTTTAAAACGGCCGGTAAAATATTCATGAAGGATGTATGCTCTATAAGTACAAGCGGTACTGCCGTCCCTGTTTTGAAAAACAATAATGGCGCCACTATCATTGCTTCTGCGAAATATGGTAAAGGGACTGTTGTTGCCGTAGGCGATCCATGGTTATACAACGAATATACTAACGGCAGGCTCCCGGCCGGTTACGAGAATGATAAAGCTGCCGATGACATAGTGCAGTGGTTATTACAACAGATATCAAATAAATAACTGGTAATAAATAAGACTTTTTTATTCCGACCTGCCCCTTGGAGGCGTGTTAGCGGTGCAGTGCAACTATATTTTATAACCTATACCTGACACAAGACTCCTTGTAAAATATAGCCGCAAATTGTATATTTGTGTTAAGTAACTGTTAGGTAACGGCAGTTTATTATTTCCTGTGGTGTAATGGTAACACTTCTGATTCTGGTTCAGACGATCGTGGTTCGAGCCCATGCAGGAAAACCCAACTGGGCAAGCATGGATTTTCATCGCTTGCCTTTTGTTTTTTATCATGTAACCTGCTGTTAGTCTGCTAAATAATTTCTGCAATCTCATTTATCCGGGCGGTTCTATCTATCAATTTTTCAAAGATGAATTTTTCCGGAAACATCGAACCAACTAATTCACGGTTTAATTTATCATCTTCCAAGCCAATTAAGCCATTGATTGAGGACAATGCAGTTATAACTCGGTTTAAATCGTCTTCAATACTGTGAGTGGCCATGGAAAACCAGCTGTTACAATAATTATGACATTGACGGAAATGGTACAGCTAATTATGCTTATTCAGCACAATCGCTGACTAACGAATCCTCGCCCACAGCTGCACCTATTAGCAACAAACCGCTCTCTATACAAGAATGAGTGGTCATTCGTCCTGGAATATCCACCAATTGGCGATAACGAAAAATAAGTTTCATTGGTTTTAAAATTCAGGTTGGAAACTGAATTTGATGCTGAAGATGCGCGCGCCGGGTTGGTCAAGATAAGTGTAGCGGCGAATGAGGTCGATCCGCAAAAATTTAAAAATATTGCCTATGCCGGCCCCGGCTTCAATATACGGTTTACTGCCAAAGGTGTAGGTGCCGTTGGAGCTGTTGGTTGCAGCGGGTAAGCGATAAAGGCCTGTGCTTTGTGCCGGATCGTTTTCGGCACGCAGGCCACCGTACAATACTTTGGCAGAGATGAATTCCCGCCATTTTAGGTGCTTGATTAGCGGGACTTTGTTTAACAGGAAACCGTTAAAGGTGTGCGTAAGGTTAAGGCCTAAGTAGTGATCGCTCACAAATTCAAGATAGTTCATGGCATTATAAGCATCTCGCTTATAGGCGAGCGATTGATTGGCGGGGCTAATATTGAGCAAGGGAAAAGGCACTTTGCCCAGCACATAGCCGCCGAGCAGGGTAACATCCGTAAAACCCGCCTGAGAGAGATAAAAACGTTTATAAATGTTAATGCCAAAGTCGGTATATGCATAATTGCCACCAAGGCTACGGTTAATAAGAAGGTCATAAATAGGATAAGGGTTATGGATACTATGCCGCGTGCGGCTGCCCTGAATAAGCTCTTCATGCGGCGCATAGCGTAAGTGAAGGTTTAGCTCGCTGGTAGTTAAATTGTTCACCAAGCTGCCATCATCATTTTTTTGATAAACCAGCGCTGCAGCCGGTGTTTGCCGCCAGTTTTTATAACCCAGAATGTACGAGAAATGATTTTCGAAATCACGGAAGTATTGTAGCTCAAATATTCTACTATATAGCCAATAATTGGTTTTTCCGGTTTGAAAAGATGAGAATGCTGTAGCACGGTTGGTTACCGAAAAAGTATGACCAGGCACATCTACATCATATAAATAGCTTACCTTAAAATAATTATTAGGAAAACGGTAGGGCGCTGTTTTATTTAAAGAAAAATAAGCGATTGCATTCCCTTTTACCCGATGGTCTTTAGTGCCATAGGCGCCATATCCCTCAAAATAAAAGTTGCTATCCAGCAGTGGCGTAGTTCGTCCGCCCAATTCCAAATGCAAGCCTTCCTGGCTATTAAAAGATAAAAAATGTGCAATTGGTCCGATTTGCACCGGCCCGGTATCGGCATAACCTGCCGTAAGAGTAGACAGCCACCACATTGTTCTTTTGTAAGACGGCATCTGTTCCAGTTTGTACAACTTTTCGTAAACCTGTGCCTGGCCTTTGCTAAGCGTATCAAAACCAGCTTTGCCCATAGCCACCTGTAAAGCCTCACCCTGGTAAAATGCCACAGTTTGCGGCATGCCGATTTTGTAGTTACGATATATCACCTTACGCTCACCAAATACACCCCAGCCTTTTTTAGTCAGTCCAAAATCTGCCTTAACCCTGCTGCTGGCCAGTTCATACCTGCCGTCAGTTTGCCGGGCAAAATCTAACAGCACATCAAAGCTTCTTACGAAATTTACATTAATCTTCCCATTTAGCCTTAATTCACAAGCGGTTACTGCAAAACGCCCATCCAGCGTTACAACCAACTTACCCTCAAATAACAGATCTCCTTTTGCGCGTGGCGTAAAAGCGAGCTCCACCTGTTTACCCATAGCTGTGCTAATGGTATCCGTAATAAAAAATTTATAATAATTTGGCGCATGATCCGCTATAGGGCTCAAAAACTCGTTAGCTATAATAAAGAGGTTATTTTCATAAATATCCACCTGATGGCCATACAATTGGTTTACATAAAGTTTAACCCCCGCGGTATCAATAAACTGCAATATGTTAACGCCTTTATAGGCTTTCTGTATCTGTATTTTCTTCTCCGGCTCCTTTCGAAAATAAATGTCCGACAGCTTTTCTTCCAGCAACACCGGCATAAAAGTTTGCCCCTGCACAGTATCCAACATAAACTTATATTGGCTAAAAAATTTACTCTCAACAACTTTCTGCGGTAAATTAAAAAAAGATAGCCCCATTCGTTCATACTGCTCATATTGCAAATAAGCTGCAGACTCTGCGCGGTTCTCCTGCTTATGATCGATCACTTGCTGGATGAGCGCGACTGCCGGGTTTCCTTTGTTGCGATAACGCTGCCCCCTCACCGAGGTTATCGTTACATTTGCCAGCTGATTGGCATCCCGCTCAAGCAATACTTGCAATTTATTCGCTTGCCCGGGTACAATTACTTTGACGGTGGGTAAATAACCAACATGCGAAAATGCTACCTGTGTAAACCTTGCTGCCCCGGACAGCCGAAACCGCCCCAACGAATCTGCCCGTGTGCCAACATTACTGCCTGCAAAAGTCACTGAAACTAATGCAAGGGGCTCTCCACTCGACGCATCTACCACTTGTCCTGTTACTAACGTCTGGGCTTCGGCCCATAAGCCTGATATTGAAATGCATATCAAAAAACAAAGACACAAACGCATGGTTAATTAACCGTTTCTGTGAAAATATGTTTTTACCTTAAAAAGCATTTAGATAGTGTTCACATTCTTTTGACCTAACAACCTGTAAAAAACCAATATATTCTTTAACCTGGATAAAACTGATGGTGCCACCTTCGTATTGGATACCATCTATATAATCGGTATTCACACTCGATATAGTGCTGGTTTTTCACAGTTTCCTGCCTGCGGCGTCATATGTAAAGGAGTCTGTGCCTGTAGTTGTAGTTGCCGTTTGTAGTAAATTAAGCAGGTTATAGCTGATATTGGTGACCGCCCTGCTGGCGTCGACCTTCATATTACCATTGGCATCGTACCGGTAAACCTGGTTAATAACACAATTAATGCCTTAAATTAGCGCTCCGGCAATTGAGGTCCCAATTAAGGCAAACACAAATTCTGGTCGGCTACCTGTCTCTCTGGTTATCAGCTGTAACCTAAAAAAAGATAAAAATCATACTCAATGTTGTAAATATAAACGGAGGTCCACTATCTAATTATATTTTTCAAATCATTAGGAAATATCAAAAATTGCTTGTTGATTTGTGGTGTATTAGATAACTAATACACTGATACTCGATATGATAGAAATTAGCGATCTCAGTTTTGGCTACAATAAGCAACCTTTGCTTTTTAATAACCTGAACCTGCAATTGGAGCAAGGCCATATTTATGGCTTACTCGGTAAAAACGGGGCGGGAAAATCAACTCTGTTAAAAAATATGGCAGGATTGGCTTACCCCAAAAAGGGGAAGTGCTTGCTTAACGGCAACAGCGTTTCGGGCAGGTCTGTTTCGATATTGGAAGAAATCTATTTTTTAGCCGAAGATGTTTATGTGCCCTCCTTTACTCCGGCGAAGTTTGTGGCAAATACCGCTGGGTTTTACCCTAAATTCAGTAAATCTGATTTTTATACCTACCTCAAAGCATTGGATGTTGATGAGAACGCTGTGATGGACAAACAGTCCTTTGGGCAGCAAAAGAAGGCCATGATTGCTTTTGGGCTTGCCACTAACACCAGCTTGCTTATTATGGATGAACCTACCAACGGATTAGACATTCCATCAAAAGTACAATTCAGAAAGCTGATTGCCTCGGTGCTAACCGATGAACGCTGTATCGTAATATCAACTCACCAGGTCCGTGACCTGGATAGCCTGATTGACACCCTGTTGATTTTACACGAAAAGGAAATTTTAGTTAACCGACCTATGGACGAGGTAGTTGAAAAACTAACGTTTGGCTTTTACGCCGACACAGAAGGGTTGAAGCCTTTATATGAAGAAAAAGATATGCGCGGTACCAATGCGATTTTAGAAAACACTACAGGTCGGTTTAGTAAAGTTGACCTTGAGTTGTTATTTAACGCAATAATTTGCGGCAACAAAAAAATAGTTGAATTATTAAAAGCACCGTAAACCTATGTCAAATTTTTTTAGTCCGGCCCGGTTCAGCAGGCTTTTTATAAAGCATAGCCAGGAGCATTACGCCAGGTATCTGATGTCTATGGTGGTATTGGTAGGTGTGATGGTGATGGGGGGTAGCTTTTTGATATATATGATTAATACCTCGCTTGATCCTGTGTTCCAGATGCTATTATATGCCTGGTTACTTTTGCTTGGGGGCACTATTTTCACAAGTACAATATTTGCAGAGTACGGCAACAGTAAAAAAGTTATAACAAAATTATCATTACCGGCCAGCCATTTCGAAAAATATTTGGTAGCCTGGTTATATTCTTTCGTGATTTTATTCATTATGGTCACCGTTAGCTTCTATGGCGTAATGGCGTTCCTGATCAATGTAAAGCATTTTCCACAGCAACGACCTGAACTATTTAATCTTTTGCAAAGGCCGGGTGCCCTCCAATTTCCAATAATATTTATAGTACTGGTACTATACTCGCTTTTGCATTCCATTATTTTTTACGGTGCTATCCATTTTAAAAGTCTCCACTTTATAAAAACCGCTTTTTTATTTTTTATAGCGATTGCTGTAATGATGTGCGGCAACAAGCTTTTGTATGATCTATTGTTCAAAAAAGACACGATTGCAGGTTTGCCTTTTACAAACGTAGCTTATTTGGAAAAGGGGCGCGTAGTAGTAATTAACCTTGCGGATAACAAGGAGTTTTACTCGTTGATCATGTATATGGTATTAGCGGTTATGTTTTGGATAGCAGCGTATTTTAGATTGAAAGAAAAGCAGGCATAATTTAATAATGCATGGATTTTAAAGAAAACGAACCAATATATCTGCAGATTGCCGGGTCGGTGAGCGAAAACATATTGACAGGTAAATGGCCGGCAGGTGAAAAGATCACCTCTATCCGCGATTTAGCAATTGAACTTGAAGTTAACCCTAACACGGTTAATCGCGCGTATGAACTTTTGCAAAATCAGGAGGTGATCATTAATAAACGCGGCATGGGGCTTTTTGTGGCCGCAGATGGCGCAGCAAAAATAAAAGCCATCCGCAGGGAACGCTTTATGCAGCAGGAGCTTCCTGAGTTTTTCAGGAATATCTTGCTGCTCGATATTGAGTTGAACGATCTGCAATCTGTTTATCAACAGTACAAAAAAGAAAATAAAACAAAAAAAGATGCTGGCCATGAAAACGAGCAATAAAATTTTATTAGCCATTTTACTTACACTGGTTATTTCAAATATCGTGTATGCTATAGCCATGAAAAGGGAATATCTAACCGGTCATTACAAAAATCCTTATTTTGATTTTACCACCCTGCATTATCACAATTTTAATGAAGTAACCATCAACCCGTCAGAAAACGTTAATGTAAAACTGGTACAGGGGCCGTTTAAAGTGATGGTCCGTAATATCAGAGAAGACTATTTGGTATTTAAGCAAACCGGCGGCAACCTACAGGTTGATTTGAACTGGGGATACGCACGTTTTAATACCGGCGATATGTATATGGTCATCATATCGTGCCCCAACCTTAAAGCAGTACACACAAATGCAATCTATACCTTAAATAAAGTCGGCTACACAGATACAGCTGCCTTTGATGGCTGGTCGGCTCACCATGTAATGATTGACGGCTTTAAACAGGATAGCTTAATCATTACCCAACAATGGGGGAGCCAGGTAGTGCTGGCAAACAATACGCTTAATTATTTAAGCGCCGCAACCAGCATTAATGAGCATAGCGTATCTAAACTAACTGTACTTAAAACCAATAATATCCAGCACAGTAATTTTGATATCCGTAACAAAGGGCAGCTCATTTTAGGCGATGCAAAAATTACTGATCTGCATTATCAGTTAGCAGATAGTGCCCTGCTGATCATGAATGGAGCCGCCATCAGGTCAATAAAAAAATAAACAGCTTAACCCAATCCTTATGGAATTACAGATCAATTCACTTTCCAAAACATACTCCAATGGCGTACATGCGCTCAAGGATGTATCGCTTACGCTCAATAATGGCATGTTTGGTCTTTTAGGGCCAAACGGTGCAGGAAAATCATCGTTAATGCGCACCATAGCAACGCTACAGGAGGCCGATGCGGGCAGCATTTTTTTAGATGGCCTTGACGTACTTAAAAACAAAACCGAAGTACGGCAATTGTTGGGTTACCTGCCGCAGGAGTTTGGTGTTTATCCCAAAATAAGTGCAGAGCGCATGCTTGACCATATTGCTCAATTAAAAGGCGTAGGCAATAATGCGGAACGAAAAGAGTTGGTTGCGGCCCTGCTTGATAATGTGAACCTCGGCAAGGATAAAAAGAAAAATCTTGGCACCTATTCGGGTGGAATGAAACAGCGTTTCGGCATAGCGCAGGCACTGATCGGTGATCCCAAACTCATTATAGTCGATGAACCTACTGCCGGTCTTGATCCGGCAGAACGTAACCGCTTTTATAACCTGTTGAGCCAGCTCGGGGAAAATACCATTGTGATCCTCTCAACCCATATCGTGGAGGATGTAAGCACACTTTGTTCCAACTTTGCCATTATTTGCCAGGGGAAGGTATTGTATGCAGGCGAACCGGATATCGCGGTTAATGAAATGGAAGGCCGGATTTTCAGCAAGGCCATAGATAAAGCCGAGCTGAGTTTTTACCAGGATGACTTTTCTGTGATCTCCACCCAATTAAAAACGGGCAAACTGCATATCCGTATCCTATCAGAAACGGACCCTGGTAAAGGATTTGCTCCGGCTGTGCCCAACCTGGAGGATGTTTATTTCAGCAACATTGCTACCCGCGTAGATGTAAATACCATTTAAACCCTTACCATTATGTTTTGGAAAATATTTGCTTTTGAGATGCAGAACCGCCTCAGAAGGCCCCTGGTGTACGTTTATTTTTTTGCTGCCCTTATCTTTATAACCCTCTCTTTTGCAACGGGTTCATTGCCTGTGGGTGAAAAAGAACATATTAATAGCCCTATGCTGATCGCTTTCTCTATGGGATGGATCAGCATTTTCATGATGCTGGTAACCTCAGGCATTATGGGCATGCCTTTGTATAAAGACATTGAACACAATACAAAGGATTACTACCTGACATACCCTATTACCAAAGCTGGGTATTTCTGGGGCCGCTATTTCAGCTCGCTGACATTTGTATTAATTATAGGTAGTGCGGTAATGATGGGTGTGTTTTTAGGTACAAAACTTGGACCGCTCATGCATTGGAAAGATGCCAGCAATTACGGACCCAATAACTTTATGTATTACTGGCAGCCGTTTTTATTGATAGCCATGCCCAACCTCATTTTTACCTCATCGTTATTTTATGGTTTGGTTGCCATCACCCGCAACATTAAGGTGATCTATAGCGGCGGCATCATCCTGTTTTTGGGTTATATGATAGCCACATTCTTTTTGCAGCGTACCAATAACCAATTTGTGATTAACCTGGCCGATCCTTTCGCTTTTATTGGTATCAGGTCGCAGAAGCAAATAGCTACTGCCGCTATGCAAAATACCAATATGATTGAGTTTGCCGGCCCCTTATTACTTAACCGGATCCTGTGGCCTGGGATAGGTTTGCTTATATTATTATTTACTTACATCCGCTTTAATTTTGAAGATTTTTTTAGCGGCAAACGCGATAAAAAGGTGATCAAAGATGAGGTGGTGAACCGCGGTGCGATACGTCCTAAAGTAGCCACCTCATTTAGCGGCAGCTATAACTATAAAACCCTGGTAAGCCTTACCAAAACTGAGCTGCTCAATATCATACGCGACAATTATTTTTGGATCATTATTATTTGCGGGCTTCTTTTTTTAGGATTTGCATTTTCGATGGGCAACAGCTTTTACCGTATTCCCGATTTCCCGCGGACGGTTGAATTGCTGGATATCTTTAATGAAGTTTTCCTTTTCTTTATTTTTTTCATCATTATTTTTTATACGGGCGAAACTATGCACCGCGACCGCATAACCCGCTACGCTTTCATCAACGATTCGTTACCGGCACCAAACTGGGTTTTAAACGGATCGAGGCTGCTAAGTTTAATGGTGCTGGGCCTGGGTTTATCATTAGTGCCCATGTTTTTGGGGTTGGGGGTTCAAATAGCCAAAGGCTTTACGCAGTTTAACTTCCCAGTTTACCTGCTGTCGGTTTTCGGGCTGATACTGCCGCGATTCCTGGAAATGGTAGTGTTTTCATACATGATACATGTAGTAGTAAATAACAAATTTGCAGCGCATGGTATCGGCATTACCATTTGGGTGGCCTTGTATTTTTTACATACTACATCCATTTTTGATTACAACCTGTTATTATATTCTTACACACCCGGCTATCGCATTTCAGATATGGATGGCATTGGCCACATGGCAGGCCCCGTGGCCTGGTTTAACGTGTATTGGATGGTAACGGCCGGCCTTTTAGTTATTGTAGCCGCGCTGTTTTATTACCGTGGGGTTTCTTCAACTTTTAAAGAAAGGTGGCAGTTGGTTGCGGGCAGGTTTAATGGGCCAACCCGCCTGATCACTATTGTATTGGCAGTTGGCTTTTTATCACTATCATCATTTATCTACTATAACGTTAGTTATTTGAACAGTTATCTCACCAAATCAGAAAACGATGAGCGGGCGGTATTATATGAACGAACGCTCAAATCCTATCAAAATCTGCCTTTACCCAGCGTAACATCGGTAAAGCTGAATGTAGATATATACCCCGAAAAACAACAATCTACTACACATGGATATTTTACACTGGTTAATAAATCTCCAAAGATCATCAGCCAGATACTAATGGATGGCGATGGCATTCCCGAATACGGTTTAAAAATAGGAGGGCAATCAATTCCGTTTACCACACCACTCATCTACAACCAGGGCAAATTTAACTGGTTCAGGCCTGAAAAAGACACTTCTGACTTCAGATTGTATAAATTGCGGAAACCGCTGAATACTGGAGATTCAGTTATAGTAGAGTTAAACTCGGCTGTTTATTACCATGGTTTTAGTAATGACCTGTACAGCGCAGATATACTTAGCAATGGCACATTTTTTAAAGGTGGTATACCGGGTATAGGATATGATGAAGATGATGAACTGAGCAGTCCTTATGAACGTAACCTTTACGGCTTGCCAACCAAAAAAGAAGACGTGTTTGAACAAAACGATCCCAGGGGTATCAATACTTTAAGGGCTGGTAAAAGTGCCGGGGTACAAAGTTTTGATATCACCATAAGTACAACGGCCGGGCAAACCGCCATTGCAAATGGCAGCTTGCGGAAGCAATGGACAAGCAATGGCCGCAACTATTTTCACTATGTGCAAAATAAGCCAGGCATGTATCCTGCATTTGGCATTTTAAGCGCAAAGTACGCCCTGCTACATAACGTAATTAAATTAGATAGCGGCCGTCATGTTAACGCCGAAGTATATTATAATCCGCAACATGCGGCAAACATTAATAGGTATAGCGATGCCATTAAAGATGGCATAAAATACTTTTCGGCCATGTACGGCAACTATCCTTATAATGATATGCATATAGTTGAAACCGGTGTTTACGGACCACAGTCAGCCTCATTATCAACCTTGGATACCTATTCCGAGAATAATGGATGGACGGCCGATTTTAGTAAGTCAGGCTTGTTCGATTTTTGTTATTACGCCGCCATCAGGCAGGTATCACAGCAATGGTGGCGTTACCAGGTATCGCCTAACAATACCATCGGATCGTTCGTAATTCCTGAAGGTCTGGCTTTGTACGATGCCTATGTTATGGTAGAAAAAAAATATGGTAAAGATAATATTCACGATGTTTTAGAGGATGAAATGTGGCGGTACCTCTATTTTCATAGCAGGGGCAGCGAACCCGAACATACTTTGCTTAGGGCTAACGAATGGCACCAATACCAGGGAAAAGCCGCCAATGTTTTATACGGTTTAAGAGATCTTATCGGCGAGCAGAATATGAATGCAGCTTTGCGTGAGTTTAAAGACGCCTATATGCTAAAAAAAGAGCCTCCATATCCCGGTAATAACGATTTGTATCGCTATTTGAAAAAGCACACGCCAGATTCATTGCAATATTATTTGACCGATACATGGGAAAAGATCACTTTTTATGATAACCATGTGGTTGAAACCAACGCTACCTCTATTGGTAATGGTCAATTCAAGGTAACACTTAAAGTAAGTACAGGTAAAATTTATATAAACAATAAAGGTATTGACGAGCCAGTTGCTATGAACGATTACATTGACATCGGTATTTTTGGAGCCGATACCCAAAACAGTAACGGTCAAAACAGGGTAAACCCTTTATACTTCAAAAAACATAAGCTCACTGCTGGCCAACATACCTTCACCATTATCGTTAAAGGCAAACCTGAAAGTGCTGGGATAGATCCTTATAATAAACTAATTGATCGCGTACCCAGGGATAATATTAAAGCGCTGTGATTTCGAAACAGAGGGTGAGACCGGGTTGGGTAAACAACTATTAGGTAATTAAACCTTAATGAGCTTATTCTTTATAGCAAACAGCACCAACCCTGTACGCGATTTAAGCTCAAGCTTTTGAAAAAGTGTTTCTCGGTAATTGTCAATTGTGTGCGGACTTAAGTTCATAACACCGGCAATCTCCTTATAGGTAAGCTCAGAACAGCATAATTCCAAAAATTTCAATTCCCGGTCTGATAGTTGATTTATTTCTCTCTTTGTCTCCAACTGGTCGTCCTGAACAGATCTGATTAGTTTACCCGATACAAGGTTGTTTAAATAGAATCCGTGATTAACAACGGTTTGAATGGCTATTACCAGATCGGCCGTTTTCGATTCTTTAAGTAAATAACCACTTGCCCCGCTTTTGATCATCCCAATGATAGGGGCATCCTCCTCAAACATGCTTAAAGCCAGAACTTTTATCTGAGGGTAATTTTTTTTAAGCCACTGGGTCGATTCGTACCCGTTCATAACCGGCATGGTAATATCCATTAATATCACCTCAGGTAAGGCATCCGGAGCCAGTTTATTTATCATTTCTTCGCCATTGGCTGCATCAAACATCACCTCAATTTCATTCAGTTCCGAAAGCAGACTTGCTACCCCGTTACGGAATAGGGTATGATCATCAACAATGGCAATAGGGATAATTTTATCCTGCTGCATATCTTATATTTTTTTAGGTATTCTTATAATAACTTCGGTACCTTTTCCCGGTATAGAGGTATACGTGGCCTTGCCGCCAAGTATGGCGGCTCTTCTTTGTATGGTATGCAAACCCATACCATTGGTCTCCTTCATTTTTTCATCAATAATAAACCCCTGCCCGTTATCTGCTATAATTAACTGGGTACCCTCTTCAGATTGCTCCAGGTCAACACTTATTGTTGTAGCTTTTGCATGCTTTATTACATTATTTATAATTTCCTGAAACAGCCTGAATAATATGATGTCATTCTCTGTTTGCCTGGGATCTGCCTCATAGTTGTCATTTTTAAAATTGATCTGGTATATCTCGGTTTTATTTAACCATTCCAGTTCAAATCCAATAGCGGTTTTCAATCCTTTGCTTATAAGCTCTTTGCCGTACAATAACCGTGTAAGCTGCCGCAGTTCCTTAATGCAACGGCTTGTAAGTTGTTCAGCTCTTTCTATTTTCTCCAATGCCTTAGCGGTATTGCTGATATTTATAGATGTTAAGGTTATGGTTGTGAGGCTAAGCAACTGCCCGATGTTATCATGCAGTTCTGATGCTACATTTTGCAACGTTTGCTCCTGAACCTCCATTTGCGTCTTGAGTAATTCGTTTTCAAAACTTTGCCTTAGGCCTTCCTTTTCTTCGGCGTGGGCCCGCTTTTTACGATTGTATGAAATAACATATAATATCAAAAACAGCGGCGCTATCAAAAATATAACCGAAGTTAATCCGACGAGGGAGTATATGTCCGTTGAAGATATCTGCATATAAAAGCGTATGACCAAAAACTGTATAAAATGATATTTAATATGCTATAAACAACATATCTGATGGAGTTACCGAATAATATATGAGTATCCTTAATAAGATAATTAAAAAATATATTACACGCCGTGCTGCCAAAATAAAAAAACAAGGTGCCGTTAACCCACCAAAACGGCGCGTAGGTGCTTAACCGCATATATTTTTCGTCCATAAGCATGAGGTAATAAAAATATAATGCAGCAAGTACAAACACTATTGACATTACCGATGCCGTATAAAATAAAAACTGCCCCATGTGATTTATAATGAGTTCGGTAATGTACATAGCCATAAAAATAACCAGCCACGTAATTAAGTACGGAAATACATTTTTATAGGCCTTAAAAAGGTAATAAAAGAAAAACGTGACCGTGCCGCACTCAGCCAGCAGTGAAAGGTTATAAACCGGATAATTATGAAGGTGCAGCCCCACCCGCATATAAATGCCAGCTACTTCGGTACCACAGTTTAAAAGCATGTAAAAAATGAGTAGTCTCCATACCGGGTTTTTGTCTTTCGCTAAAAAAAACAAGCTCGCGATAAGGCATACAAATTCCGCTATCGTGTTAATTGTGAAGTAGCTGGCCATATAATTTTAGTTATCCAGTAAAGTAGCACCAATATCCTTGCAGTTTGCCGGTGGCGGGCATAATTCACCGCGGTTTTCAGGTACTGTCATTACTATAAACCCATGCCCCCTGGGGTTAGAGGTAACGGAATTGGTATAGTAATCTACATGGTTGCCATTAATGTATTGCGTTGAAACCATAATCAATGTATTATAGCCCCAATATGCCCGCTCTGGTTGGTGGGGTTGTTTATTGCCGATGTACTCTTTATCATATGTCGACAAATAAAATCTTATTCCGTCGCCATGTTCTTTTTCAATCTGATCAGCAAGTGCTCTCAACCTTTGGGCGCTAAACCATATACAGCGCGTATCGGGTAAAGTATCAGTTGCTAATTTGCTTGAACCATCAGTGGTTATTTTCCTTACAACTCCGGCACGCGGCGCATAATTTTGAACATATTTTTTTGCTACTTTATAGCTAAGCAAATCAGAATCAGGTATGGCTGATGTCATTTCGCTTTTTGGAGTCTCTCTTTGCGTACAAGCGCTCATAAATAAAATAACAAATGTAGCGGCGCATAAAATGTGCTTCGTTTTTTTCTCAAAGGTTAATAATAGGTTTTTCATAATAATTAATTGATTTAAAGCCAAATTGCTTATTTATTTTTTAAAAACCTATTGGGAAATTACCTTTTTTTAAGCTGAAAAAGACCATATAAAAAAGCTGTTTTCACCCTGTAAAATAATCCGGGTAGCTCAGAGATTTGTTTTCGTAAAAATTAATATTTAACCTTTAAGAAACAAAAGTATGAGCACACTCACTATTCCGACCGTACTACGGTCAGCAGCAAAAGGCACAGCGAAAACAGCAGAAATGGGCGAACCATCATTGTATGTAAGCTATACCAGTAACTACAACTTTATATACAATGATCAGGGATCGGGGGCCGATGGGGACGTTGGTATCTGGAGACCATCGCCTACCGACAACAATTATTTTATTGTGGGCGATTACGCGCAGGGCAATTACGGAGCACCTTCCGGTTCGTCCCTTATTGTAACTGCAGTAAATGACGATCCGGACTATCCGTTACTAAAAGCTCCTATCCGTTACGACCAGATATGGAATGACAAAGGGAGCGGCGGCGATTATGATGGTTCTATCTGGCGCCCTGTAGCACCTGATGGCTATGTGGTATTAGGCTGCGTTGCCGCGCTCGGCTACGATGCGCCTTCCATACCCAACTATCGTTGCATACGTAAAGACATGGTAACCGACGCGGCCGTTGGTTCACTCATCTGGAGCGACAAAGGATCAGGTGCAGATAATGACGTATCATTATGGCAGGTTCAGGGCGTTACCGGCGCTTTTGTGGCCCAGGGAAATTACAATCCGTATACCGGTCCTTGCTTTAAGCTGGCAACTATCTAAACCTTACACCTAAACCTTACACCAAAGTGTTAAACCGGCAGCAACGCACAAGTGTACTGCCGGTTTCTTGTTTAATTACAAATCCTTTAAAAATCGTCTATCATGGCTACCCTAAAACAATACAGTACCGCCAATGCGGTTACTGACACTAATACTATACCCGCGGTTGGTATTAAATCCGCAAATTTTCAAGTAGATGGCAGCGGACAAGCCAGTTATGTTATTCCTGTTGAAGTGCCTCCCGGAATAGCAGGACTGCAACCTAAGCTGGAAATCAATTATAATCACCGGCAACCAAACGGCATTCTGGGTGTTGGCTGGAGCCTTACGGGTTTGTCGGCTATTAGCCGTACCAAAGCAAATTATGCCATTGATAATTTTAACGGAGCAGTATCATATGATAGTTTTGATCGCTATGCGCTTGATGGGCAGCGCCTTATTAATATTGATGGTGAATATGGCGAAGCCGGAACGCTTTATTACACCGAGCTGCAAAGCTGGCGCTACGTCAAAGCCGGCGCTGCAGCCGATGACGGTTTTACAGTCACTACAAAAAATGGAGAAAAATGGTGTTATGGAACAACTGATGACAGCCGCATCCTTGCTGCCGGAACCAGCGATATAAGGGTATGGGCCCTGCACTCCATTACCGACAGGAATGGCAATTCCATTATTTATACGTACACACAATCGCCCAGACTTGCCAGTGGCCAAAACGGCGCGGCAGATGAGGGCGCCTACTATATTGACAGTATAAGCTATACTTTAAGAGACGGCCTGGATGCTAACCGGTTTGTAAATTTTGTTTACGAACAACGCCCGGATGTTATTAGTAGTTTTGTAGGTGGTTATCCGGTTCCGTTAAGCTACAGGTTAATAACCCTGTCAACCGCGTTAGCTGGCTCGGTACCAGTAAAATCCTTCACATTTAATTACACCACGAGCGCAAGTACCGGTTTAAGTTGTATAACCAGCATAACCGAGTGCGGCAGCGATGAAGTTACCCAATTGCAGCCTACCGTTATTACGTGGCAGGAGCAGGATAGCCCGGGGTTTGATATCAATGACGCATCGGTACTGGATCAGCACCTTAACGCCATCGGGATTGAAACAATGGACGTAAACGGCGATGGCTGTACAGATGTTGTACAACTATGGCTGGATCATGATGGCGCCATCAATGCCTCCACCTATCTGGCAACACCGGCAAACGGCGGTACACAATACGTACTTAGCAAAAACAGTTATCTCGGCGTTTTTCCGGCTAACAGGCAAATTTTCCCTGCCGACCTCACCGGCGATGGCCGCTCAGACCTGCTTATCGCTTACGCTTCGGGTTCAACCAGTAATCTTAAGTTAGCCGCCTTCCTTTCAGACGGCTCCGGCTTTGTGGCGCAGGATGTTTTTGATACAGGCGATACCTGGAGCTCAAAACACCTGAACTTTTTCCCCATGGATGTTAACGGCGATGGCCGTACTGACCTGGTAGAAATATACGCCCATTATGACCCTTCCAGCGGCGGCGATCTGTTATATTTCAGAAGCTATTTATCTTTATTAGGCACCGGCTCCGGTCCGGCATTTACCGGCGGTATTGTTACCGAAACCACAGACCCAGCTTATCCAACACATGAACTCGCCTTTTGGCCTTTGGATGTAAACGGCGATGGTATGGTAGATCTGGTTCGTATCTGGCAAAATGGTTCCAATGATCACGTAATAGCCACTTCGTACATCAGTGTAAGTAAGGCTATTGATAATGTTTCGTTTTCTAAAACGCAAAAGAGTGATCTTGGCGTACTAAACTTCGCCAATCAGATAGCGTTTTTCCCGGTTGACGTTAATGGCGACGGCGTGGTAGATATGCTGCAGATCTGGAAAGAATCGGCAGGGGGCAAAACCACATTGCACTTCACCACATTCCTATGCAACGCGGGCGGCGGCTTTATAACCGGGCCCGACTCGGCATTTGACGGTCAAACCATTGATCCCGAAAATTATTTCTCACTCAACATTACCGGCGGCGGCTTATCCAATATCATCAATAAATGGGTATCAGGCACGGAGTTGTATTTTACGGTATATACAGCTTCGCCCTCAGGCACATATAGCTTAACTGGCGATATTCATGCCGGACAGGCAGGCTCGGCCATCAACATGGCTAAATTTTATGGCGGCGATGTAAATGGTGATGGTAAAGCCGACTTTATACGCATGTCGCTCGATCAAAATCAACAGATAAACATTGTCCCCTACGTAAGTACCGGTCTTTACCCGGATTTGGTAACTAATATTGTAAATCCCCTGGGCGGCGAAACCAGCATCAGCTATGCTCCGCTAACAAACAATACCGTGTATACCTCCAATGCTGATACCAGTTTTCCGCAAGGCCCGGGGCTGCGCTATCCTCATCCTATTACACCGGCGCAGTTCCCCGTGCAGGCTGTAATTGGCCAGTCTATGTATGTGGTTAGCAGTTATACGCAAACCGCCCATAGCGATATTAACCGGTTCACTTATCAAAACCAGTATAATATAACGTACGCGGATGCTTCTATCAATTTACTTGGGCGTGGTTTTGAAGGTTTTAAAACCATAAGCACCCTAAACATTGCTAACGGCTGCAATACTGTTCAAACCTATAATCTTGATTTTCCGCTAACCGGCACTATTGCCGAAAACCGTGTTGACGCCGATAGTTTACTGATGGCACTTACTACTACCACCTATGAGTCATTTGTACGGGCCACGGGCGTTAACCCCAATCAGCAGGTGGTTGAGGTGCTAAAAACCGCCACCTTAAATGCACAATATGATTATGGCGAGCAGAACCTGGATTATGCCATAAAAGAGACTTTTGAGTACGATGATTATGGCAACCTTATCAAAGATTCCTATCTGGGCAATGTTGATCCTGCCACCGGAAAATCGCTAAGCAGCTCAGATGTGGTTTATCATTATAAGCTTTTTGAAAATAATTTACTGGCCGATGGCTGGGTGCTGGGGTTGCCTTTATACGCCAAAGACTCGGCAAATGACAACGATCCTGATATTACCCAATTTAATGCAGGTGACTTTCATCTCGAAAAATCAACTTATACCAATGATACCTATAACGAGGCGTCAAACGGTAAATGGGACAACATAAACAATTGTTATTTGACCACTACCTACGAGTATGACGAGTATGGTAACCGCAAAAGCCAAACCTTGCCGGGTGGGGCTACTACTACTTATGAGTATGAGCCCGGTTATCATACCTATCCCATGCAAACCACGCTGCCTCCCAATGCCGATGGTGTATCGCTGGTTACGTATTATGGTTACGATCCCCGCTTTGGTGCTGAAATTGCTAAAAAGGATGTAAACGGTTTTATATCAATAAACTCATTGGATAGTTTTGGTCGTACGCAATACATCCAGGGGCCGGTTCCGCAAATTAACAACGCAGCCAGCGATCCCAACGAGCTTACCCCACTGGTAACCGGCAACACACAAATAAAACAGGATTTTCTGGATGCCAAAGTAGTAACCTTACAAACCATAACTTTTGAAAGTGACGGCTCGGGAGGTTTATTTAAGCAACTCAACTCGCTGCAAAGCTTCCCTACAGATACCGGTCGTGTTTTTGTATGGTATAAAACGTATGTGGACGGCCTGGGGCGTGAAAGGCAAACCATTCAGCAAACCGGTCAATCGTTGGGCAATATAGTGGTACTTACTGATTATGATTCGGGTGATAAACCTGTTCAAAAGAGCCTGCCATTTTTATCAACGGAATCCGTTTTGCCTCAAACCTCAAATTATATAATTTATACTTATGATGTTCTGGAGCGCATACTTTCGCAAACGCAGCCGGCCGGCGAAAAAGATAAAGGAACGTCTGTTACCACCTGGGTCTACAGCAGCGGCGGATTAGTAACCCAAACAAGCGCCTCTGGCAGCGACAGCAGCTATGTCCAGGCTTTTGTGCACCATACTTATGCCGGTAAGGATAAAGTGATCAAAAATACAGTGACTACCGATGATAATGCCATTACTACCTATAATTACGATGCGGTGGCCCGCCTTTATAAAACCACCGACCCAGCTACAGCTTCAAACCCCGACGGGGTGAGCAATTACATTACTTATGATTCGATAGACCGCCAGCTCACGCTTGATAACCCAGACCAGAATACCACCGGCAACGCTGATATAAAAGCGCTGAGTTATCAGTATGATGCCAGCACCGGCTTGCTCAGTAATCAAACAGATGCAGCCCTGGCAACAACTTCTTATGAATATGATAAGCTGGGCCGCGTGCTTAAAACAACATTCAGCGATAGCCGGGTGATCAACTATGCATATGATGATGCATCGGTAAACGGAAACGGCCGGCTTACCAAAGTGAGCTTATTAGCTGTAGATAAAACAATTGAGTCGCAGTATGAATTTACTTATGACGCTTATGGTAACACCAACCAGGTTGCCCTAAGCATACAAGGCGAAAATGATCCGTTTGTTATCACTAAAATATTTAATCCGCAAAAGCAGGTAATAAGCACCGTTTATCCCGATTCGTCAGAACTTAGCCGCATTTTTGATTTTGGTTACCTGGTAAGCCAGTCATTAGATGGTGCAAGGGTTGATTATTCACTTGATGATTATACCCCTTCGGGCAAAGCCGGGCAGATGATATTTGGCCGCGGAATACTGCCTGCTGATGGCATCATTACCAATTATACCTATAATGTATCGGATCAGCTGTATCACGAAAGCTTAACCGGTAATGCCGGAGATCTTTTAAAATTTAGTTACCAATACGATGCCCTTGGCCAATTACTGCAAGTAACTGATGACCTGGCAGGCAATAACAACCAGGTATTTACCTATCTTAATAAAAGACTGGCATCGGCCATAATCCCCGGATTTGATAACGGCGCGTATGGTTATGATCAATCCGGTAATATTATGAACAAGGACGGTTGCGATTATACCTACCAGGCCCATTTTGCCAAAAGCATCACAAAAAATGGTACGGAAGTATTTTCTGCAGTGCCCGATGCCTGCGGCCGCACGCAAACCCGTGTCTCGGGTGGCGCTACGCTTAACTTTAGTTATGATAGCTTAGGCTGTTTAAATAAGGTAACCGATGATCAGCAAAACATGGTACTGGAAGTTTCATCAGATTACAGTGGTAAGCGACTAAAGGAAACTCAATCCGATGGTTCCGTTACCTTGTATATTGATGCCGCTTACCAGGTAAAGCTATCAGGCAGCGAAACAACCATTACCAAATATCTGCAGGATGGGCAGGGCAGCGTAGCATTGGTAAGCACTATATCAACCGACAAAACCATAAGCTATTTCCGCAGGAATAATAAGGGCAGTATCACCCATACTTTTGACAGTACGGGTGCGATAGCTACTATTATTCAGTATGATGGATATGGCTTATCAAAACTGATTAAAGGCCCCGACGATTTACAGCTCAAATACGAACAGCGGCAATGGAATGAAAAAACCAGTCTCTACTATTTCGGCGCCCGTTATTACGACCCGGTTACCGGACGCTTTTTAACTCCCGACAGCGGTTTAGGCGCCAAAGATCACTTAATGGCCGACGTACAAAACAGGTATGCCTTTGAGCTTAACAACCCGGTGAATAATATTGATACTTCGGGCAACAATGCATCCTGGATAGCCGGGCTTATAATTGGCATAGCGTTAATTGTGGTTGGTGTTGCCTTAATGGTTTTTACAGGGGGGGTATCAGCGCCGCTAATTGCATTGGGATTATCAGAAACAGTAGCCGGTATTGCTTCGGGGGCCATATTGGGCGCGGTTGTAGGTGCAGGCATCAATGCCAGCATATATTCGGCAACCCATAAAAACGACGATAAGTTTTGGGGCGGTTATTTTGCCAGCGCAGCCATCGGGGCAGCCGTCGGCTTTGTTAGCGGAGGGGCATTCTCAGGTATTGGCGCTGCTGTTGAAACCGCCTCGTTTGGTATTCGGGCAGGAGCATACGTAATCGGCGGCTCGTTAGTTACTTCGGGCAGCGACGCGTTGAACCAGTTTACAAATAATGCTATAGATAAAAATATAGTGGGCAAAGATGTAAGTTTAGGTGATGGCGTTGGCCGGGCAGCTATTACGGGGGCCATATTTGGAGCCGTAGCCGGGTTCGCGCAGGCATCGGCTGAGGCAAAATTCCTAAAATCGCGTTATGTGATGGATGGCGAAAACTTGAGCGCGGAACCTTTGGAGCTCAAAACGATAGCCGCCAATGACCCCTCAGCTTCGTTATTGCCTAAACCATACTCCACCATTAAGTATGTGGAAAATACTATAAAGACCAGGGCTATAATGGTAACGATGAACACGGCATCGGCCATTACTGATGCCAGTTTGGAGGCAGCGGGTTTGTGATGATCCCGTTAAACGCGGTTAGCTGACAACTAACCGCGTTTAAATTTTAATAATGAAGCCGGGTTAATGAAGCTGCAGCATTTAAGCTTCTGTGTCAGTATGATCATTGTCATGATCTTTATGTTTCATTTCAGATTGGATTATCTCATTCTCGTAGGCTTTTTCATCTTTACGGTTTTTTTTAACCAGCCAGATCACTAACGCCGCTATCAGCACTAAAAACAAGCCAATCCACCAATAATTGATTTCCATATCGCCAGTTTACGGGTTTATATAAATGTAAATAATTAAACCGTCACCAAGGTTAAGCCTAAATTAAATCTGAGGGCTTAATACTAAATGTCAAAATAGATGAGTAGATAGCTAATCTGTTGTATGTTAAGCGCTCTGATTTGGCATTTATTTGTATAAGCCCATGTTCCGGTTCATACATAAAGGGCGTGCTAATTATTAAACCACAATGAATAAGTTATCAGCATTAAAGTTTATTGCCCTTTTGTGTTTTACTATATCTGTAATGGCAGCACAAAGTCAAACCAAGCCATTTGGAGCGGCCATCACTTTTAGTAAGAACGCTAAAAATATTGCCCGTATAGCCAACGACTCTTTAGTACTTATTAAAGGCACTACTTACCGGTTTACCGTTGATACCCCCGAAGATAAAGGTTTGATCTCTACCGGCATCGCGATAAATGATCTGGCATCTCAGCTGATCGCTGCCAACGGGGCCGCGCTCAAATACCTGGTTACTGATAAGACCGGCGTTACAAAAACTGAAGGTGAGATTAATACAGGCGACCGCCTTAAAGTAATGTCACCTGATGGGGCTCCTAAAATCTACCATATTTCAGTTGAGCAGATGGCGCTTAGCGGTTGTTTAAGCCTTGTGCAAGCGAAGCTTACAGCAAATACGATCCACAACCTGACAATCAATTTTACTGCCGGGCAGCGCAGCCCTGATGCCACCGTAAAAATTTATGTTCCGGCTGGTATCAATGTCACTATGGAAAATACCACGGTGAATGTTATCGGTAGGGGCGATGTAAAACTAAGCGGACTTGCAAAACAATCTATCGGTCGTACCGGCACAAAATATTCTTATTCCAGGGTTGGCAATGCAGCCATCAGCGGATCGGCCACCACGGGCTCGGTCATCATATTGAGGCATCTTGATCTCAGGCCGGCAAACGGTGCCGATCTTGAAATAACCATCGGCGGTGTAAACCTTAAAAAAGCGGGAAAATACCTGTTCAAGGCAACATATACCACCTCAAAGCCACAAATATTGACAAGTCCGGGCACTGGTGCCGAAACAGCGACACTCATCGCGACGCGAACTGTTTTGGATCTGGTCAGGGTGCCTGATACGGCTATGCAGTACAGGGAAACCCCCGTTATGTATACCAAAACAAGCTTTAAATGGGGATCGGGAGGTAATGCCACAGGTATACAGTTACAGCAATCTGTTGATAAGGGCAAAACGTGGTCGGCAGCCGCGGCCAAAGTTGATCTGAAAACAGCTACCGCTTCAGTTTCCGGGCTAATTCCTCATAATCTTTACCTGTTCAGGCTTAAAATTGGCAATGGCGCGCAAAAAGGTTTTTCAAATGTAGTTTCCTTTTATTCGGGCAAAATGGATATCAGGGAGTTTGGTATCACCGGTAACGGTACCGATGATACGGAGGGAATAAACCGGGCCATTGCACATATTCATGAACTGGGTGGCGGTACACTACTGTTTACCAAAGGTATTTACCCGGTACGTACGGTTCATTTAATGAGCAATGTGTTCCTGTACCTCGAAAAAGACGCGGTAATTAAAGGGCTAAAAGGCGGTGACGAGCCCGAAGCTACCTGGTTTAGCGACCGTAAATACCGTTCAGGACTTTCGCCTACGGATGCGGGCCCTTATGCCGATCCTGAAAATTATATGACCAAGCAGGATGTGGGCCATCATTATTTTAAAAACGCCATGTTTGCCGGTGAACGGCTGGACAATGTTAAAATAATAGGCAGCGGACAAATAACCGGCGATGGCAGTTTGGTCAATGGCGATAAGGTAATGAACAATGCACCGGGTAACCGCTGCGATAAGATGTTTTCTCTTAAACTTTGCACCCGTATTGAAATAGGCGGTATTTATCACCCTGAAGACCTGTGGTATGATGAAACCAAAGACGAACCCTATTACATAGGTAAGAACGGTGAAAAAATATTCGACAGCGATCATATGTTAAAGCTTGATCGCTCCGGGCACTTTGCCCTGCTGGCCACAGGTACAGATGGTATTAATATACATGATACCTACATCAGTAAAAACAACCAAACCAATGTGCGCGATGTGTATGATTTTATGGAGTGCAATAAGGTAACAGTTACCAATATATTTTCAAGGGTTAGCTCAGACGATGTGGTAAAACCCGGCTCTGATTGTTCGCTGGGGTTCACCAGGCCTGCAAGTAATTATATGGTGCGTAATATTATTGGCGATACCAATTGCAACCTTATCCAGATAGGATCAGAAACTGCGGATGATATTACCGATGTGTATGTAGATAATATTTATGTGCTGGGTGCAAACAAAGCCGGATTTTCTATCTCAACCAATGATGGCGCGCATGTAAGGGGTATCTACCTCAACAGCGGCCGCACGGGTCCAATCCGCGAGCGATCAAGAATGTACAGGGCAACTTCGCCATTTTTTATTTCTATCTCTAATCGTGGCCGTGTTATAGGCGCCGAGGCAGGACGGTACGTATTTACCGAAAATGGCAAAAAGCATGATGAGCTGCTGATTAAAAACGTAAATATAGGCGAAGTGGAAAACATAAGCCTGAAAGGTTTAGATGTATTTGAGGTGTATGGCGGCAGCTCATACAACGGCAAAAGATGGAAACCCTATGATGGCACCCAGCGAAAAGCAACACCTATTATTGCCGGTTACAAGCTGCCCGATGCTGCCGATGTTGCAGGTGGCCTTGATTTTAAACTGCCTAATGGCGAGCATACAGGCTATATTAAAAACGTAATGTTTGATGATGTGCATTTCCTGGTAAAAGGCGGCAACCCGCTTGCTGATACGGCAAACGTACCGCCCGAACTTGGCGTTGGCCAGTACAACGTAGCAGACCTGAAAGTACAGCCCTCATATGGCCTGTGGGCTCGTCATGTAAACGGGCTTACGGTAAACAATTGCACCTTTAATTATGAGAAAAGGGACAGTAGGTACGCCCTGTTTCTGGATGATGTGACCGGTGCTAAAATAAATGCTGTTAAAGCTGTGCGCGCGCAGGATAATCCTCAAATGATAGGTTTTAAAAGCTCCCGGGATGTGCAGGTACTAAACTCCGTTTGGTACAATGATACCTGGGGCAATAAACCTGCAGCATTAATATTCAGCGGCAAAGAAAATTAAATTCAATACCGCTGCTCAAAACGCCTGTAAATAAAATTTACGGGCGTTTTGTTTTAGTGCCTGTTTCCTATTAACCGGGTTTGCCTGGGGCATCAGCCAAATGACAAGGGGAAATATGCACAATTGTAAAATGAGATTAGTAAATGGTCAATATTGTTTATTTCTGCCTTGCTTTTCTAACCTAATTTAGGGCTACCAATTATAAGCATTTCTCCCACCCGGAATGTACGTACCAAACAAACCTGATTACTAATGTTAGATATTGACGTTAAAGATTTACTGTTAAAAATTGCGCACGATGATGATCTGGCATCTTTTAAAAAGATCTATTTTTTGTATTACGAAAGGCTGTTAAACTTAGCCTGTTCTTTTGTGAAGTTAACAGAAGTAGGCGAAGAGATAGTAGATGATGTTTTTGTAAAGATATGGGAAACCCGGGCCAACCTGGCCAATGTTAATAATTTAACGGTTTACTTATACGTAGCGGTTAAAAACCAGTCGCTTAATTATAATGCGGCTAACAGAATGACTTATGTGGATATTGAATCGGTTAATTTTGAGTTTAAGGACCATAGCGGCTCTGCCGAAGATATATTGATCACTGATGAACTTGCTAAAACTATTGACAATACAGTAGAGCAATTGCCCGCACAATGCAAAATGGTATATAAGCTTGTTAAAGAGGAGCGGCTGAAATACCGGCAGGTGGCAGAAATATTGAACATCTCAGTTAAAACGGTTGAATACCATATGGGCAACGCGCTGAAAACAATAGCCGCCGCAATTTCTGCCCCAACCGTCGGCCATAAAAAAGTGCTTAAAAAAATAGCTAACATTTTTCTTTTTTAGCCAGACCATATTAAAGGATGATCGGCAAGTAAAAGGCCATTGTTTGTAACTTTTTATTTGGGATGCGGGCAAAAGAGAATTGTTTATTCTTCCTGCCAAACAATCTTTACGGCTGAGATAGTTGTGGATTCGATACGGCTATCTGGAAGAATATTAAAATGATTTTTTGTGTAAAAAGTTAACGGCGAACGATATTTATCTCCGTTTACCTTTGAATCTTGATCGTGATCAATTACCCATCCAACTAAATGTTGTTCTCCTTTTTTAATTTCATTTAATATTGCGGTGCCATAACCCTTTCCATGAATTGCACTGTCTATGATAATAGCAAACCACTTTTCGTTATTACGCTTAAATGTAGCCCCCCATGCTGCAATAATTCCTTGCTTGTTAATTAGCAAATAATGTTTTTTTTCTGAGAGGCCGTTTAAATATTCGTCAAATTCTGATATGCTTTTATATTGCAGGCTCATGGGGTATTCATTATTCCACAAATTGCAGACGCTTTCTTTTTGAAAATTTGTTAAGAATGTCGAGGTTATGATCTTCATATATCAAGGCAACAAGAATGACAACTATAAATGTAATCATTCTTTATAGGTTGAGTTGGTATTTAACTATATACTTCCAGATAAAAAAATCACGACTCATCGATGAATATTTTTAGTGCAACCTGTTATTTCATTTAAATTTTATTTTTTTCACTGGGGTGTTTTCATTTTTTCCTGTCCTTGTTAGTGAGCAAAAAAAATGAACCAGGACACACTTTGGATACTTGTTGGAAAAAAACTGAATAATGAAGCTACTCCCGAAGAGCTGCATCAGTTGGAAATGCTGCTTAAGCAACCCTGGGCCAATGTTTATTCGATACAGATATTAGAAGCCATGTGGCGGCAAAATCCCGATGAGCTGCCCCGTTTTATCCCCGGCAAACTACAGCAAAAATGGGACAAACTGGAATATAAACTTGATACCCGTGATAGTGCCTCCGGGCATAACCCGGTAAATGAAGCTGGTATTTTGGCAACAAATACCAAACGAAGATTTATCCCGGTGACAGTAGCCGCGGCATGTTTGGTTTTTGGACTGCTGTCGTTTTTTTACTGGAAAAATTATTATGGTAATTATGATGTTAGAACTTATCAGATTACCGCGCCCCGGGGCAATGTAAGTAAAATTGTTCTGCCCGATGGCACTAAGGTATGGCTTAATGCAGGCAGTAAAATTGTTTATAAAACAAATTATGGCAACAAATGCCGGCGTATACAATTAACCGGCGAGGCATTTTTTGATGTGGTGAAGGACAGTGAGCACCCCTTTATTGTAACCACCGCAGCCATGCAAATAAAAGTATTGGGCACGGCTTTTAATGTGCGTTCTTATGCAGATGATAATGTTGCTGAAACCTCACTGATCAGGGGGCGGATAGAACTTACCCCGGCATCAAATCCTGATCATGTTATCATATTGAAGCCTTCTGAAAAACTCACTATTCCTAACCGGGGCAGGTTTCACAGTGACCAAAACAACGCGCTTATTACCTTAAGCGCCCTGCATACCGCAAAAAACGATTCATTACCCTCAGAGGCCCAGTGGCTTGAAAACAAGCTGGTGTTTGATAACGAATACTTTGATGAAGTTGCCAAAAAAATGGAGAGGTGGTACAGCGTTTCTATCTCATTTAAAAATGAGCAATTAAAACAGAAAAGGTTTAGCGGAAAATTTACAAAAGAGTCATTGAGTACTGCGCTGGAGGCACTTAAAGCTACCAGCGATTTTAACTTTTTGATAGATAATGGAAACGTAACTATTTATTAACCAATAATTTTTAAGATGAAAATATGCGTATGATAAAATTTGACCCATAAATCTTCATAAACCAAAAAGCGGAGAATGTTGGCGCATCCCCCGCAATATTTGGTACCCAACTACGAGTCTCTTAAACCAATAATTAAAGTAACCTAAATACTAAATTATGAAAAAAAATGCTTGCCGCATAAGCAATGTGCGGTTGCGATGCTATTTAAAAATACTTCTTATGGCAAAGTGTACCCTGATCCTGATACTCATATCTTCATTTCAGGTTTTTTCAAAAGGCTACGGTCAAAACAGGATCAACATCAATCTTCGTGATGTGTCCATAAAAAAAGCGCTTACAGAAATTGAAAGAACAAGTACCTACCGTTTCGTTTATAATGATGATGCTTTAAATGCGATACATGTAAGTGATGTAAACCTGGCTAATGCCTCCATAACCGAGGTAATGGACAGGTTGTTAGCCAAAACGGGCCTTACTTACAGGGTAGACAGCAACAACCTGGTCATCATCAGTGAAAGAAAAACGCCGCCGGTCCTTATACCCGTTACCGGCCAGGTAGCGGATGATAAAGGGCCCTTACCGGGAGTAAGCGTAAAAATAAAAGGCACCAACCTGGGCGTGCTGACAGATAATAACGGAAAGTTTACCATCAATGTACCCGATGGTAATTCTATCCTGGTGTTCACATTTGTGGGATATGTTTCAACCGAAGTAACGGTTGGCGACCGTAAAAGCATTAATGTAACGCTTAAGGAATCAGCAACCGACCTGAACGAGGTGATCGTAACCGGTTATGGCCAGTCGGTAACAAAGCGCGACCTTACAGGCGCCATCTCAACAATTTCGGCCAAACAGATAGAGGAGCGCCATCCTATTAACCTCGTGGATGCTTTACAGTCGCAGGCATCGGGCGTATTGGTAGTAAATGACTCTGGCGAACCCGGTGCTTCCGGTTCCATACAGATACGTGGCGGGTCTACCTTTTCAACCGCTGGTAATGCGCCGTTGTTTGTAATTGATGGTATTTTAAGCCCAAGCGCCGATAATGTTAACCCCAATGATATACAGTCAATTGAGGTTTTAAAAGATGCCGCGTCGGCAGCTATTTATGGTTCGCAGGCGGCAAATGGCGTTATATTAATTACCACTAAGCGCGGCCAGGCCGGCAAACCGCTTATTAACGCCCAATATGCCCGTATTTACGGTGTGATGGCCCATAAGCTGGGACAACCCAACTCCAAGGATCTGCGCATTGAACGGAATTTATATAACGGTAATAGCCCTGATAAGCCAACTACCACAAATGATTCGCTCAATGTGGTTTTCAATTCTGATAATGATAACCAGGATGTAATTACTCAGCTGGCTAAAAAAGACATTATTGATTTTGGAGTTAGCGGCGGTGAAAAAAATATCACCTACTATTCAAGTCTCCGTTATATTAATGATGAGGGCTTGATAGTTAACAGTTACTCAAAAACACTGCAGGCCCGTTTCAATCTGGATTATCAGGTGTCACCCAGATTTAAATATAGTAACCGCCTTTCCTTCGGTTATAATACCAACAATAATATCAATGAGGGCAACACGATTAACCAGGCGTTTCAGCGACCTTCAAATTTGGCTTTATATTACCCCGATGGCAGCCTGACGGGTTACATTAGCGGGCGCCGCAACCCATTATCAGTCGCCTTGCTTGAGGTTAACGTAACCAATACCTATACAGGTGATCTGTTTAACCAGATTGACTATACCATTAGTAAAGACCTTCGTTTAACCAATAACTTTGATTTTGGCCTGTCAACACCGCACAATGTGTTCTTCGATCCTAAACTTTTAAGTAGTGCCAACCCTACAGTTAACTCAGGCAAAGAAAGCTTTGCCGTTAATACCAACTGGGCCTACCAGGGGTTTTTAAATTATAATAAAAAACTGGGTGATCACCTGATAACTGCTGTGGCGGGGGTGAGTGCCGAAAAAACTCAGAATAACAATTTTAAAATAGCCGGATCAAACTATGCCAACGAAAGCATTTATACCTCTAACGTAGCAGGTACTATTGACCTAACCAACACCAACACCAATGCGGGCTCAACCAGTCGGGAGTCGTTTTATGCCCGGGCGGGTTATAATTACAAAAGCAGGTACTTATTAAGCGTAGTGTATCGTAAAGATGGGTCGTCAAAGTTTGGTAGTTCAAACCAATACGGTAACTTCTATGGTGCGTCTGCGGCGTGGCGTTTCTCAGATGAGCCATTTATGGCCTGGTCAAGAAATTTCCTTGAAGACGCCAAACTAAGGCTGAGTTACGGGCAGGTAGGGAATGACCGTATTCCGGCCAATTCCAACCTGCTGATCTACACCTTTGGATCTTCGTTCTACAATGCTGTGAATGGTGTGGTTTTAAGCGACCAGTTTGGAAACTCACAATTGAAGTGGGAAAGCAATATCCAGAAAAACATAGGTATGGATCTGCAGTTTTTTAAAGGCCGCTTGAATATAAGCGCCGATTATTATCAAAAAGTAACAAAAAACCTGCTTTATCAGCGCAATATCCCGGTTGAAACAGGCTTCACCAATGTATATGTAAACGTAGGCGATGTTACCAATAAAGGTGTTGAACTTTCTGTGAACGCCACACCGGTAACCAGCAGAAACTTTAGCTGGAATATCAATGCCAGTTTATCCATCGAGCGCAACAGGATCAAGAGCCTTTACAATCATCAGCCATTCCTGGCCTCATCAGGCGGCGCTACTTACCTGGTTCAGGAAGGCGGCAAGATCGGCGATTTTTATGGATATAAGGGCCTGGGCGTTTACCAGTACGACGCTTCAAATGCCTATGATGGCAATTGGAACAGGCTAACGCCGGTAGGGGTTTCGGCCGATGGCAAAACAGCCTCAGGTTACACCCTTAACGGGCAAACGTACTCAGGTACCGTACACCACATGTATGCAGGCGGCGCCCTATTGCTTGGCGGCGATATGATATTTGACAACGTTCAGAAAGACAGTGTAATAGATGCCAATGACCGGCAGGTATTAGGTAACGCGCAGCCGTCGTTCTATGGTGCCATCATCAATACCATCAATTATAAACAATTCAGCTTATCATTTACCTTTAACACCCTTTGGGGCGGCGAGGCTTATGTAAGCGCAAGGCAAACACTTGATGACCTTAGTACCTCGGGCATTGTGGCTGATAACTATACCACCTATCACTCCTGGAAAAATCAGGGCGATATTACTGATGTACCGTACATGGGCCGCAAACATTCTACGGCGAATTTTCCGGGCACGCAAACCCGCTTCCTGGAAAATACCTCTTTTATAAGGCTCAGTTATGCCAAGTTTACTTATAATTTACCATCAAATATAGCCTCACGCATTAAGCTCAAAAATATCGGGGCATATGTATATGGAGCGAACCTGCTCACCTGGACAAACTACTCCTGGTACGATCCTGAGTTTTCGTCGGGCTCGGCTTTAACACCGGGTAATGATGGCGGCCGGTATCCGCGCCGGCGCGAATTTGGTTTTGGTATAAATGTTAATTTTTAAACGAATTTTTATGAAAAAAGTGTTAAATATTGCTTTTTTGATGCTGGCAATCTCACTATTTAGTTGTAAAAAGCTATTAAATCAACCGCCTAAAAGCCAATTAGGGGGTGATAAGTTTTGGAAAACAGCCGACGATGCCAAGGCGGGTGTTGCCGGGATCTATGATGGCGTTCAGGATATGTTTAACAGCCAGTTTATTTATTGGGGCGATTTTAGAAGTGATAACTTTACTTTTCACCCTACTTATTATAGTTCTCTGGCTGTTAATGCTTTAACTCCCACCATCACCGGGTCTGACTGGACACTGATCTATACAACCATAAGCCGTGCTAACTTCGCTATCAAATATATTCCAACTATTGCCGTAATTGACCCAGCCCTGTCAAAAGACCTTCAGGCTCAGGCCTTAGCGATAAGGGCTTACTGCTATTTCTGGCTCATCAGGCTTTGGGGAAACGTCCCCGTATGGACAGAACCATATGAAGACCTGACAACTGACCCCTATAAGGGTGTAACACCAGCGGCTGATGTCGTAAAAAATGTTATCCTGCCTGATCTGCTCAAAGCCTATGATCTGTCAGATAAGACGACCTCAGTGGTTTGGAATATGAATTCAGGTGGCATTGCAGCCACGCTGATGGACGTTTACATGTATAATCATGATTACACCAATGCTTTGTTATGGTGTGATAATCTTTTTGCGTTGAAGCGTTATAGCCTGGAACCTACCGCTACCTGGAAAAATATTTTCACCTCTCCGTTAAATACCAAAGAGGATATCTGGAGCTTAAACTGGGATTTTACGGTTGATGGCGGTAACAAAACGTCGCAGGCAATAGGCGCCGGCGATACCAATAGCGATTTTGCCGTTGACCCGGCCATGTGGAATTATTTTACTACAGCCACAACAGACATCCGAGGCGCGCAGACCGTTGATTTTAAAGTGAAGGCACATGATAAAATTTTAAAGTATTATGCGCCCAATTTGGATAAGAACGGCAATCAGATATATCCTAATTCACCTCAGGCAAACCTGCTTTTTCCGCTATACCGCCTGGCTGATATCTACCTTTTACGCGCCGAAGCTTTAAACAGGACCGGCGACCTGGCCAATGCCTTGATTTACTTGAACATGGTACGTACCAGGGCTGGCTTGCCAGCCTACCAGGCCGGTGATTTTGCCAATGCCGACGCCATGCTTTATGGCAGCCCGGTTAACACCAACGGAATTCTGCGCGAAAGACAACTGGAATTGTTTTGTGAAGCTAAACGCTGGTTTGATCTGCAAAGGACTGGAATAACTATCAGCATTATGGATCCAATACTCAGGAACAGGCAAATACAAAAGGGTTTTCCCGCTACAGGCTTTGGCGACCCAAGGACCATATTCTGGCCCATTGATCAGGATGTGCTGAATGCAAATACTAAACTCACTCAAAATCCACCTTATTAATCAAAACTATATCATATGAAAAAGATAGAACAGGCAGGTTTATGGTTTGCTTTCGCAGGCTTTTTAATAAGCGTGGCAAGCTGTAACCTGGCCGGATTAAAGATGCAGGAAAATGCTGATTATCACCCTTATGTGCTTGATCCGCATATTGATAAAACTACCTGGCAGTTTATTAAAGACCGCAGTTACAACTTTGCTGCAAAGGATACCATTTTTAAACTGATGCGCCAGGCCATTGAATATTCGGGTATTGATACCAATTTATATATCAAAACCAATTGCACATTTATACTATTACACAACGATGCCATTTTCAGGACAACCTTAGTGAATAGTGTACCCACCATTACTGATGATTGTTATTGGGGCAAATACCTGGTAAATGGTAAACCTGGTACAAAATGGAGCGATTACCCCAAGGAGCAGGTGAAAAATTACCTGTTGTATCTTATTGTGCAAGGAGCATACTCATTTAATAATTTAACTCCGACTAACGTTACAGCTACTACGCTGCAACCGTTAAACTATGACCCGTTAAACCCTAACTCCGTAATGACCCTGCGCATTAATAACGATCAGAACTATAACATACGGTTAAATGATTTTTCCAATTCTGTTGGCTATATAAATGTACGGACAACCAATATTTTAGCCATAAACGGAGCTATACAGGTAATTGACAAGGTGCTTTACTATCAAACCAAATAATACTGATCTTACTTAATACCGGTCGTGACACCCCTGCCACGGCCGGTTAATTTAAACAAACCAAAATTGAATTACTGATGACAGATCAAGATAATAAAGCAATATCCCGCCGCAATTGGTTGGGTGCAATGGGTAAGGTTTCTTTAGGCACAGGGTTAATAGCAGTTACATCCCATACCTTTGGTGCTGGGCGCCTGCCACAAGTAAAAGCAACCGGTAATGATATGGGTGCCCGGGTTTATAACATTCGCGACTTTGGCGCAAAAGGCGATGGTAAAGCATTGGATACAGCGGCTTTGCAAACAGCAATTGATACCTGCAATAAAGAACAGGGCGGTACGGTGCTGGTGCCTGCCGGAGTATTTGTTATAGGAACGGTCGAATTAAAAAGCAACGTTACACTTCACATTGCGGCACAAGGGAAATTGTTAGGAAGTGCGGATGGCAGGCAATACCATGCCAGTGACGCTATCCCCCTTGACATTGGATGGACAATGAACGATGGAAATGTAGGGTTGATATTTGCAGCCAACGCCGAAAATATCACTATTGAGGGCAACGGGATCATTGATGGGCAGGGCGCGCAGTTCCGCAGCGATACTAAAGGAGTTTTGCCGCCCGCCGGTATTACAGGCAATCATCGGCCTTACCATTTACTTTTTTACCAATGCAAAAACCTTACCGTCCGTGACATTTCGCTTATCAACAGCGCTTATCACTCTGTGCGTGTTTGCCTTTGCTCTTATGTAAAAATGGAAGGATTGTACATTCGGGGCAAGGTGATTCACAATAATGACGGGTTCCATTTTATTGGCAGTACCTATGTACATGTGAGCAACTGCGATGTGCAAAGCCAGGATGATGCCTGTGCTCTATTTGGCAGCTGTAAGTTTGTAACTGTTTCCGATTGCTCTTTTAGCACACGATGGTCGGTGTTTCGTTTTGGGGGAGGCGAAGCCGAAAATATTATGGTTTCTAATTGCCTTATTTACGAAACCTATGGCTGTCCCATAAAAATGCGCTGTTCTCCCGGATCACGGTTTGAGAATATCACATTTTCAAATCTGGTAATGAAGGATGTAACCGGGCCCATCTCCATAGGTTTGGGTACCGCCAAATCTTCGGTTAATAAAGTTACTGACACCCCGGGGATTATACGAAATATTTCCTTTAACAATATCCAGGCTACAGTGGTAAAACCTGTTCCGCTTCGGGGTTCGGAATTTGCCAGTAAATATAATCCCGGAGAAATATTTTCCTGTATTACGCTGAACGCTATGAACGATGTTTATTTAGAGAATATTTCTTTTAACAATGTGGATGTCACTTTTCCGGGTGGAGGTACCGCAGAGCATGCATCAGTAAGGGATGTTCCTAAAGTTGCGGGCGAATATTACCAGATTGGTATTCCTCCGGCCTATGGCATGTACGCCCGGAATGTGCGGGGGTTAACGCTCCATAACATCAGATTTGCCATGACCAGCCCGGATATGCGCCCGGCCCTAATCCTTGATAATGTACAAGATGCAACAGTGAATGGCTTAAGTGCTCAGGGACAAAAAAATGCGGAATCGTTATTACGATTTATAAACACTCAGGATATTTTGGTCACCGCGCTGCGTGTGCTAACCCCAGTAACAAACTTACTACAGGCCGAAGGTTCAACATGTGCCAATATTAAAATAGAGGGCGGGGATATCTCAAAAGCCGGTAAAGCATTGGTTGTAACCTCAGGCGCATCTACCCAGGCAATAAGGTTACGGGAATAGTTACATCCGGGATACCTGTTTTGTAACAATAATGATAAGGCCAATTGAGTGTATCAATTAGCTTCTTTATACAATTAAACCACTGGGAAATAAGTCGATGTTAGTGGTTTCATATTCCCAGGTCATCATAAAAACTTTTAATAATGTATAAGAGATATCTTCAAATTTATTTAAAAACAGGCAACGCCGCATTAGTTGCTGTGCTTGTTATTTTATTGTTATTGCCGTCAAAAAAAGTCTTGGCAGGCACTATTACGGTTTCATCCATTGCCGAGCTGCAAAAGGCTATCAATAAGGCCAAACCCGGTGACGTTATCCAATTAGCCGATGGTGTGTATACAACTACGGATGATATTATTGTTAATGAAAAAGGCACGCCTTCAAAAAACATCATTGTTGCCGCTCAACATGCTGGCGCTGCAGAAATTACCGGAAAAGGCGGCTTTAGCTTAATAAGCCCCGCAGCGTATATTATTATCCGGGGATTTAAGTTTACGCATGCAGCATCACGGGCCAAAACAGGTGCGGGTACCAGCTTTTGCCGCTTTACTCAAAATATTTTTGAAACCCCCGGCGATGGTGAGGATTTTACTATTGCCGGAAGTGATCAGGAAGTTGACCACAATACCTTTCAAAATAAAAACGCCATGGGCAGATTTATTGCCATTCGCGGGCAGGATAAGCAAATTGCCGAAAGGTTACATATCCATCATAATTATTTCAACAATCAGGCAAGTCAGGGAGGTAAAAACGGTGCAGAAGCACTCCAATTTGGCTTGAGCGGGTTCAGCTTATCATCAAGCAACAGCATTGTTGAATATAACTTATTTGAAAAATGCGAGGGTGAAAATGAATTGATCTCGGTTAAAGCATCAGCAGTAACACTCAGGTATAATACTATTCGTAACTGTCCGGCGCAGTTTACACTGCGTCATGGTAATAAAAGCCTTGTTTATGGTAATTATTTTATCAATACACCGGGGCTAAGAATATTTGGCGACGACCACCTGATCTATAATAACTATTTTGAAAATTGTAGTTCGGCCATTGTAATAGGTAATGGCGACGGCGAAGTAGCCGATGGCGCACAGCTCACTGCTCATGACCGGCCCGACAGGGTACTGATTGCTTTTAATACGCTGATTAATAATAAGGAAAACATTATACAAACCAGTCGTAAAAATGGTATGGGTGCTACTTATATCACCGTGGCCAATAATATTATTCAGGGAGGAGGCCAGGCAGCTGCCATAGCCGGACCTTATTCCAATCCGCAATGGGCAGGCAATATTTTATTCAATGTAAAGGATGCCGGGAATATGCCGGCCGACAGCTATAAAATTGTAGACCCTAAGCTGGCTAAAACATCTGATGGCACTTATCACCTTCAACCAGGCAGCCCAGCTATTAACCATGCTGTTGGTTCATATTCCGGTGTAAAGTTCGACATGGACGGGCAATCGCGTACCACGCAGCTTGATATTGGCGCCGATGAACTGAGCAATTCACCTGTTAAAGCACATATCCTCAATCCCGATGATGTTGATTATAATGCTAAATGAACGTATGAAAAAAATTGCACTACTTCTGTTGAGCTTGCTGATAACCAATATTACATCGGCTCAAAAAATTGAAAGCGAATGGGTATACTGGGGTAAAGATGGTAAACTGGTTTATAAAACCACCCCGGCCGGCGATAAGATCATGGATTTTTCGCACGCTGGTTATATGGGCGGCGGTATAGCGCTGCCCGTTGTGCCGGCAAAACGACTGGTAAAACCTTCCGGCGGAAATGATGATACCCAACTTATTCAAAACGCCATTGATGAGGTAGCTGCAATGCCCTTAAAAAACGGTTTTAGGGGAACAGTTGAACTGGCTCCAGGCACATTCACATGTTCAGGCCTCATTGTTTTGTCGGTAAGCGGTGTTGTGTTGCGTGGCCATGGCAGCGGGGCAGGAGGTACTATCATTAAAATGGTTGGCAGCCCGCATACAGCTATAGTAATTGGCAGGGGTAATACCAACGTGGCATTAGGAAGAACCGAAAAAGCGGATAGCAGTACGGTTAATACTATCAGAACATCAATTACGGACGCCTATGTGCCCTCGGGCAGTGTATCTTTTACGGTAGCTGATGCCTCGGGATTTAAGATTGGCGATATCATTAATATTAACCGGCCGGTAACCGAAAGCTGGGTGCATTTTATGGGGATGGATAATATGTGGCGCGATGGCAAAAAACAAACCTGGATCAGAACAGGCGCACATGGCGTTACCAAAAGAAAGATCATAGCAATTGCGGGCAATAAACTCACGTTGGACATCCCATTGGCTGATTCTTATGATGCAAAGTTTTTAAATCCACCGGGCGCAATAGTTGTAAAGGCAATGCCTGCCCCACGTGTTATGCAGGTTGGTGTGGAAAACTTGCATATTCAATGCCCGCCGCTTGAAATTGATTACGGGCATGCCCCTTACGCAGGTGTACGCGTTGGTGGCGATGATTGTTGGGTTAAGGATGTGTACTGCGAAGAAACGATGAACACAACCGTGCTTGCCGGCAACAGGATCACCATGGAAAAAGTTATAGTTAAGCATACTTATGCTAATCTGGGTGCATCAAAACCAACAGATTTTAGTTTGGAAGGTAGTCAAAACCTCATCGATAGGTGTGAAATCACTGGTGGCAATATGTATTTCGTGTGGACATCCTCATTAATTGCGGGTCCTAATGTTTTACTTAACTGTACGTTTAAAGGCATTGGCAGCCGCATCCAGCCGCATCAGCGTTGGTCTACCGGATTATTGGTTGATAATTGCACTGTACCTGATGGCGGTATTGATTTCATGAACCGCGGTATTGCCGGTTCGGGCCACGGTTGGACAATGGGATGGGCCGTAGCCTGGAATTGCATAGCCAAAACATATATTATTCAGAATCCACCGGGCGCTGCAAACTGGGCTATTGGCTGTATAGGTAAACGCGAACAAACTGCACGCTTGTTTGACAGCAACCCTGTTTTACCCGATGGAAACTTTGATTCGCACGGGTCGCCGGTTGGTATACAAAGCCTGTACCTGGCCCAGCTGGCAGAGCGCGCAGGTACGCAGGGCATTAAAAACATAGGTTATATTGCTAATTCAAAAAAAATGTTTCCTAATAAAGTGGTGAGTGTTTTACCGGTTAAAACAGATGGGGATAAAACATTGGGTTTAAATCTGGCCTTTGCCCGGCCGGTTAATACCAGTGATGTAAAAGGCAATACCCACGAGTTTGGGGGCGAAAAATCTGTTGATGGCAACCAAAACACTTATTGGTGTACCGATGATGGAGTTACAAAAGCAGCCCTCGAAATTGATATGGAAGGCCCGGTAAATATGAATGCCTTGCAACTTAGCGAAGCATTAGGCCAACATATTGAAGAATATAAGGTTGAAGCGCAATTAGATAGCGACTGGAAATTACTGGCGCACGGAACCACCATAGGGAAAAACCTGATCGTGAAGTTCCCCCCAACCATTGCCTGGAAAGTAAAACTAACCGTTCTTAAAGCTAAAACGAATGTGGCTATAAGTAATTTCGGATTGTATCTGGAAAACGGGAAATCAGGTAGTAAGATTTAACACCAACGAAAACGTTTTCGTAAAATTATCACCTGTCGTAATGGTACCAAACCTCACGATGATTGTACTATATAATGATAGTTAGTAGTACACCAACTGCTTACTATACCAATTAACTTGCTAACAAACATTATTATAAACCATTGCAGAGTTAGTTCTGCTACAAATAAAACCTTATGAAAAAACTTTTTATAGCGTGTTTGCTATCTGTATTTTTTATGCACTCCGCTTTTGCTCAAAAAGAACTTTCACGCGATGAGCGAATGAAATGGTGGCGAGAAGCCCGTTTTGGTATGTTTATACATTGGGGCGATTACGCCGAGCTGGCGGGCGTGTACAAAGGGCATGAAGTGGGCCGCGGCGGCGAATGGATCATGAACAGGGGCAAGATCCCCGTGGCGGAGTACCAGCAATTTGCCAAAAAATTCAATCCGGTAAAATATAACCCCGATGCCTGGGTTAAACTGGCTAAAGAAGCTGGTATGAAATATATTGTGATAACCGCAAAACACCATGACGGATTTGCCATGTTTAAATCAAAGGCCAGTAAATGGAATATTGTTGATGCAACACCTTATGGTAAAGATGTTTTAAAACCATTGGCTGCAGCTTGCAAAAAATATGGCATTAAATTAGGCTTTTATTATTCACAGGCACAGGACTGGAACAATCCGGGCGGGGCGGCTGCACGTAAGGCGAGCAGTGAAGGGTGGCCAAATCCTGATTCTGCAAAAATAGATGCTTATACGAAGGAAAATAGCGGCCATTGGGATCCGATGCAAACTTCTGCTACCATGGCCGATTATATTGACAGGGTAGCCGTTCCACAGGTAAAAGAACTGCTTACCAATTATGGTGATGTGGCCGTAATATGGTGGGATACTCCAACGGCTATGACCGATGAGTTTGCGCAGAAACTGCATGATGTTTTAACATTGCAACCCAACATTATCAGCAATGATCGCCTTAAACGTCCCAATTTTGCTGGTGATTACAAAACACCCGAACAAAAGATACCTAACCTCAGCGAGCTTGACGGAAAAGACTGGGAAACCTGTATGACCATGAACGGAACCTGGGGTTACAAAAGCTATGACCATAAATGGAAAACCCCCGAAACGCTAATCCATAACCTCATCGATATTGCTTCAAAAGGTGGCAACTATCTCTTAAATGTGGGTCCAGATGCCGAGGGCGAATTTCCGCAGGAAAGTATAACCTCGTTAAAAAGGATGGGCGAATGGATGAAAGTAAACGGCGAAGCTATATATGCTACTAAGGCAAGCCCACTGCAACCGCTAAGCTGGGGCCGTTGTACCCTTAAGCCAGGCGGTAAAAATACTGTTCTGTATTTCTCGGTATTTAATTGGCCTTCAGATGGCAAGCTGGTTGTTCCGGGGTTAAAGGGCGATGTTGTAAGCGCTAAAATGCTGGCTGGCGGAGCCGCTTTAAAAACTGAAGCCGCTAACGATGGGCTGGTTATAAATGTACCTGACAAGGCTACAGATACCACTGCCACTGTTATTAAGGTAGAGGTAAAGGGAACCATTGGCTCACAGGCTGCTAATTCAACCGGTAAAATGAAAACCGGCGCTCTCGATTAAATGAAATCAAAATTTATCATGTTTTTTAGAAGCCCGGCATTTTTAATTGTCGCATTACTACTGATAAACAACCTGCTGAAAGGGCAGGTTGTTTTGAAAGCCAACGGAAGTAATGATGCATATCAGCAAATATCTGGTGTATTGGGTGGTGACGCCTGTGAAGTGCCAGATTGCGCGCACCCTGTTAAACATATTACAGAAGTTTTTGATAAACAGCTAAATGAATATGTATTTGTTTTTCACAGCCACGTTAGAGAAGATAATGACCGGTGCAGAAATTATGACAGGGAGCGGGTAGAGATAAAAACTTATGGACCTTCTGCAGCTAAATTGAAGGGTGAGCAAGGTGAAACGGTTGTTTATAAATGGAAATTTAAAATAGATAGCGGCTTTAAGGCGCAGCCAACTTTTACCCATATACATCAAATAAAAGCCGGCGACGGGGATTCCGGGGCGCCTATTGTAACCTTTACTCCACGGTTTGGCGAGCCTGATAAATTTGAGATCATCCATACGGGTTCGGTAAAGGAAACGTCGCAAGGGGTTTTAATCCGCGTTAACCTGGCCGAATTTAAAGGAACCTGGGTTGAAGTGACCGAAAGATTACGATATGACAGTCACGGCACCTACAGCGCTGATATTAAACGTGTAGCCGATGGTAAGGTGTTGCTTAACTATACCAATAATGATATTGACCTGTGGCGAAAGGGTACATCATTTTGCAGGCCAAAATGGGGAATTTACCGAAGCTTAAAAAGCCCGGCGTATATCAGGGATGAAGATGTAAGGTTTGCTGATATAGCTGTCCTTGAACAATAACTATATAATTTATTTAACCAATAAAAAATCAAGTTGAATGAAGCCACATTTATTGAAAGTATCGGCCGGCCCTGCTCAATCGTTTAGTGTAAGGCAAGACCTCGTTCCCTGCATTAATAACCGATGGCATTATCACCCCGAAGTAGAACTGATCCATTTTAAAAAAGGCGGCGGCACACAGTTTATCGGTGATAACATACGGCAGTTTAAGGCTGGCGATATTGTGATGGTAGGTGCTTACTTGCCACATTACTGGCGGTTTGATGATAGCCATTTTTCGCAGGCCAACAGCGCCGAGGTTGATATACGCGTGGCTCATTTCAGTGAAAACTTTTGGGGAAATGGTTTTTTGCAGCTCCCGGAAAATAAGTTGATCAAAACTACGCTGGAAAAAGCCAGGCGTGGGATTCAAATTACCGGCAAAACGAAAAAAATTATAGCCGAAATTATGGAGATGCTGCTGACAGCCGGCGGCTCAAAAAAGATAATTTTATTAATGGAGGCTTTAAATGCAATTGCCGAGTGTGATCAGGCCGATTGTCTGTCGTCAATTGGGTTTAGCCCCAACGTTCAAAAATCGCAAAATGATTGCATCAATGTTATTTATGAATACTCACTGGCAAACTTCAAAAATAAAATACACATGGATGAGCTTGCCGACCTGGTAGGGATCAGTCCAAATTCGTTTTGTCGTTATTTTAAATCGCGTACGAGCAAAACGTATTCTAAATTTTTACTGGAGATAAGGGTTGGCCAGGCCTGTAAATTACTTATAGAAAATAAACTGCCCTTAAAACAGCTGTGTTACGAAAGCGGATTTAACAATTTCACAAATTTTCACAAGTATTTTAAGCTTATCACCGGCAAAAGTCCTTTAAACTATCAAAAGGAATTTATCCAGGTAAAGTCAAACCCTTTATATGAATAAATTTATACTGGCCGTTTCTTTTATTATTTTTTGCAGCGGAGCCGTTGTAACCGCGCAAAGCAATAAGCAAATCTTAATCAATACAAAAAACGTGAGTATGGTGCTCACGGTTGGCACCAATAACAGGGTTTACCAGTCGTATCTGGGGAAGCGGTTTTTAAATGATGAGGAAACCCGCTTGATTCCACAAGGTAAACATGAAGCCTATGTTGCCGGAGGAATGGAAGACCTGCTGCAACCCGCGATCCGTTTAACGCATAGCGATAATAACCCCTCGCTCGAATTAAAGTACGTTAGTCATACAACAAGAAACCCGGATGATAACGTATCAGAAACAAACATCATATTACAGGATCCAAAATACCCGGTTCAGGTAATCCTGCATTATCAGGCGTTTAACAAGGAGGATGTTATAAAATCCTGGGCCGAAATTAAAAACAATGAAAAAGGTGAAATAACACTGGAGGATTATGCCTCATCAATGTTGCACCTGGAGGCAAAGGACTATTGGCTTACACAGTTTCACGGTGATTGGGCCTCTGAAATGAAAATGCAGGAGAGTAAGCTTACAAGCGGTGTTAAAGAGATTGACAGTAAATTAGGCACACGTGCGGACATGTACCAAACTCCGGTGTTTTTCCTGGCACTGAATAAACCTACCGACGAAACAACCGGCGAGTTAATAGCGGGCACATTAGCATGGACCGGTAATTTTAAATTTCACTTTGAAATTGATGAGCGTAACGCCTTAAGGGTAATATCAGGCGTCAATTCTTATGCATCGGCCTATAAATTAAAGAAGGGTCAAATTTTTACTACGCCGGCCTTTATTTTCACTTATTCTGCCAATGGAAAGGGACAGGCCAGTCGTAATTTACATAAATGGGCTCGTAATTATGGTGTGCTCGACGGTAATAAACCGCGCTTAACGTTGCTGAATAACTGGGAGGCTACACACGTTAATTTCGATGAAAAGGAATTAGTGAATTTATTTGATGACGCCACTAAACTGGGTACCGATCTGTTTTTATTGGACGATGGGTGGTTTGGGAACAAATATCCGCGTAATAATGATAAAGCCGGTTTAGGCGACTGGCAAGAAAACAAAGCAAAATTACCAAACGGCATTGGTTACCTGGTAAAACAGGCGGAAGCTAAAGGTTTAAAATTTGGCATATGGCTGGAACCGGAAATGGTAAACCCTAAAAGCGAACTATATGAACAGCACCCTGATTGGATACTAAAGCTACCCAACCGCGAAGAAAATTATCAGCGCAATCAGTTAGTGCTTGATCTTACAAACCCCAAGGTAGCTGATTATGTGTATAGTATTGTTGATGATATGCTAACAAAAAACCCGGGTTTAGCCTATATAAAATGGGATTGTAACCGGAGCATGACCAACGCATGGTCGTCGTATTTAAAGGATCGGCAATCGGCCTTATATGTAGATTATACTTTAAGCTTGTATAAAATATTAGATAAGTTACGTCAAAAATATCCGCATTTGCCTATTATGTTATGTTCTGGCGGCGGCGGGCGTACAGATTATGGCGCCTTAAAGTATTTCACAGAATTTTGGCCCAGTGATGATACAGACCCCCTGGAACGCGTGTATATACAATGGGGTTACAGTAATTTTTTTCCGGCGCTAACCATATCCAGTCATGTTACCTCATGGGGCAAGCAGTCAATAAAATTTAAAACAGATGTTGCCATGATGGATAAACTTGGGTATGATATAAAGGTTAGTAAAATGACTGAAGAAGAGCTGCAGTTTAGCAAACAGGCAGTTAAAAACTATAACCGGCTTAGCAATATCATATGGTTTGGAGATCTGTATCGCATTATTTCACCCTACGAAGAAAACCGAATGGTAACCATGTATGTAAATGATGAGAGATCAAAAGCGGTTTTGTTCAATTATAACCTGAACACTCGTTATAAAGAGGTATTTAACCGGGTGCGTTTGCAGGGACTTGACGGGCATAAGTTATATAAGGTGCAGGAAACAAACCTTATGCCAGGCACAAAATCAAACCTTTCTGAAAATGGCCATACATTTAGCGGGAATTATTTAATGACCATGGGACTTAATTTAACACCTGGTAAATTAATGCCCCTAACCAGTATGGTCATAGAGTTAAATGCAGAAAATTAGATTTTATAATCATTTATACACTAAGTTATGTTTCAAGGTAATAGTGCTGATCTCGACCGTTAACGTTAACAATTGACAATGGCGCAAACGTTTTCGTAAATTTGTTTGATATTCTCACTCTTCTATTGCTCTTTTATTTCTACTTTAGTTTAACCAATTACAGCCCGACATGTCTGATCATAACCCTTACAAACGGTTACTGAACCTTTTACCTGCAAAAGTGCTGACTAAATGGACGAGCTGCTGTGCATGTTTACATAAGCTTAATTGATGCTGATTACATTTCGACAGCAATTTAGGAGTTTGGCACAGTGGTTTAATAGGCAAGGACAAGTCGATATGGCTATTGTTTAATCTTTAAAGAACTAAAAGTCTGATTCTTATGCCTGAAACAATTTCAATGGTGGCATTTCAAAATGGAGACAAGGAAGCTTTTAATCATATTTTTAATATGTTTTATAAGCGAGTTTGTTTTTTTGCCGCCGGGATTGTTAATGAAGATGGTGCCGAAGATATTGTTCAGGATGCCTTTGTGAAACTATGGGAACGCCGGAGGGGTTTTGATAGTTTGAACGCTGTAAAAGCTTTTTTATATCTAACTACAAAGAACAGTTGTATCAATACCTATAAACATCAAAAGGTTATTGACAAGTTTCCAAGCTTTCAGGTTGAAGTTGCAGAAGAATCAAATATAATTTATCGCCTTATAGAGGCTGAGGTATTAGAGGAAGTACAGCAAGCCGTACAGCAATTGCCGCAAAGCTACCGCAAAGTAATTTATCTCAGCTATTTTCAGGGCCTTAGTAACCAGGAAACTGCAGATTATTTGAATGTTTCTATCAATACAGTAAAAACTCAAAAGGTACGCAGCCTGCGTATCCTGCGCGAAATATTAAGGCATTCCCCAACCGCTTTAGTGCTATTGATGCATAAAATCTTATAATCCCACCAATTTGCATTATTCTGATTATTAGGATGGTATATATTTTTAGCCGCTTTTATTAAAAAAAGATTTATCACCTGTCACCCGTCTGCTCTCTTTAACTGTTTGTATGTTATTAAATGGAAAAAAACGAGCGTGATTTTTACGTAGCTGAATTGATCAGTAAACTCTTAACCGGTGATATTACACTGCAAGAGCATTTATGGTTAAAAAAATGGATTGATGAAAGCGCGGCTAACCGGACACATTTTGAAAAGCTGGCCGATCCTGACCACCTGCAAAAAAAACTGGATTTTTGGGATACTATTGATACTGAAGAGGCGTGGGGTAAACTGGAGAGCAAGTTGCAGCCCGATAAAAAAACAACGCACTTTAATTATTTATCGTTATTAAAATATGCAGCTGTAGCCATTTTAATATTAAGCGTTTCTATCTTACTATTCCGTCAAAACAGGCCTGTAAAAAAAACAAACGGACAACCTATAGCCCATAATCTAATTCACCCGGGAAGCAAGCATGCGATATTGATTCTGGGCAACGGCCAAAAGGTTGTGCTTAAAAAGCACGAACAATTGGCAATAAACGAAAATGATGGTACGGCGGTATCCAACCACAACAACGTACTGGCCTATAAAAATGATGAGCAGACCAACACCGGCCAAAAATTGATCTATAATACTATTGTGGTTCCGCGGGGGGGCGAATACCAGTTAATATTGGCTGACGGTTCAAAAATATGGATGAATTCTGCATCTACCCTGCGTTATCCAACCTCGTTTTCAGGCAAAGAACGAAGAGTTTATTTAACCGGCGAGGCATATTTTGAGGTAGCAAAAAATGCACAAATGCCTTTTATCGTAAAAACCAATAAAGCCGAGGTACAGGTTTTGGGCACCCATTTTAATGTAATGTCTTATGAAGATGAAGCTGACTGTAAAACTACGCTTTTAGAAGGTGCGGTGAGGGTTCAATCATCAACGGCAGTCAATGTGATCAAGCCGGGACAGCAGGCTATAACGAGCGGACAGGGCAGGCAGGAAGTAACCAGCAAAGTTGATGTTGACGAGGAAATAGCCTGGAAAAGCGGACTGTTCATATTTAAGAATGCTGATATAAAAAATATCATGCAGCAGGCATCGCGTTGGTATGACTTTGATGTGGTTTATAAAGGCGAGGTTCCTGAATTTCAATTTACTGGGCGCCTGTCCCGAAGGGTGGATTTTTCCGGATTTACCAATATTTTAAAATATGCCGGCTTAAACTTTACCATCAAAGGAAAAACGGTGATCATAACGAAATAACCAGGCCGATAAATGAGAAGATCAGCCTGTAAGATATAAATAAGCAATGACCAATTATTCACTTAAATTTTAAATAAATGAGAGAACATATACCTGCTACACCATAAGGGAACATACTCCACACGTAGTTATAACAACATTTGCATATAACACGATTTCCTGAAAACGATGATAAAAACCGGGAAGTGCTGGTAACACTTACCCGGTTGTATCTGGGCAAACCAATTATCCCTCGACAGCATAATTGAAAATTCAACGTCTAACCCAAACTGTACAAAAGTATGAAATTGATTTATAAGTCCGTGGCGGGCAGTTGGCCCGCCGTAACTAAAGTTTTATTGGTTATGAAACTGATTGCCATTATGATGATTACGGTCTTTACCAGTGTAAGCGCTAAAACTTTCAGTCAGGCCGTTACGCTTCATGAAAAGAATGTATCTATCAAAAAGATCTTAAAATCCATTGAAAAGCAAAGTGGCTATCAACTTATTCTGGTTAATGTAAAATCGGATATGGACCGTATACGGCTTACAAATATTGACATGGACCACGTTAAGGTTGAAGAAGCGTTAAATATTTGCTTCCGCAACCAGCCAATCACCTATAAGATTATCCAGGAAACGATAGTGGTTAAACAAAAGGGAGAAGAAACTAAACCTGATATAAAAGCCAGTATTGACATACAAGGTAAGGTAGTTGACACTAAGGGGCTGCCTTTAATAGGTGTTAATGTAAAAGTAAAAGGATCAGCAACAGGTACCATTACCGACGCGCAGGGACGGTACACTATAAAAGTACCCGATGAGCAAGCCGTGTTAGTATTTTCATATGTAAGCTTTGAAACACTGGAAATAACTGTTGGCAGCCAAAAGCTGATCGATGTGACCATGAAAGATGCTACAAATAACCTTAATGAGGTTATAGTAGTAGGATATGGTACGCAAAAGAAAGCCGATTTGACGGGGGCTGTTGCTACAGTAAGCGGTACCGAACTAAATAAAAGGGTAGCAACTGATCCTACTCAATTGCTGCAGGGAAAACTGCCCGGGTTGTCCGTTGTTCAGGGTTCTGGCGAGGCGGGTAATGAAGGTACAACCTTACGCATAAGAGGCAACGGTACTTTTAGTGGTGCAGGTAATTCACCATTTGTAATAGTTGACGGGTTACCAGGAAGTCTTACGGCGCTCGACCCGCAAAACATTGAATCGGTAACGGTATTAAAAGATGCGGCATCTGCATCCATATATGGAACACGCGCGGCAAATGGCGTTATACTGGTAACTACCAAACCAGGCAAGGAAGGTAAAATGCAACTTTCATATGACTATAATTTGGGAATAACCAGGGCAACGGCATTACCTGATAACCTGATCTATAATTCTGCACAGTACATGACCTTGTGGAACCAGGCTGCTACCAACTCAAATTATCCCAACAAATTTACGGATGCGCAAATAGCGCTTTATCAAAATCCTTCAGATCCAAAACTATATCCAAATTACAACTGGCTTGATGCCATATTTAACACAGTAAAGGTACAAACCCATCATTTGGGTATAAGTGGTGGCAGTAATGGTACTACTTATAACGTAGGCTTGGGCTTTGTTGACCAACCCGATGTTATGCTTGGCTATTATTATAAAAAATACAATTTGCAGTTTAACCTGAATTCTAAATTAAATAAATGGGCAACATTTGGTTCAAACATTACTTTAAATTATAGCGAAAGAGGTTTTACCTCAAGGGGCAGCCAGGATCAGTTTTTATCTACCCTTTCACAAACACCTTTATACGGCCCCGTATTGCCTGATGGCAGCGGCCGCTATGTAAATTCGGTTTTCCCAAGTGTTCAAACGCCTAATAAAAACCCAATAGCTATTGCTCAGAACGCCATCAATAAGCAAAACGACTATTATGTTCAAAGTAGTTTCTTCTTAAATATTCGTCTGTTGAAAGGCCTTGAATGGCGAACCAATGGTGGTTTTAACTTTGATTTTAATAAAACCACTGATTTTAAGCCGGTAATTAACCAATACAACTGGTTTGCGAAACCTGAAGACGCTCCTGAACGTACGCTTGATGTAAACGGACAGGGCATTGATGTAACCGATAACAATTCTTTTTACCCTATTGCTTATACACAACTTACGTATACCCGGTCAATCAATAACGAGCATAACTTCAAATTACTGGCCGGTACTCAGGTTGAATATAATAAATCACAAAATTTGGAAGGCATCCGCAATTTGCCTTTCGCAACCAATGCCCTGCGGGAAGTTGACGCGGGGCCTATAGCATCGCAGTTAGCTAATGGGACAAGCAATATTTACGCATTGCACTCCTATTACGGACGATTAAATTATGATTACAAAGAAAAATATTTATTGGAAGCCAACGCACGGTATGATGCATCGTCCAGGTTCCCGGCAAATAACCGATGGGCATTCTTTCCGTCTGTATCCTTAGGTTGGGTAGCTACCAAAGAGGATTTTTTAGCGAACGTGAGCTGGTTAAATAATTTAAAGTTCAGGGCCTCATTAGGTAGTTTAGGTAACCAGAATATTGGTAACTATCCGTACCAGGAAACATTCAATTTTAAAAGCTATTACAATACCAAAACAAGTTATGCTTATCCCTTTCAGGGTACCACGGTTACAGGCGGAGTAATTAATAACTCCTTAACTAATCCTAATATTAAGTGGGAAACTACCAGGGTATTTGATATCGGAACCGACTTTTCAGTACTCAACAACAAGCTCAGCTTTACAGTCGACTGGTACAATAAGCTAACCTCGGATATCCTGGAAATAGCTACTCCACTTACGCCGCTGTATTATGGTCTTACTGCGCCAACTATCAATTATGGTAAAATGAAAAATACAGGTATTGAAGCATCTTTTCAATATACTGACCGTTTTGGCCAGGTGGGTTTTTCTTTTGGCGCAACCATACAGGCCAATAAAAATATCCTGGTATCATACGGTGCCCCGGCCCCGAATACATCAACCAATACCATTAACCAGGAAGGGCAGCCTTATGGCAGTTTCTATATGCTCAAGTATGTGGGGATATTCCAATCAGCAGAGGAAATTGCCAATTCGCCAACACAGCAGTATAACCCTCAACCCGGTTATATAAAATATGCTGATACCAATAATGACGGGAAGGTTGATGATAATGACCGGGTGATAGTACCTGGTGCATATCCCAAATTTGATTACTCTTTTAATACGGGAGCAACATGGAAAAACTTTGACCTTACCGTTTTCTTTTACGGCTCTTATGGTCAAAAACTATATGTTAATGGCTGGGGCATACAACCATTTAACCAGGGATCGCCCCCACCAAAAGAATGGCTAAATGCCTGGACACCCACTAACCACAGCACTACCATGCCAATGGTGTATGTTTTAGGGCAGGGCAACATTAGCAGCAATGCCAATACGGCATCAACCTATTATTTACAAGATGCTTCTTTTTTAAGATTAAAAAACATTCAGCTTGGTTATAATTTACCGCAAAAGTTTGCCAAACATGTGTTCATGTCGGCACTGAGAATTTACTTTGCCGGCGATAACCTGTTTACTTTCACTAAGTTCCCCGGGCTTGATCCTGAACGGGTTGCTTCAAATACAAGGTTTGTTACACACCCGCAAAACCAGGTATATTCTTTTGGGGTAAGGGCAACATTTTAACATAATTTATTGAAATGACGATGAAAACAGCGATAAAATATTTGATACTCTTTTTTATGGCCACCTTAATGTTTGCTTGTAAAAAGAATCTTTTAGATCAAAATCCGCCTGCTGATATTGACAGCAAGGTTTTTTGGAAAACAAAAAATGATGCTGATATAGCTTTGGCTGGTATATACAGTTTCTTTATTCAGGGATTTAACTATACTGCGTCTGGTAATACAGGTCAGGGCTTTGGCGCGGGTACTCCATATTGGGAAAGTTTGAGTGATAACGCTTATAGCGGTGCTTATTCCAACATAGCGCAGGGTGCTATTACGCCAACTGTTGGTGGTTTGCAAACAGATGCCTACACTACATCATACAGGGCTATACAGGCATGCAATACTTTTTTAGCCAACGTCCGAAAAATTAATCTGCCTTCAGCTACTTTATATCAATACATAGCTGAAGTTAGGTTTGTAAGGGCCTATTGGTATTTTATGCTTACCCAGTTATATGGTGATGTGGTTTTGTCTACCAATCAAATAACCCTTAACCCGGCCAACAGCCAATTAGGAAGGTCACCAAAATCGGTTGTTACTGATACCATATTAAATGACCTGACGTTTGCAGCCAATAACCTGCCCAATACAGCCTACAGCGGTCACGCCGTAAAAGCAACCGCTTTGGGTTATATGGCGAAGGTGTATTTGTCAAGACATCAATATCAGCTGGCAGCTGCCACAGCCAATACGATCATTACCGATGGTAAATTCAGCATTTACACAGGCGGTTATAAAAACTTGTTTCTGAAACCCGGACAAAACGGCAACCCCGAAATTATCTTCTCCGGCCGTTATCAGGTCCCCACGGCTTTTAGTCCTGCCGATTATTTGTACACCTATAGTTCCAGTTTCCAGCCGTTAAGTTACCTGGTTAATGATTATGAATGTACAGACGGGCAACCTATTACCACATCGCCTTTATACAACCCGGCAAAACCATATGTTAATCGCGACCCCAGGTTACTGGCTACTATATTAACTCCGGGGGTTTTATACAAAGGTGGCATTCCCTTTGTTCCGGCAGATCTTGGCGCCACAGCTGGATTCCTCAATAAAAAAGGTATCGATTCTACCCGTGCAACAGTTATTGGTACGCAAAGCGATCAGGATTGGGTTTATTTAAGATATGCCGATGTTCTGTTGATGTATGCCGAAGCCCAAAACGAAGTTTCGGGCCCTGACGCCAGTGTTTATACCGCTGTTAATGCGGTACGCACGCGCCCGGGTGTAAACATGCCGCCAATACCGGCCGGCCTTTCCCAGGCAGATATGCGCGCGCGGATACGTCATGAGCGAAGAATTGAGCTTGCCCTGGAGGGACAAAGGTACTTTGACCTCAAACGCTGGGGATTAGACAGGGTGATTATACCTACTATTAAGGACCCCAACGCAGCCCAGCGGACATTCCCGCTGCGCGATACCATCTGGCCCGTTCCGCAAACTGAAATTGATATTGCTAAAGCGGTGGGTAATACCGCATTTAAGCAAACACCGGGTTATTGACCTTAATTGACAGTGTTTATCCTAATTATACATGGAAACGATAAAAAGATTAAGACTGGCCATAGGCATGATATTTTTAGCATGTAGCTATAAAAAACAGGCAGTTGTCAATACATCGGCGCTACAGATCAGTAAACGAAACCTGCCTTTGGTACGGAGCACACTCGGTGGCGGCTACAACACTGTAATGAATGTAAAACAAACCTTATGAGAAAGATTATAGCTTACACTTTGTTATTTCTACTTGATTTAATAATAGTACCTGCATTAAAGGCGCAGCAAAAAACGGTTGCTTTAGATTATTATTTTAATAATGAATATCGCAAAGATCCGGCAGGTACATTAAGCAGGTACCACTATACCTGGGAAGATACCAAAAGCAGTGGTTTTTCTATATGGGGAGATGTTTTAAAAAAAAATGGTGCCGGATTATTAAGTATAGAGGGTGAGCCGACTGCCGAAAATTTAAAAGCAGCCGATATCTACATTATTGTTGATCCTGATACTAAAAAAGAAACCGCTGATCCGCATTATATCCAGGCCAAGCATATTAAAGTTATTTCCGACTGGGTAAAACGTGGTGGGGTACTTGTATTAATGGCAAATGACAGTGCCAATGCGGAGTTACCGCATCTAAACAACCTTGCTTCAAAATTTGGTATTCATTTTAATGATGATCTGTACAAACATGTTATCGATAAGGAATTTGAAATGGGGGCTATTTATATACCCCCAGGCCATCCCATATTTAAAACCGCTAAAAAAGTATACCTGAAAGATATTGCCACTCTTAAGTTATCATCACCCGCAAAGCCCGCTTTGATTGATAGTGCTCACGTAATTATCGGTACAACCAAATACGGAAAAGGTTTAGTAGTGGCAGTTGGCGATCCCTGGTTATATAATGAATACACTAACGGACGGCTGCCGGCGGCTATGGCATTTGATAATGACAAAGCAGCCGATGACTTTAGCAAATGGCTGTTGAACCAGGTGCCCGCCAATAAAAATAGAAATTAAACATAGCCGATAAATAGATTAATGATAAGATAGATAAGTACCTGACAATGGTTTCGGAAATTGAATTAATAACATTAATTAAAGCAGGCGATATACGGGCCTTTGACGAGTTCTATAAAAGGAACTGGAGGGTTTTGTATCAAACGGCTTATCGTTCAACCTGCTCCGAAGAGGACGCGAAGGACCTCGTACAAACTGTTTTTATAAATTTATGGAACAACAGGTATAATTTAAACCCTGATGCGTATAACGCTTCCTATCTTTTCAGGATATTAAAGAACAATATCATTAATTTTTACAAACAGGATTTGGCGAGGAAAAAGCGGCTTGAAAATTTATTACACCCCGACCACACGAACCAATATACTAACGAAGATAATCTTATAGCCAAAGAGCTTTCCGTTGTAATTGACGACGAGATAAGGGAGCTGCCCCGCAAAATGCAGGAAGTTTTTATTTTATCGCGGCAGCAAAACCTTTCTGTAAGTGAAATTTCTGAAACCCTTAACATTACTCCCCGTACGGTTAAAAACCAGCTTTCAAATGCATTGAAGATATTACGTACCAAATTAGGTATGTTTTGATAGGTTTTAAAAAAAAGCAAATAAATCTGGTACCTGCGCGCCCGCAGCTTTGTATATACAATATCAAAGCCAAAAACTGTATTAGGCAGTTCATATAAACTTAAAAAACACTACAATGATGCAATGGCGAAAGCCCGTCTCCAAACACAAGGGCGGAGAGGACCATCTTCGGGATGAAGAGGCTATGCGTGCCATAGAGCTTGAAATGCTTCATAATATCCATAAAGAAATTTTTGGCAGGTGGCATTTTATAAGAACCTCTGCAGCAAAATACACTATGGCCGCCTCCGTATTGCTCATGTGTTGTTCCGCACTTTTTTATAAGAAATTAACTGCCGGTAATGAAAGTGAGTGGCTTGTAGTAAGTACAAAGAAAGGCAATATCAAAACCATACAGCTTCCTGATGGATCAACGGTTTGGTTAAACTCAGGCTCCGCCATAAAATTCCCGGAACATTTTGCCAAAACGCGCGAGATAGAATTGATCAATGGCGAAGCTTATTTTGATGTAAAGCATAATGATCAGTCGCCATTTATAGTTCATTATGGCTCATTACATGCACGGGTATTGGGAACGGCATTCAACGTAAAATTTTATAAAAATATAAATGACGTAAGGTTATCAGTTACCAGGGGACGCGTTGAAGTGGGTAATAAAGCCAAAAGCTTTGGTGTGCTTACCCTTGATAAGGAAATTATTTATGATCAGAAAGTAAATACGCATTTGATCAGGACAATTGATGCAGAGAAAGTAGCGGCCTGGAAATCAAATGAGATCAATTTATACAGCGTCCCGTTTGATGAGCTGGTAATGCGGCTGGAGAACACTTATAACGTTCACATAAATTATGACCATAACAAAATAGATCATCTAATAACAACTATCCATTTTTCAAACTATAACACTTTACAATATGTGTTGGAAATTATTAAGACTATCCACCATTTGGATTATGTTTTAAAAGGAAAGGAGGTTTATCTGAAAAAAGAATAAACCCCTAAGCAATATCCCAGGCAAGATACCGGGGATATTGATCAGAGTGTACCATGAATTATTGGCAGGTTCCAAGCTAATCCAATAATCCATTATAGTTTTTAATGAAAAAAACCTTGTAAAGATGATAAAAAAACCAACTAAATTATTTACTTTTTTTAAGAAGGTATTGATGATCGTTATTATTGGTTCCCTGGCATTTAGCCAACCATTACAAGCGAAAGAAGCGGAAGATCAGGTTTCTGATAATCCGGTTAAAATTTCGTTTGGTAGCGAATCATTGCAGAGCTCTATAGATAAGCTCGAAAAACAATCAAACGTTAAATTCTCCTACAATCCGGCCGATCTGAAAGGATATATCACGGCTCCGCATAAATTTCAAAACGAACCCCTGGGCAAAATCTTGAATTATCTGTTTGCAAAAACTCATCTGTCTTTTAAAGAAATAAATTCCGGCATCGTTATTTACGATAAAACAGCATCCTCAAAAACGAGCCTGCTTACAGACAAAACAGAGGTTCAAAATATAAATACTGAATCTGCCGACGATATTACCGTTACAGGTAAAGTATCAGATTCAGATGGCCCTTTACCCGGAGTTTCTGTTACAATTGACGGTAGCACAAAAGGGGTAGTTACCAATACCAATGGTAATTACACACTTAAAGCAGCACCTGATGCAACACTTGTTTTTTCGTCGGTTGGCTATAAAACCCAAAAAGTACCTGTTAACAATCAGAAGGTTATTAATGTAACTATGATATCTGACCTTAAATCGTTGAACGATGTAGTGGTGGTGGGTTATGGTGTTCAGAAAAAATCAGATGTAACAGGTTCAATTGTGTCTGTCAATGAACAGGCGCTTCGCGATATTCCGGCTGCAAATATTGGTCAGGCATTGCAGGGACAGGCTGCGGGTGTTGATATTCAAAAAAGTAACGGTAACAGTCATCCGGGTGCATCTCCATCTATTTTGATCAGGGGAACCAGGTCTAAAAATGCTTCAAACGCTCCTTTGATTGTTGTTGATGGTCTCCCTTTTAACGGAAGTCTTAATGATATAAATCCCGATGATATCACATCTTTAGAAGTATTGAAAGATGCCTCTTCAACCGCAATTTACGGTTCAAGGGGTGCCAATGGTGTTTTATTGGTTTCAACCCGTCGTGGAAAAAAAGGTGGTGCAACTATAAGTTATAGTGGTTATGCGGGTTTTAATAAACCGCTAGGGCATTATTACGTTATGAACGGACCTCAGTTTACAAACCTGAAAAAGTGGGGTCTTATTAATGGCAATCCGGGTAAATATACCGGGATTGATGATCCTGCCTTTTTAACGGATGGCTCTTTTGCACCGCAGGAAGTAGCGTCAATAAAAAGTGGGCGCAGTACCGACTGGCAAAACCTCATCTATAAAACCGGCTTTGTAACAGATCATCAGTTAGGTGTTTCAGGCGGGAACGATTTAACGCAATATGCTATCTCAGGTGGTTATTATAACGAAACTGGCATTTATTTTGGTCAGTCATTTGTACGTTATTCCATTAAACTGAGCATTGATCAGCAATTAGGCAAAAATGTTAAAATAGGTTTAAGCAGTTTAAATAACTTAAGCTATACCAACGGCGAAAATGCAAACCCGCTTGGTCAGGCGTTAAGGGCCAGCCCGCTCTCAACACCTTATGATGACGCTACCGGCAAACTGGTTGGTTTTACGGCCGGAAGCGCAAACCAGGTATGGAACCCGCTTGCCAATTTTGTTCCGGGTGCGGTTGTGGAAACACGTAAAAGGTTCGGCACTTTTACTACTGCATATGCAGATGTTACCCTTGCTCCGGGGCTAAAATACAGATTTAACGGCGGCGCAGAAATACGTCCTGATATTTATGGTAACTATTATGCAGGCGCTACTACCAATAACCTGGGCGGTGCATCAACAGCAAATAACCAAAGTACTTACAGTTATAATTACACGCTTGAAAACATCTTGACTTACGATAGAGTATTTGCTCAAAAACACCATATCAATTTTACAGGTCTTTACAGTTTACAGGAAAGCCAGTCGCAGTCAAACTCATTTAGTTATAATAATATATTGTCTGACGGTGTTCAGTATTTTAATCCGCAATATGGCTCAAATTTAAGTGGTACAGGGTCCTATTCAAAATGGGATATCATATCCTACATGGCAAGGGTAAATTATGGATATGCTAATAAATACCTGCTTACCTTAACTATGCGTTCAGATGGTTCATCGCGTTTGGCGCCGGGCAACAAATATCATGTGTTCCCTTCGGCGGCGGCGGCGTGGAATGTTAACCAGGAAAATTTTTTAAAGGACTCACATGTGTTATCAAATCTTAAATTAAGATTAAGCTATGGTACAGTTGGTAATACAGCTATTGACCCCTACCAAACCCTTGGAGCGTTATCATCAGTTAATTATAACTTTGGCTCTACAAACCTAACCGGTGCCTATCCAACAAACGTACCCAACCCCAATCTTACCTGGGAATATACCTCCACCTTAAATGCCGGTATCGACTTTGGATTTTTTGAGGGACGTATCACCGGTGCGGTTGATGCCTATCACCAATATACGCGGTCGTTACTGTTGCCATTGTCTTTACCGCCAACATCAGGTATTCCCAATAGTATTTTAACCAACGTGGGCCAAACACAAAATAAAGGTATTGAAATAAGCTTAAGTACTATTAATATACCCGGTAATGGCAGGAACAGCTTTAGCTGGTCAACCAGTTTTAATATAGCCTTTAACAGGGGCAAGGTAACCAAACTATCAAACGGAGTTACCCAGGATATCACGAATAACTTATTTGTAGGCCAACCGCTTGGAGCCATATTTGATTATAAAAAAATCGGGATCTGGCAAAACACTGCCGCTGATACCGCTCAGGCCAAAAGTTTAGGATTGACCACCACTGGTACAGGATCTGTAATAGGTACTATTAAAGTGGAAGATGTAAATAAAGATGGAAAGATCAATGCCAGCGACAGGATAATAGTTGGATCCGATCAGCCAAAATTTACGGGTGGATTCACTAACCGCATCAGCTACAAGGGATTTGATTTTACCGTAGTTGGTGTTTATAGGGTTGGTGGTTTAATAACCTCCAGGCTATTTCAAAGTGGTGGTTTTGTCAATACCTTCCAGGGCAATTATAATAATTTGAACGAAGATTACTGGACACCAACCAATCATCAGAATTATTATCCTAAGCCAAATTCAGCATCAACCAATACACCTTACTCTTCGTTACTGAGTTATTTTGACGGCACTTTCCTTAAAATAAGGAGCATGACTTTGGGATATTATATGCCTGAATCAATAACAAAACGTATTAAAACAAGATCATTGAGGATATATGCAACGATGCAGAACCCATTTATACTTTTTTCCCCGTACCGCAATACCTTTCATGGGCTTGATCCCGAAACAGCGGGATCCGGAGGCTTGAGCATTGATACTCCTCCTACCAAGTCAGTTACATTCGGTATTAATATGACACTTTAAATTGAAATAAGATGAAAAGGATATCTATATACTTATACACCTGTTTGTTTTTAGGTTTGATAACTGCTGCTTGTAAAAAAACACTGGTAGAAAATCCAAAATCAACCCTTACTCCGGCTTTTTTCTCTACAAGCCAGGGCTTTCAGGCGGGGCTTACCGCAGCTTATGCCGGGTTCAGGACTATCTGGGGTCCTGATAGTTATTTCGAAATGACCGTACCCGGTACCGATGAGTTTATTGCCGGTAATGATGGTAATAACGGCCTGGTAAAATATAACAGTAACTTTAACACCGCCGATGGCATAGTTGCTGGGATCTGGAAAAATTGCTACACCTATATTAATACTTGTAACGGGTTGATCAATAACGTCCCCGCCGGTGTTGATGCCACAACGGCAGCAGGTATGGTTGCCGAAGCTAAGTTTCTACGGGCAAATTACTACTTTATATTGGTGCAGTCCTGGGGCGATGTGACCTTGAATAAAAACCTTCAGGCAACTCCAACAACCTCTGCTACGCGGGCAAAGATGGCTGATGTGTATGCTTTTATCATTCAGGATTTGAACGATGCTATAGCTGTCCTTCCGGCAGGCCCGTTAACCAGCGGTGTGCTTCCGGGGAAGGCCACAAAAGCTGCGGCTATGCACATGCTGGCAAAAGTTTATTTAACAAGAGCTGGTTCATCGGCCAAACAATCAGACGACTATAAAAACGCTTATGCTACCGCGATTGATTTAATCACTAATGTTGCCCCTGCTGCAGGCTTAAGGCTGCAGCAGGATTTTGCAAGTGTATATGCAGAAGGAAATGAAGCTAACAGCGAAGTATTATGGACGGTACAGCACACGCCAACATTGGCTTATAATGGGTCGCCCACACAAAATAACAGTGGACCTGATAATTTGCTGTGCCATTTGTTTGCACCTAAATATGAAGTTCAGCCAGGTATGCAACGCAGCACACTTTATGGCCGGCCTTATATACGGGTGGTTCCTACGCATTGGCTTACTGATACCGTATTTAGTGAAAGGGTGAACGACCAGCGTTATAAAAAAACATTTCAAACCGTGTGGTTATGCAACAACGCAGCTTCTATACCTAACTGGCCTAATCCTTTACCAGCCGGCGCCCCTGCGGGTGCCCAGCCCGGCGCGCCTAAATTTGCGGTTGGTGATACAGCGATATGGATGCCCGGCTATGAAATGACCGCGGCACAAATTGCCGGGTATCGCTACCAGGTTATCCCGCCAAGTAAATATAGCATTGCGCTGTCGCCCACTATGATCAAATATTTTGATACCAAGCGTCCCGACCAAAATTCACCCTCCAGCAGGCCAATCATTATATACAGGTTAGCAGAAACCTATTTAATTGCCGCCGAAGCATTGTATATGGACGGGCGCGCGGGTGATGCAGTGCAGTATATAAACAAGGTGCGTGAAAGGGCGGCCTATCCATCGGGTAATCCGGCAGCAATGGATATTACTGCCGATAAACTTACATTGGATTTTATTTTGGATGAACGGTCAAGGGAATTATGTGGCGAACAAATGCGGTGGACGGATCTGGTTCGGACAGGTAAATTGCTGGAACGTGTAAAGCTGCATAATACCGATGGAAAGGGTAATATAAAGCCCTTTCATGTATTACGACCGATCCCTCAAACACAGATCGATGCAACAATTACCGGTACTCCGTATACTCAAAACCCTGGTTGGTAAACCAGGGTTATTTAAAATGCCATTTTGTATTTACAATCTAAAAGCGACAATGAAATATCATGAAAAACAACTTTAACAAATACATAGTGCTTTTGGCCGGGTTGGCAGTGAGTATAATGCTATATTCTTTAAAAACAGATTCTGAAGTAGTGCCGGATGCCGACAATGCCGGCTTAAAACTGTTGGATGGTTTTGGTGCTTTAAAAGTGGCCGAAACAGCAGCAAAGGCCCGGCATTTAGTAGTTACGCCACAGGGCGACATCTACGTAAAACTGGCCCGGCCCAATAAAGAGGGCAAAAGCATTTTAGTATTTCATGAAGCTCCCAATGGCAAGGCCGAACTTAAAACAAGTTTTGGTAACTATGGTGGTACTGAGGTTTACTTAAAAAACGGATATCTGTACGCTTCTTCAAATACCGAAGTATTCAGGTATAAAGTGAATGACAAAAATGAAGTGATTAGCCCTGATCAGCCCGAAAAATTAATAACAGGATTAAAGGCGGGCCGCCAGCACGAAACTAAATCATTTACGCTTGATAACGACGGCAATATTTATGTAAACATAGGTGCCTGGTTCAACTCGTGTCAGGAAAAAGACCGCGGTTTGCATTCGCCGGGGATACCGGGCTGCCCTATATTGGATTCCATGGGAGGGGTATGGCAGTTTAAAGCCGATAAGTTAAACCAAACCTACGGTGACGGTGTAAGATATGCAACCGGACTAAGGAACATGGTAGGGATGGACTGGAACCAGGAGGTTAATCAGCTTTTTGTAATGCAGCACGGCCGGGACAACCTCAACAGCTCATGGCCTGAATTATATACATCCAAACAATCTGCCGAATTGCCTGCGGAATGTTTATATGCATTAAAAAAAGGAGATAATGCGGGCTGGCCATATATGTATTATGACCAGCTACAGCATAAAAAGATACAAGCGCCTGAGTATGGCGGCGATGGAAAAAAAGAAGCAGATACAAAGTTTATAGATCCGGCAGCGGCTTATCCGGGCCACATGGCTCCTAACGCTTTGCTTTTTTACACCGGTAACCAATTCCCCGCAAAATATAAGAACGGGGCCTTTATTGCTTTTCATGGCTCATGGAACCGCGCCCCCGAACCGCAAGCCGGATATTTTGTGGTTTTTCAACCATTCAAAAACGGAAAGCCTGACGGTAACTGGGAAGTATTTGCAGATGGTTTTTCCGGCTCGCCCGAAAAAACGGCTGCCGGCCGCGCAGATCATCGCCCTTGCGGTTTGGCCCAGGGGGCGGATGGTTCGCTGTATGTTACCGATGATTCAAAAGGAACTATTTACCGTATTATCTACACCAAAAAACAATAGCCAAAAAATGCAAAAACACCTGATAGCCATTTTTCTTATTTTTTGCTGTATTACATTAATGGGCCAGGTTAAAACCAAATCCCGGGCCCGCCCGCAACCGAGCGTAGCACCCTCAGCTGTAAGCGGTAAAGGCATATATGAAAAATATTGCTTAACCTGCCACCAGGCCGATGGAGGAGGAGTGCCTAATATGAACCCTCCGTTAATTAAAACCTCCTATGTGTTGGGTGATAGGTCTCGCCTTATAAAAGTTGTACTTAATGGATTTTCGGAAAGTGTTGATATTGATGGCGAATCATATTCCAATGTAATGCCCGCACACGATTTTTTGAAAGACCAGGAAATTGCCGCGGTTTTAACCTATGTCAGAAAAAATTTTACCAATAAAACAACGGCTATCAGTACCGCGCAGGTAAAAGCGGTAAGGGCAATTAACAGAAAAAAGTAAGCCATATTTAACTTAACCAAACTAAATAACAAATTATGAAATCATTTTTAAGCTTGTTCCTTATTGCCTGCTCAGCCACCGTATTCGGGCAGGGTACCAGTACCGAAGAAGTGATCCGCCGGGTTGCTGATAATGTAATTCAAAACACCTCGTTCAAATTTATAAATACAAATACTAAGGAAAAATATGATTCAACTAAAGGCCTGGCATCTTCGCCAGATATTAAGGCCGATAGTAAGTACAATAAATGGATGTATGTAAATGGTGTATTGACTATCGGCATGATGCAAACCGCCAATGTGCTTAATGATAAAAAGTATTCCGATTACTCCCTTCACAATTTTTCATTCATTTTTGATAACCTGGGTTATTTCGAAGCGCTTCGGAAAAATAAAGCACCTAAAGTGGAATATGGAGCAGTATTTAATATTAGTAACCTGGATGCCTGCGGTGCCATGTCGGCCGGGTTATTTGATGTTGACGTGCTGGCAAACAGGAAAGATTACAAAGCCTACTTAAACAGATCTGCCGATTATATTTTAACCAAGCAGTTGCGTTTACCCGACGGTACACTTTCGCGCCCAAATCCGCGTAACATGACCCTTTGGGCTGATGATATGTTTATGAGCATCCCGTTTTTAGCGCGCATGGGTAAACTTACCGGCGACAGCAAATATTTTGATGACGCTATTAAACAGGTAGAGAATTTTAATAAGTATCTTTATGATCCTACTACCGGTCTTTTCTTTCACAACTATTATTCTGACGATCAAACCAATGGTGTTGGGCATTGGGGGCGCAGCAACGGCTGGATAGCTATGGCACAGGTAGAACTGCTGAATAATTTACCCGCAAATCATCCAAAACGTCCGGAATTGATCAGGTTATTGTTAAGGCAAATAGTTGGTTATTCCCGTTACCAGGATCAAACTGGCTTATGGCACCAGTTATTGGACAAACCCGACTCATACCTTGAAACATCAGTTACCGCTATGTACACTTATGCTGTAGCCAGGGCGGTTAATCAGGGCTGGATCAATGAAAAATATATAGCCATAGCACAGGAAGGCTGGAAGGGCTTAACTTCAAAAATTACCGCCGACGGCCAATTGCAGGATGTGTGTATAGGTACCAATATGGATACTGCCATCAAGTTTTATTACACACGACCAACCGAATTGAATGATACTCATGGGATCGGTGCTTTATTACTGGCCGGAGCCGAAGTGCTTAAAGCGGAAAGGAAAAAATAACCATGTGCAAATCAGTCAGGTTATTGTTGGTTGCTGTTTTGGTTTCAATATGTCATTTAGGTTTGTTTGCTGCCGATGTGGATATTACTGCTTGCGGGGCAGTGGGCAACGGCACAACTTTAAATACCAATGCCATTCAAAAAGCTATTGATGTTTGTTATAAAAGCGGCGGTGGGCGAGTGATTATCCCGGCAGGAATTTTTTTAACCGGCACAATTGCTTTGAATGACAATATTACCCTGCTATTAAAAAAAGGCGCTGTGCTATTGGGCAGCACCGATGTTAACGATTATAAGAATCTTGATCCGTTTGTAGACGGCCTTGGCATTAGTGTGGGTTGGGCGTTGGTTGTGGCTATCGATAAAAAGAATATAATTATTGAAGGCGAAGGTATTATTGACGGCCAGGGATCAAAATTAAAAGCACAGCAAATATTAACTGACACTCGCCCGGAATCCCAACGCTGGGGCCGGCGGCCTTTTTTATTGCGTGTTGTACGTTGTCAAAACGTTTCAGTACAGGGCGTTACCTTAAATTATTCAGCGGCCTGGACCTCGCATTATTTTCAATGCAAACAGGTAAATATCGCGAATGTAAAAATTGTAAGCCATGGGGTAGCACACAACGACGGCATGGACATAGACGGCTGCCAGGATGTTACCATTAAAAATTGTGATGTGGTAAGCGGCGATGATGCACTGTGTTTTAAAACAACATCAAGTAAAATGGCCTGCAAAGATATTGTTATATCAGGCTTGCGGTTAAAAAGCGGTCAGGGCGCTATCAAGATAGGAACAGAATCAATGGCGGCATTTGAGAATATAAAAATATCCGATTGTTATATCTACGACACGGCCAATGGCGGCATCAAGCTGCTTTCGGTTGATGGGGCGCACATCAGGAATATCGATATTCACGATATCACCATGGTAGAGGTAAAAACCCCAATGCTTATTCGATTAGGAGCGAGATTGAGCGTGTTCCGTAAAGATCAGGATACGCAGCAGCCTGTGGGGACATTGGAGAACGTGACTATAAAAAATGTAAAGGCAAAAGCAGCCGATAATGCGCAGCTTATGCCGCCATCTGGAGTATTAATAACTGGTATCCCTGGTCATAATATCAAGAACCTGACTTTAGAGAACATTGAAATAAACCTGGCGGGTGGTGGAAGCAGCGAAAATGCCCGGCAAGTTGTGCCTGAGGCTATTGATAAATATCCCGAGGTAAAAACATTTGGTCCGCTGGTGCCGGCGTATGGCGTTTGGGCCAGGCATGTGGACGGATTAAAGATCAATAATTTAAAGATTACCCTAAGCCACAATGATCAGAGGCCTGCCTTTATTTGCGAGGATGGTAAAAATATTGAATTGAATACCTGGACAATTCCGGAAACTACCGGTGCTCAGGCTGTGATCCGATTAGAAAATGTTGCAAGGGCGTATATAAAAAATAACACAGTAACCGGCTCTGCGGGTGCATTTGTTCGTGTAGAAGGCGATGGAAGCAGCGGGGTGCATATATTGAAAAATAAAATTCCCGGTATACAAAAGAAGGTTGAGTTATCTGCCGGCCTGAAAGCCAATACTGCTGTTTTAAATTAAGCGGCGATAAATTGATAATTAGCGATAGCATGAAGACAAATACATACAAAATATTTTTAGGCTTCCTGGTTTTTTTGTTACCGAGCATGGTGTATGCCCAGCAGGATGCCTTACCCGCGCAAACAAACCGCTGGGCCATTCAGCCTGATGGAAGCATTAAATGGATCATAAATGGAAGGCTTCCCCACACAGATCATATCGAGATGTCGGGCGAAAAAGTATCGGTTTGGGTGCTATATGGATTAGATAGCGCCGGGAGTTCCACTGTTTCACGAACGGTGGTATTTCCTACTTTCAGGATGCTGCCCGATGGTACCCGCAGCCATATTGATTATACTTTTCAGGATAATGAGCTGCCACGGTTTTTCGTCAATAACCGTCGGCTAAAAACTGACCTGGCTGCCGGAAAAAAATCTGGTGATCTTTCCTATAACATCAAAAGCATCAGTCATAAAGGCATTATGCGGATAGATGCCACAGCAGGTAACCCGGCGGTGGTTAAAATTGAACGGAGCATTTTTCCGTCGGTTGACAAGCCTATGGCCATTGAAAAATTTGTATTCAGGAATATCACCGATAAACCTGCCATCATTTCTATGGAATACCTGAAACGCGAGGTGAGGACGGATAGCTTAAAAAGCAAAGGCGGGCCGCATAGCGTTATTATGGGATCTGTAAATGATGGCAGCCAAACAGTGCAGCCGGGTGGTGAGGCAACTTTCGCAGTCTACTACAGGGCAACAGATTTTCCGGACCAGCCTTTTACCATTAATGCCGATGCTGAGGAAAAAGCCCGAGAAAAGCGCATAAATATTATTTTAACACCGCTTCAATTAAAAACACCGGATACTTTGTTAAATACCGCATTCGCTTTCGCCAAGATCAGGGGAACGGAGAGTATCTATAAAACAAAGGTTGGCTACCTGCATGGTCCCGGCGGTTTGGCTTATTATGCTGCTATATGGGCTAATGACCAGGCCGAATATATAAGTCCGTTCTTTGCATTTTCAGGCGATAGCATAGGCAATCTTTCGGCTATGAACTGTTATCGCTTGTTTGCCAGATATATGAATCCGGAGTATAAGCCCATACCCAGCTCCATAGTAGCCGAAGGCGATGCCGTTTGGAAAGGTGCCGGCGATCGGGGCGACCAGGCCATGATAGCTTACGGCGCCTCCCGCTATGCATTGGCCTATGGTCAGCCCGATTCGGCAAAAAAACTATGGCCGCTGATAACCTGGTGCCTTGAATATAGTCACCGTAAATTGAATGATCAAGGTGTGGTTAATTCAGATCATGATGAACTGGAAGGGCGGTTCCCGTCGGGTAAAGCCAATCTTTCCACTAACAGTTTGTATTATGATGCGCTTATATCCGCGGCTTATCTCGGCAAGCAACTGCATCAGCCCAAAGCACTAACCGACGGGTATTTAAAACAGGCGGCTGAACTTAAAAGCAATATTGAAAAATATTTTGGAGCAACCATCGACGGTTTTAACACTTACAAGTATTATGAAACCAATGATGTATTGCGTGCCTGGATCTGCCTGCCGCTTGCCATGGGCATTTTCGACAGGAGCGAAGGGACTATTAATGCACTGTTTTCACCCAAATTATGGACGGCTGATGGATTAGCGACTCAAGCGGGTAAAGAAACCTTCTGGGACCGATCAACCCTGTATGCTCTTCGTGGTGTATTGCAGGCAGGTGAAACCGGGAAAGCATTAGACTACCTGCGCTATTATTCGCGCAGGAGGCTCCTGGGAGAGCATGTACCTTATCCCGTTGAGGCTTATCCCGAAGGAAACCAACGGCACCTGTCGGCCGAAAGCGGCCTTTATTGCAGGATATTTACCGAGGGACTGTTTGGCATGCGCCCAACCGGTTTTAAAAGCTTTGATTGTACGCCCCGCTTACCAAACGGATGGGATCAGATGGCTTTGAATAATATCCATTCATTCGGGCACATTTTTGATCTTAAAATATCACGTCAAAGCAAAGGCAAGCTGCTTATTACTATTGCTGAAGGCAGCAAAATAACTAAATACAAAATAAACGATGGTAGCACACAGCCGATGATGTTATAAATAATGTGCTCATATAAAATTTTACCAGTATGAACAAATTTTCAAAACACTTCTTGTCTGTTTTAATGTCATTTGCCATTTATAGCGGCTTGGCGCAAACACACAAGCTGGAAAAACTATGGGAAACTGATACCATAGTAAGAGTACCCGAATCTGTTTTGCCCGATTTTAAAAAAGGGATACTATATGTATCGGAAATTGATGGCAACCCTAATGCAGTTGATGGTAAAGGCGGTGTCGCTAAAATTACCGTTGACGGAAAGATCATCGATCTTGATTTTACAACAGGTTTAAATGCACCGAAAGGCCTCGGGCGCTTTGGCAATGAGTTATATGCAGCTGATCTGTCAGAGGTTGCAGTTATTGATATCAATACGGGTAAGATCAAAAGCAAGATCGCTGTTGATAGCGCGAAGGCCCTGAATGATATTACAGTGGATGCCAAGGGGATAGTGTATGTATCTGACAGTAAAACAAAAAAAATACATCGCATTGAAAATGGAAAGGTAAGCACGTTTTTAACAAACGTAGCCGGCGTTAATGGCCTTAAAGCCGTAGGCGATGAGCTTTTTATATTGGGCGGACAAAAATTCATGAAGGCAGACAGCCGCGGAAATTTAACGCAAATAGCTATGCTCAGTTGCGGAGGTGATGGATTAGAGCCCGTTGGTAATGGCGATTTTTTAATCACCTGCTGGGCAGGTCATATTTTTTATGTAACTGCAGACGGTAAAATAGAAACCCTGCTGGATACCCAGGAGAAAAAAGTGAACACCGCTGACCTTGCCTATGACAACATAAAGCATATTTTATATGTGCCTACATTTTGGGGTAATAAAGTAATGGCTTATAAATTAATAACTACCAAATAGCATGGGATTTTATAAAATACATTTCTTAAAAAAATGCCTTATTGTGGCATGCGTGGTAGGTACAAGCCTTGCAGCTGCTCAGACACCTGATAATGATACTTATTTAAAATTGTGGTACACAAAGCCTGCTGCGGCCTGGGAGGAGGCGCTGCCTTTAGGCAATGCCACAACCGGGGCCATGGTATTTGGCGGTGTAAACCATGAGCGCTATCAGCTTAATGATCATAATCTTTGGTCGGGTTTCCCTGAATCAGGAAATAACCCTCAAGGCCCTGAATATTTACCGCAGGTACGGAAAGCCATATTTGATAACGATTTTGACAAGGCTGCCGATTTATGGAAAAAGCATTTACAAGGACCCTACACTGCCAGGTATCTGCCACTGGGCGACCTGCTCCTTAACTTTAACCTGAAAGACAGCACTCATTATTACCGCGACCTGAATTTAAATAATGCGGTTTCAACAGTAAGGTTTGAAGCCGGTGGCGTGCATTACCTGCGCGAAACATTTATCAGCTATCCTGATAAAGTAATGGTGATGCGCATTACTGCCGATAAAAAAGATGCTATTAATTTTACTGTCCGTTTGCAAAGTAAGCTACGTTTTAAGGTGGCAAATAATGGCAACAACGCATTGGTTTTAAAAGGCAAAGCCCCAAGCTATGTAGCCAATCGTGAATACGAACCGCGGCAGGTAATTTATGATGAGCCCAAAGGCGAGGGTATGAATTTTCAGATTGATCTGAAAATAAAGAATACAGGTGGGCGGCTATCCACGGGTGATAACGCATTGCAGGTAACAGGTGCCAGTGAGGTAACTATTTACTTAACTGAGACCACCAGTTTTAACGGATTTAATAAATCGCCGGGTTTGCAAGGTAAGGATCCGGCTGTTGAAGCAGATAGCCGCCTGCTGGCCGCATCGAAAAAAACATATGAACAACTTAAACAACGGCATATTGTTGATTATCAGCGTTTGTTTAAACGGGTTGATCTTAATTTGGGTGTTGATGCCGGGATGATAAAGCAACCTACTGATGAACGGCTCCGAAATTTCAGCGTGACCAATCCCGATAAACAATTACAAACCCTGTATTATCAGTACGGGCGTTATTTGTTGATAGCCAGCTCAAGGCCTGGCAGCGCGCCTGCCAATTTACAGGGTATCTGGAACGACCAGGTATCACCTCCCTGGGGCAGTAATTACACCACCAATATCAATACAGAAATGAATTACTGGCTGGCCGAAAATACTAACCTTTCAGAATGTCACCAGCCCTTGTTTGATTTTTTGAAACAACTCCGCGTAAATGGTGCTATTACAGCTAAGGAAAATTATAATATTGACGAAGGCTGGGTTGAACACCACAATAGCGATATATGGGCCAAAACTTCAACAGTTGGCGGTTTTGATCATGACCCTAAAAGCTCGGTAAGATGGTCGGCGTGGCCGATGGGTGGTGCCTGGATGAGCCTTCATTTATATGATCATTACCTTTTTACCGGTGATAAGGAATTTTTAAACAAAACCGCTTATCCTATTATGAAAGGTGCTGCGCAATTTATGCTGCACTGGCTGGTGATAGATCCTAAAACGGGATACCTGGTAACCAATCCATCTACATCACCGGAGAATACCATAAAGATCAATGGTAAAGAGCACCTGGTGAGCATGGCTTCTACCATGGATATGTCCATCATCCGCGAGTTATTTCAGAGTTGTATCAGCAGCGCACAAGTATTGGGTACCGACAAAGTTTTTGCCGCGAAAGTAAAAGCCGCCTATGATAAACTTTACCCTTTTCATATTGGTAAACATGGCCAGCTACAGGAGTGGTTTCAGGATTGGGATGACCCGGCCGATACACATCGCCATATATCGCATTTGTTCAGTTTATTCCCGGGCAGACAGATCTCTGTATTCAACACCCCCGAGTTGGCGGCCGCGGCAAAACAGTCAATGATATACAGGGGAGATGTAAGCACAGGTTGGTCAATGGCCTGGAAGGTAAACTGGTGGTCGCGCATGCATGATGGCAACCATGCTTATAAAATATTAGGTGCAGCGTTTAACTATATGGACCCGCTTCAGAAAAAAGAACAGATGAGCGGCGGGGGCACTTATCCTAATTTGTTTGACGCGCATCCCCCTTTTCAGATTGATGGCAATTTTGGAGGCACGGCGGGCATGACCGAAATGCTGCTGCAAAGCCAAAATGGCGAAATAGAATTGTTACCGGCCCTGCCCGATGCCTGGGCCGATGGCAATATTAAAGGAATTAAGGCGCGCGGAAATTTTGAGGTGGCCATTGACTGGAAAAAGGGGAAGTTAAGTAAAGCCCGTATTCTGTCAAACATGGGAGGTAATTGCAGGTTACGCACACCAATACCTGTAAAGGTGCTGGAAGCGGGCAGCAGAACTGCTGTTGGTGTAAATAAAAATACGTTGAACGCGCCGCCTGTGACACCCGTTTATCAAAAAGCCGATAATGCCGGGCTGACCGAGATATCTTTTAACAAAGGTTATGTAATTGACTTTATTACCCAAAAGGGAAAAACCTATACCATTATACCCAAGTAATACAATGAGAGTTTCAAAATACTTTTTACTTTTTTGTTTGTTTTTAAGTTTTGTCACAAAGCTTAACGCGCAATCTATAAACTGGACAGAAATAGAGCCCGGAATATGGAAAGGCGTAATAGGGAAGCCCGAAGAGTTTGATTTGCTAAAAGCAGCAGGGGTACAGCCTTATCACGCAGGATTACAGCAAATGCCTAAAGTGGGTTTCCCCTTAGTGCAGGAAGAAATTACCGCTCATGTGCAGGATGGTAAAACTTACCTTAGTTTTCCCTTACAAAAAAAAGAACAATTGTTTGGGTTCGGTTTAAATTTCCAGACCGTGTTTCAGCGCGGAAAAGTGCTCACATTGCATGTTGACAATTATGCAGGTAAAGATAACGGCCGTACCCATGCGCCTACGCCGTTTTATGTATCATCAAATGGTTATGGTGTATTTATTAATTCGGCCAGATATATCAATGTGTACGCGGGTACAGCAGTAAGGCGTGACAGTAAAGTACCTCCGGAGGTAAAAGACCGAAATTTGGATAAAACATGGAGCTCCCACCCATATTCTGATGCTGTAGAGATGCTGGTACCCGCAGCAGGTGCGGAGATCTATATATTTGCGGGCCCTACCACCCTTGATGCTATACGGCGTTATAACTTGTTAAATGGAGGCGGCTGCCTGCCACCGCGCTGGGGCCTTGGTTTTACCCAACGCATGCAACGCTTAACCGATGCGCAGGGCGTTGCTGCCGAAGCACAGGCGTTTGAAGAAAAAGGTTACCCCCTGGATTTTATTGGTCTGGAACCCGGGTGGCAAAGCAAATCATATCCATGCACCTTTGAGTGGGACAAAAGCCGGTTTCCCGATCCCGAAGCAATGGTACAAGGCATGTTGAAAAAGAATGTAAGGATCAATTTATGGACCAATCCATATGTATCGCCCGAGGCGCCTGTTTATAAAGATATTTTACCCTATAGCGCTTCCCATACTGTTTGGAATGGTATTGTGCCTGACATCAGCATGCCCGCGGCCCGAAAGATATTTTTTGGCAACCTGGAAAAGGGAAAAATAGATATTGGGATCAGCGGGTATAAAATGGATGAGGTTGACGGCGGCGATAACTATTTATGGCCTGATGTAGCTGTTTTTCCATCGGGTCATGATGCCGAGCAAATGCGGCAAACATACGGACTAATGATGCAGCGTTACACCAGTGAAATTTATCATCAGCGGAACCAGCGTACTTTTGGGCTGGTGCGTGCCTCAAACGGAGGTGGCTCATCATTCCCCTATGTGATCTATAACGATTATTATGATCATCGTGATTTTATAACAGCGTTGGTAAACAGCGGTTTCGCGGGTGTGCTATGGACGCCGGAAGTACGATCGTCCAAAACCGGCGAAGAATGGCTGCGCAGGTTTCAGTCAAATGTATTCTCGCCGATGGCCATGATCAATGCATGGGCAAGCGGCACCAAGCCATGGTCATTTCCAGAAGTTGCCGAACAGGTGAAAACCATGGCCAATTTGCGTATGCAAATGATGCCATACTGGTATAGTGAGTTTGCCAAATACCATTTTGAAGGCATTCCGCCGTTCAGGGCAATGTATCTGGAAGACGGTTTTGCCGGAAGCGAAACCAAAACCGAGAACAAAAAGTTAAATCTGGAGGAGAACCCTTATGAAGAAGCTATAACCAAAGAAGTTAAAGATCAGTATATGGCTGGCGAATTTTTATTAGTTGCGCCCATGTTTGCAGGCCAAACCAGCAGAAAAGTGATATTACCAAAAGGCAGATGGTTTGATTTTTATACCGGGAAGTATGCGGGGAATGGTGAAGTGATCAGCGTTGAGCCGGGTTTGGATAAAATACCTGTTTATGTAAAAGATGGGGGTATTATACCTATGATGCCAATAATGCTGCACGCCCCCAAAGCCGGGCAAAAGGTTAATATTGAAATAAGATATTACGGCGATAAACCAGGTACTTATTCGTTATATGATGATGATGGCGAAACATACGATTATGAAAAAGGCAATTACACTTTCCGTAAGATTTCGGTAAGCAAGACGAATGGTAAATTAAAGAGCGGTATAACACCTGTACTAAAGGGTAAACCGGACAATATTGGTAAGGTAACCTTCAGAATAATGACAGGGCAATAAATTACGCTTATGCTGAAATAAAAAGAGACTTTCCCAATCAGGAAAGTCTCTTTTTAATAAGGTCAGTCAAACCGTTAACATACCACCACATATGGTAGTTGTTATACGTATCTTAAAATATTTAGATGTGTTTTTTTAATAAATTCCTTTAAAATAATATACTATATTATTGAATAATGAAATGAAAGACTTAAAACTGGATAATAAAGTCCATTCTTCATGATAGTTACGAGATAAGTTGTTTGTTATATCCCGGGTTTCCTGCTGAAGTATTATTGCTAAAAGGATAAGAAAAAGAATGGAAGTTTTAAGAGGGACTTCCAGGATTGCCAGGGGCCTTTTCCTGTTTTTTTTATTAGGGTTCATTGCGGCAAATGTATAAAGAGTTAAAAGTCCCCGCAATCCGTTAAAACACGGTATTTATTTATAGGATTATGGGGTATTGCGCAGGTTTTATTTGTTTATTTATTTGGCATAGCTTTTAAAACTTAGATGAAAAGGCCATCGTATAAAGACGACCTTTTTACAATAACAGTTGTTTTCCTGATTTGTTATAGTTTTATTTTTATAAAGTATAAGCTGTTATGATCAACTGTATTTGTTGTCGGTAGTATTTTGGCTGAAAACCCACCCATTCCATTATCAACTACACCAAAATCGTCATCATTTGAAACTACCAGTATATTGCCTGGTAACAAGGCCAGTCCCTCTGCCTTATCATGCGGATAAACTGTTGGCAGGTCTTTTAAAAGATCAACAACAAGGGTTTTTGAAACCGGGGCTATTCCAGCCGATTGAAGCCCGGCCAGGTCATTTAGCTCCTCAACGGTTTTGCCATTGTAAAGCTTACCGTTTGCGCCATTTGTAGCGTCTGATATGTCTGTAGCCCCGTTAAGGCTAATTTTAAATACTTTTTTAAATGCAGAAGGATTAGTTGGCGCTCCGCCATATAATCCATCGCGCTCAATGGTTAAAAAGGTTGTACTGTTAACTGCTACAATATCGCTTACGCCGGTAAGCGATGGCTTGTCCATTAAATAAGCGTATTGTTTAGTTGCACCAGTGGCTATCTCAAAAGTAAGGATACGCAGAACAACAGAATTGCTTACTGCCGCTTTGGTAGGGTTAAACATGGGCGATTGCATTATGCCTACCAATGTTTTTCCGTCAGGAGTAATGGTCAGTCCCTCCATACCACGGTTTGGCTTGCGTTTGGCAAACACCAAAGGTATTTTACGGCCGCCCGTGCCCGAGCCAAATGGATTGATGCGCTCGATAGTACGGCCTGTTGCATCAAAGTGTGCAATATGAGGTCCATATTCGTCGCTGATCCAGAATGAGCCGTCGGCTGCTAAAACCATCCCTTCTGAGTCAATACCGTCAGCGCTGGGGGCAATTTGTTTACCAGTCAGATCATAGGCTATTTCTCCCGTAGCGCCCTGCCCCGCTGGGTTAGGCAGGCCGTTTAGTTTTTGGCCTGAAGCGTTTTTTAATTCGATGGTTTGTTCCAATACCAGTTTACCATCCTTTAACCTGAACTTGCCTATTTCTGGAGTAAAATCAGCTTTGCCAAAAATAATGGCGTCATTATCAGAGCCTGCGGCGTTAGGGCCACGGTCTGTAAGCAGGTAAAAAACATTAGGGTCGGAGTGATCTGGAGCTACCGCCGAGCCAAAGCCGCCGTTATAAACTTTCACCCCGTCAGATGTGGTCATTAAAATGGCTGGGTCAGTAGCCTCGGCCATATCCGGATAGGTTGTTGGGTTGTTTCCTTGCCCGTCCTTTTTACAGGCAGTTATCACAATTGCTGTGAAGGTGCAGAGTATTAATAAAGATTTTTTCATGAGGCTACTTGGTTATGAATATAGTTTCACAAATTAAGCCTCCTGCTGTAAAGAAATTATTAACTTAAAAACAATTGATTGGGAAATTATTTATTTAACGATAACAGTTATTTTTGGTGATAAACAAAAAGATGAATATAAAACCAATTATATTATTAACCGCTGCACTATTAACAGGGCTTTCAGGATATGCACAGCAGCGCAATGCAGATTCGGTGGCAAATAAACCGTCATCTACCGTAACAGCAAAAGAAGATTTTAAGGACGATTGGGCTGCATTGTCACATTATGCTATCGAAAATAAACAGATAGGGGCACCCAAACCAGGCGAAAAACGGGTGGTTTTTTTAGGCAGTTCTATTTTTGAGCGATGGAAAACCACTGTCCCGGAGTTTTTTGAAGGCAAGCCATATCTCAACAGAGGCATAAGCGGACAAATATCGCCACAATTACTTATCCGGTTCAGACAGGACGTGATTGACCTGAAACCTAAAGCGGTGATCATACTTGCTGGCAGCAATGATATAGCCGGGAACACCGGTCATGTCACCAATGAGCGTATCATGGATAATATCAAGTCAATGGTTGAACTGGCCAAACTGCATCATATCAAAGTTATATTGTGTGCCTACCTGCCAGTTTATGATTACCCCTGGCGTAAAGGATTGGAACCTGCCAATAAGATCATAGCGCTTAATAAACTGATAAAAGCCTATGTTGTGGCTAATAACCTGATCTTGCTTGATTATTTTACGCCTTTTGCTGATGAGCGAAACGGCCAAAAGGCCGACCTTACCGTAGATGGTGTGCATCCCAATGCGGCGGGCTATCATATCATGGCGGATGTTACCGAAAAGGCTATCAGCAAAGCGCTCAATTAATTGTTATTATTATTATTAGAGGACTTTGCGTACTGTTAAGCTGTACCGGGTAAAAGCCGATACTTTTTAAGCCTTGCTTAATGGTCGCAAGCTACTGATCTCACTAAATCAATAATTTATTTTAAATGTTGATTATACAGTATATATTAGCGCTTCTGAATCATGTAAATCATTTTAGCAATCTGCCCTGCAGATGTTTGATAACCAGAACCTATGAGAAAACTGCTCCTCCTTACTGCTTTTTTAAGTACCGTTATTGCCGTCCGGGCAAAAAGCACCCCTATAACACCGCGTGATACGGTAATTAGCGGCAGCGCCACGGTACCCACTGAAATTGAAGACCCGAAAAATATCGGCATTAATAAAGAACCAGCACATGCGTCTTTAATGCCCTATGCAAATTTGCAGGAAGCGCTTAAAGCTAACAGGCGTGCATCATCATTTAGCAGGAGCCTTAATGGTTTATGGAAATTTAATTGGGTGTCATGGCCACAGCAACGGCCTGTTGATTTTTATAAAACCAGCTATGATGTGTCGGGCTGGAAAGATATTAAAGTGCCATCAAACTGGCAAATAGAGGGTTACGGTACACCTTATTACAGTAACTATAACTATATTTTTAAGAAAGATTTTCCCCGGGTAATGAGCGAGCCGCCCAAAAAGTTTACTGCTTATGCTGAACGTAATCCGGTTGGCAGCTACAGGCGTAATTTTGATGTACCTGCTAATTGGAATGGCCGCAGGATATTTATCACTTTTGACGGTGTTGATGCTGGCTTTTTTATATGGGTTAATGGTAAAAAAGTGGGCTACAGTGTAAACAGCCGTAACGCGGCCGAGTTTGATATCACTAAATACGTGCAACCCGGCAAAAACATGGTTGCTGTTGAGGTTTACCGCTTTACTACCGGCACTTACCTGGAAGACCAGGATATGTGGCGCTTAAGCGGGATCTTTCGTAATGTAACGCTCTGGAGCGCGCCTCAGGAACACATCAGGGATTATTTTGTGAAAACCAACCTGGATAAGCAATATAAAAACGCCGTTGTTGAAGTGAACGCCAAAGTGAAAAACTATGGCAGCAGTGTTACCAAAGCCAACCAATTGATTGCTACGCTTTATAATGGCAGCACAGTGGTAAAAGGCACCACTGGCAGGGTACCATCATTAAAACCCGGTGAAGAGGTAACTGTAAAAGTAAGCTTCCCTGTAAATAACCCTCAAAAATGGACCGCCGAAACGCCAAAATTATATACTACGGTTTTAACCCTGAAAAACGGGAGTAATACAACTGAAACCATATCATCACGCACCGGGTTCCGTACCATTGAGATCAAAGGACGTATATTCACTATAAATGGCGTGCGTGTAAAATTAAAGGGAGTAAACCGTCATGAGAACTGGCCAGAAGTTGGCCATGCTATTACTGAAGAGCAGATGATAAGGGACATAGTACTGATAAAACAGGCTAACTGTAACCATGTGCGCACATGCCATTATTCTGACGATCCGCGCTGGTACGAACTATGTGATCAGTACGGCATTTACCTGGTTGCGGAGGCTAATCTGGAAAGCCACGGAGCTTGGGATGAATTTAATGAAGACCCAAGAATAAAGGACGCCATCATTGACCGCAATGTAGCCAATGTGCAGAATTTCAAGAATCATCCTTCGGTTATCATCTGGTCGTTGGGTAATGAATGCGGCAGCGGCGGGTCAAATTTCAGGGCAGCATTAGATGTAATTAAAAGTATTGACCCAACACGGCCCACACATTATCAGGGCTTTGGCATTGGCCAAAAAAATCCGGCTGATATTGATAGTGAAATGTACACGGATTTAGAATCGTTGGAAAGGAATGCCAAAGATGAGAAACTTACCAAGCCGTTTTATTTATGCGAATACGCACATGCTATGTTTAATTCAATGGGCTCTGTTGATGAATATAACGACCTGTTTGATAAATACCCAACACTTTTAGGTGGTGCAATATGGGAATGGCAGGACCAGGGTATATGGAACAGGCGCAACCCTAAACACCCTATATTAGCATTTGGCGGTGGTTTTGGCGAATATCCTAATGATCACTACTTTATACATAAAGGTGTGGTTGCGTCTGACAGATCACTCAAACCACATTATCCTGAATTAAAGCATGCTTATCAATGGATTTCGGTGCAAGCTAAAGATCTTAAAAATGGTACCGTAACAATAAAAAATCGGTACCAATTTATAAACCTGGACGGTTTTACCGGCAACTGGCAGTTAAGCGAAAATGGGGTAGTTACTACAAAAGGTAATTTTAACATTGGCAAAATTAATCCGGGCGAAGAAAAGGACATTAAAATACCATATAAAATAATAGAACCCAAGCTTAAAGCTGGTGTGGAGTATTTTCTCCGGATTTCGTTTACTTCTGTCGCAGATAAATTGTGGGCTAAAAAAGGTTTTGAAGTGGCTTCTCAGCAACTGGAGCTGCCGGTAATGCCCGCTGCTTTGACGGTTGACCCCGCATCGCAGCAAAAACTTGATCTAACTGATGGTAAGAACGAAGTAAAAGTAAAAGGCCGCGATTTTAAAATTGAATTCGATAAAAAAAACGGAACATTCACCAAATTGGAAAAGAACGGCGAAAATGTATTGGAAGATAACGGCGGTCCAAAGCTGCATTTATGGCGCGCTCCTCATCGTAACGACGATATGTGGGCCAATGAGATTTGGGAGAAAACCGGCATCAAAACCCTTAGCTGGGTAGCCGCTGATGTTACCGCTGTGCAAGCTGCCCCGGGCAAAGTGGTAATCAGTGCCAATTTAACCGGTACCGGCAAACAGGGTTTTACTGTGCATCATAAGGTTACCTATACCATATTGGGTAATGGAGTTATAAAGGCCGATAATGATGTTTCTTTTAGTGATCCCAAAGTGGTGCTTGCACGGTTAGGCGTACGTATGTTCCTGAAAGCTGATCTTAACCAGTTCTCTTATTTCGGTCGCGGCCCCATGGAGAATTACGTTGACAGAAAGCGTGGTTTTGATATAGGAGTTTACTCGAGTACGGTAAACCAACAGGTTACGCCTTATGAAAAACCCATGGAAAATGGTAATCACGAAGATATTCGCTGGGCCAAACTGAGTGGGAAAAATGCCTCGCTAACCATTAAAAAAGATGACAAACTGTTACAGGTTTCGGCACAACCCCACAGCGACGAGGAAATGGAGCCCGTTGAATATAAGATCGACTTGCCCAAAAGTACTGCTACTGTACTAACTGTTAGTGCCCATACGATGGGTGTAGGTTCAAATTCCTGCGGCCCCAGGCCGCTGCCACAATGCACAGTGTACGCAAAGCCCGAATCTTTTAGTTATGAGATGCATTTATAATTTTAAATAGAGCTTTGTAAATAATATGATTATTAAAAAAGCGGACAGGGATCATTCCCTGTCCGCTTTTTTAATTTGAACTGCAATTAATTAGGTGCTACCGCGGTAGTTTTATTGGCGTATGGCCATATACCGGGTTTTGGGAAAGCTATACCTTTGTTACTACCCCGCAAACCATTATCCTGACCAAAGTAATATAAAGGCCAGCCTTTGTATACCAGTTGTGATTTTCCAGATACGGTGATTAATTCAAATTGGGTTTTGTCCAGTATTGAAGGTATATTCTGAATGGTTTTTACAGTATCAATTGGCCAAACTTTATTATTGCTAAAATCGGGAGTAGTAAAAGTGTTGGTTTTAAACTTGTCATGGCTAAAAGAATATAAAGTTTGACCACGGTCGTCAACAATGTATTGGGTAACTGCTTTTCCCGGTTTAAACAGGCTGTCATATTCAACATTGTCAATCCCTATAAGCTGGCTATTGGCAACCATTACCGTATAATCAGGTTTAGCTACAAACCAAATGCTGCCAACACCGTCGCCATTGATATCGCCCGCTTTGATATCATCTTTGTAATAATACAGCGGCCAGCCTTTATAAGTAGTTTGCTTTGAGCCATCCGTACGGGTGATGGTAGCGAAATCTTTAGGATCGAGCCCATTGTCTAAAGTCAGGTTTGCCTGGTAAAAGGTAGGCCAGGCCACAGAGCAACCATCATTACAACCTGAGCTGCCGTTGGCATCTATTGCAAAAAAGTAAAGTGTTTTTCCTTTTGAATCGGTCATCACGGTGCCGAACTTTGAGTCTGACACCAGTTTAACACTATTACCAGGTTGTTCCGGGTTGTTTGTGTTGTTGTTTTTTGAACAAGACCAGCTGGCAAACATAACAGCGATACCGGCAATTACGAGGGGTAGATTTTTAATTAATTTCATGGTGTTTTGAACTAATGGGTAAATGATAATTTCCTTACATAACCCAATACGTCATGAAAACCACCTTTGGTTGCCTGTAGTAAGATAATACCCAAAAAAATAAATATAATTTTATTGTAAAACTTTGGCAGCAATTTTACCTCTCCGGTTCTTTGATTGGCTGCCCTGGTCCATTTTAACCGATATAAAAAGAAACAGCTGATTTATAATCAAAGTGAAACCGAAATTGCCAATGGAACTCATATATAGCTCAATATCAGCACAAACAAAACGTAAAGTTAAAAAACGGAGGCAGGAACAGCGCATAGAAATTGTATGATTAATTAATAAAAAAAGCTGATGTTGTTGTTAATTGGTGCTTTTATTAAGTTTTCTTAAAATCCATAATATTATTTCATTTATTTTATTTATTGAGTTATTTAAATGTAAATTCGTTGTATTAAACGGTGATTTATTGATAAGTATTAATTTTTAAAGCCGAACCCTTAACATTACACGTTTAAATGGAGTTTTTTTGATTGTGCTGAAACTTTATTTATAAACATAATTGATCCGTTTATGGCCCCCAGCTATTCTGTGTCATTATCTGCGAGGGTAATGAAAACAATGATGCTATCAATCTGCCTGCTAACTATGGTTGGTAGTAAGGCATTTTCACAAACAATACCTGTTGGAAGCTATGCCGAAGATATTGTCCGCAGAGATCAGTTACTCGGTAAAAGCCATGATCTGTCATCGTTTAGTATCCGCCCGGTGAACGGTCAGGTAAAAACGCGCGATTCATCCCTTAAAAAACTTGTGGCAAGTAAAGTGTATGCAAAGTTTAAACTAATGGGAGAGCCATCAGGCGTCCAGGTGTTGCCCTTTAACTGGCTTAATGAATACAATGTAAACCGGCCTTATGGTTATAATAATTCATCGTTATATCCCAATGCAGGTTATCAGACCATGCTGAGCGGTGGACTTTTACTAAAAGCCGGCATATTAAGGGTTCAGATAAAACCTGAGTTTGTATATGCGCAGAACAAAAGGTTTAACACGTTTGCTGATGTGCAGGCCAAAAGTACCTCTTCATCACTTTTAGCAGCTTATTATTGGTATGTAAACGGTATAGATGCTCCCGAAAGGTTTGGTAATAAATCTCTGCAGCATTTATACCCGGGGCAGTCAAAAGTAACGGTCAATTTCAAAAACATGGAATTGGGCGTGTCAACGGAAAACATCTGGTGGGGGCCAGGAATAAAAAACTCCATCATGATGAGCAACTCGGCTCCAGGATTTTTACACTGGACATTTAATTCGGCAAAGCCCATTAAAACCCTGATTGGATCATTTGAATGGCAAATAATAGGGGGAAATTTAAAGCAGTCGGGCTACCTTCCGCTTGATACAGGGAAAATAATAAATGGCAAAGGTTTATATCAGCCTAAGCCTAAAGTTACGCGTTATATATCTGCCTATACCATCAACTGGCAACCTAAGTGGCTCAAGGGATTATATCTTGGAGTAACCGGTTATGATTATCTGGATAAGGACTCGCTGTATCATAACCGAAATTTTATCCGAAAATTTTTCCCCGTAATTGCAGGCTCATCTATAAAAGCAAACGATATAAATAACGAAACCCAGGGTGACGGGCAGGATTTTGCCTATTCTGTAAATATACGCCAGCTATTGCCGCTTTACAACGCGGAACTCTATTTTGAATATGCTAAAAATGACCGCACAGGTAGTACAGCCAATTTTTTTCAGGAGCCAGAGCATGCTTCGGCTTTCACTTTAGGCGGGCGTAAACTATTTGAGATAGCAAAAGACAGCTATATACAGCTTAAAGGCGAGATGACCCAGTTACAACGACCATCTACCTTTTTGTTGCGGGACGAACCAACATGGTATACCCACAATTTAAGCCCGCGTGATGGTTATACCAATAAAGGCCGGTTCATAGGCGCGGGAATAGGCCCCGGCGGCAATAGCTTTCTGCTTGATATTAGTTATTGGAGAGGGATTAACTCTTATGGCCTGGCTCTTGAGCGGCAGCTTCATAATAACGACCTGTATTATTCTGCGTTTAGCGGAACGGGTAACTTCGAGTCGCATTGGGTGGATCTTAATAGTACATTTTATACCAACATAAAACTAAAAAAATATCTCGTTTCGGCTGAGATCACTCCAGTTTACTCCTTGAATTACCAATACAATCGTGGTAACAGCTTTAATTTACATGCAAGGATCAATCTCACTTACTACTTTGAATGATCATGAAAATGGGTAAGTCAATGATTATTTAAATTCCACTTTATTTTTTGCACAGGTGTTATGTCTGGTACCAATGATGCGTATAGTAAGCCATAAGAATATCAATGGAAGATATTACTGTGTGTATTTGGCGGGAAATTTTGCAAATAAGTTATAATCAATAAAAATGTAAATAATAAAAAAATAAGTTGCTGGAAATGATCATTATGAATCTGATACCGAGTAACGAATACACCGTTAAATAAAATTTAAAGGCCTATACAGGCTCTTTAATAATAAATTGATTTACATTTGCGAAAAAATAAAAATACTTTATTAGAGTATTATTAAAAAATACTCTGGTAACTTTTTCTTATGAATAAAATTAACTTTCGTATATTCTTAATACTCTTCATTATTTGTTGCGGAGTAATCAATCATGTTTCGGCCCAGGCCAACCTTCAAAATCTTTCTTCTATTAATGTTGATGATCTTTCTGATCAGCAAATAACACAGTTTTTGGAACAAGCCCAAAATGCAGGTTTAAGTGAAGCTGATTTGATCAGGCAAGCCCAATCAAGGGGAATGAGCAGTGCTCAGATCCAAAAGCTGCAAGCCAGGATTCAAAGTATTCGCAATAAAGCCACGGGAAAAAATAGCACCCTGGAAACCGATTCCCTTAACAAAAATACCGGTCGTCAGTTAAATTATAAGCCCGACAGCCTTGATACAACTTTTATAAAAAAAGATTTTTTTGAAAGCTTGAGGCCTAAAATATTTGGAGCAGATCTGTTTAAAAATAAAAACAGCTCTTTTGAGCCAAATTTAAAAATGGCAACGCCGGTAAATTATATTATTGGCCCGGATGATCAGCTTAATATTAATGTGTACGGCAATTCTTCGGTAAACTGGAAACTGGACGTTTCGCCCGAGGGAAACGTTAATATTCCCGGCATTGGAATTGTAAATGTTGGCAGTAAAACTATTGAGCAGGCCACCTCCTTGATAAAAAACAGGCTTGCAGCTAATAATTATGCTATCGGGCATGGTACCTCCGTACAAGTATCGCTTGGTAACATACGTAGCATTAAGGTAATTATAGTTGGGCAGGTGCAAAAGCCCGGTACTTACACGTTGTCTTCGCTGTCAACGGTTTTTAATGCTCTTTATGCATCGGGAGGCCCCACTGATAACGGTAGTTTAAGGCAAATAGAAGTGATCAGGAATAACCGTATTATAAGACATCTGGATGTTTATGATTTTTTGGTGAAAGGCAGTCAAAAAGATAATATTTCATTACAGGATCAGGATATTATACGCGTACCAACTTACAGGACCCGGGTGCAATTAGTTGGACAGATAAAGATACCAGCGCTGTTTGAAGTGATACCCGGCGAAAGTTTGGACAATATTTTAAACTATGCAGGCGGCTTTACAGATAGTGCTTACACTGCACGTATCAAGGTATCACAGATAAGTGACCAACAGCGAAAAATAACAGATGTAGTTGAAGCTGATTACAAAAATTATATTCCGCTACGTGGCGATAAATATACTATAGAGTCAATCATTGACCGTTTTGAGAACCGGGTTGTAATTAAAGGGGCTGTTTTTAAGCCCGGCGATTATGAGTTGCAAAACGGTTTAACGTTAAGCCAGTTAATTTTAAACGCAGCTGGTTTAAAAGAGGATGCTTTTATGGAGCGTGGAACTATTACAAGGCTAAAGAATGATAATAGTACAGAAGTAATAGGATTTAGCGTAAAAGATATTTTAAATAAAGTATCAGACATTCCATTGAAACGCGAGGATATCGTTAATATCTCTTCCATATTTGATCTGCGTGATAAGTATATAGTGACCATAAACGGCAGCGTTAGAAAGCCTGGGAAATTTGCTTTTTCGGAGAATATGAAGGTTGAGGACCTGATTTTAAAGGCCGGAGGATTTGCTGAGGGAGCTAGCACAAAACGCATTGAAGTTGCGCGAAGGGTAAGTGATGCTGATCCAACATCTCAAAACAGTTCTGTTGCGCAGGTTTTTAGCGTTAACATAGATGGGCAGCTAAAACCAGCAGAAGCCAATTTTGTATTAAATCCGTTTGACATAGTATCTATCTATTCCTTACCAGGTTTCGAAAAGCAGAAAACTGTGCGTGTTGAAGGAGAGGTAATGTATCCGGGATCCTATACTATAAAGACAAAAAATGAAAAGATATCTGATCTTATTGCCCGTGCGGGTGGTTTAACAGCTTCGGCTGATGCTGATGGCGGATCATTAAAAAGAGAGAACATAGCCATTCTGGGTATAGATAAACGTAAGGCAGACACCCTGGAAATAGCACGTGAAAGAATGGATCGTTTATCCCGTTTAAAAAGAAGTTATAAAGACTCCACTAAAACCACGGAAGATACCGTGATGCGCAATAATTTTGTGGGTATCGATCTTCCGAGAATTTTGAAATCCCCAGGTTCAAAAAATGATCTGCTATTGGAAGATGGTGATATTTTAAGAGTTCCCAAGCAGCAGCAAATTGTGCGTGTTAATGGCCAGGTGCTTTATCCAAGCGCGGTTGTTTATGAAAAGTCAAAGTCATTTAATGATTTTGTTTCCAATGCAGGCGGGTATGGCCCGGATGCATTAAGAAGAGGCGCTTATGTAGTATATCCAAACGGAACTGTAAAAGGTACACGAAAATTTTTGTTTTTTAATAATCATCCAAGTGTTAAAGCCGGAAGTGAGATATTTGTACCTAAAAAATCCGAAAGCAAAGGTAATACTGCTCAAACAATTTTAGGATTTACTACCGGATTGGCTTCCTTAGGAGCTATAATTTTGGGAATATTGAGTTTGAACAAATAATTATTTACGGCTAAATTTATAATTGATATAACTTGGTTGTTACTAAATATATATCACTCTTCATTTAAGAAAATACTTCAAAATATCAATATGCGCATTAGAAACTACGATGGGTACAAAGGTTGAGTCTAGCGAAATATCCGTAAAGGAAATTATATTAAAGCTTAGGGGCGGTATTAAATATATCAAAACCCAATGGAAGATTATTGTGATTTTTGTTCTAATTGGCTCGGCATCAGGGCTGCTGTTTTCAATTTTTAAAAAGCCAACTTATAAAGCGGTTTGTACTTTTGTGTTAGAGGATGGTAACAAAGCCAGTGGTTTAGGACAGTATTCTGGTTTGGCATCAATGGTAGGTTTAGATATTGGTGGTACAGGGGGAAGCGGTATTTTTCAGGGAGATAATATTATTGAATTATATAAATCAAGATTGATGCTGGAAAAAACCTTGTTGAGCGAGGTTGTGATTGACGGAAAAAAGCAAATGTTAATTGACAGGTACATTGATTTTAATAAATTAAGAGTTCAATGGAAAGAAAAAAATCATATAAATAATATATCATTTGATAAAGATCCGAGTCATTTTACCCGTACACAAGACAGTATAGTTTCAGATATAGTTGAGCTTTTTAATAAAAAAGTATTAATGGTTAGCAAACCTGACAAAAAGCTAAGTATAATTAGGGTAGAGATTGTAAGTGAGGATGAATTGTTTGCGCGAGATTTTACATTAAAGCTCGTTGAAACCGTAAATAATTTTTACACACAAACCAAAACTAAAAAGAGCAATCAAAATGTAAATATTTTACAACGCCAGGCTGATAGTGTTAAGCGGGTTTTAAATTATTCAATTACCGGAGTTGCATCTTCTATTGATGCTACGCCCAATGCTAATCCGTTATTACTTACCCTGAAGGTACCTTCACAAAAAAAGCAGGTCGATGTACAGGCAAGTACTGCTATATATGCAGAGATTGTTAAGAATCTGGAACTTTCAAAAATTTCGTTAAGGCAGGAAGTGCCGTTAATTCAAGTTATTGATGAGCCGGTGCTACCACTAACCAAAGAAAGAGTTGGAAAGCTTAAAGGAATTATTGCAGGTGGTTTTTTGGCGGGCTTTTTATGTATGGTATTCATTATTTGCAGAAAGGTATTTAAATCTATAATGATGTGATTATTATTATACCTCGGATAATTAAAATAAAATGAAGGGGTTGGGGTATCGTATCCGCAAGAGATTTTTAAAGTGAGGTTATTTATGTTTTTTAATTATTTGTATGTCTAATTTTACACTTAAAATTATAGAAAAATATAATGAAACCGATGATACGGTAACTATAGTTTTTAAACAGCCCGGGTTAAAGAAAATTAAATACCTGGCTGGTCAATATCTTACATTGATATTTAGAATTAATGGCAGAAGATATCTCAGGCCATACTCATTTTCATCAGCTCCGGAGGTTGATCAAACATTAGCAGTTACAGTGAAAAGAATTCCCGGCGGCATTGTATCAAATCATATTATTGATCAGGTAAAAGTTAATGATGTTATTGAGGTATTGGAACCATTGGGTGATTTTACTTTAAAAAGCAATTTGGTTTTACAAAACACCCATATTGTTTTGTGGGGTGCAGGTAGTGGTATTACGCCGTTAATGTCAATAGCAAAGTATGCGTTACATAAATACGATACAAGTCATGTAACGCTTGTATACGGAAATAGGAATTTTGAAAGTGTAATTTTTAATGAAAAAATTAAAGAATTGCAAAGCAGGTATGACAATTTTTCGGGCCTGCATTTCTATACACAAGCTACAATAGGAATGGATAACCCTAATATTATTCAAGGTCGTATTGATCCTGATATGGTTTTATCAATCATGCAGTGCGAGGGTGAGCTTGGTAATACAGTCCATTATATATGCGGACCCACAGGTTTAAAAGAATCGGTTAAAGCGGCCCTTCTAAAACTGGGAATAGATAAAGAAAGGATTTTTTCAGAGGATTTTGAAATAATAAGAAATCCTTTGGATTTTGAAGGCATTACAACCCGTATGGTATCTATTAATCACAATAATAACATTGCTGCAGTTGAAGTGGTTAAAGGTAAGAGCATATTAGAGGCCGGATTGGATGCTATGATTGAATTACCATACGCATGCCAAACAGGAAGCTGTTTGGTTTGCAAAGGCCGTGTTATTAAAGGAGAGCTTAAAACGATTGGTATATCGAAATTGCCCGAAGAATTAGAGAGCAATGAATGCCTTTTATGTTGTAGTTTTCCATTAAATGATGATGTTGAAGTTGCTGTAGATAATTAAAATTAATTAAATGAAGGTTGTAATACTTGCTGGTGGCTTAGGAACCCGTCTCTCAGAGGAAACTGTGCTAAAACCAAAACCGATGGTTGAAATTGGTGGAATGCCTATACTTTGGCATATCATGAAAATTTACTCTGCACATGGTTTCAATGATTTTGTAATATGCTTAGGATATAAAGGTTATGTTGTAAAAGAATATTTTGCAAATTATTTTTTACATAAGTCCGATGTTACTATTGACTTATCTGATAATTCAATAAAAGTGCATGACTCACAGGCTGAGCCATGGAAAATAACCTTGGCTGACACCGGCAATGATTCCATGACTGGTGGGCGTATAAAAAGAATACAGCAGCACGTTAATAATGAAACGTTTATGCTTACTTATGGCGATGGCGTAGGCAGTGTGGATATTACCCAATTATTAAAGTATCATCAAGAGAAAGGAAAGTATTGTACAGTAACATCTGTTCAGCCATCAGGCAGGTTTGGGGCATTAAATTTAAGTGAGGATAATGAGGTAAAATCATTCATGGAAAAACCCAAAGGTGACGGTTCCTGGATAAACGGTGGTTTTTTTGTTTGCGAACCAGCAGTTTTTGATTACATCGATAATGATAGCACTATATGGGAAAGGGAACCCATGGAAAAAATAGCTGCTGATGGCCAAATGGTAGCATTTAACCATGAAGGTTTTTGGAAGCCAATGGACACCTTAAGGGATAAACTGGAACTGGAAAACGACTGGGCTCAAGGTAATGCTAAATGGAAAAACTGGTAAGGTATGAACTCATTTTGGAACTGTTATAAAGGAAAAAAAGTTTTAATTACCGGGCATACCGGATTTAAAGGATCATGGCTGGCTATATGGCTGCAACAATTAGGTGCGGAAGTTTATGGTTATGCATTGGCCCCAAATTCAAATTTGGATAATTTTATAACCTGTGATCTTACAAATAAAATTAATCACTATGAAGGGGATGTTAGGGATGCAAAAAAAATGCAAGCCTATTTTAAATCAGTACAACCCGATATAGCTTTTCATTTAGCTGCCCAACCGCTGGTTTTATTATCATATCAGGATCCGGTCGGCACTTTTGAAACCAATTTGATGGGTACGGTTAACTTTTTTGAGGCGGTAAAGAATACTCCTTCTATTAAAGTTGCAATTAACGTAACTAGTGATAAATGCTATGATAACAAAGAGTGGGTTTGGGGATACCGGGAGAATGATTCGATGGGGGGGAAAGACCCTTATAGTGCATCAAAAGGTTGTTCCGAATTGATAACATCATCCTATTTAAATTCCTTTTTTAAGGATGAGAACACTTGTCTTGTAGCCTCAGGCCGGGCGGGAAATGTAATTGGTGGTGGAGATTGGGCTCAGGATCGTATTTTACCAGATTATTTCAGGTCTGTTAAGGCCAATCAGAAATTAATGATTCGGAATCCTCATGCTACCAGGCCCTGGCAGCATGTTTTAGAACCGCTTAGCGGATATTTAAACCTGGCAGCTGCCTTATGGATAAAAGGCCGATCGTTTACTGGCGGATGGAATTTTGGTCCCGAAGACACGTCTAATTACTCGGTTAAAGAACTGATTGAAAAAATATTGCTGATTGATAGTAACGGTGGTTATACAACCCCTGAGCTTACTGAAAAACCACACGAAGCAGCTTTATTAAAGCTGGATATTTCAAAAGCTGTAAACCAGCTGAACTGGCGGCCAGTACTAAGTTTTGATGAAACGGTAGAATTTACCGTAGCGGGATACAAGGATGATATGAATGGAGGCAATATGTTTTCAAAAAGGACAGAACAAATAACAGATTATACTAATAAAGCTGTATCCAGGGGCGTAGCTTGGGCAACAGGATATGAAAATAAATAACACTTCCCTGCCAGATATATTCGTTCTTGAGTTATTTTCATTTAAAGATAACAGGGGGGAGTTTGTGAAAACCATTCATGATACCACTTTTAAAGAAAATGGCCTCGAATATCAGTTTACAGAAAGCTTTTATTCAGTATCTGAAAAAAATGTAATAAGAGGTATGCATTTTCAAGCACCCCCTCACGACCATGTTAAATTGGTATACGTTGTTACCGGCAGTATTTTAGATGTTGTGGTTGATTTACGACGTGACTCAGCTACTTACGGCCAATCATTTCAAGTTGAATTGAGTGACAAAAATAGAAAAGCAATATATATAGCAAAGGGCTTTGCTCATGGTTTTTTGGCGTTAGAAGACAGATCAATAGTTGAATATCATTGTACAACATCCCAAAACAAGGAAGCCGAAGGTGGTATACTGTACAATTCATTTGATTTTGAATGGCCTGTAAAACAGCCTATATTATCAGTGCGGGATAATGAATTTTTGCCATTAAAGGAATTAAATACACCATTTTAAAAAAGATGAAGATTTGTGTTGTAGGTGCCTCCGGATTAGTTGGATCTCATTGTGTAAAAGTATTTGAAAATGAGCATTGGAGCGTTATAGGTACTCATTTAAACTTTGCTACCGAAAAAACTGTATACTTTGATCCATTGAAAGATTCAACGGGGAATTTTGATATAACGGCTTTTATGCCCGATGTTATAATTCACTGCGGAGCTTTAACCAACGTTGACTATTGCGAAGATAATGAAGCTGAGAGCGAAAAGGTTACCGTAAACTCCGCAAAAAAACTTGCTGAATATTGTATCGCTAACAATGTTAAGCTGGTGTATATCTCAACGGATTATATATTTAATGGTAAAAACGGGCCTTATACCGAAGACGAAGAACCTGATCCGATAAATGTTTATGGAAAGCATAAACTTATGGCAGAGCAAATAACCAAAACAACTAATAATTATTTAATAGCACGTATTACTAACGTTTATGGTGAGGAAATAAGGTCGAAAAATTTTATATCACGTTTAATCTTGATGTTACAAAATACAGAGGAGAAAGAATTAAAATTACCTTTTGATCAGTTTTCTACACCGGTATATGCAGGCGATGTTGCCAGAATGTTATATAAGTTGATTGCGGATAATAAAACAGGTGTATATCATTTGTCTTCTACTGATTATTATACCAGATATCATCTGGCCGAAAGAGTACATTCTTATTTTATTGATAATAATGCAGTTAAGATAAAATCCGTACCTACTAATTATTTGGGCCAACCAGCTCAAAGGCCTTTAAATGGAGGGCTGCTTAATATAAAATTTGTTAGTGAATATAATGATTTCAAACTCTCAAATGTTGACGACTTTGTAAAAAAAATGAAAAATGATGAGCTATAAACATATTGATCCCATATTAGAAAAACAGCTTTTTGAAATAGCAAAAAAAAATACGACTCAAAATATTGTTGCCGGCGAAAATTATATACCTGTGTCAGGTAAAGTGATAACAGCAGATGATTTATTACTCGGGGTTGATTCCGTTTTAGATGGCTGGCTAACAGCCGGACGTTTTTCGAGGCAATTTGAAAAGGATTTGGCTGCTTATTTCGGAAGTTTTCATGCATTAGCGGTAAATTCTGGCTCTTCAGCCAATCTGGTTGCTTTTTATGCCTTAACGTCGCCTAAACTTGGTGAGCGGCAAATAAAGCCGGGCGACGAAATTATTACTGTAGCTGCAGGTTTTCCAACCACTGTTAACCCCTTAATTCAATACGGGTGCTTACCTGTTTTTTTAGATGAGCACATACCAACTTATAATATTGATACAGAAAGGTTAGAAGAAGCCGTTACTCCCAAAACCAAGGCTATTATGATAGCCCATACCCTGGGCAACCCCTTTAATTTGGCGGAGGTGAGCCGGGTAGCAAAGAAATATAACCTTTGGCTAATAGAGGACAACTGCGATGCGTTAGGCGCCGAGTATGGTGGCCAAAAAACCGGAACTTTCGGTGATTTGGCAACGCTGTCTTTTTACCCTGCTCACCACATCACTATGGGTGAAGGCGGAGCTGTTTTAATCAACAACCCGTTATTAAAACCAATTGCTGAAAGTTTTAGAGACTGGGGCAGGGATTGTTATTGTGAACCTGGTAAGGATAATACTTGTGGTTGCCGGTTTTCGCAACAATTAGGTGATTTACCATTTGGATATGATCATAAGTATATTTACTCACATATAGGGTTTAACCTGAAAATTACAGATATGCAAGCCTCGATAGGGCTTTCGCAATTAGGTAAAGCAGATCATTTTATACAGCGCCGTCGTGAAAATTACGCTGCCTTATATTCAAGGATGAAGCAGTTTGAAGATATTTTTATTCTGCCAGAACCTACATCCAATAGTAATCCCTCATGGTTTGGATTTTTATTGACCTTGCGTGACGGTGATGCCAATGACAGACAAATGCTTGTTCAGCATCTGGAAGAAAATAAAATTGGCACTCGCTTATTGTTTGCAGGTAATTTACTACGACAGCCAGCATATGCGAATACCAATTACCGGGTTGTTGGCGACCTAAAGAACACAGATATTATTATGAACCAATCATTTTGGTTAGGTGTATGGCCGGGGCTTAATGAAAGCCATTATGACTATATCGAAAAAGTGATCAAAGATTATTTAAGCTAAGACATAACTTACCCTATGCCAAATGATTTAACCATCGCTATACCTACTTATAATAGGAATGATTATTTGATTAAAATTTTAAATACCATTCCGCATGATAAGAAAGTTATTGTTGGTGACAATGGAGGAGCGGTTACAGAAGATATTATAAGTCAATATCCGGGTTTTTCGTTTTTACGTCCGGATAAGAAGCTCGACATGTTTGAAAACTGGAATTTTTGCATTGATCATGTAAAGACCCAGTGGTTCATTATTCCATCTGATGATGACTTATATTATCCTGACGCATTTAATAAAATAGAAGATGCTTTAGATAATTATCCAGATGCTGATATCATACTGTTTGGTCATCGTGTTATAAATGAGCATGATACGATTTTGTCAACATGGGCACCTGCCAGTGTCAATGTATTTGAAAAACCTAAGGGATATGATTATTTTAAATATGGTGTAGAGGCCAGGTTGCCCAGTATTATTTTTAAAACATCGGTTGCAAAATCATATGGATTATTTGATGAAAGCTATGTATACACAGCTGCAGACAGTTTACTGATTCAAAAGTGCATGTTATACGGCAAGGCAGTTGTTTTACCTCATATAATATCGGGTTACCGGGTTTGGCCTGATAATTTTACCAACAGATATGTTTCGTCAGCTGACTGGCTTGCAAAAATCGATAAGTGGCAGACTGAGATATTACAGCATGCCAAAATAGTATATGAGGAAAATAATCTAACCATACAGCCGGCATACATAAAAGATGAAGTGTATGCGGGCAATCTATTAGCAGGAGTGGCTAATAAAAAGGCAAAATCTGGGTTTAAAGATACCCTTGCATTTGTAAAAAGTGTAAGATTTCCGTGGAAAGCTAAATTAACTACCCAAATGAAAATTATTAAGGCTTTATTAATCGGATGAAAGTTAATTACAATGTAATCAAATCCATATTTGGTTCAACTGCATTTAAGCTATCCTCTGCGGCAATTTCATTTATTACAGTTCCCTTGCTATTAAAAACATTGGGTACAAATAACTATGCTGTTTGGGTTACATTAACAGCTTTGCTATCATGGCTTAATCTCTTTGATTTTGGGTCAGGCTATAGCCTCAAAAATAAAGTGACGGAATCGAGAGCAAGTAACGATAACGAACATGTTGCAGTGCTTATAGCCGGAACAATGCAATTTTATATACTTATGTCGATCCTGTTGATGATTATTTTTATAATCTCTACATTTTTTGTCAATGTATTTCAATCGCATCTGCAATTGGCTTATATCATTTATGTGCCTATTATACTTTCTTTTCCGTTCACATTAGGTCATTTTATCATTCAGGGAATTAAGAAGTTCAATTTATTCAATTCTATATTGTTTAGTCAGAATGCAGTTTGGCTGATTATACTGATGATCTATAAATCAAAAATTTTTGAAGTTGATATTTATAAATTAGCGTTCTTTTACAGTGCACTTTATGTAATTGCTAATTTTATTATTATTAGTATTTCGTTGAAGAACCTGCATTTTAAATTGGATCAAATTTTTAATTTCAGGCACTTTATCGCCTCCAAAAAATCATTATTAACAGGAACTAAATTTTTTGTATTGCAGGTTTCTTCATTATTCTTATATTCTATGGGTAATATACTAACCTATAGTAATCTTTCCCTGAAAAACGTGGCCCAATATGATACCGTTAACAAAGTTTTTTTACTGGGCATGACAATCTTTAATGTTGTTATTTCTGTTTTTTGGACTGAAGTATCGCACGCAAAAGCATTAAAGGATAAGGTGAAACTTAACAAAATATACAAACAGCTGTTGCTGTTGGCATTGGCTTTTAGCATCGGGACTTGCCTTGTTACATTTTTTGTTCCTGTACTGATAAGCCTATGGACTAACAAAGCAATAATGATAAGTAACATAAAGGATGTATACCCATTCGCATTATTGGTTATTATACAATGTTTTTCTTATTGCGGAGCCGTTTTTTTAAACGCTTTTGAAAAGTTAAAGGGACAAATAATTTTATCAATTACTGCTTCTGTATTAATGATCCCTTTATGCCGGCTATTATTTAGTTTGGAAGTAGGTATCGGAACCGTTCCTTTGTCTGCTGCTATTCTTACTTTGCCTACATTGGTATTTGTTATCTATAAATCTAAAGTTTGTATTAACGAAATTAGTTTATGATAGGGTTTATATTACATAAAATTAAGCAACTGCTTTTTTTAAGGCGCTTAAAAAAGGCTAAAAAATACATTTCCGTCGGGAATTCGCATTTTTTGGAAGCTTTTGATTTATTATTGAATAGCCCAGAACCCCATAGGGTTTATGTAAAAGTAGGCGATGACTCTATGCTCAATTGTAACATCATATTTGAGTCAGGATCCGGTGAAGTTATCATAGGCGATAGGTCGTTTATAGGAGCAAGCCAGATTATTTGCAAAAGTAAAATAGAAATTGAAAATGATGTTTTTATAGCCTGGGGCTGTTGTTTATATGACCATGATTCACATGCCATTGATTACAAAGAAAGGCAAAAGGACATTGAGAGGCAATTAAGTGATTTTAGGAATGGAAAGAACTTCATTGAAAGTAAGGACTGGAATGTGGTAAATTCAAAACCGATAAAAATTTGTTCAAATGCCTGGATTGGAATGAACTGTATTTTATTAAAAGGTGTTACAATTGGTGAAGGTGCAATTGTCGGAGCTGGGAGTGTTGTTACCAAAGATGTGGCGCCCTGGACAATTGTTGGTGGTAACCCTGCAAAATTGATTAAACAGATACCAGTTGAATTACGAAAAAGAATAATATGAAAAAAGTTCTTATTACCGGAGCTTATGGTTTTTTAGGAAGATATACTGCAAAGGCATTTAGTGATGCAGGTTATCACGTGAGTGGCATAGGGCACGGAAAATGGCATAAATATGAATACAATTTATGGGGTATTGATGATTGGCACGAATCAACTATAACATTTGAAGCTCTTATTAACCTCAATAAATCATTTGATATTGTTGTTCACTGTGGTGGTAGCGGATCCGTAGCATTCTCCTACCAAAACCCATATGAAGATTTTCAAAAGAGTGTTCAAAGTACTTTAGCCTTGCTAGAATATCTCAGATTGCAAGGCAAGCCTTGCCATTTTATATATCCTTCAAGCCCGGCCGTTCAAGGGGATTTGGGCGATAAACAAATTAGAGAAAATGATCCGTCAAACCCTGTTTCACCGTATGGTTTTCATAAAAAAGCAGCGGAGGAATTATGCTTTTCATATAATAAGAGTTTCGGGTTAAAGATATCTATCATCAGATATTTTTCTATTTATGGCGTTGGTCTTCAAAAGCAATTGTTGTGGGATGCCTGCATGAAAATAAAAACAGCCACCAATGAAATAACTTTATTTGGTACCGGTAAAGAAACTCGTGATTGGTTGTATGTTAAAGATGCTGCACAATTGGTGTTGGCTGTGGCAACAAACGAAAAAAGCAGTATTAATATTATAAATGGGGGCAGCGGCATAAAAACAACCATACATGATACCATAAAACTGTTGGTAAAACTATATGAGAAGAAAATTGACATTAAATTTACCAAGGAAGTAAAGGCCGGCGATCCGCGTTTTTATCATGCAAACATTTCATTAGCTCAACAATTGGGCTGGAAACCCGAGATTGCTTTAGAGGATGGCATTGGTCAATACGTTAACTATTTTAAAAAGCTACAAAATGATTAGAGTTGCGTTTTTGATTAATTTCTCAAAAGAATATAAAGGCGGAATAAATTATATCAAAAATCTTTTGTATACTAATTGCATTACTAAGTTTCCTGATTTGGAATTTTATGTATTTGTTCCATCAAATATTGAACAGGAATATATCGATTTATTTTCACCTTATGCGAAAGTTATATATACAGATATATTTAAAACTTTTACAATACCCTGGTTTTTAAATAAAGCGTTTAACCGTGCGTTTAAATATCAATTGCCGTTATATATGCTTTTTAAAAAGCATAAAATAAATGTTGTTTCACATTCTTTTTTTTGGGGAAATTATCGATCCTTAAAATTAATTAATTGGATTCCTGATTTTCAACGACTCCATTTTCCGGAATTATGGACAAAAGAACAACTGGACAATATCACGAACATTGATAATAATATAGTAAAGTATAGTGATGTAGTAATTTTGAGTAGCTATGATGCGCTAAATGACTACAAAAAATTTGTCCCCGAAAAGTTACGTAAAGCAAGAGTTTTACAATTTGTTTCTCAACCCGGTTCAATTTCTGATGTAAATAAATTGTATCCGCAGGTTAGAAAAAAGTATAATTTGTTAGATGAATTCTTTTATTTGCCGAACCAGTTCTGGTCTCATAAAAATCATATTGTTGTGTTAAAAGCGATTAACCTGATGGTAAAATCCGGATTGAACCCGATATTGGTAACAACAGGCGTAATGAATGATTTTAGAGGTAATAACCAGAATCTGGTTATTATTAAGGATTACATAGAAAAAAATAACCTGACGAAGAATATCCTGCTTTTAGGGCTTATTCCTTATAATGAAGTACTGATATTAATGCGTAAATGTGTAGCCGTTATTAATCCTTCTTTTTTTGAAGGCTGGAGTTCCACTATTGAGGAAGCCAAGAGTATTGGAAAAACGGTCGTTTTGTCAGATATACCTGTGCACCATGAACAAAACCCCAATCACGCATTTTATTTTAATCCTAGAGACGAAAAAGAGCTCGCCCACATTTTGACAAATCTATGGAGCAATCGGGATGTCCTGCTTATTGAGCCAACTGAAAAAATTAAAGAAGAACTTAAGGATGAATTATTGAGAAGAACAAGGGCATTCTCTGAGAATTATTATAAAATCATCAAAAGCTTGATGCAGAATAACTAAGCGTTGTTTTGTTAATGAATAATATCAATTTATGAAGCATGTTAATGGCCCTTTAATTACTGTAATAACAGTTACATATAATGCCGTAAGTTCAATTGAAGCTACCATTCAGTCTGTTATAAATAGGGTTAATAATAATATTCAATTTATAATTATCGACGGAGGTTCAACTGACGGCACCATTGATATAATAAATAAGTATAAAAACCAAATAACTTACTTTGTGAGTGAACCCGATAGTGGGTTATACGATGCTATGAATAAAGGATGGAAGGTAGCCAATGAATTTAGTTATATTTTATATTTGGGTAGTGGCGATAAAATAATAAGTTTTCCGCACAATGATTCTTTTGCAAAAGCAGGCATTATAGCTGGTGTAGTTTCAATAGGCAATAAATTTTTATATGAGCCTAAAATAGATATAAGACTTAAATTAGGCAATACTCTGCATCACCAGGCTCTACTCATAAAAAAGTCCCTTCATCCATTACCGCCATTTGATATCACTTTCAAAATATATGCAGATTTTGATTTTAATCAGCGGTTATTAAAAGCTGGGTATAAAATTATTATCGACGAAAGTTTTAAAGCTTATGCAATGGAAGGTGGCGTTAGCTCAAGTTTTAATGAAACGGAATCACTTGAAATAGTGAAGAAAAATTATGGGTGGTTTTATCATAAATTTGCACAGTTATATTATTTGCTAAGACATGAAATTTAATGAAGGCATACTGGCAATAATAGTTTTATACAGAACTAAACTCAGTGATTCAAAAACCTTTTTGTCGTTAACGGAAGCTTTAAAGTTTAGTGATATGAAGCTTGATTTGTTTGTATACGATAACAGCCCGCAATATAATATTGACAGTTCATTTGAACATGACAATTGGCAAATAACCTTTAAGCCTGATATAAATAATGGTGGTGTTAGTGAGGCATACAATCAAGGGGCTGATCTCGCTGTTGAAAAAGGGAAAAAATGGATTATGCTTTTTGATCAGGATACTACTTTCCCTCAAAATACTATTAATAAATATATAGAAGCAATAACCAATTACCCCGAGGATAAATTGTTTGCACCCATAATGTTAGTAGATAGCCAAAATATTGTTTCTCCATGTCATTTTAGATTTATGCGGGGCTTTTATTTACGTCATATAGACGTAGGACCTAACAGCTTGAACAAACTTTCCATAATCAATAGTGGTATGTGTATAGCAGTGGAGGCTTTTAAAAAGAACATGGGTTATAATGCGCAAATAAAGCTTGATTTTAGCGATCATGACTTTATTAAGAGGTTCAAAAAAACGGTAACCGATAGATTTATTGTTATAACTTTAAAAGTTCATCATGAGTTATCAAGTTCTGGGAAAAATTCAATGAATAGTGACCTTACTAGGTTTGATTACTATCTAAAAGGATCGGAACAGATGTCATCATCTATGTATGAAAAAGTGTTTCTGAAAGCTCATGCAGGTTTACGATCGTTAAAATTATCCCTAATTCACAGAAACCTTTCATTTGTTTTTAAATTTTTAAAATCATGGATGGTTTAATTACTGATCGCTGAGTTCATGGAAGAATTAGTATTTTCATTAAATCTAGTCTCGCTGTTCATTATAGGGGTATGTATATTTACGGCTAATTATTTTCTTTTAAAAAGGTACATCTTTTTTTGGTTTGATCCATTGCTCGTTTATACCATATTTAATAGTTTTTCCATCGCTTTTGTCATCTATCTGTTTTTTGTGGATAAACAGATAAAAGAGTTTTATCTAATAACCTATTTACTCTCCACAATCGGACTTTTAACTGGATTAATCATTGGTTCAGAAATAGCTCTCAGAAGAATTTCTGTTGCTAAAAAAACAATTAATAAGACAGTGCTTAGTAACTACGACCAAGTATTTGAGGTTTTTTTGGTGATATGTCTTTTTATTGTCGTCACTTCAAATTTAATTATGCTCGCTTCTGTAGGTACGTTACCAATTTTATCTGCCGATCCTAGTAAGGCCAAAGTTGAATTGTATACAGGAGGCTGGGGAATTATTAGGCGTATTGATCTGATGTGTGTTAATTTTATATTTTCAATTGCGCTCTTAAAGTTATTTCATCCGTTAAATGAAATTACTAAGAAGAAAAAAATCTTTTGCTGGCTTAGTATCCTCATTGGTACTTTGATACTGTTTACCATGGGATCTAAATCCTCCTTAATTGGTATCTTAAATTCCTTGTTTGGTGTCGCCATGATAAATCTTTACTTCGGTAAGAACATTTTTGAAGGACAACGCAATATGATCAACATCAGTACCATTAAAACATTCGGAAAATATGCGCTCATTATAGGTTTGGCCTACATGTTTTTAATAATTTTAAAGGATGGTGTTGAAACCAACGCGCTCAATGTCTTTATTACCAGGATGGTTGGCTCGGGTGATACATTCTACTTTTTTTATGTTTATGATCTTTATGACAATTTTAAATTAAATCCGATTGATTATATTGTTCATGTCGTAAACCCCATTCTTGGATTTTTTCGCATAGTGCCATATGAATATCCTGTAGGAGCCTATATACTATTATATGCCTTGGGAGTACCCTTAGGTTCATTTGGCCCTAATGCACAACACCCTATAGAAGGATTGTTGTACTTTGGGAAAACTGGAACTTTTTTTTATTCTCTGGCCATTGGTGTTTTAATTGCTCGCATGCGTATATCATTGCTTAACAGGGCCCTTGATAATCCTAACTTTTTACAATTGATTATATACATATCGATTGCTTCAATAGCGGTAAACCCAGCTATTGAAGTGGATTTTTTTCTCTTGTTATTTTATGATATTTTCATGTTTGGTACCATTATATTTCTGATCTCCCTGACGTTAGTTAACTATGTAAAGAAAACCAGAAATCTTCCAACCGCATAATAAAAAAGAATGTCGGTTTATTTGACCTATGTTAAACAATAAAGCCGATTTAAGTTAATTCCATCTACTGGAAACTAAAAAAAATAAAAATTGAAAACAAGATGTTCAGTTTGTATGGCAACATACAATGGCGAAAAATACATAAAGCAACAAATAGAAAGCATATTAGCGCAATTATCTGATGACGATGAGGTAATCATTAGTGATGATTCATCAACTGATAATACAATTGGAATAATAAAATCGTTTAATGATAAGCGCTTAAAAGTTTTTGTAAATACGCACGCAAAAGGACCGGTAGGTAACTTTGCCACTGCCCTGGCAAATGCCAGTTTTGATTTTATCTTCCTTGCTGACCAGGACGACTTATGGTTGGAAGGAAAAGTAAAAAGACACATGGAGTTGATGCAGCAATTTGAACTGGTTGTTTCTGATGCAATTGTGGTTACAGAAGACGGAACTATTTTATTTGAGTCGTTTTTTAAAGCAAGGAATTCAGGTAAAGGTTTTTTTAAAAACTTAAAGAAAAATTCTTACTTAGGTTGCTGTATGTCATTCAGACGAAGCTTGCTGAACAAAGCTTTTCCTTTTCCAAAAAAACTTTACATGCATGATTGGTGGCTGGGGCTGGTAGCCGAAATAGAAGGAAACATTTGCTTTTGTGAAGAAAAGTTTCTGCATTATATAAGGCACACTAATAATGCCACGCAAACACTTCAAACAAAGTTGCCGTTATCAAAGATGATTGCTAACCGTTGGGGATTTATTAAGGCCCTTATCATTCTGAAAATCAAAGGTCAATTTTAGTTATAATGTCATTCAACAAAAGTTTCTTGTTAATATCCACTAATTATTTCCCTGAACCAACTGCAACAGGTAAATATAATGGCGAACTGATTGATTGGCTCATAAAAAAAGGGCATGATTGTACAGTTATCACAACTTATCCGCATTATCCCTTCTGGAAAATTCAGCCGCCTTATAAAGGCAGGTTCTTTAAAAAAGAGATTTTTTCATCAGCTGACAATGGCAAATTAACGGTTTACAGATGCCCTTGTTATATACCTTCTGTACCATCAGGTGCAAACAGGCTTTTGATGGAATCTACCTTTTTATTTTCTTCAATTTTTATTATTGCCCGTTTGTTATTTAAAATGAAGTTAGATTATGTTTTAGCCATTGCTCCTCCTTTTCACATGGCTTTACCGGCACTTTTATACAGGTTTTTTAAAAAAGCAGTTGTCATATTCCATATACAAGATTTGCAGGTTGACGCTGCTCAGGGCTTGGGAATGTTAAAAAATAAGTCCCTTTTCAATGTTTTGTATAAAATTGAGAGGGTGTTTTTGAAGAAGTCAAACTTCGTAAGCAGTATTTCCGATGGAATGATCCGTAAGATCAAGTTCAAAATCGATAGGGATGTGATCTTATTTCCCAATTGGGTTGATACAAATCAGTTACATTATATTGCAGATAAAACCTTATTGAAAAATAAGTGGGGATACTCTACCAATCAATTCATTTGTCTTTATTCGGGTGGGATAGGTGAAAAACAGGGTTTGGATACCATCATAAATGCAGCAAACCTTCTTAAGGGCAATAATAAGTTCAAATTCGTTATATGCGGCTCGGGGCAATATAAATCTGTTCTGCAACAAATGGCCAAAGAGTATAACCTTCAAAATGTTGACTTTTTGCCGTTACAGGATAAAGTTGTTTTTAACGAGTTTTTGAACATGGCCGATCTGCATTTGATAATTCAAAAGTCACAGGCAGGTGATTTAGCTCTTCCATCAAAATTAACAAGTATACTGGCTGTTGGTGGTATCACTCTGGTAACAGCAAACCCCCAAACTACGCTGTATGACCTTATAACTAAAAACGATGTCGGATTTATATGTAAACCAGAAGATCCCCAGTCGCTCGTGGACACATTGCTTAATATATATGATGACAATATTGAAGGGAAAAGACTAAATGCCATCAGTTATGCAAAAAAATATATTCATATAGATAACGTTATTAATGATTTTCTTTTAACGATAGAAAAACCATAAATGTTCTTTTGTGTTAAAACTATAAAGAAGGTAATTCTTGGTGTTATCGGGCTATTGATTCTGAGTGAATATCATTTAATTACAAAGAAATTATGAGATATGTTCCTGGCCTCCAACTGATCATGGCTGGCAACAATAAATGGAGTATAAAAATAACATGTAATGAAATTTTTACATGGAGGATAATAAAAATAATTTATTTGTAGCGTTTCTTAGGTTTTAAACGTATGGGTGATAAAATATAAATTTTTTAACAAACCGTATTATAACGTTATAAGATTTATATTTGCAAAATATAATATATGGCAATACGTTACTCAAAATTCCTTCCGGCTATTACCTTTATAAGCGATTTAATAGTATTAAATATATCCCTGCAATGTGCTCATTCATTGGCTTTTAAGTACTATTCGCCGGAAATACACTCCGTTAATTTTATATTATTAGTTAATTTGGTATGGGTTTCCATTACTACATTAACTAAAAATTACGTTATTCAAAGGCCGTTGGTGCTGAGCGATAATATCAACAGATTTTTATCGTCTCTGCTTTACCACTTATTAGTGGTTTTGGGAGTAATATACTTCTTCAAGTTGTATGAAATTAGCCGGTGGGAATTATTTTTTACCTATAATGTATTCTTCTTTTTAACCATCATACACCGGTCGGTTGTTTTTTTTACCCTTGATTACATCAGGAAAAAAGGCTATAACAAAAGACACGTGCTTGTTATCGGCGACGAAGATATTGCAAACCGCCTTATCAGTTCATTTGCCAGGCACCCGGAGTACGGGTATTATTTTACAGATTTTATTTCCGAAGAAATGATAAAGGATTACCCTGAATCAGTTCTGATGGAAAAACTAATAAGTGGAAACCCCGACGAGATATTTGTATGCTATAAATACTTGCATCCTGCACTATTGCAAAAACTGGTTGATTTTGGCGACCAGAATGCTATCAAGATCAAATTGGTATCTGATCTGGTATTAAATAATAGTTACGCAAGCATAGTTAATTATGCAAACCTGCCGGTTATTCAGCTATCATCAGACCCAGGTCTTAGCCTTAAAGTTAAATTCTTTAAAAGAAGCTTTGATATTGTATTTTCAATATCCGTAATGACGGTTGGCTTTCCGGTATTTGTTTTATTGATACTGGTTACAAGGCTAACATCTAAAGGCCCCGCTTTTTATAAACAAGTGCGCATCGGGAAAAATCATAAGCCTTTTACCATATATAAGTTCAGAAGCATGTATGTAAATGCCGAAGCCGCAGGGCCGCAGTTATCAAGTGAATCAGACCCGCGCATAACCGCATGGGGCAGGGTTTTAAGACGGTCACGGCTGGATGAATTACCACAGTTTTGGAATGTTTTAAAAGGCGAAATGTCTGTAGTTGGTCCGCGCCCCGAGCGGCAGTATTTCATTGAACAGCTTATTGAAAAATCTCCAAGCTATAAAAAGTTATTGCGCATTAAACCGGGTCTTACTTCAATAGGCCAGGTAGCCTACGGTTATGCAGAAAACTTGGACCAAATGCAAAATCGCCTTCGTTATGATTTGATCTATCTCAACAATATTAATTTCAATAGCGATATGGGGATAATCTTAAAAACCATCCGGGTAATGGTGCAGTTAAAAGGTAAGTAACCTTTTCCTGCCCTCTGCTTTTCTTCAGTTTAATTTAACGGAATAGGTAAATAACTGATAAAACACGCTCAGGTATAGCGCGATCGGATGATTTCTTGTAAACTTGCATTATTGCTGTGTAACGAATGCAGCAATTGATCGTCATAGCTTAATATGCAGCGTTACCAACTCCAGACAGCAACAGATCATCAGTTATTGGAATTGATCGGCAAAGACGACAGGGAGGCATTTACAGAACTATATAATCGTTACTGGGACAAATTATTTACCGTAGCGATGCACCGCCTGGCCGATGAACACGAAGCCGAGGAGGTAGTGCAGGAAGTATTTTTAAGCCTTTGGCAGCGCCGCCATACATTAAAACTTACCCATACTATAAATACCTATTTATCGGTAGCTGTCAAATACAGGATCATTAACCACCTGGACAAGCAATATCGTAAAAAAGAACATATCAATAGCCTGGCTGTTAGTTTACCACAGGGCGAAGACAGTACCAGCAGTTGGTTGTCTGAGAAGGAACTAAGGGCTCAGCTTGAAAAAAGCATCAACCAACTACCTCCGAAATGCAGGATAGTTTTTCTGCTAAGCCGCGACGAACAAAAAACCAACGCGGAGATTGCCGCCGAACTGAACATAGCCGAGAAAACGGTTGAAGCACACATGACCAGGGCACTGGGCGCCCTTCGTCAAAATCTTAACTTATCTGTTCCGCTGCTGCTTTATCTTCTCCATAAATAATTTTTTTTCATTTTTTACTAAGGGTAAAGCCGGGGATAGCTGACTATAGCCATAGAAACACCAAGAGTGAATATGGACAACAGTAGTTTTAACCCGCAGGAACTGGCGCATAAATGGCTGGCAGGCACACTCACACCCGAAGAAAGATCGCGGTTTGAGCAATGGTATGCTGATTTTAATGATGAAGAGCTGCTGCTGTCTGACAGTAAATATACTACTGCCGATCAGATCAGAGCTACCATGCACAACCGGCTCACCGAACAAATGGGTAAGCCGGAAGTACCGAAGATGAAAATATATACTCTGTGGCCAAGGGTAGCCGCTGCAGCGGCTATTGTATTCGCCGTTGGTATGGCGGTGCTTTACCGGGTGCCCATACTCAACCTGATCAACCCGGTGAGGCAGGTACAGTTAACAAGCAAGCCCGGCCAGTACAGGCAGATCTACCTGGCCGATGGTACCCATGTTTGGCTCAGCCCGGCAACTACCATCAGTTATCCCGAAAAATTCAGAGGTAAACAACGTGAGGTAACCATTACAGGCGAAGCGTATTTTGAGGTGGAGCATGATGCCGCGCATCCTTTCGTTATTCAATCTGGGGCTGTAAAAACAGTAGTGCTGGGCACCAGTTTTGATATACAGGCATACCCGCGGTCTGCTTCAATAGAAGTAACAGTTGTAAACGGGAAAGTAGGTGTATCAGCAACCGGTAAAACACCCGAACTGATAACTGCCGATCAGAGAACGATATATCACAAGGCCACCGCCACACTTATCAAAGAAAATTATCCTGCAGCTTCAAAATTTCTTAACCAGCGCAAGGGCATCTTTGATTTTAAAGGCACATCGCTGCAGCAAGTGGCCCATGAGCTGGAAACTCAATACGGTGTACAGATAAGTTTAGCACCGGGCTTAACCAACAAAGCTTTTTATGGCCGCCTGCAAACCACCACCCCAATTAACCGTACGCTTAATAAGTTGTGCGCGGTTATGGAAACCCGCTGGGAAAAACAAGGCAGCGCTTATATCCTGCATCCTTAAAAATAATTCATTTATTCATCCCCATTATTTTATTACAAACAACTATGAAATTTTAGCCTTTGCCCTACACATCTATGAAAAAGCCCGGTCCGGGGAAACGGAACGGGCATGTATTTAATTTAACGTTTTAACCCGCCTTTGCCTTCCAAAACTAACGGCCGGTTATTATTAAACCCCTTAAAGTTATGAAAAAAAACGAACCGATAAGGTTCTTTAACCTGATTTACCCTTTAATGAAGCTGCACCAGTTTTTAAGAATATTTTTTTGCATCTCGGCGCTGGCCGTTACGGGCAGTTTGTCTGCCTTTGCACAATCTTCACTTGATAAAACAGTTACTATCAGCCTAAGCAATGTGCCGCTTAAACAGGCGCTTGACAAGCTTACTGCTGTTACCGGCGTCCGATTTACTTATAACGAAGCGGTGGCCGCCAGCAATATCAAACTAACTATAAATGCTCAGGCACAAAGTCTGAAAACGGTTTTAGATGTTGCCCTGACCAATTACCCCTACAGTTATTCGGAACTGGATCAGGACATATTGATCCGTTATGACGCGACGAAGCTAAAAAAGCCCGCGGCCGCACCGGCGGCAAAACCGGCAGCAGGAAAACACACCATAAGCGGAACCATTACATCAAAACAGTCTGGTGAAACCATGATAGGCGCTACGGTACGTGTGGCCGAAGGCAACCAGGGAACTGCAACAAATGGTTATGGTTTTTACTCACTCACTTTGCCCGCAGGCGACCATCAGCTCATCATCAGCGCGATAGGGCAAAAAACGGCCGTTATCCCCATTAGCCTTACAGGCGATAAAAAGCTGAACATTGCACTGGAGGATAACGCCCAGGAATTGCAAACCGTAGTTATAACTGCCAAACAAAAAGGCGCGCGCGACTTAAAAAGCCCGCAAATGGGGGTTGAGCAACTTAGCATCAGGGAAATTAACAATGTGCCGGTATTGCTTGGCGAGCATGATGTGATCAAAACTATACAATTGCTGCCCGGTATCAAATCTGCTGGCGAAGGCAGCGGCGGCTTTTATGTACGCGGCGGCGGGGCCGACCAAAACTTGCTCATGCTTGATGAAGCTACGGTTTACAACGCGTCGCACCTGCTTGGTTTCTTTTCTACCTTTAACTCAGATGCTATTAAAAATGTAAGCGTTTATAAGGGCGATATGCCGGCGCAGTATGGCGGCAGGTTATCGTCGGTAATAGATGTTAAAATGAATGATGGCAACAACCAGAAGTTTGGCGTAAGCGGCGGCATAGGCCTTATAGCTGCCAGGCTGAATGTGGAGGGACCTATACAAAAAGGTAAATCGTCGTTCCTGATATCGGCACGGCGCACTTATGCCGATGTGTTCCTGAAATTAGCAAAAGATACAACCATTAACCGGAGCAAACTATATTTTTATGATTTTAATGCCAAGGCAAATTATGTTTTAGGCGATAAAGACCGCGTTTATCTTTCGGGCTATTTTGGGAAAGATGTACTCTTGGCTGCCAATGTTAGTGGGATCAACTGGGGCAATACCACGGGCACCCTGCGCTGGAACCATATTTTTAATAACAGGTTTTTCTCAAACACCTCGCTTATTTACAGCAATTACGACTACGAAATAAAAATAAAACAGGATGTAAACAATTACAACATCACCTCGCGCATCAGGGACTGGAACCTAAAGGAGGATATGCAGTATGAAGCAGGCGACAACCATGCACTGAGTTTTGGTTTTAACAGTGTTTACCATACCATTAAGCCCGGCGAGATCACGGCTACCGGTAACTCAGGCGTCATATCGCAAAAGCTCGAAACCCGTTATTCCTGGGACAACGCAGCTTATGTAAGCGATACCTGGAAAGCTACCGACCGGTTCAGCTTAACATATGGGGTCCGGGTGTCTGCCTTTAGCATAATGGGTGAGGGTAATTACTATAACATTGATGCCGATGGTAATATAACCGGTTCTACACACTATAACTCCGGGCAGGTTGTTAAAACATACGTTAATCCCGAGCCCCGGGTGGCTGCAGCTTTCCAGCTTAATGATATTAGCTCGGTTAAGGCGTCGTATGCGCGTAACGCGCAAAACCTGCACCTCATCAGCAATTCAACACCGGGGTCGCCAACTGATAAATGGGTGGCCAGTACCAACATTATCAAGCCGGAGCTTGCCGACCAGTATTCTATTGGCTATTACCGCGACCTGAGCGAGCATAAGTATGAACTGACTGTTGAAACCTATTATAAAAGGCTTCAAAACCAGGTTGACTACCGTAACGGAGCCAATATTTTTACAAATCAGCCAATTGAAACCCAGTTGCTGTATGGAAAGGGCAGGGCTTATGGAGCTGAGTTTTATATCAAGAAAAAAGCGGGGCGCTTAACCGGGTGGATAAGCTACACGCTTTCAAAATCAGAACGCCTGATTGATGGCATAAACGACGGCCAATGGTACAATGCCCGGCAGGACAGGACACATGACCTGGCTGTAGTTGGCATTTACAAACTCAATGAAAAGTGGACGTTGTCAGCCAACTTTGTTTTTTACACCGGCGATGCGGTTACTTACCCCAACGGCAAATACCAGATAGACGGAGCCAATTATTACTATTATACAGATCGTAACGGATCAAGGCTGCCAGCCTATCACCGGCTTGACCTGGGTGCGACCAAACAGCTAAAGAAAACAAAAAAATATAGTTCGGAACTTAGCTTTAGCCTTTACAATGCTTACGGTAACAGGAATGCTTACCGCATATTTTTCAGGGACAACAAAACAGACCCGAACAGAACCGAAGCGGTACGTACCACTTTATTTACCTATGTACCTTCTATAACTTACAACTTTAAATTTTAATGACTATGAACACTATACGTTTTTTTGCTTTTTTACTATTGCTGGGCCTGTTTTGTTCCTGCGAAAAGGCGATAGACCTGAAACTGGAGGATAGCGCACCCAAGTATGTGATTGAAGGTACGGTATCAAATGAGGCCGGCGGAGCCAAAGTGTTGATCAGCCAGTCAAAAAAATTCACCGACGACAATACTTTTACCGGGGTAAGCGGCGCGCAGGTTAGTATTGAGGGCGATGGCGCCGTTTATGCTCTTGATGCTGCCGGTAACGGTGTTTATCAAAACAACACGTTTGCCGGTATCCCGGGGCACACGTATCATTTAACGGTTAAGCTAAATGATAAAACCTTTACTTCGCTAAGTACTATGCCGCAGCCCGTAAGCCTCGATAGCATTTATGTAATTACAGATGAATTTAATACCAATAAAGACGGCAGCAAGCAGCGTTTGGCTATCGTAAAATATAATGACCCGGCCGCAGTTAAAAACTACTACAGGTTTATACAATACATTGATAACAAAAAGGAAAAAACCTTATTTGTAAGTGAGGATGAGTTTACCAACGGTCAAACGGTAAACAGCCGCCTTAACTATAATAATGACAATGATGACCCGGCCCGCGAGATCAGGACGGGTAAACAATTACTGATTGAGATGCAATGTATTGATGCCGCCGTGTACAAGTACTTTTTTAGTTTAACCGCGGGCGCCCTGGGCGATGGAAATAACGCGGCCCCATCAAATCCCATGAGCAATATTTCGGGCGATGCACTGGGTTATTTTAGTGCTTATACCATAACCCGTAAAACCATAACAGTACCGGCCAATTAAATGTTAAAAAACACCTGACTTTATTCAATAATGATGCGAAAGACTCCTTTTTTAAGGAGTTTTTTGCGTTAAAAATGCCTGGAATACCACCTTGTCGCCGCGCTTCAGCTCAACATTTCTTACAGACCCCGTTCCCTGAAAATAATAGCCGAGGCCAACAATACTTATTTTTGCATCCGGCATAACCGACTCATAGGCCAGCTTGTCATTAACATAATACTGTATTTTATTGGCCGTGCTGCAGCACCTAACCCTGATCCAATCAGATAACCCGGTGCCAAAGCCAGACAAGTCCGTTTTTTTACCCGATATCATGTGTTGTCCATCAAGCAGGTTGAGTTCAGATACACAGCCGTTGGCAGATAAGGGGATAACTACAGGCACCTTGTTGGTTATAAGGCCAACTTCCATAAACCGGCAGGTGGCAGCCCCTTCGTAATAGCCGCTTTTTACCTCAACGCTAAATGAAAAATCTTTAAGCGGCACAGGTTCAAAGTTGCCCACATTATAAAACTCAACTACAGGTGGCTGAGGCTCAAGCTCTATGTTTTTTTTCAGGATAGTTGATACCGGGAGGTTTATTATATCCCTGGTAATAAATTCGTTATTATTAAGGTAAACCGGAACCGGTTTGTGCGCTATTAGGCCAAGCCAGCCATTGGTTGCTATTAGCAGGGGGCGCTCTTTTACTATTTGATTATTGACCACCAGTTTGGCATGGTATGAACCCGGCCGGTAATAAACTGAAGTATGCTGATGTTGGTTCTTGTCAACAAGTGTGCGGGTTTGCGGATCCCAGGATTGCTGTATAAAAACAGAATCGCTGGGAGCGGCCTTGGCGTCATAACTAAAAATCACTGAGTTAGGAATATCGCGGGTAACCGGTTTAAAGCTGAAGGTATAGGCGTTGGAAGCAACCGGGGCTGGTTCTTTCCTGATATACATGGCGATAAGGGTGGTGGCAGCAACAGTAATAATGATCAATGCTGCCTTTAATCCCCAGCTGTTTTTTTGTTTTGGAGGCGGTGGGCCAATGTTAGTTTTTTCGTTTGCGGATATGGCCGTGGGTTTTTGTTGCCTTGTAAATGACCGCCAGTTTTCAAATCCGGCAAAGCAGGCCAGGGTATCCAGCGTAGTGCCGCTTGGTAAGTGATGATATTCTACCCGTCCCCACAACCTCCTGAGGGTACTGGCGCTTAGTGAAACTTTTGTTTTTTCAAAAATGAGCAGATTCAGCTTTTCAAAATCTTTGCTTTGCCATGTTGTAGCATCTCCCCAGTCAAGTTGCTGTTCAATAATATCTAATAATTGTTTTATAGCTGGAGTATCCATATTATGACCAGATGAGTTTTAAGATACCGTATACTGCAAGACGCATCAACATACGGTTTCGTGACATCAGAAAAAATATCTTTGACATTAATTAACTTGCTTATTTTCAAAAAGATATAATTTGAAAAAACTTGAATAATAAATGAATTGCAGCTTTGGGCCTGCAATTTTAAGTTTGTTACCGACTGATCACTTATCGAGATAAAAATAAATCAATTTACCTTATCGGCAAATAATGAAAAAGCTATTTCTTTTACTCCTGATAGTCCAGTCGGGATTAAGTATTAAACTCACCGCGCAAACAAACTTTTGGAACAGTACCGCTGCCTGTCTGGGGCAAAAACCTCCGGGAGATAAACCTGAGGTATTTGCTCAAAGCCTGTTATCAAAGGCCGATACCTTTGCATTTGACCGGGTTGCTTTCTCTGCAGATGGAAAAGAATTTTATTATCCTACCAATACTACCTGGTTTAATAACAAAACATTAGAGATCAGATACTTTAAACACGACGGGAAAAAATGGAACGGCCCATTTTTGTTGAACGAAAAATATAGCGCGCCTACTTTTTCAATGGATGGTAACACCATGTATTTTTTAGGCGGTAAACGCGATAGCCTGCATTCGCAAGTATGGCAATCACAGCGAAAGGGCGGAGGTTGGTCCGAACCATCTTTATATCTCAGCAAAACCTATGGGCTTTATGATTTTATGCCCACCAAAAGCGGCGTTTGTTATGTAGGAAGTAATGCGCACCAGGGAAGCCTGCGCGACTTTAGTACCTACGATATTTGTGAGTTACGCATGTCGGCAACCGATACCACTATTACAAGCCTGGGCAAGCCCATAAATACTCCCGGCTTTGACGGCGATTTTTATGTTGCGCCCGATGAGTCATACATTATAGTAAGTGCCAAAGAGACCAAAGATTTTGAGTGCGAGCTGTATATCACTTTTCATAAACCCGATAGAACCTGGACAACACCGGTAAGCCTGGGGCCAAACATTAACGACGGTGTGGCCCACCGCTGGGGCGAATATGTTACACCAGACGGTAAATACCTGTTTTACTCAAAAGGCACCAGTCCGAAAGATTGCCATATTTATTGGGTACGGTTTGATAAACTGCTGGCAAAGCTGAAACAAGAAAACTTAACGACAAGTAATTGAAACAACCATGAAGAAGATCACTTTCATAATCTCATTTTTACTGACGGGCCATATATGGGTAGCTTATGGCCAGCAGCAGGTTTTCGATTTAAGCCGTATGTTAACCGAAAACAAGTTAGTCGCATCTCCGGGTAAACAGGTTACCGCTTTTAAGGATGGCGATAAACAAGGCGTTAGCTGCAACAGTATTGTTTGGCTAAAGGACGTTAACTTTAAGCACGGCACAATTGACGTTGACCTGCGGGGCAAGGATGTTTTCCTGAAAAGTTTCCTGGGCATTGCCTTTCATGGGGTAGATACAACCACCTGCGATATCCTCTATTTCCGCCCGTTCAATTTCAGGCATGCAGATACGCTGCGGCGAAAATGGTCGGTTGCGTATATGAGCCTGCCTGATAATGATTATGCCCGGCTGCGTAAAGAACACCCGCTGGTATATGAAAACGCGGTAAATCCAGTTCCAAAAGCCGATGAATGGTTTCATGCCAGGCTTGTTCTTAAAGGTAAAAGGCTCAGCGTCTACGTTAATCACTCATCCCGGCCATCACTGGAGGTTACGCTGCTTAATGAACGGGCCGACGGACTTTTTGGCCTTTATGCTGATGGCCTTCCGGGAGATTTTGCCAACCTGACCATCAATACAGAACCATGAAAATAGCAGGCACAACATTAGCATTACTTTTTAGCTTATCTGTTGTTTTTGGACAACAAAGTAAGCTGCCCGAACATACCACGACCGAGAAATTCAAAGTATTTAACAGAACAGTCAGTACCGAAAAGGATGCCGGTGCAGCGGTGGTAAAGGTAAACGAGGCCAACGGCCCCGGCATTGTATGGATGAGCGGAGAGCAGTTCACCGAAGGTATTATAGATGTGGATATAAAAGGCAGGAACCTTTTTCAGCAAAGTTTTGTAGGGATAGCCTTTCATGGTGTAAATGATACCACTTATGAGGCGGTTTATTTTCGTCCGTTCAACTTTAACTCTAATGATCCTGTAAGAAAGCTGCATGCGGTGCAGTATATCTCCAATCCGCAATTTGACTGGCCAAAGTTACGGGCTGATTTTCCGAATCAATATGAAAAACCCGTAAGCCCGGCACCTGATCCTGATGAATGGTTTCATGCCCGGCTGCAAGTAAAAGGCGGAATGATCAGTGTATTTGTTAACGGCAGTACATCGCCCGCGCTTACAGTAAAGCAACTGGTTGAGTCCCGCGGAAAACTGATTGGTTACTGGGCCGGTAGTGGCTCGGCCGGAAGCTGGAAGAATTTTAAGATCACTTCATTAAAATAAAAACGATGAAAACTATTCTTTTTATCCCTGTATTGTTCATAGCCTTATACGGCTCCGCCCAAAACAGGCAACTTGATTATTCCAATGTTAAGCCTGCCCAATGGGTTATCCCCAAAACTGATACCCTGGGTTATGGTTTGAGCAGCTATAAAGGAAAGCCGGCTTTTCTTTTAAAACGGAAATTTGCAAATTACAAATCGGCCAGTGTTGCATATCCTAAAGCCCTTAATTTTAAAGACGGTATCATTGAGGCAGATATTGCCGCGCCCACCGGGAAGGCTGGGTATGTAGGTTTAGCTTTCAGGATCAGGGATGCGCATCATTATGAAACCCTTTATTTCAGGCCAGGTTCGTCAGGTACCATTAACGCCATACAATATATGCCCGAAAAAAAACCGGAATTCAACTGGTGGGATTATGAAGCTGAAAAATACCAGGCAAAAGCCATACTGCCCCTTACCGACTGGTTTCATATTAAGGCCGTAATAAAAGCGCGTGTACTTACTGTTTATATCAATAATCAGCCCAAACCGGTAATGGTATTCAATTCGCTTGATCCTGATCTTAAAGCGGGTTCTGTAGGCTTTTGGCTTGGCAACAGCGCTGCCGGTGCTTATAAAAACCTAAAAGTGAAAACCTTTTAAGATATACGATGCTAATGGTAAACCAGCCTTTAAATTGCCGATAGAAGGTGCAATTTCCTGTTTACTTTTTAAGCGATTGTAAAATAAACGCCGAGCCCACGCCTAATGCTGCCCCAGCCGCCACATCGGTAGGGTAGTGCACACCAAGATACATGCGCGAATAGCTAACCGAGCCGGCCCATAAATAAGCAGGTGCTATAACATACCATTTAGGATAAGCCCGTGAAAGGGCTGTTGCGGTTGCAAAGCTGCTGGAGGTATGCCCGGAAGGGAACGAGGTACTCCCTGCCCGGTAAACGGGTACAATATTAATATTTTGAACAAAGGGCCGCGGGCGTTTAACAATATGCTTAATTAAAAAAGTAAGCCCGAATGAGAGCGCCGTACTGCTGGCTATATACAATGAATTTTGCCGCATTTCTTTATTGTTGCTGATGATACCGCCTGCCAGCAAGCCCGCCGGAATGCCAATATCTCCATATAAATTGGTGCGCGACAAAAACAGGAATACGCCGGTTTGCTCGGGTGTTCGGTGATCCTGCAGGTCAATCATAATGCGGTCATCCAAACGCTGTAAGCCCGACTGTGCAAAGGAGCCGGGAGCAAATGCCACCAATTGCACCAGGCAAAGAAGATATATTTTTTGAATGAACTTCATAAATAGCAGGAGTAGTACAAGGCTTGTTTCATCATAAATACACTCAAAGGTAATTGTTAATCAACTTTAACAATTGTTAAAAATGAAATATGGCTCAATTTTTAATTTAATGATAAGGTAATATCGTTAATAACGAGAGACGATAACTTTGCAGCGTTATAAAAAACGAAAGTCCCCTAAGCGCTCGCCGCCGGGGACTCTCAACCTAAACCTTATCACAATGAGTAAACAGAATGTTTACCCTATAGATAGGCGCAAGTATATAAAAAAAAATTAAACACCAATAGGCCAGAATTATCTTTTTAATGGAAAATTATTGACAATAACGATTTAGTAGCACCTAAATTGGCCTATTTTACCATTTGCTGACTTTCGGCTGCCTCCAGGCGCTTCGCCATTAATCCTTTACCGGCCTGTAACAACTCCTGGGTAATATTGCGGGTGTAGGTTTTAATCTCCTGCTGAAATTCATTTACCGACGCGCCCGATCTGATTTCTTCCAGGCGTTTCTCCCAATTGCCGGTAAGTTCCGCCTGGGCTATTTTTTGATCTTTTACCACATGGTATACATTCAGGCCGGTTTCCGTTGGCACCAGGCTCTTTTTTTCGCGAATTATGTAATTCCGCTTAATAAGGGTTTCAATGATAGCCGCCCTCGTCGCGGGTGTTCCCAGGCCGCTATCTTTCATGGCATAGCGCAGCTCCTCGTCTTCAATTTCCTTGCCCGCTGTTTCCAGCGCTTTTAATAAGGAGGCCTCATTGTACAACGGCTTTGGCTTGGTTTGTTTTTCGAGCAGGGCTTTTTCAGGTATAGGTAAACGCTCGTCCTGCTGTACTTTGGGCAGGCTCGCGTTTTCTTCGTCTTTCTTTTCTTCGTCAGGCTCATTCAATACGGCCCGCCAGCCGGCCGAGCTGATCACCGTTCCGCTGGCCGTAAATATCGCGCCCGATTGTACCGTAATCTTAGTGATCTCTTTGATACATTCCTGGTGAAAGGCCTCCAGCATGCGTGCGGCTACCAGGTCATAAACCGCCTGCAGGTCATTTGACAGCTGATAAGGCTTTTCGCCGGTAGGGAGTATAGCGTGGTGGTCGGTCACCTTTTTTGCATTTACGCTCCGTTTGTTGAGCTTTGTACCTGTAAGAAAGGTTGCCTGTTTGCCAAATTCCGGATGCGCCGTAAATTTATCTATCAGTGCAGGTACGGTGGCAAATACATCATCGCCAATATAACGGCTGCCCGTACGCGGGTATGTTACCAGTTTGTTTTCGTACAGGGTTTGCAGCAGGGTGAGCGTTTGATCGGCGGTAAAGCCTTTGCGCTTATTGGCTTCCTGCTGCAGGCTGCTCAGATCATGCAGCAGAGGGGGCGGTTCTTTACGGGGCTTGGCCTCAACACTGATGATGTGCCCGCCCGCAGCAAATCCCGAAGGTACATCTTCTACCTTATCAACAACAGCCTGCGCCTCTTCTTTGGTTTTAAAACTTTCGACCGATATAGCCCTGAAAACCTGGCCGTCCTTATCAACCTGGATGCTTACCTGGTAATACAGCTGGGGTATAAAGTTTTTGTTTTCGAGATACCGCGAGCAGATCATGGCCAGCGTAGGGGTTTGCACTCTGCCCAAAGAGAGTACCGACCGTGTACCTGATGAGATACTGAGTGCCTGAGTTGCGTTCATGCCCACCAACCAGTCCGACTGTGAACGGCAATGCGCCGAATTGAACAGGGTATCATAATCACTACCTGGTTTCAGGTTGCGAAAGCCATCTTTAATGGCCTCGTCAGTTTGTGAGGATATCCAAAGCCGCTTAAAGGGCTTTTTGCATTTTAGGTAATAATATATGTATCTGAAAATGAGCTCGCCTTCGCGCCCGGCATCCGTAGCTACTATAATCTCGGTGGCTTCGTCAAACAAAGCCTTAATGGTATCCAGCTGTTTTTTTACCGAAGGGTCTTCAACAATGCCATCCTTTGTTTTTACTTTTCGGATGCTGAGCTTGAACTTAGGCGGCAGCATAGGCAGATTTTGAACGCTCCAGCCGTAAAATCCGTATTCCTGCGGCGGCGCAAGCTGTAACAAATGGCCAAATGCCCAGGTAAAAGTATATCCCTTACCTTCCATATAACCGTCTTTTTTAGTAGTAGCACCAAATACTTTGGCAATCTCCCTGGCAACGGACGGCTTTTCGGCAATAATAACTTTCATGTACAGGATAGTTCAAGATCAGTATAAGGGGTGAAAGTTAGATAAACCCGGCGGCTGTCACAATGGGTGTTGAAAAATGAATATAGGCCGGTGCCAATCGCCATTTAAGGAATGGCGATAGATAATTTTAACATCAGTCCCTGAATGGCAGCTGCTGTGGGGCTACTCGCTGTCTTCGTTTTTTATGCCTTTAAGCAACGCGAAAATAGCCATGGAATGGCCGTGCCCAAGCTCAAAATCGTCCTTGAGCCACTTTACAATATCACCGGCTTTAGTGCTTGCCTTAAGTTCGCCATTTTGCGTAAAACCCTTTTCTTCGGCAAGTTTTCTGAACTCCGCGGGGCCTTTGCCGGTTTTTGATCTGATGGTAGTAAGATATCCCTGAAATGACATGTTATAGGTTATTTAATTGGTTTATACTATGGGTGGTGGTTGAAACCTCGTTGTTATCCAACAGAAGAACAATCAAGTACAATATCAGCATTTTCCGCCTATAAAACCGCTTTTGTTATTGTCAATCAGTAATGTAAGCCAGCTTTACATTTTTATAGGCTGGTTTTTGGAGCTGAACTTTGAGCTTTTTAAAGCTTTCTGTTGGCCCCTGGGTAATGAACATATTTAGCAGCCAGGCAGGCACGCTGCCGCCTGCATCAAGGTGCAGGGTATATTCAATTTTTACGTGGTTATTATCAACGGGGGTAATTATCCATTTACCTACGGAGTGTTCAATGCGCACTATTCCATCTTTAACGGGTACCATATCGGGCAAACAGGGGGCGTCAACGGTAACAACCCTGGTTACGGGATCCTGGGTTACTTTAATGTGCGCTATAAAATCGCGGTTGTGCAGCGGCCACGGGATAGATACTTCTGAATAATAATATAACTCTGACGGCGAAACCTGTTTTATAAGGCTTACCGACTTGGTATGGTATACCCACTCTATACTGCCTTTAATATCAAGCAGAACGGCTACCAGTTGCGCGGCCGAAGCATCAAACTGGCACTCCACCTTAATGGCCTTTATTTTTGAGTTTGATACATGGCGGGTATAAACCTTTACGCCGTCTTTATTGGTACTTAACGCCCAGGGTTCTTCGGCATTGGCTATAGTCAGCGATAACAGGAACAGCAGTAACAAGGATATTTTTTTGTACATGATAAGCAGTACCAATATTTATTGGCGTAACAAAAATATATACAAAACAGGCCGGTTAATTAACCGGCCTGTCAACAAAAGGTCATTTGATATTAAGACAATGTAAATATGATATATTAATGTCAATTCAGCTCGTCATGGTTTCACTTCAAAAACATAACTCCCGGCGGTAACTTTATATGGCTTTGTGCCGGTTATCAGCTTTTTCCCTTGATAAATTTTGCCCTGGGGAAATTTGATAGTAGCCGTTGAATTGGCCGGTACGGTAACCTTATAGGTAACACCGTTATTGCCGCGTTGCCATGAGGATATTATTTTACCGTAGGGTCCGTTATGTGTGGCGGTAAATTCATTTAACCCTGCTACAAAATGCGGCTGCAGGATAATGTTTTTAAAGCCTGGGTTATCCTGGTCGGGGTAAATGCCGGCAATGCCCTTGTAAAGCCATGCGCCAATTTCGCCAAACATAATGTGGTTAAGCGATATGTCTGATTTGGCATCTATTTTCCAGTTTTCGTACAGGGTGGTAGCCCCGTTAACCATCCACCATCCCCATGAAGGGTAGGTTTCCTGCGATGCTATTTTATAAGCCACATCCGGATAACCGTTATTACTTAACGCGCCTAAAATGGCTTTGGCGCCTAATATCCCTACATCAAGGTGATAATTATCGGCCACCACACGGCTGGCCAGCTTAGCGGCTACTTTGCCTTTGAGGTTTTGGGGCACTACATCCCAGTAAAGTGGCACGCTCAATTCTGTTTGTAAACCCTTGCCGTACATGCCGGTTTCGGTATTCAGGTATTTGGCGTTAATGGCATTTTTTATTTTGGTCGCCAGGGCCGAGTATTTTACAAAATCAGCTTGTTTACCCAATATTTTTGCGGCTTTGGCCAAAATGCTGGCATCTGCATAGTAATATACCGACGAGGTAAGCTCAACCGGTGAAACGGACTTAACCGGAACCCAGTCGCCCAGGCCCCAGCTGGTAAGGCCCGTTGGATAAAGCTCATCAATATGGTTTACATATTTTTCAATGCTGTTGTAGTTGTCTGCCAGCAGCTTGCTATCGCCATAAAACATATAAATGTTCCACGGAATAATGGCGATGGTGCTGGTCCAGTCGGGCCCGTTACCCCATTCATAACCCCAGCCCGCAGTTGGAATAATAGATGGCAGTACGCCGTTTGGTTGTTGTTCATCGCGATGATCGGCAAGCCATTTTTCATAAATAGTTATGGCATCGAAATTATAAAGACCCGTTTCATTGGCAATATGCGCATCACCTGTCCAGCCATTCTTTTCGCGTTGAGGGCAGTCTGTAGGATAACCAAACAAATTGCTGAGGTAGGAGTTATTGGTGGCGCTCCAGATTTGGTTAAGCACCGGGTTTGATGAGGTCACCGTGCCTACGGGTTCCACATCGCTATGCATAAAATATGCCTTGAGGCTTTCTTTGGTGAGTTCAACTGGCTTGCTGCTGCTTACCTCTATATATTGAAACCCCTTGTAGTTAAATTTGGGCATAAATGTTTCCTGGCCGGCTCCTTTGAGTATAAAAATATCGGTTTGAAAAGGGTCTTTATCGTCAGTAGGGCGATAGTGAAGGTCGATGTTGGATTGATCAACATGTCCGTTCTTATTCAGCCGTTCGGCATGTTTGAGGCGGATAACGGTACCGGAGTCACCTTTTACGGTGATCTTGCTCACCCCCGATATATTGCGGCCAATATCAAACACCCATAGGTTGTTATCAATTTTGGTGATGCCTTTGGCAGCAATTTCCTCTACATTGCGGATAGGCTGCAAGCTTTGTGCTACTATGTTTTGCGACGGCGCGGAGCGGTTGATGACCGGTTTCCAGGCGGTATCAATAAAATCGGGCGTGTTCCAGCCTGGTTGTTCGCGGCGCGCGTCATAATGCTCGGCGGTATAAATGCTGTTAAATACCACCGGGCTCAGGGAGGTTTTCCATCTGGTATCGGAAGATATGGTTTCTACCGAACCATCGGTATAGGTAATGCGCAGGTCCATACAAAATGTGGGGCGACCGCGCCAGGGGGCCTGGTGAAAAAACCACACCGCGGTGCTCTGGTGGTTATACCAGCCATTGCCCAATAACACACCGATAGCGTTTTTGCCGCTTTGCAGCTGGTGGGTAACATCATAAGTTACGTATAGCGTACGCCTGTCAAACCGGGTGTACATGGGGTCGAGCCGGTGGTTACCAATTTTTTGCCCGTTGATATACATTTCATACAAGCCCGCCACTGCGATATAGGCCCGTGCCGAGCGGATTTGTTTGGCAACCCTGAACGTGTGACGAAAATAGGGGGCAGGGTTAACCGCGATGCCCTTGTTATCGCTTATCCATGAGCCTTTCCAGTTGCGCATATCCATCATGCCGGTTTCAAAACTGGCAACCGCCGATGTACCCAGTTTTTTACCCGCCTGATCCCACAGCTGCACACGCCAGTAATATTTGGTAAATGGCTTTAAGGCCTTACCCCGGTAACTCACTAAGTTTGCCGGTGATAAAACTTTGGCGGTTTGCCAGTTATCGCCCTTGCCGGCGTTTACCGCTGCAGAATCGGTGCCAACAAAAAGCTGGTAAGCGGTTTGGGCGGCACCCTGCCGGTCATCAGCCAGCAACCATGTTAAACGGGGGTGTGGGGCATCAATGCCTATGGGATTGAGCAGATGCTCGCATTGTAAACCGTCAGCCTTGCCCGGAATATCCGCAACGGCATTTTGAAATATAAGAAGGCAGTTAAACAGTAAGGCGATGTAAAGCGCAGACTTACCTAAAGTTTGTTTCATAGGATAGGATAAAGCGGTTATAAATGCAGACAAATGCTTTTAGCAAATATTTATTAAAAAAGTAAAAGCTTATTGTCGCCATCGGTTTTAATTGGGTTAATAACAATGTTAAGTGGATATTTTTGTTTATGCAACATCAACTGTCCTGTACTGTCTGGTGTAAACGCCGCTCGCTTGTTTGAACGCGGGCTCGACTCACCCCGGCTACGCTGCGCTGGCCGACCCTCTCTTTGGCTTCGCCATAAAGAGGGTTGAGGAGATGATTGGTTTTTGCATTGATTTTTTCCCGTTCCCTCTTTGCGCCGGAGGCGGAGAGAGGGATGTCGAGCGAAGCGATGACAGGGTGAGTCAAAACGCGGTGGACTCACCCCGGCTCCGCTGCGCTGGCCGACCCTCTCTATGGCTTCGCCATAAAGAGGGTTGAGGATAATTGTTTTTTGTATTTGATTTTTTCCTTTCCCTCTTTGCGCCGCAGGCGTAGAGAGGGATGTCGAGCGAAGCGATGACAGGGTGAGTCAAAACGCGGGGCAGACTCACCCCGGCTACGCTACGCTGGCCGACCCTCTCTTTGGCTTCGCCATAAAGAGGGTTGAGGAGTTGTTTTTTCTTTGCTCTTTGTTCAATTATCTTTTATTTGATTTTTTCCTTTCCCTCTTTGCGCCGCAGGCGGAGAGAGGGATGTCGAGCGAAGCAATGACGGGGTGAGTCAATTCTAAAAGCGCTTAATTTTATGTTAAAATTAAGCTATAAAGATCAGATAAATTGCGAAATGAAACAAAAACGCATCAAAAATCACCGGTTTTTATGCTGAAGATACTGACACTATTTTGTCAGTGTTCGAGGCGTCGTGGGGGTTTTGCTTTTGCTGAACCGAGTGTTATCTATAGCAATTTTCGCAATACAGGCCAAACATTGTCGGCCATAATGTGGTAGCCATCTGCAGATGGATGCAGCATATCAGGCAGGTTCAAATGGGCTTTACCGGCTACACCGGCCAGGTAAAAAGGTACAAAAGCCATCTGATTATCATCAGCCAGTTTTCTGAATATGGCCCTGAACTCCGCCGCGAACGGGCCAGGGATAAAAGGCGGTATCTCCATACCCAACAACGCAAGCTTAATATCAGGAAATTTTAGTTTAACCTTATTGATTATCAGCTGCAAGTTTTTATAAGTGGTTTTGGGTGATATACCCCTGATAATATCATTAATGCCCAGTTCCAGAACAAAAATGTGAATGGGCCGGTTAGTCCAGTAGTCTAAACGAAAAAGGCCCCCGGCCGAGGTATCTCCACTAAGACCGCCATTAATAACATGATAAGGCAATTTTTCAGCGTCTATTTTTTGTTGTACCAGGGCCGGAAGCGATTCTGTTTTTGCATCTTTAAGACCATAGCCAGCGGTAAGGCTATCGCCAAAAAAAAGAATATTGTACATGCAGGATAATGTGATCTAAGACCTGTTATTATCCCTGAAATTTTGTGCGCGAACAGCTATTTGCTCCAAAGTGAGCTCGCCGTATTTTTTTGCACGGTCCATCCATTCGGGTCCGTTTTCAGTAAGATCATCAATGATCGATTTACCATCAGGACCTTTTTTTGTAACATAGTTTATGCCGTAAGCAACTGCTGCACCAACGACCAGAAATTTCAATAAGCCCATAATTTTGTTTTTTTAATATTTGTATGACAATGATGATGCCAGTTTGTTACATGGCTTATTTATAAGATGCTTTTGCCCAAACAAAGTTTAATGTTTTAATTACTTTTACGGCAAAGCAGGTGCAATATGTTTTTTATCTTATCAAAAGTATTAGCCTTTTTACTTTTTCCGATATTGTATGTATTTGTTTTGCTGCTGGTATCACTTTTTTCAAAGAATGCTAAAAGGAAGCGCATATGCCTGTTGTTGGCTGTGGCGATACTGTACTTTTTTTCGAACCCATTCCTGATAAACCGTTTTGCGAAACTTTGGGATGTCCCTCCTGCGAAACTGGAAAATGGCAAAGTATACAGCACTGCCATAGTATTAGGCGGTTTTGCATCGTATGACAGTAAGGCTAATGGATTATTTAGCACCGCAGCCGACAGATTTATACAAGGAGTTCTTTTACAGAAAAGCGGCCGGGTACAACATATTTTAGTAACCGGGGGCAATGGCAATTTAAACCCGGGAAGCTTTAGGGAGGGCAGTTGGGCCAAAACCCAGCTCAGTGCAGCACAGATACCCGATAGCTGCATATTGATAGAAGATCAGTCACGCAATACACTTGAAAACGCATCGCTCTCAAAAGCGCTGCTTCAAAAATATAAACAGCAAGGGCCATATTTGCTGGTTACTTCGGCCTTTCATATGCGGCGCTCGCTCAGAATATTTAAAAAAGCCGGAATTGATGTGATACCATATCCCTGTAATTATATTGCCGGAACGGGCGATTTTTCTGTTTGGGAATTTGTACCTGATGCGGATACTTTAAGTAAATGGAATAACTACATTAAAGAAGTTGTTGGTGTTACAGTTAATTTAATTTTAGGACAGGGTTAATTGACATTTTAGCTTTTGCAATTGTCAAACTTTAAAACTTAATAAAGGTTTATTGCTTTATAATGACCTGGAAGAGGTATATGTTAAGTTATACTTGAAATAAAGCATAAGCGAATATGGGGATACTGTTAGTTGAAGACGAGCCAAATGTGGTATCGGTAATAAAGCGCGGACTTGCGGAGTATGGTTTTGAGGTAAGTGTGGCGGCTAATGGTGTAACCGGCTTACAAATGGCGCTTGATAATGATTTTGACCTGGTGATATTAGACGTAATGTTACCTGTAATGGATGGGATACAGGTGTGTAAACTTATCAGAGAACATAAACAGGCGATACCTATTATTATGCTTACCGCGCTTGATTCGACCGAGAATATTGTAAGCGGATTAGACAGCGGTGCTGATGATTATTTAGTTAAGCCTTTTAAGATAGCCGAGCTGGCGGCCCGCCTGCGTACTTTAATGCGCCGCAAAAATGGTGACATACTGCATAAAAATAACACATATACCATTAATGATCTTGAACTTAATGCCGAATCGAAGATAGCCTATCGCAAAGGGGAGCCTTTAAAACTCACCGCCACGGAGTTCAGGCTGCTGGAATATTTTGTTAAAAATCAAAACAAGGTATTGTCACGTATACAAATCCTGGAAAATGTGTGGGATATTGATTTTAATATGGGTACCAACGTAGTTGACGTATATATAAATTATCTGCGTAAAAAGCTGGAAAAAAACGGAGCCGCAAAACTTATACATACGGTTTTTGGCATGGGATATATGATGAAAGACAAGGACCCGGATGAAAATACAAAGTAAAATAACCTTACTGTTCCTGCTGCTGTCCGGAGCAATATTACTGCTGCTTAACTTAACTATCTTTTACCTGGTTTACAGGTTTGGTTTTGATGATTTTTTTAAACGGCTTGAAGCAAGGGTAAATATATCGGCCGAGGTAAATATTTTTGTCAGTGCAAAAAGCAAGGCTTATCTGGAAGTGCGAAACAAATACCTTGAAAGGCTGGAGGCCGAAAAGGAATATATTTTTGATATTGATACTTTAAATACGGTTCATATCCCCGGAAGCATTAAAGTAAAAAGCGATTTTATTCAGCAGATCTTAAGAGACGGAAATGCCCGTTATAAAGTTGATAACATCTTTTATGCCGGGAAAGTGTTTAAAAGTGGAACCAAAAAATACATAATAATTGTTTCAGCAGCCGATCCGTCGGGTTTTCAGGAGTTGAGAGATCTGCAAAAAATACTTGTATACGGTTTTTTGGTTGCTATGATCCTGGTATATTTTGTGGGAAAAATATTTTCGTTTTACACCTTTGAGCCGGTAAGGCGCATTATTAATAACGTTAAAAACATAACCGCTAATAACCTGCATTTCAGATTGGATGAACTAAGCGGCAGGGACGAAATAGCAGAGCTGTCATATACATTTAATGATATGCTTAACAGGCTGGAAACAGCTTTTGAAACACAGAATAACTTTGTAAGTAATGCTTCGCATGAACTGCGCACACCGCTAACGATTATCAGCACTGAAGCTGAGCTGGCTTTGAACAGGAATGACATAAACCCGCAACAGCGCCAAATATTTAGTACCATTTATTCAGAATCAGAAAAACTTGGCCAGATACTGAACAGTTTGTTAACGCTGGCACAATCAGGTTTTGATGGCAAAAAACAACAATGGGAGAATATCAGGGTAGATGAACTTTTAATGATCGCTTCAGAATCAGTTAAAAAGATCAATCCGGAGAGTTATATCCAGATAGATATGGCGGATATGCCTGATGACGAAAATTTGCTTTACGTAAGCGGCAACAGCAATTTACTCAGACTTGCCATTACCAATATTATCAGCAATGCTTCTAAATACTCTGACAATCAAATAGTTAAAATAAGATTGCTGACTGAAAATAATAAAGTGATCATTTCTATCACTGATCAGGGCATTGGCATTCCGCAAACTGAGTTGCAGCATATTTTTGAACCATTTTTCAGAGCTTCGAACGCGCATAGTTATGAGGGCCATGGTGTGGGTTTGCCGTTAACACTTAATATTATACGCCTGCATAAGGGCAGTATAGGTATACGCTCTGAGGTTGGGGTAGGTACGGAAATAAAAGTGTTTTTGCCGGTTAGTTCTTCATCAAACAAGTAAAACTCTAATCAAATTCTAATAACTTTCTTAGATCATCTTAATTATTGCTGGCTACTCTTGTATCAAACAAATATACAAGTAAAACCAATAAATTAAAATGTCTATGAAAACTCTGCTTGTCCCCACCGATTTTACCTACCAATCACTTCAAAGTATTCCAACCATAGCACAGCAATATTATCCTCAAAAGCTGAATATTGTGTTGGTACATATGCTTAAGATAACCGATTCCATAAGCGAGTTGTTGATGCTTTCGCGCCGCTCTGCCGAATACAGGCATATTCCTGATAATTTTTATATACGCTGCCGTGAGCTTGAAAAGGATTACAGCCATTTGATCAACAAAATAAGTATCGATTTTTTTTATGGCAGTACGCTGGCTGTGTTTAACAATTATCTGGATGGCCATCAGATAGACGGGATTGTAACACCGCATGACAATTATCAATTACTTTTTAAAAACAGTATAGATCCCCAAATACTGATAACACGTTGCGGAAAACGGATAATACCTGTAACCGAAACAGCAGGGTTGATGACTGATGTTTTTGCAGGCGACCCCGAATTAATTGAACAACAATAATTACTTAATCAATAAATATCATGCTACTAAAAGAAAACATACCGGTAACCTATGTATTGGGTAAAATAAGGAAAGAGCTCATTTTGGTGGCCATTTATTCGTCGGCCATCTATTTTATCCATCAGTATTATAATTTTAAAGAGGTATCCATCCCATTAACAGTGCCGACTATATTGGGTACTATTATATCATTATTGTTGGCTTTCAGGTCAAATCAGGCGTATGACCGCTGGTGGGAGGCTCGTATTTTATGGGGGGCTATTGTAAATGATTGCCGCACATTTACCCGCCAGGTGTTAACTTTTGTTGACAGCAGTTATGATGGCGACGAAAAGCGCGCCCTGAAAGAAAGAATGGTTAAACGGCAAATAGCCTGGTGCTATAGTTTAAGCCGGCATTTACGCAAACAGAACGCCAGGCAAAATCTTGAGGCCTATTTAAGTGATGATGATATTAAAAACATAGAGGCGATGGATAACGTACCCGTAGCTTTAAACGAGTTGCAGGGGCATGATCTGCGCACCCTGTACAAATTGGGCTGGATCAATGAGTATCAGCAGGTAACTATGGACAGTACCCTTACTGGCTTTATCAACTCAATGGGAGGGTGCGAACGTATAAAGAATACGGTGTTCCCTTCTACCTATAGTGTTTATATTCACTGGCTTGTGTTATTTTTTGTATTGCTGCTGCCCTTTAGCCTGATTGAGTTTTTTGGCATATTTCAGGTGCCGCTGGTAATAGCTATCTCGTCGTCATTTTTCCTGATCGAGAAAATGGCCATCCATTTGCAGGACCCGTTTGAGAACATGCCAACCGATACGCCTACCACGGCCATCAGCAGGAAAATCGAGATCGACCTGACGCAAATGCTGAAAGATGAATTGCCAAAAGATACCGATATGGTTGCCGACAAACAGCAGCAAACGCAGGCAGTGTTTTATATCTTATGATAAGTTTTAAGAAAACTTTTTGAAGTTTATTTTAACATTAATCAGTGAAAAAAAGCGATCAAAAACGCATTAAAAACTGTAGTACACAATAAAAAAGACGTTGATTTTAACACTTTTTATTAAATTTTTTTGAGGTTTAAAAAGTTTTGATGCACGGCTCGTTATATTGATACTAAATTCCTTTTTTTTGATCTTTTACATACCTCATAAAAACAGCCCGGCACTTTAAAATAAGTGCCGGGCTGTGGTGTTATATAAGTGAAATTTGTTGCTAAACGCTTGGGGCTTGTTTCCTTTTATTTGTTAAATATTTTCGGACAGGCATGTCATAAAACACCATTACCAAATAGGCTATCCCAATTAAAAGAATTACACCGGTTATGATAATGAAAGTTACCTGTGTTGCGCCTGGTTTTTGGCTGGTGTAATAATTTCCGAATATCCATATCACCGCGTAATGTGTCATATACAGGGGGTATGATATTTTTCCGGAAAATACGCATAGTTTTTTAACCCCCGGTGTTAGTACGGTGCCGGCTCCCAGCACAATCATTAATGGAAAGTAAAACAGCACCACCAGGGGCTCGGTGAGCCAGTTCCATTTGGAGAATGGCATAATGAATGATAAAGCTAATAATACCGCCAGGCCGATAAAACCCAGTTTGTTTTTGATGATCCAGTTTGAGCGGTAAATAAGCATCCCGGCTAAAAATGAATAGCTGATGCGCGCGCAGCCGTCCCAAAAGGTACCCTTACTCCAGCCGCCCATTAAATTCCCGGATTGATAAGCCACAAGACAGATCCATGCGCCCGAAAGTATAGCCAGCAAAAATAAATAACGGCGACCAACCCTGTAAAGGACAAGCGCGTAAAAGATATTGGCAATGTACTCCCAAAATAACGACCATGCCGGTGCATTTAAATTAAACAAATTGAAATACCGATCGGGCATGGCCGGATAGGGAATAAGCAGAACAGAACTCAGAAATATTAGCGCTATGCTGCCTATATTATATAGTTCGGGATGGCCGCCAAAAGGGTCGAACAAAAAAGCTAATAAACCCAATATCGAACCTGAAATAACCAAAGGGTGAAGCCTTATTATCCTTGATTTAAAGAACTCTGTAACGCCCATTTTCCCAATGCGGTCGTCATAAGCGTACGCGATAACAAACCCCGACAGGCAGAAAAAGAAGTCGACGGCCAAAAAACCATGCCCGATGAAGTTTTGGCTGTAATCAGAATATATCATTTCCATAAAATGGAAAATTACAACCGCCAAAGCGGCTACCCCCCTTAAGCCGTCGAGGGTGTCAAAATGTTGTTTTGTTGTTAAAATGTCCGGGCTCAGTTTGTTTGTGTTCATGTGTTTTTAGTAAGAAAGCTGATAATGCCATGGTACGCCGGGGCTGCGTACAACGCCAAGAATACCGATAATACCGGTTAGCGCCAAATTAATTTTGAAACAGATGGGGATAATATGTGGCGTTTGCAGTGTAATATCCCATTATTTAATTACTTTGGCGGCTTCACACTTTTTAACGCGTTACGTTTTTTAAAATGACTTATTGCCTGGGAATTAAGGTTAAAGAAGGGTTATTGGCCATAGCCGATACCCGCATCACTTCGGGGACTGATACTACCGAAAAAAAGAAGATCACCATCGAACAAAAGGATCATTTTTCGCTTTTTATCATGACAAGCGGTTTGCGGTCTGTGAGGGATAAAGCAATTACTTACTTTACCGAGCAGCTGGAAACCCACGAATTTAACAAACTATACAAAGCGGTTAACGCCTTTGGCGAGCAGGTAAAGCGGGCGGCCACGGAAGACGGAAGTTCGCTGGAGAAGGCTGGTTTCAGATTCGACTTAAATACCATTATCGGGGGGCAGCTGAGGGACGATAATGAACATAAACTTTTTTTACTTTATCCCGAAGGTAACTGGGTTGAACTGGGGGAGGGTGCACCCTATGTGGTGATAGGTAACTCGGGCCATGGCAAGGCTATATTGAACCGCATATTAAATGAAAATTCAAGTTTAAAGCTGGCGCTTAAAGCCGGGTTCCTTTCTTTTGATTCCACCAGGGTGAGCTCTAACAATGTTGATTTCCCGATAGATGTAGCGCTATATAAAAAGGATAGTTTTGAGATGATTGAACAGCGGTATGAGAAAAAAGATCTGGAACATATATCTGCCGAGTGGGCCCTGGAACTAAAAAACGCCCTTGATCATATATCTGAGGACTGGATGGATGTTACATTTAACAAATTAAAAGAAATTAAAACAGGAAGCTGATCATGAAATTCAATGTGTTTACCCAAATGGAATATGTAGTACGGTCGCCGGGCACATTGATATTGAACATCCACGCTTTGCGTTCGCCGCAGCAAACGGTTCTGAATGAGGAATTTACCATAGAGCCCTATATTAAGGCCGAAGAGTTGATGCTGGCTCTGGGCGAAAACCGGCTGGTGCGTTTTGAGGTGGCCGAACCGGGTACTATAAAAGTAACCTACAAGGCGCTGGTTGACAATTGTTATGAAATAGCCGATTATTCCCGGCAGGAAGAAACCATGGTTGCGCAGTTGGATGTATCTGTACTTCCTTACCTTAATCCCAGCCGTTATTGCCAGTCAGACAAGTTGTACAGGTTGGCGCATAACCTGTTTGGGCACATCACCAACCCCTTTGAAAAAGTGGTGGCGCTTACTAACTGGATACATAGTAACGTACAGTATCTGAGCGGATACAGCAACACGCAAACATCGGCGTTTGATACCGTTACCGAACAGGCAGGTGTATGCCGTGATTTTGCCCACCTGGGGATTGCATTATGCAGGGCATTAACCATACCTGCACGTTATTTTACAGGTTATGCTTATCATTTAAAACCGGCTGATTTTCATGCCTGCTTTGAGGCTTTTTTGGGCGGCAGCTGGGTGTTATTTGATGCTACCCAATTGGTACCGCTTAACGGCCTGGTTAAGATTGCCACCGGCCGGGATGCTGCCGATACCGCCATAGCCAATATTTTTGGCGATGTAACTTTTACCACCATGCAGGTAAGCTGTGAACTGGCCGAAGAGGAAAACTTTGAACCGGTTTATTATAAGCCCGATGAATTTAAAGGACTGTCGTATTTGTAGCTTTATTTATTCTTTTAAATTTAGCGCTATATAACCAGTTAACAGTAAGCACGGCCACACAAATTAACAGCCCAAAAAATTCCCGTACTTCTTCTATCCATGGCTTTTGGGCCTTCATGCTTCCAACCAGGCTCTCGGCGTTGTGGTATTCAAACCAGTCAATTAATCCGTTGCGGTCAAAAATTTTGTAGGTGGCGTAAACTAAATAAACGAATATACCAATGGCATAACCTATAGGGTAAAACTTTTTACGTGCAGCCAGGTAGCAAAAAAGCGCGCTATATAAATATATAGGTACCCAAATATAAGGATCGGGATCATTATACTGTAAGCCTGCGAAAATGATAAACAGAACAACAAAAACAATATTAAATACTTTCATAATGAACAAGCCGCGGTACTTTGTTTAAAACCAGGATTTATGAGCGGCATTTTAATATACCCTCCGTATAAAGATATATAATTTAATAAAATCAACTCCATAACATCCCGGTTACAAATATGGGTTAATCCTTATTAAGTTATTGTAAATTTAATGCGTGGTGATAAAACAAATACACCGTTTATTTATTTCTTGAATATAGTTTATGCCGGATCTGTTATAGAGTGATTGTGAAGTATTAACTGTAACGGTACGCTATGGGCAATATGATTATGCCAACGGTTAATGGGTCGTAATTGCAAAAAATTATTTTAGATGAAGTTTACCAATACCTGCTTCACAAAACAAAGTCTGCTGTTATCGTTTTTTTTCGCATTGTTAAATATGCTGTTTTTTAATGGCGGCAGGGCCTTTGCCCAGGTGCCATTGCCAAAAATGCCGGTTATCTATAATGGGTCGTCAAATGTTTTGAACGATAGCGTGGTGAAAAAGAGGTTTGGCCGCGCCGCCGGCGAATTGCTTACGGCCGAATTGGTCCCCTGGATATTTGACCGCTACGTTACCAATGTTGATTACGCCCGTATATCCTGGAAAACGGTTGGCCATAATATTAAACCCAGCAGCTGGACCTGGGATAATGATCCTTTTCAAACCAATCAGTTTGGCCATCCTTACCACGGCAGCATGTTTTACAGCGCGTTTCGCAGCAATGGTTATAGTTTCTGGCAGTCGGTTCCTGCTACTATGGCGGGCAGTTACCTTTGGGAAACCTTTGCCGAAAACCAGGCGCCCGCGCCCAATGATTTTATAAATACCAGCTTTGGCGGTATTGTGCTGGGCGAAATGACCTATCGTTTTTCAAACAAGATCATCAATAACCGGCAACGTGGTTTTAAAAGGCAATTTAGGGAGGTATTGGGTTTTTTGGTCAATCCAATGAACGGGCTTAACCGCTTGCTTGATGGTAAGTGGGGCAAGGTTTATGGTAACCCTAAGGAAAGGGACTCTACTCATATCAGTGCCGAATTTGATCTCGGCCTGCGAAATGTGAATTCCAGCGGCAGTAAAAATTTGCCCGTAGGCGGGCCTTTTGGCTGGTATGGCAGGGCCAGGTTATTGTATGGCGACCCTATAGAAAATTTAAAAAGCCCTTTTAGCAATATTATTGTTACCGCGGAGTTTGGCCAGGACGATAGCACCAATGTTAACGTGATCAGCGTATATGGCTCGCTCGCCGGTTGGGATATTTCCAACAAGGACAATATAAAGAACCTGCTCATCTTGTCGGCCAACTATGATTACATCCACAACCGGGCATTTTTTTATGGCGGCCAAAGCGTAAAGCTCAATATGTTGTCTGAGTTTCGGTTAAATTCCCAGTTAAAGATCAACACCGCATTTGGCGCAGGCCCGATATTGCTGGCCGCGATACCTGATCCATATCTTTTTAAAGGCCGCAACTATGATTACGGTCCCGGATTTGCCATAAATGGCGGCGGTACCATCAGTCTTTTTAACAGGATATTTTATGGTGTTAATTATAGGGGAGGGTGGGTGATAACGGTTAACGGTAACCGGTCGCACTATTTTTTACATACAGTTTCCAGCGAGCTGAGCTTCATGATTATTAAAGGGCTTTCCATTTGCGCAGAGCCAGGCTATTTCAGGCTGGAAGGCAATTACAAAAATCACGCTGATGTGGATAATACTTATCCTTACTTAAGGTTTTCAACCCGGTACAGCATCAATTTCTGATTAAATTTAACACGCGTCCATCCCACTTTGTCATGCTGAACGGAGTGAAGCATCTTCTTCAATAGAAAAGGCGGCGCCAAACTGGGCGAAGAAGATCCTTCGCTATCGCTCAGGATGACAACATTCCCTGCGCGTCATTGCGAGGAACGAAGCGCTCGCAATGACATAAAAAAGGGCCTGTCATCCTGAGCTTGTCGAAGGATAGCGGGGAAAGGCCTGTACACGCGCCCTTCGACAAGCTCAGGGTGACAGCCTGTCCTCTATGGGTATCGAGTGAAGCATCTTCTTCAACAGAAAAGATGCGGGAGGGTAATCGTAAGAAATGTATTGGGAAATTTGATGTCGCGGGCAGATTCGAACTGCCGTAAAAGGTTTTGCAGACCTTAACCTATCCTCTCGGTCACGCGACTTTTAAAAAAACTATAAATCACTTATTGAAGATGATGCGGGTAAGATCTTTTTTATCTCTCTCCTTAGCGGAGCAGGAATTAGCACCTTTTACATTATGCGGATGTACAGGTTGCTAAGACGTCTTTGGGCCTTTCCCTCAGTCTTTCTTGATAAGTTAAATAAAGAACTATTTGTCTGTTGACACAGCAAATATAAAAACTATTTATATAATTTCTATAGAATTAGTAGAATATTTTAAAAAATATTATTTGGGAACTATTGGGAACTTTTGTGAACGTGTTATTAATTCACATATTTGCACTATGAGCAAGTTATGGCAAAAAACTACCAGTGTAAACGAACTGGTAGAGAACTTTACTGTTGGCCGCGACAGGGAATTTGATGAACAAATGGCAGCTTTTGACGTATTGGGATCATTGGCGCATACCCGCATGCTGCAAAGCATAGGATTAATGGATACTGCCGATCTTGACCTTGTTCAACACGAGTTAAAGGCCATTTATGCCGATATTGAAAAAGGCGGCTTTACTATTGATGACGGGGTAGAGGATGTACATTCACAGGTTGAAATGCTGCTTACCCAACGTATTGGCGATGCCGGTAAGAAAATTCACAGCGGCCGCTCCCGTAATGATCAGGTATTGGTTGACCTTAAATTGTTTTTCCGCCATCAGTTGCAACAGGTGGTTGAAGAAACCGAAACATTGTTTCGCCAGCTTATTGAACTGAGCGAAAAGCATAAGGATGTTCTGTTACCGGGTTATACCCATTTACAGGTGGCTATGCCGTCGTCATTCGGCCTGTGGTTTGGTGCCTATGCCGAGAGTTTGGCCGATGACCTGGAGCTTGTTTTGGCGGCCTATCGTATTACCAATAAAAATCCGCTGGGCTCGGCGGCTGGTTACGGATCGTCATTTCCTTTAAATCGTACTTTAACAACACAGCTCTTAGGCTTTGATAGCTTAAATTATAACGTAGTATATGCCCAGATGGGCCGCGGGAAAACCGAAAGGGTTATAGCGCAGGCTATATCATCTGTTGCCGCCACCCTGGCAAAAATGGCTATGGACCAGGCCCTTTATCTGAGCCAGAACTTTGCCTTTGTAAGCTACCCTGATACTTTAACTACCGGCAGCAGCATTATGCCGCACAAAAAGAACCCTGATGTGTGGGAAATTATGCGTGGTAAATGTAACCGCCTGCAGGCCCTGCCCAATGATGTGGCCATGATGACCACCAACCTGCCATCGGGTTATCACCGCGAACTGCAATTGCTGAAAGAACTGTTGTTCCCTGCTTTTACTGATCTGAAAAATTGCCTGCATATGGCTACTTTCATGCTGCAAAATATCACTGTAAATGCCGATATATTAAAAGACCCTAAATACGCTTACTTATTTAGCGTGGAAGAAGTAAACCGCATGGTGTTGAATGGCACACCCTTTCGCGATGCCTATAAACAAGTAGGACTGGCCATTGAACAAGGTGATTTTAATCCCGATAAAACCGTAAACCATACCCATGAAGGCAGTATCGGCAACCTGGGCAACGAGCAAATAACTGCTGCCTTTAATAAATTGCTCACCAATTTTGATTTTGAAAAAGTTGAAGGAGCGATAAAGGAACTGGTGCAGTGATAATTAAACAGGTTATTGCGGGGAGGAATGACGAAGCGATCGCCATATCTATTGTATTTAAACAGAAAATAACCATCACAGATCATGAACGGACAAAATAGAAGCGATATATATCCCGGTCTTGAGGTTGATATCATCCTGAAAAAAGACCAGCGTACGGGTACCTTAACCAGGGGCTTTGTAAAAAGACTGCTTACCAGTGCGGCCTATCACTCACGAGGCATCAAGGTGCAGCTTGACGACGGGCAAGTAGGCCGCGTAGCCTGGATAGTGGAAGAGGAAGATTAATTATATTTTATAATTCATCATTTCTACAGAATTCATTGCCATATTTACATATATACCAATAGCAAAACAGCATTCAAATATGTCGGCAGTTACAAAAAACAAGGCAAAGGTATGGCTTAAGTTCGACGCGCACGTCCGTTTGTTTATCTCGCTTATAGCGAGCGCCATTGCCCTGTTTCTTTGCTGGGGCCATTTTAGCGCACCGGCTACAGTACTGATCACCTGGATAGCTTTTGCGCTGATGATCATTATTATGGACTGGATAATTATCATGTCATCGCATCCCATGGAGGTCCGCAGGATAGCCAGCATCGAGGATTCCAGCCGTACCTTAATATTTTTGTTTGTGATAATAGCTTCGCTCATCAGCATGCTGGCTATTTTTTTCCTGCTAAAGTCGTCAAAGGAACTGTTTCCTGAGGCGGTTACCGGCCATGTTTTGCTGGCCATGGCATCTGTTATAATTTCGTGGTGGCTGGTGCATACTATTTTCGCCCTGCGTTATGCGCACATGTTCTATGCCACTGATCCCGACGATGATCAAAAGAAAAAACCATTAGGCGGCCTCGAGTTTCCGGGTAAGGAGAAAGATCCTGATTACCTCGATTTTGTTTATTTCTCTTTTGTAGTGGGCATGACCTTCCAGGTATCGGATGTGGAGATATCTTCCCGTTTCATCCGCCGCCTGGCCTGGATTCATGGTTTGATAGCGTTTGCCTTTAATACCGCTATAGTGGCTTTAAGTATCAATGTAATATCGGGCCTTGTGGCCAAATAGCGGTTATTTAACTAAACAAACTTTTTTGTTCGTCTATAAACTGGGGGCGTTGCAATTGCAGGCCCAGGGTTTCGTTTAGTTTAACAACCACATAATCGGCAAGTTTAGGCGAATACTGTTCATCATGCTGGTGCATAAAAAACCAAACAGATCGCAAGCCCATTTGCTGCCACTGTTTAATTCGCTCCACCCACTCATCAACACGGGCATAATCAGAAGGATGCAGTCCGTTGCCAACAAAGCGAATAAAGGCATGCGGAGTGGGTAGGTTCATATGTACCACATCGCGCCTGCCGGTAGCATCAGTTATTACAGCGCCAATGTTAAGGTCGCGAAGCATGGCAAATACCTTTTCACGGTTTTCAGGTATGGCAAACCATTCTTTATGCCGCAGTTCTGCAAATACGGGCACATCTTTGGGTAGTTGTTCCAGATATAATTTCAGTTCGGGAAAACTTTTAGGGGCGTAATTATCGCTTAGCTGCAAAAACATTGGCCCCAGCTTTTCACCAAAAGCCATAACGCCTTCATAATAGCTGGTGGTAATATCTTCGGCATTTTTTAACCTGCGGATGTGGCTGATGCTTTGCGAAAATTTAGGGCAAAACTTAAAATCGGGGTTGCTGTCGGTTTTGGCTTTCCACTTGGCAATGGTATCCGGACCGTACACATTATAAAAAGTAGCATTCAGTTCAATGCAGTCAAAATGCTTTACATATTCGTCTAAAAAATTAGCCTCTTTGGTTTTGGGTGGATAGATCTGTCCGATCCATTCCTTACGGCCCCACTTGGCACAACCCACATGTACCTGTAAGGGCTCATTGGTTTTGGCGGCTTTGAGGGTATTGATGGTAAGTTCAGGGTCGGGTGGAAGGGTGAAATCTACTGTTGCAAGTTCCTCAGGTTTTACGCGGCCAAATTCCATAAGCGGGGTTTGTTTAATTGAATAAAGTTCGACTAAGTTAAATAATCACCCCAACAGATCAACCTTAAATATTGGCGCTGTTCTTTTTTTTGATGCCTGTTCATAGGCATAGGCAAGTTTAATGATGTCGCCCTCTTTATAAGCCGTACTAAAAAACGACAAGCCGACGGGCAGTTCATACGCCTTGCCCATTGGCACCGTAATGTGAGGATAACCCGCCATTGCCGCCGGGCCCGAGAACGAAAAGCCATTGTCATAATCGCCGTTCACCAGGTCAATGCAAACGGCGGGGCCATTGGTAGTGCCAATAATGGCATCCAGCTTATTATCAGTTAATATTTTATCAATTGCTTTTTGGGTGCCCGAACTGGTGTTTTTTAAAGCGTCGAGATATTCCTTGCTGTTTAAATCGCCTTTGCTTTGAGCCAGTTCCAATGTTTCCTGTTTAAAAAAAGGCATGGCTTTAGCTTCGTTCTGTTTATTAAAAGCAATTACATCGGCAAGGGATTTAATTTTGCTGTTGGCATTACTCAAATACTGGTTAAGCCCGTCTTTAAACTCATAAAGCAGCACCGGAAACTCACCCTTGCCTATCTCTTTTAACTGTTTGTTGAGCTCAATTTCAATTATGGTAGCACCTTTACTTTTTAAGGTTTTAATAGCGTCCTGTAATAATGCTGCAACAGCCGGATTGCCCTCAAAGGCCGATTTCTCGACACCAAGCCGCTTGCCTTGTAAGCCGTTTATATCTAAAAACTTGGTATAGTCGGTTTCTGCTTTTCCTTTACTGCCTAAGGTATAGCTATCCTGTGCGTCGATACCGGCAAGCAGGCCCAGGAGTATGGCGGCATCTTTAACCGTGCGTGTCATTGGGCCAGCGGTATCCTGTGTTTTTGATATGGGGATAATACCTGTACGGCTCCAGAGCCCTACTGTTGGCTTAATACCCACCAAACCATTCACCGATGCTGGCGACACGATAGATCCGTTTGTTTCTGTACCGATGCCAACCGTGCATAAGTTTGCCGCAACGGCTGAACCCGACCCAGCGCTTGACCCGCTCGGGTTGCGGTCAAGTATATAAGGGCATTTTGTTTGACCGCCGCGGCTGCTCCATCCACTGGTGGAGCGGGTGGACCGAAAGTTTGCCCATTCGCTTAAATTAGTTTTGCCAAGCAGTACAGCACCTGCTTCACGTAGTTTATATACAATAAATGCATCCTGTTTGGCAAAGTTATCGGCCAATGCCAATGAACCTGCCGTTGTGTGTATGTTATCGCCTGTGTTAATGTTGTCTTTTATCAAAACCGGTATGCCATGCAGTGGTCCCCGTATCTTACCGTTTGAACGTTCTTTATCCATAGCGTCGGCCATGTTCAGTGCATCTTTATTTATTTCGATGACGGAGTTTAGCTTTGGCCCGTTCTTGTCAATCTCATCAATGCGTTTCAGATATAGCTCGGTAAGCAAACGTGATGTGTACTGTTTGGCCTGCATTTTCTGCTGCAGATCAGTAATAGTAGCTTCAGAAAGTTCAAACAGATCGTCTTTGCTATCTGTTGGGGCGTCGGCTTTTTTTTCTGCTGACGGCTGGCTGCAAGAGGCCGCCACTAAAGTTGATAAGGTTAAGCCTGCTACTGAACCTGTTTTAAGAAAATTTCTTCTGTGCATACGCCGCGATTTTAAAGCTGTTACAAGTAACAAAATATTTAGCTAATTAAAAATAGCAAGCCGCATATGCGCGTGTAAAGTTACACGCGTCTCAAAACAGCCACAGGTTACTGCGATGAACTAACCAGTGTGGTCCAATTGACAAGGAGGTGAATATCAATCCGTCTTACTGATGTTCTTTTATCAGAATATCATGTGCCAGTTTATCGGTACCATCAACCTTGCCGGTATATTTAAGCCCTAATATGCTTTTTACCAGGTTAAATACATTTACGTTCTCAAACGCTGGAATAAGCGTATGAGGTTTAAAAGCTGGCCCCCAGGCTAAAAAGGTGGCATGCATGTCTTTAACTAATGCCGGGTTATACCCATGCCATCCGGGGTGCGTTTTTTTGTTATACAGATTAAATACCCGGGGGTAATGTGGTATCAATAATATATCGCCAATGCGATTGTGCCAGTCGTCGGTTTGGGCATAGTGCAGGCTTGCCGGAACATTGGTTTTAAGGTAAACATCATAATCCTTGGCTTCTTGTTTTAAGCAATTATAAGTGGTTTTAACATCGGCCCGGTCTTTGGCATAAAGCTCAACCAATATTCCGTCGCCCGACACTATAAATTTTGAAGTATCAATAGCCGCGGGAATGCCTATTGGATGGTCCATGTCAACAGTGGTCATGCCGTGGTCAGACACAAAAACAAAATTCACATCAAGACCGATAACTTTCACGGCTTGGGTTAATTCATTTACGGCCGAGTCGACAAAATGTACCTCGCGGCCTGTTTCCGGCGCATCGGGTCCATACATATGGCCCGCATGATCAACCTGCGGAAAGTAAAAGGTAATAAAATGCGGCCGCTTTTCGGGCGGCAGGTTCAGCCAGTTCACTACTTCATTAATGCGGTTATGTATGGATATTTTTTCGTTATAAGTATAATAGTAGGTAGGGGTGATGTTTTGTATGGCAGCCTCGGATGCTACCCAATAAAAACTGGCCGAAAGTATATGCTGTTGCTCTGCAAGCACCCACAACGGCGAACCATAGTACCACGATCCATCGGCAACCTTTACTTTATCGCTCATAAAATACGAGTCGTGCCTGTTACGGTCATAAAAAGCATTGTTCACCAGGCCCGAATGGGAGGGATATAAACCACTTACCAGGGCGTAATGATTTGGAAAAGTAACCGAAGGATAAGACGGGATCATAGATGCCGCCCTTACCCCTTTATTGCTTAAAGCGAGGAGATGCGATGCCTGATATTTTTTAACATAATCATACCTGAAACCATCGGCCGATATGAGGATAACATAAGGTTTTTTCTGCTGGGCAAGGCTGTTTGTTCGGCCTGGTACAATTTTCTGAACGGTATCTGTTTGCCCAAAGGCAGCTACCGCCCATAAAAAGAAAAGTAAAAGCGTGGCGTGTTTTTTCATAAGTACGGTTGGGCAAATGTATGTAATTGTTGTTATGGGCATAATAACAACATATTAATACTGTTAAACTTCAACATTCTATAAATTGAAATTACTATGTAATAATCCGGATATAATTTGCTTTTGGCCTATCCTGGCAGGATGTTTTTTGTTATATTCAACATACCGAATTTTAAGCTATGGCGCCGGATAAAATAAATAGATTGTTGTTGGTTATTGTCCCGGTGCTGTTTTTGTCATGTGTTAAAAACAACAAAGTTTTTGAAAGCAGATGTAATGATGGTATCACATTTAAAAAGGTTGAGTTTACCGAGTTAGTGGATCATCTTGATCATTACGACAAGCAATATGTGGAGGTTAACGGAAAATATGTGGAAGGCTTTGAACAATCTGCCTTGTTTAACGACAGCTTATTTGCAGATCATTCATTAAAAAAGGCTTTGTGGATTGATTTTAGTCAGGAATGCCCCTTGTATTTAACCGGTACCCGAATTGGCTTATTTGAATACAATAATGGCACATTCACCCAGATCAATAAAAGATACATCACCATAAAAGGCCAGGTTAATATGCACAATACCGGGTATTTAAAAAAGTACAAAGGAGCGATAGACCGGGTGAGCTTTATTAAACTATAGTATATCAATTATTAAATCTCAAGCTTTAGGCCATCATAAGCAAGTGCGATATTTGAGGGCAGTTCTTTTGATATATCTTCGTGTTTGCCCAACCGGTGACTTATGTGTGTGAGGTAGGTTTTTTCCGCACCTATATCATTGGCAAATGCAATAGCTTCATCAAGCGTAAAGTGCGATATATGCGTTTGTTTCTGCAGGGCGTTGATCACCAGGATCTTTGTTCCCTTCAATTTTTGTTTTTCTGCCTCAGATACCGTTTTGGCATCAGTAATGTAGGTGAAATCGTTAATGCGAAATCCTAATACCGGCAATTTATAATGTAAAACCTCTATCGGCGTAAATTTTACACTTCCTATACTAAAAGGTTCAAGGTCAATAGGGTGCATCACAATCTGTGGTATACCCGGATACCCGGTGCCATCAAAAATATACGGAAACTCGCGCACCAGCGCTCTTTGCACGCGGGCATCTGCATACACATCAACAGGGCCCCGCTGCCAGTAATTAAAAGCTCTGATATCGTCCATTCCTGCAATATGATCTTTATGCTCATGGGTAAACACAATAGCATCAAGGTGCTTTACCCGGGCACGCAACATCTGATACCTGAAATCGGGTCCCGAATCAATAACGATGGTTTTGTCCGGAGCTTCAATTAAAATGGAGGTACGGAGCCGGTTATCATTGGCATTTGTTGAAGTACATACCTCGCAGCCGCAGGCAATAACAGGCACGCCCTGTGAGGTTCCGGTTCCTAAAAATGTTATGGTCACAGTTGCAGTTTAGTTTGTTTAATTTCCTGCAAAAACGCGACCTGTTTTTCATCGAGCAGTTTATAATCCACCTCAAGTTCGCGTAATAGTTCAACTATAGCCAGTATTTTGCTTTCCAGGTTTGAGAAACGGTTAACAATTACCAGGCGGCTGTTGAGTAACAGACAGGAGCCCGTTTTAAAATTACCTTTTTCATATCGTACCCTATACCCGGCTGATTTGAGCAGCAATTCGAGTTTTTCGAGCGTATGGTTGGTAGCGGGCAGCATTATTTCAAAATTAATAAAAGTAAGCGTAATTGCACTTTGAATTCCGTGAAATTTAAAAAGCTGACGTTAGTATTGCTTGAATTTACCACTATCATGCACTATATTTAATTAACCTTTAACTCCTTAACATCCCCAAATGAGAAAGCTTTTATTATTAACAGCTGCCATAAGCCTGGGCTTATCTGTTGCGGCACAGCAAACCAAAACCTATGCCGAGCGGCTTGGCTGGCCCAAAGGCGCCCGTGTAATTATTTTGCATGTTGATGATGCGGGGATGTCGCATGATTCAAATGAAGGAGCTGAGAAGGCCATGAGCGAGGGCGTAGCCACATCAACCAGCGTAATGATGCCTTGCGCATGGGTGCCTGAATTTAAACAGTTTTTGGATAAGCACCCTGATATTGACGCGGGGCTGCATTTAACCCTTACCTCAGAGTGGGATAATTACCGGTGGGGGCCACTGGCCGGTAAAGCGGCAGTACCCGGGCTGGTTGATAAACAGGGCTGTATGTGGCCTTCAGTAGGCGCTGTTTATTTCAAGGCAACCGGTGATGAAGTTGAAAAAGAGATAAGAGCGCAGCTTGACCGCGCGCTTAGCATGGGTTTTACCCCAACGCACATGGACTCGCACATGGGAACATTGTTTGCCAAAGACGCTTTCATGGAGCGCTATATTAAAGTGGGTATTGAAAAGCAGATCCCCGTTATGTTTCCTGGCGGGGATGATCTTTTTTTCCGCGCCGAAGCCAAAACGGCTGCCATTAACGAGTTAAAAAAGCAGGGTAAATACACCGATGGCATGGAAATACCTGAACCGGCTGTATTAAGCAAGGTAAAGGAGATAGGGGCCATGATATGGAAGAACGGCCTGCCGGTGCTTGATGACCTGCATAACTCCAGCTATGACTGGCAAATGCCGGATATTGATAAGAAGACCGATGCTGAAATACAAAAATGGTATACCGATCATTACATAGAAAGTATTGGCCGCCTGTCGCCGGGTTTAACTATGGTAATTATGCATTGCACCGTGCCATCGGCCGCATTTAAATATATTTCTGATACGGGTCAAAAACGCAAGGGCGACCTGCTGGCCATGACCGATCCCCGCCTGAAGGCTTTTTTAAAGCAAAAGGGCTTTATTTTAACTACCTGGCGCGAAGTTATGCAGCGAAGAGTTAAGGCCGGCAATGTGGAATAGCAATGGATCACACAACCGCGTTAGTCGTGCCCGGATGACTTTTGCTGAACCATACGGTACCTGCCCGATTTGATCAGCTTTTGCTGCTGGGGCGAAAATGATTCGCGCCCGCCGAAATCCTGCACCCAGTAGGTTTTATACATAGCTACGCCAACTTCTTTAAACGAGGGGTTCATGAGGTTTTTACAGTGGCCCTCGCTTTTAAACCATCCATCCATTACCTCGGCTATGCTTTGCTGGCCGGCCGCAATGTTTTCGCCAATGGCGAAGCTTTTAAAGCCCTTGTACGTGTAACCGGCAGATAAAATGCGGTCTTCCATACTGCGGCCATCTTTACTGGTGTGGCTAAAATAATCTTTGCGGGCCATATCTTTGGCATGGCCTTCGGCGGCATCCTCCAGCTTGTCATTCCAGGTTAAAGGCGGTGCGGGCGGGTAGTATTTAACTCCGCAATTACAACCACTTTGCCGGGTTAAGTTTATCCTATATAAAAACTCTTTTTTAAACTGACGACCGCCCTGGCCATAAGCGGTGTTGAATATTATTAGAACAATAAATGTAAATGCAATTTTCGCGATCAACTTCCTCATATCAATCTTTTAGACGACTTTGCCAGCAATTGGTTTAGTTCAATTTACCGGCGATATAAGAAACGTTATGAACGGGGTTTTCTTATCCTCAGCCGCCATTTACGCTGTTTGCGGCGCATGTAGTAAACTATTACCGCAACCGAAATTAAAGCAAGGGCAATAATAAGCGCTATAGTGACACTATACGTTTTGCTGAGCCTTGCTTGTAAGGCTTTTTGCTTTTGGAGATATAAACTTTTTTTTTGACGATCACTGAGTCGCGCTTTTTAATCTGCAATGAATCCTGCGCAGTGATGCGTGCCAAGCTATCTACCTGGGCTTTATGTATGCTGTCGTCAATTTCTTCATGCCGCTTTATGGCAAGCGAGGCTTTGGTAAACTCTTTCATTTGCCGGTATAAGCCCGCATAGCCTACCTGTACTGCCGATTCACTTTTAGGGTCTTTGCGTTTAACCGAAAGGGTTAAGGCTTCGTTTAAATCACGCATGGCAAGTTTATAATCCTCCATGTCGCCTTTTATAGCCGAAAGTTCAATTAACGAAGTTATAACATTGGGTGTATCCTTCTTGTGGCGCGATATGGAGTTTGATTGCAGTATGAACCATTTGGCCTGGATATATTTGCGCTGCAAACGATAAATTTTTGATAAGCTATTATAACAGGTGCGTAAGCCCAGGGTATCCTCGTAATTGGAATAGATGTGCAGGGCCAGCATAGTATAGTTCAACGCCTCCAGCTGGTTAAGAAATTTCCAGCGCCTGCTGGTTATAGTATCGTTCTTTAGTAAGTACTGGTCGGCAATTGCTATATAGATAGGGCCCTTTAATGAATCTTTAGTAACCTGTAATTTTTGTTTCAGGCTGTCAAGGTCACCCGCATGTGCTGATAATTGCAACCCTGTTAAAAGAATGAAAAGGCATGTAATGAGTTTCTTCATGTATGGATTATCGAACGTCGGCTAATTCGTTATCCCTTGTCAAATAGTGTGCCTGTTTATTGGTTAACCGCCGCGTTTATGGTTAATAATAACCTGTTTAGCTGGTTTTTAAGCATTAACGTTATTTTATAGGTAAAATTATAAGGCCAAATAGTATTCCATATTTGGTTATGACCAGTCGGCATGGTTTATTGGTATAGTAAATAGTACAATGTTAGGCTATAACCTTTTCGTATCTGTTAATAAACGCCTGCAGCCATTTTACCCGGCTTATTAAAAGATTAAACAACGCGATACCAATGATTGCGGTAGTGATGCCTGCTAAAACATCAAGCACATAATGATGACTGGCATAAACGGCAGTGAACCAGATACCCAGCATTACGATTGCAAAAAAGATACTGCCGATTTTAAACCGGTTTTTTATGCCATAATACAATACAATAACCGGGTAGGAGGAGTGCAACGACGGCATAGCCGCGAATACGTTAGAGCCTTTAGTATATATGGATTTGAAAATGCCGGCATGAAAATAGGCGTCGAACCGGGCAAGGCCGGCAGTATTACCCATTGTTAGGGGGGTAAAATGAAGGCCATAATACTGAACATACCACGGCGGTGCTGCAGGATAGGTATAATATACTACAAACCCCAGTAAGTTTACCAATACGAAAGTGAGTGAAAAATACAGGAACTGCCGTTTGTTTTTGAAAAACAAAAAAGCGGCAAATCCTAATGGTACAGGTATCCAGCACAAATAAAACAAACCCGATACCACATCAATAAATGTATTGCCGTGAACAAGCCAGTACTCATTTGGCGTTAATAATTTGCCATGGTCATGAATGCCAAAAAGGTGCTTTTCAAAATTGTACAGGTCGCCAATATGAACGGGTGTATAATGATAATTAGGAAAAGCCTTCATGTAATCAAATATGATCCAATACACAATGAATATGGAAAAGCCTAAGATGAACTTGCGTGTAGTTGCCGAAAGGTAAAACAGCGAGTTGAACAGTAACACCAGTACCAGTTCAGATGAATTATAGCCGATCAGGAAATAAGAAAGCCCGAGATATGCTAATGAAAGGAGGAAAACAACCAGTGCCGTTTTAATATTAATTGTAACACTGTTATTGGCAGTACTATCCACTCTTATTTTTTTATGAAACCTGAACGGAATATTTTGTCCCAAAACGGAGAGCTTACCCCATAACCTTTTTCAGGATCCTGGTAATGATGCAGCATGTGGTGCTGTTTTATTTTTTTAAATAAGCCGCTTTTAAAGTTAAAATGATGCATGGCATAGTGCGATATATCATAAAATAAGTAGCCTAATATAAAACCGGGAAAAAAACCGAATATGTAATTGACCGGTAACAGGGCATTAAATAAAAAATAAAAGCCGGTTGCTAAAGGAATACTTAAAGACGGGGGCAACACCAGGCGTTTGGCATCACTTGGATAATCGTGGTGAACACCGTGCATAATAAAATGCAGTCTTTGAGCCCATTTCCAGTTTTCATTTGGCTTGTAATGAAAAACAAAGCGGTGCATTATGTATTCAACAATTGTCCAGATGAAAAGGCCAGCTATAAATAATCCGCAGTATAAAAGAAAGCCAAGGCCAGCCTCAAAGAATGCCTTGTAGGTGCAGAATAAAATTACCGGTACAAAAATATACAATGGTACGGTGTAGTGTACCTTTGATAAGCCTTCTAAAAAGTCACTTTTAAACATCCTCACAGACTCCTGTGAATTGGAGACATAATTCTTTTTCATAGCATATCAGGTTTTAAAATGTTTAACGATCTCTCCGCCTGTTATTTGGAATTTTTAATATTTGAATAAGTAATATCCAGTGCTTAAAACCTAAGCGCCTTCAATTTTAATAAAGATTTATCTACTTGTATATACCTTTATTTAATTGTTACGAAGATATGATATTTTTTAGTTTTGAGTGCCGAAGGAGAGGTAATTAAAAACTCAGGGCCCACCGTTATCACTTAAAAAAAATTATCTTTTCTCTGCTTCAATAAGGGCTTTTTTAGCCTCCCTTAACCTGTTAAACGCGGTAATATTGGTAAGTACAGCAAGTATTACAAGTGGTATGGTAAATATTGATATGGTTTCAAACACGTGAAACTTAATACCTGGGATAAACAGCTTATAATTACCACCAATATATTGTGCCACTATACCGCTTAAGGCAGCGCATAAGCCAATGGTTACCACACGCTCTGGTCTTTGCATTAAACCGCCCTTAATTTCAACACCCAAACCTTCGGCACGGGCCCTTACATAACTAACCATCATTGAGCCTATCAACGCAATAAAGGCTGCAATAGAGCTTAAAAAATAATGATGGGCAACCAGGTAATAACAAATGCCCAAAAACATAATGAGCTCACTATAACGGTCAAGAACAGAGTCATACAGCGCGCCAAAAGTTGATTTCATATTGCCCAGGCGGGCTACTTGCCCGTCAAGCATATCAAACAGGCCGGCAAATAAAATTAAACCGCCTGCCCAGCCCACGTAGCTCAAATCGCCGCGGTTGCCTTCTTCGGCACCTAAAATAAATATGGCGGCTACCCCTACATTTAATACAAAACCAATTGATGTAACCGCGTTTGGAGTTAAACCAATTTTAATAAGAATTTTTACAACCGGATCAATAACCTTATAGATGCCTAATTGCAGGTTTGTTCTTATTGATGTTTGCTGTTCCATTTTCTTGTAGTTAATGTTTTGTACAAAGTTAAAAATCAAATTTGACCCTGGTACGGAAGCCCCAACTTGGCACATTGGGATGGTCTAAATAATTAAATCTCTTCACAAAATCAATGCGTATAAATTTAAATATATTTTCGATACCAACACTACCTTCTACATAAGGTGTTTTTCCAAGCACGTAAGTGATTGGCAGACCATTGGCATCAACTGGCAACTGGTATAATGACGGGTGAAGCGTTGGGTTATTATTATCGCTTAAACCACCATAAAGCACCTTAGCCGAAGCTACCTCGCGCCATTTTAACTTTTTAAGCAAAGGTATTTTGTTGAAGAAAAACCCACTGAAATGATGGTCGATCCTGAAGCTTGCATACTTGTCACTTGCAAATTCCAAAAAGTTCATCAGGTTATAGGAGTTAAGATCATAGGCGTAAGTTTGGTTGGCCTGATGAATAGTTAACAAAGGGAACGGTACTTGCCCAAATATGCGCCCTGCCGATATGTTAAGGTCAGAATAGCCCAGTTGCGACAGGTACAAACGCTTATCGATCCTAAAATCGAGCCTGCGGTAATTGTATTCGCCTCCAAAAAAGTTTTTAATACCCGCCGCGAAATCAAGCTCAAGGGTTGGATATTTATTAGGAATAGGAATACGGTAAATTTTACCCTGGTAAAACTCTTCATGAGGCGACCAGCGTACGCTGGCTGTAAGCTCAGTTGTGGTTAAATCATGTATAGAGTTTGGCTGGCCATTTACAATATTATTGAAGTATAATGATCCGGCAGGTTCCTGTTTCCAGTTTTTAAAGCCTGCGCCAAATGATAAATGGCTTTCCAGTTCATGCACATAATCTAAACGGTAAAAATCATTGTACAGATACTTATCATTTACACCGCGTTTAAATGATAATAAAAAGTTGTCTTCCTGAACAAATTGCAGGTTGGCGCCCGGGATTTTAGTATCCCTTTGGTAGCTGGCTCTGATATAGTTTTGCGGGAATTTATATATGGATTTTTTGTTAAGCGAGTAGGTGGCGCTTAAAAAGTACTTCCACCGCTTGTCTTTAAAACCGTAGGCAGCATAGGTTTCAAAATAATAACGTTTGCTTAGCTCAGGCGTGGTCCGGCCGCCAAGTCTTAATCTAAAACCTTCAACCGGGTTAAAGCTGTAAAATGTATTTGCCGGGCCAATTTCAAATTTCCCAAAACCTTTATAACCGGCAAGCAGTAAAGTCGCGATATCAACCGTACGCTTGTATGACGGCATGTTCCTCAGGCTGTCAACGTTTTTATATACTTTGGCTTCGGCAGTTGATAGGGTATCCAGGCGGTTACGCTCCCAAAATTCGGCACTCTTATTCTTGGACTCATCCGTTGATTCTTCAGATTGTTTCACGTAAGCCGTATCCCCGAGCGGATGGTTTACAAGGTAATCTTTATACGTTATGGTACGCATGCCCAGCAAACCGCTTTTGCCCTCCTTTTTGGTGGCCCCAAACTCGGCAATAGTATTGCTCCGGCTCAGGTGGTAACGGTTGTCGGGATTTTGTTCAAAATCAAGATCAACTTCCATTGAACGTATGAAGTTAATATTGATGTGTTTGTTGATCTTTAAAACCGCTTTCTGAACAGCATAATTACCATCGAGGGTAATATATATCATACCTTCAAAAAGCACATCGTTACTATTACGGGGGGTAAAGCTCAGCTCAACCAGTTTTTGGTTTTTGGCATCGGTAATGGTATCGGTTATAAAAAATTTATAATAGTTGGGAGAATTATTTGATATAGGGCTTAAGAACTGACTGGTGATCAAAAATATATCGTTATCATATATATCAACCTTATTGTACAAGTGTTTAAAGTATTGCTTAACACCTTCATTATCAACCGCCGGGCCAAAGTTTACACCACGCTGGCCTATTACAACTTCGCGTGTTTTTTCGGGGTTCTTGCGGTAATAATTTTGTGATAGTTTTTCGTCAAGATAAACAGGCAATATTGATTTTCCGGGTAAAATGGTACTGTCGCGGTTATCAATAATGAACTTGTATTTTCTGAAAAATTTCCTGTCCGAAAACTGGGCCGATACGTTAATGAAACCGAACATCATTTTGTCATACTCACGGTATTGTACATAGTCGTAAGCTTCGGGGCGGTTCTTTTCTTTATTCTCTATTACTTTACGGATCAGTTCAACAGCAGGATTGTCCTTATTACGATACTTAGGCTTTTTGCCCGACTTGATCACAACCTCGTTCAGTTGTTTTGATGCCGGAAAAAGTTTTACATTAATTACTTGCTCTTTACCGGGTTCAACTGCTAAAAAAGCATCTTTATATCCTAAAAATGATATTTTTATTTGTTTGTATGGTTGGCTGGTTGCCAGGCGGTATTTTCCGTTATTGTCTGTAGCTACTCCGGTGGTGGTACCTGTAAAGGAAACTACAACATAAGGAAGGGGCTGTTTGTTACCGGCATCAGTAACGGTGCCTGTAACCACAGTGGTTTGTGCAAATACTGATGGGGCAGAAAAAAAGAGTATTAAAAAAAATAAACTTTTATAAAAATTTTTAAAATTCATGTACTTTATGCAATTATGCAAATACAAACACTTTGTTTGACTTAAACCCTGATTTACCGGTGGCAAATTATCTAATCAAATTTGAGGGATATAGATAATTAATTATTCATTCAAAACACCGGTCATATCAACGTCAATCCGCCTGATATTTCTTTTATCCATCTGCACCAAACAAAATAACCTGCTTACGCTTATTTGCGTGGCGTAGCTATTCCATCAGCTTGTAACTGCGGCTCAAAGGTAGAAAAATTTATTACAGACTAATGTGGTCAAAAAGTCAAATATTCCCTATTTCAAGCATGAAAACCATGCTCCCCTGTCAAATATTACCGTTAAATTATATTACACTGCAAACGATAGTATCTGATAGATATTATAGGATTTTTGTTACAAGCTTGTTGCAATAATGTTATAAGATATTGATTTTTAGGAAGGTTAAAAAAAAGCATAAAGCTCACAATTGCCCGCAAAGGTGTTTAAACACATAATAGTGCCTGTTAAGGATAGGAATAAACACAACAACCAGCTGCAGAAGGATGAACTTTGCAGGCTGGTTGTTTTTAACTTATAATATAATAAACTATGCCTTTAAACTATGCCTCGGCAAAAGCTTCTTCATAGTAATCAAGGCCCAGGTGAGTTATCAGGTCTTCGCCCATTAAATAACGTAAGGTATTCTCCAGTTTAATGAGTTGTTTAAATATATCATTCTCTGGATGCAGACCTTCTGCGGTTTGCGGCGATTTTAGATAGAATGACAACCATTCCTGTATTCCGCTCATGCCCGCTCTTTTTGCCAGATCGCTAAATAAGGCCAGGTCAAGGGCAATAGGGGCAGCCAGGATTGAATCGCGACAAAGGAAGTTGATCTTGATCTGCATTTTATAGCCTAACCAGCCAAAAATATCAATGTTGTCCCAGCTTTCTTTATTATCGCCATGCGGAGGGTAATAATTGATGCGTATCTTGTGGTAAATGTTACCATAAAGTTCTTCGTTATCTTCTGGTTTAAAAATGTCTTCCAGTACGCCTAATTTGGAAACTTCCTTAGTTTTAAAATTATCCGGATCATCCAATACCAACCCATCCCTGTTACCCAGTATATTGGTTGAAAACCATCCATGTACACCTAATGAACGCGCGGCCAGGCCCGGAGCCAGGATAGTTTTCATCAAAGTTTGCCCGGTTTTAAAATCTTTACCGGCAATAGGGGTTTTGTTTTCTTTGGCAAGTTCAATTAGCGCTGGAATATCAACTGTTAAATTAGGGGCGCCATTTGAGAACGGAACACCCAGTTTTAAAGCCGCGTAAGCGTAGATCATGCTTGGCGCTATCAGTTTGTCGTCGTCAATTAAAGCTTGTTCAAAAGCAGCCAGCGTTTGATGAATGGCCGATGCTTCATAATATATTTCGGTTGAGCCGCACCATACTAAAACAACCCTGTCTAACCCGTTTTTTTGTTTGAAGTTCTCAATATCTTCCATTACTTGCTGGGCAAGTTCGTACCGGGTGCCTTGTTTTATATGCGTACCATTAAGGTTTTTTGCATAGTTTTTATCAAAGGCGGCTTTCATTGGCTTAATTGCTTCTAACTCAGCCTTAACTGAGTTTAATAATGCCGGTTCAAGCACTTTGGCGTTTGATGCAGCCTCATAAACGTTATCCTCATAAACATCCCATCCACCAAAAACTATATCATTCAGGTTAGCAAGCGGAACAAAATCTTTTATTTTAGGATTCCGGTTTTCTGTTCTTTTACCTAAACGGATATGGCCCATTTGCGTAAGAGAACCTATTGGTTGTGAAATCCCTTTTTTTACAGCTTCAACGCCTGCTATCAGGGTAGTTGCAACTGCTCCCAAACCAGGTATAAGGATACCCAGTTTTCCTTCGGCAGGTGAAATTTTACTTTTCATTGTATTTACTTATTGTTTTAAATTTATTAAGATTAAAATGTTGTCTTTGGTTATGGTTAGCTTACTTAAACGTTTAAGTAGGCCAAAACAGTGTTAAATATTTAGAAATCTCGCTCTTTTTAGTATACTTAAACGTTTAAGTAACTAACTAAAGCGGGCAAAATCATACTTTTCATTACATTAATTTTTTTGTGTTACAGTTTTGGACGTTAAAGCCATTTATTGGCTTTATACCAGGTTAGTGTTTCGGCTAATCCCGACTGCAGATTGTATTTAGGATAAAACCCCAGTTGCAATTTTGCCTTTTCATTATCACATGACCAGTTTACGGCCATCAGTTCATCTATCTTTTCAATATTTACTACAGCCGCTTTATTTCTCAAATAACTCACTTTTTCTGATACGACCGCAATTATTTTTACAAAATTTACAGGCAAATGAAACTTTAAGGTTTTTAAATTCAACACTTCCTTAGCTATATCACCTAATTCGTACTTGCCGTAAAAGTTTCCATCGCTCAAATTAAAAGTTTCATAGTCACCACCATACAACGCTTTAATTGCGGCTTTGGCTACGTCTTCAACATATATAAAGCTTAGCTTTTGCGGGGCTTTGCCTATGTAAGGTTCAATGCCTTTTACAATTTGCTTAAAAAAAATGAATATACCTGTATCCCTTGGTCCGTAAACGGCTGTTGGGCGCAATATAGTATAGTTTAAATTTTTAACCGTCCTTAACTGTTCTTCGGCAAGTAATTTACTACGGCCATAGGCGGTAACAGGTTGGGGGGGGGTAGCTTCGGTAATGATACCGGTTAGTGTTTTAAGCGGACCTACGGCGGCAAGGCTTCCTATAAGCACAAACTTTTTTAAATTACCGCCAATTTTTGCGGCTATTGATGCCAGGTTATAGGTATGGGTTGCGTTGATATAATTATATTCTGCCTGTGAGCGGGCCGATGTAACCCCTGCCGCATGAATGATATAATCAGCGTTAATATCAGTGAGCTGCTGTTTTAAAACCACCGGATTTTTATAATCAAGGTAGACGTAATTTATATCCAGGTGCTTTAAATGATCGGTTTGGCTGCTTTTGCGTATGGCGGCATAAACTTCAAGATCATGATGCAGCGCCTCTTCAATTAAATGGTAACCCACAAACCCGCTTGCACCGGTTATTAAAACCCGTTGTTTCATATGGCCTTTTCGTATATCCTGTATTTTTTATACGGATCGCCGTTAATGGCCTCTATGGCGCGGTTCATCAGTTCATTGTGTTCTAAGGTCCAGCCAGCCTCAGCATGTTTAAAGCCTTTTCTTTTATATTCCTTTATTATTGTGCCGTATAAACAAGCTTCAATGCCCATTTTACGGTAACCGTCAATAACACCAAGCGCGTAAATTCGCAGGCTTTGTATTTTGCTTTTGCCAAATAATAATTTAAAAATACCGGTAGGGAACAGTCGTCCTCTTTTTATTTTTTGGAAGATCTCGTTGTAGTTGGGCAAGGCAAGTCCAAAGGCTACAATTTTTCCCTCCTGTTCTGCAACTATCGCAAAATCCGGGTCAAGTATTAACTTAAGGTCTTTGGCGAGGTAATCGTATTCATCATTACTGAGGGGCACAAAACCACTGTTTTGATCCCATGCAGAGTTATAAACCTCGCGCAGTTTAACTGCCTCCTCTTTAAAATTCTTTAAGTTGATTTTACGAATGACGATGTTGTTGCGTTTTAACCGCTCCTCCAACGCGTTTAACAACCGTACGGATTTATCGTCATAAGCATCACCTTCCCAGTGCCAGGCAATAAGGTCCATGCTTTTCACAAAGCCGGTATGTGCAATTAAATCAGCGTAATAAGGCGCATTATAGGTTTGCATCAAAAAAGGCGGGCTATCAAATCCCTCAATCAGCAAACCACAGGGTTCATTGGTCGAAAAATTAACCGGGCCTATAAATTTATCAGTTACTCCCTTTTCCCTAAGCCAGGTGTTGGCGGCATTAAAAAGCGCTGTAGACACCTCTGTATCATTAATACAGTCAAAAAAGCCAAAAAAGCCATCATTAACCTTGTTGTATTTATTATGCGCATTATTAAGTATAGCCGCTATGCGCCCAACAATTTTGTCGCCGTTATAAGCCAAAAAGGTTTGTAGGGAGTTATGCTTATGAAAAGGGTGTTTAGTTAAAAGATCTCTTTGGGCAATAAATAATTCCGGAACGTAGTTAGGATCGTCCTGATACAAATCATGCGGAAAATCAATAAATGAGGCTAATTCTTTTTTAGAATTAACAGTTACAATTTTTATCATGAGCGTATTATAAATCAGGTTGCCACAAGGCAGTAAATATTAAACGTCCGTGTACAAAGGCTTGTTTATTAACAGCTGCATGTACACGGACGTTTTATTTATTATTAGATATTTTCTTTAACAGAAGTTACACCAACCTCTTTAAATACTTTAGCAAGTTTTTCAACTGCTTCGTCAATTTGGTCAAAGGTGTGGGTAGCCATTAATGAAAAACGGAGCAATGACGAATCAGAAGGTACGGCCGGCGAAACTACCGGGTTAACAAATACGCCTGCTGCTTGCAGATGTTTGGTAACCAGAAACGTTTTTTCATTGTCACGTACATAAATTGGTAATATCGGGCTTTCAGTAGGGCCAAGGTCAAAACCTTCCTCTAAAAGAAGCTTTGAAGCGTAATTGGTATTATCCCAAAGCTTTTGGATCCTTTCTGGTTCCGATTCAATGATATCCAAGGCGGCGATCACACTGGCAACAGAACCCGGAGGCATACTTGCGCTGAACATTAATGAACGGGCGCGGTGCTTGATATAATCAATGGTATCCCTGTCGCTGGCTATAAAACCACCCAATGAAGCCAATGACTTGCTGAATGTACCCATTATAAGGTCAACATCACTGGTTAGGTTGAAGTGCGACGCAGTACCGGCACCATTATGGCCAATAACGCCAAGGCTGTGTGCGTCATCAATCATGATGTTGGCACCAAACTGGTCGGCAAGTTTAACTATCTGAGGTAGTTTAACAATATCGCCTTCCATGCTGAATATACCGTCAACAGCAATGATCTTTACCGCTTCTTCTGGCAATATGCTCAGTTTACGCTGCAGATCGTCCATGTCATTGTGGGCATATTTAATAACTTTCGAAAACGAAAGCCTGCTGCCATCAATGATACACGCATGATCATATTCATCTAATATAATATAATCATTACGACCGGTGATGCATGAAAGCACGCCCAGATTAACCTGGTATCCGGTGCTGAACAGAACGGTAGCTTCTTTGCCAACATAGCTGGCCAACCGGTTCTCTAACTCGATATGAATATCAAGCGTACCATTTAAAAAGCGTGAGCCGGCACAACCTGTGCCGTATTTGTCAATAGCTTTCTTCGAAGCTTCTTTAATTTTAGGATGATTTGTTAGTCCCAGATAAGAATTGGAACCAAACATCAAAACCCTTTTGTTATCAATTAGTACTTCAGTGTCCTGAGCAGACTCAATAGGCCTGAAATAAGGATACAATCCTCGGTCCCTAAGCGTATTTGCGACTTGGAATTGAGCGATCTTCCCATGTAGTTTTTTAACCATGTATTAACCCTGCTTAAATTTTGTGTAAAAATACCATGAATAAGCATATAACCTATATGGTAAATGTAATTTTTTTATAAAATGCTTATTGTGTGCTTAAATTAATAAGAACCCATTAATATTCTCACATGGCAAATTAATTAATTTTTTTATTTATTTCGCACCACATTTTTTCATTTTTTTGTAAAAAGCCCAAAAACATGGCTTTTTAGCCCTTTTCCATAAATTTTACGTAAAATTTTTGTTGTTGATTTTAATTTAGTAATATTAATCACATATTCGCACTTCCCTTGCGAATTTCAACAAAAACTATAAGGTTATTTTTTTGTAATTTTTGCTGAAAAAACATATATCTATAGCCAATCTATGAAAAAAATTAAGTATCTGGCATTTTTCACGACAATCTATTTAACATTAATTTTACATATACCTCTTTTTGCACAAACCGGCCTTGATACCGTAGGCGGGCCCGTATCGCTGAAACAATGTGTTGAGTTTGCGCTGCGTAATCAACCCATCGTTCGCCAGGCCTCCATTGATGAGCAGATCAATGAAAAGGACATCAGAATAGGACTTTCCGGCTGGCTACCACAACTCACATCATCGGGTTTGTATAATTATTATTTTAAAGGCAGCCCGCAGGCCGGCGCCTCCGGCGCTAACATTCCGGCTGGTACAGGAGTACGCAACCTTTCAACAGTGGGCTTGCAGGCCAGCCAGGCATTATATAATAATGATGTAATGCTTGCGTCTAAAACCGCCAAATACTCGCGCCAATATTATAAGCAAAATACATTAAGCAGCCAGATTAGTGTAGTGTCTGATGTGAGCAAAGCGTTTTTTGATGTATTGCTTTCGCAAAAGCAACTTGATATTACCAATGAGGATATTGCCAGGCTGCAAAGGAGCTTAAAAGATGCGCGCAGCAGGTATGATGCAGGTGTGTCTGACAAAACCGACTATAAACAGGCTACGATATCATTAAATAACTCCCTGGCAACGCGCAAACAAACCGAAGAAGCAATAAAGAGCAAAACCGCCTATTTAAAGCAGGTTATGGGTGTTGATGGTACCAAACAATTATCGCTGGCCTTTGATTCATCACGGTATGAGCAAGCGGCTTTTATTGATACCAATCAAAAACTTGATGTAAATAACCGGATTGAATACCGTTTGTTGCAAACCACCAAATCGCTGCAAAATATTAATGTTAATTATTACAAATATGGCTTTCTGCCTTCTATATCGGCAGTTGGGAGTTATAATCTGGCCTACTTTAGTCATGATTTTTCTGATCTGTACAACAGGTCATTTCCTACAGGATACGCGGGTATTACGCTTAATCTGCCTATTTTTCAGGGAACCAAACGCCTGCAGAACTTAAGCAAGGCCAAATTACAGGTTGAGCGGGCCGACCTTGATATTTTAAACGCCCAAAATGCCATCAACACCGAATATGTGCAGGCGCTTGCCGGGTATAAAAGCAATTATGCCAGTTACCAGCTCATCAGGCAAAATGTTGATTTGGCTAAGGATGTATATAAAATAGTGAGCTTACAATACCGCGAGGGTGTTAAAACCTACCTTGATGTAATTGTAGCCCAATCTGACCTGCGCACAGCCGAACTAAGTTATTATAATGCGCTGTTCCAGCTGTTATCAAGCAAAATTGACCTGCAGCGGTCGTTAGGAACGCTTGCTGTTGAATAATATAATTAAAATTGGTTTTGCACTCAAATTAGCACAAAAGAACAAATCACTGCAATGAAAAACATATATATATACTGGTTAACCCCTATGGCATTATTGGCCCTGGTTTCATGTAAAGGTAAAAATGCCAAACAAGATGCCGCGCCGCCGCCTACCCCTGTAAATGTTATTGAGGCCAAAAAGGCCGAAGCTGTTTACTATGATCAATACCAGGGTACAGTTGTTTCAATAAACACCACCGAGCTCAGGAGCCAGGTACCCGGTTTTGTAACGGGTATATTCTTTAAAGAAGGCGATGTTGTGGCTAAAGGCAAGGTGCTTTATGAAATTGATAAACGTAAATACGTTGCTGCTTTTCAACAGGCACAGGCAAATGTGATAAGCGCCCAGGCCAATTTGATCAAAGCCCAAAAAGATATTGACAGGTACAACATGCTGTTGAAGAATGACGCTATCGCCCGCCAAACGGTTGATCAGGCTACCGCCGCTTTTGAAACCAATAAAAGCCAGGTAGCAGTTGCCAAAGCCGCATTGGAATCGGCCCGTACAGATCTGTCCTTCGCTACCATAACTGCGCCGTTTACAGGGCGCATAGGCATATCACAGGTAAGGTTGGGTACGCAGGTTTCGGCAGGTACCACGCTGATGAACACGATATCGGCCGAGCACCCGATAGGTGTTGATGTGGTAATAAACGAACAGGATATTGATCGCTTCTATAAACTACAGAAATCAAGCACCGATTCAACCTTTAGGCTGCAATTATCAGACGGGCAAACCACTTATAATAAGCCGGGTAAGGTTTTGGCTATTGACAGGGGAGTAAATAACCAAACAGGTACCATTAAAGTAAGAGTGCAGTTCCCTAATGAGGAAGGGGTATTAAAGGATGGTATGAGCTGCGTTTTAAAAGTGTTGAACAACCAGTCGGGCAACCGTGTTCAAATTCCATATAAAGCCATAACCGAGCAAATGGGTGAGTTTTTCGTATTTGTTAGCAGGGATACAACGATCACCGATACCACAACAAAAGATAATACCAAAAGCCAGGCGCTTATCGCCAAACAACATAAAGTGATTTTAGGTCCGCGTGTAGGTTCGGATGTAGTAATCATGAGCGGTGTTGAAGCCGGTGATAAGGTGGTGACCGAAGGTTTTCAGCGTTTACGCGACGGAGGTAAAATTGTTTTAGGTGATCCGGCAGCACAGGGAGCGCCGGGACAGGAAAAACCAAAAGGGAAGTAACCGGGGCTTTTATAAAAATATTAGAGAATGATAGCAGATACCTTTATACGAAGACCAGTTACGGCCATAGTTATATCATTGGTAATAATTATTGTTGGTATCCTGGCCATAAGTACTTTGGCAATAGGGCAATATCCTGAAATTACGCCGCCAACAGTAAATATAACCGGTACCTATACTGGTGCCGATGCGTTAACTGTTGAGCAAACCGTGGCTACACCTGTTGAAGTACAGGTAAATGGCACGCCCGGCATGACCTATTTGCAAAGTAACAGCACCAGCAATGGCGCCATGAGCATGACGGTTAACTTTGAAATTGGCACCGATATTAATATAGCCGCTCTTGATGTTCAAAACCGCGTAGGCATTGCTACGCCTACTCTGCCGCAGGAAGTGCAACGGCTTGGTTTAACGGTGCGAAAACGTAATCCTAGCATTTTAATGCTGGTTGCCATGTATTCGCCCAAAGGCACACATAACGTAACCTTTGTTGACAATTACACCAACGTTTTTGTACGCGACGCGCTTTTACGTGCCAAAGGTGTGGGCGACGTATTTACCCGTGCCGATGATTTTAGTATGCGTATCTGGCTAAAGCCTGATAAGCTTGCCGCGCTGGGCATGACCGCGGGTGATGTAACCGCAGCCCTTACAGAACAAAACGCCCAGGTGGCGGCTGGTTCGGTGGGTGCAACCCCGCAGGAAAAGGGTCAGCCATTTGAGTACACCGTTTTAGTTAAGGGACGTTTAACAAGCAAGGCCGAGTTTGAAAATATTGTTGTGCGTACCCAGCCTGCAAACGGTGCCATTGTGCATTTAAAAGATGTGGCCCGCGTTGAACTTGGTAAATTTAATTACTCGGGCAATTCATTTGTTGATGGTAAGCGTGCGTCTTACCTGCTGGTTTACCAGGCGCCAAACAGTAACGCGCTTGAAACCGCCGACAATGTTTACGCCATAATGGAGCAACTTAAGAAATCCTTTCCGGCCGATATTGAGTATGTGGTTCCGTTTGAATCGGTAACTGTTGTAAAGGTGTCTGTTCATGAGGTTATTGAAACACTGGTTATAGCGCTTTTCCTGGTTATTGTGGTGGTGTTCCTGTTTTTACAAAGCTGGCGTACTACGCTTATACCGGTATTGGCCATTCCGGTGTCTATTATCGGTACGTTCATCTTTTTTATACCGCTGCATTTTACCATCAATACGCTTACGTTATTCGGTTTTGTACTGGCCATTGGTATAGTGGTTGATGATGCTATTGTGGTGGTTGAAGCCGTGCAGCATTATATGGATGAAGAGGGTATGTCGCCCAAGGAAGCAACGATCCATGCCATGCGTGATATATCGGCGCCGGTTATCGCGATAGCGCTCATATTGGCCGCGGTGTTTGTGCCGGTAGGTTTTATACCCGGCATTGTGGGCCGCCTTTACCAGCAGTTTGCTATTACGATAGCCATATCGGTATTAATTTCGGCGTTTGTGGCACTGTCTTTAACACCGGCATTATGTACATTGATACTGCGTCCGCACAAGCTCGATCAGAAGTCGAAGGGCCTCGATAAATTTTTCTTTAAGTTTAATACGTGGTTTGAGCGGCTTACCGGAAGATACAGGAACGGGGTTGATAAAAGTATCAAGAATTCCAAGTTCATCGTTATCATACTGGTTTGTATAATCATTGGAACTATCCTGTTATTTCAGCATAAGCCAAGCGGATTTATTCCAACAGAAGACGAAGGTCGTATTTACATAACCTATGATCTGCCTGAGGCGTCATCAACAGAAAGAACGGTGAGCACCTTGCGCCAGATGATGAAATCACTTGACAGCATCCCCGAAATAGGGCACTATGCCGCGCTGGGAGGATTAAACGTAATTACCTTTGCTACCAAGTCAAACAGTGCTACCATATTTGTGCAGCTTAAGCCCTGGGATGAACGGGAGAAAGATTCGGGCGAATTGGTTGGCGTGATACAGAAAAAACTGGCCAAATATAAAGGAGCGGGTACTCTTGTTATCCGGCCGCCTGCTATACCTGGTTTGGGTAACTCTGCAGGTTTCTCCTTTATATTAGAAGAAAAACAGGCTGGCGGGGACATCAAAAATTTTGAAAAGGTACTTCAAAACTTTACCGCGGAAGTTAACAAACGACCTGAAATAGCCAGCGCCTATTCGTTTTTTACTGCCCGTACACCGGCCTATCAATTGGTTATTGACAGGGAAAAAACAAAAAGACTGGGTGTGCAGCTATCTGACGTAAATGCGGCTTTGCAAACTTATATGGGAAGCTCATATATCAACGACCTGACACTTTACGGCCGTACGTTTCGGGTAGTTGCCCAGGCCGATACAAATTATCGTACCAATATTCAAAATATAGGGCAGTATTTTGTTCGTAACCAGGCTGGCACCATGGTGCCTTTAAGCACGCTTACAACTTATAAGATAATTGAGAACGCGCCATTAATATCGCACTATAACCTGTTCAGATCTGCCGAAATAGATGGTACTGCCAAACCAGGATATAGCAGTGGCGACGCCTTAAATGCCTTAGAAGAGGTGGCGGCGAAATCACTACCGCAGGGCTTCGGTTATGAATTTTCTGGCCTTAGCCGTGAGGAAAAAATATCCGGATCAAAAACTATTTACATATTTATGTTATCAATAGGGTTTGTGTTCCTGTTCCTTGCCGCGTTGTATGAAAGCTGGTCTGTTCCCTTCTCTGTACTGCTTGCAGTGCCACTGGGTGCATTCGGCGCTATCCTGTTCCTGTCATTTCATGATAAGCTTGATAACAACGTTTATGCGCAAATTGGTTTGATAACGCTCATAGGTTTGGCGGCCAAGAATGCCATTTTGATAGTGGAATTTGCCAAAGAGCGTGTTGACCGCGGGGTGGAGCTTGAAAAAGCTACGTTAGATGCCGTAAGACTCAGGTTAAGACCGATCATTATGACCTCGCTGGCATTTATATTGGGTGTATTGCCCTTATTATTTGCATCGGGAGCGGGTGCTATTGCACGTCAGACCATTGGCTGGACAGTATTTGGCGGTATGCTTGCAGCTACATCGCTGGCTATTTTCATAGTGCCGGTATTGTTCTTTTTAATTACCCGATTTGCTTACGGCAAGGAGAAACTTGCGGAGCTTCAGAAAAACTACAAACCGGATCCCACGCATGATCCGCATGCCTGATGATATGATGTTCATTAACAAAAAAAGAGAGGTTATCCTCTCTTTTTTTGTTACCGGCAATTGTAAACAGAACAAAAAATAGTTGTTAACCTACACAAACCGTACAACGCCTCACAGATTTTTTTGATTGTTATTTAATCTTTATTTTGAATTTATCATCGACAGTATGGGTGAAAATTTCTGTTAAAAATGTGTTGATAATCAACAGTTAAAAGCGGTAATTGTCACCGACGACCACGCATATATTATAAAAAGATATTTATCATATGAGTGTTATAAACTCATTTATTTATGATAATGGCAAAGTATTTGTTAACGTGTTGTTAATACAATACAAATTGTGGAATAAATCTAAAATTACAACAATGAAAAAATCAACAAACTTTATAGCCGCTGCTTTAACCGCGGCAGCTATATTTTTAGGAAGTACAGTTAAAGCTCAAATCGTGCCTAAAGACGCATTACGCTTTGGTATAGGTGTTGAAGGATTGTTACCTACCGGTAACCTTCACGATATCTCTAACGTTGGTATAGGCGGTACTGCACGCTTGCAGTATGGTATAGCCGATAACCTGGCGTTAACACTTACCTCAGGGTATTACAACTTTTTTGGTAAAAAGATTGGTAACACAGATATTAAATATCCATCTTTTGGAATGGTACCTGTTAAAGCTGGTATAAAAGCCTTCTTCACCAATAATTTATATTTTGGTGCAGAAGCAGGTGCCGGCTTTGAAACCAAAGATTTTTATGCAGACGCAGAGGGGAAAAAGAATACAAAGCTTATTCTTGCCCCAGGCATAGGGTATGCGTCTAAATCATGGGATGTAGGGGTACGTTATGAAAACTACTCTGGTCAGGATAATAATTATGGTACTGTAGGCTTACGTATAGCTTACGGATTTGGGTTGTAAGTTTAAAAAAGCCCTTAATAACAAAGCCCCCGTCAAAAAAGATGGGGGCTTTATAGTTTATAATAATTGTTTGAACCGTGACTAAAAACGATTTGTTTTACCGCTGGTTCATCTGAGCACCTATGCCAGTTTACCCAGTGCTTCTTTGATCCTTCTCATGGCCTCTATCAGCTTATCCTCGGCTGCGGCGTATGATATACGGATAGAAGTAGTGTCGCCAAATGAATCGCCGCCTACGGTGGCTACATGAGCTTCTTCTAATAAGTAAATGCTCAGTTCATCAGCATCTTTAATGGTTTTGCCATTATAACTTTTCCCAAAAAATGAAGTTACGTTAGGGAAAAAGTAAAAAGCGCCATCGGGCAGGTTAACTTTTATACCTTCAATATCACTTAATAATTTGTAAACAATATCACGGCGTTTTTTGAAAGCCGCGCGCATTTCAAGCACGCTCTCTAAACCGCCTTCATAAGCTGCAACACCAGCACGCTGGGTAATTGAGCAGGTACCTGATGTTACCTGTCCCTGCATTTTATCAAAGGCAGATGCAAGCTCTTTTGTACTGGCAGTGTAACCAATTCGCCAGCCGGTCATAGCAAAGGCTTTTGACCATCCGTTAATGATCACTACGCGGTCTTTTATATAATCAAATTGAGCTATCGACTCATGCTTGTCAATAAAATTAATGTGCTCATATATCTCATCACTCAGGATATATACATGGGGGTGTTTTTCAAATACTTTAGCCAGTCCCTCCAGTTCATCCTTGCTGTAAACGCTGCCGGTAGGGTTACAAGGCGACGAGAACATGAACAACTTGGTTTTTGGCGTAATAGCGGCTTCAAGCTGTTTGGGCGTTATTTTAAAATTTTGCTCAACCGTGGTATTTATAAAAACACTCACACCTTCGGCAAGTTTAACTACTTCTGAATATGAAACCCAATAAGGAGTTGGTATAATTACCTCTTCGCCCGGATTAACCAGGCATAATACGGCGTTAGCAATAGCTTGCTTGGCACCTGTAGATACCACGATCTCGCTAAAATCATAATCAAGGCCGTTCTCGTTCTTTAACTTGGCAACTACCGCTTTTCTAAGCTCGGGGTAACCCGCTACAGGTGTATAGTAGGTATAGTTTTGGTCCATCGCCTTCTTGGCAGCCTCCTTAATGTGTTCAGGGGTATGAAAATCAGGTTCGCCAAAGCTAAGGCTGATCACGTCGACCCCTTTTGCGGCAAGTTCACGGCCCATTTTGGCCATTTTAATTGTTTGAGATTCGGACAGATTGTTGATCCGGGTACTTAATGCGCTCATATAAATTATGTTATCGCGGCAAATATAGAAAATAAGTTTACTGCTACTTACGCTTGTTATTTATAAATTTGCCCACGCAATTCAGATTGGCTTGAAAGAACAAAAAAGGATCATATTAATTTCGCTGATTACAGGCATTATTTTAATGCTGGCCAAGTTTGGAGCGTATTTTTTAACAGCATCTAATTTTGTGCTGACCGATGCCGCCGAGAGCATCGTGAACGTAATTGCAAGCGCTTTTGCTTTTTTCAGTATCTACCTTTCGGCACAACCCCGGGATGAAAATCATCCTTATGGTCATGGTAAGGTTGAGTTTTTCTCTGTTTTTATTGAAGGCTCGCTCATTGGCATAGCTGGGGTTATCATTATTGTAAAATCAATTTATAGTTTATTTTATCCGGGCAATATTCATGACCTGCTTACAGGCGCGGCTATTATAGGCGCAACAGGTATTGTAAACGGCTCGTTGGGCTATTATATGATACGAAGGGGAAAGGCGCTGAATTCTATCACCCTTGACGCCGATGGCCGCCATTTGATTGCAGATATGATAACCAGCGTTGGTTTGGTTGCAGGCTTAATGCTTATCAGGTTCACCAACATTTTATGGCTCGATAGCGCATTATCCATACTGGTAGCTTTATATATCTTATACAGTAGTTACAAGCTGATCCGTAAATCTGTTGCCGGTTTAATGGATGAGGCTGACTTTCAGGTGGTAACGGATATTATTAATGTGCTGAGCGAAAAACGCCGCGATGCCTGGATAGATGTACATAACCTGCGCGCGCAAAAGTATGGGAACGAACTGCACATTGACTGCCATATGACGTTGCCCAATTATTTTGACCTTAATCATGTGCATGCAGAAATATCATTGGTTGATAAAATGATTAACCAGGAGGTGGGCATAAAAACAGAACTGTTTATCCACTCAGACCCTTGTGTGCCCGATTGCTGCCATTACTGTAGCATGCCGAACTGCCCCATACGGTTTGAAGCGCAAACAGAGACCATAGCCTGGACAATGGATAAGGTGGTACGAAATAAAAAACACTTTGAATAATGGAGTATTTTAACGTACGTGTTTATGGTTTGCTTATAAATGAGCGAAACGAAGTGCTGATAAGTGACGAAGAAGAATACGGCCAGCGATTTATAAAATTCCCTGGTGGCGGCCTGGAAATAGGCGAGGGCCTGATAGATGGCCTGAAACGTGAGTTTATAGAAGAATGCGAAGCCGAAATTGAGGTGATTAGTCATTTTTATACCACCGACTTTTTTGTACGGTCGGCATTTAATGATTCGCAGATCATCAGCGTATATTATAAAGTAAAAAATATTACTCCATTAAAATTCCCCATAAAAACCATTGCTTATGATTTTGACGGGAAAGGTGATGTGCTGCAGGCTTTCAGGTGGATCAACTTAGCCGACCTGACTACCGGCGATGTTACCTTCCCCACTGATAAACGTGTTGTTGAACTACTAAAAGCTGAACTATGAATTTGACCGAGCGCGATCTTAAAGTAATATGGCACCCGTATACGCAAATGAAAACTGCCGCCCCCGCAATTGGTATTGTACGTGGCGAGGGAGCCGGTTTGTTTGATGAGCGCGGCAAAAAATACATTGACGCGGTATCATCATGGTGGGTAAATATACACGGGCACGCCCATCCTTACATCGCTCAAAAAGTATCAGAACAACTGCATAAACTTGAGCATGTGATATTCGCTGGTTTTACCCACCAGGGCGCAATTGAACTGGCCGAAAGGCTTTTGGCGATCTTGCCGGATAATCAGCAAAAGGCCTTTTATTCTGATAATGGTTCAACGGCTATTGAAGTAGCCATAAAAATGTGCCTGCAATACTGGCTTAATAAGGGCCATCAGCGCACTAAAATAATCGCTTTTAACAATGCTTATCATGGCGATACTTTTGGGGCTATGGCCGTGAGCGGTCGCAGTGCTTTTACAAAAGCATTTGATAGCCTGCTGTTTGAGGTGGAGTTTATTGATACGCCAAATGCTGACAACATAAGTGACCTCAAATCTCAGATCTCTAATCTCAAATCAAGCACAGCCTGTTTTATTTTTGAGCCATTGGTGCAGGGATCAGGAGGAATGCTGATGTATGAGGCGCAGTATTTAGATCAATTGATGGCCCACTGCCGGCAGGAAAATGTGCTGATGATAGCTGATGAAGTATTTACCGGGTTTGGGCGTACGGGCAAGCTATTTGCGTGCGATCACCTACAGGTGCAGCCCGATATTATGTGCTTTTCAAAAGGATTGACCGGTGGCACCATGGCCTTGGGCCTCACAACCTGCACCCAGCATATTTACGATGCCTTTTTATCAGATGACCGGCTGAAAACCTTGTTTCACGGACATTCGTTTACTGCCAATCCCGTAGCCTGTGCAGCTGCTTTAGCCAGTCTTGATCTCTTTTTGGAACCGGCAACAGCAGTCAATATACAGCGTATTGAAGCACTGCACCGGCAATTTGCTGATAAGATAAAACATCACCCTAAAATAAAAGCGATAAGGCAAACGGGTACCATCGTAGCTATGGAATGGGAAACCGGTAACGATACCTCTTATTTTAATTCGCTGCGCGACAAATTATACCATTACTTTTTAGCCGAAGGCATTATATTGCGACCACTGGGCAATATCATATATATTTTACCTCCATATTGCATTACTAATGCCGAACTCAATTATGTTTACAACAAAATTGAGCAGGCGCTTGAAGAAATATAATTATGCTAAAAATATTATTACCTCAAATAATTGCTGATAACCAATTGCACTCACGCTGGTTAAATACACTGTCGCTGATGGAAAACACCGGTGCACGTAAAATATCTGCGAGTGAGGATCCGCATACGGTTACTTATATCATATTAAAGCATGCTGCCGAAGAGCATCGCCACGCTTTTTACCTAAAAAAACAACTGGAAAAAACCGGAATTGAGCTGCCTACCTACGCAGCTGAATATTTGCTGGCGCCGGGTTCAAGCAAATATTATTTGAACCAGTTGGATGTTGATGTTTGCCGCTATCTTAAAAAAGAGTTAGGGCTTAACGGGAGCGAACTGCGCTTTGCGGCTTACTTGCTGGTTACCTATGCCATTGAAGTACGTGCCGATGAGCTTTATCCTATTTACCAGGACGCGCTTGACGCTGCCGGCAGCAAAGTGAACGTAAAATCGATCATCTTAGAAGAGGAGGGCCACCTGGAAGAGATGTTGAACCAGCTGCACAAATTCTCGCCAGATTGGGAAAAACATGCAAACAAAGCAGTTGAATTTGAAACCAGGTTGTTTAATCAGTGGGTGGGACAGCTTGGTAAATCATTGAGGTAAGTCAAAACTATTTATCAGGCTATCTATTTAACCCTGGTTCCGGCAAATTAATACTCCATATATTCCGTATAAACCTGTTGCAAAAAGGCTTTGCCGTGTTGCAGCACTTTATCCGTTGTTGCCTGGTCGGCTTTTTTATTGCCGATGTAAACAATTCTGCGGCCCGAATTATCGTATGATACTGTTTGCTGAGGCAGCATAAAGCCAAATCCATTATCCCAGTCAAAAAAAGCAAAGTCGGCTGATTGCGGATTAAGCAGGTCTTTTGACCATTTAAACTGGTCATGTGGTAAACCAAGCTGCGACAGGAGCGTAGCGGCAATATCCGTTTGCCCCCCTAATTTATTGATCTTTTTGCCCCGGTATGCTGGTTTTATTACCTCACCAAAAAATAAAAGCGGAATATGATATTTAGCCGGGTCATAAGCCTCGGATATATTGCGCGGCAAGCGATGTCCATGATCGGCAACCAAAATAAACAGCGTGTTTTTATACCACGCTTGTTTTTTTGCCTGCTCAAAATAAGCGTTAAGGCATGAATCGGTAAAATATGCGGTGCTCCTGAACTTGTTGCCCGCATCCCCATCCTCATCGTCAGGAAAATGTGCTTTTACGGGCAGTATAAAAGGCTCGTGATTGGTTGATGTTTGCAAGTAGGAGAAGAAAGGTTGTTTTTGCCGCTCATTATATTGCAAATGTTTATTTAAAAGCACATCGTCATATACTCCCCATTCGGTTTTTACCTGGCTTTTGTTAAAGCTATACTCATCAATGATGTGATCAACGCCATGGCTTTTCATAAAGACGTTAAAATCCATGTAGCTGCTTTTTCCACCATAGAAATAAGTGGTTTGATAACCCCTGTTTTTAAATACGGCAGATAATGCCGGGAGCTTTTTTTGCTTGTTGGTGTCGGCCACAATGGTGCGTATAGCCTGCGATGGAAAGCCGCTCATGATAGATATGATACCTTTGTCGGTACGATCGGCAGAGGAGTAAATATTGGTAAACAGGATACCATTATTGATGAATTTTTCAAAGTTGGGGGCTACACCTTTATCACCGCCCAATGATTCAATTATACTTGCTGTATAACTTTCCAGCTGAATGATGACCACGTTTGGGTGATCAGTTGTAAGTGCCTTAATAGTGGAGTCGGTCTTAACACTATAGGCATCTTTAACCAGTTGTGCAGCAACATTGGGCTTCATAAACAGGTAAGGGTTATAAGGCCTGCGGAAGTTTTCAAAAATATTATTGAACAGGTTCCACTCCGTATTGAGTGCAGATTGGTTTAATATCTCCTTGTCAGAAAAATAGGCGGCATTCTGATTAACAGGCTCGGCTTGTAAACCACCCCGCATTAAAACAAAATTGGCGAAGAGCAGTAAACAAATTAAAACGGCTTTAACCCATGGTTTCGCAACCGGTTTTTTAAACCGGTAATTGATAATATAATGAGATAGTAATATGCCGGTACCAAGCAGCAAAAGGCCAATTACAATACATCGGCCAACGGGGGAAGAGCCCGTGGATGCCAATGCCTCTGACGGGGCATGGTACAATGAGCTGAATACCCTAAATGTAACTTTTGTACCCCATTCGCGAAAAATATTAAAATTTAATACTGTATTTAACGATATGCAAAAAAGGCAAAACCATACATAAGCTTTAGTCCACGCAGGTTTAACGGTAAAACGGGGGATACACCAAGAAATAATAAATACCAGTAAAGGTATCGCGCAGATATAGGCAGTGGCCGAAGCATCAAGGCGCAGGCCATAAAAATACGTTTGCAGTATTTCGCTAAAACGGGCGCCTTTAAGTTTATCAGAAAAATAGCATTCAAATGTGATCCTGGTAATTGCAAAAAACAATAACCAAAAAACAAAAAATCTGAATATACTGAAAAGGTTTCTTAACATACGGGGGTACAAAAATAGTACTTTAACCGCAATGTTAAGAAACCTTTAATGAATTGTTAGTGAAGTGGCTTATCTGCCGCCGCTCATCGCTTTTAGATCGTCCATTGAAATTTTTTCAAAATCAGCAGGGATACCGAAAGTTCCTGCAGGGGCTTTTTCATCACTTACGCTTTTTACAGTTACCTCTGTGCTTTGGCCCTGGCTAAATGAAGTGTATTGTACCGGGAAGCCGCCAATTTCTCTATAATATTTTGCAATGCCGGTAACTGGTACGCTTATGTCATTGGTTATCCAAATATCATAGGTCTTTTTTGTTTTTGTATCTGTAGCCACAACTTTTTTGCAGTTAAAGCCTGATATCTGCTTGGTTTCAGTACCTGGCGCAAAAGTAAAAGCTGGCAATTCAGCTAAGGCCTGGTCAACTTCATCAGGTGTAGCTATAGCTGCCTTTTTAAGGTTGGCAACAGGTACATCAACTAAAACGGCCATTGATTTGCCGCCCGCATCAGTTAAAATTTTTATGCTTGCCGGTCCGGCGCTAAAGGCAAAGGCGCTTGAATCAGTCCTGAAATAACCTTTTGCATCCACCTGCTGGCCCCGCATATTGGTAGTCAGGTTAACCACACCTTCAGTGTATTTTTTTTGCGCGCTGGCGCTCATTGCTGTTGCAGTAAGAGCAAGGCCCAGGGCAACATGGAGAAATTTAATATTCATAGTTTTTGTTTGATTGATACCAATTTAGTTCTTTTTACTTAAAGGACGAAATTATTAGTAAAGGGTTTAAATTTCTTAGTTAGATAGTGCGATTAATGAAATGTTACGCTTTAATATGCTATAATTTACCCGCATTTCCTTTGCTTCGGTTTCCAGTTGGTTAATGAGCTTTTGAGTATTGCTTCCATCAATTATAAGTGTTTGATAATCATAACTCCTGCTTATTTGCTGCAGCGTTGTATTGGGGTTTCCGGTAATATAAAGATAGTCAGTTTTTAATTTGGTGGACAGTTGCAAGTTAGACATGCCGGTATCAAATATCAGTAACCTTTTGTTGTAAAACTGGATGAGGTTGCCTTGTTTTTTTAAATAACGCAGACTGATATTATCTTCAAGACCACACACCTTTGAGCTGTTTATTTTACTGCTGTCAAGATAAGGCTGTACCGAATAGCGGTAAACTTTAGCGGTATCGGCCAGATTGCTTAGTATAACTGCGTTGTTTCCGCTTTTAAATACGATACCGGTTTTTTTTCGCAGACTTAAAAATGCTATGGATTTGGTATTGTTTGAGCGGTATACTTTAAAGCTGATGCTTATACACAGCAAAAGCAGGCAAGCCATACTGAGTTTGAGCAGCCAGGGCTTTTTATCATACAAAAAATAAAACAGACTGATGATGAAAGCGTAAATAAGCAGGTGCTCAATAGGGGTGATCCATATTTTGCCAATGCTTGCAAAGGGGGCATGTTCAATTACAGCCAGTGCTTTGTTCATGAACAGAATACTGTTTTCGAGCGTCCAGGCCAGTATGGTTGACAGCCAGGGCACCCGGAAGAAAAGCAGGTAACCCATGCCCGTACACATAATGATCATGGTGGGTATAATAATAAGCAGGTTACTCAGCAGAAAATAAACCGGGAACTGGTGGAAATAAAAAGCGCTTAACGGAAAAGTGACCACCTGGGCAGCTATTGATACCGAGCACAATGCCCATAGCTTATCTGCCCATTTGTTTTTAAAAGTAACCCATTTGTATACCACCGGCTGAAGGACTATAAGCCCGGCAACGGCGAGGTAGGAAAGCTGGAAACCTACATCGGCTATAAAAAACGGATCATATAACAACAGCAAAAAGGCAGATGTGGCCAAAATGTTGAGCATGTTGATGTATCTGGTAAAGGTATTGCCAATAATGACCATACTGATCATGACAGCTGCCCGGCAAACCGCCGGTGAAAGTCCGGTTAACATGGCATAGTACCATATCAGCAGGATAGTGAGCACCATTTTTACAACTTTACCATACTTATATCTGTTTAAAAAACCCAGCAGCCATTGCAGTAAAAAATAGATGATAGCGACGTGAGCACCCGATACCGATAATACATGTATGGTTCCTGTTTTTGAGTAAGCCTGTAAAACGTCATTGCTCAGGTCGGCTTTGTAGCCCAGTATCAGCGTTGATGCCACGGCTATCACATCAGGATGGTGCAATTGCAGCTTAAAGGAAGTCACCATTTGCTGCCTTAATTTAAGTGCATAAGCAATAACAGGATTTCCTCTGTTGTGCTGTAACAGGTGGTACTGCCCGGGATACAAAAATACCTGGTAATGTATGTTCTGGTAAAACAGGTATTTTTTGTAGTTAAACTCTGCCGGATTAAGAGGCGGGTCGATTGGAGTGCAGGTTGCCGGGATCAGCAATTCATCGCCGTATTGAAGGCCCATCGCTGCATTATCTTTTACTGCAAGGAGCAGCGTTCCGGAGGTTGCGGTTGTTTGTTTAAAGCTGATATTTTGATATACTGATGCGGTAAACCGGGTTAGCCCTGCCTTGAACTGTGGCTCACTATTAATGCGGACGGCAAGATATTGCGCCGCTGATCTCGAAAAATGATTACGATTATTTAGTTCATAATAATTAACCGTGCTTATCCACCCGGCGGTAAGCAATATCAGGTTTATGAGCAAACCGCCAAGCCAGCGAAATTTATAAACGGCAAACCGCTGATAATTTAAGTTGAGTAAAATAAATACAGTGCCTAACCCAATAAAAACGCCGGATAAAACCGGCAGATAAGCGGCCTGGATAAAACTAAGGCCCAGCGTTATACCAAATAACCAGGGTAAAAGAAGTATAATAACCGGGATTTCGCCTTTATGGTTCGCGAGCATTTATATCAATAAAAAATAAAGATATGTTTTAGACAGGTATCTACAATTGGTCGCGCACTTCCAGGAGGAATTTTTTTATATTTTCGAGCGAATCAACAACACGCTGATGCTCTTTGGTATCGGTCATGTTATGTTTTAAATGCTCTTTGGCACCATTAAGGGTGTAACCTTTATCACGTATCAGGTGAAAAATGATCTTGAAATTTTCTATATCCTCAGGAGTAAAATAACGGTTGCCTTTTTTGTTCTTTTTAGGCTGAAGTACCTCGAATTCTTTTTCGTAAAAGCGGATAAGTGATTGATTCACATCAAACATGGCCGATACCTCGCCCATGGTATAGTACATTTTGCTTATCTCGCGTTCTTTATAAGGCATGTGCAAATGTATTTATTTGATTCCGGAATCAGGAAATCCGATTTGGGGAATTTTTTGTTCACAATTAAAATGTATTTTTTTGATATGCTATTTGCCCTCGCTCCAGGGAAGTGATGTTGCCCGGCCGCTCAAAAAATCAGCCTTACGCTGATCGAATTCCTTTATCTGTTCGTTGGTCATAACGTCGCCCTTTTCAATTTTGTATTCATAATTCAAGCTGTCTAAAAAAGCTAAGATCACTTTTTTTTCCTGCTCATTTTGAATATCAATCCTTAAAGTTTCCATAAAACCAATTTAGTCCTTTATTTATTTTTAATTGAAGAAGTGCTCCGTACAATTGATAACGTTATAATTATCAAAAGGTTGCCGTTAAAGTGAATTTTAATGTTTTTTTTAATCTAAAAACGACGGTTGGGTCAAATGGCTTAAAAAGCAATTGATTTTTGTATGAAATTGAGTATTAGTACGTAAAAATTCACATTTTTGCACTCATAACCGGTTTTGATAAAAAAGTACTCATAAATGACAGCTACCGAAATACGACAGGCTTTTCTTGATTTTTTCGTTTCCAAGGGACATACTATTGTTCCTTCTGCTCCAATTGTTATAAAAAACGATCCGACCCTGATGTTCACCAACGCGGGAATGAATCAGTTTAAAGATATATTTTTAGGAGAGGCCCCCGCGAAAGCGCCGCGTGTGGCTGATACCCAGCGCTGTTTACGGGTAAGCGGTAAGCATAACGACCTGGAAGAAGTTGGTATTGATACTTACCACCATACCATGTTTGAGATGCTGGGTAACTGGAGCTTTGGCGACTATTTTAAAAAAGAAGCTATTGCCTGGGGCTGGGAACTGCTTACCGAAGTTTACAAACTTCCCAAAGACCGCCTGTACATAACCTATTTTGAAGGCGACGAAAAAGAGGGCCTGGAAAAAGATACGGAAACACATGATCTGTGGAAAGCCCTGGTTGCCGAGGATCATATTTTGCGCGGTAACAAAAAGGATAATTTTTGGGAAATGGGCGAAACCGGTCCCTGCGGTCCCTGTTCAGAGATCCATTATGACAGCCGCCCGGATAGCGAACGTGCGGAGGTAAACGGTGCAACTTTAGTAAATGCCGACCATGACCAGGTTATCGAGGTTTGGAATATTGTATTCATGCAGTTTAATCGTTTAAAGGGGGGGACGCTGCAGCCATTGCCTAATAAACATGTGGATACTGGTATGGGCTTTGAACGGCTGGTTAGGGTACTGCAAGGCAAAACATCCAACTATGATACGGATGTTTTTCAGCCGATGATCCAGTTTATAGCGGAGAAAAGCGGTAAACAATATAACAGTGCTGCCAAACCCGGTGATGCTGACTGGAACGAAGCGGTGGCCATGCGCGTTTTAGCCGATCATATCCGTGCGATAAGTTTCGCTATTGCTGACGGGCAATTGCCATCAAATAATAAAGCAGGCTATGTGATCCGCAGGATATTACGTCGGGCTGTTCGTTACTCATACCAATATTTAGGCTTTAAAGAGCCGTTTTTAAATCAACTGGTGCCGTTGTTAGCCAATCAGTTTAAAGGGGTTTTTGATAACCTGTATAGTCAAAAGGATTTTGTGCAGAAGGTTGTATTGGAAGAAGAAATTAGTTTTTTAAGGACACTGTCATCGGGAATTAGAAGATTTAATGAAATAATATCGGTTTATGATCAAGGGACATTTATAAAAGGGGGTAGTGAAATTGTAGATCATATCCCTGGTGTAAATACAATTTCTGGACAAGCAGCATTTGAATTATCTGATACGTATGGTTTCCCTATTGATCTTACAGAGTTAATGGCACGTGAAAAGGGGAGGACTGTTGATATACAAGGCTTTGAAAAGGCCCTTCAAGAGCAAAAATCCCGTTCCCGCGCTGCCACCGCTATTGATACCGGCGATTGGGTAGTTTTAAAAGACGATGAGGGTGTTGAATTTACCGGCTATGATGAAACCGAAACCATTGCCCACATTGTAAAATATCGCAAGGTTACGGCAAAAGGCAAAGAGCAGTTTCAGATTGTATTAGATAAAACCCCATTCTACGCCGAAAGTGGCGGCCAGGTGGGTGACAAAGGCGAACTGGTGTTTCCGGATGGTGAGATCGTTAAAGTAACTGATACTAAAAAAGAGAACGGCCTTATTGTACATTATGTAGACCAGTTGCCTGATGATATTGAGGATGCCCTTACCGCTATTGTCGACCCTGCTCTGCGCAGCCAAACCAACAGCAATCACTCGGCCACGCACCTGCTGCACGCTGCTATGAAACAGGTTTTGGGCAGCCACGTAAACCAAAAAGGTTCATTGGTAAATGCCGATTACCTGCGGTTTGATTTTTCGCACTTTGCCAAAGTAACCGACGAAGAGCTGGCGCAGATAGAAGCTATTGTAAATCAAAAGGTACGCCAGAACATCCCGTTAAAAGAAGAACGAAGCGTTTTGTATGCCGAAGCTGTAAGCAGTGGCGTAACCGCGCTGTTTGGCGAAAAGTATGGCGAGTATGTGCGCGTAATTACTTTTGATGACGAGTTTAGCAAGGAACTTTGCGGCGGTACGCATGTAAAGGCCACCGGGCAAATAGGTTTCTTTAAAATTATTGCGGAAAGTGCGGTAGCGGCCGGGGTACGCCGTATTGAAGCCATTACCGGCGTAGCCGCCGAGGTTTATATCACCAATCAGAGTAAATTGGTTGAGCAGCTGAAAGAACTGCTTAAAAATCCAAAGGACCTGAGCAAAAGTGTGGAGAGCCTGCTTGATGAGAATTCAAGGTTGAAAAAGGAAATTGAAAAAAGCATCCTCGAAAAATCATCGGGGTTAAAAAATGACTTGGCGCAAAAAGTCGAAACTATAGGCGATATTAATTTTATCGCCCAAAAGGTAGCCCTTCCCAACGCCGAAGCGGTTAAAAATCTGGCTTACCAGTTAAAAGATATTGTATCCAACTTGTTCCTGGTATTAGCCGCCGATTTCGACGGTAAGCCAAGCCTTACTGTAATGATAGCGGAAAACCTGGTGAAAGAAAAAGGGTTGAATGCAGGCAGTATTGTGCGCGAACTGGCCAAGGAAATTAAAGGCGGCGGCGGCGGTCAGCCGTTTTTTGCTACCGCGGGCGGCAGCGATGCGAGCGGACTGGATACTGCGCTGGCAAAAGCAAAAAGTTTTATTGGATAAATCCCTGCCCACCGACCACTATCTAAAAGCGAGGGTTTTAAAACAAGATTTCTCATAACAAAAAAAGACCGCCCAATCGGCGGTCCTTTTTATTGTTAATCTATTTTGGGTGTAATTAATTAGTGTTTGTGCTGTCCTTTGTGTTTACCATTGTCATGATGACCATGCTCTGGTTTGTCCACATATTTTGTGCGGTTAACCACCTTTGTACGGTTAACAACACGGGTGTGGTAGTGGTCGCGGATGATCACCTGCTTGTCATGTGTGCCTTTGTACCTGGCATAACGGCCGCGGTCTTCGGCAAAATAAGTATAAGCACGCGGGCGGTTTACAGCAACTTTATACCCTGTTTGTATATTGTAAGTACGATAACGTGGCGGTAAAGTTTTTCTGAACACCCATGTGCCGCCATCTAAATAAACGTATTGATGGGTTGGTACATAATAATAACTTTCTACGTCGGGCAGGTAATAATAGTTCACTCCTGAATATTCTGCCGGTGGGTTCCATAAACCCAGGTTAACGTTTACCTGTACTTGAGCCTTTGTTTCTGTAACCGAAGCTGCAAGCATAAAACATCCTGCAAGCATTCCTAAAATTATCTTTTTCATATTGTAGTTTTCAGTGATACGGCCCATGGTTAATTATCGGGCTGTTTAAATTGTAGACATAAAGATACTATAAAGGTTTAATGTATGGCGAAATTTAAAGGTCGCCTGTAGCAAAGAGGTTTTCGGTGCTGCCATTTTTTTTTAGTAATACAAAATGCGAACGGATAGCTTCATGAAGCGGGTAAGAGCGGTAGCTTAAGTTGTGCTTTTGAGCATGCCTGCGTATAATTGGAGTGATATACGGGTAATAGGTATGGGCAACAGCCGGGAACAAATGATGGGCCACATGATGATTAAACCCGCCAAATAAAAAGTTTGCAACCGGGCTTTCTGTGCTGAAATCTTTTGTTTTACTGATCTGGTAAGCAGCCCAGGTGGTATCTATTATACCATCTTCCGGCGGCATAGGGAAATCTGCATCCTCATCCGCATGGGTTGATAACAGGGCCGTTACCCCAAATGCGCTGGCAACAAAATGCATCACCAAAAAGGGCGATATAATATTGATAACAGGCTGCTCCAATGCCATAGCGGGCACAACTATCATCATTAATAAATAAAAGAGCTTTGCAGCAAACAGTTTCACGTACTCTGCTTTGGGAATGTTAACCACCCGCTTTACATAATTATCTTTGATGCCAAAAAAATCTTTAAAATCGCGGATCAGCAGCCAGTTCAATGTGTAAAAAAAATACAGGAACCACATGTAAATATGCTGATACCGATGAAATTGAAACCATTTGCTATCCGGAAATATCCTTACTATGTCGCTTTGTTTTACATCAATATCCCAAAATTGCATGTTTGGATAAGGATGGTGCAGCAGCAGGTGCCTTTTTTTCCAGATAAAACTGTTGCTGCCAAAAAGCTCCAGTATACAGGTGAGCTTTTCATTGTTTTTCCGTGCCTTAAAAACCGCGCCATGCACCGCGTCATGAAAGGTATTAAAGAACACCAGTATCATGGTTATTCCGGTTAAAATATAAAACAGATAAAGTAATTGCAATCTGTTCCCAAATAGCAATATGCAGATGTAAAAGATAAAGTACAGCACTATAAAAAATATAGATTTATAAATAATACGGAGCTGTATGTTTTTATTGATCAAAACGATTTCCTGAACTTCTTGATGCAGCTCTTTAAAAAAATCGTCGTTTCCGGATTTTTTAAATACTGGTTTTGTAAGATTCGCTTCTTGCATATCAATTGAACTTCATTATATCGGCATATAGCTACACACAAAACATTACCCCAATTTGGTTGGTTTAAACTTTTTTTATTTTAAACTTTTTAATGACAATTACGCCCGGTGATCAGCCGAAGTTAAAATTCGGAGGATGTCCTTCAATTATATAATACTGTAAGCTTAGCAGCTTAACGGCCTGGAAACAAAAATCATCAATTTATATGACGGCAATTAAATGTTCTGCGCTGTTTGGTGTTAGAAGCTTTTCGTCTATATGATGCTTGCAACGTAAAATTTTCTGCCTGTTTAATAGTGAAATGGTGTTTATACTGTATTAACTTTTATATATTTGACCTCGCAATCAGTATAATTATAGCTGAATTTTTATTTTTATGACAGTTCTGACAAACGGGATAAGTGAAAAGTACGAAGTGGTTGTAGGCCTCGAAGTACATGCCCAGTTATCCACTTTAAGTAAGGCGTTCTCGGCAGATTCAGCAGCCTTTGGCGCCGAACCGAACCACCACATAAGCGCTGTATCGCTGGGACATCCGGGCACTTTGCCTTTCCTTAACAAAAGGGCGGTTGAGTATGCGGTGAAAATGGGCCTTGCTTGTAATTGCACCATCAATCTTAACAATAGCTTTGCCCGTAAAAATTATTTTTACGCGGATTTGCCTAAAGGGTACCAGATCACGCAAGATCAGGCCCCGATTTGTTTGGGTGGATATGTTCCTGTAAGATTAGCAGACGGAACAGAAAAAAGTATTGCCATTCACCATATCCACATGGAGGAAGACGCGGGCAAAAGTATGCACGATCAGCACCATGCCGATTCGCTGATTGATTTGAACAGGGCAGGGGTGCCATTGGTTGAAATAGTGTCGCAACCAGATATGCGAAGTGCCGAAGAGGCTGGTCAGTTTTTGACCGAAACACGCAAAATACTACGCTATCTTGATATTTGTGATGGCAACATGGAAGAGGGGAGTATGCGCTGCGATGCCAATATTTCGGTAAGGCTTAAGGGCGAAACCGCATTTGGGAACCGCTGTGAGGTAAAAAACCTTAATTCTATACGTAACGTTCAGCGCGCTATTGAGCATGAATTTGCAAGGCAGGTTGATATTATTGAAAATGGCGGCCATATAGATCAAAACACGCTGAATTTCAATGCAGATACCGGCGAAACTTCGGTTTTGCGCTCCAAAGAAATGGCTAATGATTACCGCTATTTCCCTGAGCCCGACCTGCCGCCATTGAAGCTAAGCACGCAGTATGTTGATGAGATACGCAAAAAACTGCCGCAGCTGCCAAACCAGCTTTATCATAAGTATACCGAACAACTGGGCCTTTCGCCCTATGACGCCTCGGTATTAACGGCCGAGCGCGACCTCGCTTTTTATTTTGAAGAGCTAATTAAGCACACTAAGCTTTATAAACCCGCGGCCAACCTGCTCATGGGGGCGGTAAAATCATACCTGAATGATCATGATGTGGCTATAGGTAACTTTGCCGTTACACCACAGCATCTGGCGGGTTTAATAGAACTTGTTGACAGTGGCGTGATAAACAATTCTGTAGCTTCGCACAAGTTATTCCCGGCAATGGTTAAAGAACCGGGTAAAAATGCCGAACAGCTGGCTAAAGAACTAAATCTGCTGATCAGTTCAGATAATGACGATGTAAGCCGCTTTATACGCGATGCCATAGCTAAATATCCTGACAAGGTTATAGAGTACCGGAAAGGTAAAAAAGGTGTTTTAGGATTGTTTATGGGCGAGATCATGAAAAGCTCGAAAGGGAAGATCGATCCGCAGAAAACAAACCAACTGCTGATAAAAGAATTAGAATCAAAATAAGAATGAAGAACCGCATCATCCTATCAGGTATATTTTTATTGACTGCATTCCTTTTTTCATGTAAGGATAAGTCGGCGTTTACCATTTCGGGTACCATAAAAAACCCGGCCAGCTTAAAATTGGTTTACCTGCTTGAGGCTGACAGCACCCAGGTAAAAGTTGTTGACTCTACCAGCCTGAGCGAAAAAGGCAAATTTCAGTTTAAACAGGCAGCGCTTTATCCCAATTTATATAAGCTGCGTATTGGCGAAAGCATATATGACCTGATAGCTAAAAACGGCGACGATATTGAATTTAGCACCGATCTTAAAGATAATACCCACACCTATACCATAACTGGGTCTGATGATTCGGATAAGATAAAGGAGTTTAACAAGATCAGTAACTTTTACGGCGAAAAAAATAACAAGGTAGTTGCTGAGTACCAGGAAAAATCACAGGCGCTGGGCAAGCAGTCAGACTCGCTGCTGAAGATATATATGCCTGTATTTCAAAAGAACATGGCTGATTATAGTGCTGCTGTATTGAAATTTGTTAATGATAACAAGAAATCGCTGGCTGGTTTTTACGCCGCCACATCATTAGATGTTTATAAATACGAACCACAGCTGGTGGCCTATGCTGATGAAATAAAAGGCAGCTTTCAGGATAACCCCGGGGTACAACAGTTTATTAAACAGATGGAAAAGGCCAAACCGGTTTCTGTTGGTCATAAAGCTCCCGATTTTACAACGGGCGGTATTGATGATAAACCGGTAAAATTATCAGACTTTAAAGGCAAGTATGTAATGGTTGATTTTTGGGCTTCATGGTGCCAGCCCTGCCGCCAGGAAAACCCTAATGTGGTAAAACAATACAATGCCTTTAAATCAAAAGGGTTTAACATTTTGGGTATATCGCTTGATAAAGAGAAAAAAGACTGGCAAAAAGCCATCAATGACGATAAATTAACCTGGGCGCACGGATCAGACCTAAAGGGCTTTGAAGGGCCTACAGAACTGCTTTATCATATTGAGGCCATACCGTCAAATTTTATCATTGACCCTCAGGGAAATATAGTTGCAAAGAATATTACAGGTGCTGATCTTGAAGCTTTTTTAAACAAAACATTTAGTAAGCCTCAATAAATCGTTAATATAAGGTAACCTTTAACAATTTGTTAATATTGTCTTAACTTTTAGCTTTTGTAAAGCGTATACTTTTATACAAAAAAATTAACGTGCCATGAGCAACTCTTCCAAACAGAAAATACTTATTGTTGACGACGAACCTGATATTTTAGAATTAATTGAATACAATCTGAAAAAAGAAGGTTACCAGGTGTTTTTGGCCCGTAACGGACAGGAAGCCGTTGCTGAAGCCAAAAAATCACTACCTGACCTGATAGTGCTGGACATCATGATGCCTAAAATGGATGGCATAGAGGCATGCCGTATTATGCGTACCATGCCAGAGTTTAAAAACACCTTTATGGTATTTTTAACTGCCCGCAGCGAAGAGTACTCTGAAATTGCCGGTTTTAATGTAGGTGCCGATGATTATATTGCCAAACCTATTAAACCACGCGCCCTGGTAAGCCGTATAAACGCTATTTTACGGCGCAACGCCCCTGCCGAAGATACCCCTGATAATAAACTTGAAATTGGCGATCTGGTTATTGACCGCGAAGCCTACCTGGTTTATAAAAATGGTGTTAAGGTGGTACTGGCAAAAAAAGAATTTGAATTGTTATACCTGCTGGCCTCAAAACCAGGCAAGGTATATACCCGCGAAGTGATCCTTAAAAATATTTGGGAAGACTCGGTTGTGGTTACAAACCGTACTATTGACGTGCATATACGCAAGCTTCGTGAAAAACTGGGCGATGATTGCGTGGCCACTGTAAAAGGAGTAGGCTACAAATTTGAAGCATAACTAATAATTAAAATTTTATAAGGCCCTCGTTTTATTTATATAAACGAGGGCCTTTTTTTTAAAAAAAGTTTTGCTAAGTATTAAAAATATATGCGTTTTTAGTGATTGAGATTGGGCTTTTTACCTGTTTTGTGTCCAATTGATAAACATATATAATAGTTTATTGAATATAATAAAAGAAGAAAAATATCTTTGCAGATATCATAGATTTATTATTATATTTAATCAAACGTTAAACCATGAAAAAAAGCTTACTTTATTTTATCTTATTTACTTTATGCCTTACTGCATGTAAAAAGGATAAAAAGAATAATCCGCCACCATCAGGTAAAACCTATGAAGTTACCTTTAATGTATCAGGTTCGGGCCAGGCAATTAGCTCGGATGGTAAACAGAAAATCAATAGTTTAAAAACAAATGCAATTGGGCCGGCGGCCAGCCTTGCAAAATTATTGTTTTACCTGGTTTATGATTCAAACGGAGCCTTGTTTCATCAAATTAAGCAAGACTCAACCATGGATAATTTTGGAAGGATAACTGATAATTTACCTGCAGGTACCTATACTGTTTACATAGTTGCCGGTGAGAAAGGGCTTAGTACAAGCGGAGAACCCAGTCAATTTGGATATCCCAATACGGAAGGACCCGGAGCAATCTGGAAAGATCTATTTTATAAAAAACTTACAATAACGGTTACTAATACTGCAATAAATCAGGACGTTACCCTTGCAAGAGTAGTTGGGCAACTGCAAATTAATGTGGAAGATGCCATACCCGCAAACGCAGCCAAATTTGTAGTTAAAATAACCGACGAAAACATATATTTTGATTTTAAAAACGGAGTAATGGGCGGGGCTTATGGGGGCCAGATCAATAATACCATACCCGCCGCCGCAATAGGCACAACCAATTACAAGATCACCAGAATTATTGGAAATACGTCAACACCAATGACGGTGCAAATAATCTGTTATGATTCAGCCAACACTATTATAGCTGATAAGACAATAAACAATGTGAATTGTGACATTAATGTTAAAACCATTTTGTCAGGTAAATTATTTGCTGTAAGTAACGGCTTTGTAGTTGGCTTAAACAATACCTGGGATCCAACACCATACACAACTGTTGGGTATTAATTTAATTATTTCTTATACGTTATTTTAATTCGATGAAACATACTATAAAATTACCTGTAATGAAAAGAATTATACCCGTTATAATGTTGTTTTCATTAATTTACAGTTCATGTAAAAAGGACCATTCAAAAGAAACAAAGCCAGATGGCAAGCAGTATGCTTTAACTTTTCATGTTAAGGGTTTTTCTCAAACTGATACCATTTTTGAAACCAGTAAACAAACAACAAATAGTGTTAAAGCATCGGATGTAGCGGTATCACCATCTTTAATTGATGTGCTTTACTGTAAAGTTTATGATGCCACTGGTAAAGTTGTTGTTCTTACCCAGCAAGTTTCTACACAGCCTAATTTTGGAACAATAACCAATAATTTGGCCCCTGGTAACTATACTGTAGTTCTTGCCGGTGGAAAAAATGGTCTTTATATTTTAAAAGACGCGTCAGCCACCGTGAGTTCATTGTCAACAGATATACTTGCTTTTAACGCTGTAAACATCTCCGGAGGAGAAAGGGATAATACTATAAAAGATACTTTTTATAAAAAGATATCTGTAACAGTTGGTGCAGGCGACGTTTTTCAGGACGTAACTTTAGATAGGGTAGTAGCACAACTGGCAATAACCATACAAGATAAACTACCTGCTACTGTAAAGTATATAACCTTGGTTATAGAGCCATGGGTTAACGCATTGCCCGTAAATGGCAATAATGCCTATTATAACAAAGGTGTTAGCTACCTGCCGGGGCTTACAACAACAATACCTGCCGATAAATTGGGTACAAGTAATTTTACAGTTTACGCCTTAGTGTTCAAAAGGGCGGCTCCTTTTAAGGTAACCTTGCTTGCCCAGCAAACAGCCACCAGTGTTCATTTTGGGAATACGGGATTTACAGAACCGTGGAGTGATGTTTGGGCTAAGACAATTGCCGGTCGCGTAATACCCAATGTAACAGTAAGCGCAAATAAAACAACGGTGATTACCGGTAAGCTTTTTGGTGGTTCGGGTATTGCAGACACCACAGGCTTCCACATATCAATTGATCCCGACTGGAACCCAACTCCTGTTACTATTCCATTTTAAATACCTAAACCTTTATATTACTTTAAAAACGAAGTGGCAGAGGTAAAATCTCTGCCACTTTTTTGCTTTTTGTATTACAAGGCAACTTGGCCCTAATGACTGTTTAAATTATAAACCGTATTTTTGCCGGCTATATTTAAAGTATGAAGTTTCCAAAATTTGCCGACCTGATATTGTTTGAAAATGATGACGTGATTGTTGTGAACAAACCCCCGTTTTTAAGTTCGCTTGATGAACGCGAGGGAGGAGAGGTTAATTTGCTTCGGCTGGCCAAAAACTATTGGGACGATGCCCAGATCTGTCACCGGTTGGATAAGGAAACTTCAGGCGCGCTGATCATTGCCAAAAATCCGGAGGCTTACCGTATGGTATCTATGCAATTTGAAAAGCGCCAGGTAAAAAAGGTTTATCACGCGGTGATTGATGGTACCCACACATTTGAAAACCTGCTGATAGATCTGCCTATTTTAAACGTGGGCAAAGGAAACGTTACCATTAGCAGGCAGGAGGGTAAACGGGCCGAAACGTGGTTCCAGTCGTTGAGGTACTTCAAGCATTACACTTTGGTGGAGTGTCGCCCGGTAACGGGTCGTATGCACCAGATCCGTATACACCTGGCTACTCAGAGAGCGTCTATTGCCGGTGATGAGATGTATAAAGGCGAGCCGGTTTATCTTTCAAAAATAAAACGCAAGTACCACCTGGGTAAAGATCAGGAAGAACTGCCTGTTATGAAACGTTTTGCCCTGCATGCCTACGAGGTTACTTTCAAGATAAACCCCGACACAGAGATCACTGTACATGCCCCGTATCCAAAGGATTTTGAAACATTATTAAAATTACTTGAAAAGTTTGATAGTTAATTTAAATAATGATGGTGTATTAATTTGGTTTTGTCATAAGCAGGCGTAAATTTATAGCGTGTATTAAAGCGTGATTGCATGTTTAAACGGCTATCCTTAACCTTGTTATTTGTACTCAATTGTTGCTTTAATGCTGCCTTTTCTCAACAGGCTGTAAAAAGGGATAGTCTTTTGGATTATATGCAGCTGAAAAACCAGCGCCTGCGTGAGCAAAAAGTAGTAAATTACATTAAAGCAAATATTCAGGATACTCCGCTGGAAGGGCTTGATCAGGAAAAAGACCTTATAATCAGGTCAATTTCGGGGCACAGCTTAGAAAACAAAAAGGCCTTAATACTTTTTACCCAGGCCATTTACCAGAAACGGCTCCTGCAATTTGAAGCGGGCAAAAAAAGCCTATTAGCAGCAATTGAACAGGTACAAAAAAGTTCAGACCATTTTTTACTGTATAATTTTTTTTCCTTCATGGCATTTATACAAACCGATGAGGGTAATCCTATTGATGCGGTGTACAGTTATGGGATGGCAAAAAACGAGGTTAAAAAACTACAGAACCCTTTCCTGGAAACTATCCTTAATGTTAACATCTCCGACATATATTATAGGACCGGGTTATACAGCCAGTCGTTATTTTATTTAGACAAGGCGCAGAATTTATATGTTGGATATAATTTAAAGGAGGAAAATGTTTTAAGGTTAATAAATTACAACAAGGCCGAAAATTATTTCAGAACAGGTAATTATGATTCCCTAAATGTATATCATCAAAAGTTAAGCAAGCTTGCCAACTATACCAATAAATTATTCACCTCAGAAAAACGTGTCGGTTATTACTTGTTATTATTAAAGCGTAATTATAAAGCCGCCATACCCATTATTAAGGCACTGGTAAAAGACAGCATGTTTGTAAAAGTTGATATTGATGAGCAATATCTGGCCAGCGCCTATTTTAATAACGGTCAAATAGATTCTGCCAGGTATGTTATCAACGGCCTGCTGGCCCGTCCATCGTTGGTAAATCACCCCGAAATAAAATTTCATTTGTATGAGACGCTGGGCGAAATAGCCCAGCTTAAAAATGATAACAAAATGGCAGCAGATTACTTTAAACTGGCGCTGCAGCAATCAAAGCAAAATGTAAATAATCTTACCCAGGTAGGCAACATATCATCGCAAATGAAAATTAACGATGTGCAGAACCTGTACTACGAAAATATGCTCGCCTATAAAAAGGAGCAGCTGAGGCTCCGGTTTATTGTAGCGCTCGCATTTTTAATAGTAGTGGTAATTACCTTATTTTATCGCAACAACCGGCAAAAACGGCATTACGAAAAGCTGCTGTATGCAGCGCAAAAACATGAGCTGGCTACCATTAATTCACACGAGGTGCGCAACCATCTGTCGAATATATTGGGCTTGCTCGATTTAATGAATGATGATGACAAAGAGGACAGCGAACTTTTAAAAACAAAAGACTACCTCCAATATTCTGCCGAACAACTGGATAAAGCCCTGCGAAACGTATCCAAAAAGTTAAGTGATTAATATAAGTGTATTAATCAACCGTTTTTATTTATACTGCTATATCGTTTTTGTTTTTTTAATCTGTTGAGCTTTTTTTAAATCCAAAATATCGCTTTAAACTTGCTTTTTTTTGATATTTTGCGTTTTTAATAAAAAATGGATGTTTTTTATAAGTGAAAATGTAAAAATGTTAAACGAAGCTTTTGTTAACACTGTTTTTACGTATTTGAGCTCAAAAAGTAACGATTGTTGAAAAAAATTATAAAAATTTCACAATTTTATAATGATTTTTATAAAAATAGTTTAAATTCGCCCTAATAATTGAGCTGATTAACACTAAAACATTCAATAGAACTACAATTTTACAAATTAATTTAAAAAATGGCAACTAAACTCGAGTACATTTGGCTTGACGGGTATAAACCAACACAAAGCCTGCGCAGCAAAACTAAAATTGTTAAAAGCTTTAGCGGTAAAGTAGAAGATCTGGAAAACTGGAGCTTTGATGGTTCATCAACTGAACAGGCACCGGGTGGCTCTTCAGATTGTATCCTGAAACCAGTTTTTACTGTTCCTGATCCACAAAGAAAAGATGCTTACCTTGTAATGTGCGAAGTGTTGGATTCAACCGGAACACCTCATGAGTCAAACGGCCGTGCACTTATCCAGGATGATGACAATGATTTCTGGTTTGGTTTTGAACAAGAATACTTCCTTTGGGATCCTAAAACCGACAAACCTCTTGGTTTCCCGGCTGGTGGTTATCCAGGACCACAAGGCCCTTACTATTGCTCCGTAGGCGCAAACAACGCTTTCGGTCGCGAGATTGTTGAAGAACACTTAGACGCTTGTTTAGAAGCAGGTTTGAACGTTGAAGGTATCAACGCCGAGGTTGCTGCTGGTCAGTGGGAGTTTCAGATATTTGCTAAAGGTGCTAAAGAAGCAGGTGACCAGATCTGGGTTGCCCGTTATTTATTAGAAAGAATTGGCGAAAGCTATGGTGTTTCTATCAACTGGCATTGCAAACCATTAGGTACTTTAGACTGGAATGGTTCTGGTATGCACGCTAACTTCTCAAACACTACTTTACGTACTGCAAACAGCAAAGAAACTTTCACTGCTATTTGCGAGGCTTTCCGTCCTGCTGTTGCTGAGTGTGTTGCCGTATACGGTGCCGATAACGATAAACGTTTAACCGGTAAACACGAAACTGCTTCTATCAATGACTTTAGCTATGGTGTATCTGACCGTGGTGCTTCTATCCGTATCCCATTATATACAGTTGATCACAACTGGAGCGGTTACCTGGAAGATCGTCGCCCTAACTCAGCTGCCGATCCATATAAAGTAGCTGCAGTTATCATCAAAACTGTAAAATCAGCAAAAGTTTAAGCCCCTTTAAATACTTTTTAATTATTACCTCCCCCGGTTCAAAAAAGCCGGGGGATTTTTTTTGTCGTGTAATTTAGTTTTATTGATGTTTTTTATATTCCCGGTAGTTACCACCGGGTATCAGGTACAAACCGTGAACGGGTAAATTGTAAACATATATCCAGCATTTAACCGGGCCGTTGCTGGTTTCAACAATAGTTTGTGCTCTGATAAACAGGTTAGGTTGCGCCTGGTTATCGCCAAAGCCTTCATAATCGTCAATAATTTCCAGAATCTTTTTAGGCTCGTCCATTAAATAAATACTGCCGTGAACATACTGTTCGCTATGAGCATCGGCAATGGCGCCCGGGAAATCGCCAATATCATAAAGCCATCCTTTAAACTTGCCGGGCCGCAGTAGGGTACAATGTTGCTGTAAGTAAGCGCCATAGCTATTGCGGCTATCAAGCAGGGTGCCATAAACAAATAAATGCCGGTTGGTTTGTTTCATAATTAGCCGGTGTTGTAAACGGTAAGGGCAAATTCGTATTTATATCTTTAAACACCAAAGGCAATTTTTTATGTTTACATCATAATGGTTATCTTGCTAAAACATAACCTGCCTTATATATTATATCATGAACCAGGAACAGATTAAAGCACATATAGAAGAAAATAATATACAAAAAATAAAATTTGCCTTTGCCGATATTGATGGCATTTTGCGCGGCAAGGTAATCCACCGTAAAAAATTTATGGAAGGCCTGCAAAGTGGTTATGGCTTTTGCGATGTGGTATTTGGCTGGGACAGCAATGATGTTTGTTATGATAATGTACAGCTTACCGGTTGGCATACCGGCTACCCGGATAAACTTTGCCGCATTGACCTGTCAACTTTACGCAATATCCCCTGGCAGGATAATATCCCTTTCTTTCTGGCCGATTACAGTAACCCAAATGGAAATGATCTGCCGGCCTGCCCGCGCAGTTTGCTTAAACACATTACCAAACAATGTGTGGATATGGGTTATCATGCCGAGTTTGCCCAGGAGTTTGAATGGTTTAATTTCAGGGAAACACCGCAATCCATTAATGATAAAAACTTTACCAATATAAATACCCTTACTCCGGGCATGTTTGGTTACTCTATACTGCGCACATCAGAAAATAGCGATTTTTATTATGACCTGTTTAACCTGCTTACCCAGTTCAATGTCCCCATTGAGGGCCTGCATACCGAAACCGGACCGGGCGTATACGAGGCTGCTATTGCTCATAGCGAGGTTTTAAGTGCTGCCGACAAAGCCGTATTGTTTAAAACCGCCGTAAAGGAAATTGCCTATAAGCACGGCATCATGGCATCGTTTATGGCTAAATGGACCGAAACGCTGCCCGGCTGCAGCGGACATATACACCAAAGCCTGTGGAGTGCCGATAGGGCAAACAATCTTTTCTACGATGCGGCTGATGAACACAAAATGAGCGACCTGCACAAGCATTATCTTGCCGGGCAGCTGCATTGCTTACCGCACATATTGCCCATGTATGCCCCAACCATAAACAGCTTTAAACGCCTGGTTGAAGGTGCCTGGGCGCCTACTACTATTACCTGGGGAGTGGAGAACCGGACTACCGCCCTGCGGGTGATTAATACCACACCTGCCTATACCCGCCTTGAAACCCGCATACCAGGGGCTGATACTAATCCGTACCTGGCTATGGCTGCTGCATTGGCCTCGGGCTTGTACGGTATAAAAAATAAATTACCACTAAACATTCCGCAAAGCGTTGGCAATGGTTATCAGGATAAAAAGAACGGTGTATTGGCCACCAACCTGTATGATGCTGCTATAACCATGCAAACCTCGCCTATAGCAAAAGAGCTTTTTGGCGAAGGCTTTGTTGATCACTTTACCCAAACCCGCCTCTGGGAGCATCGCCAGTATGCCAAACATGTTACCGACTGGGAGTTGAAACGCTATTTTGAGATCATTTAGGTTGTCTGAACCGTGATTAAACAGATTTTTCGGATTAACGGATTTTGAATTGCATATTAAAAAACAATCACAGTAATCGCTTAATCCGATAAATCCCGATTCAGACAAATAATCCCAGTTCAGGTAAAAGAAAACCTAATAAATAACAGATGGATCAATTAAAGCACGAGGAAATTACACGCAAAGTAATTGGCTGCGCTATGCGTGTACATACTGCCTTGGGTAATGGTTTTCAGGAAGTAATTTATCAAAGAGCGCTTGAAATAGAAATGGCTCTGGATGGCTTAGTCTTTGAGAGTGAAAAAGAATTGCCAATTTACTATAGGGGAGTAGATATCGGAACCCGCCGGGTCGATTTTTTTGTTTCGGGACTGATCATGGTAGAGCTTAAGGCCATTATTGAGCTGGAAGATGTCCATCTGGCACAGTCTATCAATTATCTTGAAGCATTTAATATGCAGATAGGCTTGCTACTTAATTTTGGCAGCAAATCGCTGTTGTTTAAACGTTTGTTAAATAAAAAGTTCAAACCATAAATCCGCCTTAACAATATAAAAAAAGAAAAAAAAACATATAAACTCCAAAGGGAGAGTCTTGGTAATCCCTTAATCTGCTTAATCCAGGTTCAGACAAAATTGATCCCATTTCAAACAAAAGACGTTTATACAAAAATTCGTTATTCCATAATATTATTTAATCTTTGTAGCCTAAATTATGTAAATGGACTATTCGGTCATTGTTAAAAAAGCATGGGAAGGGTATGATGCTTCAAAAACTATCAGGAATATTGAAGACATCAGCGCCATGGTATCAACTAACCATGTTTATCGCATCACCTTTGATGACGACGATATTATAATTGCCAAGCTATCGTACTTTGGCAAGTTTGAACACTTTAAAGAGGATCACCGCATTATTCAAACATTGGCAAATAACCTGCTTTATCCGTTTGAGAACCTGCTGGCGCGTTCCTTGCTAAAAAACAACCGGGTTTATATTTATCATTACAAACATGGTAAAACAGATGCCTGGGTTGTTTTTTACAATCCTACACGAATACTGCAGCGTTTACCGCGCAGGCTTGATGAAAACCATATCAAAAAGCTTGGGCAACAGGTGGGTAAATTTCATAAGGCCTGCTCAAGGGTTAAAAATGTGCTGCCTAAATCGTCAAAAACCCTGCGCACAGATATTGCCTCCTTACTCACCCAGCTTAATGCTAACGAGAAACAGTTTGGAACCGCTATGCAGGCCGACTTTTTAAAATACCATTGTGAAACTTTTCTTAAGAACCGCTCAAAGTACAACATGAGTTCGTTTGAGATCATCCCGGTATTTATTGACTGGAATATCGGCAATTTTTCAGTCACCCCAAGTCTTGAGCTGTATTCCCGCTGGGATTATGACTGGTTTAGGATGAGTTACCGCGTACTTGATTTTTACTTTTTTAGCCGCGTGGTATCTGATATTGGCGACCGTACGGTGTTTAGCTATGTGATCAATACCATGATGGAAGATCGTTTTATCATTTTCCTGAAAGAATATCATAAAGTAAACCCGTTAACTGCCGATGAGATCAGATTTATGAAGGAAGCATACCGGTTTTTTATATTAAATTATGTGATAAAGGATGGTAAGCACTTTTTTAGTGAGCAATACGCCGAAAAATTGCAGGCAGAAGCATTTAACGTTTACCTTCCATCTGTTGACCGCGACTTTGATGCAGAAAAAATCATCGAAGCATTAAAATTAAAGTAGGCAATGGTATAATATTTAAGCATATTGCAGCAACATTATATCAAAACTAAAAGTATGACGCGAATTGATAACTTTAAATCCATTATTGACAGATACAAGGTTGTTTTTTTTGATGCTTTTGGTGTATTAAAAACCTATACCGGCCTGTTGCCCGGTATAGAGCGCACGTTTGCTTATCTGGAACAGCAAAACAAGGATTATTATATTGTTACCAATGATGCGTCGCGCAGTCCGGCGCAGTTAGCCGAATCATACCACAGGAACGGTTTAAGCGCGATTTCGGCTGATAAGATCGTATCATCCGGAATGCTGGCCAAAGAGTACCTCGACCTTAAAGTGAACGATGGCATTGTAGCTTATCTGGGTACGGCAGATTCGGCACATTATATTGAACGTTCGGGCCTGCATACGCTGCATATTAATCAGGTTGACAGCAGCAATATTGAAAAGGTGAACGCCCTGGTTTTTCTTGATGATGAAGGTTTCAACTGGTGCGATGATCTTAATAAAGCCGTAAACCTGCTGCGTAAACGCACCATACCCGCCATTGTAGCCAATACAGATCATGCTTACCCTAAATCCCTTCATGATGTGTCTATAGCCATTGGTGGCATAGCGCATATGGTTGAGAAAATTGTAGGGAAGGAGTTTATCCGTTTTGGAAAGCCTGATTCGCAGATGTTCATGTTTGCGTATGATCTGCTGCGCGAACGCGGTCCAATCAGTAAACAGGATATTGTAATGGTTGGCGATACCCTGCAAACCGATATTTGGGGTGGAAATAAATTTGGCCTGGATACTGTACTGGTATTGTCAGGGAATACACAGGCTAAAGATGCCGAAACCCGCATAACCACTACCGGTATTGTGCCCACCTACATCTGCGGATCTGCAGTGGTAGAATATGACGAGTTCGGGTTTTAGTAATCATTCTTCTCAAGAAACACTGCATTCGCGCGGTCTCGTTTACAACAATGCCATCTGTTTTTATTTTTTAAACAGCTTTTTTAAGCTCAGCGTTAAGTATTCCCATTATCGCCTAAAGGTATCTCGCAGAGGACATTAAGGTATGCACTCTGCAACTGTATTCCCAGATTTTTATTTCATTAAAAATAAAAAATGTCTTTCTGACAAATATTTTTTATTTTAACTGTTGGTTTTACATTTGTTTTTTTACATTTGAACCGATAAGGCATTGAACCCATGCCTGGCGCATACCCGCCAAACCTGAATTAATTAAACGAGATGAACAACGAAAATTTTGATCTGAAAGAGCATCCGCATAGCCGTTTGAATATTTTAACGGGCGATTGGATATTGGTATCCCCGCACCGTACCAAACGTCCATGGCAAGGCAAAGTAGAAGCTGCCCAGGCCGATGAAAGGCCTGAATATGACCCTAACTGTTATTTGTGCCCGGGCAACAAAAGAGCCGATGGGAGCGAAAATCCGGAATATAAAGCCAGTTATGTTTTTACCAATGATTATTCATCGTTGCTTTTAAATACACCTGATGGCGGATTGAATGATGATGAACTATTAGTTGCTAACAGCCAGCGCGGCATCTGCAGGGTGATCAGTTTTTCTCCCCGCCATGATCTTACGTTGCCACAAATGAAAACGGAAGATATCCGGAAAGTGGTTGACGTGTGGCAAACAGAATATCAGGACCTGGCCACCTATCCCTGGATAAAACACATCCAGATATTTGAAAATAAAGGGGACATTATGGGCTGCAGCAATCCGCACCCTCACGGGCAAATATGGGCGCAAAACAGTATCCCGGTTGAGGTTGCTAAAGAAACCCAGCAGCAAAAAGAATATTTTGAACAAAAAGGGCGCAGCCTGTTGGGCGATTATTTACAACTGGAATTAAAACGCGGCGAACGTATTATTTTTGAGAACGAGCATTTTGTTGTGTTAGTTCCTTTTTGGGCGGTTTGGCCATACGAAACCATGATTGTAAGTAAAAGGCATATCACCAGTCTGCTTTATTTTACTGATGACGAAAAAACTGCCCTTGCCGATGCTATTAAACGGCTTACGGTAAGGTATGACAATATGTTCGAAACTTCGTTCCCTTATTCGTCGGGCATGCACCAAGCACCGGTAAACATGGGCGACCATCCATACTGGCACTGGCATATGCACTTTTATCCGCCTTTACTGCGGTCGGCTACGGTTAAAAAATTTATGGTGGGTTATGAAATGCTTGCCAATCCTCAACGCGATATTACTGCTGAATTTGCCGCCGAAAAGCTAAGAAATTTAAGCGAAGTGCATTATAAGAGCGCGAGATAGGTAAAAAATACTAATTTAGACCAACATTATAAACCAGCCATTATGAACCTATGAAAAAGTTATTTAAAAACCTTACATTAATTATTTTGCCGGCATGTGTATCTTTAGCGGCCTGTAATCAATCATCTGACAAGAAAAAAACAACTATGACGGATAGTACTCAAACTTCAGCCTCTGCATTTGAAAAAACAATCGATGGAAAACAAACACATTTGTATACCCTTAAAAACAAAAACGGCATGGTTGCTACCTTCACCAATTATGGTGGCCGTATAGTGAGCCTGCTGGTTCCTGATAAAAACGGCAAGCTAACAGATGTGGTTTTAGGTTTTGAAAGTGTAGACGGCTTTATAAATTCAACAGAGCATTATTACGGCGCAACCATAGGCCGTTATGGAAACCGCATAGCCAAAGGCAAATTTAAGCTCGATGGTAAGGAATACCAGTCGTCAATAAATAATACTCCTAATATGCTGCATGGCGGTACAAATGGTTATCAGAGTGTGGTATGGGATGGTAAGCAAATTGATTCGACAACGCTGGAACTTACTTACTTATCAAAAGACATGGAAGAAGGTTTCCCTGGCAACCTGAATGTGAAAGTTACTTACAGCTTAACCGATGATAACGAGTTTAAAGCGGTTTATGAAGCCACCACCGATAAAAACACCGTGGTTAACTTAACCAACCATGCCTTTTTTAACCTGAATGGCGAAGGCAGCGGTAGTATTTTAGGTCACCTGGTACAAATTGATGCCGACAATTACATCCCGGTTGATTCAACCCTGATACCGTTAGGTAAAATTGAAAAGGTAGCAGGTACACCGTTTGATTTTACTAAACCAACTACCATTGGCCAAAGAATAAATGACGACAACATACAGTTAAAAAATGGCAAAGGTTATGACCATAATTTTGTACTTAACAAACATGACATTAAAACGCCGATAGCTACAGTAATTGGAGATAAGAGCGGTATAAAAATGGAAGTATTTACCGAGGAGCCTGGCCTCCAGTTTTACAGCGGTAACTTTATGCAGGCAAAAAACGCTATGAAGCGTGGTATTAAAGATGAGTTCCGTACTTCATTTGCCATGGAAACACAGCATTACCCTGATTCGCCAAACCAGCCGCAGTTCCCTTCAACAGAGCTTAAGCCAGGTCAAACTTATAAAACACAGTCATTATACAAATTTTCTGTAGTTAAATAAGTTCATTAAATATTTATTAAAAATCGCAACAAAAAAGGTGCTGCCGGCTGGCAGCACCTTTTTTGTTATCAGTCAAACCGAAACTCAGAAGTGGGGCGAGCCTAACTCCCGGTAGTCATCAATAGTGTCAATATCAATAGCGCCCAGCGGGAAGGCGACTGCCGCAACATCATTGGGAAAAGTTTTGATCAGTTTTTTGGCGCCTTCTTTACCCTGCAGCATTAATAGCTGCGGAAAATAGGAAGCATCAAATAAAACAGGTACACCCAGGGTATTCCGATAGGCAGAGGCAATGATGCCTTTGTTGCTATTAGCTTTTTTTTCGGTTAACTGGTGTATCAGTAAAGGGTCAACAAAGGGCTGGTCGCACAGCATAATAATGGCCGCAGTAATACCGGGCTCAATTCTTAATAATTCGGTAATGCCCAGCCGGATAGACGATGCGATGCCCTCCTGCCAAAAGGGGTTATAGGTAATGTATATTAACTCATCGGAGATACTCGGGCGGATCATGCCCTCATTGGCTCCCAGTACTACCACTGTTTTTTCGCAGCATGCCGAAGTTACAGCCGTATGTATGGCCCGCTGCAGCAGCGTTTGACCCTGGTAAATAAGGTTTTGCTTAGGCGTGCCCAACCGGCTCGATGAGCCCGCCGCAAGTATGATCATCCCGGTCATTACAGATTAATTCATGGTCTGGGTAATGATCTGCTCTGGCACACGGTTATGGATCACGCTTTTATAGCGTAATGAAGTGCCCGTTCTGTTCTTTAACACCGCCTGCATTTCGGCAAGGATAGACAGCGCAATTTCATCAGCGTTTTCTGATCCTATATCCAGCCCTGCCGGACCGTAAACACTTGCCAGTTGTTCCGCGGTAATTTCCATCTCTTCATCTTTAAGTTCGTCAAGCATACGTTGTAATCGCTTTTTAGGGCCCAGCGCGCCTACATAGGGAAGTTGGAGCGGCAGTAACTGTTTTAATACCGACAGATCATAATTATAATTGTGTGTCATAAGTATAATTACGGTACGCTCATCTATCACTATTTGAGCAAGCGCGCTCTCCGGTTTAGCCATAATGATCTTTTGAACCGTTGGAAACCGCTCTGGTATGGCATAGTTGGAACGGCCGTCAACAATATGAACATGCCAGCCCAACACCCCGGCCAGCTGGGCCAGCGGAATGGCATCGTTGCCTGCCCCAAATATCACCAGCGAAACTGTTGGTTGCAGCAGTTCAATAAAGCAGGTAAACTTATCGCCATATATGTAGGTTTTGGTTACTGAGTTCCCGTTAACTAAAACATCCTTAGCATCGGCCAGTAACATGTCCTTTATCGCATCATCCGGAAACATCCCTTTTATATCCTCGTTTTGCGTCAGCAGCAAACAAGTGCCGGGTTGTGGGGCCTGTTTGTTGTTTAAGGTGAACAGGGTGATGAGCACAACCCGCTCGCGCTTGCTTAAAAATAATTTAAAAAGCTGTATAGGGTTATCAGGTTTCAAGGCTGATATGGGCTCTATCAGGATATGTATAATGCCATTGCAGCCAAGGCCAACGCCAAGTTTGGCGTCGTCATCGTCGGTAGTGTCATAAGTAACCAGCATGGGCTTATTCTGGGCCATAACCAGGCGGGCTTTGCGCAGGGCGTCGCCTTCCAGGCAACCGCCGCTAATGGCCCCGGTGAGCTGTCCGTCGTCGGTGATCAGCATACGCGCGCCTGCGCGGCGGTATGATGAGCCTTCCACGTGCACAACCGTAGCCAGTGCTGTTTGCTTTCCGTTTTTGTCGGCGATGTCAAAGGCCTTAACAATATCCCGTAGTTCTTTCACAAATAGATTATTAAATTGCAGATACGTAAATATAAATGAAAACTATCAATAATAATAAATACTCCATACTATCAATTTTGTTATACAAAAAGTACATTTAAAAAACACAGTAGCCGTTTGTAATATTTACTTTTACAATACGCAACTTTTAACACGTAAAGGTTGTTTAAAGAATAATTAACTAAAGTATTTTGCCTTGTTAACAGATAACCACGGCCGGAAGATCAATTACCTGCGTTTGGCAGTAACAGACAGGTGTAACCTGCGCTGCTTTTATTGCATGCCCGAGGATGGCCTTAACTGGCTGTCGCGCGCTGAGCTGATGAGCTACGAGGAAATGCTGCGCAGCTGTAGCCTGCTGGTTAAAATGGGTATCGAAAAGATCAGGATAACCGGGGGCGAACCTTTTGTACGCAAGGATATTATGCAGCTGCTTACATCCATATCCCGGCTCAACGGCTTAAAAGATCTAAGCTTAACTACCAACGGGGTTTTAACCGCGCAATATGTACCCGAGCTAAAAAAAATAGGTGTACGATCTGTAAACCTGAGCCTGGATACGCTTGATGCCAATCGTTTTTTTACCATAACGCGCCGCGATGAATTTGGCCATGTAATGGCTGCTTTAGATGCCCTGCTTAAACACAACATTGAAGTTAAAATAAATGCTGTGGTAATGGAGGGAAAAAATACGCAGGATATTATTCCGCTGGTTGAAATGACCAAGGACCTGCCCGTAAGCGTCAGGTTTATTGAAGAAATGCCTTTTAACGGCGACGGGCACGTGTATACCGGTTTGCAATGGGATTATGTACGCATATTGGATGAAATAAAAAGCAAATATCCGCAGATACAAAAAATAAAAGATCCTGCATATTCAACAGCTTACAACTATCAAATACCCGGGCATAAAGGCAGCATAGGTATTATAGCGGCATATTCGCGTACCTTTTGCGGCACCTGCAACCGCATCAGGATAACCCCGCCGGGCGAGCTGAAAACCTGTTTGTATGATGATGGCGGGCTTAATATAAAAGATATGATGCGAAACGGGGCAACCGACGATGAATTGCAGATCGCCTTACTAAAAGCCTTTGGCAGCCGTGCCAAAGACGGCTGGGAGGCCGAACGCCTGCGGGTAGTGCACCCCGGCATTCATGAGTCAATGGCTACCATAGGCGGGTGAGTGTATGATTAGTAGGGAGTAGCGATTATCAGGATGTTACATTTATTAAACTTTAAAGATCCCGTTACTTGATACCCGCCGCCTGATGCTATATAACTTCAAAATATATATATGACTACTGTTGAAGAGGCCGGCAAGCTGATACTGGCACAGTTAAAAGATTATGGTACCGAAAGCCTTCCGTTTGAACAGGCGCTGGGAAGGGTGCTGGCCGAAGCTATAAAAGCCGACCGCGACCTGCCGCCCTTTAACCGGGTTACCATGGATGGCATAGCCATTAATTACCAGGCTGTTGAAAACGGTATACTTACCTTTAAAATTAAAGCTACCCAGGCCGCGGGCGACGAGCCTGTTGCCATTGATGAGCTTGATGAGTGTATTGAGATCATGACAGGGGCGGTAATACCTGCATCTGTTAATACCGTTATCCGTTATGAGGATGTAGCCATACGCGCCGGCCTGGCCAGTATTCACGTTCGTGATATAAAACACGGGCAAAACCTGCACCTGCAGGGAACCGATAAAAAACAGGGTGCCGTATTGGCCGAACCAGGCCTTTTGATTACTCCGGCTATTATCAGCCTGGCAGCATCAGTTGGTAAAACACACTTGCTGGTTAAAAAACTTCCCCGGGTGGTTATTATATCATCGGGTGATGAACTGGTTGATGTACACGAAACGCCATCGCCTTACCAGATCAGGAAATCAAACAGCTATACCGTAAAGGCGGTTTTGCAGCAACATTCCCTGCAGCCCGACATTATTCACATTCCCGACGACCCCGCGATCACCAAAACACAGATACAGCAGTGTTTGCAAAATTACGATGTACTGCTGCTAAGCGGCGGTATATCCATGGGTAAATTTGATTACATACCCCAGGCGCTGGAAGATTTGCAGGTTGAAAAGGTTTTTCACAAAGTGGCGCAGCGCCCCGGCAAGCCGTTTTGGTTTGGCAGGTATCAAAGCGGGGCTGTTGTCTTTGCTTTTCCGGGTAACCCGGTGGCCACATTCATGTGCCTGCACCGCTATTTTTTAACCTGGCTAAGGGCCACTTTGGGCTTGCCCGAACAATTGCCCGTATATGCAGTTTTAAACAGGGATTTTCAGTTTCAGCCCCCTATACAATATTTTTTACAGGTAAAACTGCAAAGTAACCCGCAGGGGCAGTTAATGGCATCGCCAATTGAAGGCAATGGTTCAGGTGATTTTGCTAACTTAGCAGATACAGACGCCTTTTTAGAGCTGCCGGCTGAAAAAAGTGATTTTAAAAAAGGAGAGGTGTTTAAAGTATTGAGGTTCGATTAGATTTGTTTTGTCTGAACCGGGATTTATGGGATTAAGGGATCGCCGCGATTTTTCTAATACTGCCGAGCAAAATCCTTTAATCCGATGAATCTGTTTAATCCTGGTTCAGACCAAAACACTTCAAACAAAAACTAAAGAAAACAAACCGATGTTAACCCACATAGATAAGCAAGGCAATCCATCAATGGTTGATGTAACTGAAAAACAGGTTACCCGGCGTACGGCTACTGCCCGCAGCGTGGTTGTTTTGCCCGATGAAGTATTGCAGCACCTGGTTAATGGCGATTTGATGAGCAAGAAAGGTCCGGTGTTTCAAACGGCTGTTATCGCGGGCATTATGGCCGCTAAAAAAACCGGCGAGCTGATACCGCTTTGTCACCCTTTGGGCATGGATAACTGCAGTATAACCATACAGGTTAACCAACAGCAGGAGATAGTGATTGATTGTACGGCAAGCATTACTGCTAAAACCGGAATTGAGATGGAAGCATTGGTAGGCGCATCAATAGCCGCGCTTACCATTTATGATATGTGCAAGGCCATGAGCCATGATATTTTGATCAAAGAAACCAAACTGATGGAAAAAACAGGAGGTAAGCATGACTTTAAACGAGCATAAAAAACACGCGAAACTGGCAAAGGCTGCATCGGGCAACTTTGGCCGTAATGAGTGGGCCATTGTGGGCGGCCCGTGTACGGTTATTAAATTGCTGGCCCATGATGTTATAGGCGCTTTATCGCCGGTTTACAAATGCGCCTATGCCGATACATCGCATAATGATGATATTACGCTGGTACCCGGCAGGCTCACCAACGGAGCCATACTTGATTATACCGACCAGATAAACTATCAGCAGTATAACTTTCAAAACCCGGTGAAGCCCTATCAGCTGAAGCAGGCTTTTGCCAATGCCGACCTGATTTTGGTAAACGGGAACCACCAGCAGGCTAAGGCTCAGGTGGTGATTATTGATCTCAATAAAAAGGCGTCGTTATTAAAAAGGGTTGAACAACTAACCAATGTGGAGTTGTTTTTACTGGCCGATAACAGCGACGAGCTTTTTGACTTTGTACAGGAAGCCATCCCTCACTGGCAGCAGATACCTGTTTTCAGGCTATCAGACAGGGAAAGGATCATTGCTTTTTTTGAAACCAAACTAAAACTGGCCCGGCCCGTACTGAACGGTTTGGTGCTGGCCGGTGGTAAAAGCCAGCGTATGGGTTTTGATAAAGGAAATGTTAACTGGCATGGTAAACCCCAACGGTTTTATATGGCCGATTTGCTGCGACCCTTTTGCAACGAGGTATTTATATCGCGCCGCCCCGGTCAGCATAGCGAAATTGACCCGGAATACCCTGTTTTGGAAGATACCTTTACAGGACTGGGGCCGTTCGGGGCTATCTTGTCGGCCTTTCGCGAAAAGCCTGATAATGCCTGGCTTGTTATAGCCTGCGACCTGCCTTTACTGGACGAGGCCGCGCTGCGCAACCTGGTAGCCTGGCGTAATAGCTCGGCAATAGCCACGGCTTATCATAGCGTTGTAACCGGTTTCCCTGAGCCATTAATAGCTATATGGGAACCTAAAAGTTATCCGGTAATGCTGTCGTTTTTGGCGCAGGGGTATTCGTGCCCGCGCAAGGTGCTCATCAATTCAGACATAAACCTGCTGAACGCGCCCGATCCTGAAGCGCTGACCAATGTGAACACGCCTGAGGAACTGGAAAAAGTAAAAAGAGTTATTCATCAAAAAACAGCCGCTAACTGATGACAACAGATATTTTAAGATATAGCTGCCAGATGGCCCTGCCCGGCTTTAGCGAAGAAACACAACAGCTTTTGCAGCAGGCCCGGGTATTAATAGTTGGTGCAGGTGGCTTGGGTTGCCCGGCCGGGCAGTATTTAACATCAAGCGGTGTTGGCACTTTAGGCATAGCCGATTATGATGTGGTATCGGTAAGTAATTTGCACCGTCAGATCCTGTATTCGCCGGCCGATGTGGGCCAAAGCAAGGTTGCTGTTGCCTGCCGCCGTTTGCAGGCGCAAAATCCCGATATAAAGCTTGTTCCGCATACAGAAAAGATCACCTCAGACAATGTATTGAACATCATACACCAGTATGATATTGTTATTGATGGTACCGATAATTTTGAAACCCGGTACTTATTGAACGATGCCTGTGTAATGACGGGAAAACCACTGGTTTATGGAGCCATATACCAGTTTGAGGGCCAGGTTGCCGTTTGGAATATAGTGTATAATGAGGATGCCAGATCGCCCAATTACCGTGACCTTTTTCCGAAGGTTGACCCCACACAGATACCCAACTGTACCGAGGGCGGGGTAATACCCTCGCTGGCTGGCATTATTGGCTGTATGCAGGCCAATGAGGTGATAAAATACATTACCCGGACCGGTGAGCTGCTGGCTGGCAAAATACTGATATTTGACGCGCAGAGTATGCAAAGCCGCATCATCAAAATCGGTGCTACATCAAAAACACCGGTCAGGGGTTTGTCGGCAACGGTAAATATTCCCGGCATATCCGTAACTGAGCTAAAAGAGCGTATTGTTGCCGACACCGTTGAACTGGTTGACGTGCGTACCGAGCAGGAGCGCGATGCTTTTGACATTGGCGGTATCCATATCCCTATAGATGAACTGGAAGGCTACCTGGCATATTTTACCGACCCTAAACCCAAAGTGCTTTACTGCTCCACAGGAAAAAGGAGCGAAGAAGCCGTAAAGCTTATCCTCAAAAAAATCCCAGATGCCAACGTGTTTTCATTAAATGGCGGCTTGAAAGCTTATTTAGAAGAGTAAGTTCTTCAGGGATATCCCCACTGTTGTCATTTCGAACGACAGTGAGAAATCTTATACGACGACCAGTATTGCTCAGGACGTACCTCAGGGTCCTCTACGAGAGACCCCGAGGGGACAAAGGTCTTAAATATTTGATACCCCAATTGTCATTTCGAAACGGCAGTGAGAAATCTTATACGACGACCAGTATTGCTCAGGACGTACCTCAGGGTCCTCTACGAGAGACCCCGAGGGGACAAAGGTCTTAAATATTTGATACCCCAATTGTCATTTCGAAACGGCAGTGAGAAATCTTATACGCCATGCAGCGCCGTCAAGCCCGCCCAAAAATCCGAAATCGAAAATCCAAAATCCGAAATCTCAGGGATGTGCCGCCACCCAAACTTCACCATCCTCAAAAGCTTCTTTTTTCCAGATGGGGACAGTCTGTTTCAGCGTATCAATAATATAACGGCAGGCATCAAAAGCAGCATCACGATGAGCTGCGGATACGGCTATAACAACCGGCACTTCGCCAACCTGCAGGGCGCCGGTACGGTGGTGGATCAATACTTTTTGCACCGGCCATTTGGCAAAAGCCTGCTGGGCTATTTTTTCCATTTCGCTGAGCGCCATGGGTTCATAAGCCTCAAAATCAAGTTTCAGAACAGCTTTGCCTTTAGTAGCATTGCGTACAGTGCCAATAAATACATCTATCCCCCCTGATTCGGGCGACATGATCCAATCTATGCAGGAGGATATGTTCAGGCTTTCGGCCGAAAGAAGTATTTGAATGTTATTCATGGTGATATGTTGATTTTGGATGTACGGATCAAGGACTTCTGTTTATTTTTAAAAATGCTCCAATAGTCCCTGCCTTTCCAATTATCCTCCGCTAACCGGCGGAATAATGGCAATTTCATCGCGTTCATGTATCGTATCGCCGGGTAGGGCATATTCGTTATTCACAGCTATCATATACGACGCCAGCTGTTTTAACCGCGGATATTGCTGTTCAAGCAAATATTTTAAATTGTAAATAGTGGCATCGTTTGTTAATTCAAGGCTAACCTGCGAACTCTCAAATATCTCCTTTGCCACACCAAATGCCAGCACATTAATCTTCATAACTCAAAATTAGGGCAAATAGCTTATAAAACAAATGTCGTTTATATTTAATAAAATGAAATTGGTTTTTTATTCATTGTGAGTTTAGTTGGTGATTTTTTTGTATATTTATGTACCAACAGCCCGGTCTTCTGATAAAAAAGAGGAGCGGGCTGTTTAGTTAAACGTACAAGCGTACTAAAAGTAAATGACCCTGTTTTAATGTATTATTTATCAAAACATTAAAACTTCTTAAATTTTCAAAAAACGACTAAAAAAGTGTTAAAATTGATTGCTTTTTGACGTTGCCGGATATTTTTTGATCTAGTTTTACTCAATCTGGGGTTGTTTTTAGGCTCTTTTATGTTAAAATGAAACGTTAAAAAGTTTTTATAGTTAGCACCATTAAACAAGCACACCTAAACAAACCCGCACCCTAAATTGTATATTTACACATGGCAATTAACTCCACACATAGTGTACAGATCATCAGAATAAATGCCGCTGAAAGCGCCGCAGCTACTGATACCCTTGCCATTGAGGAACCCCTGGAAATCAGGCTGGAACATGGACCTGAAGGGCAGCGGCAGGTACAAAATATCTCGGTTACTATGCGTACCCCCGGTCATGACACGGAGCTTGCAGCCGGTTTTTTATTTACTGAGGGGATCATCAAAAATCCCGAGGATATCGCATCGGCCCAGCATTGCTTGATAGCCTGTTCCGAAAACAAGGAAAATGTGGTACAGGTAAGTTTAAACCCCGATATTATCCCGCATTTACAAAACGCGGAACGTAATTTTTATACCACTTCCAGCTGTGGGGTTTGCGGTAAGGGCTCTATTAACGCTATTCGCACCGTAAGTGATTTTACCGAACGTGCAGACGATCAGGATAAGATACAAGCAGATATTTTGTATCAGTTGCCCATTATATTACGCCGGCACCAAAGGGTATTTGATGATACCGGTGGCCTGCACGCGTCAGCGCTGTTCACCGCAACGGGCGAACTATTACTCCTGCGCGAGGATGTTGGCAGGCATAACGCGCTTGACAAGTTAATAGGCGCAGCACTTAACTATAACTGGCTGCCCCTGCATCAAACGGTGTTGTTATTAAGCGGCAGGGCGAGCTTTGAACTGGTGCAAAAAGCAGCTATGGCGGGTATCAATATCATTACGGCAGTGGGTGCCCCCTCAAGTTTGGCTGTACAGCTGGCCGAAGAATTTAACATTACGCTCATAGGTTTTTTACGCGATGAACGTTTTAATATATATACCGCTGCACACCGCGTTATATCAACAAGTTATGAACCTGCTGTAAGTAACCATTAAATTTAAAAAAATCGTTTGTGATAGCTTCATCGTTGTTACAAAAAGATCATATCAATGAAAATTCGAATTAAAGGTAATTCACTAAGATACAGGCTTACCCGCAGCGATACATCGATGCTCGCACAAGAAGGGTATGTGCAAGAGGAGGTTGATTTTGGCAGCCAGCGGCTTTTTTATGCCTTGAGGGTGACAGACGAAGAGCAACTGTCGGCCACTTATAAAAATGACACCATCACCATGTATCTGCCCAAAAAACTGATGCTGGAGTTTGCCAATACCGATAAAGTAGGTTTCGAGGGTACACATGGCAGCCTTCATTTACTGGTTGAAAAAGATTTTACCTGTTTGGATAACGTGGCCGAAGATCAAAGTGATAATTACCCCAATCCGTTAGCGCCTAAAAAGAAATGAGCAAGGAAATAAAAGAACAGCCGGACGCCGAGAATCCCGAAGAATTGCTTGGTCTCAAATTAACAGCGCCTGAAAAATGGGCAGCTGGTATACCGGCGGTAACGGCGGCCATGGCTGATATAGTACAGGAAGCAGGTTTTGTACGCGGAATGAAGGGTTTGTTTAAAATGAACAAGAAAGATGGCTTTGATTGTTCAGGCTGCGCCTGGCCCGACCCTGATGATGATCGTTCGCCGATTGCGGAATATTGCGAGAACGGTGCCAAGGCGCTGGCTGAGGAAGCGACCACAAAAAAGCTGACCGCTGATTTCTTTGCCCAAAATTCTGTAGCAGACCTGGCTAAGTTAAATGATTATGAAATAGGAAAAAAGGGGCGTATTGCCCAGCCAGTTTACCTGCCTAAAGGTGGTACGCACTACGAGCCCATCAGTTGGGATGAAGCTTTTAAGAAGATAGCTGCAAAGCTGAACAGCCTGGCATCGCCAAACGAGGCTGCATTTTATACTTCGGGGCGCACCAGCAATGAAGCCTCTTTTACTTATCAGTTATTTATACGGGAATTTGGTACCAATAACATGCCCGATTGCTCCAATATGTGTCATGAATCAACCAGTTTTGGATTGGCTGAGGCTATTGGCATAGGCAAAGGAACGGTTATATTAAATGATTTTTATGATACCGATGCCATCGTGGTAATAGGGCAAAATCCCGGAACTAACCACCCGCGGATGCTTACCGCACTGCAAAAGGCAAAGGAAAACGGAGCACAGATCATTGCTGTAAACCCCTTGCATGAGGCAGGCCTCATGGGTTTTAAAAATCCCCAAACTGTTAGGGGTGTGTTAGGCATTAACACCCATTTGGCCGATCTGTACCTGCAGGTAAAAATTAACGGGGATATGGCCCTGTTGAAAGCTATTGAAAAACTGCTTTATAAAGCCGAACTGGAAAATCCGGGTAAAGTGTTTGATCAGGAGTTTATTGCGAGCAATACGGTAGGTTACGAGGCATTCCTCAACCATTTGAATCAGTTTAACCTCGACCATCTGGCACAGGAATGTGGAGTTCCATTAACGCAAATTGAACAGGCGGCAGATATGCTCAAAGATAAAAGCCGTATCATAATTTGCTGGGCCATGGGTGTTACGCAACACAAAAATGGCGTGGCTACGGTAAAGGAAATAGTTAACCTGGCCATCCTTAAAGGTGCTATTGGTAAACCAGGCTCCGGATTATGCCCGGTGCGCGGGCATAGTAACGTACAAGGTAACCGTACCATGATGATATTTGATAAACCTAAGCCTCAGCAGTTAGATAAGCTGAAGGAGGTTTTTGGGTTTGAGCCACCGCGCGAGCATGGGTATGACGTAGTAGAATCGATACAGGCCATGCATGAGGGTAAGTTGAAGGTGTTTTTTGCAATGGGTGGCAACTTCCTTTCGGCCACGCCGGATACCACTTACACTGCCGAAGCAATGCGAAAGCTCGAAATGTCGGTTCATGTATCTACAAAGCTTAACCGCGGTCACCTGGTGCACGGCGATGAGGCATTGATATTACCAACCTTATCACGCAGTGACAAAGATATAATTGACGGCAAAGCACAATTTATTAGCTGTGAAAATTCTATGGGGGTGGTCCAGATGTCAAAGGGAATGCTGGAGCCAATTTCTAAAGATCTGATGAATGAAAATCAGATCATTTGCAAGCTGGCCAAGGCCACTTTAGGTAGCCGCTCGGTTATCAGCTGGGACAAATATGAAAAGAGTTATGACGCGGTGCGGGATGATATAGCCAAAGTAATACCCGGCTTTGATGATTATAATAGCAAAGTTCGCATCCCTGGTGGCTTTTATTTGCCTAACGGACCGCGGCAAGGTAAGTTTAACAGTAAAGATTATGGCGACAGGATAGGATTTAACATAGCTGATTTGCCAGAACACCATATGGCCGCGGATGAATACCGGATGACCACCATACGGAGCCATGACCAGTTTAATACTACCATTTATGGCCTTGATGATCGCTACCGGGGCATCCACAATGAGCGCCGCGTTATATTCATGAATGAGGAGGACATACAAAAATCAGGTTTTAAATCAGGAGAGCAGGTTGATCTGTATAATTACCATGGAGGTATTGAACGTGTAGCCCGTTTGTTTGTGGTAGTACCCTATGGCATCCCAAAAGGAAATACTGCTACGTATTACCCCGAAGCTAATGTTTTAATACCGATAGACAGTGTAGCCGAAAATAGTAATACACCAACATCAAAACTGGTATTTATCAAGGTGAAAAAGCATCAGGAACCTCTGATTACCGCAGTTTGGTCAAGCTGAACGGTTAGGCAGCATTGGGCTTAAGCCAGTTTTAAACGCCATGAGGCCCGTATTCGCCCGTTACGGCCCAAACCCTCCAATTGCTCTTTGGATGCATTCGCTATAAGGTATTTTAGCGAACCTGACTTTTGATGTTCGGCTTCCGCTTCTTTGTCTATTAAAAAGCCTTCACTTTTAAAGAAAGCTTCGGCTTGTTCAAAACTGTCAAATTTATTTTCTTCTATCCGGTGTTCTTTTAAAAATTGTTGCAGTTTGTCATCAGGAAGGAAATTAGAAAATCTTCTTTCCGATTTAATGTAAATGTCCGCGGTGATCCAGCAACCTCCGGTTTTTTCCAATAAGCTACGGATATTATGACACAGCTTTTTCTTTTCATCTGTATTCAGGTAAACCAGCAGACCTTCGTTTACAATAACAATTTCGCCCTTTTTAAAATGGGCTGCGGTAGCTTCAAACGCCGCTTCATCAAGCGCGTTAAGGGGAAGTGTTTCAAGTTTGCCTTTCGGTATCATGTCACGTTGTAAAGAAGCCAAAAGGGGTAATTTAGTGCTAATAACATCGGGCAGGTCAGTATCTATGTAATGAGCATCCTCGCCGAGAACCTTATCGAGCCCGCGGAATGAAAAACCAGAAGATAGTTCTAAAATGTTTTTAACCTGCAACGGCGAAAGTAATTGATCAATACTTTTGTACCTTGATTCAAAATGTAAAAGCCTTGCCCAAAAAGCAAAATCGCTTATATTAAAATCCGGTTCATAATTTTCGGGCCTGGTGATCAGTTCTGCGGCTTTCCGGGCAAAAGGTATATCAGTAAAGCCTTTCAATAGTAATAAAGCCTGTGCCGAAGGGCTGATGGAACTGTAATCCCGGTTTGCCAGATGAGCTTGTTCTTGTTTCATAGGTTTGTAACTATATCCAAACAAAAATAAGATAACATGTTTATAAATAAGTATGAACAATATGGCCAATGATAAGATAGAGGTAATACAGGGAGATATCACCAGGATAAAAGTTGATGCCGTTGTAAATGCTGCCAATACTTCTTTATTAGGCGGCGGTGGTGTTGACGGAGCTATACACCGCGCCGGCGGTAAAGCCATACTGGACGAGTGCATACAGATACGTAACCGCGAGGGCGGCTGTAAAACCGGCGAAGCAGTGATAACCACTGGCGGCAACTTGCCGGCCCGGTACGTGATCCATGCGGTTGGTCCGGTTTATAGCGGTAGCAATAAAGGCGAGGATGAACTATTGGCTTCTGCCTACCTGAACAGTTTGAAACTGGCCGCTGAAAACCAGGTACAAAGCATTGCTTTCCCTAATATCAGTACCGGTATCTACCGTTTTCCCAAAGAAAAAGCAGCCGCTATAGCTATTAAAACTGTAAAAGGTTTTATAATGGCTAACAATACCATACAAAAGGTAATATTTGTTTGCTTTGACGATGAGAATTATCAGATATATAACAGGGCATTAAATGTTAATAAGCATATTTTGTAATATATAGGTAATTCAACAGCTATTTGACAGCTAATAAATAATGTTTATGTTTAGCATATGCACCCGGCGCTAAAAAAACAATTTGAAGGGAAGATCCACCTCTCTGCAGAACATGAGCAACTTATTGGCCAATGCTTTAAGCCAAGATCAAGCGGGCGGAATGAGATCCTGATTGAAAAAGGAAGCATTGTGAAGCATATTTTTTTTGTGATAAAAGGGTGCTTAAGAGTGTTTTTAATTGATGATAAGGGTAATGAATCTACCCGGTTCCTGATATTTGAAGATCATTTTGGGACGGCCTTTCCCAGTTTTATACGGCAGCAACCCTCACTGGCATCAATACAAAGCCTTGAACCATCCGAACTCCTGGTTTTAAGCTATGCTGACCGCCAAAAATTAATGAACGAAATACCCGGTTGGGAAACCATGTACCGTTTAGGCCTGGAACAGGATTACATAGCTGCTATTGAGCGTATTGAGAGTTTGATCACCATGGACTCAAAAGAGCGCTACCAGATATTAATGAAAACCCAGCCCGGTATAATTCAAAGGCTGCCTGGCAAGATCGTAGCCGATTACCTTGGTATTTCACAGGAAACACTGAGCCGTCTCAAATCAAAGAAATGATTTATTGACTATTGTCAATCTTTTTAAGTTAAGTATTGGCTTGCTTTGTATGATAAACCCTTCAACATTATGCATAAGTCAATATACATTACCATTATCATAGCGCTTTTACACCATACTATTTGCGCGCAAACCCAAATAGGCCAGCGTACCCTCCGTTTTAAAGACGAAAAACGTAACCGGCCTTTAACTACTGAAATTTGGTACCCTACAACCGATACATTAAAAAAAAGCGACAAAGCTTTTTCGCCATTTATTCGCGTAAATACGGTGCACGATGGTAGACTACCATTAGCAAGATTGCCATTGATCATTCTTTCGCACGGTACAGGGGGTAGCCGTCTTAGCCTGGAGTGGCTGGCCGATACCCTGGTAAAAAGCGGATTTATTGTTGCCGCCGTTGATCATTGGGGTAATACCTTTGATAATAAAATAGGAATTGAATTTGTAAAACCCTGGGAACGCCCGCAGGACATCAGCTTCGTGTTGACAAGCCTGTTAAACGACGCTGACTTTAAACCGGTCATCAATCCCGAAAAAATAGGTGCGGCTGGTTTTTCATTCGGCGGATTTACCGTTATAGCGCTGGCAGGTGGTAAATTTGACTTTATGACCCTCCGTAATTATTATAAAACAATAGGCCATAAAGAACTGGAGATACCGGAATACCCAAATCTGGCAAAATTTCTTGATGACAGCACACTCCTGGCAGGAGCAAAAAATTATCCCCCGTTACAGGATAAGCGTATTAAAGCATTTTTCTCCATATCGCCTGCTTTAGGTCCAGGCTTTGTGGCTGGTAAGCAGGTTAAGAACATAATCAAGCCGGTGTACATTGTTGGTTCGCAAAGTGATAGCATAGCCCCTGTAAAAACAAACGCGAAGCATTATCATGAACTTATTAAAAGCTCACAGTACTATGAAAATCCCGGCAAAACCGGGCACTACGTAATGCTGCCAGAAGCTATTGATGAAGTTAAAAAAGAAGCTCCCATATATTTTACAGATGATCCATCAGTGAACAGGCATCAGGTACATTTAAAGGTTAATGATTTGGCCGCAGATTTTTTTATAAGGAATTTGAAGTAGTATCTGAGCACTGTAATTTCACTGACTGATTTTAAAGCCTGTTAAAAAATAGTTAAGAAGCGTTTAAACTTTGCAGATTTCGCCGGTTGCAGAGTAATAACAACCAGTTGGCAGGAGAAGGAACTAAAGTAAATCAGCAAATGGAAACATCTGCCTATACAAGCTATAACACAATAGATGGGGTGGTTTTTCCGGCAACTGAGATACAAACAAACGGAGTGCAAAAATCAAACATTAGTTACACCAGCTATACCATAAATCCTGATTTTACAGATAATGACTGGGATATTCCTGCACTATAAAACGCGCTTGGTAACCAACAGCTTTACCTGTTGTGAAATAGAGAGCGAAAAGTGGCGGAGGTGATTCTCGCAATCGTTTTCGTAATTTCTCTAATACACTCTATTGCTAACGCCGCGAAACGTAGTACTTAAAACATATATTTGAAATTACTAACCGCAATTTCATCTGCATGAGAAAAAAGTATTACCAGCTACGTATCAGCTTGGCGTCCGGACTTATTGCCGGGCTCGCGCTAACAACTTCAGCGCAACAAAAAAATATTTACCATAAAGGCTGGATTGATTTTAATAAAAATGGCAAAATGGATGTGTTTGAAGATCCATCGCAGTCCGTTGAAAAACGAGTTGCCGATTTGCTGAGCCAAATGACCGTTGAAGAAAAAACTTGCCAGATGGCCACCCTGTATGGCTATAAAAGAGTTTTAAAAGATGAGATGCCCGTACCCAACTGGAAAAACGAAGTTTGGAAAGATGGCATTGCCAACATTGATGAAGAGCTTAATAACCTTACTTCAACAACTGATAAAGCATATACGGAATATTCATTTCCATACAGTAAACACGCGTCAGCTATCAACACTGTTCAAAAATGGTTTGTAGAGGAAACCCGCATGGGTATTCCGGTTGATTTTACCAATGAGGGCATACACGGCCTTAACCATGACCGCGCTACACCATTGCCGGCGCCTATATCTATAGGCAGCACTTTTGATAAGCAATTGGTACGGCAGGCTGGCCAAACCGTTGGCCGCGAGGCAAAGGCCCTGGGCTATACCAATGTTTACGCCCCCATACTTGATCCCGCGCGAGACCAGCGCTGGGGACGTGTGGTAGAATGTTATGGTGAAAATCCGTTTCATATTGCAGAACTTGGCAAGCAAATGGTTTTAGGCATACAGGAAGAAGGTGTTGCATCAACCCTGAAGCATTTTGCTGTATATAGCGTGCCTAAGGGTGGCCGCGACGGCAGTGCGCGTACCGATCCGCATGTGGCGCCGCGCGAAATGTACCAGATCTATTTATACCCATTTCGCAGGGTGATACAGGAAGCTCATCCTATGGGCGTAATGAGCAGCTATAACGATTGGGACGGCGTGCCTATAACCGGCAGCTATTATTTTTTAACCGAGCTGCTGCGTCAAAAATTTGGTTTTAATGGTTATGTGGTATCAGACAGTGAGGCGGTGGAATACCTTTATTCCAAACATCATGTAGCGGCCGATTACAAAGAAGCTGTAAGGCAAGTGGTTGAGGCGGGCTTAAATGTGCGTACAAATTTTACCATGCCGCAAACCTTTATTATGCCCTTGCGCGAGCTGATTAAGGAGAATAAACTATCCATGAAAATTATTGATTCAAGGGTAGGGGATGTGCTGCGCGTTAAATTCCGTTTGGGTTTATTTGATGATCCATATGTAAAAGATCCAAAATCATCTAACAAAAAGGTGCATACCGCTGCCGACGATGCCATGTCGCTTAAAATGAACCGCGAATCGATGGTATTACTCAAAAACGAGGGCGATCTGCTACCGCTGGACAAAAGCAAGCTGAAAAATATCCTGGTTACTGGTCCGTTGGCTGCTGAGGAGAATTATGCCACCAGCCGTTATGGCCCGTCGCACAACCCGGTTACCAGTGTGCTTAATGGTATTAAAAACTATGTAGGTAAAGGTATAAACGTTAATTATATGAAAGGTTGTGATGTAGTTGACCCTACCTGGCCGGAAAGCGAGATCATTGAGACCCCTTTAACCACCCAGGAGCAAGCCGGTATTGATTCGGCAGTAGCACAGGCCAGGAAAAGTGATGTAGTGATAGCCGTTGTGGGTGAGGATGTGAAGCGTGTAGGCGAAAGCCTTTCGCGTACAGGGCTTGATTTGCCGGGACGCCAGCTCAAGCTGATCCAGGCTTTGCAAGCAACCGGCAAACCCGTGGTGATGGTAATGATAAACGGCCAGCCGCTTACCATTAACTGGGAAAACAAGTATGTACCCGCCATTTTGGAAGCCTGGTTCCCTGGTCCGCAAAGCGGACAGGTGGTTGCCGAAACTTTATTTGGCGATAATAACCCTGGCGGCAGGCTGCCAATAACTTTTCCAAAAACCACCGGGCAAATTGAGTTTAACTTTCCGTTTAAACCAGCCTCGCAAGCTGGCCAGGGGGGAGACAATAGCTGGGGTAAAACCAGCGTAAACGGCGCGCTTTATCCTTATGGATTTGGCTTGAGCTATACTAAATTTGAATACAGCAATCTGCAGGTATCGCCCGAAAAAGAAAACTCACAGGGGGACGTACAGGTAAGTTTTGATATAACAAATGCCGGCAGCCGCAAAGGTGATGAAGTAGTGCAGTTATACCTCAAAGATGAGGTAAGCAGCGTAACTACCTATGAGTACGACCTGCGCGGTTTTGAACGTATTAACCTTGCTCCCGGCGAAAAGAAAACGGTACAATTTACACTGCATCCGGACGATCTTGCCCTGCTGGATAAGAATATGAACTGGACAGTTGAACCCGGTAAATTTATGGTAATGATAGGTAGTTCTTCAGTGGATATAAAGCTCAGGAAGGAGTTTGAAGTACAGTAGGGGTTAGCACAATGCTAAAAAACTAAAACGAGAGTAAAATAAAAAGGCTCCGGATTTTATATAATCCGGAGCCTTTTTGGGGCTTGATACAGTTATAACGAAATACAGCTGCAAAGCATTAAAAGCCCACATTAATATCAGGATTATAAACTGAATTATAAGTAACCGTAAAACCATTGGTATCACCCGTAAATACGTTTCCGGTTAAAATGGTGAGCGTGTTGCGTTGCAACGTGATATTGCTTATTGTTTTCCGTGTCGCTTCTACATTCTCGGCACCATAGGATATTACCTCCACTGTTACCGTAGAGTTTGTATTTAACAAATTAGGCAAAGTTTTGAGCGTATAGTTTGTAGTGCCGATCTTATCACTTGGAATAAGAGTAAGGATGGTTATAGAAGATTCGTCAGATGATGTATCTCCTAAGTAAGAATACGATAGATTTTGTCCCGTGATATTTAATCTGATGGAACGAATATAGGAAGGAATAGCATCCTTCATAATAATTTGTATCTGAGAATTTAAACGTTCCAGAACAACATTCTGCTGCAAATGCTGGCTGCCTACTGCAAAACTTATTTTTTTGTAAAAAGTTTCCGAAGGATCTGCTTTTCTGGGAGTACCTGTACTGTTATCAATATAGTAAAACTTGCTGCCGTCGTCCGCAAAACTGGTTACATTCACCACACCTACAAAAACGGCTGTATAATTACCTGTTGCAAGGCTGTCTTTAAATGTTCCAAATCCGGGACCTCCTTTGTTTACAACTATCGTTCTTTTTAATGTATTACTGGAGTCGTATACTTTGTAAATCAGCCTTTTAACCGTGCTTGAGTCAGGAGTTACAGTGGCATTTATCTTAGTTTTGCTTTTCTGGTTTATTGGTTCATTCTGTTGGGTAAAATTGCTTATGGTAAAAGTAACCGGGTACAATTTAGTTTGAGGCTCTGTTGTTTTGTTATGATTGTCTTTTTTGCACGATAACAGTACTATACTGATCAATATGAAGCAAATTAACGCGTTTTTCATGTGAGTAGTTTTAAAAGTTAACTGTTACCGGTGTATTCCAATCCTGATTTATGGCAATTGTAAACTCGCTGTTTGTAGGCGTAAATAAATCACCCGAAAGTATAGTTCTGGTATTTGTTTTGCATACCACGTTCCTGATAACTTTTGTGTCAAGCGGTCCGTTAGGGTTTATACCATAGTAGCTTATAGATACGTCAAAAGGTTTTATATTGTTTAAATTGTACATGGTGATAGTGTAATTGGTTTTGCCAATATCTGCAGCGTTTATGGTCTTGCTGGTAAAATTGGTACCTGGATAAAACTTTAAGCCGCTTTTAGCGTCTACCAGAGAGGTATCACTAAAGGTCACCGTTATTCTTGATGTGCCTGCAGGTATGGCATCTTTAATAATCAAATCTAATCTTGAAGTAAACCTATCAATCGCTACACCCTGGTTTATGCCGCTTGATGTAACTGTGATAGGCACTCTTTTATAAAAAGTATCATCCCATTGATTTGATGGATAGTGGAAATAAAACGGAGTGTATTCACCCTTGCCTTCGTCGTCTTCCACTATTAATCTATCAGATCCTCCTATAAATGTAGCTATATAGTTTCCGGGGGGCACATTATCTGTAATAGTGCCGAAACCGGCATCTCCTTTGGTAAATCTTTTTAAAGTAGTGGCATGTGCGTCGCCTGTCGAAAAAAGTATGTAAACTAACTTTTGCACCGGAATACTATCGGTGGCTTGTGTGGCAAGTGCCGCCGTCTTTGTTTTACCCACACCGCCTATAGGTACCTGTGTTTGTGAAAAACCTGTTACCTTAAAGCTTATGGGATATGTTTGTGCATTGGTTGGCTTTTTTTCTTTCTTACAGGAAAAAAAGAGGAATACACAAATACTGCAGAGTAGAATTTTATGTTTCATCGGCTTAGTTTAATATATAGTTAAAATATTATATAAATATACTGGTCTTCAATAAAATAACAAAGATGGGGCACAAAATAATTATATGATTTAAGTGATGAACTGATCTAACAACGTAATGAAGCCAGATGTTTTAAGTTTTATGTGTTTTTTATGAGGAGATTTTGCAATTGCCTTATTGTAAAAAGTGAGCGTTGTAAACACGGACAAGAAGTATTTAATATATTTATACCAGATATGAAATTACAAACCATCACCACATATACCGAAAGTTAATATATGAGGTTTGTGCAAAGGGTGGGGATTTAAATAAACTAATATGGCTGTACTTGGTCATTTCCTGTTCGAGATTTTGAAAATAGTCCTGTTAGGGCTTATTTATACTGCATTAATTTTTTTGGTGTGGGTAATTATCAGCAAGCTGAGGAAGAAAAATTTTGATTTTAAGTGGTATAAATTCCTGGTGGTTTACAAAGTTTTGGCAGCAGTATTATTTATATTTTCCTTTACCTATTATGGTAACCACGGGCTTGGCGATGATTCTTATGTCCCGCTGGGACATGGCGAAACCATGAGCCAGGGCGATAGTTTTGCCTATTTTGTGCCCGACGGCAAGTCAAACCAGATACATATAGACACTTATTTGGTTAAAGAAGATCACCTGTGCGCCTCGGTGGACTCTGGTTATATGGTATATAACTTGAAAAACAAACGATTAAATAATTTTAATACCGAATTACTTTACAACACTTATGCTTCGGCCCATAACTTGCCGGCGGCTAATCAGTTTCGTGAATTTGAGCCCCAGTATGCTGATTATTGGGGTGGCTGGCGGTTCTGGATGTTACCTTAAGACGAAACCTCAACAATATCTTTTTTTACTTCTTGTAGGCAATTGTTTCATTAATTTTGTCAATTAACCAAACACTAACTTAAGTGTAATATTTACAGTTGTAGTTAAATACTTTATTTATATTTTTATACAATTCAAAACACTAAGGTATTGCCTGTTATAAACCCAATTATTAATTATTGAATGGAACTTGAGAATAAAGGTGTAAAGGGCAGTCAGCTAAAAAATATGATCATCAAAAAGCTTTATTTTAATAAAGCGATGTCATGTGCAGGGCTGAGCGAGCTGTTTGATAAAAGCATCCCGTCAATAGCCAAGGCCGTAAATGAACTGATGCATGAAGGCTTTGTGGTTGAGGACGGATACGCTCCATCAAGCGGTGGGCGCAGACCGCTGATGTACTCGGTAAAATCAAATGCTATGTATATACTTGCTATAGCATTAGATCAGCTTACCGCGCGCATACAGCTTTTTGACCTGCTGAATAACGCGGTGGCAGATATGCTTACTTTTGAGCTTAAACTGCTCAATAATCCTGATGCTTTGGCTAAGCTGACCGAGCAGATCAATAGCTACATTAAAAATTCAAGTGTCCCCAAGGAGAAGATTGCTGGCATAGGCATAGGAATGCCCGGTTTTATAAACGTTACAGAAGGTATCAATTACACCTATCTTGATGCCAACGGACAAAGCTTAACCGCTTATCTCACAGCAAAAACGGGAATTACTACCTATATCGATAACGATTCAAGTTTGATAGCTCTTGCCGAACAAAAATTTGGTATAGCCAAATCGCAAAACGAAGTGATGGTTATTAACCTGGGCTGGGGTATAGGTTTGGGAATGATTGTGAATGGCAAGCTTTTCAGAGGGCATAATGGTTTCGCAGGTGAACTGAGCCATATCCCATTGTCTGAAGACGGCGCCCTTTGCGAATGCGGTAAACGCGGTTGCCTGGAAGCCGAAGCCTCCATGCTGGTGGTAGCTCAAAAAGCCATTGCGGGTATTAAGCAGGGGCGTGTAACCAGCTTAAAATATAATAGTAATGATCATTCCAAGCTAATGGGCGATGCATTGCTGGAAGCCGCTAATAACGGCGACCAGTTTGCTATTGAACTATTGTCAGATGCAGGCTATAAAATAGGTAAGGCGCTTGCTATCCTTATTCATATTATGAACCCGGCCATTATAGTATTAAGTGGCAGGGGGGCAAAAGTTGCCAAGATATTGATGGCACCCATACAGCAAGCCCTGCATAAATATTGCATACCAAGGCTTGCCGGCGGTACCGAGTTATTGGTGTCTGAACTCGGCTTTGATGCCGAGCTGGTAGGTGCAGCGGTGCTGGTTATGGAAAATTTTGATAAAACGGTTAAAGCTAAAGTAAGTAAAGCGGCGAAAGCTGTGGTTTAACCAAACACTTTTCCTGAATAATCCATGGCATCCTGAAATTTGCCTAAATTAAGCTCCTGGGGCTCGTTTTGGGTTTGAAGGTATCTTATCAGGTTTTCGGTGGCGATATTGCCTGTTAAGTTATCTGAAGCCATTGGGCAGCCGCCATAACCTTTTAATGCTACGTCAAATCGTTTGCATCCGCTTTTATAAGCGGCTTCTATCTTGGGTTCCCAGGTGCTGGGGGTACTGTGCAGGTGAATGCCAAATTCTGTTTTAGGGAATTTACGGCAAAGATTTGGATAAATGCTGCTGATTTGTTCGGCGCTTGCAATGCCAATGGTATCAGCAAGGGCAATATAATTTATATTTTCATTTACCAGTTTATCCGTCCATTGTTCAATAATGTCGGTGTTCCATTCATCACCATAAGGGTTACCAAAGCCCATGGAAAGGTAAACCAGCAATTGTTTATTACTGGTTACACATAACTCATTTATCCGTTTTACATTATCAAATGCCTGCAATATGGTGGTGTTAGTGTTACGAAGCTGAAAGGTTTCAGATACAGAGAACGGGTATCCCAGAAAGGCTATTTCTTCATGTTTTACCGCATCTTCGGCACCGCGGTAGTTGGCAATAATGGCCAATAGCTTTGAGCTTGTACTGCTTAGATCAAGTTTTTTCAAAACCTCGGCGGTATCCTGTAATTGAGGTATAGCCTTTGCAGATACAAAACTGCCAAAATCGATAGTATCAAATCCTACCTGTAACAACAGGTTAATATAAGCCGCTTTCACCTCTGTTGGCACAAAATCATGCAGGCCCTGCATCGCATCGCGCGGACATTCCGTTATTTTTATGTTCATTGATTATAAGTGGTATGTTTGGCGTGATGAGTTTTGGATTCAAACTTCAAATCTATCCGTTATATCAAAGTTCGCCATATTTCAATATAACTCAAACTTTCACTTTAAACAAATAAAACTTAATCAACTGATTTTGGCAGGTGTACATCTTCAGTAAGCCCCTCGCGTTCAAACTTACGGATGATAAGTCTTGTGCCCCCGTTATAAGTAATATAACTGGAAACCCAGTTAATAAATACGATCACTTTATTACGGCCTCCCAAAAGCGAGATCAGGTGTACAAACATCCATACCAGCCAGGCAAAAAATCCCTGAAATTTTATTTTACCCAAATCGGCAACCGCTTTATTACGGCCTATGGTGGCTAATGATCCTTTGTCAAAATATTTAAAGGGAGCGGTTGGCTCATGGTTAATGAGCTGGACTATTGATTGGGCTACATGCTGTCCCATTTGAATAGCCACCTGGGCAACACCTGGATGACCCTTTGGGGTTTCGTCTGTTATCATAGCCGCTACGTCACCAATTGCAAATATGTTATCAGAGCCTATTACCCGGCAAATACTATCGGTCCTGATCCTGTTGCCGCGTTCAATTATATCTTTATCAAAACCTTCGGGAATAACGCCCATCACCCCGGCACTCCAGATCACGTTTTTAGTACGGATGGTTTTGCCGCCCTCAAATTTTATTTCGTCACCATCATAACTATCTACCTTCATGCCCAAAAGCACCTCAACACCCATCCCGGTTAAAAAATCTTTTGCCGCTGCGGAAGCCTCATCAGAAAAAGGCCCCAGCACCTTTGGCAAAAAGTCGACCAGGTAAACTTTCATATCCTCTTTTTTGAGTTCCGGATAATCCTTGGCCAGTATGTGGTTGCGTAGCTCGGCCAATGAGCCTGACAGCTCAACGCCGGTTGGTCCGGCACCCACCAGCACAAAGGTGAGGTAAGGCTCCCGTTCTTCCTTGCTGGGCTTCAGCAAAGCCTCTTCTATATTTTGCAAAACAGAATACCGCAGGTTAAGGGCTTCAGGGATTGATTTCATAGGCATTGAAAAATGCTCAATATCCTTATTGCCAAAAAAGTTGGTGGTTGATCCCGTGGCTATCACCAGGTAATCATAGGCAATTTCGCCAATGGTGGTGTCAATTGTGTTTTTTTCGGCATTTACCCTGTTTACTTCTGCTATCCTGAACCGGAAATTCTTTTGACTTGCGAAATTTTTACGTAAAGAAAAAGCTATTGATTCCGACTCAAGACTGCCCATGGCAACCTGGTACAACAGTGGTTGAAAGGTGTGGTAGTTGTGCTTGTCAAGCATCAAAACATCAACAGGCTTATCTTTTAATTTTTTGGCTACCTGGAGCCCGCCAAAGCCTCCGCCTACAATAACTACCAACGGAAATTTTGAGTTGTCTGTTAAGTTCATATGCAGATTATTTTAACCCCGCTAAATCTCCCCAAGAAGAGGAGCTTTTGTGTTTTTAAAGCTCTCCCTTCCGTTGATGGTTGCGAGGGGAGCTGTTTGTATAACAAAAAAGGCTCCAAAAGTTCTTTGGAGCCTTATAAATAAATTGAATTTAATTATCTCAGATCTTTTTTTCCAAAATCGACGATCACTGGTGTTGCTACGCAAATAGACGAGTATGTTCCAAAGATTACACCAATTAACAGGGCAAATGAGAACCCTTTAATTACATCGCCACCAAACAGGAACAATACGATCAATACGAATATCACTGTTAAAGCGGTAATAATAGTACGGCTCAATGTGCTGTTGATAGCCTGGTTAATAACTTCTTCGGGGTTATCGGTTTTTGCGTGATGCAGTTCAAGGAATTCGCGGATCCTATCAAACACAACCACAGTATCGTTAATAGAGTAACCTATAACCGTTAATATAGCAGCAATGAAGGCCTGGTCAATATCCAGTGAGAACGGAAGATAGCCCCTGAACAATGAAAAGAATGATAATACCAGCAAAGCATCGTGCGCTGTAGCTATCATGGCACCCAAACTGAATTGCCATTTACGGAACCGGATGAGTATATAAGCCGAAATAACAAATATGGCAAACAGTACCGTATATATAGCTGATGTTTTTAGCTCATCGGCAACGGTTGCGCTCACTTTTGATAACCCTAATATGTCTTTATCGGATATGCGGGTAGCTTCTTTGGTGTTTAAGGCCTGGATCAGGGTGTTCCTTACTTTGGCATCAGCTGTTGAATTGTTATCCCTGATCAAATAGTTTGTAGTAATACTGATCTTATCAGCACCAAACGTTTTAACCTCTGTGCTACGACCCAATGTTGCATCAACGGCATCATGAATAGCTTCGGTAGTAACATTTTTGTTGGGGAAGTTGATGATATAGTTGCGACCGCCTTCAAAATCAACACCATAGCTAAACCCGCGGGTAAATATAGATATTAAACCAGCTGTGATAAATAAACCGGAGAATATGTAAAATTTAACACGGTTTTTTACAAACTTAAAGTTTGCGTTTTTGAATGTATGAGAGCTCCATGGATTTGAGAATTTAATATCCCAGCCTTTATCAAGCATCCACTCAAAAATAACCCTTGAAATTAATAACGAGCAGAATAATGAAGTAATGATACCGATCATTAATGTGGTAGCAAAGCCCTGTATTGGACCAGAACCGAAGATAAACAGGATCAAACCGGTTAAGAAAGTACTGATCTGCGAATCGAGGATGGAAGGTAAAGCATGTTTAAAACCATCGGCCACTGCTATCCTCAATGATTTGCCTAAACCAAGTTCTTCACGCACGCGCTCATAAACCAGTACGTTTGCATCAACCGCTATACCCAGGGTAAGCACTATACCCGCAATACCTGGCAGCGTTAATACCGCGCCCAGACTGGTTAATACCCCCATCAGGAAGAAAATGTTGATGATAACGGCAACCACAGCTACAGTACCTGCGCGGTTGTAATAGGCTATCATGAATACCAATACCACAACCAAACCTAATATACTTGAAGTAATACCGGCGCTGATGGCTTCCTGACCCAATGACGGACCTACTATGGCTTCTGATATGATATGAGCCGGAGCTGGTAAACGACCTGCTTTTAATACGTTGGCCAAATCACGGGTATCCTCAATGGTAAAGTTTCCTGATATAGATGATACACCGCCTGAAATTTCGTTTTGAACAGTAGGAGCAGAGTACACATTGTCGTCAAGTACAATAGCAATTGCTTTTTTGTTGGTACCTGATGACGCTTCAGCAGTAATGGTACGCCATTTTTCAGCTCCCTGCGAGTTCATTACCATTCTTACTTCAGGGCTGCCTTTAGGATCAACGTCCTGTCCGGCATCATTTATAACGTCTCCTGACAATACAGGACCGTTTTGAGCGCCACTTAGTTTAATAGCGTATAACGCAAATACTTTTTCTTTAGCATCCTTTATGGGTTTTACTTCCCAAAGGAATTTCAGGTTACGCGGTATTACTGCCTTTACATCGGCACTCTGCAAATATGAATTAACTTTTGCGGTATCTTTTAGCGGAGCATAACCAACAACCGGACCCTGGCCTAATTGCTGACCGTTTGGACCCTGATTGATATTTAGCTGCATAACTGAAAACAGCGGATGCAATGATGCTTGTTGTGCCCTGTTGGCTAAAGCCGATGTATCTTTAGCAGCGTTTTTTTGAACTTTGCTTAACAATGAACCTGCTTTTGCGGCAGTATCGGTTTTAGTAGAAGTAGCAGCCGTCTTTGATGAGTCAGTTTTAGCTGTTTTGTTTTTTGCTGCCAGCAGGTTATCAATGTTGATCAGATACTGGTAAGCTTCGGTATTGTCAAAGGTCTCATAAAATTCCAGCTTGGCCGAACCTTGTAAAAGCTTGCGTACACGCTCAGGTTCTTTTACACCAGGCAGCTCTATCAGTATACGGTTTGAGCTTTGCTCTAACTGAATGTTAGGCTGGGTAACGCCAAACTGATTGATACGGGTATTTAAAACGGTGTATGATTGTTTTACCGCGGTGTTGGCCTGATCTTTCAGATATGCTTCTACCTCGCTGTTTGAAGCGTTGAACTTAAGGTGATCCTGATTATCTTTTGTTGAAAAGATAGCAGCCAGTTTACCGGTTGGATTTAATTTTTCATACTCGCTAACAAATAACGAAATGAAATTTTTCTGAGTAGTTTTAGCATCTGCCTGTAACTTATCCGCATTTACCAAAGCCTGGTTAAAAGTTACATCAGGATTGTTGTTTGCAATTTTCCTAACCAGTTCGTCAAGTGAAATTTGCATGGTAACGTTCATACCACCTTTAAGGTCGAGGCCTAATGCAAGTTCTCTTTGCAATACGTATTGATAATTGTGTTTAAACAACGGATATACCGGTTGTGTAGACATAGAATCCAGATAGGCTGTTTCTTTCTCAGGGTCACCCTTCGAATATACTTTGGCATCACTTTGAACTTTATTTGCCACCCACGTGAATGAAAGCTGGTATAAACATACCACAGCTAACAGAATGGCGAAAAATTTAATAACCCCTTTACCTTGCATCGAATTTTAATATGTAATTAATTAGTTTATAAGCAATTTTTAAATAAGACGGCAAATCTAATAAAATTTCGCAAGCATGAAATTTTAAATTAAAACAATTTAATGACAGAAAATGTTACCTCCGCTCCAGCGTAATAAAGGAGTACCTGAACTTATTTTTTTCGTCTGGTTCAAAATTTTCGCGGTCTTTTACCTTCCATTCAATTGAATTTAATTCCGGAAAAAAAGTATCGCCGTCAAAATCCTGATCAATAACGGTTAAATAGATGCGGTCAGTAAGCGGAATAGCCTGCCTGTAAATTTCGGCCCCGCCTACAATAAACACCTCGGCCTCGTTTGCGCAAAGAGCCAGTGCTGCATCAAGGGAATTTACTACTTCGCACCCTTCAATACTGATGGCTTGCCGCGTAATAACAATATTACGGCGATTAGGCAAAGGCTTGCCAACAGAATCATAAGTTTTGCGACCCATGATAACGGTATGTCCAGTAGTAACTTCCTTAAAATGTTTCAGATCGTTGGGTAAATACCAGAGCAATTTATTGTCTTTACCTATAGCATTATTTTTGGCTATGGCAACTATAATGGATGTGATCATTTATTCATTGGTTATGGGTGTTAGTCTGGATTAAGCCCATACTCCACCTAATGACGGTACTGCTTTAATTTTTGTAAGGATAATGAAATTCTGTTAATTGTTAAAAAGACGATTAACTCTACACCGCCACAGCAGCTTTAATATGTGGCCAGGGATCATAATTTTCCAACGTAAAATCTTCAAACTTAAATTTAAAAATATCCTTTACCTCTGGATTTATTTTCATGGTTGGCAGCGGGCGGGGTTCGCGGCTCAATTGCAGGCGGGCCTGGTCCATATGGTTATTGTATAAGTGGGCATCGCCAAAAGTGTGGATAAAATCGCCATAATCAAGCTCGCATACCTGGGTCATCATCATAGTAAGCAATGCATATGAAGCTATATTGAATGGTACGCCCAAAAATATATCGGCACTGCGCTGATAAAGCTGACATGATAGCTTACCTCTTGATTCGCCCTTTTCTTTATTGGGCGGTTCAACGTAAAACTGAAAAAGACTGTGACAGGGGGGGAGCGCCATCTGGTTCACATCGGCAACGTTCCATGCAGACACGATCATGCGGCGAGAATCGGGATTATTCCTGATCTGGTTTACCACCTGAGTTATCTGGTCAATGTGCCCGCCATCGGGTTTTGGCCATGAGCGCCACTGGTAGCCATACACAGGACCCAGGTTGCCTTCTGCATCGGCCCATTCATCCCATATGCGTACACCATTTTCTTTCAGATAGCTGATGTTGGTATCGCCACTCAAAAACCATATCAGCTCATGGATAATGGATTTAAGGTGTAATTTTTTGGTGGTCACCATCGGGAAACCATCTTTCAGATTGAAACGCATCTGGTAGCCAAACACACTTACCGTGCCGGTGCCGGTTCTGTCATGTTTTTGAGCGCCGGTTTCCATCACGTGCTTCATCAGGTCGAGATACTGTTTCATTTTTTGTTGATTAACTGAATTTTGATAATATCCTTAAGTAAGTAATGACTCAACGACTAATATTTCGGAACAAAGAAAAATAATCTACTTTTGGTATCCTACGGTTGTTTAAAAATAGATGCCGTGTTAATTACGCTTATGATCCTGTTCCCGAACGCAAAAATAAACATTGGTCTTAACATTACCGAACGCCGGTCCGACGGCTATCATAATCTGGAAACCATTTTTTATCCGATAAATATCAAAGATGCTCTTGAGGTTGTAGTGAGCGATGAGTTAAGTTTTAATTCATCGGGTCTTGATATTCCCGGCGCGATGGAGGATAACTTGTGTATAAAGGGTTATCATCTGCTTAAAAAAAATCATGACCTGCCGCCGGTAAGCATCCACCTTCATAAAAATATCCCGATAGGTGCCGGGTTGGGCGGAGGCTCGGCCGATGCAGCTTTTTTTATAAGGTTGATGAACCAGCAGTTTAAGCTTGGTTTGTCCATTGATCAGATGACTGATCATGCCCGTAAGCTGGGTGCCGATTGTGCTTTCTTTATTGAAAACAAACCGGTATTCGCATTTGAGAGAGGGGATGAATTTGAACCCATCAAACTTGATCTGTCAAATTATAAAATTGTTTTGGTAATGCCTGATGTGCACATATCAACCGCAGAGGCTTTTCGCGGTATTAAGCCCGCTATGGTGAAGGATTCACTGCTGGAGTTGATTGCTGAACCGATAGCCGAATGGAAAAAATATATAAAAAATGATTTTGAGGTATCAATATTTAAAAATCATGCTGAAATACGTGGCGTTAAAGCTGCTTTATATGAATCTGGTGCGCTCTACGCCGGTATGAGCGGCAGTGGGGCGTCTGTGTTTGGTATATTTGAGCAAATGCCGGATCTGCAGCACCTGGAAGTAGAGAATCAAGTTTTTTATGATGTGTGACATTTGCTGCCCGTTATGGTAAGCATGGTAAATCCAGATAAGCAAGGCAGTAAAGGCTCATCCCAACATCGCAGCGTTCGTTGTCCCTCCGTTCAGCATTGCTCTCCAATGGCACTTAAAAGTCAAATCTGAAATCGAACATCCAAAATTCCAAATCAAATTACACTCCTGCATCCTCACTAACACCCCTGCTTATGCCTTCAATCCAATCCGTATCTCCGCGGCCTTTTGCAACGGCGGTTAATAAGCGGCTGTGTAACGCATTTACAAGCGGCATGGGTGTCTCACTTGCCTGCGATAGTTTAAATGCAAGACGTGCGTCCTTATAGCCTAATTTAGACTTGAAGCCAACCGGCTCATATTGTTTGCCTGCTATGAGCTTGCCATAGTTTTGAAAAATGGGCGCATTGAAAAGCGTCGATCCGAAGAAACCGGCTACCTGTGCGCGGTCTAATCCATTCTTTTCGGCAAGGGTAAAAGCTTCGGCCATCATCTCCATCGAAGCCATGATCATAAAATTACCGGCAATTTTTATCACGTTGGCCCCGCCTGTAGCTTCCCCAAAATCAATAATACCCTGGCCCAAGCAATCAAGAACAGGTTTGGCAGTATCCTTAGCATGCTGGTCACCTGACACGCATATCCACAGCTTGCGCGCCTCAGCCGCTTCGGGCCGGCCAAACACAGGGGCGGCCAAATAGTGGCTGCCTGCTTCATTATGAAGAGCCGCAAGCTGTTCAGCTGTTTCAGGCGAGACGGTGCTCATGGAGATATGCAGGGCGTGTTCAGGTAGGCCTTCCAATATACCCTGATCGCCCAATGTTATTTCTTTCAGCACTTCATCGTCAGTCAGCATGGTAATAACTATGTGTACACCGCTGGCGGCATCAGCCGGGGTTTTGCACGGAGTAGTGTACGCCGGGTCAAGCTCATTGGCTTTTGAAAGTGTGCGATTATAAACCTGTAGATGATAGCCTGCGTTTATCAGGTTTTTGGCTATGTTGATGCCCATATTGCCCAGGCCTATAAATCCGATTCTCTTTTCCATAGTGTTGTTTGGTATTAGCTGATATAATCTTTGTCTTCGTCGCTTAGTGTATTGGGATCATCCTTTTTGTGGATATTGTCATGATAGCCTTCAATGTCAAATTTTGCTTTTTTGGGGCGGCCAACCAGTAACCCTAAAATAAACGCCACCACTGCCACGGTCATCATCATCGTTAGTTTTGAAACATAAAAGTTAGCGAATAAAAATGCGAACGGAACCTTATCAGTGTTTTGCGCAAATGCCGCGGTAAGCAAAACGGTGATGACTACAATGATTATTGTTTTAATGCTCATGGTGATTTGATTTAACAGTTAATACAATATGCAGTTTTTAAATGTTTATTAAAAATGGTTTTTAGCCACCCTGTCTGAAATTACAAAACAAAAGAGGGCAGAGGTGAAAATTACTTTTTAGAAAGTTGGATTTTGATCGCCATCCTGCCATGGCGCGATTTTATGATTTTGTTAAAAACGATGGCGACCATAAAAGCCGCCGCTCCTGAAATAATGAAATTTTGAACTGGTACTATCAGTCAAAAAATGCCAGTAAAGATCTTGCTGAGAAAAGCGGATCTTTTTGGGCTCCCCTAATTGTGATACTATTGTTTTGTTGCTTGAAAACGGGTCGGGATGCTGCCCTGAGAATCCGATATTTTTGCACGGTTTAACTTTTTTGTATACAACACAGGCTGCTGAGTGGTTTTAATTTCATTCCTCGCTTTTACCTTTCACAACACTATGTTCTACTCACTTTGTTTACTATAGTATCTGTAGTGAAACCTTATATGAAACTTTGTATATATCTGATTAATAAATGAATAAATCTTATATTTAAGCATGATATTTATAATTGCTAATTATTTTAGTTTTTAGTAATTCGAGTTGTCTTCTTTAAGCTTAATTTTTACTTCTAATAATCATTATAAATATTTGATTATAAATCACATAAAAATTTAATTTAAAGTGTGTTTTGATTTTTAAAATGGAATTTTGAATTTAAAATATACTGTAAAACCGCAGAATACTAATTTTTATGTTTTAAAATTAAGTACACTAAGTGAAAATTGAATTTTGGCCCTGTTGAACGCTGAATTGTTTAAACGATGTTGAACGTGGGAAAATATCAGCGTGTCTTGTAGGGCTTAAAAATAGCCCGTACTGGAGCGAGCAATACTCCCTCCTACCGCGGGCAGCGGAGGAAAATAGCGCTGTATTTTACGTTGATTTTGCCAGCTTCAGGATAGCCTTTTCGTGTGTTAAAAGCGACGGAATGTAAGAGCAAAAAAAAGGACTGATCAGGATTGCGATCTGTTTTTCCGTTTTACAATTTGTTTCTGAGCAACCGGATACAGAAAGATTGTTGATAGAATAATGATGGCTCCCACCCAAAAACCTGTAGTCATTTTGTTCATGTCACCAAAGAAAATAAATGACATCAGGATGCCGTAAACAGGCTCAAGATTGGTAATTAGTGCAACCTTAAAAGCCGAAAGTTCGCGCATAACTGATACCCCGGCAACGTAAGCGAGCGAGGTGCAGATGGTGCCAAGCAACAGTAGATAACCAATATCACTGTTCTTTAAAATGAGCGAACTGGTAAAACCTCCGGTTAATAAAAGGTATAAAGAGATCCAGAAAACTGCTCCCGCCAGCTCATAAAATGCGATGGTAGGGGCCTCCATTTTCTTTACAAACCTGGAATTAATGATGGAGAAAAGGCTCGCGCAAAGCGCGCATGTAAGGCCTGCAATAATACCCTTAGTGTATTTAGTTTCAAATTTGAAAATTAAAACTATGCCGGTTATAATTAAAAGTCCGGCCAGTATTTCGAGTTTTGAAATCTTTGATTTATTGACCAATGGCTCCAGTACAGCAGTAAATAAAGTAATGCTGGAAGTGCAAACCAGGGCCACAGGAACGGTTGATAATTTGATGGAAGCGAAGAAAAGTACCCAGTGCGCACCCACTAAACCGCCTGTAAAAACCAGTTGAAAAAGCGTTTTTTTAACAATTTTTACGTCAGTTTTATTGAATTTAAAGTATAAAAACAGCGAAATGAATGCAATAATTACACGATACCATACCAATTGTACAGCCGATATAGAAATAAGCTGGCCCAGGATGCCGGTAAAGCCCCATATAAAAACAGTAAAATGAAGGATGATCAGGTTCTTATTAGGGCCGGTAAGGGTATTTTCTTTAGCCACTATTTTGGTGCTTTTAATAGTAAATAATAACCGAATATGCCAAACAGCGCGTTAGGGATCATGACAGTAAAAATAGGAGGTACGCCTCCTTTTATGGAGAATACGATGGCAAATTTTTCTAAAATGATGTAGGCAAAACAGAGTAAAATACCTATCCCCAGCGGTAGGCCAACACCACCGCGCACCTTACGCGAAGACAAGGCCACACCCAGTATCGTTAAAACATAAGCCGATAACGGGTATACAAAACGATGGAATTTTTCGAAATATAGGTTGTTTAAAACCTCGGGACGGCGTAGTTTTTCTTTCTCAATATTCTTGTTCAGTTCATTTAAGGACATAGCCGTGTATACGTTATCATACACAATAAAGTCTGTTGGGTGCATGTCTAATACCGTATCTTTCTGCATAACATTCTCCACCATTTTCTCTTTTAAGCCATTTATATACTTAACAGAATAGTTTTTTAACGACCAAACTCTTTTTACGGAGTCGTAAGATACCTGGTTGGCAATAAGTTTTTCGCGCAGCGTATCACCGTTAAATTTCTCCATAATAAACTGATAGCCTGTATGAACGGTTTGATCATAATTTTGCAGATATACAAACGTGTGCTTATCAATCTGCATGTGCACCTCGCTCTTGGTAGGGTCGTTATCAGTTATGCCGTTGGCATTTTCAAAGCTGTTTTTAAGGTGATTGGTGTATGGTATTAAATATACGTTTGCAAAAAACGACACTATGAATATGATGGTGGATGAAATGAAATAAGGCCTCAAAAAGCGGTTAAAACTGGCTTTTCCGCTCAATATGGGTACTATTTCAGTTTGATTGGCCATTTTGGCCGTAAATAATATCACCGCCAGAAAATTAATAAGCGGCGACAGCATATTGAGGTAAAACGGAACAAACCCCGCATAATATTGAAATACAATATCATGAAGTGAGGCATGCTTGCTGGTGAAGTTATCCAGCTTTTCCGATACGTCAAACACTACCGATACCACTATAAAAACACCCATGGTAAACACAAAAGTGCCCAGGTATTTTTTAATGATAAATCGGTCAATAACCTTCAGGTACCGGTGTATAAAAGCCCTCATCTGTCAGATCATTTGTTTTTTAACACCAGAACGGATATCCTATAAAATGCGTTTATTATCACTTCTTTTTGAGTTATACTCTTTATAATCGTTGGCCCAGGCGGTTAACCATCATGTTTTTCCAGTTATAAAACTCGCCTGCAATGATCTTTTTACGTGCCTCTTTAACCAGCCAAAGGTAAAAGTGCAGGTTATGCAACGTTGCAATCTGCGCCCCAAGCATCTCGCCCGAGTGTATCAGGTGGCGCAAATAGGCTTTGGTGTAATTTTTATCGGCAAACAGGTCGCTGTCTTCCTCAATGGCCGAAAAATCATTCTTCCACTTTTCGTTCTTGATGTTAATGATACCATTTTTGGTAAAAAGCATACCGTTGCGCGCATTACGGGTTGGCATAACGCAATCAAACATATCAATTCCTAATGCAATATTTTCCAATATATTAACAGGTGTGCCTACACCCATTAAATAACGTGGTTTTTGCTGTGGTAATATATTGCAAACAATTTCTGTCATTTCATACATTTCCTCGGCGGGTTCGCCTACCGAAAGACCACCTATGGCATTGCCCTCGCGCTCATATGAGGCTATAACCTCGGCTGATTTTACGCGCAGATCTTTATATACCGAACCCTGCACTATCGGGAACAGGGTTTGGCTGTAGCCATACTTTGGTTCAGTACTGTCAAAGCGGTCGCAGCATCGTTTTAACCAGCGGTGTGTCATATCAATTGATCGCCTCGCATACTGGTAATCGCAGGGGTAGGGTGTGCATTCGTCAAAGGCCATAATAATATCGGCACCTATTATACGCTGTATATCCATCACATTTTCTGGCGTAAACAGGTGTTTTGAGCCATCAATATGCGACCGAAAAGTAACGCCTTCTTCCTTGATCTTGCGTACTTCGGTAAGCGAATAAACCTGGTAGCCGCCGCTATCGGTTAAAATAGGGCCATCCCAGCCGTTAAATTTATGCAATCCACCCGCGTTTTCAAGCGTATTAAGACCAGGCCGTAAATACAAATGGTAGGTGTTCCCTAAAATGATCTGGGCCTGTATATCGGTTTTAAGCTCGCGCTGATGTACTGCTTTTACCGTGCCGGCAGTACCTACAGGCATAAAAATTGGAGTTTGTATGGTACCGTGGTCGGTGGTTATTTCACCCGCCCGGGCTTTTGAAAGCGGGTCTTGTGCTGTTAAGTTAAATTTCATTTTGAGGTTGCAAAATTAACAAATAAAGCGGGTTTGCTTAAATGGTTGACAATGAAATATTCAACGCGGCAAATGATAACCATTAGCCGGATATCCCGGTGCTTGCCCACTCGCCATAAGGTTTGCCATGAATAAAAGGCGTACACCTGTTACTTTGTAAAGGGGTGGGGTAAAAGTACGGCGGGTAAATTCATCGCCTAAAGCAGGGATTTGGGACCGGTTTGTGGAAAAAAAACTTTTTAGTGTGGGTAATAATCAACAAATAAACCAAAGCTAACCCTATTAATTCCAGTGTTTTTTAACAAATTTGCCTGATATTATCACTTGTTTGGAAACTTATATACACATTGTACTTTTTCTTCTTTTTCAGCTTTGTTTTATTGTACAGCTATATTATCTGATAAGCAGGCACAACCGGTTGGCCCGTTATAAGCCGGCAGAAGAATTGCCAGCGGTTATGATACCCGTTTCGGTAATTATAAGCGCACGTAACGAAGCCGAAAATTTGAAGGAGAACCTGCCTGTTATACTACAGCAAAACTACCACGACTATGAGGTTATAGTGATAAACGACTGCTCTTACGACTCGTCGGACATTGTTTTGGATGATATGCAACGCCAATACCCACAGTTAAAAGTGGTAACCATAACCGAGCATGACCGTTTTAAAACCGGGAAGAAATTTGCGCTTACCCTCGGCATAAAAGCCGCCAAGAACGAGTACCTGCTGTTTACCGATGCTGATTGCAAACCCGCCTCAGCAAACTGGATAGCCCGCATGGCCATCAATTTCAGCACCGGCGCGCAAATAGTTTTGGGTTACTCGCCATATTATAAGGCAAGTGGTTTTATTAACTGGTTTACCCGGTTTGAAACATTAAAAACAGCTATAAATTATTTATCAAGCGCAATTAATGGTGATCCGTATATGGGTATTGGCCGCAACCTTGCCTATACCAAAACCTTGTTTTTTAGTCAAAAGGGCTTTGCATCACACATGCATGTAATATCGGGCGATGATGACCTGTTTGTAAACCAGCACGCCACCGCCACTAACACTACAATAGAGATACACCCCGAAGCTTTTATTTACACCAGTGCAAAAACCACTTTAAAATCATGGTACAGGCAAAAAAAGCGGCACATGGGAGTTGGCAAACTGTATAAAAACAAGCACAGGAGAATGCTTAGCTTTGATGCTATGAGCGGATTTATTTTTTATATTTTACTCATATTATGCCTTGTTTTTAAATATGAGCCGTTACTGGCATTAGGTTTGTTCATTTTTAGGTTGATATTACAACTAATTATTTACAGTAAGATATTCACAAAACTTAATGGCAGGGACCTGATCTGGTATTTGCCGTTTTTTGATATAATTTATTACATGTATTTAAATGTTTTTGGGCTGATAGGTACATTTTTAAAGACGACCCAATGGAAATAAATGCCAACTTTACCGACAATGCCAAGAATGATTTTAATCTGGTTGTAAGGGCACGCGCGGGTGATCAGAAAGCGTATGCCGATTTGATGCACAGGTACAAGGATTCTATTTATTTTATGGTTTTAAAAATGGTTAACAATAAGGAAGATGCTATGGATCTTACTGTTGAAACCTTTGCCAAAGCGTTTGAAAAACTGGATAAATATCAGCCCGATTATGCTTTTAGTACCTGGTTGTTTAGGGTAGCCACCAACAATTGTATTGATTTTATCCGTAAAAAAAAGCTAAACACGCAATCAATTCACGGCATGACCGATGATGAAGGCGAAGAAAAGCCCCTGCAAATAAAGGCCGATATTTTAAACCCTGAAGAAACTTCCATTAAAAAGCAGCAAACACAGGAACTTAAATTACTGATTGAAAGTTTACCCCACCGTTATCGTAACCTGATCACGCTGCGTTACTTTGATGAATTATCATACGAGGAAATAGCCCAGCAGCTTGATTTGCCACTGGGCACGGTTAAAGCGCAATTATTTAGGGCAAGGTACCTGCTTGGCAACATCATTAACCGTTTTAACAGGGATGACATCTGATATCATATTTAAATATTTTTCTGACCTCACCGCGCATCAGCGCGCGCAAATAGAGCAACTGCCCGGGTTATACGAACTATGGAACGGCCAGATCAACGTAATATCACGTAAAGACATTGACCTTTTATATGAACGGCACGTGCTGCATTCTATAGGTATAGCCAAAGTAATGGGGTTTTTGCCGGGCGAAAGCGTACTTGATGTAGGTACAGGCGGAGGTTTTCCGGGTATTCCGCTCGCTGTTTTATTCCCTCAAACACAGTTTCACCTGGTTGATTCTATCGGAAAAAAAATAAAAGTGGTGCAGGAAGTGGCCGGTGCCCTGGGCCTTGCCAATGTGAGGGCATCGCATATGCGGGCCGAGCAATTGAACGAGAAGTTTGATTTTGTGGTATCGCGGGCGGTTACGCAGCTTAAGGATTTTTATCCCTGGGTGCGGGGCAAGTTCAATAAGGAGTCGAAAAATGTGTTGCCTAATGGTATTTTATATCTTAAAGGCGGCGATCTGGAACAGGAAATTAAAGAATCGGGACTGAAAGTACAGCAATACTATCTGAAAGATCATTTTACCGAAGAGTTTTTTGAAACCAAACAGGTAATATACGTAAAGGGGTAAGAAAAAGACGCGTCATTGCGAGGTACGAAGCAATCCCCAATTGCCGATCAGTCTTGCAAAATCGCTATTTGTCCTAAAGAGATTGCTTCGTACCTCGCAATGACGTGTTGGAGAATAGAAAACTTTTTAAAAAGAGGAGAGGGTATTACATGGAAAAATGCCGAAGCAGTTTTAGCCGTTCAGCAGTTTAACCTCAAAATAATTTGAGCTTATTATATTAGGTGATCAATTGAGATTTAGTTATTCATATAACCAACTATTACCACTTCATTTAGCATATAGGTTGGCTTAGCAGTTTTATCAGGGTTTGCAGCGACAGCTTTATACATATAATTATCTGGCGTATGTGCTACCTGTTTATCATTTTTATCTACAAGAGTAAAGGAAATAGGCATGGCATAATTTCCTGATTTTATACTAACAGAACCAGTGAAATTTTTAAGTACTCTCAATACTTCAGCATCTATTTGCTGATCTACCCCCCTGGTGATTTTTATATTATTCATTTTACCATCATTAAGGGTAAAAGCAATAATCAATCTACCGCCGATATGATTGTCATGTGCAGCTGTCGGATATCTGGTATATTTTGCAATATATTTATGGAGATCTTCAAAAGGATCTTTGGGCGGCGGCGGCGGTGGCACAGCTTCGCCTGATGTCTGGACAGGAGCTGGGGGAGCAGGCTCATCGGCAGGTGGTGGTGAAATCACAACATCAATTACTTTTGTGTTTTTTTTAACCTTCAGTGCTGATTTTGGCGCTTTGACTGGATTTACAGGCGGCGGCGGTGGCGGCCGTTTTGTAATGGCTTTTGGGTCGGGTGCGTTTACTGATGGTGCAACTGGTACTGGAGGAGGAGGTGGAAGTTTAGGATAAATCAACATTTTTGGGAATGAATAACCATATTTATTCTTTAACATAGCCAAATCAGCCGGTTTTGCCGAGTGTTTGAAATATTCTACCTGTTCCCCATTTTTTTCGGTAATAACTACCCTGAAATCGGTTTTGCCATTTATCAGATAACCCTCTTCTTTATACTTGTAGCCTTTGGAAGTTACCTGGTTTTTATTAATAATCCGTGTTGTATCAGTTGCAATATTAGCTGTTTTATAATCAGCCGCCAGTATAATATCATGTCGTGGCACCAGATCTATAAGTGCATAGGTTTTGCTGAACCCAAGGGTAGATGCGCAAAGCGCCGCCGCACAGATGGGCACAGTTACGAGGTATTTTAGCCTGGCTAAATTCCCCGAACGTTTTTGGTTTAACATAATGATCCTCTTTTTTAACAGGTTATAATTGAAAAATGAATGTGTAACTGATGAGCCGTTAAGGCCGTAGGCATTATTAACTAAAAACGAAGAATAGGTGAGGGCATCAGTTTCAAGAGCCGCGGTTTGCTCGTCGGCAATATATTCATGCACGGTTTTAAGGCTTACCTGCATCAGGTAAATGAAGGGGTTAAACCAGTTGATTATCTTGATCAGTTCCAGGAACAGCACATCGAAGGTGTGTTTTTGCCTGATGTGTACCAGCTCATGCCTTATTATAATATCATTACCCGTAGTTTTTGAGCCAATAAAAAGGTAATTAAAAAAGGAAAACGCGATGTTCGAATCATCAACAGGCACAATTTTATATCTTTCATCTATCATTTTATGAGCTGCCCTGGTCATGCTTGCCAGCTTAAACAACTTTAAAAGCAATATGATAGCCAGCACAATAACCCCCAGTAAGTAGGCATAAAAAAGCACATCCTGTATGCTCAAACTAAAAGCAGCTGCCTGGTTTGCCACGGGTTTTAAACCCGTTGACAGCACATAAGCGGTAACGCCCGCATCTTGTTCAGCAGGTTTTAGTACGCCTATTTGTACCAGTGGGAATACAAAGGATAATGTACAACTAAGCAGCAGGTACACCCTGTTAAGAGTGTAATAGGTTTCGTTCTTTAAAAACAGCTGATACCCGGCGTAAAATACCACGAGGTATAAATTTGCTTCGAGCAGATAATGCAGCCAGTTCATGATTTTTTGGTTTTAAGTTGATCAATGAGGGAGGTTAGCTCGTCAAGCTCTTTTACTCCAAGTTGTTTTTCGTCAACAATAAATGATACCAGGCTTTGGTACGAATTGCTGAAATAGTTCTTCATCATTTTATCAAAAGTGAACTTTTTGTATTGTTCATCACTGATAAGGGGATAGTAAACATGTGAGTTGCCATAGGCTTTATGGTCAATAAAACCTTTGCCCTCCAGCACCCTTACCACGGTTGATACGGTGTTATACGCCGGTTTTGGATCAGGCATTTGCTCAATAATATCCTTTACGATGGCTTCTTTCAACTGCCAGAGTATTTGCATGATCTGCTCTTCGGCTTTGGTTAGTTCTTTGATGTTCATAGCAAACTATTTTTATAGTTGCATAAAGGTAAAACTATTTTTATAGTTTGCAAACTATTTTTATAGTTTTTTGAAAGATATATTCAGATGCACAACTGAAGGTCGAGAGAGTATCGTGATATTTTAATACCGGTGTTTGAAAATTACCCTGAATATTGCTAATTTGCATAGCAAAATCTCCACATCCTGAACATGTCATTACACCATAAGGTAGCTTTAACTTTTATAAAAAATATCGGTCCAACATTGTCTAAATCCTTATTAGCTTACTTTGGCAGCGCCGAAGATATTTTTAAAGCTTCGCCGGCCAAACTGATCAAAGTGCCGGGTATTGGTGAAAAAACCATCAGTCAGCTCGATTTTGAAGATGCCTTGAAAAAGGCCGAAAAGGAGTTGACCTTTATTGAAAAACACGGGATAGAGGTGATTTTTTATACCGACAGCAGGTATCCCAAACGGTTAAAGAACTGTGGCGACTCGCCGGTATTACTGTATGCAAAAGGTAATATAGATTTAAACCCGCCGCATATTATAAGCATAGTGGGCACACGAAATGCTACCGACTATGGCCGCCACCTTTGCAAAGAGCTTATTGAAGAACTGCGGCAATACCCTGTTTTAATAGTAAGTGGCCTGGCTTTGGGTATTGATGTTGCTGCCCATAAGGAGTGCCTGCGGCTCAATATGCCAACGGTAGGGGTGCTGGGGCATGGGTTGGACAGGCTTTACCCCAGTCAGAACCGGGCTACGGCCGATAAAATGCTGGAAAATGGAGGGCTGTTAAGCGAGTATCCATCCGGTACTGTACCCGACAGGGAGAATTTTCCGCAGCGCAACCGTATTGTTGCCGGTATTGCCGATGCTACAGTTGTGATTGAGGCAGGGATAAAAGGCGGCGCGTTAATAACCGCCGAGATAGCCAACTCCTATAACCGGGATGTATTTGCTTTTCCGGGCAGGCTGGGTGATGATTACTCTGAGGGGTGTAACTTCCTGATCCGTAATAATAAAGCGGCGTTGCTTACCTGTGTGGCCGACCTTGCTTTTAGTTTGGGCTGGGAAAAAACCGACTACACCAAACCGGTTGAGCAATTTGTTTTGCCTCTTGACTTATCGGCAGATGAAAGGTTGATATTTGATATTTTACAGCAGCACAAAGCGCCGCTGGCAATTGACGACCTCACTATAAAAGCCAATATGCCAATGAGTATGCTGGCTATGAACCTGTTAAATATGGAAATGCAGGGGTATATACGCTCTATGCCCGGTAAAACTTATAAGGTGAGTTAGAACTTTTGGAAAATAAAAAAAGGAGCAAAGCTCCTTTTTTTATTTGTTTTTTGGAATCAGCTTAAAAAGCGTAACCTACAGAAATTCCAAACACACGGGTTTTTAGTTTGCCGCCATCTGCGTTTGGTGCTATGTTTGATAAGCCTAAATCATAGTTAACGTTAAAAAGTAAACCGGTTTTTAGTTTAATACCAGCTATGGCATTAGCGCCGTATTCCATTGATTTAATATTGCCGTCATCACCAAATTTAACGTCTTCGCTTATCGAATTTCCGTCGGTGTCTTTCCCTTTAACCTTGCCCGAAATACCTTTGGCAACATAAGGGCCGGCTCCAAAATAAATATCGCCAACTACAACAGGTACATGATATACCAGGTTCACTGGCAGTTGTAAATAAAGTAAATTGAGCTTTCCATCGCCTTGTTCTATGTTGGTATCTTCGGTATCAGAAAAAACACCATTAAATTTTCCGCCTTTGCCGGTCAGGTTCAGGGCTGGTTGTAAAGAAACGTTACCAAATTTAAAGTCGACAAAAACACCGGCGTTAAAAGTGGTTAGCGTACCTGAATTGACACTGAGATTGGTACCATCAATCGATACATGTAATGTTGAAAAGTTGGCGCCGCCTTTAATTCCGAAAGTTGGTAATTGAGCAAAAGCTGCCATTGAAGAGCCTGCCAAAAGCAGGGAAAGTAATAGTTTTTTCATATAAAGTGAATAAGGTTATTTTGTCGGCAAAAATAGTTAAATAAATTAATCAGCAAAGGGTTATGTGTGTTTAATGTGGGGTTGTATTGTAACTATTTGACATTGAGTTGTTTGTATATTATCAAAGAGCTAATACTTGCATTTTGGCGCATATTGTTCATACGGAGGTTGGTATCCTCCAACCGCAATTTGAAGAGGGATTAAGTATGCCGAAACAGGGTATTTAAAACTAAGGATTCCAGTTATTCCTTAGGAGAATCATAAAACTCCAGATGCCCGTCTTCGCTGCTGATAGAACGCCAGTCGTCATTGTCAAAGCTGATCAGAGCGACGGCACAGGTTGGCAAATCACGCGTTTGCCCGGTCAAATAGTGTAGTAGCTGGCTTATCCCGGGATTGTGCCCCACCAGGCCAATAAAATCATTTTCATTTGGCAGGTTGTTGATCACATTTACCAGAGTAAACTCGCTGGCATCATAAATTTTTTTATCGGTATTTGGGGTAGGTAGGTTCAGATGTTCTGTAAATATCTGGGCGGTGGTAAGCGTACGCAGCGCCGGACTGGTTACAATGATTTCCGGGATGATCCCATGCCCCTTTAAAACACCAGCCATAAATACTGCATCCTGCATGCCCGATTGTTTCAGGGGGCGATCAAAATCGATATAACCGCTTTCGTGAGTTGCTTTAGCGTGACGGATTAACAGTAGTTTTTTCATTATCTAAAGTAAATAAAGAGAGCATTACCAATCATTAAATATAAACAGCTTATTCAACTTTTTGTGTTATTAATTAAAATCAAATCAGTTAAAATGGATAGCCAACAGAAACTCCAAATGAGCGGTTCATTAATGATTTGGTATCATTGCTATTAGCCTTGTTAGTTAAAATGTTTGCAAATCCCTCATTATAATTTAAATCCAGAACACAGCCAGATTTTAATTTATACCCTATTATCCCTTCTGCGCCAATATCACCTGTTCTGAAAAGCGGCGCTTTTTTATACAAATTCAGATCATCTGTATATGCTTTTTTTGGGTCGCCAACATAAAGCTTGCCTCCAAAGCCAGCAGAAAAGTACGGGCCGGCGCCAAAAAAAATGCCGTCTTTTCCTTTATGCTCCTGGTAAATGAAATCAGCCGGGGCTTCAAAATAGTATATCCTCAAATTTTTAGGGATGCTATTTTCATTATAAGTTCCCCCTTTTCCGGTAAAAACAAGGCCGGTGCGTATTGCGAAATTGCCATAATTGAAATTATCTATTACACCGAAATTGATGCTCATTATGGGCGCGGTGCCTTTAATTAAAGGCGAACTACTGTGTGAAGAGTTAAGAAAAGCCGTATTAATGCCCACAATTTCAACCACCTCCTGGCGCTGCGCAAAAACGTTTGAGAACGTGACGATAAAAACAAATAAAAGGAACAGTTTTTTCATACTTATAAATTACCGGTTATTAAATTATATGTGTAATAACTCATACCCCGCAAAAGTACTGGTTCAACGTGTCAAAAAAATGCTGGTCATCGCAATAGTTAACTATGTTCATCAAAAGTTCATAATGAACATAGTTTGTGCGGTAAAAGGTATAAATAGCAACTTATTTGTTTATGAAATTGATAATATCGTCATTAGGTATATCATACATACATTTGAAATGTCCGAGCGGACATTTTTCAAGCCCGAATTTGGAGCATGGGCGGCAGGGCAGGTCAACACCGGTAACCAGCACATCTTTAACCATATAGGGTTGCACACCCAGCAGATCGGGTGTGGTGCCGCCCCAAACCGATGCAATAGGTTTATCAAAGGCTTCCGCAATATGCGTAAGGCCGGTATCAAAGCCAATTATGCTTTTGGCCTTTGATACCAGGAATACCGATTCGTCAAGCGATGTAATACCGCTGGCATTATAAACCGTTGCACCAATTGCGCCGGCAATAATATCGCCATTGGCTTTAACGTCGTTACCTCCCAGTAATACTACCGGACTGCTAAGTTGGCGGCATATACTGATGATCTTTTCATTAGGCATACGTTTGGTGAAATGGGTAGCGCCAATAACAAATGCCACATATTCATTTTGATGCGATACGGGTAACAGGTTATTTAACTGATGATCTGCCTTGATATAATAATCAATAGGCTGCCCGTCATTAACAACACCCAAAAACGTAACAGTTTTAAGATACCGGTCAACCAAATGAACGGGACGGATCAGTTTAAGTTTAAATTTTAAACTGAGCCATTTTTTTATGGGTTGTTTTTGATAGGTTGATGATCTTATACCGGTACGAAGTTTAATTATGGCGGTTCGCAGGTTGTTATGCAGGTCAATAATGTAATCGTAATCTTCTGCTTTTATTTCATTGATGGTTGCCGAAAGGGTAGCTCTCAGCAGCAGCAGCTTATCAACATAAGGGTTATTATCATAAATGTATTTAAAGGCCGGTTTGGTCAAAAAATGCACTTCGGCTCCCGGTATTTGCTTTTTAAGGCAGCGCACAACGGGGGTGGTATAAATTATATCGCCCATTGAGCTAAAGCGGATCACCAGTATTTTCATCTTTTGCCTTAGGTAATTTGCTTTTTGATCCTTTCAATTATTGAAGTTGAGGAGTAGCCTTCAACAAAATTAATGGTTTTTACCTCGCCGCCATTGGCTATTACCTCTTTGGCGCCAACAATATTTTCAACAGTGTAATCAGCGCCTTTTACCAAAATGTCGGGCAACAGGGTGCTGATCAGGTTTAGTGGGGTATCATCCTCAAAAACAACTATCGCGTCAACAAAAAACAGGGCGGCCAAAATAGCGGCCCTGCTGCTTTGATCATTAACCGGGCGGCTTTCACCCTTTATACGCTTAACCGAGCTATCAGCATTCAACCCAATAATGAGCTTATCGCCCAGTTCAGCAGCTTTGGCCAGGTAGGTGATGTGGCCAATATGCAGCAGATCAAACACCCCGTTTGTAAAAACTACTTTTTTACCTTCGTTTTGCCAGCTTTGCAACTGTTTTTGGAGCGATGGCAGATCGGTTATTTTATCAGTAAGTATTTTTTCGAGGTCGATTCTCATACATTCTTTTTTGTAGAGACGCGCGTCTCTTTTTATCAAACAGAGACGCATATGATGCGTCTTTACGTTAATTCCCCTGTTTAAAACAGGTCGTCAACAGCTTTGCAAAGTATGTGGCCAATCAATATGTGCATTTCCTGTATGCGGGCAGTAATGTCTGACGGCACAATAATATTCAGTTGGCATTTTCCATTCATTTTGCCACCATCACGGCCTGACAAACCTAATGTTTTGCATTTAAATTGTGTGGCCGTGTCAAAGGCATTCAATATACCCGGACTATTACCGCTGGTTGAAATACCAATAAACAAATCGCCGGGCTGTGCATATGCCTCTACCTGACGTGCAAATACATGCTCATAACCGTAATCATTAGCAATAGCCGTAAGTGCCGATGTATCAACAGTTAAGGCTATCCCCGGCAGGGCTTTGCGGTGTTTAATAAAACGACCGCTCAATTCTGCCGCAATGTGCTGGGCATCGGCCGCACTGCCACCATTGCCGGCCAATAACACCTTATTGCCGCTTTTGATGGTCGAAATGATCATTTCGCAGGCAGCTTCGATATCACCCGAGAGCGTATCAATTACCTTTTGTATGATATTTTGATGGTCTTTTAATTCGTTTAAAACCATGTATATTTTACGTTATATGTTTTGTTCTCTTTATCCTTCAATCCTTGTTTTATAGAGGCCCTCAGTTTTTCTCCATGTCATTAATGATCTCATCAATGGTAGTGGTGGCGCTACCAACGTGCCTTATCACAATAGCAGCGGCATGATTGGCCAATTCGCAGGCCTCTTCAATAGTTAAGCCTGCCGCTATAAAATAGGCTATTGTAGCCAATACGGTATCACCGGCACCGGTTACATCAAAAACCTCGGTAGCTTTAACCGGTAAAAGCTTGTGTGTTAGCTCGCTTAATATCACCATACCTTCTTCTGATAGTGTTACCACCAGGTATTCGGTTCCGGTTTGTTCAAAAATAACTTTAGCTGCCTGCTTTAAACTGTCCAGCGAGTTTATTCTTTCGGTTTTAGCGGCCTCGGCCAGTTCCTTGCGGTTAGGTTTTATAATATATGCACCTTTATATTTTTCATAGTTTAACCCTTTAGGGTCAATTATTACTTTTTTGCCCTGGTTGTTTGCTTCAGTTATAAGCCTTTGCGTTAACGCGGGAGAAAATAAGCCCTTGTTATAATCAGATAATACTACCATATCGGCGTTGCTCATATAACCGGCAAGTATATTCATCAACTTATCTGCAACGGTGCCCGATACTTCGTCTACCGTTTCCCTGTCAATCCTTACCAATTGATGGCTGCCTGCCAAAACACGGGTTTTAAGCGTGGTAGGGCGACTATCGTCTTTTATAATTGCATGGGTTTCAACGCCCTCGTTTGTCAATATTTCAATGATCTGGGTACCGGCGGCATCATTGCCTATTACACCGGCAACAGTTACCCGGGCCCCCAGGGCTACCAGGTTTTGCACCACGTTACCCGCCCCGCCAAGCGTAACAGATTCATTTTTTACATTTACGATAGGTACCGGTGCTTCGGGCGACAGGCGACTGGCGCTTCCCACAATATAATGATCAATCATCAGATCTCCAATAACCAGTATAGATGGCTTTTTATTTGACGATTGTATAGCGCGTATTTTGTTTATCATTTATTTTAGTGATTTGGTCACTGGTTTTCCAATAATCGTTTGCCTCAAACCCTTTTATCCCTGTAAGCTTTTATCCTTTTACCAATGACCTCTTTTTCTCGAAAACTTTTGTAATTTCTTGTAAGGACAACGCGTTAAGACACATTTCCTTATATAAACCTCCTTTACGGGCAGCTAAAACTCCGTAATGCATATCTAAAAAGCCTTCAACGCGGTGAGCATCAGGGTTTATGGATAACCAAACGCCTTTTTCTAAAGCGTATTGATGCCAGCGCCAGTCGAGATCAAGCCGTAAGGGGTTGGCATTGATTTCGATCACCACATTATTGGCTGCACAGGCATCAATTACTTTTTTATAATTGATAGGATAGCCTCCACGGCTTAACAGCAGCCGCCCGGTTGGGTGCCCCAGTATGGTGGTATATGGGTTTTCAATAGCGGTAATTAATCGCGATGTGGCTTTTGCCTCATCCATTTTAAGTATAGAATGTATGGATGCAACAATAAAATCAAACTTTTGCAGAATTTCGTCAGGGTAATCGAGCGAGCCATCATACAATATATCCGATTCAATACCTTTAAATATGTGAAAGCCGTCCAGCTTTTTATTCAGATGGTCAATTTCTTCATGCTGCTGCAATACCCGCTCAATAGTTAGCCCTTTAGCATAAAACGCACTTTTACTGTGGTCGCACATACCCAGGTATTCCAGTTTTAAATTATCCCGGCAGTACAAAGCCATTTCTTCCACGGTATTTACACCATCGCTCCAGGTGCTATGATTATGCAGGCTGCCTTTCAGATCGTGTGTAATAATCAGGGTAGGCAACTCATTTTTTTCGGCCTTTTCAATAAAACATGTGCCCTCACGCAATTCGGGCTGCATCCAGCTCAGGCCGGCTTTTTTATAAATAAGTTCTTCGTTTTCAGGTTGGTCAAGCGGCACGTTAATGCGTTCCAACACGGCCTGCACATGGTCATCGCTTCCTGTGTTCAGAAACAGTTCCTTAAAGTAATCGGCCTGGTCAACACAAATAATATCAACCAGCAGACCGTTCTGTAATTCGCCCGATATATGGTTTTCGTTCAATATAACGTTGTTCAGGATCTTTGACTGTAACAGGGTATTGTATGCCATTTCATGATTGATGCTGCCCACAATGATCACAATTTCAGTAATGATCTCGCTCAGCCTGCGAAACTCGCCTGCAAAATGTTTCAGCGCATCCGGAAAAATGGCCCTCACCTCGTCCATTAATTCATTGGCTTCTTTTTCAACCTGGGCAAACAGGAACTTGCCGTTGCTGGCCATCCTGAATTCAATAGCCTTCCGTATTTCTTCCTGGGTTTTAAGGCCAAAGCCTTTAGCCTCTATCAGGCGGTTCTCATTGCAGGCATAAAAAAGCTCGCCCGTAGTTTCAATGCCCAATTCGCGCCATATAATGGCCACTTTTTTGGGGCCTATACCCTTAATGCCCATCATTTCAACAACACCAGCCGGGGTAGTAGCCAATAGTTCTTCCATTTCGGCAATAGTGCCGGTTTCAAAAAGCTCAATGATCTTAGCTGCAATGCTTTTGCCAATACCATCAACTTTTTCCAGCTGCTCAAATGATTTGCCAGCGATAGGGAAGGGGAGTTTGTCAACCTTAAAGGCAGCGTTAGCTATCGACTTTATTTTAAAAGGGTTAACCTCATGCAATTCCATGAGTTGTGATAGTAAACGAAGTTTGCGGGCTATGGGTTTATTTTCCATAATGATGTTGAGGCGGTAAAAATACAAAAAGCCATTGTAAAGACAGCTTTTGTGCGGGGATTGTTTTTTAAGGTTAAGAATTTTAGAAGGTTGATTGAAAATTTACGAAATTTTAAAAACTTGGCGGGGACTGTATCCGCTGCAATCCTCAACGCATTGGTTTTTAACTTTTACTTTCAAAAAAAAAGCTGCCCATACAAGCAGCTTTAATCAAAATATTAACTGGAAAGATCTTATTTAATTACAATATCATAAGGAAGACGCGCTTGCGGGGTACGCATCATTTGGGTCATGCCTTTTAATTGTTCATACACCTTGTAATGGTCACCAAGTTCTGATTTTAGTACGCGGGTTCGTGCTTCTACACCTATATCACCGCTTAATTGGGTAAGGAAGCTTTTTTGCTCCGGATAAGCTACCAGGCTATATGTTTTTACATTGGCTTTTTTGGCAGCCGATGCTATGGCATCGTTGATATTACCCAAACGGTCAACCAAGCCAATTTTTACAGCTTGCTCGCCTGTCCAAACCCGGCCCTGGCCAATGCTGTTTATATAGTCCTGTGTTTTGTGCCTGCCCGTAGCTACAGCTTTGGTAAAATCATCATAACCGTGGTTCACGCTGTTTTGCAATATGAGCCGCTCGGCAGGGGTTAGGGGGCGGGTAACATCACCCAAATCGGCATATTTGCCTGTTTTAACCCCGTCAAAAGTAACACCCAATTTGTCGTTAAACAGTTTCTGCAGGTTAGGCAATATGGCGAAAATGCCTATGGAGCCGGTAATGGTATTGGGTTGAGCTATAATTGAATCGGCCGCGCAGGCTATATAATAACCGCCTGATGCCGCAACATCGCCCATGGATACAATAATGGGTTTTACTTTTTTTGTGAGCATCACCTCGCGCCAGATAACATCCGAAGCCAGTGAACTGCCGCCCGGCGAGTTAACACGAAGTACAACCGCTTTTACTTTATTATCTAACCTCACTTTACGTAAGGCTTTTGATATCCTTTCAGATCCTATGGTGTTATCATCGCCATCGCCGCCAGAAATTTCACCTGAGGCATAAACCACGGCTATCCGGTTTTTAGATGAGGCTTCCTCCTTGTCTTTGTCGTTCTCAGAGTGGCCTTTTGTATAGTCGCCCAGATCAATGCTTTTCAGATTGTCTTTTGAATCCGCGCCCGAGCGTTTTTTCAGATCGTCCAATATTTCGTCCTTATATTTTAAGCCGTCAACCAGCTTTAATTTCAGCGCGTCTTCAGGGAACTGTACACGCATCTGGTCGGCATAATTAAATAGCGTGTCTTTGTTTATACCGCGGCTTTTGCTTATGCCCGTTAAATAATAATCATATAATGAGCCTAAATAAGAGGTAACCTGCATGCGGTTGGCATCGCTCATTTTGGTTAATATCAGTGGTTCAACCGCACTTTTATAAGTACCTACTTTAATTATTTGTGCTTCAATACCTAACTTATCAAGTGCTCCTTTTAAAAAAGTGATCTCCGAATTAAAGCCGTGGAACTCAAAAATACCTTTTGGATTTATATAAACTTTATCAGCAACCGAGGCCAGGTAGTAAAAGCCCTGGGTGTAAATTTCGGCGTAGGCCACAACAAATTTTCCTGATTTCTTAAAATCGATTAGCGCATTGCGTATTTCTTCGGTAGTGGCCTGGCCCGACATCATGTAACTTTCGTCAAGGAAAATGCCTTTTATATTTTCGTCGGTTTTTGCTTTGTGAATGCTCGCAAGTATATCATTAAGACCGGTTGATTTATCCTTATCCAATCCTAAAAAACTTATTCCGGATAGTGGGTTGTTGGGGGTACGTTCAGTAATAGGATTTGTAAATGCCATGCGCAGCACGGAGTTTGGTTCAACATCTACTGTTTTTTCGCTGCCTGCCGATGCAATCAACCCGCCAATAATGCCTGCAATAATAACGATGATAATGACACCCGATATAACTATTCCAACAATGGTAGCCAGAACGAATTTGAAGAATTGTTTCATTAATGTTATAAATCTTTTTATCTATGCAAACTTAGTAATTCAATACTGATAATGTTAAGAGCGCTGTCTATAATATTTGTTACAACATGAATGATATTTTTTTGCTTTTGGGAAGTAACATGGGCGATAGAAAATTGTTCCTTAACCGGGCAATTGAGCATATAGAGGCTGATATTGCGCCGATTGTAAAAGCATCGTCAGTTTACGAAACGGCGTCATGGGGTAAAACGGACGAACCAGATTACCTTAATCAGGTGCTTTTATTGCAAACGTTACTACCCCCGAAAATTATTCTTGAAAAAATATTAGCTATTGAAACCCTGTTAGGGCGCAAGCGCGAGGAAAAATGGGGATCGCGCATTATTGATATTGATATTTTGTTTTATGGGGACGCTATTATAAACGAACCCAACTTAAAAGTGCCGCACCCTGAATTGCACAAGCGCAGGTTTACGTTGGAGCCACTTGCCGAAATTGCAGCGGATTTCATGCATCCGGTGTTTAAAAAAAATATTTTACAGCTTAAAAGTGAACTTCAGGATAACTTGATCGTAAAAAAAGTATAAATTTATAATTCATAATTGTTATATGTCAGATATTTCGCCTGATCAGGATCTTGATCTTTCTTTTTTATATGAGATTGCCGACGGCAGCGATGAATTCATTGTTGAGTCAATTGATATGTTCCTGCAACAAACGCCTCAGTTAATTACCAGTATTGATGATGCGCTGGCTAAAGGTGATTGGGATAATGCAGCCAAATCATCACATAAATTAAAGCCCAACCTTGGTTTTTTTGGTATGCCAGTAAGCCAGGCTACTATACAGGAGGTTGAACTGGCCTGTAAGGACGGAGGGCATAACCCTGCAGAAATATTGCAGAAGTTTGAACAGGTAAAAACAACAGTGAGCGCTAACCTTGTAAGGCTTCAAAAAATAAAAGAAGAAAAAGAGGCGGGGTTGTAAAAAGGTGAAGGGTAAAAGTACCGGGATATTCAATATTGATTTGAAAACTCAAATAAAGAAGAGCTAATCTTACAATCTCTGCAGCAATAAATAGCCATAGCCTTTTACCTTTCAGCTTTATGCTAACTATACCGCTTGTACAGTAAAAGTGTAGCTTTCCATGATCAGGTTTGCTAACAGGTTCTTGCAGGCTTGCTCAACTTTGGCGTGTGCGGTTTCGGCACTTTCAGCTTCAATTTCAAGGGTAATATGTTTACCTATGCGTACATTTTGTATTTCGGCTAAACCAAGGTTTTTCATGCTTCCGGTTACTGCTTTTCCCTGAGGGTCAAGTATTTCTTTTTTGGGCATTACGTCAATTTCAGCCTGGAACTTTGTCATTTGTGAATTTAAATTGAATTAAAGATAAAGTGATGTATATAAATATAACCACCGGAACTGCCACAAATTTAAAAAATAGAATCAGTATTGCCGAAAACAACAGCAGTAAATAACGGAAAATGTTTTTATTAAAATCGCGATTCTTGAATTTTAGTGACATGAGCGGTATCTCAGACACCAATAATGCGCACATTACCAGCACCAGAACGGTAAGCACATATGGATTTAATATATAATTTGCCAGATCCTCATATTGCTGCATAATTAAAGGGAGCGATGCAATGAGTATGGCATTGGCTGGCGTGGGCAGGCCAATAAAACTATCAGACTGGCGCGTATCGTTATTAAATTTGGCCAGCCTTAAGGCCGAGAACACCGGAATCAAAAACGCGGCGAAGTTTAAAAAATGACTCACATTATCAATTTGGTGAGCCTTCAAAAACAACTCATAAATGATAACCGATGGCAGTACGCCAAAACTTACCATATCGGCAAGCGAATCAAGGTCTTTTCCAATAAAAGAATAGGAGTTGAGTACCCTTGAAGCCAGGCCATCAAAAAAGTCAAATATGGAAGAAAGAAAAATGGCATACGCTGCCACTATCAAATTATCCTGAAATGCAAATACTATCCCTATACAGCCGCTAAACAAGTTAGCACAGGTAATGGCATTGGGGAGATGTTTCTTAACGCGCTTCTTCATCTGGCCATGAAGTTATCAGGATTTTATTAAGTATTTATGAAGTTACAGATAAAATTTATATATATATCTATAACTTCATAAACGCTAAAATATTACGAATTCATCGAAATCAGAAATTCTTCGTTGGTTTTTGTGCCTTTTATCTGGGCCTGTAAAAACTCCATTGATTCCTGCGAATTCATATCCGCCAAGTGGTTGCGTAAAATCCAGATGCGTTGTAACGCGTCGCGGTCAAGCAGCAAATCGTCACGGCGGGTGCTCGATGCCGTAATATCAATAGCCGGGAATATACGTTTGTTTGAAAGCTTACGGTCAAGCTGTAGCTCCATGTTACCTGTACCTTTAAATTCTTCAAAAATAACCTCATCCATTTTTGAGCCGGTTTCGGTCAAGGCTGTAGCAATTATGGTTAATGAGCCGCCATCCTCAATGTTACGGGCGGCGCCAAAAAAGCGTTTAGGCTTATGCAGTGCGTTGGCATCAACACCACCTGAAAGTATTTTTCCTGACGCTGGTGCCACGGTATTATAAGCACGGGCAAGGCGGGTGATAGAGTCAAGCAGGATCACCACATCATGACCGCACTCAACCATACGTTTAGCTTTTTCTAAAACAATGTTGGCAATTTTAACATGGCGCTCGGCTGGTTCGTCAAAGGTCGATGATACAACCTCGGCGCGTACGCTGCGGGCCATGTCGGTTACTTCCTCGGGGCGTTCATCAATCAATAATATGATCAAATAAACCTCGGGATGGTTTTTGGCTATGGCATTGGCCACATCCTTTAATAACATGGTTTTACCGGTTTTTGGCTGGGCTACAATTAAACCACGCTGACCTTTACCGATTGGCGAAAAAAGGTCCATAATACGGGTTGAATAGTTGCCCGGATCTGTAAACAGGCTCAGTTTTTCTGACGGGAAAAGTGGTGTCAGGTGATCAAAAGGAACGCGGTCGCGTACTTCGGCAGGTATACGGCCGTTAATAGCCTCTACACGTACCAGCGGAAAATATTTTTCGCCTTCTTTTGGCGGACGGATGCTTCCGCGAACCGTGTCACCTGTTTTAAGCCCAAATAGTTTTATCTGTGATTGTGACACGTAAATGTCGTCAGGCGAGGTTAAGTAATTATAATCTGAAGAGCGTAAAAAACCATAACCATCAGGCATAATTTCTAATACACCTTCGTTTACAATTACGTTGTCAAAATCAAGGTTAATTGCGGGTTCCTGGTTTTTTTGCTGATTTTGGTTCTGGTTGTTATTTGCGCGCCTGTCAAATTTCTGTGGGCGGCTTTCTGCTGGTGGCTCATCAGTCCTGGTAGTTGTTTCGCCCTGTTGAGCTGTTGGCGCTTCGCTTGTTTCAGCTGCGGCTACCGGTATCTCATTTTCAGCTTCTTCCACCGGGTTTTCCTCATCTTGCAGATCAAACAGGTTGGTATCATCTAAAGGTACTTCAACACGGGGCTGCGTTTTGGGTTTCAATACGCGGGTCCTTTTACGTGTTTTTTCTCCTGCATCAACTGTAACGGAGGGGGTGTAGTTTGATTCAACAATATTTTGCTGAGCCCGCGCGGCCTCAATTAGCTGTTGTTGTTCAATTATGCGGGATATTAGCTGTGGCTTCCTGAGTTCGTCAGCTTCTGCTATACCTAAATTTTTTGCAATTTCGCGCAACTCAGAAACGAGTTTGTCGTTCAATTCTATTTTATCAGACATGATATGAATTATAGTTCAATGGGATTTTTAATATCGTAAATTGTTTTCTCGACGGTAATAATGCCTCCATGCACACTTTAAGCTGTTACGTGGTATATGACAAGCACTGTTTTAAAGAAATTGATCTTGAAACTTTGATTAACTAAACATCCAAATCCAGGTAAATATTACTATAATAAATAACGTGGGGTTTTAAATTGTTTCTTTAGTGCAAGAAAAATTCAAAGGAAAACGCTGCAATTGTAATCAAATAATTTTTAAATTCAAATTATTTAAATAAATATCTTATGAAAGGCCGTGATTAAGCTAAATTTTTAGTTTTTTTGACATTCAAAATATTAAGCATTAATGATTTCACGCGCCCGGTTAATAGAACAGATCAAACAAAAAAAGTCCTTTTTATGCGTTGGTCTGGATACGGATATTGACAAGATCCCCGAATTTTTAAAAGACTATCCTGATCCTATACTTGAATTTAATAAAAGGATAATTGATGCTACCAAAGATCTTTGTGTAGCTTATAAACCCAATGCCGCGTTTTATGAAGCCTATGGCATAAAAGGTCTGCAAAGCCTTATTAACACCTGGAAATATTTACCCTCAGAGTGTTTAAATATTATAGACGCCAAAAGAGGGGATATCGGCAATACATCTGACAAATATGCCCGGGCTTTTTTTGATGAAAAGGCATCAGGTATGAGTTTTGACGCGATAACCATCACCCCTTATATGGGAAACGACAGCGTAACACCTTATCTGGCTTATGAGGGTAAGTGGGTGATCTTACTGGCCCTTACCTCATCAGTAGGAAGCAAAGATTTCCAGTACCTGCAAACAGGCGATGGATATTTATATGAAACCGTTATAAAAAAAGCTAATACCTGGGCCGGAGCTGATAGGATCATGTATGTGGTAGGTGCTACCAAAAGCACCGAATTTACCAACATTCGCAAGTTTGCTCCTGATAACTTTTTACTGGTACCCGGCGTTGGTGCCCAGGGCGGCAGCCTGGAAGATGTTTGCCGCTATGGCATTACAAAAGACTGCGGGCTTATTGTAAACGCGTCGCGCTCTATCATCTACGCCAGCAACGGTATGGATTTTGCCGAAGCTGCCCGCACCGAAGCGCAAAATATACAACAGCAAATGCAGGCTGAACTTGAAAAAGCCGGGGTGATATAGATACGTCAAACTTTAAGCCTCGTCTTTTGACGAGGCTTAAATATTAAGCATAGATTTTTATAAACAAGGCTATTATTCAAACAAAGCCGGCATTGTAGCGGCCTCATTAATAGCGGTCATACCCTGATCTTTTTTAAAGGTGATCTTTGATAGCACGGTTTCTAATGCAGGGAGGGTATTATTGAGGTTTTTGGTTTTGATAAGGAAATTCCACACGGATTCAAATTTTTTCCATCCCCCGGCATAAAAAAAGTGTTTTAATTTGTGAGCATGAGCGTGGTGCTGCATGCTCCCCTTAAATATATTACTCCACTTGTAAAACTCCTTGTACGCCCACCAATAGCCGTCTTCAAGCTCCTGGGCGCTTAAACCAACGGTTTGATAAACAACCTTGCGGGTATCATAAAGGTCCCAGTTTTTGGTAAGTATTCTTCCTTGTCTTTCCATATCGTTAAAAAGCCCTGTACCGGGATATGGCGTTAATACATGATAGGTAGATGTTGTGATAGCATGTTTTACTCCCCAGTCAACCGTTCTTTTAAATACATCCTTATCATCGTCGTCAAGGCCGAATACAAAACTTCCGTTTATCATAATGCCGAGGCTGTGCAGCCTGTTCACGGCCTCCACATAATCTTTTTCCAGGTTTTGCTTTTTATTACTTTGTTTAAGGTTTTGAGGCGAAAAAGTTTCAAAGCCCACAAATAAACTTCTTAAACCAGCTTCTGCAGCTTTTTCTATCAGGTTGCCCCTTAATATGGAATCGACAGTTGCGGCACCCTGAAAAACGCGGTTCATTCCTTTCATCCCGTCAAACAAACTGGTGGCAAACCTGGCATTTCCAAGCAGGTGATCATCCAAAAAATACAGGTGCCTGCCGGGTAACCTGTCAATTTCAGCCAGCGCATCATCTGTTTCCTGTGTATAAAAAGTGCGCCCGCCCTCAAAAAAAGCGTCTTTATAACAAAAGCTGCAATGGTGTGGACAACCCCTGGTAACTACAATGGAATTGGGCACCAGGTAAAGATGCCTTTTTATAAGATCGCGGCGTATAGGCGGAACTTTTTCAAGCGTGCGTATAGTTGAACGGTAAACCTTTTGCGGACAGCCTTTTTTAAAATCTGTTAAAAACATAGGAAAAATATCTTCCCCTGGCCCTATAAAAATACTATCGGCATGCGGCGCGGCTTCCAGCGGGAGGGATGTTACATGCAAACCGCCCAGTATTACATATGCTCCTTTTGCCCGGTAGTGATCTGCAATTTTATAGGCGCGGTAAGCATTGGTTATATATACCTGTATTATAACTAAATGCGGGGTATCGTTAAGGTTTAATTGTTCCACATGCTGGTCCTGCAGATCGATCTCATCATCGGGCGAAAGATAGGCCGCCAGCGTTGCCAGTCCCAAAGGTGGGAATAAGGAATATTTTATCGGCCTCCAGAACGGGCTTTCGGCTTCTGTTAAAGCGGGCAGTATCATTTTTACTTTCATGGCGTTGGAATCTAAGCTATTATATAATTTAAAAGTACTTTGTAAAACAAAGTAAATAATTAAATTCAACATTTGCAATTAAACTTTGATCGGTCTTTTCTCTCCCGTACGTAATTTTTAAACTACAAACCCTGCTTGCTTAAATAGTATGCCGCATAATTGTTAAATTACCAGCCAATATGCTTTATCACTATATGAAAAGAGCCATCTTATCAGTTATCGTCTTATCAATTTTCTTTTACGCAAGCGCCCAGGAAAAAACATTCCTAAAACCGGCAGATATTTATCGTATACCCTCGGTGAGCGATCCGCAGCTTTCGCCCGACGGTAAGTGGGTTGCCTACAGTGTTTCAATAGTAGATACTGCGAAAGACAAACGCGTATCTCATTTGTGGATGCAGAGCTGGGATGGTAAAGAGGTAATAGAACTTACCCATGGCGATGAGGCGGCTTCGACGCCCCGTTGGAGCCCGGATGGTAAATACCTTGCCTTTTTATCAGCCCGTGATTCAAAAAATGGTTCACAACTTTGGATGATCGATCGCCGCGGGGGAGAAGGATATAAGGTGACCGATATCAAGGGCGACCTGAGCGAATACGCATGGTCGCCGGATAGTAAAAAGCTGGTTTTGGTAATAGGTGACCCGGCAAACAAAGGAAAGGAAGAGCCTAAAACCCCCAAACCTATAGTAATTGACCGCTATCACTTTAAACAAGACATAGAAGGTTACCTGCAACACCTGCATGACCATTTATACCTGTTTGATGTGAACGCCAGAAAACTGGATACCCTGACTAAGGGCGATAAAGATGAAAACTCGCCGGTATGGTCGCCCGATAGCAAAACAATCGCGTTTGTAAGCAACCGTACCGCAGATCCAGACAAAAACCAGAATAAAGATATTTTTACTATTGACGCCAGGCCTAATGCTACTATGTTGCAGCTTACCACTTGGAAAGGTCGTGACGCTAATCCGCAATGGAGCCCCGATGGCAGGTATATTTCGTACCTGCGCACTACGAGCGATGCTAATTATATGATGTACGATCATAATGTATTGTGTATTATGGACGCGGTAGGCTCAAACAACAGGGTTTTAACCCAGCAGCTTGACCGCCCCGTTGCCGGTCAGGTTTGGAAGGATAATAAGAATATGTTGTTCATGGTGATTGATGACCGGCAACGCTATCTGGCCGGTATCAATGTCAACAACGGGAAAATATCGACCCTAATTAAAGGGATGTACAGCATAAGCGACATAAACACCAACGCCTCTGGTAATGTGGTTGTTGCAGAAAGCGACCCGTACACACCTGCAGAGATGTTTGCTGTAGAAGGCGATAAACTGCGCCGTTTAACATTTCATCATCAGGCCTGGTTAAATACAGTAAAACTGGCACATGTGTCTGGTTTTCAGTCGCGCAGTGTTGATGGTACCGACGTTTCTGGCATCCTGTTCAAGCCGGATAGTGTCGCCGGAAAAAAATGGCCGCTGATATTATTTATACACGGTGGCCCCGTAGGGCAGGACGAATATACTTTTGACATTACCAGGCAGGTGCTGGCATCGGCAGGCTATGCTGTAATAGGCGTAAACTACCGGGGCAGTAATGGCCGCGGATTGGATTATTGCAAAGCCATATATGCCGATTGGGGCAACAAGGAGGTGAAAGACCTGCTGGGTGCCGTTGACTATATGGAACGCATGGGCATTGCCGACCCTAATCGCCTGGGTATTGGCGGCTGGAGTTATGGCGGTATACTCACAGATTACACCATAGCGTCTGATACTCGTTTTAAAGCGGCGGCAAGCGGCGCGGGGAGCGCCCTGCAGTTATCGGTTTATGGCAGCGATCAATATGTGCTGCAATATGAAAATGAAATTGGTGCTCCATGGAAAAATGCCGACAAATGGATACAAATATCTTATCCGTTTTTCCATGCCGATAAAATAAAAACGCCTGTAATGTTTATGTCGGGCCTGCGTGATTTTAATGTACCAACTATAGGAAGCGAGCAGATGTATCAAGCGCTCAGGTCGCAAGGCATTCCTACCGAACTGATATTATATCCTAACCAGTTTCACGGCCTTACTAAACCAAGTTACCAGGTTGACAGGCTGCAACGCTATATAGAATGGTATAGTAAATATTTGAAATAATAAATCAATTAAAGCTCTATACCGCATAACTGATATGATGAGTAAAAATATGTTATTTATTGTGGCTGTGTTTATTATTAGCGCAGACACTATGGCTCAAACGGCAAAAAGGTCTTTTAAACCAGTTGATCTTTTACACATACCCACACTTGAAGACCCGCAGCTTTCGCCCGACGGGAAGTGGATAGCCTACAGTTTATCAGAGGTTGATTCTGCCAAAGACAACCGGGTATCCCATCTGTGGATGCAAAGTTATGATGGCAAGCAATCCATTGAACTTACCCAGGGGAGCGATCCGGCTTCGTCGCCAAAATGGACACCTGATGGCAAATATCTGTCCTATTTATCAGAGCGCGACTCCAAAAACGGTGGTCAGGTTTGGCTGATGGACCGCCGGGGTGGTGAGGGACGGAAACTGACCGATATTAAGGGTTCGCTGGAAGATTATGTATGGTCGCCAGACAGTAAAAAATTAGCGCTTATTATAAAAGATCCTGAAAATAAAGGTAAACCGGAACCGAAAACACCCCGGCCTATAAAAATTGACCGCTACCACTTTAAGCAGGACGTTGATGGGTACTTACAACATTTACACTCGCATTTATATATATATGATATAGCCACTAAAAAGCTGGACACATTGACAAAAGGGGATATGGATGACAGTTCGCCAGTGTGGAGCCCAGATGGTAAGACCATTGCCTTTGTAAGCAATCATACTGTTGATCCGGACAGGAATGAAAATTCGGATATCTTCACAATAGAGGCTAAAAGCGGAGCAGAGGCAAATCAGCTAACCACTTTTACCGGCCGGGATTCTTCGCCGCTGTGGAGCCCGGATGGCAAACATATTGCTTACCTGCGCTCAACAAGCGATGCTGATTATTTTATTTACCAGCATGAAGTGTTGTGCCTGATGGATGCTGACGGTAAAAACAATAAACTGCTTACTGAACAGCTTGACAGGCCTGTGAGCAATCATGTATGGAGCAAAGACAGTAAAAACATTGCTTACCTGGTAAGTGACGACCGTATCCGCTACATAGCCCAATACAACCTGCTGCTCCATAAATCAACTGTGATCAACAAAAGTGCTCAAAGCAGTTTTGAAAATATAGTTGCCCATTCACCCGGTAACTGGATAGTTAAAATGACCAACCCACACCTGCCCCATGAGCTGGTAGCTATTGAGAACGGCAAAATTCGCAGGCTTACCTTTCACCAGGACAAATGGTTAAATAAGGTGAAACTGGCATATGTAAAAGGCTTTCAATCGTTCAGCAGCGATGGTACGCTGGTATCAGGTATATTGTATACTCCTGATAGTGTGGTAAATAAAAAGTTGCCATTTATTTTATACATACATGGAGGCCCAACTGATCAGGACGAGTTTGAATTTGACGCCATAAGGCAGGTTTTAGCCAGCGCGGGCTACGCGGTGGCAGCGGTTAATTATCGTGGCAGCACCGGCAGGGGAATTGAGTTTACCAAAGCTATATATGCCGATTGGGGTAACAAAGAGGTGAAAGACCTGCTTGGTGCTGTTGATGAACTGGTTAAAATGGGAATAGCCGACCCGCAACGCCTGGGCATTGGTGGCTGGAGCTACGGTGGTATATTAACCGACTACACCATAGCGACAGATACCCGTTTTAAAGCCGCCGCAAGCGGGGCGGGCAGCGCATTGCAGCTATCAATTTATGGCAGCGACCAATGGGTGGTGCAGTATGATAATGAACTTGGGCCGCCCTGGAAGAACGCAGAGAAGTATATAAAACTTTCGTACCCGTTTTTTCATGCCGATAAGATCAAAACACCGACGCTTTTTATGTCGGGCTTAAAGGATTTTAACGTGCCTACAGGCGGGGGGGAGCAAATGTACCAGGCGCTTATATCGCTGGGAATACCTACAGAACTGGTGCTTTATCCGGGCCAGAACCATGGGATCAGTGTGCCAAGCTACCAGGTTGACAGAGTTCAGCGCTATATTGGCTGGTTTGATAAGTATTTGGGCCCGCCAACGCTATAATCAGGGTGTTCAATCTATCCGGCCTGTTTTTACAACACGCGGAGGAAGTTCAGCCTATGTTAATATGTTAAAAATATCCATGTTAAACAACTGGGGTTTAAATATAATTTTACAGCATGACTAAACATCACTGCCTGTTTTACCTGTTTGTACTATTTTTTGTACCCCTGGTATTAACCTCGTGCCATTCACGTAAGGCGGCAATGAAGGGGCAACCCGGCGAAATTGTGAAACCACAAACCGAAATGGCCGAGAAATACTCTCAAATTATGGGCGTGAATAGGAACAATATTGAAAATGGCCGGTTGTATGCCTTTATTGATCAATGGATGGGTACGCCATATAAATTCGGGGGACTGGATAAAGATGGGATAGATTGTTCGGGGCTTGCTTTTTTATTGGAACAGCAGGTTTATGGCATCACCATTCCACGGATGACCAGTAAGCAGATCACGATCATTAAACGTAAATATGAAGAAGACCTGAAAGAAGGCGACCTGGTGTTTTTTGATTTTGATGGCAGGCAATTCAGCCATGTGGGTATATATCTGCAAAATGGATACGTGGTTCACGCCAGTTCAAGAAAAGGGGTAATGATTGTGAATTTGCATGATCCATCCATATACAAGTATTTTTCAAGGGCGGGGTCAATTATGACAGATACCGCTACTGATGTTAGCGCCGGAAAATAAGTTAGCCATTATTTCACTCATCATTAAATGCTGCAGGGGTAATAAAAAAATTAAATTCAGTAATTTTGCGGTATCATGGCTGATCAAAAAGAAGAATACTCATTTTGGACTAAGTATAAACGTTTTGCCGGTAACGAAATCTTACTGTACCTGGTTATGATCGTTGGCATTATACTGGGCATTGTTATATTCAGTTACCTATAACCAGGGTAACATTGCTGCTGTCACTTTCTACAATGGCCTGATAAAAATCGACCATATCCTGGTACAGATCTTTATTGTAAGTTCCATCAAAAACCTGCATCCGGCGCTTATATGTCAATTCGTTGCCCTTTATCGCTATAGTTGCCGAAAATTTTCCGAATGGTTTACTGATCGATACATCTGTTGGTTGCATTTCAGGCTTGTAACCTGTTGGCAAAGTATAAGTGATCTCGTCCTCGTCGGTATATCCCCGGTTAATATATACATCATTGTGCCGGTTCCTTACCTCGCGCGGAACTGTTGTAAGCCGGTTGGTGGCATTTATCAGGAAGGATATTTTTCCATCATTTACTGATCCAAAATCACGCGCGTCAAGTTTTATGTTCTCCACAGTTGCCGGTTGCAGGCTTTTGTCCTGTTTAAATTCAGCTTTTTCAATGTCCATGTTATTGATGGCATACTCTTTCTGCAGGCTTTTTATTTGTTCTTTTGATGTTTCTTCAATCACTGTTTCTCGGTTGTCATATTGGGCGCCTTTAAAGGTTGTAAGCATACTACCTGACAATTGACCGCTTGCTCCTAAAATAAAAGCGGCCTTGCGTTGCTGCAAATTATTCTGGGCTGTATACTTAGGTGTATGGAGTAATTTACCGCCATCGGGTGTGCAAGCCAGCACAGTGCGGTCGTCGGTAAAATCACCTAAAAAGCCAAATGGCATTTTCTGGCTGGTACACTCTAAAAAAGTGGTGTCATTTTTAAAAGGCAGGCACAAAATAATATGGTTTCCCTGGTCCATACTTGCAAAATCATTAAGCATGCTTACCTTACGGCTGCCCGCCTGCACAACACAGTAGTATGATTCAATATTAACTGTTTTAAGCAGCGCTTGTGTATAATTTACCAGTGCCTTACAATCGCCATAGTTTTGCTGGTCAACATCGGCCGCTAAAAATGGTTGATAACCTCCAATGCCCACCTGTATGCTTATATAATGGGTTTTATTCTGCATGTATTCGTATATCTTTTTTGCCTTTAGCTTAGGGTCGGCAATGTCATGGGTGAGCTCTTTCATGTGATTTGCGGTAACGTCTGATACCTGCAAACGGCTGGCCAGCAGTTTATCATATTGCCACTTACCCAGTTCTTTCCAATTGGTGAACGAGCCTTTGATGCCTTCATAGCTAAATTTTTCAGGAGCTATTTTTACCTTGCTTAAATATTTATCATGGTTGGGGCTGTAGGGTTCATCTTTAACAGCTTTTAAATTATTAACCTGCCATGTATAAGTTTTAAGTCCCTGCTTGTTGGTACCAATAATTACCTTATTAGGAATATTAAATTCTTTATACCTGATATTAAAATCGGGTTTACAGCTAAATATGTAGGAGCTTTTTTCAACGGCCAGGCCGGTGGTAGAATTAGGTTCCCAATCATCAAAATTAAGGGATTGCTTTGATTTTACTTCGCACTCATAGGCAATGGTGTACGGATAATCAGTTACAGCAGGATTGTAATGTTTTACATGCGAATCCTCAAACAGCGAGAAATTATTGCCTGAATTTACATCCTCAAAATCGCTCTCTGAAAATTTAGCTGTAAGCTTGCCAAACTGGTTATAAACGGCTCCCTTAATGTTTTTTATAACATTGCTTTTATTGTGCCAAACTACAATGCGCGCAATGTCATCTCCGTTTTTATTTAATATAGTAATGGCTGTTTTGATGTGATAAGTAGTATTATCCAGGTCTTTTACCTCTACACTTACTTCTTTATTGCGTACAACAGCGCTGGCATACGGCAGCAGGTCCTTTGAAATAAGGGATACATCATAGTTGTCCTGCGCCAGGGCCGCCATATTAATGACCAGGATTGAAAACAGTGTTAAAAATACTCTCATTATTTTTTCTTGAAAACCATATCTGCCTTTTCGGTAAGGATGATCTTATTATATAACTCTTTAAGATAAGGATATTCCTCCGGATAATAGATGGCCTTTGTGAACCTGGTTATGTTTGAAAATGTAAAGGTATCGCCTTGGTTATCAAAGCTTGTTGCAAACATGCCGCCGTTATTGGGCATACCAAATGCCACTACCTGAGGAGGGGTTTCAATAACGTATTGAGCAGGCAGGTGCATGGTAAGTACCAGGCGAGTGTCTGAAGCCATACCCCAGTCGACAGGATAATCGCGTTCGGGCAGTTTAAAAGGGTTGCTGGTTCTTTTATCCCATAAAAATGGATTGAATACCAGGTGGTTGCTTTTCATATTGTCAAAAGCATCTATTTCTACTTCAAGAATCTCGCCCAGGGGCATATCAAGACTGTCAAGATTGGTGATATTTGATTTCAGGATCTTTAATTTGGGCATCTTGCCATCAAGGTCTTCCACATACTCATCAACCGAGTTGAATTTTTTAATAGCCTTGCGTTTTTGATACGCATCATAACCGCTATAAAAATTGGTTATTTTCCCTTTGATTTTTCCATTGTCAAGCAAAGTAAGATCAAGCGCACTCATATTGCTTGTTTTTTGCAGCGAATTTAATTCCATCCAATATGATGGCTTATCCAAACTTATTACCCGTCCTTTATCGTTAAGGCATTTAAGCGGTAGTAAGCCAAATGACAATAACGGATCAGTTGCATCAAGTAAATAAGGTTTGCCATCAATATTGGCTTTGGCTATTACGTAATTAAAATCGCTTAATACAGGATATAGCATATTTACATTGCCATGGTCACGGGTAGATAATAATACAGCTTCGGTATTTATCCCAGCGGCGTTTAATGCAGTAACAAGCGTAAGATTTATATCGGCAATACCGCCGGTGTGAGCATCCATAGCCTTCCTGATACCATCAGAGCTGTATATGCCAATATAATCATTCCATTTATACCACTTTTGAAGATAGGCATAAATAGCCTTCGCTTTGTCCATGTCATTGGTTTTACCTGCAATTACAGGGGCCATTCGCTCTTTCATTAAATCTTTCCGCTTAAGCTGGGAGCCAAATCCTTCCGCTATTTTAAGCTGGTGGTCAATATCTCTCCACTCTTTAGTCACCACAGTTTTAATCCCGTTATAAGGATTAGTAAACTCAACAAGCTCAAAATAAATAGCCGATAAAAAATTTTTTCGCGAGGTCATATAGTCCTCTTCAACAAAGGCGGGTATATCTTTCATGGCATAAACTATGTGCGAGCAGTCGCTTTTTGAGCCATGCGAAGTAAAGCACTCGCGTTCAATCTCAGAAGTTGATTTGAATAGTTTTAAACTACCTCTTAATGATGCGTTAAATGTCCAGAAACCAGGTATATGGACTTCGTATTGCGAATAAGCTTTAGGCACTTCGTCCTGAAAATCCCAGCGGCGAAAGCTATCCCAGTAAGGCGAGATGAGTCTGTATCTGAACTCAATAACACAACCATTGCGTAAGCCCGGCAGTGCAAATTTTATTGTACTGCCATATTTATAATCCTTAACCTTAAATATTTTTTTAGGATCAAGCTCAGTTTTGTGTACCATGCCGTCATCATCCTTATACCAGGTTGATCCGGTAATATCAGTAACTTCTTCGGCCGTTTCATCATTATTGTGCACCGGTATTTCAATGGTGCCGCTGGCAAAGCCTTTGTTGTCGAATATTTTTATTTTGGCGTGGTAATCAAAAATAAGCCTGATGTGGTCATCGCTTGTTATGTCGATCCTTGAATTGCCGAATTCATTCAGGAATACCGCGTGGGCAGCGGTATCTTTATCGTACTTTTTCATGTCGACCTCTTCCTGAACAAAACCTTCATTAAAATCCTGCGCAATCGTAAAGCTTTGAAAACCAATAGTTATGAATACAATGAGTAGTATTTTTTTCATGAATAATCGTGATAAATTAAGGTGGTATTAAATTAAATATAAAACTGGTATATTAAATAAATTAAATAATTTATTCTGCTGATTCTTTTTAGGACATTTGCGACCTTTGTACTATCTACTACTGATACTTTTAAAATGAAATTAAATTTAAAACGCCCTTTGGCTTTTTTTGACCTTGAAACCACCGGCACCAATATCGGTGCTGACCGTATAGTTGAAATATCTGTAATTAAGCTACATCCTGATGGGAGCGAGGAAGTTAAAACCTGGCGTGTTAATCCCGGTATGCCCATTCCATTAGAGTCATCAATGGTACATGGTATTTATGATGAACATATAAAAGACGAATTGCCATTTAAAGATATAGCCCAGCTTATAGCTGAATTTATCGGCGAAAGCGATCTTGCCGGCTACAATTCCAATAAGTTTGATATTCCCATGCTGATGGAAGAGTTTTTGCGAGCAGGCGTGTCATTTAACCTTGATGAGCGCCATTTTGTAGACGTACAAAATATATTCCATCAAATGGAGCAGCGTACCCTAAAGGCTGCCTACCAATTTTATTGTGATAAAAAGATAGAAAATGCACACTCGGCCGAGGCTGATACCCGTGCTACTATGGAAGTGTTGCTGGCACAAATTGAACGCTATGAAAATATGGAATGGGAAGACAAGAAAGGTAATATTCTTATTCCGATTGTAGGTGACGTTGAGGCGCTGCATAAATTTACAAACCTAAGCAAACCGGTTGATTTTGCAGGCCGGATGGTTTATAATGAACAAGGCGAAGAACTTATAAATTTTGGCAAACATAAGGGCAAGCGTGTTGAGGATGTATTTAATGTAGAGCCAAGCTATTACGCATGGATGATGCAGGGCGATTTTCCGCTGTACACTAAACGTAAACTGGAAGAAATATACACCCGGTGGAATAGCAAAAAAGCAGCCGAGCGCCAGGTCAGGGCCGCAGCGCAGCCAAAGCCAGCCGAACAAAGCCCGCGTACGGATGCCCCCAAAGTAGATTATCAGAAAAAAGAGTTTACAAAACCCGATCATACCCGAACTCAGTATCCGCCAAAACCCTTTAAAAAGAAGGAAGAGCCAGCAAAACCTGTTGATGACGATATGCTGCAGCAATTGGCTTTAAAGTTTAAAAAAGGATAATTTAGATTTGAGATGTTAGATATGAGATTTGAGATTGTTTTAAAAAGACGATCCGAATAGATATAAACTCTTATAATTAACTTGTGAGGATTATTATTGATGATGCTTGTAAAATCAGCAGGTATTTAAAACACCACTGATATAAAGGCGTTGATCTCATATCTCATATCTCATATCTCATATCTCATTTCGAAGAAATTCAATATTCCTTTTGAGCCCCGTGAATTTGGTGCGTTTTACGGCTGAGTTTTTAAATACTTTTTGAAAAATATCCTGGGTGATCTCCTGCCAGTCGCCTGCCTTTAAATTAAGTAAGTCAGGGTGGGGAGTAAAAGCCGGCTCGGTATTAAGTACCGAAAAGCGGTTCCACGGGCATACATCCTGGCAAATATCACAGCCAAACATCCAATTGTCCATTTTGCCTTTAAACTCTGCTGGAATCTCGCCTTTAAGCTCAATAGTAAGATATGATATGCAGCGGCTGCCATCAACCACATACGGACCAACAATGGCATCAGTAGGACAGGCATCAATACAATTGGTACAAGTGCCGCAATGATCAACGGTGGGGGCCACGTCATATTCAAGTTCCAGGTCGATGATCAATTCTGCAAGAAAAAAGAAGGAGCCTGCCTTTTTATTAAGCAGGTTGGAGTTTTTACCTATCCAGCCCATACCGGCCTTTTTTGCCCAGGCCTTATCCAGAACCGGCGCGGAATCAACAAACGCACGACCGCCAACTTCGCCAATTTTTTCATTGATAACCTGTAAAAGCTGCCTTAATTTTTCTTTAATTACTGTATGATAATCAATGCCATACGCATATTTTGATATTTTTGGCGCCGAAGGATCAGCCTGCCTGTTATCGGTATAATAGTTAATGCCCAAGGAAATAACTGACTTTGCTCCATCAACCAGCAAGCGCGGATCAAGACGTTTATCAAAGTGATTTTCCATGTATTGCATTTCGCCATGCATGTTTTTTTTCAGCCAGGCTTCCAGTCTCGGGGCTTCATCTTCTAAAAATTCCGCTTTTGAAATTCCGCAAAACAAAAAGCCAAGTTTTTGCGCTTCATCCCTGATCAACTTGCTATATGTTGTCCTGTTTTGCATTACTGATGCAAAGATACTACAAAATAAAACGCATAAAATACCGCAGTTTTTATTTAGGGTTTATAGGTTTACGTTCAATGGTGAATATATTTTTAATAAAAAAGGCCTTTTTTATATTAATGGTGTGGTTTTTGTAACTGTTAAGAAAACATTTTACTATGCTTGAACACATGGATTATCTGCCCCGGCATGTGTTGGGTATGCACGCAGTTGGTAGTGTTACAAACAAAGATTATGAGAACGCATTGCATCCCTTGCTTAGTGAACAGGTGAAGCAAAACGGAAGAATCAATTTTTTATTGGTTTTGGAAACCAACATTCAAAACTTTACAGCCGGGGCCTGGTGCGGGAATATTGAAATTGGATTAAAGTACTTTTTGAGGTGGAATAAGCTGGCAATTGTGACCGATCAAAAAAGCTTTAGGGAATTTAGTCACTTGTTTAAATACATCCTTCCTGGAAAGTATAAGGGGTACCCATTGGAAGAATTGGACCAAGCGGTAAAATGGATAACAGAGAAATAATTACACATTATGGAAACGATAGGAAATAAAAGTAAGACAGTGATCAATAATGACGATTCTGATCTTCATAATGATGAGATAGGCGAAAATACGGGAGAAGATACTTTGCTGGCCAAACAGGCCAAATTTAAACCAGGCGAAGACGAAAAGCAACAGGCATCATCAAATACAGATCAAGGGCCCGCCGGCGAAAACCTGTAGTCATAAAATAGAACCGTTGATTTTAAATTGATCAATAAAAAAAAGCCGTTCTTTTAACAAAAGAACGGCTTTTTTTGTAATTAAGGGAATTTCCCGTGAGCTTAAAAGCTGTTTCTTACACTGTTGCTAAATGTTTTGGTGCTCCAATAGCCACTGTCCAATATTCTTCTCACTGTCATCAATGGATAATCAGGATCGCGTTTATCAGCCAATTGAAAGGCCATTTTGAAACCTTTCTTTTGAAACTCGGGCAAAACAGGTTTTTTCCAGATCCCAAAAGGGTAGGCAAAATAATCTATTTTTTTACCGGTAATTTCTTCCAATTTTTTGGTAGGCTTATCTATCTGGGTAACCCAGTCATCAACCGGCCGGATGGTTACCTTACCATTCTTGCCTATTATTTTCAGCTCGGAATGATGTGAGTATTTGTCAACGCGGTGGTGGTCCCAGGTGTGGCTTCCAATTACATTACCTTCATCTGATAGTTTTTTAACCATGTCAGCCGTCATATAATGCGGGCGGCCCAATGATACGGTCATCACAAAATACACTGCTTTAAAACCATACTTCTTTAAAGTTGGGTTGGCTATAGTGAACTGGTCAAGATCTGTATCATCAAAAGTAAGCATGATAGGTTTTTTGGGCAGTGCCGCACCAGTTGTAAGGTATGCATATAGCTGATCAGGCAAAATGGTATGATACCCGCTGTCGGCCAGCATCTTAATATGCTCCTTAAATGCCGCTATCTGTACAATGTAGTCTTTAGCCCCTTTGGAGTCGGTTGGTTTCCAGTCGCGTATCTGGTGATAGCAGACAACAGGAACTTGCTTACGGGCCATAATAGCAGCATTATTCGCTGGTGTACCGCTTGTTGCGGCTGGCGTTCCTGAACTTGTTGCAACTGCAACTGCTGTTTTATCTGAAGGTTTAGACTGGCAGGATATTGTGCCTAATGCACAAACGGTTAACCACACAAAAGCTTGTTTAAACATATTATAACGATGATTCTATTTAATGAGGCGAAATTAATAAATGTGCAGGTTTTACAATTATATAAAATAAATATTTATGAATCTTCTATAAAACTATTCTTTTTCCTTCTTTAATTGATCTTTTCGCGGCATCCAGTATCTGCATCACAATCATATTGTATTTTAATGATGAGCGATCATCACGTATCCTGTAAGCGTTTTTAAGGGCTGCGGTAAAATATGGCACAGGTGCATTGGCCGTTGATGCCAGTGGGGGCGCTTTAAAGTCCCTTACAGTATTATTTACCCTTACCTGAAGGCTATCGCTGTCAAAAGTGTGTATATAACCTTTTGCTCCAAAAATCTCCATGTCCTTTATACTGAAAGGCCAGTTCCATGATGCCTCTATTAAGCCGGTGGCATTAGGATACTCCACAATTATGGTGGCATCATCCTCTACCTTTGGATATACCGATGGTTTATAATGTTTGGCAACTGCAGTTACCGCTATCGGCCTTTGTCCTTGCATCAGCCAGGTCATCATGTCAGCTCCATAGCAGCCAAAGTCATTTAATGCCCCGGCGCCGTTAAGTTCAGGGTCGGTAAGCCAGCTTAAAAAATCTTCACTGCAGCCAATTTCCCGCGGGCCCTGGTGGCCGTCATGAAATACCATTTTGCGTATCATGCCGATACTGTCTGTTTTTACGGTGTTATAGGCGCTTTGTACAGATGGGTACCAGGTGGTCTCGTAATTGGTTAACAGTTTTATATAATATTTAAGCGCCAGGAATTCCATTCTTTTGGCCTGTTCAAGCGTAGCTGCCAATGGCTTTTCCACCATTACCGATATGCCTAAAGGCGCGCATGTTTCAACAATGTCAATATGTTTTCCAACTGTATTATAACCGAGTACAATGGTAGGTTTGCGCTTAACACACATGGTCTTCAGATCTTCAAAGAACAATGAATCTGGCAGATTATATATTTTACCAAACTTTTGCCACAATTTTTTATCGGACTCAGCAATGCCTACAATGTTTACATTCCCATTGCGGTATTCGTTTAAAATTAAATGGATATGGTCATGATTTAAACCGGCAATACCAACTTTGGTTCCTGTTGCTATCCTGCGTGCAATTAATGAATCTGCTTTTATTTTTGCTAATGAATCAGCCGGTGTTGTCTGTGCATCAGCTTTTGTAATATAAAACCCGCATAATATGGCAAAAGCTAAAAGCATTTTGCAGTGCTGTATAAAGCTTTGTTTTAGTTTTGTTTTCATCAGTATGTTGATTGATCTTTTGTTAAAACAGCGACGGGTTGCCGCCTAATTTAATTTTACCCAAATGTTTATAAGCGCTTTCGGTTGCCTCTCGGCCACGTGCTGTACGCATTAAAAAACCTTCTTGTATTAAAAAAGGTTCATATACCTCTTCAATAGTGCCCTCATCTTCGCCCACGGCAGTGGCTATGGTTTTTAAGCCCACGGGCCCGCCTTTAAATTTTTCAATAATGGTAATCAATATTTTATTATCCATTTCGTCCAAACCGTGCTCGTCTACATTTAATGCGTTCAACGCGTATTGAGCTATGGCAGTATCAATATTACCGTCACCTTTGATCTGGGCGAAATCGCGCGTGCGGCGAAGCAGGGCATTGGCTATACGGGGCGTGCCGCGGCTGCGGCGGGCAATTTCATAAGCACCCTCATCAGTAATGGGGGTTTTAAGGATGGATGCCGAGCGCAGCACAATTGTAGTAAGCAATTTGGCATCATAATATTCAAGCCTTGAATTAATGCCAAACCTTGCCCTTAAGGGGGCGGTTAGCAAGCCCGAACGGGTAGTAGCACCCACCAGGGTAAACGGATTAAGCGATATTTGCACCGAACGGGCGTTGGGGCCGCTCTCCAGCATAATGTCTATTTTAAAGTCTTCCATGGCTGAGTACAGGTACTCTTCAACCAGGGGACTAAGACGGTGTATCTCGTCGATAAATAAAATATCGCCTGTTTCCAGGTTGGTAAGCAAGCCGGCAAGGTCGCCGGGCTTATCCAGTACCGGGCCCGAGGTGATCTTAATGCCTACGCTCATTTCATTCGCAATGATATGTGATAGCGTAGTTTTACCCAACCCCGGGGGGCCGTGCAGCAACACGTGATCAAGAGCCTCGCCACGCATGCGGGCTGCCTGTACAAAAACTTTTAGGTTGGCTAATATTTTATATTGGCCGGTAAAATCTTCAAATTGTTGCGGACGCAGCACCCTTTCAATATCGCGTTCGGTATTGCTAAGGCGTTCAGATCCGGGATCAAGATGTTCATTCATTGCCAACGAAATTAGTATTTTATTTCGGATTTTGGATTTTCGATTTCAGAATTAAGGAATTTTATCTTCATTGTTACACGCAGATATTTTATCGGAGAAACAGCTGAAAATCTGAAACCGGACAATTCGAATTCTCAATTAAATCACCCTTCGGGATATTTCCTGAAAATACTATTGATCTTCATTTGTATCACCCCAAAAAACGCTTCTTTAAATATCCCGGTCGACATTTTGGAAGTACCGGCCGTGCGGTCGGTAAATATAATGGGAACTTCAACCAGCTTAAAACCATGTTTAATGCTGGTATATTTCATTTCTATCTGGAAAGCATAGCCCACAAATTTTATTTTGTCGAGCCTGACGGTTTCAAGGACCTTACGCTTGTAGCACATAAAACCCGCCGTTGAATCCCTAACGTCAATACCCGTAATAAACCTTACGTATACCGACGCAAAATAACTCATTAATACCCTGCTCATGGGCCAGTTAACCACATTTACACCATTGCTGTAACGCGAGCCTATAGCCGCATCAGCGCCATCAATACAGGCTTGCCTTAGTTTGAGCAGATCTTCGGGGTTATGCGAAAAGTCGGCATCCATTTCAAAAATGTAATCGTAATGATGTGCAATAGCCCATTTAAAGCCATGTATGTAAGCTGTTCCAAGCCCTTGTTTACCCGCACGCTCCTGAATAAACAGGCGCTCGGGGTATACGTTCATTAAATTTTTTACAATAATGCTGGTACCATCGGGCGACCCATCATCAATAATGAGCAAATGAAAATCATGAGGTAAGGAAAACACCTTACGGATCATCCGTTCGATGTTTTCCTTTTCATTATAAGTTGGAATTATAACAATACTATCGGGCACTTAAAAAATATCAGGTAAACAATGGGCAAAAATAATTGATTTGAGCCCGGTTTTAAAATAAATAAAAGCAGTTAACATTAATTAACTTACCTACGCTGTAATAACGTAGAAATTTATAAATTATTAGTGTCTGCTAAAACCTGATTTTCTATGTAAGGGTCAGTTATGTAATTGCGTTCTTTTAAGCGTGGTGCAACAAAAAGAAATATCAGGATAAACACAGCGATGAAAATAACAAAGAACCATTCATAGTTTGCGCCTTTAAGGTTATGTGCCCACCAGCCGCCGTCTTCTATTAAGCCATTAACAAGCGCGGTAATAAGGTTACCGAACGATACAACCAGGAACCAAATACCGGTCATGGTACTTTTCATTGATTTTGGTGAGTGTGTATAAGCGTATTCAAGGCCGGTAATAGATACGAGTACCTCGGCTGCTGAAAGTATCATAAATGCAAGCACCTGCCACCAAATGGAGGGTTTACCACCATGATCCAGGCTGGTGTGTATTATGCCAATTACCACGAATGATAAAACTGTTAAAACCAGGCCGGTACCAAGTCTTCGAAGCGGGGTTGTTTTTAAACCAATTTTGTCAAGCCACGGATATACAACATAGTTGAAAAATGGAATGAATAGAAGAAGAAACACCGTATTAACAGTTGATAACTGACCAGGCAGTACGGTGAACGAGGTAAAACCCAGGTTAATTACCCGATCCATTCTTTCGGCATATAGGGTCCATTCAGACAAACACTGATCCCAAACAGCCCAAAATGCCAATGCGAAAAAGAATACCGACATAACACGGTATACTGCCTTCACACCTTCAACGCGTTCGGGATCATAAGGGCCTTTGGCAACATCAAGCATAGATTGGCCCAGTTTGCGTTGACCTAAATGAGTTAGTGCATACCACGTTATAAATACCAGGTTATTGCGATTAACCCCTTGCGGAGGAACCTTTACATACTTTTTACGGCCCGAAAAAAATATGATGGTAGCCAGCGCCATCAGGATACCGGGGATACCAAAAGCCCACCTGGGGCCAAAGTGATCATAAGTCCACGGGATAGCAACGGTTGAAATCATAGAGCCGGCATTGATACTGAAATAGAACCAGCCGTAAACTTTCGAAAGCAGATCCTGGTTGGTAGCATCAAATTGATCGCCCACATTAGCAGATACGCATGATTTAATGCCGCCGGCGCCAATTGCAACCACAAGTAAGCCCAATTCAAAACCGCCAAGGCCGCCATCAAACATGGCCAACATTAAATGTCCCAAACAGTAAATCATCGATACATATAAGATCAGTTTGTATTTGCCAGTAAACCAGTCGGCCACCATGCCACCTACAAATGGCAAAGCGTAGGCCACCATCACAAATAGATGATGTAGCTTATTGGCTTTCGCGTTCGCCACATCGTTTAAAGCGTCTACATGATTGGGGTTAAAAAACTGGTTTACCAAAAAAAGTGTCAATATTGAACGCATACCGTAAAAGCTGAAACGTTCTGCCGCTTCATTACCAATAATATAGGGAACGCTCTTTGGAAATCTGGATTTTGGGGTAGCCGCTGCGGCTGGACTTTTTTGCATTATTTATCTGAAATAAAAAGTTGTTAAAAGTAGTATAAATCTTTTGATTCGGAATTTTATACTGAAAGTGTTACAAATTATACGTTAAATATTTTGATTTTAAGAGTGTGATAAAGATTTAATTTTTATTTGAATGTATGAGGCTCCTGTCCTTTGCAGCTTGTTTTTTAGGATCTATGAATTCTGCATCATTACCAGCAGGGATGTTCCGCATGTCAAGATTATCTATATACACCCACCGCCCGTTTTTTAGTTTATAACCATCATAGGTAAGGTCGGGGCCAAAAGCTGCAGGCTGGTCTTTCATTTTTTTATCGGGAGGAGCAAGGTGATCAAACACAATTAAATTTTGGTCGGGTATGTATTTAAGCAGCATTGACACCTGGCGGGCATATTCAAATACAACCCTTTTGCGGTTTTTGCCATTGCCATCAAAAACCGGCAAGCCAAAAACCGGCGTGTCATTGGTAAATGATAATACATCAATTACCTTTTTTGTTGATTTTACGGTATTCCCCTTCCAGCCTATCAGAATATAATAAGGTTTTTGTGCATAAACTGGGACAATCTTATAATACTGAGCTCCATACCATTTATGATTGTCGGTTACAGAATCTTCGGGGTTGGTTAGTAATGGAGAATAATCCTCAAGCGGGAACATTTTTAACGGGCCGCCGGTGTTCATTTGTACGGTTCCATAAAAGCGATAGGAACCATCCTGGTTAATAATATGCCAGCTCAGGATACGGAAACGGTTATCGGGCGAGTTAACTATACTGATGCTTTTAACTGAATCAAATGGAAACAGAAAGGAGTTGGGTGTTTTTAAGGCACTTACCAGCGTTTTGATAAACAGGTAATTGGCATTTTTTCGTTCAAGGTCATTCTCGTTATTAATGAATTTCTTTCCCAATGACGCAAGACTATCCTGGTAAATACTTAGTTGTTTTGTACGCGAATCCTCACTCAAGTGCTGGCCAAAAGTGTGGCCAGAAATAAAAATAGAGATCACGAATACACACAAACGCCTCATTACCATACCCTGTATTTAGAAATTAACATTTTTATAAAGCTACAAAGTTAAATAATATATCGGTTAGCTGTTGCAACATATACAACACTTGTTTATTGCTTTAATTAACGCAAATTCTCAATAACCATTGCGCTGGCACCGCCACCGCCGTTGCAAATCCCGGCCGCGCCGTACTTGCCATTATTTTGTTGCAATACAGATAGCAAGGTAACAATAATACGCGCACCAGAAGCGCCCAGCGGATGCCCTAAAGATACCGCGCCGCCGTTAACATTAACTTTGGCAGCATCCAGTTTCAAAAGCTGATTGTTGGCTATGGATACTACCGAGAATGCCTCGTTGATCTCAAAAAAATCTATCTGCTCGGCCGCTAAATTTGCACGGTGCAAAGCCAGCGGTATAGCTTTTGACGGTGCTGTTGTAAACCATTCGGGGGCTTGCTGCGCATCAGCATAGGATATAATTTTGGCCAACGGTTTAATACCCAGCTCCTCGGCTTTTTCCCGACTCATTAATACCAGGGCGGCTGCGCCATCATTCAGGGTTGAAGCGTTGGCTGCTGTTACCGTGCCGCCTTGTTTAAATACAGGCTTTAAAGAAGGTATTTTTTCAAACTTTACCGCTTTGGGTTCTTCGTCCTCTGCAAATAAAGTAATATCGCCTTTTTTATCTTTTAACTCAACAGGGGTTATCTCATTCCGGAATTTACCTTCATTTTGCGCTTTTTGAGCGCGTTTATAAGATTCAATGGCATAGGCATCCTGCTCTTCGCGGGTGATATTGCAATCAGTAGCGCAAAGCTCGGCTGCCGAACCCATATGATAATCATTGTAAACATCCCAAAGGCCATCTTTTACCAGTCCATCGGTGATTTGGCCGTTGCCTAAGCGATAGCCGTTGCGGGCCTTATCAAGGTAATAGGGTACATTGCTCATGCTCTCCATGCCACCGGCAACCACAATATCATTTTGGCCAATGGCTATACTCTGAGCCGCCAGCATGATAGCTTTCATGCCTGATGCGCATACTTTATTAACCGTAGTGGCTGGTAAATAGGGTAGACCAGCAAATATAGCAGCCTGGGTAGCTGGCGCTTGCCCCAAATTGGCCGACATCACATTGCCCATATAAACTTCCTGTATCTGATCAGGCTTTAAACCGGCTTTTTCAATGGCGGCTTTGATAACCTGCGAGCCAAGCTGCGTGGCGCTTATGGCTGCTAAACTGCCTCCAAAACTGCCTATAGGTGTACGTGTGGCAGCTACTATTACTACTTCTTTCATGTGTCCCTCATTAAAATTGGTGGGGCAAAGTTAGTGATTTTGCTTAAAGTGAAAAGCTATGCATGCATAATAATTTATTTTTGGAATCGGATCCCGGACTGCCACTTCTTTTATTGGGCTTTGCCTTCATTCTTAGCTTCAGAAACTTTTTAAAGCTATATTTTAACATTTTAAGGCTTAAAACGAGATGAATAGAGATCAAAAACTGATTAAAAACATATCAAAAAAATCAATTTTAACACTTTTTGAGAAATATCTGCGGTGTTGAGATTATTTTAAGAAGTATTAAGGTATTGGCTTATAATATGCTAATTTAAAAACTGCTGCAAACAGTTGCAATTTATCCATTAACAAAACAACCCGGCTTTCTGATAAAAGAAAGACCGGGTTATTATTGGCATAAAGATAAGCAATTATTCCGTTCCTTTTTTCTTTTTCGCGCTTTTTTTACGGCCAAGCAGGGCCTGTTGCAGCAGGTATTCGATCTGGCCGTTGGTGCTCCGGAACTCCTCGGCGGCCCAGGTTTCTATCTCCTTTAGTACGTCAGGATTAATACGTAATATAAATGCTTTTTTTTCTGCCATATCAACCTCCTACTCCCGCCGAGGCGGCAGCCCGTTCCTGCTTTAATAAAATTAAGTTTATACCCAATAAAGCCAGCAGGGGCAGGTTAGGTACGTTTTTGAGTTGGTTAAGATCAACTGAAACTTTGAAAGGCGTTTTAAATCCCAATAGCTCTGTTTTAAAGTTCATCATATCGCCGTATTGGGTGTTGGTTAAGGTAAACGTGCGGGTGAAAACCTTCTTTTTCAAATAAACCGCTTCAAACCCATCGTTCATGCTCAGCATTATTTTAGGCGACCACAGTTCAGGTGTAATTGTTCCTATTTCCATATCATTAGTATCGTGGATGAGTAACGACCGGCTAAATACACCTTTGCGCTTGATGATCCAGGTGTTATGCGCTGCAGCTAAAATTGACGAGGTTTTCCATAAATTTGCGTAACTAAATTTGCCATAGCTAAACTGGCCGTCGGTAAGCTCAAACCAGGGCCTGAAAAATCCATGGCGTATTACCGATAGCTCACCGGTACGCAGCTGATCAAAGCTTCTGAACTGATCCATGCTATTAATGATATAACGTTCCTGTATTAACCACCGGGTTAACGGCCTTATCGCCGCAAAGCACTACAAGCAGGTTACTTACCATAGCCGCTTTACGCTCTTCGTCAAGTTCAACAATGTTTTTTTCTGATAATTTTTGCAGGGCCATATCAACCATACCCACGGCTCCCTCAACAATAAGTCTGCGGGCTGCTATAATGGCCGATGCTTGCTGAACCTGCAGCATGGAGTGTGCAATCTCGGGCGCGTAGGCCAGGTGCGATATGCGGGCTTCCAATACCTCAATTCCTGCCCGGGCCAGTCGCTCGTTCAGTTCTTTTTCTAACAACAAACTCACCTGTTCAGCACCTCCCCGTAAGGTAATATGAGCTGTTTCGTCTTCCAGGTTATCATAGGGAAAAGAGTTGGCCAGGTGCCTTACTGCGGCCTCACTTTGTATATTTACATACTGTATGTAGTTTTCAACCGCAAAAACAGCATTGGCCGTATCTTTTACCTGCCACACAATTACAGCGGCAATTTCAATAGGGTTACCAATGCTGTCGTTTACTTTGAGCTGCTGCCCGTTGAGGTTAAATGCTCTTAATGATACCTTCTTTTTTACGGTGCAGGGGTTAACCCAAAAAAAGCCGTCTTTTTTTACGGTACCGATATACTTGCCGAAAAGCGTGAGCACTTTTGATTCGTTAGGGTTTACAATTACCAAACCGGGGAGCACAAAAATAACATCGATAACCAGGATGATCGATGCCGGCAATGCCTGATGATAGCCGAAGCAAATAGCGGCGATGACTAATGATACCAGGAACAAAGCAAATGCGGTAAAACCGGACGGAGGGTTGATGATTTTTTCAGATTCCATGATAAAGGTGATTTTAAATTGATATCATAAAGATATCAACTTTAAATTGATAAAAGCAAGAAAAACTGCATTTAACAGAAACTTATATTATTTTTGAATGGTTAATTAAATAAATGGCAAAACTATCTTCTTCGCGCCAAAAGGCTTTGCTGCGCAAATATGCCCGCAATGTTAAGTTTTTGATGATGCTGCTAAGCATCAGTCTTATTGTGTTTTTTTTACCCAAGCAGGCAAAATTCAGTTACGAATATGAAAAAGGACGTATATGGAACCAAAAGGATCTGGTATCGCCCTATAATTTCGCTATCTTAAAAACAGCACAGGAAATTAAGAACGACCAGAAAGCCGCCCGTGAAAGTGTAACACCCATATACCAGTTAGATCCTGCGGTTCAAGTTCAGCAAACAGAAGGTTTTAAAAACGATATTGAAATAAAATGGCATAACGCCGGTATTAATGACAGGCTTAAACCTCAGTATATTTTAGCCGCCACCAATCTGTTAAAAGAAATATATGAAACCGGTATTTTAAAGCTTAACGCCCAATACCAGGTAAATTCCGAGAATTATCCAATCACCATTTTAAACAAAAATGTTGCTACCGAAAAAAATACCAATGAGCTGTTTACCAAAGAAAAGGCTTTGGCTTATTGTGATAAGATACTGAGCAAGCGTACCGATCTTGACAAAGCCTTTTTGCTTGATCTGCTGCAAAACAGGTTGCAGAATAATTTAAGCTATGATAATAACCTTACCTCGCGATTAGTAAATGAGGCGGTTGACGGATTGTCTATCACCCGTGGCATGGTTCAAAAAGGGGAGGTGATAGTTTATAAGGGATCGGTTATTAATGACGATGTTTATCAAAAGCTGGAATCATACAAACAGGCCTTTGAAGATAATGCCCGCACCAATGGCAACCGCAAGCTGGTATTGCTGGGCCAGTTTTTACTGGTATCCATAGCCATATCGCTGTTAATGATATTTCTTTACCTTTTCAGGAAAGATATTTATGCCGATAACCGTTTGGTGGGATTGATATTACTGGTGATCACGGCAATGCTTGCCACCTTATCGCTGGCCATAAAAATGCAGCTGCCCAATTTGTATTATATACCATATTGTATAGTACCAATCATTATCCGCATTTTGTTTGATACCAGGCTCGCGTTAAATATTCACCTGCTTGTGGTGTTAATTGCCGGGTTTTTTGTACCCAACAGTTTTGAATTTGCCTATTATGAGATCACGGCGGGTATGGTATCCATTTACTCCATTAAAAACCTGATCCGGCGCGAGCAGTTCCTCATTTCGGCCGTTATCATCACTTTTACCTATTTTGTGGCCTTTTTGGGTATCACCTTTACGCGGGAGGGTACTTTCCTGGATATTGACTGGATGGATTTTTTACCCTTTGTGGTAAGCGTATTATTAACATTGCTGGCTTATCCGCTCATTTATCTTTTTGAAAAAATATTTGCCATTACATCTGATATCACCCTTATTGAGCTTACCAACACCAACGCGCCATTGCTGCGCGAACTGGCCTTTACAGCCCCGGGTACGTTTCAGCATTCGTTACAGGTAGCCAACCTTGCCGAAAATGCTATATATACCATTGGCGGCAATGCTTTGCTGGTAAGGGCAGGGGCGCTGTACCATGATATTGGCAAAATGGAAAACCCGTTGTTTTTTATCGAGAACCAAAGCTCAGGATTCAACCCGCATGATAAGCTGCCTTATGAAGAAAGCGCGCAGATCATAATCAGGCACGTAAGCAAGGGGATTGAAATGGCGCGTAAGGCAAACCTGCCCGAGATCGTGATCGATTTTATACGCACGCACCATGGCAATACGAGGGTGGACTATTTTTACCAGTCGTCATTAAAGAATTTTCCCGAAAAATTCATCAACGAGAACATTTTCAGGTACCCCGGACCCATCCCTTTCTCCAAAGAAGCCGGTGTTTTGATGCTCGCCGACTCGGTTGAAGCAGCTTCACGTTCGTTGAAAGAACCCGATGAGGAGTCGATAAGTATTTTGGTTGACAGGATAGTGAAGTATAAGCTTGATCAGAACCAGTTGAAAGACAGCAATATAACCCTGAAAGATATTGAAACCATCAAAACTATTTTTAAACGGATGCTGATGAGTATTTATCACGTACGGATAGATTATTAAAAATAGAACTTTTTTTTTGACGCGTAACTTGAATTACTATATTTGCAATCCCGAAAAACGGGGAACATATTGAAAAGAATATGGTGAGGTGCCTGAGAGGCCGAAAGGATCAGTTTGCTAAACTGACGTACGGGAAACTGTACCGAGGGTTCGAATCCCTCCCTCACCGCAATTAAGCGTCACAAAATGAATTAAAAGCCTGCAAATCAGATGATTGCAGGCTTTTGCTTTTTGCTACTCACCCGCTACTCACCCGGATTATACACCTGTTTTAAGCAAACAAGTGAGTAATAGGTGAGTAAACGGCCAAACGGCTGCTACTCACCAGAAGTGATCTAATTATCTGATGTTCAGCAAGTTCAGAAATTGAACATCTTGATTTTACGGTATCTGCAATGCTAAATTTGTTCACGTAAAATTTAGTAAAGATGAGTGCCAATTTTATGATGCTTTTTTTCCTGAGAAAGCCGAAAAATTATCAGGACGGCCCCTGGCCGGTCTACCTGCGCATTACCGTCAATGGTAAGCGATCTGAAACCACTACCGGGCGTGAATGGATGCCCGACCGCTGGAACGCCCGTGCAGGGCGCGCAAAGGGAACCGCGGACGGCGTAAGAAGGTTAAATGTTTTCCTGGACGGCCTCCAGCAAAAGGTTTATGAAGCCCACCGGTTATTGGAAGATGCCGGGGAACTGATCAATGCCGAAAATATCCGGGATGCTTACCTGGGTAAATACAATACCAGTCACTTGCTGATCGAAACGTTCAGGGATCATAATGACAAAATGGAAGCTTTGCTGGGTACGGAATACAGCAAAGGTACGATGACTTGTTTCCTGACCTCATTTAAGCACACGCAGAACTTTGTCAAATCCAAATATAGACAGGACGATATTGAAGTAATGCGGGTGGATAACGCTTTTATCCGCGACTTCGATTTTTACCTGCGCTCCCAATGCAATTGTGCCAATAATTCGGCGGTCAAAAACATCCGCAACTTTGGTAAGATCGTCCGCATCTGTATGGCTAACGGTTGGATAAAGGCTGATCCCTTTTTACACTATAAAAAAAGAATGAGAGTCGTTGACCGGGTTTACCTGACCACGGACGAACTTGACGAGGTGGCTCATAAAAATATAGGAACAGGCCGTTTGTCACAAGTGCGGGATATTTTCCTGTTTTGCTGTTATACGGGGCTGGCCTACATTGACGTGCAAAAGCTGCGTAGCAGCGATATTGTCAAGGGCGTGGACGGTGAGAAATGGATCGATATTAAACGGCAAAAAACGTCCACCTCTGCGCGTGTTCCGTTATTGCCTGCGGCGCTCAACCTGATCGCGCGGTATGCCGACCACCCGCATTGTGAACGCACCGGTAAAGTATTCCCGGTTTCCAGCAATCAAAAGATGAATGCCTACCTCAAAGAAATTGCAGACTTGTGTAATATAGATAAGCCCGTTACTTTTCATACTGCACGTCACACCTTTGCCACTACCGTAACGCTATTGAACGGGGTACCAATCGAAAGCGTGTCAAAAATGTTAGGGCATACTAATCTCAGGATAACCCAGCATTACGCTAAAATACTCGATATAAAAGTTGGTGCAGATATGGCTGCACTGAAAACGAAGTTTGCCTCACGATGAACAAAGCATTAAGATGCTAATTATCCTGCATCTCAATGAGGTACTGAAAGAGTTATTCAAAATATGGAATAACCCCGTATGTAATTATATGCAAAAGCAACTGGATGCAGTTACATCCAGTTGCTTAATAGCTATGGTTGCTAAGCGTATCGGAAAGTGACTGATAAAGTCCATTTACGGATTATGCTACTGGAGGTACTTTTACGGAATTGACCAATTTATAACTGATCAGACTGGCCACGTCACCGCCGTTGTCATTCCATACGCAATCACCCGATCCCCAATATAAATGGTGCGTGGTAGTACCAGCCCTATTACTGTTCGAACTGTACGTGCCTTTTGCAGTATGGAGAAATATATAATCGCCATTTTTGATTTTGAGATTTGGGAAGACAAAAATATGCCTGAATTCATTCGATACTTTTCCATTCATGTCAAACGTTCTGTCCACAACAGCATAACCTGCGGTGTTTAAATCTTCCTCTGTTTTTAGGACAACATACTCCCCTTCAGGTTTGTTGGCATTGACTACATTAATAATTTTTAAGCTCATGATATTAATTGTTAAGTGATAGAATATTTTAAAGTTTAATAAATTTCGGGGGGCCTAATTGCTCTAATGTATAATGATCGCAATCAGGTTCAAGATACTCTAACCGGACGTGGTTACTAATTAAACCGCTGTTACCGTCGTATGCAAGATAGACGATGCGTTCCTGTTGGCCAGACCAGCCGGTTACCAGGTCGGTAAATATACCTACGGCAGATGAAGCCAGTAAACCGTTCGGCCAAACAACCTGTGGACGCCCTCCAACTTTACCATATTTCGCGGCTTCCATGGCCAATTTATCTTCATTGATAAAACCCAGGCAGCGCATACAGGATTGGCCGGGCATCGAGAGAATAACCTGACCTGAGATATGAAAACCTTGCTCGGTCTGGTGTACATCCATCCCGATATCAATTAAAGGTATTAGATACCTGCGGCATTCGGCTTCCAACTGTCCCCGATCTTCGTAGGTATCTACGCCGCCGAAAGCTACCTCACATTGCTGTAGTTTATCCGTGGCTTCCTGCCAACGAGCATTAACAATGGTGATTTCCGCCTTGGGGTTAATTGCGAGTATCAGCCTTCTCGCGATTTCGGTTTTAGAAAGTTTCCGCTTAATATCCGCGAAATGTGCGCCGATCAGCCGGTTGTGATTGCTGTCTTCTACTTTATCAAAATCAAAAAGTGTAAAATGTTTAATGCCAAGATGGGCAAGCTGCTGTACCAAATGGGAACCGCCGCCACCAAGTCCAACAACTCCAACTTTAATATGCTCGAAAATAGCCGTAGAACGTTCACCTAAAAATGACTGGCGCAGCAAAAGTTTATTTAAAGCGGCTTTCTTTTCGCTGGGGAACTGAATAACCATAGGGTAACGAACAGCGCTGATGATTTCGGGAATTACCAATTGTATCTCGCCTTTTACCTTAACCCAGGAAAAAAAAGAATCTTTACTCAAAATTAATACGCCATGTGGTTGGTCCGGGTCTATATTTGCAAGGCTATCTATTACCGGAGGCAAGCCAGCTATGTCGTCTCCGCTCGGCTTTGGTTGCCCCTTATGGTTATGCAAATGCACATGAAATGCGCTGCAACTTTGGTCCATTACCCGTTGCATTGCACTGCGGATAGCACGCGAGCCGATGCATGCGCCTACGCTATCATCTTTAATATAGTCATCGTCGTCAACTGGCTGATACCCGTTAAAAGTGATTAAACGGGTGTACTCATTAATTGTGGTGGTAACGCCAAAAATAAAACCAACTCGCTCGTATGCAAAATCATGCGGTCGTTTCAAATCTGTCATGATGCGCTGATAGAGACTACCAGGCAATCTTAGTTTAATTATATTTGTTTTCATGGGTGACGTAGGGCTTTTAAATGGATCATTAACATTTCTACCAGTTTTAATCCAGGTATGGTCTGCCACGATACTGCATACCAGTTACGCCCCAGCGCCCGGATATTTCCATTCCAGTTACGCTGCGGGCCACCTGTTATTTGGCTGGCGAAAAATAAGCGGGATGAATAGCCTTCTCTTGGACTAGGACATAGTAAAGCATCTGTAACAGCGGGCTGACAACCATCAGGCAGGATCAGGTTTTCAAGTAATAAATAATCATATCCCCCCTCGTTAGCCTGGCTAACGGAGGGGATAATCGCCTTTAGGGCATCAATTTGTTCTTCGGGGAATTTCATAGCGTTAATTAAGAAGAAGAACCATCCCTTACATGACTTACAAACTGCTCACCGCCCTTAATTTCCACACTCGCATCATCTTTTAAAGGCGTCAGTTTACCTGCGATAACCTGCTCCAACTCATAGGCCGAAGGTACGCCGCCGGTACTTTTCAAATTGGCTACGGTGTGTATGCCTGGTTTTACTTGGTACTCTACCTTATTGATGGTAATAACCACTTCCTTTGGTTCCTCCGGCTTCGAATAAAAATGTTCGATTCCCGGACGTGCCAGGTCGACTTTTTCTTCGTTTCCGATCTTCTCATCCTCCCATGGCTTTTTTATCGCCAGCCAAAGGTGGTCTTCTACAGAGATGCCCGCCAATTGTTTTACCTCAAGTCCCGTAATGAACTGTTCGTACCATTTGTAAATTTTCCCGTTGATGGTCAGTAAGAGTACGGGCCTAAAATAAAATTGCTCGATGCCTGGGCGGGCGAGGTCAACCTTATCATCATCTCCGATAAGTTCATCTTCCCAAGGCTTTTGAATAGCTAAGAAAGTTTCACTTTCAGCAGGCGCCTGGCCTAATTCGCGTACTTGTTTACCCAGGATGTACTGTTCTTTCCAATCGTGGGATTTACCCTCGATGATCAGTTTTAAAATGTTGGCATTTGAAAGGCCTGCCCCCTTGTTTGGTGTTTCCATTGTTAAATTAATTAAGTAACTGCCGCAAATATAAAGCTTTTGCTAAATATATCAAGCAATTGCTAAATAAATATTTGATATATTTAGCAATTGCTTGATAATTAGATTGATAAATTTAGCACTTGCTTATTAAATTTAGAGTTTATACATTTGTACTATGGCAACAGATAACAAAACATTAGGCGGATTATTGAAAGAGGCGCGGGAGTTACGTCGTCTTTCTTTAAGAGAAGTGGAAACACAGTCGGGTATATCTAACGCTTACTTAAGTCAGTTAGAAAATGACAAGATCAAAAAACCTTCTGCAAATACCCTTTATAAACTTTCAGGATTATTTAAAATTGATTTTGATGATCTGATGGTGACTGCCGGGATCGTCGAAAAGAAAGAAACGTCTACTGCAAAAAATGATTTTGCTTTTTCTTCAGAAAACCTGACAGATTACGAGCGCGAAGAACTGATCAAATATTTAAAATACTTAAGACACCAGCAAAAGGATGATAAGCCATGACAAAAAAGATGATATAGAACGCATTGTTTTAGATGCCTTATCAAAATCGAACTCGTTGGGTGTATTTCCGACCCCTGTCGACAGAATCATTAAATACGCCGATTTGCGCGTAAACTCGCACGTTGATCTAAGCATTATCCCAAACACATTTTTTGCAAAACAAGGCTTAATACTAAAGCGTGGGCTGGCAAAAATCCGAGGTGTTCTTGACCGTCGTGAGAAAACCATTTATCTTGACTTATCGGCACCTGCGACTAAAATCAAATTCGTAAAACTGCACGAAGCCGGGCATGAGCTTTTAGGGTGGCAGGGCAAACTTTTGAAATTTTTGGAGGATAATGACGAAACACTTGACCCGGACATCAATGAAGAATTCGAATCAGAGGCTAACTATTTTGCGTCGTCAGCTCTTTTTCAATTGCAGTTATTTACTGATAAAATGAAGGAATTTCCATTGGAACTGGCCACCTGCTTAGAATTGTCAAAGCTATTCGGCGGCTCATTTCATGCTGCTATTCGCCGTTACGTAGAAAATTCTCCAAAAAGATGCGCGTTGCTGATTTTGAATAAGGAGAAATCAGGGACATTTAGCCCCACTAAATTAACATTGAGAACATACATACAATCACCGGCATTTACCGATGAATGGGGTATGGTTGGTTGGGGAGAAGAATTTGATGATGATGCCCCCTTTGTACGGAACTTCTTAGAAAATAGACGTTTATTAAAAAGCCAGTTGGAAATCGATTGGCTGGGCGAAGTAATCAAATGTAATTACCATTATTTCCACAACGGACATAATGTTTTTGTATTTATGTTTCCACTGGGGGAATCCGTTAAGTCTCGCACCAACTTTGTGGTTAAATATTGATCGGCTTATCAATATCCAGTCGTTTGAACAGATTTTTCACGAGATCTTTCAAATAAACCACTTGAAGAGGTGCCAACTGCTTAACCAGCGCATCTAACTTTAACAAATGTTCTTCTTTTTTTTGCAGCTCCAGTTGGATTGATAGGTGATGAAAATCCGCAAACAATTGCAATTTTTTATCTTTTATTTTTCCGGCCAACTCACTTGCCTGACGATATAGCAATCCCCCTATTTCAGGCTGCCCAAGTTTATAATAAAGCAGGCCTCGCGTAGCCAGGTAGACAACCTTATACTGCTCACTCAAACCTTCCGCATTTATTTTATTCAAAACCTGTTGTGCATTAACTGTATCGTCTTTTTTTAGGTATGAAAAGGCCAGATTATTCAGTAAGGTAAAGTCGCCGGGAGTGGCTCGCAGCCCGTAATTACTAATCTTGATGGCTTCGTCATATTTTTCCAGCACGGAGGCTGCTATAAAAGATCCAAAAGCCGCCGGCTCTCTTGAAAACGGTTGGTCAATAAACCATTGTAATGTACTTGAATACGCCGGTCCCCAGGATTTGCTATAGAAAAATTGGTAAGCCTTTGCCTCAAAGATATTAGGTGTTCTGTCAAAAATGCCTTGGTTAACATCGAGATCAAGAATATGATTTTTTGCCCATACTGCCTGCGCAAGCGAATTATCATTAGGGCTGACCAGAGATTGGTTGAATAACCGCTTTGAGTTTTTTACACTTCCCGAATTTAATTCTACAGTCGCTATTGCGGAAAGCAATTCATTTAAATCGTAAGGAGAATGGTTTTTTGAAATAATTAACTCTGTGCCTCTTTTAATATTAAATGAGGCTTTATTATCTAAAGATGAAATGCCGATGTCGGCAGATAATAACCAGGGATCAAACTTAAAAGCAATATTACTTTTTAAGATATGCTTTGCTTTTTTATAGTCCCCAGTGTGAGTAAAAAAACGTGATGCAACCCGGCTAATGTATCGATTATCGGGCGATAACTGCGTAGCCACCAATATGCAACGTTCTGCCGCATGTTCTTTACCAATGATCAAAAACAAACGCCCAAGTTCAATCCAACTGATAGAATTAAAAGGGTTATGGTTAAGGCATTGGCGCAAGCTATTTATTTTATTGCCAATGATTTGGTCAAATTGATCCAGGTCAAGCAGTTGAATAAAAGAATCGTCATGTTCCGTAGGAAACAAAAGTCGTTCCGATACATCTTTCAAAGGCTTAGTTGCATTGATGTTAAACCGCAGAAAGGAGGCCGCTTCAGCCGAATAAACTTGGTCTTCCAGGATAATGGACGAGTTAAGCAATTCTACAGCATTCTTAACGGATTTGGTTGCCTCCCAGTCACGAATTTTACCGGTATGAAAGTTTGGGCTTAATGGTTCCTGAAGAGGTTTAGTATTGCCAATCGGGCTTAACTCTTTAGATTGTAAAGTCTGCTTGAAGTCCCGCCAACGCGGTATGACGTTCCTATTCTTTTCGTTATGCACCCAACCGGCCATCAGTTCATTCTTAGTTTAAGCGCGTTCATTTCCTGCTTTTTCAATAGACGGTCAAATATCGTGTTATAACGTTCTAAACTGATCGTTTTATTTTTACCGAATATCGTTTTAGGATGCCCTCGTTTATTCGGATCGGGGTCGCATAACTGATATAGTAAGTTACCTAATTCTTCGCCCAATTCTTTATCATCCACATTGCTTTTAAAAAAATCGATAGATTGCTCCAAAGCAACATAAAGATAAGGAAGAACCTCACGATATGTTTGCGTCCAGTTACTCCAATTGTGTTCAGGGGCAATATAAATTTTCATAATTGCAGTCATGTTCAATTGGGTATAGAGAAAAGTGATCATGCTACCCAATTGAAATGCGTCACTGGCAATTCTTCTAAAAACCCAGTCTTGTGAAACGGCTTTATAATGAACTTCTGGCGCTGCATAAGCGGGATCTCCTGCAAAGGGCATTAGGCCGTAAGGTGTAGCTTCGCCACGCAAATCTGCCCTGCCAAGATCACCAAGTTTATGCGGTCCGTCAGTAATTCTTAAAATATTAGACGGTTTTACATCCTGGTGCGCTATACCGTTATTGTGTAACTGATATAAAGCAACACATACACTATGCAATATTTTCAAATTTAATATGTGGTCGATCTTTTTACTGAAATCCAATTGATGATAGATATCACCAACAGCTAACTCCATGATAAAATAAGGAACAGGTATAATTGAACCGTCTTCAGCAGGAACCGTACCGGCTTCAATCAGGTTGATGATTCTGTTAAGACGTTTGTTTTTACACAGTTCAAGTATATTCTGCTCAAATTGAAAAAAACCTGTTAATTGCCCCATTCTTTGTAGAGGATTTGATGATTTCAGTGCCATCGAAAAATCCAGTGCCTTTAAAAATGCCTTTTCGCCAGTTTCGGTATTGATTACATTATACGAATAGGAAAAATTCCCACCCGTGCCTTCAGGATGCTTGGTAATAAGATCGATAACCTTCCAATTGTTATCTAATTGTTTGCCAGCCAAAAGCATAGCAGGGTTTAAGTATGCTACAGTACTCATTTTAATTAATTAGGAATTCGCATCAATAGTGACGAAACATAAATATCGGGAAATTAGTGAACATGACACAGGATAGTTTTACACAACAGTATTTATTTACTAACAATTTTAGTATGTAGTAATGTTTGAATACACAAAATCTTAAATTTATGTACCTCAACTATTGTAAATACGTATCGAGCGAGTTTAAATAACCATTTATATGAGGGGTATCCCCCAATATCCCTCATATAAAATCCAAACCTTATTTCATTTGCATCATAAAGACAGGCCAGCCCTGAAATACAAATGAATTATGACCACATTAGATTTAATTACCAAACAAGACCTGGAACAGTTCAAGACCGAACTGTTCGCCGAACTAAAAAAACTCGGCATCAGCCCTGCTTCTGAACAAAAGGAAAAAAAATGGCTGAAAAGCGTTGAAGTCCGCAAATTGCTGCAAATATCCGCAGGCACACTCCAAAATCTGCGCATCAACGGCAGTATCGCCTATACCAAAGTCGGCAGCCTGCTTTACTACAAGCAGGATGATATTATCAAACTGCTCGAAGAAAACACCATAAAGAACTAAGCGATGAAATTAGCACAGCAGGCAGACCGGTTTCTGCAAAAGGCGAGTGATGATAAGCGTTTGTTACCGTCCCATATCAGCCTGTTTATGGCCATGTTCTATTACAGCCCGGACAAACCCGGCGATCACTTCCAGGTCAGCCGTAAAAAGCTGATGCGGTTTTCGCGCATCAAATCGGTGGCGACCTATCATAAATGTATCCGTGAACTCGTAGCCTACGGCTACATTGACTACCAGCCGAGTTACGATCCCTACAGGGCGAGCAGCGTGGCGCTGCTCAATTAGCATACGGGCGAAGCCGATATGCGGTTAAGAGCGTCCGATTTTTCGGAGAAAAATTGGAGCAAGCGGGTGTTGGGCAGAGCCCTACACTGCTTGCCGTTTGCGCTGCAAACGGGATTTGATGTATACTCCGGGTATACATCGGGGCCGCAGGACTACCGTCAAGCCGGAAAATAGTATACAGTACGGTATACAATACGAAGGAGAAAGACATGAAAGAACCGAAAGACTTAAACGTAAAAACGATCCGGTTCCCGGTAACCATTGATGAAAAACTCTGCAAGCTCGTCAAGAAATTCAGCCGCGGCAAATTGCAATTGTTCGGGCAGATGGTGGAATATTTTCATAAAACCGGCAAAGACCCGGCGGATATTAATGACGAAGTGTTAAAGAACACGCTGGTAAAAAACCACGATACCTATATCCGTTTTATCAGGGCGCAGGAAGAAAAAATGCTCATCCCCGTTAAGACCGAGGTTGACCGTATGGTGGCCTCGCAAGTCAAAATCATTGACAGTTTTAACAGCCAGGTGCTCAAAGCCAACAGGGATCTATTAGCAGGGCAAAGAGAAACTGACCGCTTGTTAAAACTAATCGCCGAAAAACTGGACGACAAGGAAAGCCTCAAACTTAAATTTCTCTATATCCTGAATTATTACAGCAAGGCGAGCCAGAATGCAGCACCAAGAGACAAGGAAGCTTTTTTACAGGAAGCCCGGCAACATGTTTCCAAACTTTAATTAACGATCATGTATATCAATATCACCGACAGCGAAACCGCGGATAACAAGAGCAGCAGCAGCGGGCTGGTGCATTATCTTGATAAGGAAAACCGGACAGACAAAGAAAGAGCGCCGGAGTTATGGTTTAACGGGGAACGCAGCAATATACAATCCTATGAAACGATGCAGGCGATAGATAACAATATGGCCAAGCTGATGAAAACCGACGCCAAATTCTTTCTGATCAATATCAGCCCAAGCCAAAAAGAGATCGCATTCCTAAAAGAAAAGTATGGCGAGCAAGGGGCTAAAGAGCAGCTCAAAGCTTATGCTAAAAAGGTCATGGATGAATACGCCATGAATTTTAAGCGGCCAGGTATCAATAGCAATAAAGACCTGCTTTGGTTTGGCAAACTGGAAAACCACCGTTATTACAGCCACAAAGACCCGGAGGTTAAACAAGGACTTAAAAAACGCGGCGAACGTAAACCGGGCGAACAAATGCACATTCAGGTGATCGTCAGCCGAAAGGACATCACCAATAAGATCAAACTCAGCCCGATGAATAAATCGCGGGGAAAAAACGAAGCGCACTCCCAAAAGCTGGGCCAATTCGACCGCTCTGCTTTTAAACAGTCCGGCGAAACGGTGTTTGACCGGTATTTCAATTTTGACCGGGGATTTACCGAGACTTTCCGCTATGCGAATGAGCAAAAGAACGGCACGCTTGAACAAAGAATAGCGTTGCACGCCGAAAAGCGAAGCCGGGAAACCGCGCAGCAATTAAGGCCCGCGGCAAAGCAGCAACGCCAGCCTCAAAAAATTAACCGCCAGGTAAGCACCCCGGCTAATCAGCTGAAATTTGCATTAACCAAAGCCGGGCCTGATGTTGCGCCGGGCATTCAGCGAAAGAAAAAGAAACGCAGAAATAACCAACAGGAACAAGACCAGGGATTAAACTTATAACAGACTATTATGCAAACGGGAGAAGATATACAGGGCTTGCGGAAGATCATGGATTTTACCCGGCTTATCAGCATTTTTATATTAGCAGTACATTTTTACATCGCGTGCTACCAGGCGTTCGCCGCATGGCATTGGACGGCGGGAATTACCGACCGGCTGGTTGGCAATATTGCCAGGATAAAATTATTCGACAATTTCTGGAAGCCCAAGCTGGCCGCCTTGTTGTGTCTGGCCATTTCCTTAGTGGGTGTTAAAGGCCGGAAAGATGAAAAGATCAACTACCGAAGCATTGTAGCTTACCTGTTCACCGGCTTGCTGGTTTATTTTATCAGCGTATTAAGTTTTTATTTGCCCCTTAGCTTGCCGGTTATCGCCATTGTTTATATGATGTTGACCGGAACCGGGTACCTGCTTATCCTGACCGGCGGAGCCTGGTTAACACGTTTACTGAAAGATAAATTATCCAAAGATGTTTTCAATACGGAAAATGAAACCTTTCCGCAGCAGGAACAATTGCTGGAAAATGAGTACTCGGTCAACCTACCCGCGCGCTACCGGCTCAAAGGGCAGACCCGTAACTCCTGGATCAATTTTATCAACCCCTTCCGGGGCATATTGGTGGCCGGTACGCCAGGCGCGGGGAAGTCTTATTTTGTGATCCGGCATATTATTGACCAGCACCTGAAAAAAGGTTTTTCGATGTTTTTATATGACTTTAAATATGACGACCTATCTAAGATCGCCTATAATAAGTTATTGCAGTACCGGGGCAACTATGTCGTCAAACCAAATTTTTATGTCATCAACTTTGACGACCTGAACCATACACACCGTTGTAACCCCTTAGAACCCGAAGCCATGAACGATATAACGGATGCGACCGAGGCCAGCCGCACCATCATGTTAGGGCTGAACCGGGAGTGGATCAAAAAACAAGGCGAGTTTTTTGTCGAAAGCCCGATCAACTTTTTGACCGCCGTTTTGTGGTACTTGCGTAAATACGGCAACGGTAAGTACTGTACGCTGCCCCATGTGATCGAACTGATGCAGGCGGATTACGAGCAGCTTTTTTCGGTGTTACAGGAAGAAGAAGAAGTCCGGGTACTTATAAACCCCTTTATCTTAGCCTATAACAATAATGCTAAAGCCCAATTGGAGGGCCAGATAGCCTCGGCTAAGATCGGGCTGGCGCGTTTGGCCTCACCCCAATTATATTATGTATTGTCAGGTAATGATTTTACGCTTGATGTCAATAACCCGGATGCACCTAAAGTGATCTGTATGGGCAACAACCCGCAGAAGCTGCAAATTTATGGTGCGGTATTATCCTTGTATATATCCCGCATGATCAAGCTGGTCAATCAAAAAGGAAAATTGAAAAGCAGCTTGGTTTTCGATGAGTTCCCGACCATCTTCTTTAATAATATGGATAGCCTGATCGCCACGGCCCGCAGTAATAAGGTAGCGACGACGGTAGCGGTACAGGACTTCAGCCAGTTGCGTAAGGATTACGGTACGGAGCAGGCTGATGTGATTACCGGCATCGTGGGTAATATCATTAGCGGACAGGTCACAGGTGATACGGCAAAAACGTTGGCGGATAATTTCGGCAAGATCGTGCAGGATAAAAACAGCATGACGATCAACAGCAGTGATACATCAACCACCAAAGCCACCCAACTGGATTATGCGATACCGGCCAGCAAGATCGCGGCCTTATCATCCGGCGAGTTCGTAGGTATGGTGGCCGATAACCCGGAACAAAAGATACAGTTAAAAGTATTTCACAGCGAGATACAGAACGATCATGAGGCCATTGCTAAAGAGGAAGCAGCTTATAAAGCTATTCCCTTAATTGATTATGTTTCTCCGGAGGATGTCGAAGAAAACTATAAGAAGATCAAAGCGGAGATACGCCAGCTTGTTGCGGAAGAAATGGAAAAGATCGATGCCCGTAAGCCAAAAGAGGAAAAGCAGGAAAAATCAGCAAACGAACCGACCGGGCAAGGTGATATCCCGCAAAATAAACCCAATGAACCGAAAACCGAACAGCAGGCGATTAATCCGGGTGATGGTCAGGAAATTGCCTTTTAACCATATACCATGAATTTTCTACATTATTTAAGATGAATCAGCGGATAAACGTAACGCAATCGCAATGATGACTTGCTACAATTTGATCGGTTAAATAAATAATTGGGAATGGAATAGCACATTTAGACCCGTCTTAACATCAACTTCATACCTGTTTTTTTTCTTTGCTTTTATTTTGAGTATCTTCGTAGAACGCGGGTTTATAATGATGAAAGGCAAAGACTTTACAAAAGAATGGACTGACTTCACCCTACACGGGGATGAGCAGGCTTTCTTTGCCCTTTACACGCACTATTTTCATTATTTAAACTATGTCGGTCTAAAGAAGAATTTTGCTGCCGCCAAAGTAAAGGACACGATCAATGACGTGTTTTTATACTTTTGGGAAGGCCGGGACAATTTAGCCCACATTACCCATTTTCATAATTACATCGTCACTGCCTTTCTGCGTAAATTATACAAAAAGGAAAAGGTGAGTATGGAAGATGCGATGGACATAAAAGACTATCAGGAGTTTATCGTTTCACCATCCGTAGAAGACCTGCACATTAACCGTAATTCAGTATCGAATGCAAACACGGTACTGCAAGAATACGTAGACCAATTACCAGCTAAACAACGCCTGCTGATCTACCAGAAATTTTATCTCGGGCTTTCCTACCAGGAAATTGCCGACGTCAACAGCATTTCGATCAACACCGTTTATAACACGATCTATAAAGCGGTGGATAAGCTGAAAACAATGATCGGAAAAGAGCAATTAGCCGTGCTTTCCTTAGCTATTACCCTCGGAACTTTATTAGCTTTTATTTTTTTTCAAAACCGATAGTGAAAAAGTAAACCTTGCTGCTCTATTTGTCAAAATAACAAATAGCACATGCAAGACGACGACTTTGGCCGCCTGGTAAATGATGAAAGTTTTCTTAACTACTGCTTTCGCAGAAATGCGGAAGATACTGCTTATTGGGAAAATTGGCTGAGAGAAAATCCGGGATCTGTTGATCAAATCGCTGAAATAAAAAAAATTGTAGTCCTGTTGGCACAGCAAACTGCCGAAGGCGAACTTGAAGACCAAATGCGGCTATTGTCCGAGCGGATGAAGCAGCAAGAAGACCTGTCTCTGCCTACACGTAAATTATTTCCTTTCCGTTGGGTTGCAGCTGCATCTGTTTTGATTATGCTATCGGCTGGGCTTTATTTCTATATCAAAGGGCCAGTACCGCAGGACGATGTGGTGATATTAAAGGCCAGTGATATCAAAGCCGGTAGTAATAATGCGATCCTCACCTTAGCTAACGGTTCACAGATTAACTTGAATAATGCCGCCAATGGCATAATTGCAAAACAATCAGGTATAAATGTCACTAAGACCGCTAACGGACAGGTAATTTATCAGGTAATACCAACAGTTTCTACAGCTTCTGGCGACGCAGCAATTACCTATAACACGATCACCACCCCGATTGGCAACCAGTACCGGGTTGATCTGCCCGATGGTACTAAGGTTTGGCTAAACGCAGCTTCTTCATTAAGATATCCGGTCAGCTTCAAGGGCAGTGAACGTCTGGTTGAATTAACGGGCGAAGGTTATTTTGAAGTAGCCCATAATGCCGCCATGCCTTTCAGGGTTAAAACATCCAAACAAGAGATTGAAGTTTTGGGCACCCATTTTAATATTAACGCCTATACTGATGAGCCGGATACCAAAACGACTTTATTGGAGGGCAGTGTAAAAGTTTCATTGAACGCTGGAACGAATGCAGTGCGTTTGGTTCCAGGACAACAAGCTTTGTTAAAGGATGATCGGTTAAATGTCCGTAAGATCAACGCCGAACAAGCCGTAGCCTGGAAGGAAGGACTTTTCGAGTTTGACCATACGGATTTACATGCGTTGATGCGCCAGGTAAGCCGCTGGTATAACGTGCAGGTCGTTTACGAAGGCAATATAAAAGAATTGGAATCTTTTGGTGAAGTTGAACGAAAATATAGCCTGGATCAGGTATTAAAGGTTTTGGAATTGGGCGGCTTGCATTTCCGTGTGGAGGCTTCTAATAACGGAACCGGGCAAAAAAGACTAATTGTTACACCTAATTAATGTTTGGATTAAACCTATCAAAGAAAGGATTAGATGGATAAATCAGATACTTAAAACATAAAAAAGGTGCTCAAAAAAAGAGCCGGTAAGTGGTGGTACACTTATCCGGCTAAAGTTTGAGCCAACCTATTCCGGCGGTAACCGGAACTGAAGTAAATTTTTTAGCGATTTAACGACATTAACTCAAACCGTACAAAAGTATGAATTTAAACTTATGTGCTCAAACCGGACAGAAACGCTGGTTCGTGCCATTCAAATATTTAGTGGTGATGAAACTAATAGTGCTCCTGATAACCATCGCCTGCCTGCAAGTCTCCGCGCGGACACTTGCACAAAACATTTCTTTGTCCGAAAAGAATGTTCCCCTGACTGATGTATTTAACAGTATCAAAAAACAAAGCAACTACAAGTTTTTTTGGACAGGCAGCGATCTTTCAGGTTTTACGGTATCCGTGGCTGTAAAGAATGCGAACATTAAAGACGTTATGGATAAAGTGTTGACAGGCCTGCCTTTAACCTATTCCATTACGGAAAATACCATAGTTATTCAAAAAAAAGAAACCTCCTTCCTTGACAACCTCAAAACCAAAACCAATTTAGCGGGGCCAGGTGTTAATGGTATTGTTAAGGATGAAACCGGTAAGATCATGCCGGGCGTAACGGTTAAGGTAAAAGGTACGGAACAAGCTGCAACCGCAACTAATAACGATGGTATTTTTCAAATCACTGTCCCCAACGACGAAGCCGTCATTGTATTTTCCTACATCGGTTATGAAACCCAGGAACTCCGGTTCAAGGATATTATTCAAGGCGCTGTTATAACGATGAAAGCCAGCGAGACTAACCTCCATGAAGTCGTAGTGAGTAAAGGTTACTACAACGAACGCCAGGCTTTATTAACCGGTAACGTATCCAAGATAAGCGCCAAAGCCATCGAACAACAACCCGTCGCCAACCCCTTAGCCGCGCTGGAAGGCCAGGTTCCCGGTTTATTTATCACCCAATCTACGGGCAATCCAGGCGGCGGCTTTAAAATACAGATCCGGGGGCAAAGCAGTTTGATCAACGGAACTGATCCTTTTATTGTGATCGATGGTGTTCCTTACAATTCCAAAATAACTGGATATGATGGTCCGAATTCACAAGGAACACTTTCTGGCTCTAATTTAGCTGGCGGCAGTCCGCTAAATTTTATCAATCCTTACGATATTGAAAGTATCGAAATTTTAAAAGACGCGGACGCAACTTCCATTTACGGCAGCCGGGCGGCTAACGGCGCCATGCTGATCACTACTAAAAAAGGCAAGGCGGGAGCAACCCGTGTATCATTTAACGTCAATTCCGGCTTGACCACACCCAGTAGAGATATCACATTGATGAATACCCAGCAATACCTGCAGGTGCGTCATGAAGCGTTTAAAAATGACGGCATTACGACTATCCCAGCTAATGCCTATGATCTGAGGTTGTGGGATACAACCCGGTACACCAACTGGTCAAAAGTATTTTTACAGAACCGTGCGGTTTATACCGATGCCAATGCGTCTATATCAGGTGGTAATACCAATACGCAATACCTGGTTGGGGCCGGTTACAACCGGCAAACTACAGGTACCCCCGAACTCGTTCCTAATGCCGGTGCGGACCAGAAAGGATCAGTCCATTTTAATTTGAACACCCAAACGCCAGATCAAAAGTTTAAATTATCATTAACAGCCGGATATATATCCGATTTAAATACGGTTAATGGTCAGACAGACCTAAGCTTCTATAGATTTACAACAGCACCAGATGCACCGCCTTTATATAATCCCGACGGCAGTCTGAACTGGATGCCGCCCGTCCAGGGAGCAAGGGGTAGCTGGACTAATCCATTAGCCGGACAATACGGGAAATATAAAAGTAATACTTCGAACTTAACTAGTAGTGCGACGATATCATACACATTAATGCCAGGGCTGGATGTGAAAGCAAATTTGGGTTACACCAACATGCAATTGGATGAAGTTTCGACCCTCCCTACTACAATTAATGACCCCGGCCGAAATATTACGACAGGAACCTCCTATTTTGGCGAAACGAATACGCATACCTGGATTGTTGAGCCCCAGGCGAATTATACCCGGAAAATAGGTAAAGGTATTTTATCGGCGCTTGTTGGCGCAAGTTTTAATGAACAAAATGCGTCAAACCAAAAGCTTGCAGGAGCCGGATTCATCAACGATGGGCTATTGGAGAATATACAATCAGCTGGCAGCATCACCCCTCAATCCTATTCATCACAATATAAATACAATGCACTGCGTGCTCGTTTGAATTACACCTATGAAGACAAATATATATTGAATTTAACGGCGAATCGTGATGGCAGCAGCCGCTTCGGGCCCGGTAAACAATTTGGTAATTTTTGGTCAGCAGGTGGTGCCTGGATATTTTCAGAGGAGAAGTTTATTAAAAACAATTTATCATTCTTGAGTTTTGGAAAATTGAGAGGCTCTTATGGTACGACGGGTAATGACCAGATTACGGACTATAGGTTCCTTGACTTGTATAATTCTATTCCCTCTTATACTGCAACTAGCCCTAGCTCGGGATTGCGGCCTCAAAATTTATTCAATCCTGATCTTGCCTGGGAGATCGATAAAAAGTTGGAAGGTGGAATCGAACTCGGGTTTTTAAATGACCGGATTTCATTTTCTGCGAGTATCTTCCGCAATCGGTCCGGAAACCAATTAGTTACCAGCCCGGTTTCGGCTGTAACAGGCTTTAAGTCCATACCGGCAAATTTGCCTGCGGTAGTGCAAAATACCGGGCAGGAATTTGAATTGCGTACAATGAATATTAAAACCAGGGATTTTAGCTGGTCTACCTCTGCTAACCTGACAATTCCAAAAAATAAGCTTTTATCCTTTCCGGGGCTTGCCCAATCAGTTTATGCCAGTAAATATGTTGTTGGCCAACCGATAACTATCCTTAAGGTTTACCATGAATTGGGTGTCAATCCGCAGACGGGAATCTATGAATTTCAAGCGGCGAACGGTACTGTAACCTCAACGCCGAACTCAACTACCGACATGAATGCGATTGTGAATACCGCACCAAAATTTTATGGCGGTTTTTCCAATACTTTCAGCTACAAAGGATTCAGTTTGGATATTATGTTCCAATTTGTAAAGCAAACGGGCCCTAATTTTTTTAATGCATTCAATAATAATCTCGGAGCACAAAATGTTAACTTTCCAATTTCCTTTTATAATGATCATTGGGAACAGCCAGGTGATGTTGCAAAATATCAAATGTCTACCCAGAAATCAGGCGCTGTATCGACTGCCGCATCTAATGCGCGATCAAGTGATTTCGCATATTCTGATGCATCTTATATCCGTTTGAAGAATCTGGCGCTATCATGGCAAATACCTGGTACCTGGAAAGAAAGACTGCATCTGCAAAGCTGCCGAATCTTTTTAAACGCCCAGAATGTGCTAACAATCACAAACTATAATGGTATAGATCCCGAAACGCAGGGGTTGGGCTCTCCTCCTAAAAAGGTATGGGTAACAGGTATTCAAATGACTTTTTAAATAAGGGCAGGTTAAAACTAAATCATCAATAAAATTAACAGATCATGATCAAGCATATAAAACAAAACAGGTGCAGAATTATTCTAACAACCGGGATAATCTTACAGCTTATCACATTCGCAAGTTGCAAGAAATTTGTCGAAGTTGACCCGCCGGTAAATGCTATCACTTCAACGACGGCTTATGCAAGTAATACAAGCGCGGCAGCCGTTATGTCAGGAGTTTATTTTGCAATGATGAACAGTGGCAGCGGTATTTCTGATGGTAGTGGAAGCCTCTCAGAATTAGAGGGTTGCGCGGCTGATGAACTAACTAATTATTTAACGGGCTTTCCCGTTTGGGAGCCTTTTTATCAAAACGTATTAACGAGCAGTGCTTCCGATCCTTCAGGGGCTTTCTGGACTGAAATATACAACCAAATTCATGTTGTCAATACGGTAATTGAAGGTGTAGCAAAATCATCAGGAATAACGCCAGCAATGAAACGCCAGTTAGACGGCGAAGCTAAATTTATCCGGGCTTTTTATCATTTTTACGGAGCTAATATTTATGGGGACATTCCCATAGTAACAACAACGGACTATCAAACCAATAATGTTATTAAACGTTCCCCCAGGGCCCAGGTTTACCAGCAAATTATACAGGACCTGAAAGATGCCCAATCAGAATTAAGTAAAGATTTTGTCGATGCCGGTGGAAATCCGACAACAGAAAGAATTCGTCCAAACAGGGGTGCGGCACAAGCGTTATTGGCAAGGGTTTATTTGTACGATGCTGATCTAAATAACAATGTCATTGGTTTTGCGAATGCAAAGGCAGAAGCGGATTCTGTAATCAGCAATACGACCTATAGCCTGTTGACTGACCTTAACACTGTTTTTCTTAAAAATAGCGGGGAAGCTATATGGCAACTATCTCCCGACCCCTCGAGTGGTCTTAACACAGCGGATGCCACTTATTTTATACTCACAGGCCCACCATCGACTGTGGCATTATCCAATAATGTCGTAAATGCCTTTGAAATCAACGACAAGCGGTTTAGCAATTGGGTTGGCGTATACCAGCAAGGTGCGACCACAACTTATTACTACCCTTATAAATATAAAGTTTATAATTACGGTGATCCTATCAGTGAGTATACCATGGTATTCCGTTTGGCTGAGCAGTATTTGATCCGGGCTGAAGCAGAAGCCAATGGTGCAGGGCAGGGTCTAAACGCCGCGATCGCAGATATGAATGTGATCCGCACACGAGCAGGATTGCCAAATTATTCCGGTTCTATAGATAAAACAGCTGTCTTAGAGGCGATCCTACACGAAAGACAGGTTGAATTATTCACGGAATGGGGGCATCGCTGGTTCGACCTGATTAGGACTGGAAATATCAACTCCGTTATGGGAAGTCCGGGCAATGTTTGCCAAAGCAAGGGTGGTACCTGGGCAGCTTACAAAGCTTTTGCCCCTATACCATTGTCGGAAATTCAAGTTAACTCCAATCTTACTCAGAATCTGGGTTATAAATAACTAATAAAACTATTTCTTCTCTTGCAGCCTACGCAAAAATTGTGTCGGCTGCATATTCTGTACACTTTATTATCCAAATCCATGAAAAAGATCATTGTATTTCTAATATTATGCCTGTCTACTACTTTACTTAGGGCGCAAGATCAAGGCATCAGATTTCAAACCGGCCTTTCCTGGGCGCAGATCCGGGCAAAAGCTAAAGCCCAGAACAAGTATATTTTTGTCGATTGTTACGCCACTTGGTGCGGTCCATGCAAGTGGATGGCTGCCAACATCTATCCGCAAAAAGGAGTCGGTAATTATTTCAACAGCCATTTTATCAATGTGGCCGTCCAGATGGACAAAACCGCGAAAGACGCTAACGACATCAAAAGGTTTTATGCAGATGCCGAAATGCTTTCGAAAAACTATGAAGTAGGGGAATATCCGACTTACTTGTTTTTTTCCCCCGAGGGCAAAATCGTTCATCGATTTGCGGAAACCACGCCAAACGGTGAGGACTTTATCAATAAAGCTAAAGATGCTTTTGACCCGGAAAAGCAATTTTATACCCTGGTGAAACGCTGCGAGGAACATAAAACAGATTCGGCTTATTTAAAGGCAGCTTTGAAAACGGCTACAGATGCCGACAACCAGGAATCAACAGAAGTAATTGCCGGCTATTATTTCAAAACCCTGAAAAATTTGTTTGTGAAGAGTAATATCCAGGATATAAGCGGAACACTTGGCTTTTTAGGCCCGGATCATTTTCAATTCGGCTATACCTTTTTTCTCGATAACGCTGCAAAGGTCGATGCGATCATTACCAATCAACAAAAGTATTACGCAGAGAGCCAAATCGCGCGGATAATTTTTGACAAAGAGCAGGGACCATTGTTCAATGATCCCAAAGCAACTATTTACTGGTCCAAAGTTGAAAAAGATGTCCTATCAGCCCATCCGGACATTGCACTTGGTTTAACGCACTGGGAAAAGAATTGGTTTAACCAGTATCAGATTAGTTATATTAAGACAGATCTCTATAAGGTTGACCCCAATGCGAAAGGAATATTTGAAGAAAAGCTGGATGCATATTATAAAAAATTCCCGGATACCCATGAAAATGTAAAGAAAGTTGTATTTGAAGGCCGGTATAAATTATTTGCCAAAAATCAGCAATGGCAAGCAGCGAACCAGGCTGCTTACGCTTATTTGCATGAATGTGGTAAGGATTTATCTTCCGGGCAAATCAATTCTGTGTGCTGGGATATTATTTTCCCCCATTCCAGTGATCCCCAAATATTAGCGGAAGCCGCTATTTACATGAAGACTGCCGTTGGCCAGTCTCCCGAAGATGAATCTTTGTGGGACACCTATGCAAACGTGCTATATAAAGCAGGACATGTTTCCGCATCCATCGAGACCGAAAAAAAAGCGATCAGTCTTGCCGATGCAAATTCGCTTAATCAGGGGTCGATCAATGATTCTGGAATGAAAAGGCTCCATTTGAAAAATAAAAAGGAATTCGAGGAGACCTTGGCGAAAATGCAAAATAATACGCCTACCTGGCCCACGGCAGACGTAGCCACTAACCATTAATAAAATAGTTCTATGATAAGAAAGCTAATTTTCACAGCCCTCATTTGCTGGGCCGCTGGTGATAGCTATGCCCAAAAGAAGGCCCTTGATTTTTCGGTACAGGACGGCTGGCCGGCATTGGAATCGAAACGGATCAGCAATGATGGCAAATATATGATGTATACTATCACGACAATCAAATCAGGTACCGATATGGTTGTGCAGGCCACTGGAACAAAATGGAGCCGAAAGATAACCAACCTCAAAAATGCAGAATTCACGCAGGACAGCAAACGGCTGACCTTTGAACGGCCAGACAGCCTGGGTATTCTTGATCTGCAAAAAGACAGTCTTTATTATATCACTGGCGTAAACGATTCAAAAATGCCTAAGAACGGCAGCGGTCGTTGGCTGGCTTACCACGTCAAACAACGTTCAAAGGAGCTGGTGTTACATGATTTTTTTAACAGTAAAGATCAACATTATGCGGATGTTAGCAATTTCCTGTTTTCAGATGACGGAAAGATACTGGTCATACAGACAGATGCAGGGGCCGATAAGGGTCAAACTAAAGAACTTACCTGGCTTGAATTATCAACCGGCAGAAGGACGATTATTGCGCGGAACTGTGAGGTATCACAGATGACCTTTGACCATGCCGGCAAGCAGTTTATATTCTATGCTGAAGAGAAGCAGGGTGGCCGTTCTACAGTAACGTTGCGCTATTTTAAACCAGGGATGAATGCGGGGGAAGCGCTTGTTGACAAATCCAAAGAGGGCATGAACGGAATGGACTTGACGGGCGTTCTGAGATTTAGTAGCAGGGACAGCCGGATTTATTTTAATGTCCAAAATAGTGACCTTCCAATAGAGTCCAATGAAGTAAATACTGTGCGTATTCAAAGCTCTTTAGATAATGGCTTAGATCCTTTAAGCAATAATGGGCCATTTCTTTCAACAATTGCCGCTGCCGGCGGCAAAGTTGTCATTTTACAAAAAGCTGGATTTTCGGGTTATTTCGATCCGCTCGACCTGGGAGAAAACCATATCCTTCTGATGCAATTTTTAAGAGATACGCTCGGCGCTGATAGCGGAAGGCAATCTAATCCAATCGCCATGCGAAATATGGTTTTGATATCCTGCCTTGACGGCTCCTCTAAAACGATCACAAAAAAATCCTACGAGACCGCACATTTCTCTCCTGGCGAGAGATATATGTATTGGTTTGATGGCAAAACAAAAAATTGGCGAATCTATTCTGTAGCTGAGCGCATGATTAAAAGCAGCTCTGATAAAGCAGGCGTGCCCATGGAGCCGCTCAGGGATTACCCGCAGGATGATACCAGGTATGTAAAATATTCTTCCTTGGGGATCATCGGGTGGCTGGAGAAGGATCGCGGTATGCTGGTGCAAGATCAATATTCAGATCTTTGGCTAATAGACCCGCAAGGGGTTAAATCACCTTTAAATCTAACAAAAGGGTATTGCAAAACCAATCATATACAATTGCAGTACCTGAATTTCAAAGCTGATCTTTCAGTTCCTTTATTGACGAACGATACACTTTTATTTTCGGCGCTGGATCTAAGCACAAAACAAAATGGATTTTTTAAGGTGCCCTTGAGCAGAAGCGGAAACCCATTGAAGCTGATCATGGAGCCCCGAATGTTTTATCACTTAACTCCGGTTGCATTATCAAGCGGTGGTATAGCGGCAGGGGCTACCCGGATACTTAAGGCTGAAAATTCAAATGTTTACACAGTTTCGCGCATGAGCGCAACGGAATATCCAAATCTTTATATCACTACTAATTTTAAAGATTTTAATCAACTAACCAACCTCGCTCCACAAAAAAAATATAACTGGTTTACGACGGAACTGCATTACTGGACCTTGCCGGACGGAAAGGAAACACAAGGCATTTTGTATAAGCCGGAGAACTTTGACGCAAATAAAAAATACCCGGTAATCTTTTTTTACTATGAGAAAGATTCAGGGTGTTTGAATTGTTTTATGAATCCTTCACTGAGCTATGGGACGATCAATATACCCTGGTATGTCAGCAATGGTTACCTGGTTTTTATACCGGATATTTATTATCACCTGGGCCATCCCGGACAAAGTGCTTGTGATGCAGTAGTGTCCGCCGCAAAATACCTGTCTAAAATGACGTTTGTCGATGCTGCACACATGGGTTTGCAGGGGCATAGCTTTGCCGGCTTTGAAACTAATTATATCGTATCGCGAACAAACTTGTTTGCTGCTGCGGCGCCGTCAGAAGGTATGTCTAACCTGATCAGCGATTATAGCGCAGTTGGTTATGCACCGCTATATTATGAAGCGGGCCAGGGCCGGATCGGATACAGTCCATGGGAACGATTCGACCTGTACCTGGAAAACGCACCGGTAATTAGGGCAGATAAAATTAATACGCCCATGCTGATCCTCCAAAACGAGGATGATCAGCAGGTAACCAATCAAAGCGGGCAAGCTTTGTTCACCGGGCTGGTCAGAAACGGCAAACGGGCCTGGATGCTATCTTATAATAAAGAAGGGCATTCCATCAGGGACGAGAAAAACCAGTTGGATTATACCACCCGCCAAACCCAGTTCTTCGATCATTTCCTCAAAGGAAAACCCGCTCCGGACTGGATGACTGCCAAACCAGATTACTCCATTTTAGACGACAAGAACTAAGTAATGAGAGGGTTGATGATCTGTGCTTTATGGTTGATTGTCTTGGGTTCAGCAAGCGCCCAAGAGAGAATTCCGCTTTACAGGGGTACTGTTTTTCCCTTTATCCAAAAAGATACCGTTATGCCTACCCTGACGGTGTTTCGGCCTGACGGAAAGGGCAATGGTATCGGCATTATCGTTTGTCCCGGTGGCGGCTATTATAAAAAAACGAACGATAAAGAGGGTGAATTTCCTTGTAAAGCATTAGCAGAGGCCGGTTTTACTGCTTTCCTGCTTGATTACCGTTTGCCTAATGGACTTGACAGCATCCCTTTTGCAGACGCGCAATCGACGATACGCTATTTGCGGGAAAATGCAGCGGCTTACGATATCCGCAAGGATAAAATAGGCATCCTAGGTTTTTCCGCAGGCGGGCATCTGGCTTCCACAATCATTACTCATTTTAACGAGCATTTTGATAACAGTAATTCCGCTGTAAACCTGCGTCCCGACTTTGCAGTTTTGGTTTACCCCGTCATCAGCATGACCGATGAGCTGACGCATTATCTAACACGGGAAAAGCTGCTTGGCAGTTCACCGACTGAACAGGAAAAAAAATGGTTTTCCGCTGAATTGCAGGTGACTGTGCAAACCCCGCCGGTATTCCTTGTTGCAGCGATGGATGATCCCGTGGTCGATGTAAATAATACGCTCTGCTTTCTTGCCGCTTTAAGGCAGCACCGGGTGCCAACGGATTTGTTTCTGTATGCCCGGGGCGGTCATGCATTCGGGATCAACAACAGGACAGCACAGGTACAGTGGACAGAACCCTGTATCGAATGGATCAATCATCTTAAAACGCCAAATAAATGAAATTCTTTATAACTGTTTGTTTTACTTTCTTTTTCTATTCACTCGTTTACGCGCAAGTCCTGCCTTTTTCCAAGGCGTCATGGATTACGGCAGTAGAAAAGGATCACCCGGATGGCAACCGCCCTTGCCCGGTGTTCCGTAAACTGTTCCAATTGTCCAAACCCTTTAAAAGCGCAAGCTTGCAAATTACCGCGCACGGTCTTTACGAAGCTAAGATCAACGGCAAAAGGGTGGACGACGGCTATTTCACCCCCGGCTATACCGCTTACCGTAAACGTTTCCAATACCAGGTCTATGATGTTGGTGCCCTGCTTAACCAGCAGAACGAGATCCGGATCACCATAGGCGACGGCTGGTGGCGCGGCACATTCGGGAACGGCGGGAAAGCAAATAACTACGGCGACGACGCCTCGTTGCTATTAAACCTGTCAATTGTTTACACCGATGGAAGTAAAGAAACCATCAGCTCTGATAGCAACTGGCAGGCCGGAACAGGTCCCATACAATATTCCGACCTGTATAACGGGGAAACATACGATGCGCGCATCGCTGAGAGTAACTGGCAGCCGGTTAAAATAAACAGCTTTGATAAGGCGAACTTAGTACTGACGACTACGCCGCCTGTTCGCAAGCATGAAGAATTTAAACCGGTGGCCCTGATCGGGGATAGCATCATCGACTTCGGGCAAAACATTGCGGGCTGGGTTAAATTCAGCGTCAAAGGAAAAGTAGGCGACACCATTAAGATCCGGCACGCCGAAACCCTGGACAAGGATGGACACTTTTTTACCGGGAACCTGCGTACCGCCAAAGCGACCGACACCTATATCGTCGCTGGAAACGGTACAGAAACCTTTGAACCTCATTTTACCTATCATGGCTTCCGTTATATCCAGGTAACCGGCTGCAAGATCAATAAAACGGATTTTACTGCCATTGCTCTGTATACCGACCTGAAAAGCACTGGCAGCTTCAGTTGTTCCAACCCTAAACTGAACCAGCTGCAAAGCAATATCGAATGGAGTATGAAAAGCAATTTCTTCGATATTCCTACGGATTGCCCGCAACGGAGCGAACGGCTGGGCTGGGCGGAAGATGCCAGCGTGTTCTGCGGCACGGCCAGCTACCTAATGGACGTCAAGGCTTTCTATGCCAAATGGCTAATGGACCTGGCGGCGGAACAGAATGAAGACGGCTGCGTACCGGCAACTGCACCCATCGCCTGGGGCGATAATAAGGATGGCTTTGCCGGCTGGGGCGATGCCGCGACCTTTGTGCCCTGGGCACTCTACCAGCATTACGGCGACCGTACAATCCTCCAAAAGCAATACGCCAGCATGGTGGCCTGGGTGGACTATATCAGCGATGCGAGCAGCGATGGCTTATGGAAGGCGGATGGTTTCGGGGACTGGTATGCGGCAGGTCCGGCTACTGACCTGCCTTACCTGGACCAATGCTACTGGTACCAAAGTACGAAGATCTTACAGCAAACTGCGGTATTGCTGGGCAAAACGAAGGATGCGGCCTATTACGGCCAAATGCTTAAAAAGATCAAAGCTGCGTTCGATCAGCACTATCTAAACCATATCCCGAATACGCAAACCGCCTATGTGATCGGCCTGCAATTCGGCTTACTACCGGAGGAAAAGGCCAAAAACCTTGTAGCACTGATCAAAGCCAATCATAACCATTTGGCTACCGGCTTTATGGGAACGCCCTATATCATGCACGTGCTCAGTAAATATGGCTATAATGACTTGGCTTATACACTGCTTAACCAGCAGGATTGCCCGTCATGGCTGTATATGGTGAATAAGGGCGCTACCACGATGTGGGAGAAATGGGATGCCATTAAACCTAATGGTGAAATGCAGGAAATGTCGCTGAACCACTACGCTTTTGGGGCCATCGGTAACTGGATATATGAAAACATTGCCGGTATCCAGGCGGCAGCGCCCGGCTATCAAGTCATCCGCATCACGCCCCAACCAGGCGGCGGGCTGACCTGGGCAAAAGGCAGCTATCTTTCCAAATATGGCCTCATTAAATCCGAATGGCAAATAAAAAACAAAACGATCACGTATGCCATCAGCATACCCAAGGGAACAACTGCGATCATCCAGTTACCCGGTAAAGCCGTCAAAACGGTCAACCCCGGCCATTATTCCTATACGCTTACTTATAAACCCATTAACTAAAATATCAATGAAAAATTCAAAAAAGACCCTCAGTATTGTTGCTACCCTGTTGCTGTTTAGCCTCACGACGCTGGCGCAAACCACCAATTTCTCCGGCAAATGGACCCGGAACGATGAAAAGACCATTCCCGGCGCAAGCTCCTCTATGAACTCTGTTCCCGTTTCGGTGGAGATCACCCAGACTAACGGTATGATCAGCCTCAAGCGGACTTCTAAACATGCCGACGGGCAGGTATTCACCTATAGCGAAGACCTGAAATTTGACGGCAGCATGGCCGCCTCCCAACCCATTCCCAATATGCATAAACAGGGAAGAATAGCCTGGTCGGCAGACAAAACAGCTTTTGTAGAAACAGCCGATTATATCGATGACCAGGGCAAGCATATTCAAAAAGCGGTTGAAAACTGGGCCTTATCCGATGGTGGTAAAACACTCACCATTGATCTGACGTTGACCACCGGTGATGGCGAATACAAGCTGCATGAAGTATTTGACAAAAATTAAGCTGCCAAACATGAAAAAGATAGTCTTACTCTTCGTTTTATTTATTGTAGGCAGCCAGCTTTATGCCCAAACAGCTTTACCTGCTAACATCGAAATAGCGCTAAAAGCCGATGACGCCGTTACGATAGACAAACTGGTTACCAAAGACAATATCAATGCCTGCTACGGCAATTACAGTATATTATCAGACGCCATCCGTTTAAAAGCTGGGAAATGCTTCAGCCTGCTGCTAACCAAAGGCGCGGATGTCAACAAAAGCTGCAATGGTTATATCCCACCGCTGATGCACGCCATCAAATACGGCAACCTGGAAATGGTGAAGGCGCTGATCGCCAAAGGCGCGGATAAAAACTATACCTATAATGGTGAACTTAAGCTGACCAACGGCCCGGAAAAAGGCGATACACCGCTGATCTACGCCGATAAATACGGTCAGGACGAAATTGCCGATTATCTCAATTCTTTAAAATAAACATGCGTCAACGCTGCTACCTCTTAGGCTTGCTGTTATTGGTGAATTGCGCGAAAGCGCAGCAGACCACCCCCGTTCCTGTTGACGGCCCCTATGTCAGCTACCAGGAAGGACGCATCTACGTCACCACGATCAATAAAGATGACGACCTGCTGTTTCCGGTTAAAGATTTTTATCCGGCTACTCAAAAAAATATAGTGCTGAATGTAGTGCCGGAAGGACATGCAGATTGGGCGTTTAAGGTCAAACTGAAACCCCTTATTGAAAACGAAGCGTCAATTTATCCGGAAAGTAGTAAAACCTTGTTTCTCTCTGATATCGAAGGCGAGTTTGGAAATTTCCGCAAAATGCTGTTAGCCGCAAAAGTCATGGATGAACAATACAACTGGACTTATGGGACTAATGCGCTGGTTATTGCCGGGGATCTGTTTGACCGCGGAAAAGACGTGGTACCCGAACTCTGGCTGCTCTATAAATTAGAGGATGAAGCCAAAGCTATGGGTGGCAAAGTCCACGTTATCCTGGGAAATCATGATATTATGAACCTGTCCGGCGATCACCGTTATACGGATGCTAAGTATTTCAAGAATGCGTGGCTGATGAAAACAGAGTGCAAGGAACTATTCGGTAAAGATACCGAGTTGGGCCGCTGGCTGCGCTCGAAAAATGTGGTGGAAAAAATAGGCGATGTGCTGGTCATGCACGGCGGTCTGTCACCTGCCGTATTGGCTCAGCAACTAAACATCAGCCAGCTGAATGCCACCTGCCGGTCTTTTTACGATGCGCCGCGCAAGCTGGTGCCCGATAGTATGCAAATCTTTTTTGGCAAGGATGCATTATTCTGGTACCGGGGATACTTTATGGCGCCAAAAAGCAATGCGGTACAGATCGACAGCACCCTGGCTTTTTACAAATGCAAGAACATATTAGTAGGCCATACGATCGTCAGGTGGAACATCGCCAGTTATTACGGCGGCAAGGTGATCGGGATCGATGTGGATTACCACCGGGGCCAACCAGCGGCAGCGTTACAGCAAAACAACAGGTGGTACATCCTGAACAGCCGGGGCAGAGCCAAAGACCTGAAGTATAAAGCCGGGAACGATGCTATTAAAGAAAGTGATATTTTATAAATCTAATAATTGATGAATATGGCCTACTCAATGATCAAAAAAACACCCGAGCGGTTCATCAATGACAAAATTCAGGGACTGTGGCAAATGGTAGGCAATACCGCTATGATCGCAGTGTGGTACCGCTATAAGAATAATGCGGAGCAAAGGATACTGGTCAAAGTGGAGCATTCCAATCTGACGGGCAGTATTAAAGACCGGATGGCACTTTACATACTGCAAAAAGCGTATGGGCAAGGTAAAATTAAACCTGGCTATACCATCGTGGAGGCGACTTCCGGTAATACAGGGATTTCCTTTGCAGCGATTGGCAAAGCCCTGGGTCACAAAGTGAAGATCTTCATGCCGGATTGGATGAGCCGGGAAAGAATAGAGATGATCAGAAGTTATGGTGCGGAGATCAGGCTGGTAAGCAAGGAAGAAGGCGGGTTTAAAGGCAGCATCCAAATGGCAGAGATGCTGCAACATGATGAACGCGTGTTTTTGCCAAGACAATTTGCGAACCAATATAATGTGGAAGCACATAAAGAAACAACAGGCCGCGAGATCGGGCATCAATTGTTATTAATGAATACAAAACCAAACGCTTTTATAGCAGGCGTAGGTACAGGCGGCACCGTGATGGGCGTAGGTAAATTTCTGAGTGCCTTATATCCCGAAATTCAGATACACCCGTTGGAACCTGCCGAAAGCCCGACTTTGACAACCGGTCATAAGGTGGGTAACCACCGTATCCAGGGAATCAGCGATGAATTTATACCACCGATTGTTGACCTCAAATCCTTGAACAAAGTGGTGCAGGTGAACGATGGCGACGCGATCCTGATGGCGCAAAGATTGGGTAAAGAACTCGGCCTGGCTGTTGGTATTTCTTCCGGTGCTAATTTTTTAGGCGCCGTCAAGATTCAGCAGGAATTAGGCTTAAAGTCGGTCGTTGTTACGGTATTCCCTGACCGGAACGGGAAGTATTTAAGCACGGATCTATTTAAAGCGGAGCCGGTACGGGACGGATATATTACTCCACAGGTCAAACTACTGAACTACCAGGTATTAAATAAAGTATAGGTATGGTGAAGAAACTTGATGAAACAGATTTAGCTATACTGGATATCTTGCAAGCTAACGGGCGAATAAAATTGCAGGCCGTAGCAGATCAGGTAGGATTAACGACCTCGCCGGTTCACGACCGAATGGTACGGATGGAACGCGATGGTTATATCCGGCGTTATGGTGCGGTGATCAATAAAAAAATGCTGGGACTGGATTACCGGGTCATCCTCAGTGTAACGCTGCTTGGTGCCGAACACGCCGATTCATTTGAACTGCAAGTCACCAATTTTCATGAAGTGGAATTAGCCTATCAACTTAAAGATCACAGGTTTTTATTGTTTGTTACCGTTAAGGACGAGTGGGCCTATGCGCAGTTCATCATTCAAAAATTGCGAAATACCGGGCTTGTCTCGGATTTTCAAACCCATATATTAAAAAAGGAATTTAAATCCTTTGCTACACTTACTCCACGTTCTTTAGTTTTTTCATTTCAGTTATGAGAAAAAATAGTTAATAGATAATACAAAGAGCGCTCATCGATGGAGCGATGGCGCTTTTTTAAATATAATATAATGAGAGATACCACATAAATTACCAAATATGCCCTTGACAGGGCTATTATATATCGATCTACAGCGTGTACAACGCTTCCCGAACGAGAGCATAAAACCGGAAATTTTAAACGATCACCAAGACGGGAGACATGACCACGCCTGCGAAATCGCGGGCTGTACTTGTTTCTGGCATGGGTGATTTCCGGTTACCCAGCTCTCGTCCAGTTTCGGGGAAACCCGCGCATTTCCAGGTGTGATCCTGCCCGGTCGCCGTCGCCCTGAATGCGCAAACCATAAATTTCCTGATCTGCCCCAAATCACCAAATTCTTGCGCAAGGCTCCGCTGCGTAATGGGCGGAAGATGCTATTTATCTAAAACTTGCCTGACCTTATCTGATGATAAACCTTTTAAATCTATCTGTCTATGAGCACATTATTCGGTACCCAAATACACTGGCTGACGCTGGCGTTTATTTGTTTGGAAACGATCTTCTTTTTTATTCAGGTCAATGACCTGCTGCGTTACCCAATGCGGAAAAAACAATGGTGGGACTTGTTGTTGCTGGGCCTGCTGATCAAGTTTAACGTGGCGAATGGTTTGCTGCCCGATGCTTCCTTGCGTTTGAATATCAAGGTGCAGTATATGGTTGCCTATGGTACGGCTTATTTGATGGGTTCTTATTTCCCTTTTTATTTTTATAAAGTGTACAGGTTGCCTCAATTGAAGTGGTATGCGACTTGGGGGGTGTTGTTTTTCGTGTTCCTGCCTTATTTGGTGTTTGACGTGGTTTTGTATGCTTTGAACGGAGACTTGATACCCGACCGGGAATGGGGTGTGCTGGTTCCTGCTATTTATGGGTTGGTGGTGCTGGTGATGATGTTCCGTTCGATATGGGACAAGTATAAGTCAAGTGGCAATCGCTGCCGGTTTTGGTGCGAGGTATCGGTCTGGCTGGCGATACTTCCCTGGGAAGTCATGTCAGTATTTGCCTTTTTTCCAGTGGTGCAATGGATACGCATTGGCCTGGCGAATTTGGGGTGGGTGGTGATCTGTCTGGTCAAATTAATCAATGCGATCCGCCAGGTACGTATAGCGCATGGCCAATTGACGGAGTTTAAACAGAACGGGGTATTGCTTTCCGCATTTGAAGCCAATTGTATGAAATATAAATTGACGGTCAGCGAGGTGGAGATCGTCCAACTGTTGAAACAAGGGTTTACTTATAAACAGATCGCGGATAAACGTTTTGTTTCGGACAAAACGATCGATAAGCATATCCAAAATATCTATGTAAAATGCTCGGTCAGCAATAAAATGGAGCTGATAGCCAAGCTTTGGAGCGCTTGATTTTTTCGAAAATTACGCTTATTGATGCATAAAGGGGGATTTCCCCCAGATCTTTTTATGATAGTTCCTTATTCCCAGGAATTGTTCAGCCGGATAGTTTTGCCTTAATCGTTGGTTAATTTATTTAAATCAAACATTAGGCTTATGGACAAAATGTTACGCATCTCCTGCTGAGTGAAAGTAGTCGCCGGTTAACAGGCTGGGCAGGGTTTACTTTAACCAATTAACATCTATGATCCAGGAAATCAGTTCCCGGTTGTTGAAACAGTTGGAAGGAGATTTGGAGCAGACCTGTTTCCAGATCAAGGACCCGTTTCAACGATGGACAACCGCTTTGAAATTAATTCGTGATGCGATCAAAAAACTAAAGACACACGTTAATGAACATCCGTTTAAAGACAAAACGGAGGAAATACCCATCTTCAAGTATATTAAACCCTCGTTTTACCAATGGAACATCTACTACACCGAGTTGTACGAGATTGAAACTAACCTACCCAAAGATGATGCGGAGAAACAAATTGCCGCTTTAGAGTTGGAGCTGCATTATATCAATCGTTTTTTCCGGCAATATGCTTTTCTTCATCAGTATTACAAACTGAACGCTGACGACTTGGACAATATCTATTTCATTCGCGGCGCGGAACCGCAAAACATCTTGCTGCCAAACATCCCTGACCTCGACCCGGAGTTTTCTACCAGTTGCGATTACCTGTTTTCCAAATTCAAGGCTTTTGAGAACTTGCAGGAATGGATAGTTGAAAAACTATTGTCACTTCGCAAAAACCCGCAGGCTCCCTACCAGCCGGGAACGGAAGCCGGTAAGCTGCAATGGACGGATGATACCATCAATCTGGCTGAAATAGGCATCGGTATTTTCCATACAGTACAGGTCAATAACGGTTCGGCCAGTATCGCGGATATTTTTCGTGGGCTGGAGGAAACCTTTCATGTCAACCTTGGGGTTCCGTCGAAACGCATATCCGAATTGCGCCGCCGCAAACGCCTGGGCCGCACCCAATATCTGGATGAAATGAAGGACAGGATCAACCAAAAGTTTGATAAGGAGAACGAATACGACGCGGACAAGGGAAATAAACGAAAGATCAGGGAAGAATAATAAACCGTAAAGTGTTGCTTTTCAATGATTTTTGATTTATTTCCGGGGTATCCCTGGTTGCCTTCAGAAAGATTTTGGCAAGGTTGAAAATTTGCTTTTGAAATCCCGGTACAATGGAGTACCGGGACAAAAGCAAAAAAGATGATCTTACAACATTACACCTGGCACACATTTTTAGTGGCCGCCCTGATCTTAACCATTGTCTGGTACGCAGTGGCTATCCCAACCTTTTTCCGGAAAGAAATCAAAGATTTTTTGAGCGGCAACCGCAAACGGGTAACCCCCGAACCTTTGACCCATGAATGGGACGAAGAGTTTGAAGACGAGCCGTTTGCGGATGATGATGAAAAGATGATGGGCAAATCTGCTTTACCGGAGGGTATGTCAAGATTAAGTATGGCACAGTTTGGTTTTGCGCCGCGAATGATCAGAGATGAGGATAAAGACACCCAATTAGGTTTAGTGTCTGATGTACTGGAGGAACTGAAAAGCATCTTTCACATTCTGGAAACAGAGCAGGGCGGCAAGGCTGATTTTATTTCCCTGTTCGGTTTGGTTAGCGCAAAGTATCCGAAGATCAGGAATACGCCTAACCAACAGGCGCTTAGCGGCTACATCCGGGAAAACTTGCCTTTCGACATTTCGGATGAGGAACTCGACAAGTTGTGGAAATAATTAGTAATCATAAAAATCTTTCAATCATGTTAAAAGCCATTAAATCCTATATCAAAGACGTGAAAGCGGCTTTCACTAATCATATCCCTTCGCCTAAGCAGCAGGCGCTGCTCAAAACCTTAATGTTCACGGCTTTGTTGGTTGCGGTCAACTATTGTTTCGGACAAGACGGTAACGCGGGCATACAACAAGCCACATCCCAGGTCAAAGGTTATTTCGATGCGGGGTGCAGTTTGATGTATGCCATAGGCGCGGTTGTCGGCATCATTGGTGCGATCAAGGTATTCAACAAGTGGAATGCAGGCGAGCCTGATACCAACAAGGTAGCAGCCGCCTGGTTCGGTTCCTGTATCTTCTTAGTGGTTGTAGCGACCGTACTCAAATCATTTTTTGGATTGTAATATGCCGGTTTATCAAATTAATAAAGGAATAAACAAGCCCATAGAATTTAAGGGTTTACGGGCGCAATACATCGCTTACCTGGCAGTAGGGCTGGTTTTATTGCTCATCGGTTTTGCTGTCCTGTATATCTGCGGTGCAAGCCTTTGGGTGATCCTGCCGGTGATCATCAGCCTGGGAACTGCCTTGTTTTTTATCGTCTTCCATTTGAGCCATAAATACGGTGAACATGGCCTGATGAAATATTTCGCGAAAAGGCAACTGCCTGCCGCGCTCAAGTTCCGGTCGAGGAGAATATTTATACACCTATCGAAGAAATAATATGGCATCTGCAATAGACATCGAAAAAATACTGCCTTTAAGCAAAATTGAAAATGGTGCTATCCTTTCAGCCCATGGGGATATAACCATTGTTTACGAGGCCATGCTCCCGGAAATATTTACCCAGGCCGACCGGGACTACGAAGCCTACCACCAATCCCTGGTCAAGGCGATTAAGGTATTACAACCGTTTACCATCTTTCATAAAATGGATTGTTTTACCGAAGCAGCCTACTCAGCCGATTACGAAAAGGCAGGGAAGAGTTTCCTGTCCCGTTCCAGCGAACGCTTTTTTAATGAACGCCCTTACCTGGCCCACCGCTGCTATATTTTATTGACCAAGAAACCAAACGACCGCAAGCTGTCAAGTTCGGTTTACAGCAATATGTTACGCAAATCCATTGTGCCGCAACAGACGATTAACCCGCTGATGTACCAGGAGTTTTTGGATTGCGCAGGTCAGTTTGAACGGATCTTGACAGATAGCGGGTTTGTTACTTTAAGACGGCTGAATGATGACGAATTAGCCGGGACAGCCAATAAGCCGGGGTTGATCGAACAATACTGTTTCCTTCTTCATCCGGGGCAGCAGCCGGTTATCCGCGACATACATTTAAGGGACGGTATCCAGATTGGCGACCAGCATTGCGAATTGTATACTTTGTCGGATGCACAAGACCTGCCTGCCTTATGCGGCAGCCGGGATAATTACGATAAATACAGCACCGATAAAACCAAGTTTAGTATAGGTTTTGCCAGTCCGCTGGGCCAGTTATTGAACTGTAACCACATTTATAACCAGTATATTTTTATCGAGGATGCCACAAAAACGATCAAACGGCTGGAAGCAAAGAAACTGCGCTTACAATCGCTGTCATCCTACAGCCGTGAAAATGCCATTGGCCGGGATGCCTGCAACGATTTTTTAAACGAGGCTATCGGTGAGCAGCGTTCACCCGTTAAAGCGCACTTTAATGTACTGGCCTGGTCGGATGACCCCGCCAAGATCAAAGACCTGAAAAACCTGGTCGGCTCGGCAATGGCGCAAATGGATGCGACTGCTAAACAGGAAACAGACGGCGCGCCGCAGGTATGGTGGGCAGGTTTGCCCGGTAACGAAGCGGACTTCCCGATGAACGATACCTTTGATACGTTCGTGGAACAGGCCACCTGCTTTTTTAACCTTGAAACCAATTACAAGGACAGTATCAGCCCGTTTGGTATCCGCTTTGGCGACCGCTTATCGGGCAAGCCCGTTCATGTGGATATATCGGACGAACCCATCAGGCAGGGCTATACCACCAACAGGAACAAGTTCATTTTAGGGCCGAGCGGCAGCGGCAAGTCCTTTTTTACCAATCACATGGTAAGAAGTTATTACGAACAGGGTGCGCATATCGTATTGGTTGATGTAGGCCATAGCTATAAGGGCTTATGCCACCTGGTAGGCGGCTATTATTTTACCTATTCGGAAAGCGCCCCAATCAAATTTAATCCGTTCTACCTGTCGGACGGCGATATACTGGATACCGAGAAAAAAGAAAGCATCAAAACTTTACTGCTGGCTCTTTGGAAAAAGGATGATGAGACGTTTAAGCGTTCGGAATACGTGGCCCTCTCTAATGCACTCACGGGGTATTTTCAGCATCTGGATAAATACACCGACATTTTTCCCTGCTTTAATACATTCTATGAATATCTGATGGAAGAATACTTGCAGGTACTGGAAAATGGCAAGGTCAAGGAAAAAGATTTTGACGTGGCGAATTTCCTGTATGTGCTCAATCCTTATTACCGGGGCGGCGAGTTTGATTACTTGCTGAACGCCACCGAGAACCTGGATCTGCTGAATGAGAGGCTGGTGGTTTTTGAAATTGATGCGATCAAAGACCACCCGATCTTATTCCCCGCCGTTACGCTCATCATTATGGAAGTGTTTATCTCCAAAATGCGCAAGCTGAAAGGTGTCCGGAAGATGATCCTGATCGAAGAATGCTGGAAAGCCATTGCTAAAGAAGGTATGGCTGAATACATTAAATACCTTTTTAAAACGGTAAGAAAATTCTTTGGCGAGGCGGTGGTCGTAACACAGGAAGTCGAGGATATTATCAGTTCCCCAGTGGTGAAGCAGGCCATTATCAATAACAGCGATTGCAAGATACTACTTGACCAAAGCAAGTATCAAAACAAGTTTGACCAGATACAGGAACTCCTGGGCCTCACCGAAAAAGAAAAGGCGCAGATACTTTCCGTCAATAAGGCCAATGACCCTAAACGCAAGTACAAAGAGGTTTTTATCTCCCTGGGCGGCCAGTACAGCAAGGTTTACCGTACCGAAGTGAGCCTGGAAGAATATCTGGCCTACACGACAGAGGAAAGCGAAAAGGTTAAAGTACAGGAATATACCAGGCTCTATGGCAGCATCCAAAAAGGCATCGCGGTACTGGCGCAGGAACTAAGAAACAAACACTAAATAGGATGAAAGCAACAATTAAATCGATGATGGCCGCCATTTGTCTATTGGCTGCCTGTCAAAGCAAAACCACCAAAGTGCAAGCCTTTATTGATGGCATTTATGTGAACCATGCGCAAAGTGAATATGGCGTAGCGGATGACACTTTAACATTCACCCACACCGATGGCCAGCATTATATCATCACCCGAAACACCGGCTACCAGGCTATTCGTAACGGAAAGCTGCTGCCGAAAAAGTATAAGCTGGAAAAGGTCGAGGGGGATTATGACAGTCAAACCAACCTGCTGAAAGAAACAACGGCAGGGCGTGTTTTTCATTTCAACCCGGCTAAGCGGCTATTGCTATTGAACCAGGCTGTCTACCGGAAACTTAACTAACAGAATTATTCACCAATACAATTTGACACATCGCTTTTGCGGTGTGCAGGGAGGTTATTGTGTTAAATTTTAAAAATATCATGAAAAAGTATATGGTCATTTTACCGCTGTCGGCGATAAGCATATTTGTGTCCATACCCAAAGGTGCCGATGCGCAGTTTATCGTCGGGTCGGTCATTTCTTCGACGGTGGGCAGGGTCATCCGTGCCATCGATTTAGAAGTGCAGCGAATGCAGAACCAAACGATATGGCTGCAAAACGCACAGAAAGCGTTGGAAAACCAATTATCAAAACTGAAGCTGGACGAAATATCAAACTGGTCATCCAAGCAAAAGGATCTGTTCGGCCAATACTACCAGGAACTATGGGAAATCAAAACCACCATCGCCTATTATTCAAAAATAAGTGAACTGACGCAGAAACAAGTCGCTTTGGTCAATGCCTATAACCAGGCATGGAACCTCTTAAAATCGGACAAGCACTTTACCACCGATGAACTGGCCTATATGACCAAAGTTTATTCGGGAATATTGCAGGCCAGTGTAAACGACCTCGACCAGATCCTACTGGTGATTAACGCCAATAAGACCCGAATGCCGGATGCCAAGCGGATGGAAATCGTTAACAAGGCTGCGGATCACATGGATACCAATTATAACGATCTACAGCAATTCAATAACCAGAATAAGTTATTGAGCCTGCAACGGGCCAGTGACGAAAATGAAATATTAACGCTGAAGAAGTATTATGGAATCGATTAAGCTATTGAAGGCCTTATGCTGCTTTTTGCTTTGCGCTTTTAGCTTTCAGCTTGCAAGGGCGCAAACTTTTGCGGAATGGTTTAGCCAAAAGAAAACGCAGATCAAATACTTGACCGAGCAGATAGCTGCTTTGAATGCCTGCGAAACATCGCTCAGGCAAGGCTATAATATGCTGCACAGTGAATGGTCGGCTATTGGCAATTTCAAGAACGGCGAGTTTGGTTTGCACCAGGATTACTATAATTCGTTAAGCCAAGTCAATCCATCGGTCAAAAATGGTGTAGACCTCAGCACCATACAGGCAGAACAGCAAAGCATTATCAGCCAGTTTAATTCCATTCAGCATTTATCCGGCTTGTCGGCATCCGAGCAAAGTTACATCACGGTAGTTCAACAAAACATCATTCACCAATGTGCCAAGGACCTGAACGACCTGCAAGCGGTTTTATCATCCGGCGAATTGGTGATGACCGATGACGAACGGATCAAGCGTATTAACCAGCTAACCGTAGCTATCAAAGACAAATACCTATTTACCTGCTCTTTTTGTGTTCAGGTAAGGCTACTGGCTATTCAGCGTAACCAGGATAACCAAAGCATTCAAACCTTAAATCAGCTTTATGGAATCAATTAAGAAAATCGGTATTGCGCTAACCGGCTTGATGCTTTTTGCCTTTAGCTTTCAGCCTGCCAAAGCGCAGGTTTCTACGGGCCAGGATATGCAGCAATTGCTGTTAGATATTGAAAAGCTGACGCAGTTCAAGGCTATACTTTCAGATATGCAGGCGGGCTACACGATCTTAACGCAGGGCTATGGGGCGGTCAAGGATATTTCGCAAGGCAACTTTAACCTGCATTCCGCTTTCTTAAATAGCCTGATGGCGGTAAGTCCCGAAGTAAGAAAATATGGCCGGATAGCCGATATTATCGCGAACCAGGCCAGCATTGTATCGGAGTATAAATCGGCATGGAAACAGGCCAATGCCAGCGGCCATTTCAATGCACAGGAGTTGCTGTACATGAACGGGGTTTTTAATCAATTGTTGAATCAAAGCGTCAATAACCTGACCAATTTAGCCAATGTGATCACCGCAGGCAATTTACGGATGAGCGATGCCGAGCGTTTGCAGGCGATTGACGGCATTTATTCCGACACGCAAAACAAGCTGGTTTTTCTGCGCGATTTCAACAATAAGGTAGCAGTAATGGCCCTGCAACGCCAAAAAGAACAAACCGAGGTCAATAACTTAAAAACCCTATACCCATGAAAAAGAGAGTGTTATTTACAGGTATGGCTTTGCTGCTGCTTGGTAGTACAGCTACGCAGGCGCAGGATATAACCAGCAGCCTGCAAGGGATGCAGCCGGTCTTAAACAATGTGTATAACCAGATGATCCCTATGTGCAGCAACCTGATTGACGCCGCGCGGGGCATAGCGGGGTTTGCGGCGCTCTGGTATATCGCTTCGCGGGTTTGGCGGCAGATTGCACATGCGGAACCGCTGGATTTCTATCCGCTCTTGCGCCCCTTCGCATTGGGCATGGCGGTGATGCTGTTCCCTATGGTCATAGCGCTGATGAACGGCATCATGCAGCCCATCGTGGCGGCGACCGGCAATATGGTAACCGACAGCAATAATTCGATAGCCCTACTGCTCAAGCAAAAGGAAGATGCGATAAAGAACAGTTCAAGTTATCAGATGTATGTAGGCGATGATGGTAACGGGGACAGGGCGCAGTGGTACAAATATACCCATCCCGATGACCCTAACGACCAGAACGAGGGTACATTTTCCTCTTTAGGCAATGACGTGAAATTCTGGATGGACAAACAGGCGTACAATTTTAAGAATAACATCAAGCAGTGGATGAGTGAAATATTGCAGGTTTTATATGCCGCGGCTATCCTCTGTATCAATTGCATTCGCACCTTTTACCTGATCGTATTAGCGATTTTAGGGCCACTCGTATTCGGCTTCTCTATTTTCGACGGTCTACAGCACACGCTTACCCAATGGATAGCCCGGTATATCAATATCTTTCTATGGCTGCCCATCGCCAATATCTTCGGCAGCATCATCGGCAAGGTGCAACAGCAGATGATCCAGCTGGATATATCGCAGATACAAAGTGCGGGCGATACTTTTTTCAGCCCAACAGATACCGCGTACCTGATATTTCTCTGCATCGGAATTGTCGGTTACTTCTGTGTACCAAGCGTGGCTAATTATATCATTCATGCGCATGGTGGTAACGGCCTACTGAACCGGGTAACTAATGTGGCAACAACAGCCACGAATATGACGATAAGCGTGGCAACATCCGGTGCAGCCGCTTTGGGTGAACGCGGCGAACAGGCCCGCAGCAATATCCTCAATGCGCCTGCCGACTTTATGAAAGGCTACAATAGTGGCGGCAGCGGCAGCTACCAAAAGGACAAATTATCAGGCAAATAAATTATTCACTATTTAAAAAGTCCTCCCTACCGGAGAGGATTTAGGAGGGGCTTATGTTTCAGCAATTCAAAAATATCGACACGGCGTTCAAGCATATCAAGCTGTTTAGCTACATCTTGATCTTCGCTTGTATCGCCATATCCTGCTTTGCCGTATGGAAAAGCTACCAAAGTTCGGATAACTTTAAGAACCACATTTATATCCTGGCCAACGGCAAAGCACTGGAAGCCATCGCGGGCGACCGAAAACAAAATATCCCGGTAGAGGCCCGCGATCATATCAGGACCTTCCACGAGGACTTTTTTACCCTCGACCCGGATGATAAGCAAATACAGGCGACCATTACCAAAGCTCTATACCTGGCCGATGAAAGCGCCAAACGGGCTTACGATGATCTGAAAGAGGCCGGTTATTATTCCAATATCATTTCCGGTAACATCAGCCAGCAGGTACAGGTGGACAGCATCGCCTTGGATATGAATGTTTATCCCTATGGGTTTAAGTGCTATGCAACCGAAAGACTGATCCGCACCACCTCGACAACAACCAGGGGTTTAGTAACACAAGGCTTTTTGCGCAATGTCAGCCGGAGCGATAATAACCCGCATGGTTTTTTGATAGAGCGTTGGGAAACCTTAGAGAACAAGGACGAACAGGTTAAAAGCACTCAGCCATGAACCTGTTTCGCAACAAAAAGGAAAAAGAACGCCGGGTTTGGCCGGTGGCAATCAAGATCAATAACGGCATAACGGCATGGCAGGCCAGAACCGCCGAATGGCTGAATGTCCGTACCGTAAAGTTCAGCCGGAGGCAGCAATTAGGGTTTCTGATCGCGGTTTGCCTGCTGTTAGGCGGCGGCAGCCTGTACCTGCTTTGTAAAGCTATTTTATAACCATCATTAAAGAGATATGAAAACAAAAGAAGAAAGAAAACGAAAAATGCTGCTCGTCCTGCCCGCACTGTTACTGCCGTTCCTGGCGCTTGGGTTTTACGCATTAGGCGGCGGCAAGGGCGACGGTCAAACGGTGAACCAACAGGCCAGCAGGGGAATTAATACTTCACTGCCCGGCGCGCAGTTGAAGAACGAGCAACCACAAACGAAAATGTCCTTGTATGACAAGGCCAAACGTGATTCCGCTTCAGCCCGATCAACGAGCAATGGCAACGCCTTTGCCGCTTTGGGTTGGGACACCGCAAGCCAGCATAAAACGTTGGCTACAAATCCCGCACAGGTGAATGAGGCAAAGATCAACCAGAAACTGGCGGAAATTAACAGGCAGATCAATAAGCCGGAACCGGCAAGACCGAATACGAACAATTACATGGCTGCGAACACATCATCGCCTGACCTGGACAGGCTGGAGAAATTGTTAAAGCAAAAGCAAGCTGCCAATCAGCCCGACCCCGAAATGCAGCAGTTAAATACCATGCTGGACAAGATCATGCAAATTCAAAATCCGGCCTTATTCAAAGAAAAGCAACCGGCTCAAACAATTTCCAGAGACAGCGCCTTTAAAGCGATCCCCGCCATGATTGACGGTAACCAAAAAGTGATGAACGGCGGCGTAGTGAAATTACGCTTACAGGATAGCATCAAATTAAATGGCATGGTTATCCCTAAATGGCAAGCCCTATCCGGCTCCTGTACCGTTACGAACCAGCGGCTTTTATTGGATATTAAAAACATCCGCCTGGGCACATCCATTCTCCCGGTCAACCTAACGGTCTTTTCATTGGACGGGATGCAGGGTATCGATGCGCCGGAAGCGGAATTAGGCGAGGCTGCCGGGAACGGCGCAAACGGCGCACTGGAAAATATGCAGTTCCTCAGCATGGATCAATCGCTGTCCACGCAGGCTGCTACCGCAGGTATCAGTGCTGCTAAAGGTTTGTTGGGTAAAAAGGTAAAGAAGATCAGGGTAAAGCTAAAGAACGGGGTAACGGTGCTGTTAAGAATTAATAAATCTTAGCCATGCGTCTGGAAACTAAGTATGCACACGAAACGATCATGGCATTGGAAGATGCACAGGATGTGGGACTGAATCATATTGTGTTCCCCACAGAACCTGTCAGCCAAAACCTGATGCCGCAGGATCTCCGCTTTTTTGATACGATGGGGGAAGCTATCCAATATCTCGAATCTGCCGCGAAGTACTATCCGCCCAAAGGCCCCGGCCAAACTTATACTATTCAGTACATGAATGCCGATCAGCTGATAGCGCAAATAAAAAAAGATAATCCATTAACCATAAATAAGATAGCTATGAATTTAAACAATTTAGAAAATTTGAGAGAGGAACTCAAAACGCTGGGTTTCAGGGACAAGACCATCAGCGAAATGGAAAAGAATATGGAAAAGGGTATTCCTGAATTTACCCTGAACGAAAAGATCGCAGGGAGCCGCGGGCAAGTGGATATGACCTTGTACTTTAAGCAGTCGGGCCAGTCCGAGCATTATTTTTTTAACAAATATGAGGTGGCGCTGAACAGCGGCAAACCGTTGGAAGACGGACAAAAGTATATGGTCATTACGCCCAATGAACAGGGCAAGAACATGGTCAAATCCTTTGAAAATGTAACCGAAGCCATCAATTTTTTTAAGGAACAAAAAGGCAACAGCGAACTGGCTGCCGGTAAGGACGCGGCCAACAAAGAGAAACTGGCCACGATGGAAAACGGCAAGATTAACTATGTGGCCAAAGACTTTCAGCGCACTTTCCGTACTCCGGCGGTCACCCAAACGTTTTGGGTGGAGCGCGGCAGGGGCTTTACCGCAGAACAGGCGGCCAACCTGATACAGGGGCGCTCGGTTTACCGGGATGACCTGCTTAATTTGGGCGGGCAGCCCTATAAAGCCTGGATCAAGCTGGACATGGATATGCCCAAAGACCGCCATCAGAATTTTTTAACCAACCAGTATCATGACCCGTCGTATGGTTTTAATCTTGAAAAGGTGCTGGATAAATTCCAGATCAAGGAATTGAACGACCCGGCAAAGAAAGAAGCATTGGAAAACGCCTTGAAAAACGGTAACCGCCCAATGATCACGACCGTAAAAGACGGCCAGGAAGTTAAAATGTTTATCGAGGCCGTACCACGTTACAGCCAGGTCAACCTTTATGCTGAAAACGGCAAGCCGGAAAAAAGAGAGCAATTCCTGAAAGAAGAAAACAAAGAGCAGGCATTGCAGATCAGCAAAGGAAAAAGCAAGGAAAAGGAATTGGAAGAAGGATTAGCCAAATAAGCTATCTCCGGATTTTTTACCTGATAAAAGAACATTTAAATTTATTTATTCACCATTAAAATTATCATCATGGACAAATTCAAAGGATTAAAGGAATTATTGGCATCAGCCGAAGCGGATGCAGAAAAGTTTTACAACAAAGGCAACAGCGCGGCTGGTACGAGGCTGCGTAATGCGATGCAACAGTTAAAGGTAGCTGCCACAACTATACGTAAAGAAGTAACGGATATTAAAAACAAAGCAGTTAAATAGATATGGTTTCAATTCAATTAAGGCAGGGTTGCGAATAACCCTGCCTTAATTGAATTACATATATTTTTAAGGATTATATACTTAGGAATAACGTAAACGGAAGATTATTTATTCGATCAATCATTATTTAATAATTGTTGAAGGCTGCCCTCAAATTGCTCTTTTCGTAACACTTCGTTGTAAAAAGGCATCCCCCAAATAATATATTTTTTATCCCGCCATAATTGTTCTACGAGGTTTTCTTTTTGGAGAGATAGTAAAAATTTTTCTTTCCATTCATCCTGTTGCAATAAGTGGCTACCCTTAGGCTCCACGAAAACCTGATAATGATCATAATTCTCCTTTTTATTATTTACTAGGAATAATACAAAATCAGGTTCCAATGCACGGCCATCCTCGAAATTATAAATTTTAAAATGCCGCTCATTCCTGATTAAAAAAACCTCATCGTAATCCGTTTTTAATTTGGCGTAAACCTTATCAATATATTTAATGAATAGCTTTTCCTCAGAAGTTCCAAAACAATCATCAAAAGCATACCAGTCTTTTTGACTAAGATCCAGGTAATAGCTGGTGTCCTGGGGATTGATCATGGATCGCCCAAACTCCTGGTCAGGGCCACTGTCACCAAAGCTCAGCGTCTTATCTTTAATTTTATCTTTGAGCATATAAGGCTTGAATTCCCGGGTGCCCTGAAATTCAATTTTTCCTGTGGTTAGACTTTTGGCAATTTCTTCCAGTACCTTCAGGCAGGCTTCTAATTTAGCTTGTTGAGAAAGGTGTTCCAATTGCTCTGGTAAACCGGAAACCTCTATTTTGATGTTCCCTAAATAGGCTTCAGAATGGATAAATTCCGTAATGGAACTCAAATTAGGCAACAAGGTTTGAAGGTGGTTAAATTCATAAAATTCGAGTTTGCTGATCGCTTTCCGAATAACATGAGCACCAAAATCAATCAGTTTGTAATCTTGTGCACTTGTTGAATAGCCCGCAACCTGCCCCGAATTAAAAACGGTAATGGATTGCAAATATCCGGTCTTCAGCGCGATTTGATAATGCTGGCTTATCACTTTTGGCTGGAGCCCAAAAACGTCTTCCTGGTCATTTTTTTTAAGCTCATTTAAAAAGATAAAGCCGGTTTTATAAAAACTGGTCTGTTTAAATTGTTCTTTCAACCGAATGGTGCGTTCTTTGGTTTCTTTTGACTTGATGCCGATCTCTACCAACGCCGTATAAAGCTCCGATATATATTTAGGGTTGTAAGAACAGTGATAATACAATTCCTCACATATCCGCATTTCATTTTTAAGGTCTTCATCAAATTTCCGGATATACGGCGGCTGATCGGGATAAAGCTGGAACGGGCAATACCGGGCACCCCTGCCAATCAATTGCGCTTCTGCCATCGTTGTTTTACCGGGCTTTCCAGCCTTGGCATCCCTGGTATCATACAATCTGACAATATCAAAAAGGTTCAGCACGTCCCAGCCTTCATTTAATTTATCAACCGCGAAAACTGCCCGGTATTCATTGCGTTCGTCTTCCAGTGAGTTAATAGCCAATTGCTTTTCGCCGCTTTCATCCTTACTATTAACCGAAATAAGCTTGTCAGTGGAAAAATCTTCCTTCAATTCGATAATCAGGTTTTCAAAACTGATCCGCTCCTTATCCAGATAATGAAATATGGCCTGGATCACGGGGTCGTTTGTAGCATTTTTGATTTTTTCAAAACGCTCCGGCTGCAAACCCTGCATCCCATTTTTAAAATCTTCCCAAAAAGCCTGACTTTCCTTAATAGTTCGGGATTTAAAAAGGATGACCGGTTTGATCAGGATGTGATGCTTTTCAAATATTTTACGTCGGTACTGACTTAGCAGAACACCTTGCAAAGCACGCTCAAAAGGCGGCAGGTCTGCCTGCAACACTTTAACTTCTTTAGAATAACCATCCAGCCTGAATTGGCGTAGGGGATAGTCGTAGATCAATTTTTCGCTATACTTTTTCTGAATTTCCGGGATGTCGAGGTCTATAGTAGCGGTAAATTCCAATAAGATATTTTGAACGTTCGCATTAAATATCCGGTTTACCGTGCGTTCCCAACTGACTACATCCATCAACTCGTCTGCGCTTAGTTCACTGCCTTTTTTTGTTTCCGCATTGATATGGTGCGCTTCGTCCGAAATCAATACGATCTTTTTATCCTCGAAATCGTCGTAGGTCAGGCTGTTTTCCCTTGGCACGTTCAAGCTGGAGTGCAAGCCCTGAATGGTGGAAAATACGATATTTATATCTTTATGGTTTACGCCCTGAAAATTATCCACTTCCCGGATACGGATCTGTTTACCCGCTATTTCTATTTCTTCTGCGAACAGGTATTTACCGGATGCCGTATTGAAAAAATTGTCCCTGGTTTTATCAATAATAGTCGTGCTGTTAACGAAGAAAAGGAAATTGCGGTAGCCCTTTTCATATAAATAAAGAATAAGGCCAGCCATGATCAACGTTTTTCCGCTACCGGTGGCCATGTGAAACAGCAACTGGCTGGGTACTCCTTTCGGACGGTCATGGTAGTCATTCCAGTAAAATACAAACCTGCCAAATGCTTCCTGCTGGTAAGCCCGTTGACTGAAGCCGCTTCTTAAATTTTGATTAATCAAAGCAGGAACCCGATTTCTAAAAAAATCGGGGCCATTAAATTTCAGCGCGGCGCTTAATGTTTCATCTAATGTTTGCATCTATTCCTTATCTTTTGTCCCCGCTTTAATTTCTGCAATCATCTGATCCATCGTTAACATTTCGGCCTGCGCAAACTTTACAGGAAATAACATCCCTAAAGAGGTTGCAATTCGGACAAATCGAATGCCTCTCTCTGAACGTTTACCGCTTCTGTTTATAGCTATCTCTTCCCGATAGATCGTTACTAATCTTGCTTTTTTGAAAATATAAAATGCGTCCGTGTCCCCAATCAAAAAATAAATTGATTTATCATTTTTTAATATGCCGGATTCTATAAAATTCAAATTACCTCCATGCGATTTTTCACCATATTCCAGGTAAATATTGCCTGTTTTTTTTATCAGTGTATCGTTTTTAATTTCAATACCCAGTTCATTTTCTCCATCATCGTATTGACCTTCAGGTGTTAAATAAGGCCCCAGGTCCAATCCGTACTGCTCTTTAACCAGTTTTTCAATATAGTTTTCAAATCCCAGCGAAACCTGCAATTTCTCTTTAAAGTAATCCGTTTTTTGTCGGTCGCTCCACAGTACGACTTTTGGCAAAAAATCGGTGCCATAGGCTGCTTCGAACTTAGCCGCCTCAGTCGCATAGATTTCAAGCCATTGGTGTAAGCCATCAGCCGACACCGGGCCGGAAGCAACCCATTCATTGTAAGCCATTACGTGCTTATCCGTTAGTTCAAAAACTTGGTAATGATCCAGTTGAATAGCTGATGGGTCTTTACCATTCATTATAATTTCGGTGTACAAGTATATGTGCAACGATTCCGACCAATGGTCTCCTTTATGATAAGGTTCAAACATGGGCTGATTGGTAAAAAAGCTGATTTAATTTCTTTTCTTGCGTTGGTACTTTAAAGGATTGATCTGCTATCTCTGAATAATTAATATAAAGCTGGTTTTTATCCAGGACTTCGATCAGGAAACGTTTTTTATCTTCCAGGCTAAGTTGAGCCAGTTCGGCATGGTTACGGTTGATCTCCTTTGGATCAACTTTATAGCTCAAAAAGCCATCCTTTTGTATGGCTTCCCATAAGGCGTTGAATTCACTTTCCTCGCTGATCTGGTGTATTTGTTCAATAAATTTCATGTTGGCTTTGGCTAGTTCCGCATAAATGAAGCTGCCGCCGCCTTTCCAATTCACCTCTTTACTAATTCCGTTGTCTTCACCAGCGATAACCGCGTTCAACCTTTTTACCGAGTCGTTATCTCCGTAATCCATTTGCTCTACACCAATATATTGAAAGCCCATTTTATGGGCTACGGCACAGGTGGTACCGCTGCCGGCAAAGAAGTCCAATACAATATCTCCCGGTTTAACATTCCCCAGCTCAAACACTTGTTTGAGTAAAGCTTCCGGTTTTTTGCCGTTTCGGAATTCCACGTCCCCCTCGTAGCCAACATTGTTAAATTCTTTGACGAAATCCAGGAAATTTGGATAAGGTTTTTCTTTAAATTCTTTACTGTCAACCGGCACACCCTGAAAATAACCGCCGTTACTTTTTCCGCTTTCGGGCGTATAGAAATAACGGTAATCAAACATATCCTTGCCCATACCGCCAACCCGAAAAATAGTAAAAGGCGCATATTGATCTTTGATAGGTGCAAGGTATTTTTCATAAAAACGCCCACTGCTGTTCCCTTCTTTTAAGGAACCCCGGATGCTTATTTTTTGCAGCTTGTTTGCCGCGGCTTCTCCTTTGACAATTTTAAATGTTCCCGGCTTAAAGCAAACCACCGAGCTGCCATTGATCGTGATAGTTTCTCCCGCTTCCAACTCCTCTACCTGATAGATATAATCGTCTATATCATTGGTTTCCTTGCGCTTGGCAATTTTATTGGTTACTTTATTTTTGGTATAAACCAATAAATATTCCATTACATCATGAAAATCTTTATCCGCTTTTAAAATGCGATTGGGGTGTCTGACCAATAAATTGAAGGTGCAAATATCATTGCTATGAAAGATTTCATCCAATAGTACTTTTAAATAAGCATATTGGTGAAAGCTGATGTGGACAAACAAAAAACCGTCACTGCTTAATAATTCTTTAGCCACTTCGATACGGTTTTTGATAAAGGTCAACCAGGTAGACTGGCTAAAATTATCGTTATAGCGGAAACCATCACTTTCCGTATTGTAAGGCGGGTCAAGGTAGATCAGCTTAACACGGCCGGTGAAGCGCTTCTTTAAACTATGCAACACCAAGAGGTTATTGCCTTTGATTAACAGGTTATCGGTAGGCTGTATAGTCGTGACCGTTTCACTTCCGCCATTACTATATCTTTTAAAATTAGTCAGTACTTTGGGTGCAAATAATCGGTCGATATCATCAGGGGCAATCGTTTCGTTCCAGAAAATCTCTTCTCTTCCCGCATCTTCTTTGGTTTGGCCACCTTCTAATACGCAATCTCGGTAAGGCCATGACAATACTACTTCGCGGCCCTCATCGATAAAGGTATTACCGTCAGCCAAACCAATTTTATTGGCAAAAGCTGTATAGTTATCGGCCAAAAAAAGCTTATTGCTCACAAAACGCTGAAATTTAATTTTATCAAAGATCAATACACCGCCCGCTTCCTGGAAGAAATGTGCCCGTATAGCCGCATGAGTTAGCAATAATTCGATCAGGGGAACGTCTAACAGCAAACCGAGTTCAATCACTTTATTTTTCAATAACTTACCATCAGCCACCATACGCTGATCAGTAGCCAAAAGCTGTTTAAGGTCTTCTAAAAGATTCTGCATGTACCGGAATAATTCTTTGTTAAATGTTGCTTTATATCGTTGAGGCGACAATTTAAAGTAACTGTAAATGTATTTATTTAATCCAGTATATTGAAAATTCAGCTTAAATTCACCGGAAATTTGCTTTAATGCTTTGCTTTCTTAAAGCTAAAAAATATTAAACCTATAACGATACCTTTCCGATATGCAGGCACAATTTCAATACATTGCAGAGTTAGCACGGCAATACCATCAATTATCTAGTCATCCATCAGCGCTTTATCAGGCTATTAATGAGCTTTCTTCCGACGCGCTGGAGGCTATCATCAATGAATATGGGAACGATGATAATAAATTCCAGCCCGTGAATTTATTACGTGCTGAAATTGCGCGACAGCGAGCAAATGGAGTTGAAATTGATGAACATACGGTGGAGGATATTAAAAACAAGATCAGGGCTAAGGATGCTGTCTATTTTAATCATCTCCAAGAAACTTTTCTTGACGAACTGGTCAGATATCCCGCTGGGAGTCGTGATATGTTTGCCAATTGGCAAAAGCCCTGGGCTGTATTCCACACGTATTTTTACCGGGGGAATATAAAAGAGACGACCCGGCTGTATTTAGAACAACTTTGCGTTCAATTACTGCAAGATTTACAGCTTACGGAATACGATTATCATTGGGTCGATTTTTTTGGTTCATCCAACTTTGGAAGTGAACGATGCTGGCTGGCATTATACCCCATGCAGAAATATTCTCATCAGGATGCGTATCAGTTTTTCTTACAAATTGACCACCAACCTGTTGCGGGCCGTACCGCAGGACATACGATAAAAACACCCAAGTCAAATTCGCTTCAACCCATTAATTCTTATAAAGATATAGTAACTATTTTCAAAGATATTAAAGTAGAGACTGTTGAATTAAACAAAGAAATCCGCAATTACTTCAAGTTTGCGCCCGGTCCGCAGGCAACAGAATGGGCTTGGATAAGACAAAAGAAAATAGCCGCATTAGATTATAGTGGTATTAATCTTGGCGATATTTCTGCTTGTCAATCGCTTGGCGATCTTAATGAAGCAGTGGGATTTTCACGGGATAATCAATCTAATCTAACCTGGAATCTATGGCTTTTCAAAACTGCAAGCCAGGGCGACGTAGTCTTTGCATCAAATGGCGTAAATGAATGTATTGGCATAGGTATCATAGACGGAAATTATTATTATGACAGCGCCGACGGAAAATACAAGCACAGGCGAAAAGTTAACTGGATTACGGATAAGGTTTACCGCTATAAAGCAGGCTCACTAAGTAACTACAAAACGCTTTTCAGGCCGGATACTTTTAGTCCGACCCGGGCGTGGGCATTTATCATCGCAGAATATCTGACAAACTACCCTGAGTTACAGCCATTGTTTGAGCAATATAAATTGACTTTATCCGGACAACCATTCATGCCTCCAATCGCTATACACGCACAGGACGAGGAGACGCCCACTGAAATTACAGGCAGGATACAATTTTGGTGGTTAAACGCAAACCCTAAAATATGGGAGATCAGTAAACATGATATAGGCCAAAAGCAAACTTATACTACACATAACGAAAAAGGTAATAAAAGGCGGGTTTATAGAAATTTTGAAGCGATCAATCCCGGTGATCTGATCGTCGGCTATGAAAGCACCCCAACTAAGCAGATCAAGGCAATTTACGAGGTCACCAAAGGTATTCATTATAATGGCGCGGAAGAGGAGATTGAATTTGAATTGATTGAAAAATTAGAAATTCCGGTTCATTGGAATGAACTAAAAAATAATCCAGCTTTGAAAGACTGTGAGGTTTTTATTAATAATCAAGGCAGTTTGTTTAGTTTAAAAGAAGAGGAATACGACATTATACGTGAGGTGATCGATAACAAGAACATACTTACTGAAAAGTTGCTATACGGCAGCCAGATTAAAACCTATCAGTTTAAAGAAGATGCGGATAAGCCATTCATTAGTGAAATGGAATTTTTCCAAGCCATTAAGTTACTGGAGCGTAAAAAGAATATCATCTTACAAGGCCCTCCCGGTGTAGGAAAAACCTTTATAGCAAGAAAACTGGCTTATGAAATGATGAAAGAAGAAAGGGATACCAGTATTGAAATGGTACAATTTCATCAATCTTACAGCTATGAAGATTTTATACAAGGATTAAGACCTACTGTTAATAATGGATTTGAAATTAAGGATGGCACATTTTATTTGTTTTGTCAAAAAGCACTAGCCCATCCTAAAAATGCATTTTTCTTTATTATCGACGAGATCAATAGAGGAAATTTAAGCAAGATATTTGGTGAACTTATGATGCTGATTGAAGCTGATAAACGATCAGAAAAATTTGCACTTAAACTAACATATTGTGAAGACGAGGCGGATCGCTTTTACGTGCCACCTAACCTTTATATTATAGGCACGATGAATACGGCAGACCGTTCATTAGCTTTGGTCGATTATGCGCTTAGGCGTCGCTTTGCCTTTATTAATTTACAGCCTGACTTCGGGCCTGTGTTCCGCACTTTTCTAGTTGACCAGATGCTTTCCGCAAAGCTGGCCGACCATATCTGTGCTTCGGTTTTGCAGGTCAACCAAATCATTAAAAAAGATATCAATTTAGGCGATGGTTTCCAGATAGGGCATAGCTATTTTTGTTCCTTTCGTGCCGGAGAGAGCGAAACGGTTTGGTGGAACGATATATTGACCTTCGAAATCAAACCGTTATTAGAAGAAATATGGTTTGATGACTTAAATAAAGCACATGAAGCGCTTGATCTTCTTCAATTCGCTACGGCATGAGTATTCCTATCAAAAACATCTATTTTCTATTGTGCTACGCCTGGAATAAGCTGGATGAAAAAGACCGGGTAGATGTAACTATAGAGGACTATACGGAGTTAATAGACCTGTTTGCCAAAGTGCTCATTAATGCGACCAGGATTTTGCTGAAAAGGGGAATAGATAAGCACTATGTCGATCATACAGCTGAAGTAAATGGCATTAAGGGAAAACTAGAGATCAGCCAAACGCTAAAGAAAAATTTACTATTTCGCCAAAAAACCATTTGTACCTATAGTGACTTTTCTTCCAATATTTTACTAAATCAGATATTGTTCACGACGGTTTATCGATTGGTTAGAACGAGAGGACTGGATAAACAATTGAAAAATGAACTGATAGGCTTACAGCGGATGTTTCCACAGGTAGACCTGATTGCATTAAAGCCTTCCGTATTTCAGCAAGTTAGGATCACCAGAAATAACCGATTTTACGGATTTATCATGAATGTATGCCAACTGATTTATGATCAAACCTTTCCTTCGGAAGAAAAAGGCAGTTATAAGTTCGTTGATTTTACCCGAGACCCGGCTAGAATGAACCAGCTTTTTGAAGCGTTTATCAGAAATTTTTACAAGATCGAGCAACAAAAGTATACCACGGTTAAACGAGAAGCGATTAAATGGCAACTTTCTGCCGAAAATGAGGCAAACTGGAGATATCTGCCGATCATGGAAACTGATATCACGCTTGAAAATGAAACAGAAAAAGTGATTATTGATGCTAAATATTATAAAGAAACCATGAGCATTAATTATGGTAAAGAAAAAATTAATTCCGGCAATCTCTACCAATTATTTAGTTACCTGATAAATCAACGCACATCAGCTGCAAAAACGATCAAAGCTTGCGGCATATTAATTTATCCAACCATAGCAACTGATTATGATCTCCGATTTAACTACCAATCGCATCCCATATATATTAAAACATTAAATCTTAATAAAGATTGGAAAGAGATTTCGTTAAGGTTAAAAGAAATTATAGGCTTGACGGTGGTTGTAAATTAAAGTTTTATTTACTATGCTTTTTATTTGACAATCAGGTGATTATTTAAAAATTTCATAGGCTTTTATAATGGTAGCTTTGTTTCCAAGAAAATCCAATTAAATATGCCTTTAAGAGAGAGTCAACTTATTGTACCCGCTTTAATAGCGATGGTCAATTCACCTAATGGTGCCATTTTAACATCTGATCTTATTGATGAAATCAGCCGTCAATTTACATTAGATGCACAGGATAATCAAATCCTATTGAATCGTAATGATGAAAAATACACCCAAATTGTACGTAACCTCAAATCGCATAAAACGCTAAGGGATCGCGGATATGCAGAAGAGATCGACGGTGGTTTTCGTATTTTACCAGCAGGTGCGAAATTCCTTGATGACAACGGGTTTGTATAACAGGTTACCGGGTACAGGTACATTGAAATACAGCGAAACAAAATAATAAAAGCCACAATTTGTGGCTTTTATTATTTAATAACCAGAATAAATGCCGGACATAGCAATACGCTGCATTTAACCATCTCCAGGCGTATTCATTCTCGATCATTCTCTTAAGCGGGCTGTTCAGCCGCTTCGTTCCCACTCAGCCGCTTCCTGCATTTTAAATGCGTGGCTCTGCCACCCATTTTGTCTGCCACTGATAAATCCAATCTTATTAATAAGTATTTGCTAACGCCACTTTAAAAGTTCCCCAGCTTTTTGGTTAGCAAATTTCTGAAACAAGCCGTTTGACGACAAGGCCGTGCCCTGCGGGTTTGCTGAAAAAAAATCTTCCCTGCCCGCTCCGCGGGCGAGGTATTTTTTTTCGCAAAGCCTTGCCTTACAAACGGCTTGTGTTCAGGTGCGGTGCTTAACAAAAAGCCGGGAGGCCCCTGCCGACCGACTTTTCAAAAAAAAGCACCATGAAACACACTAACGGCAGAAGCCCACCCGCACAGCCCACAGCGTCCCGACCAGTCGGGACGGCTGACACGCACACGCCCATTCGGGCAATTCATCAATTCATTAATTATCAATATTTAAAATTCAGAGATCATGAAAACCACAGTAATAGGAAGCGATAAAGCTAAAAACAATCAATCCGTAAAAACCGACATCCGTCCAAGCCTGACAGGAAAGGAGGCACAAAATGAAGCTTCAAAAGATAAAGCACCTGAACAAGACCCGCAGGGCGAGAAAGCCAAAGCTGCCGAAGTTAAGGCAGGCGATACCGCTCATTTGGATAACCAACCCGCTAAGTCTGCGGATGCCCCCAAAGCCGAAGAAGTGAAACAGGGCGAAGAAGCAAAGCCACAAGCCGAGCCGACCAAAAAGGAGTTAAAAGAGCAGTTTCAGGCACAGCAGGAACGCAAGTTAGTCGAAACGGTAAAGATCGTGGAAGTATTGGGCAAGAAAATAGCGCAAAAAACCAAGCTGGAAAACACGATTGGCAACCTTGACAGCTTTACTATCGCCCAAAACGATGATAAGGACGATATGGCAAGCGATAGCCGTTTTGCCCGTTGCGAACTGGTTATTTCCGATGATGACGGCAACGAGTTTGTAACCAAGAACCCTTTTATTATCGCCTATGTCGCACAGGAAGTTAAACAGCTTTGTATCGACAAACTGGCAGAGGTGGAAGCAAGTATTGTAATTCCTGCATAATATTTAATGGCAACGCCCTGTGTATTCACGGTACACAGGGCGTTTTGCTAAGATGGTTAAATCTTAAATAGCTAAGACAATGTTAGAAATTTTCATCGAATTAACCGACCAACTTTTTTGGAAAGGTTATGCACAAGAGTTGGCAAGGTCAAACCCCGCAGTTTTCCAGTTCGAGTTTAACGAGTTTATAAACACTTACGGACTATAGCCATGAAAGACAGCATTTTTTTATTGGTCAAGGTGGTGATTAAAACGACCCATGCCAGCATCCATGATGCAATCGCAGAACTGCAAACCAAAACCAAGTTGAGCGTAAGCAGTACGCCGAAAGTAACGGTTTTGGAAACTAAAATTATTCCATTAAACACTAAAAAGTAAAGCCATGACAAATTATAGCAGTAATATCGTAAAACCCAAAGTATGGCAGGTCATTGGTACGACCATTGCCAAGAACGCCACGAGCGCAGAAGCTATACAACAGGCGGGGTTAGATTTCGAGGTATTGAAACGCCCTAATTTACACGCCCTGCCGAGCGGTAACAATATCATTTCCGATAACAGCTTTTATACGTTCCGTACCGATAATGAAGCCATCTTAGGCGATAAAGTTGGCAAAGACTATGAGGTCATGCAAAACGTAGACGCCTTTTCATTTTTTGACAGCATTGTAGGCGGTCAAAACCAGATCAGGTACGAAACAGCCGGGGCGTTGGGCTACGGCTCAACCATTTTTGTAACCGCCAAATTGCCCGAGTATATTAAAGTCGGGCGTAACGACCTGATAGACCAGTACCTCTTTTTGACTTCGACCCATGACGGCACGGGCAGTATAACCATTGCCTTTACACCCGTGCGTATCTGGTGTTCCAATACGTTAAACGCAGCCCTCAATAATTGCAGTAACTGCATTAAAATACGGCATACCGCAAGTGCCGCCGAGAAATTAAAAGGGGCGCATAAAATGTTGGGTATCAGCAACCAGCTATCGGTTGAACTGGAAGCCATCTTTAACCGTTGGGCGAGGGTGCGGATAACCGACCCGCAGGTTAAACGGCTGATACAATTAGCCATGATACCGAACAAAGAAACCTTTGAAAAATTGAAAGCGGGTAAGGACGAAGAATTGAGCAGCCATTACAACAACATGGTTTCGAGCGTTTTCGATTATGCCATGACCGCCGATAGCCAGCAGGAAAATACCGCCAAAGGTACTTTGTTCGGAGCATATAATGCCGTGACTGGTTATTATCAGAATGTCCGTAACTACCGTGATGAGGAAAGCAAATTCAAATCCATCATGTACGGAATGGGGCAAGACCGTTCACAGGTCGCCTTTAACCTTTGTACCAATTTTGCCAAGAACGGAAGTACTACCTTATTGCTTAACTAATCCAAACAGGGGGCGAAACGCCCCCTGTTATTTTATCATTTCATTTAATTGTAAAACCATGAAAACTATCGAACAGCTTACTAATGTAGAAAAAGCGAAAATCATATTTGACCTGTTTAAAAGCGAAATACCCGCCTTTTTGGAATATGCCCAAGCCATTGCCGATAAAGTAAGCAATACGCAGGAGGAATTAATACCAAACTGGAATAACCCTTTTTTGAGTTACCACCAGTGGTTATCTTTAGCCACGACCGTAAATGATACGGTTAGCAGGAAAAGGAACAGCCTTGTAAAAAGTGCCAATGTGTTTGCCGAACAGCTTTTTGCGGGCTATTTGGCCATATTCAGCAACCATTGTTTAGAGCAGTACGGTTTGCATAAAGCGCAGTCGGCCAAATTCGCGCGTGCGATAAGCCTGTTTTATTTGCCTGTACAACCAGCCGATAACAATAGCAATCAATACCTTGTATTGGAAATGCAGGGCGGTGCCGAATATGCGGGCATCGTTACGGACGTGGACGGCAATAACCGTGTGTTTGAAAATCGTGAAGATGCGGAAGCAGAAGCGGCAGACTGTCAGGATGGATTGGTAGTAGCGATATGAGCATCCTGTCGGACAAAACAGAACACCGGGCTATTCAGATCATAGCCCGGTCGCTTAAAATATTAGAGAAGTTGCCGCCTGATGTGCGTATGTCCAAATCAGATGATTTTGAATTGAGCCTGGCAAAAAACATGCTCAAAAGCATCATTGAAAACGACCCGCTTAGCATCGATATAAGCTCCCCAAACGCACGGCGATAGACTAAATTATCTTTGCTGAAATAACGCTTCATATCCCTTCATTTACGCTTAAAAAGGCGATATGAGGCGTTTTGATGCCGCCCGTTAAGTGCTTTTTAAGTCCTGAAAAGTGCGATCTCTTTGTTATTTTTACATATGATTGGGTGGAACAAAAATAGCATCAAAACCACACACGAACCGTTTATGGAAAAACTAACATTTGAGCAACTTCCTCAAGCCGTAAGCCTCTTATTGGAAAAAGTCCAGCGAATTGAAGCATTATTAGAAGGGCAGCAAAATCCGGCCATCCCTGAAATGATGGACGTGTCCGAAGCGGCGGATATCTTAAAACTTTCCGTTGCTGCGCTCTATTCCAAAGTTTGCAGGGGCGAAATACCGTATTATAAACCCGGTCGAAGGCTATACTTCAAGAAAGATGAATTAGTGGCATGGATGTCCAAAACCCGGAGAAAACCCAATTTTGAAATAAGGCAGGAAGCCGAAGAATATTTAATAAAAAAACGCCCCGCAAGGCGGTGGAACCGATGATAAGGGCCGAAATACCTGCAATAAATCCTTGCAATTATCGCTTTTTTTGTATCTTTATACCATAGCATTTGCAGCTATACCGAACCGCTATTTTAGGCCATAAACGGCAAGTGAGTAGCTGGTGAGTAGAGAGCAAAAATTCATTAAAAAACCGCGTTTAAAGCATATAGAGCAGGGGGTTACAAGTGCCTCCCTCACCGCTGGGAAGATAATCAAAAAGAAAAAGCCGCTAAATCATACGATTTAGCGGCTTTTTCTTTTTCTTAACTTTTCGCGAAAACTCAAAACGCGATTGGTTATTTTATTCTGACATAGAGGATATACCAATCGCAATGATAAAATGTTTATTACTGTCCCGCGTGATCGATACCAGCGCTGTGAAGTTTGATGCGCAGCGCAAAGGCTGATATCCGATGGGGACAAACACTGGTTACGCCCGGAACCTTGACTAAGCCTACTCAAGCCCGTCAGCTGATCAATGTTTTGGAAAATCCGGGCTGGCTTTAACTTCGTCGATCTGCTGCGTGTGCCGGTTGCTGTGCGCCGCGATCAGTAGGATGTACTGATAGCTGTCATAAGTGCCAATTGGCAACACGACGATATGGTTGCGCAGGTCCACTTTTGTGCTTTCAACTAAGGCAATCAGTTTTTCACGTCCCATTTTGAACGCAGCTAAAGCTTCCGGTACGGTCTTGTAAGGCGAATTGACAGGTTCGAGCGCGGCGAAGGTTTTGGATTTATGCGTACGATCCTCCACGGCTTTGATCAGGTCATCGTCGCCGAACTTGATCTCCGTTCTTTTTTCAGGATTTGCCGGTTGGGTTAACGCGGGGCTGGCCATGGCCCAAAGCTCTTTTTCTGCGGCTGCGATATGGTTAACGCATTCGGCTACGCTCCATTTATCGGCAGCCTGTTTAAAATTTAACTGAGCTTCGCTTAAGCCTTTTACGGCATCAAAAACACCGGCTTCGGTCTGTTTTAACAATTGGATTGCTTTTTCTTTTTCCGCGGGGGTAAGCTCGTTGGTTGTTTCTTGCGCGTAGCCCTCATAAACGGTAAGGCTTAATAAGGCCAGGATAATTATTTTTTTCATATTAAAATAAAGGGGTTAATGATTGGGTGTTGTTCACTGCTGTAAGTGTTTCCTCTAAATTTCGGTAAGTAGCACGGTAAACCAAAACCGCCATACTGATTCTTTTCACGCCGGCATTTCCCAATGATTCAACAGTGGCCAACTTTGGGTTACCTACAATATTGACCGGTAAGGAAACAGCTGCCGTGATCTCTTTGATCACAGCGGAATCGCCGATGCCGGTCACAAAAAGACTGTCCGCGCCGGCCTCCTGGTAAAGTTTCGCCCTGCGGATAACGGTGTCTAAAGGTTCGGGCAATTTTTGTAAAAATGCGTCGGTACGGGCATTAATAAAAAGCTGCTGGCCGGTTTTGATCAGGTAATTTTTGATGCCAGTCAATTTACGCAGATAAACTGCCTTGCCTTCGGCATCTTCTAAGTTGATGGCGGCAACGCCGAGATCGAGCAGTTGTTGGATATGATTGTTAATGACCGCCAGGTCGTCGCTATAGCCACGTTCAAAATCAACTGATAAGGGGATACTTATGGAGGCTTTTATTCTCCGGATGATATACAACAGTTCTTCGAAAGGAATTTTTTCACCATCCGGATAACCCAGGGAGTCTGCGATGGCGCCGCTGGAGGTCGCTACGGCCGGGTAACCGGCAGCTTCGATAAGTTTGGCGCTTTTTGCGTTCCAGGCGTTCGGTAATAAAAACGGAAAGGCCTGATAATGTAACTGGTAGAATGTTTCGTATAGACTCATAGTCAAAGCTATTGCAAAATTCCGGTTACGACAGGGTGTGATTTAGACATCTTGACGGGTTGATTTGGATGCAAGAGTGGTTTATCTGCTATATATCCAAAAGTCCAAATAAAGATAAATCAAAAAGCCGAAGATATATTCTTCGGCAACCGGTAGCTATCGGGTGTTTTGACTTGTGTTCCAATGCTGCTGTAAGGCGGACGGGCTCGTTTAGCAAAACTAATACGATACATAATTGTGCTAAAGTAAAGTTTACAAGTGTTACCTGCCTTTTAAAGGTGAGATTGGCATAATGTGTTTATTACCAAATATCTGTAGATTTGATAGAGCCAATTGAACCCAAACCAATGAAAAAAATAATTATAGTGAGCTTGCTGAACCTAATGATTATTATGATGTATTCATTTAGTCGGGCCGAAAAGAAACAGCCAGAAGGCATTTTAATTCCGGAAGGTTACCGGAATTGGACGCACGTGAAAACGGCTGTCAACAATCCCACTTTTGCATCACATTCCGGGTTTCACCATATATATGCCAATCCAAAAGCTATGGAGGGCTATAAAACCGGTCGGTTTGCCGATGGCTCTATCATCGTGTTTGACGTATTGGAATCCCTCCCTCAGAAAAATGGTGATATTTATGAAGGCAAAAGAAAGTTAATAGATGTAATGGTTAAAAATAGCTCCCAATTTAACGAAACGGGGGGCTGGGGATATGAAGAGTTCGTTTACAGCGATAGTGTAACTACAAAGGCGCTGCACCCAACAAAAGAACAATGTTTTAACTGTCATAATACCCGAAAAGCAAGTGATTTCATTTTTAGTAATTACAGGAGCTAAAAGAACAGGATTTTTAATATCCAGTAACACCCTGCCTGGCAAGATCACGCTTTTGAGATGCTGTTTAACTTGTGAACGTTACATGACTGAAAAACCTTATTTTAATACATTCTTTGAAGGATTTTTTCAAACGGCAAAATAGTGGGTTTCCGGCAGGATAGAACAAGGTATGTTAATTTAAACTTCGATACTCATTTGGGGTATGCCCAACCCGTTGTTTGAACAGACGGACAAAATGCTGCGGATATTTAAATCCGAGTTCATATGCAATCTCGCTGACAGTTTTGTCTTTGTCGAAGATCCTGTCTTTAGCAAAATCGATCAGTTTATAATGAATGAACTCAAGCGCGGTTTTGCCGGTTTCTTTTTTTACCAGGTCACCAAAATAGTTTGGCGATAAATGCAGCTGGTCGGCACAATAAGCAACTGATGGCAATCCAATCACTTTGGGTTTTTCAGATGCATAAAACTCATTCAGCAGAAGATCAAATTTTAGCATTATCCCCTGGTGAACCTGGTCACGCGTAACAAATTGGCGGTCATAAAACCGGACGCAGTAGTCCAGAAACAATTCGATGTTTGAAATGATCAGCCGTTTGCTGTGTTTATCGATATTACGGTCTAATTCATAGTCAATTTTGGAAAAACAATCTAACACAATGTTTCTTTCGCGTAGTGAAATATGCAGCGCCTCGTTTGACTGATAACCAAAAAAGCTGTACTCGTGAATACGTCTGCCCAGAGAAGAGCCATGTATCAGGTCGGGATGAAAAACCAGACCATATCCTTTGGGCTTGTAAGGCCGTCCGTTGCTGGCGACACCGGCTAACTGGCCGGGCCCGAAGAACACCAGGGTTCCTTCCTGGTAGTCATATGTATTTTTGCCATATATAAGATCGCCGCAGTCTACATCTTTTAAAAAGATCGTGTAAAAACCAAAATAAGCCATGAACGTTCCGCCTTTCCTTTCGGCCGCTTTCGAAAAGTCGACAACGCTAACCAACGGGTGCTTAGTTTCATTTCTATTAAATGCGTTGTACTCGCTGATCGTATTGAACCTTAGTATATCGTTCATTCCTAATATTTTACTTACTCAAAGATATTGTTTTATTTATCGCCAGTCGCCCGCCTGTTGTCTGATCGGTGAAAATGGTATACATATCTGTACTCTGTATACCATAAAGGCAGGCAAAAGACGGGACCTTGCATTCAATACTCATAAAAACGCACGAAAACCAAGTTTCAGGACCTTATTTTTGAAGCTTAGTTATTGAACTGCTATCTTATTATGCTAATCTCTTAAAGCAGCAAACACGTCAGGATTCCTCCGCTTCGCCGCAAACCGGTCAATCCCGGAGAGGCAGTTTCTTTACCGGGGGAACCTTATCGCAAAAGCTGCGCAGGCTGAAAACCTGGCATGCTGGCTGTAAATTTTTCAGCGTATTGATCCCCCGGGACCGCGACGACGATTGGGCAGGTCAGTTATAGCTTACAGATCGGGTTTGTTAGCGAGATTAACGCCCATTCAAGCAAAGCAGTTATTGTAAAAATGTTTCATTATTGCCGACTTTTGTATCATAATACCTACCAGGAATTGGCGGAGATTTGTCATCGTATTAAGATTAAAGACATACGATAATGACAAAGACAATTTTTATAACAGGCGCTTCCCGTGGTTTTGGCAAGATTTGGGCCGAAGCTTTTTTAAAACGCGGCGATAGGGTAATAGCAACGGTAAGGAATCCTGATTCTTTGCACGAACTGGCCAACGAATATCCTTCAAACTTACTGGTACTGCAACTTGATGTTACTGATAAAGTAGCTTGTGTAGATGCGGTGGCAAAAGCAAAGACACATTTCGGCGCTATTGATGTATTGATAAATAACGCCGGTTATGGACATATGGGCGCTATTGAAGAGTTGGAAGAACAGGAGATCAGGACACAGATAGAAACTAATGTGTTTGGCTTACTGTGGATTACCCAAGCTATCATACCAATTATGCGTGAGCAGAAATCCGGGCACATTATACAACTTTCAAGCGCGTTAGGTATAGTCGCATTTCCAACCTTTGGCATATACAGTGCTTCAAAGTTTGCTGTTGAAGCGATAAGTGAATCGTTAGCGGCTGAAGTAAGCGGATTCGGGATCAAAGTGACCATACTGGAACCGAATGGCTATTTAACCGATTTTAATGCTTCTATCGCACAAAGCAAACCAATAGCCTTGTATGATGATGTAAGAGCGGCACTTCAGGCTTCCAATAAAGCCGAAGACTGGGGTGTACCGGAAGCCACGGCTGATGCTGTGCTTAAGCTGGTTGATACGGAAAAACCTCCGTTAAGATTACTTTTAGGTAAAGCAGGTTTTGAGTGGATTAAATATGTTTATGCTGAACGCATGAAAACCTGGGAAGAATGGTACGACGTCTCTGTTGCCGCTCATGGAAAATAAAAAGCTAAATTTGCAGGGCCCGGTTAGCCGAGTCCTGCTTTCTTAAAAACCTGATTTATGATTCATTTTGATAAAATAAGTAGTTTTAACCAGGCTCTTAAAGTAAACCCTCCGGAGCATCCTTTGTTCTGCATTTCATATGGCGGTAAAGATAATTATGGGGGTAATGAAGTGGAATTCTCTGCCGACTTTTACATCATCGGGTTGAAAAAATTTGAATCCGGTAGTATATATTATGGTAAAACAAAATATGACCATGACAGGGGAAAGATGTTTTTTATCAAACCACGGCAAATTATTGCTTGCAGAAACATCAGGTTGGAAGAAGATAGTTTTTTTATTGTTGTGCATGAAGATTTTTTAGCTGGAACCGCTCTTTATCATGAAATAAAAAAGTACGGTTACTTTGATTATGAGGTTAGCGAAGCCTTGTATCTTTCGCCAAGCGAAGAAGAAACTATCTGGGACCTGGTGTATACCATGGAAAAGGAATATCACAACAACACCGATGATTACAGTAAGACCATCATATTGAGCCACCTGGATACCCTGCTTAAATATGCACAGCGTTTTTACAAAAGACAGTTTATTAACCGCGCTGAATTAACCGGAGCAATAGCTACGAGGTTCAATACAATACTTGCTGCTTACTTTAAAGAAAGACAGATAAAAGAATCCGGACTACCAACTGTAACCTATATGGCTGAGAAATTAAATATTTCTCCCCGCTATTTGAGTGATCTGCTTAAGCAGGAAACCGGTAAGACCGCTTTGGAACTTATCCATCTTTATTTAATGTCGGAGGCAAAGAACTTATTAACAGAAGGGAAAATGAATGTCTCTGAAATTTCCTTTTCGCTTGGTTTTGAAAACGCGACCTACTTTTCGCGTCTATTTAAAAAGGAAGTAGGTATTTCACCAAATAAGTTTCGTGATCAACTTTTAAATTAACATGTACGTTGCTCGGTTCTTGTTATTACCAGCATTTACTGTATGCAAAGCCAAAAGTGCCTGACCCGGCTCGAAGTAGTTTATTAGTTATTTACCGCTCAAGGTTTTGTTTACTCATCCGCATAGCTTGTTCAAGCATACCCCTGAAAATCCGGCAAAAGATGATCCTGAATTATTTTTGCTGCCCCATCAACTTGGAATTACCGAGGATGCATTCCATTTTTTTACAGTGTTAACGGCAAAATTTCCTACCTTCCGGTCAAGAGTATAAAACTGCCGGTTGTTTTATGAAATTTAAAAGAATCATCTTTTGTCGATATATATATACTCTCCTTTAGTGTGCGTACACGGGCTTCCAACATAACTTTGCTTACAACTACTATATGATAAACAAAAAAATGAAAAGAAAATCAATTCAAATAGCCATGTGTGCCATGGTCGTATTTTGCGGATGCAGCAAACCAATATCTGGTGAAAGCCCTGCTAAACCCAATGGCGATATTGTAGCAGGTAAAAACGTAAAGACACTTTCTTTGGGCGCCGTTACAACCATCGTTCACCCCGGAATGTTGCATTCGGCGGCTGATTTTGCCCGGATGACGGCCAAAGTAAATGCAGGAGCACAACCCTGGCTCGACGGCTGGAATAAGCTGGTTGCTAATGGCCATTCCTCTCCCAATTATGTCCCCCGCCCGGTAGATACCATTGTACGCGGGAGGGCAGCAAGCGGCAGGGGCGAGAATTACATACTGGCTTGCCAGGACGCGGCTGCGGCTTATCAGAATGCATTACGTTGGAAAATTAAGGGCGATACGGCCTGCGGTGCTAATGCGGTAACTATTATGAATGCCTGGGCAGCAAAATGCAAATTTATCGATGGCGACAGCAACAAACAGCTTGCGGCGGGGCTACAGGGCTATCAATGGGCCAACGCGGCTGAAATTATGCGCGGCTACAGCGGCTGGTCGGCATCTGGTTTTACCGCCTTTAAAAACTTTTTGCTTAATGTGTATTATCCCGTATCAAGCGATTTCCTGATAAGGCATAACAATACATGCGGAACACATTACTGGCTAAATTGGGATATGTCAAACCTATGTACCGTGTTGGCCATTGGCATTCTTTGTGATGACATCAGCAAAGTAAATTATGCTATAAATTATTATCAGCACAGTGGTGTTGGTACGGCGTACATAGGACGTGTAATAACGGCCACCTATCCAAACGGGATGGACCAGGCACAGGAAGCCGGAAGAGACCAGGGACATGCTACTATGGAAGTTCCGCTGTACGGCACTTTTTGCCAGATGTTGTATAACCAGGGGCAAAACTTTTTCGACTATAATCCGTGGAGGCATATTAACCCGCCGTTGTTAGGGGTGAGCGAATATATAGCTGCGTACAATATCAATACTACCAACATAGTTCCATATACAACCTATAATAACTGTGAAAACTCCAACCAAACCGTTATTTCAAGTGGAGGCCGGGGCAACATACGCCCAGGTTGGGAACTTGTTTATAACTATTATGTTAAAGTAAAAGGGAAAACGGCTACTTATACCTCCCAATTTGCAACTAAAGTGCGCCCCGAAGGTGGCGGCGGTGATTATGGGGGTAACAGTGGCGGCTATGATCAATTGGGCTTTGGCACTTTAACCTTTTCCCGTTAATAATTAAAATTAAGCAAAGCAGACACAAAAGCTTTATCATAACTGATAAAGCTTTTGTTTTTATTAAATTACAAGGATATGGAACAACTTATACCTAAGTGTTGTACCTCCATATGGCCAGTATACATTTTACGTTTTCAGACGGTTACCGTATGATAAAAGCTAATATTACTTAGCCGATAGAAGCAACCGTTTCAAAATAAACTATTCTGCGAAAAAGTGCCTTCCAGCTTTTGCTGATAATCCCGGATCAGTCGAATCAACACTGGTCCGTATTGCGAGGTTTTGGACGGGCCAACGCCTTTGATGGCACTTAACGCTTTAAGCGTACCCGGTAATTTTTCGGCGATAGTTGCGGCAGTCTTTTCTGACAAGACCATACTGGGCATGATCTTTTCGTCGACCGCCTGCTTTTCCCGCCAATCCATCAGGATATCAAAAAGTTCTTCGTTAGGTTTAGCGTTCAATAACTTTACATAAGAAACATCCGGCGCAATCTTCCCTTTGGCTTTGAGCTCCAGATAACCGGTTGTATAAAATTCTGTTGTCGCAAAGTGTGTCATCATAGCTACCCGTGTCATCAACCAACTGATCAGTTCATCGGCTTTGGCCGCCTTTTCTTTTGATGTACCCACTAATGTGGGTAATTGTAAATGCAAGGTTTCTATAATGTGCGTCAATTTCTCAAGGAAATAGGCAGCTGCGTTCTGGCTGCGTTCCGGTTTTAGCTGCCTGATAAATTTTGCGGATACTTCAAATACATTTTTACCAATATCAGGTAACAGACTTTCAAAGCCTTTGATCTTTTTTTCAAATGGCTTCATATCAAACAGTTCACTGAGCAAGAACAGCCGGTAATTTTCCACGGCAAGCACCAAACTCGTGGCATCCGGCTCAGCGGCTTTGGCCTTTTCGTTAAAACGGGCTACGGCAGGGTCGCCGATGATATTGTTTGCAGTGACCGGATTACGCAGCACCAAACCTGATAGCGTGCGGCACCGGCTTAATGCCACATAAGCCTGGCCGTGCGCAAAGGCTTCGCTCACATCAATGATCGCGCGGTCAAAGCTCAAGCCCTGGCTTTTATGGATCGTGATGGCCCATGCCAGCTTCAAGGGTATTTGCGCAAAGCTGCCGGCATTGGTTTCATTAATTTCATCGTCCTGCAAAGCATATTTCACATTCGTCCATTCCAGTGCCTGTACCGCTATTTCGGTTTCACCACAAAGCACATGAACCGTATCACTTTCAAGTTTAACAACGGTACCGATCTTACCATTATAATATTTCTTTTCGGCAGAGCTGTCGTTTTTGACAAACATGACCTGTGCGCCCACTTTTAACCTTAATTCCGTCTCCGTAGGATAAGCATCCTTTGGAAACTCACCGCGAATGATGGCCTTAAACTCCTGTTCCGTTCCGGGCAGTGCCGCTAAGAACTCCGCGTTCAATTGTTGTACAATGCTGTTATGCGTGGTGAGTGTAATATAAGGTTCCTCAGCTGTCGGCGTAAAATCCGGCCTGTACCGTTCATTTAACAAAGCAAGAGTTTTCGTGCTCATGCGTTGATCACGTATTTCGTTCAAAATATCCACAAATGCCTGTTCCTTTTGCCGGAAAACTACATTCAATTCGATACGAACATAAGGTGTTTTTTGCAGGGCCAGGCTGCTAAAAAAATAAGGCGTAGCATAATAGCGGCCCAGCATTATCCATTCTTCGTCCCGGATGATCGGGCTTAACTGCGAGAGGTCGCCGATCAACAATAGCTGTACGCCGCCGAATGGCTGGCTGTTCATTTTTACATTGCGCAGCACCAGATCTATCTGATCGAGCACATCGGGGCGTACCATGCTCACTTCATCGATTACCAATAATTCCAAACAGGCCAGCAATTCCAATTTTTCATCGCTGTAGCCTCGTTCCGGCTGCGCCTGTCCGCCGGGGATCAGCGGTCCGAATGGCAGTTGGAAAAAAGAATGGATCGTCATTCCACCCGCATTGATCGCCGCTACACCCGTTGGCGCAATAACCGCCAGTTTCTTGCGGGTATGCTGCCGGATGTGTTGCAGTAGGGTGGTTTTGCCGGTACCTGCCTTGCCAGTCAAAAATACCACCGTATTGGTGGTTTCCACATAATCCATTACCAATTGCATCTGCGGGGTCAACGTATTCATCCCTCGTAATATCTGTTTAATTAATGAAAGTTCCGGCCTTTGTGGAAAACATCCCAGCCATCTGAGGAAACGGATGCCGGCTATGATGGAACTTTATTCAGGAGACCAACAAACAAACTTAATGCCTAAACATAGCTGCGCTTTTTGATGTCACTTTTCCAATCCTTTGATCCCTGCGTGAAACAAGTTCGCAAAGCTGTATCGCCGCGCTTTCAAAATCGTCGTGATTGTCGCTGAGCAGCAGCCAGGCCGTATCAAATCCTTCGTCGAACACAAAATCGGTGATGACCGGTATCTCTGCTTTCAGGCTGGCATGATCTTCCCGTCTGGTCGAGATCCAGATGCCGTTATGTTGCGGGTTCTTGCTAACCTTTCGGAAGATCAGTACAATCTTTTGATCGAAATAAATATAAAACATTCCAATAGCCGGCTTGACAACTATACCAGCAGGCAGGTAATCCAGCAGGAAGTCAAAGGGCATTGTTTTTTTCATAATTTTTAAATGAGCACGCAATATAGTTTACCGGAAGGAAAAATAAAGGGCTTTTCATTTAGTTTTACAATCTGATCATGAGTTGAATATTGTCGCAATGTGCCCCCTAAAATGTCCCTGATACCCCTGACCTGGTGATAAAAAACTGTTTAATTTTGAGGTAGTTAAGTAAAAACAGATTATCGCCGGTGGCGTTATCTGTCAAAACAATTAACGCTTACGATTTTTAACTATATATCCACACCAAAATTATTACCTATGTTACCCATCAAGCCACACATCTGGTTCGACCAGGACAAAGCCAAAGAAGCTGCCGAATTCTATGCCACTTTAATACCTGATTCGGCTGTAAATTATGTTAGCCATTTTCCTATGCCCGGCGGAGAATGCGAAGTAGTTGAATTTACTCTGGCCGGCCAGCCATTCCTTGGCATTAGCGCCGGGCAAGGGTTAAAGATCACCCCGTCTATTTCCTTTATGATTAATTTTGATCCCACGCGTGACCCTGACGCAGCCAGGCGCATTGACGATGTTTGGAGCAAGCTTTCAGAAAACGGACAAGTGCTGATGCCGCTGGACCGCTATCCTTTCAGCGAACGTTATGGCTGGATAAGCGATAAGTACGGCGTCTCGTGGCAACTGATACTGACCAATCCAACTGGCGAAGAGAGGCCGATGATCGTTCCGTCGCTGATGTATACGGGCCAGGTGGCCGGCAAAGCTAATGAAGCTATTGACTTTTACTGCTCGGTATTTAAAGGCAGTAAACGCGGTACTACGGCCACACGGCCGGAGGATATGGGACCCGATAAAGCCGGTACACTGCTGTACGCTGATTTTTACGTCGACCAAACCTGGCTGGCCGCTATGGATAGCGCGCACCCGCACGGTTTTAGTTTTAATGACGCGGTGTCGCTACTGATCCCCTGCGAAACGCAGGAAGAGATCGACTACTATTGGTCGGCGCTTTCTGCTGATGGCGAGCCCGGACAATGTGGTTGGCTGAAAGACAAATACGGCGTATCCTGGCAGGTTGCATCAACAGTTATGTTCCAGGCGCTGAAAAACGGGAACCCCGAACAAATTGCGCGCGTTACGCAAACTTTTATGACAATGAAGAAAGCTGACATCGCCGCCCTGCAGCGGGCCTATGATGGCCAGTGACCGGAAGCGGGGTGATGCTGTTATTTAGTAGTTAATTTACCCAATTTGGCATATTCCACATCATTGGGCTCCCATAACTCAATCTTGTTACCTTCGGGGTCCATCAAATGTACAAAATTGCCATAACTGGCTTTCTCTACTGAATCGGTCGGCAGGATGCCGGCCGATTTGAGATTGGCCAATAAACGGTTCAAGCCTTCCACGCGGTAATTGATCATAAACTGCTTATCAGAAGGCTGAAAATATTTTGTTGTTTCTTTAAAGGGCGCCCATAAAGTAAAGCCTTTCTTAGTGCTGTCCATACCCTGGTGCCATTCAAAGTTTGACCCGTATTCACCCATTTGCAGGCCCAGGTTTTTGCTGTACCAGGCCTTCAGCGCCGCGGGGTCTTTGGCTTTAAAGAAGATACCGCCTATACCCGTTACCCGCGGGCCGGTATTTACCGGCTGGCTCAAACGGCTGACACCATAACCAAGCAGGAAAGAAATAAGCAACAATACAGCAAGGATGAGTTTTTTCATAACGTATCAATTTGAACCTAAAGATAATCAATCGATTTTGCTTATTTTAGTTCCATGAGCATTATGGAATTCATCAGCACAGCACCCGAAGAAAGACAGGTGTTTTTAACCACACTGCACGAGACGATCGTGGCGAATGACCCAACTGTTATACCGGTTGTGAAACCTATGATGGGTAAAGAAATGATCTTGTACGAGGAACGAAGCTATATGAAGTACGGGCTGGCCAGTACCAAGAGTCATATATCGTTGCATTGCCTGCCCATGTACATGAACCCGGCCTTGCACGAGAAGTTTCAAAAACTATTGCCAAACGCTAAATTTCAGAAAGGCTGTATCAATTTTAAGGATGAAGCCGCTATGCCGGTAGCAATCCTTGCCGGGGTGATTGCCGATTGTTCTGCCGTCAATATCGCAGAGGTGCTGGAAAAACGTAAAAAATAGATCGCCTGTGAGTTGGACCTGTCCAAAATGTGAGCGGGAATTGCCGAAACCCGAGCAGCGGCATTATTGCGCGAGGGTTAGCCTTGACAGTTTGTTCGCGGGGCGGCCGGCTGAACTGGTGGTTGTTTTTGATAAGATCCTGGCAGAAGTAGCGGATTGGGAAGGCGTACTTGTTGGCACCACCCCGAACTGTATCGTTTTTACCCGGCGGCTAACCTTCCTGGTGATCCGGCCTATGAAAAAGGAACTGGACATCAAGTTCTATTCAAAAGTGCCGCATCCTGAAAAGCCAGTACTTAAAAGTGTTGCCTCAGGTAATAAGTACGAGAACCATATTCGTATTGCGCTGCTTGATGACCTGCGTCCGGCTTTGTTTATTTACCTGCGCGAATCGTACCAGTTATTATAGCCAGCATGTTCGACCAGACTCGTACTAATCAGGTTTTTGTTGTTTTTAACTCCCCAGCAGTGCGGCTTAACCCCAGGCTAAACTGGCAGATATTTATTGAGTATTTTTCCATTTTTGTAAACGATTGAACTGTCTAATTTCAGCTGTTTTTTCTCCTTGAAAATTGAAAGTCCGTTCCCTATGGCAACCGGGTTCCTGATAATAAAATACTCATCAATAAGGTCCTGGCTTATCAGCGAACTTACAAAATTGGCGCCGCCATAAACCATAATATCTTTGCCCGGCTCTTTTTTCAGCGCCTGTATTACAGTAGCAAGGTTGCCGTTTTCAACCTCTAAGTTCCTGCCGGCAATGGTTGTTTGTGTGCGGCTGAAAGCAATCTTACGCATATTTACCATCCGCTGTGCTAAAGATTGTTCCACGCTGTCGGGCTGGTTGTCTACTACGTTTTCCCAGTGATCAATGAATTCCCGGGTCATTTTGCGCCCCAGCAAAATGGTATCGCAGCTGTCGGCCAATTCAATTGCTTTCCTGAAACCAGCTTCGTCCCTTTCGCCGGTTATCCACATCCAGTCCAACTGGCCTTCCGGCCCGGCTACAAAACCATCAAGGGTCATTTGTACCTGTAATTTTAATTTTCGCATAATAATTTGTTTTTAAAAATGTTTGCGTTTTTTCTATCACAAATATCTGTAAACGGTATATGATAGTGGGGGTGTAATCACGACAAAACAGGAGGCGACTTGCGTAAAAAGAATGACGTTTTTGATCGCTCAAAATCAAATATGTCAATTAATTCTTTGCAGATATCTCCTTTAATAGGTATAAAAATATTAATAAATAAAATTTACAGCCTTATATATAGTGTTTAATTAAAGGTAAAATAGGTATTGTATTATTAATGAATATTTAATAATAATATTTTTTGCGATATTAAATAATTAATAGTTAAATTGCGTTAACATAAACCTTTAAACAATGGATACTATAATTGTAAATGGGGCAACCTACTGGTTGCCCGAAAGTAATGCTGATGTCATTACCCTGATAAATGACGCGTCAAACAACAACGAGATCGTTTGCGTTCGCGGCTCGGGCCACTCATTCCCGTTAATTGGAGACCTCGAAACAGAGCAAAAATCATCAACCGGAAAGACTTACAAGTACATCATGCTGGCTAAAATGTATGGTGTGGAAATGCTTGATGCCGACACTGTGAAGGTACAGGCAGGTTGCCACCTCGGCCCGGATCCCTATGATCCTACAAAGATCTCTACCCTTCAAAATTCCTTATGTTATTATTTAGATAACTTAGGTACTGCCACAGGCAACCCTTCATTAAATCGCTCACTACCCGATCTGGGCGGCATAACCCATCAAACCGTCGGCGGCTTTTTGTCAACTGCTTCCTCCGGTGGTTCAACTCAATTTTCCTTTGAAGATGCAATAGTGAGCGTTGACGTAGTTACCTGCCAGGCCGGCCAGGGCGCTGCAGTAACTACTTTTACAAAGCCCGCTTCAGGCAATCTTGATGACCCTTTTTATGCGGTAGGTATAGCTTCAATGGGCTTGTTCGGTGTTATTGTATCTGCAACATTTAAGTGCATACCACAGTTTTATATCCAGGGATCAGAAACTATTGAATATGCAGACAAATGCTCGCTGATCAACTTGTTCGGAAATTCACCCGAGTTACCAAACATGCAGACTTTTTTGGAGCAAACCCAGTACACCCGTTTAATGTGGTGGCCGCAGCAAAATCATATCCAGGATCTGTCGCGAATGGTAGTTTGGCAGGCAAGCCGTACAGACCAGGCCGGCGCCGCTGCTTACGCAAAACACGCTTATGAATTAATGGGTGAACCTCCATCATCAGACGGGCTAAAACCTTATGAAGAAGTGCCTTATATTTTGGACAACCCCGTTCCTGCCAATGCAGCTGCCGGTCTTTTATACACGGCTATAGGTCAGTGGCCCACCTGGCTGCAAAAACTTTTACCCGATAAACCTTTAGAATATGAAATTATAAAAATTTTGGTAGAGACTAATTATGCAACAAAGATCTTCCCCTCTATTATGGACATTTTTGTTACTGTTGACACGCCTACAAATAAAAACAAGGGGCCGCAGTTGTTTTCAGATCGGTGGTATACAGGTTTACCTATGGATAACCAGATGAGCGATAAGCTGATGCCGGTTTGGTTTACAGAACTATGGATAGATATTAACCAGTCGGAGCAGGTAATGGATACACTGAAAGCTTATTATGATGCCCAGCCCATAACTATAGATCTTAGCTTTAGTTGTGAAATTTATGCGGCCAGGCGTAATGATTTTTGGCTCAGCCCTTCATACCAGCAGGATGTAATCAGGATTGATGTGTTTTGGTTTGGCTATAACCAGGGCGATCCGGCAACATTTTACCAAAGTTTTTGGGATTTGTTAGCGCCATTTAATTATCGCCCGCACTGGGGCAAATACATTCCCGACACTGTCGGTGGTACATCAGGTGTAACCTATTTAGCTGATAAGTACCCAAAATGGAACGATTGGATGAATTTAAGGAATACAATGGATCCTCAGCAAATTTTTGTAAACGATTACTGGCGCTCAAAACTGGGGATTCCTATAGGGTAGTTGTTTATTACTTTTCGATAAAGCAAACAAATAAAGCGGCGATAGGGCCGCTTTTTTGTTTGCCTATAACGATGCTTAGACATGTGGTGCCGATGCTTTTAAAACCGTAGCAAGATAGCCTTTCGAGGTTAGCGTTTTACGTTGGCGGTGGGTTAACTTTTCTTTAAATAATTTGTAAATTAGTCTCAAATAACCGATCATGAAAAAAGCACTGCTCTCGTTGGTCATTATTTGGGTATTTACCGGTGCCGTGAAAAACAATCCTTCGCAGTATTTACTGGCACCCGGTTACAACGTGGCGGTTTGCGGCGGTGTAGATTATCCCTTGATACGCCCCGGACCTAACGGCAAATTCATCTCTATTATGCCGGGCGTTGGTCATCATCATTACCGCATTCATACCTCATCTGACAGTGCCCAGCATTATTTTGACCAGGGGCTTTCTTTTTATTACGGCTATCATTTTTCTGAGGCACTTGCATCCTTTAAAGAAGCTGCCCGCTTTGACCGTAACTGCACCATGGCCTATTGGGGGCAGGCGCTGGCATTAGGCCCTTTTTATAATAATTACAATTACCAAATGAGTAAAGAAGTGCCGGGTGTACTGCTGGCCCTGCAAAAAGCCAACACGGGTACTGATGCCAGGGAAAATGACCTGTTCAATGCCATGCAGCAACGTTATTCGTCTGACTTCACCAACGCCGACCGCAAGGAGCTCGACCTGCGCTATGCTGCTGCTATGCGCAAGCTGTCAAGTAAATATCCGGCAGATCCGGATATCAAAGCGCTTTATATTGATGCCGGGATGTTGTGTCATAAATGGGACTTCTGGCATACAGACGGTAGCCCTCAGCCCTGGACACCTGAACTGGTAGCAAATGCAGAAGCCCTGCTGAAAACTGATCCGAAAAATCCGGCGGCTATTCATTACTATATCCATCTTACAGAAGCCTCCCGCACGCCGGAGCGCTCGCTCGCTTATGCAGATCGGTTAAAAGATTTAATGCCGGGTGTAGCTCACATGGTGCATATGGCTACCCATGCATATCAACGCGGTGGCCTTTTTGCCAAGGGCGTAACCGTTAATGAAGAGGCTTACCGGGTTTTTCGCAGCGAAGACTCCATTACGTTATTGCATTTGAGCAAAAGCATCCCGATCCATTTTTTTGCCGTACAATCCTATTGCGCTATGAACGCGGGTATGTATGCCAAGGGTATGCCACTTTATCTGCGCGCCAGGGATAGCATTATTGCGATGAAACCCATATTTGCTAAAGAACCCTATGCACAGTTTGTGTATATGACCCCTGTTATGGCTTGGGTGCGTTTGGGTAAATGGGAAGAGATCCTGCAGGCGCCCAAACCAGATTTAAGCTGGAAATACGCGCTTATAATTGATGATTTTGCTAAAGGAATAGCGCAAGTGCGTCAACACAATATTACCGCTGCCAGGGAATTCCTGACAGATCTGAAAACTCAACTGACCGACAGCTTACTGGCTGTTCGCCGGCCTCCGTATAATCAACCCAAACAATCCGGCCAGGTAGCCGCGGCTATTCTGACCGGCGAAATTTTTTATGCCGAGGGAAAAACGGAGGCAGCCATTAATGCCCTAAAGGAAGCCGTGAGTGAAGAAGACCGGCTGATATACCGCGAACCGCAGGAATGGCTGATCCCTGCAAGGCAATATCTGGGATATTACCTGCTCAAACTTAACAAAGTCCCCGAAGCCGAGAAAGTTTATCAAGCCGACCTGGTTGCCAATCCCGGTAACGGCTGGTCGCTGATCGGGTTATATCAAACAGCCAAAGCACAGCGGTTATCAGGTGCCGCAGCCCGATACCGGTCGCGCTATCGCCAGGCCTTCGCAACTGCAGATAAGCTGCCCGTGGCTTCCGTATTTTAATAGAGGAAATTTATAAAGTTCATAACCACACATGAAGCCCGAAGAGATACTAAAACAACATATCGCCAAAATCATTACGCTCACCGATGATGAATTTGCCTATCTCTTTTCGCATTTTAAATATCAATCCTTTAAAAAAGGCCAGGCTATTATTACTACAGGTGATGCAGTTAATTATGAATACTTTGTGTTATCAGGATGCTTAAAGTCATTTTACATTAATGATGACCTGAAGATGTTTATCCTGCAATTTGCCATGCCAACCTGGTGGACATCGGATTTTAACGCGTTGTATAGTGGGGCAAAAGCAACAATTAATGTTGATTGTATCACAGATTCGGAAGTGCTTTATATTTCCAATGAAAACCGCGAAAAGGTTTGTAAAGAACTGCATCAGATTGAACATTTCTTTCGCTGGCGTACCAACAAAGGTTATGTAGCCGCTCAAAAAAGATTATTATCCTTTATGAACAATGACGCGAAAGCAAGATACGAGGAACTGCTGCACCAGTATCCCGAACTATACAATATCGTCCCTAAACACATGATAGCCGCTTATTTAGGCGTATCAAGAGAAACATTGAGCAGGCTTTACCATGCTTGAAATGTGATGTACATCACATAAATAACACCTTAAACAGAATGTGATGTACATCACGCAATGACCCCGTATTTCCTGCCGTACTTTGTACTGTCGATCAATGGTGATTGATATAAAATACAAAGAAAATGGAAACTAAAAATTTTGAAATTGTAAGCGCACAAAGCAATATAAACTGGACCGGTCGTAAAGTTACCGGCGCGCACAATGGCACCATCGCCGTTAAAGAAGGTACACTGACCTTTACTGGTGATAAAATAACCGGTGGTAAATTTGTTATTGATACTACCTCCATAAAAATACTCGACGTTACCGATCCAGCCACTAACGCGCAGTTTGCGGGTCATTTGGCATCAGCCGATTTCTTTTCTTCTGAAAAATTCCCCGAAGCCATATTTGAGATCATTTCTGTTAACGGTAACCATATTGAAGGCAACCTGACTATCAAAGGGATCACTCATTCAATAGGCTTTGATGCGGTAGTTAACACAAACGGCGATACTGTAAATGCATCGGGCAGAATAGTAGTTGATCGTACCAAATATGAAATGAGGTTCCGTTCAGGTAATTTTTTTAAAGATCTGGGCGATACACTGATCTATAATGATTTTGAACTGGATGTAAATATCACCGCGATAGCTGAAGTATCAGCCATTGCCTAAAAATTAAAGCCATGCCATACGTAAAAATAGAAATAACACGCGAAGGTGTTACACGCGAACAAAAGCAAACGCTGATAAAAGGTGTTACCGATCTGATCACCGACACCTTAAATAAAGATCCTAATTTAACTCATGTAGTAATACAGGAAATTGATCTTGACGATTGGGGCTTTGCAGGTGAACAGGTATCAGTATTAAGAGAAAAGGGCATTACAGCCGATAAAAAATAAAACAATGAAAAAGCAAACAATAATAATAACCGGCGCCTCATCAGGAATTGGATTTGGAATAGCCAAATACTTCCTTGAACACGGCGATAATGTGGTCATCAATTCATCAGGTGATGATAAGCTATATAAAGCCTTTGAAGAACTGGGAGCAGGTGAAAACCTGGCTTTAGTTGCCGGTAGTGTAAGCGATAAAAATACAGGAATAAAATTGGTTGAAAAGGCCATTGAAAAATTTGGTTCAGCAGATGTGCTGATAAACAACGCCGGCATATTTGAAACCAAACCATTTTTAGAAGTAGATGAAGCCTACCTTGACAAGTTTTTGAATACTAATCTGAAGGGCACATATTTTACTACCCAGGCAGTTATTCCGCAAATGTTAAAACAGCAGGATGGTGTTGTCATCAATATTGGCACACCGCTGGTAAATCACGCTTTAGGTGGAGCACCCTCTACAGCGCCAATATCAAGCAAGGGAGCTATACATGCACTTACCATTCAACTGGCTGCTGAATTTGGCAAGCAAAATATCCGGGTTAATACCATTGCCCCGGGCGTTATCCGTACACCTATGCATGGTGATGATGCTGACGAAAGTGCAGGCCTTCATTTGGTAAACCGTGTGGGTGAAGTAGATGATATAGCGCAAATTGTTTATACCGTTGCCAAAAGTAACTTTATTAACGGGGCCATTATTAATGTGGACGGCGGCATGGCGGCCGGACACAACCTAAACTAATAAGAGATTTATTAAACGCTATTGTGCTTTGCATTACTGCAGGGCATAATAGCATAATATTAAACAAAATGGAAACTAATAAGCAAGATTCAGCAACTATCAGGCAGGCGCTTGAGGATTATTATTTTAAAGGTATTTATGAGGGCGACATCGATGTTCTGGGTAACATTTTTAACAAAGGCACACTGTTATTTGGAGATGTGAAAGGGCAGCCTTATGCCAAAACATTAGATCAATACCTGGATGGGGTCGCGCATCGCCAAAGCCCTAAAGACTCAGGGAAGCCATTTAAGGGAACAATTTTGGCAATAGATGTGGTTAACTCTATCGCTGTAGCCAAAGTACATGTTAAAATGTACGAATTTAATTATGACGAATTTTTATCTTTCCATAAGATAAGCGGCAAGTGGGTTATCGTTAATAAAATGATCAGCGATGTAGCTGAATAAAACTTTTTTATGTGGTATAATACGAAAGCGACAGAAATACTTGGTATTCAATATCCTATACTGCAGGGGCCATTTGGCGGCAATCTCTCTACCGTTCAACTGGTTTCTACAGTATCAAACATGGGCGGGCTCGGTGGCTATGGTGCGTATACATTAAGTCCAGATGAGATTTTTGAAGTAGATAAACAGATCAAAGCTGCAACTGATAAACCTTATAATATAAACTTATGGGTATCAGACCATGATAATGCCGACGAAATAATTTCGGAGGAAGGATATGGGCAAACCAGGCAACTATTCCAGCCATATTTTAATGAGTTAGGTATTCCTTTTCCTGATAAACCAGCGCCTTTTAAATCAAGGTTTGAAAACCAGGTACAGGTAATATTGGATGTAAAACCAAAAGTGTTCAGCTTTATGTTCGGTGTGCTGTCTGCAGATATTTTGGAACAATGCAAAAGGCTCGGTATCGTAACGGTTGGCGCTGCCACTACTCTGGATGAAGCCATAGTGCTGGAAAATTCAGGTGCAGATATGATCATCGCATCTGGTTTTGAAGCGGGCGGGCACCGGCCGTCCTTTCTGGCACCAGCAGAAACATCTACTACCGGCACATTTGCCCTGGTGCAATTGATCAGGGAAAAGGTAAAAACCCCAGTCATTGCAGCTGGTGGCATTGCCAATAGCAAAGGCGTTGCCGCCGCATTGGCCCTGGGCGCAAGCGCCGCTCAAATTGGTACCGCGTTTTTAGCTACAGATGAATCGAACGCTTTACCCATTCACCGGAAAATGTTATTTAGCAATGCGGCAAACCACACAACACTATCGCGTGCCTTTACCGGCAGATTAGGCCGTGGCATTACCAGCCGGATAGCTAAAGAAACCGTGGGTAAGGAAAAACAAATATTACCGTTTCCTTTGCAAACTACTTTGATGTCATCGCTCAGGAAGGCGGCTATTGAGCAGCAAAAATGGGATATGATCTTGTTTTGGAGCGGGCAAATAGCACCGATACTAAAACACACCAGGGCTAAAGAGCTAATGCAGTCAATTATCCAGGAAACTACTTCATATTTTAATGATCTGAAATCATGATCATGTGGGTGGTGTGTAACAGATAATGTGCGGGAGAAATTCTGCTAAAAACAACCTGTTAATTTTAAGGTTTATCTAAAGTTGAAAGTGTTGCTTCGCCTGTTGAAAGTATCTCGTTGCAAAATAGGTTGTACATTGTCTTGATCACGCAGTATTTGTTGTTAAAATTTTGAGGTAACGAGACTGTTACAGGCCGAACGGGAAGTCAATTGCTGGGAATAATTAAATTTGATTGAAACCTCTACTCATATGAGCCAAATTAGTAAAGAAGACGTTAAACAAGAAGTGTTTGACCTGTATGACGACTACGCACATAGCCGGATTGATCGTCGCGCATTTGTGCAAAAGTTATCTGTTTATGCGGTTGGCGGTTTAACCGTGTCAGCGCTAATGAGCTTTCTGATGCCCGATTACCAGGGAAATGTTCAAATTAAACCAGATGATCCCCGCTTAAAATCCACATATATCAATTATTCATCTCCAAAAGGCGGTGGAACGATCAAGGCGTTACTGTCAGAGCCTGCTGATGCGAAAAATAAGCTCGGCGGTATAGTGGTAGTTCATGAAAACCGGGGTTTGAATCCGTACATTGAAGATGTGGCAAGAAGAGCCGCGCTGGCTGGATTTATTACAATTGCACCCGATGCCCTGACTCCTTTGGGCGGTTATCCCGGTAATGATGACGAAGGGCGTACCATGCAAAGCAAACGGGACAAAGGAGAGATGGAGGAAGATTTTATAGCTGCCTATGAGTACCTAAAAAACCATAAAGACTGTAATGGTAAAGTTGGGGTGGTAGGTTTTTGCTTTGGCGGCGGTATAGCAAATATGATGGCTGTGCGCATCCCGGACCTGGCTGCAGCTGTCCCTTTTTACGGTAGTCAGCCGGCTATTGCTGATGTTCCTAAAATTAAAGCGCCCCTGCTGCTGCATTACGCGGCGCTGGATACTCGGATCAACGAAGGCTGGCCACCTTATGAGGCGGCTTTAAAAGAACACGGAAAAAAATACCAGGCTTTTATTTATGAGAACGTAAACCACGGTTTTCATAATAACACTACGCCACGTTACGATAAAGCCGCTGCAGAACTTGCCTGGAAACGGACCATTGATTTTTTCAATGACCATTTGAAGTAATTTTAAATCTGTTGTTTTGAAATGTGTTATTAATGAAATGTGCTCTTAAACAGGTATTTAATGCATCTTAAAACGGGTGGCTCGTCATGCCAAATATGTATAAGTTTTCCAAACCCGATGATTACTCTGTTGTTATACAGATAAGTTGGATTTAATTACCGGAGCATCTATCGTATAACCCGGTTTGTGTGCCTCAAACTAATACAGGAACTAAACTTATCTTTTACTAAAAAGTAATATCATGATCGATCCAAAAGATACAACACCTGCTGACAAAGACGGGAAATATGAATTTCAGATCAATTATTCAGAACGGGAACTGACCTGCCGGGTAGAAAAAGAACAAAACAAGCTGCACGTTTTTATTGATAATAATATGAATGCAGAGCTTGAAATACAACCAGACGGAAAGGTTATACAAACCGGGGGTACAGATCTGCCTGAGTCTACCATTGTTTTTATCAAAAAACGCATTTTAGAGAGCTAAGGGATATTAGATTCTTGCTTGTCCTCAAAAAGACTAACTGTCAGCCACCTGGACAAACGCCTTTAGCTTCTTATTTCCAATCTTCCTGCTTTATTACTGCTTATCTGCGTACGGGTACCTGCCTGTGCGGCCGATGCTTATCGGTGAGATCGGTACATCTATAACCAGCCAAAAATATCCATAATCATATTCAGCATAGTCAATGTCTAATTCAGGATGAGGTTTGTCCGCTTAACATAGTTAGTGATTGAGATAAGCCTGTTATGATGGTAATTTTGAGGAAACAAATAACAATAAAAAGTAAAAAAATGGAAAATAATGTAATTGGAGTATCTCCGGTGAATACCATCAAAGTTGTTGACGATATCACAAAAAATCAACTCGAAAAAGTATTATATACTGCCAAAGTACACACCACAGGCGGTCGTGAAGGCGTTTCGCGCAGTTCAGATGGCCATCTTGATGTTAAACACTCGGCTCCCGGCTCTAATGGCGCGGGCACAAATCCTGAGCAGCTTTTTGCTGCTGGTTGGTCAGCATGTTTTGAAGGAGCTATTGGGAATGCAGGCCGCAAAATGAAGGTTGCTGTTCCCGCTGACCTGGCCATTGATGCCGAAGTGGACCTCGGCATAACCAGTGGTGCTTATTTTCTTCAGGCTCGCCTTAACGTAAGTTTGCCAGGTCTGGATCGCGAAGTAGCGCAGGAATTGATAGAAGCCGCACACCAAACTTGTCCGTATTCTAAGCTGACACGTGGCAATATAAACGTTGTGATTAATTTGGTTTAAAACCCGATAAATGGTAAAAGGGCCTGCCAATATTAATTGGCAGGCCCTTTTATTAAAATAATAATAATTAAAATGCCATGAACAAATTAAGTAAATACAATCAATGCAAGTTCCTGATAGGATTTGTGTCATTGTTTTCAATGTCATTGCTTTCAAGGGCGCCTTTTGAAAATAACCCGCAAAACTGTGAAATGATCAGTGTTGTAAAAAGAAGGAAAAAGGCGAATTGGCAGGAGTAACTTGTGGTTACTAAAAATAAGCAAAAAGTAAAACACTCGTACTTTTGCCATAACTTAGCAAAATAACTTAATTGACAAGCAACCTTAAAATTTGAAATAAAAGGTATTTTAACCTGGCTCATCATTGGTTTATAAACCAATATCTCAAATGAAATGAAAAGTACTACCTTTAAAGTCTCTCCTGCAGTTATATGGATCAGTTCAATTTTCCTGGGTTTGCTGTCTTCCCTTCCGCAGATTGCGGAGCGCCATTTTAATGCCGCGGAGGCCAGTGTAAACGCGGCGATTACCTCACTGTTTGCTTTGGCAATGTGGTATTATAATATTTATACCCTGCCAAAAAGTTATAAAAAAAACGATAATGGCACCATCTCTTACTATCGTTTGGTAAGCAGCCTTTTGGTAGGTATGGCGGTTATGCTGGGTTTAGCCTCGTTGCAGCAATTAATATTGTCGCATATTAATTTTGGCCCAGTAATGTTAATGGTTGAGGTAAGGGGCATACTTATCAATCTTATTTTTTATATGTTCCTGCACCTGGTATATCAAAATTACAGGAACCAGCAGGTTAACATAGCGTTGGAACGTACCACTGCAGCTAACCTGGGCGCGCAATATGAACTGCTTAAACAGCAGATCAATCCTCACTTTTTGTTTAATAGCCTCAATACGCTAAAGTCAATGGTAGAAACGGAAGACAAACATTCAGTAGATTTTATTCTGAAGCTTGCCAACTTTTATCGTTTTACATTGGAAAGCCGTAAGTTAGATCTCGTCCATCTGTCAGAAGAACTGGAAATTGTAGATGCTTACATCTTTTTGCTGAAAGCAAGGTTTGAGGATGGCTTTACTTTTACCAATACCATTGACAACAAGTATCTGGGCACGCTTATTCCACCGTTTACTTTGCAGTTATTAATCGAAAACTGTATTAAACACAACATTGTGTCATTGGAGCACCCGTTACACATTATGCTTTATGTGGAAGATGATAATATAGTTGTAGAAAACCAGCTGCAACCAAAAAGAAATGAAGAATCTTCATTGGGTGTCGGCCTTAAAAATATCAGTATGAGGTATGGCCATCTGATTGATAAGCAAACGGAGATCATTACAACCGATAAAACCTTTAAAATTAAACTCCCGCTGATATATGAATATCATCATAATTGAAGACGAGCTGAAAGCGGCCAGATCGCTTGAAAACATTATAACCGAAGTAAGGCCACAGGCCAAAGTAATAGCAAAGCTTCAAAGTATTGAAAGCTCATTGAAGTATCTTTCTGAAAACCGGCAGCCAGATGTAATGTTTATGGATATTCAGCTTTCAGACGGCTTATGTTTTGAGATCTTTAAATCTGTTAAGATAGCCTGTCCCGTCATCTTCTGCACAGCATTTGACGAATACTCCCTGGAAGCGTTTAAAGCCAACGGTGTGGATTATGTGCTTAAGCCGTTTTCAAAAAGCGATATAGCTGACGCATTTAAAAAGGTTGATGAACTGCGGAATTTCTTTCAGCAAAGCATCATGCCCGACCTCACCGGCTTATTATCCCAAATTACTCCGCCATCCGGAAAAAAGAGCTTCCTTGTGTTTAAGAATAATAAATATATTACCATAGCTACCAATAATATAGCCTTTTTTTACATCAGGAACGAATTATCTACCATAATGAGTTTTGATCAGCAGGAATATATCGTTAACCAATCGCTTGATCAGATCAGCAGCCAGTTGTCACCAGATCAGTTTTTTAGATTAAACAGGCAGTACATCGTTAACTTTAGCGCTATAAAAGAGGTGGAACATTATTTTATGCGGAAGCTATTTGTAAAGCTGGTTATTCCCACGCCAGACAAATTGCTGATCAATAAGGAAAAGGCCCCGGTTTTTTTAAACTGGCTTGAAAACCGGTAAATTACGTTTACGCGTTAGTTTGTTCGGCATTTAAAGTGTCTAACTCGCAAACCAAAATGTCCGGTTAACCTCTATAGTACTGTTATCGAGTTGATGAAAGAGATAAGTTTGAGCATTATAAAACTTAAAACAATCATCAAATGAAAAATCAATTCAAATTTAACCATCACCGTTTTTTAGGCATTGCAGCTATAATCATTGCACTTATTCAGTTTGGGATATTTGGCAATGCTAATGCGCAATCAACAACAGAAAAACCATCAACTGCCAACGCGGTTAAAAGCGGTGCCAATACATCATTAGGCCCAATAAAACAGATCAATGCAGGCGTTCTTAATATTGGTTATGCAGAAGTAGGTCCGGCTAATGGCCGCGTTGTTATTTTACTGCATGGCTGGCCTTATGACATTTACAGCTTTGCTGATGTAGCACCTTTGCTGGCATCAAAAGGTTATCGCGTAATTATTCCTTACCTGCGCGGTTTTGGCACAACCCGTTTTCTATCTAACGAAACTCCGCGAAATGGTCAGCAATCGGCGCTTGCGGCTGATGTTATAGCCCTGATGGATGCCCTCAAAATTGAAAAAGCCACTTTGGCTGGTTTTGACTGGGGAGCACGTACCGCTGATATCGTAGCGGCACTTTGGCCAGAACGTTGCGAGGCCCTGGTTTCGGTGAGCGGTTATTTGATCGTTAACAGGGTGGCCAACCAACAGCCATTACCGCCACAGGCAGAACTTGGATGGTGGTACCAATATTATTTTTCTACAGAGCGCGGCAAGCTTGGTTACAGTGAAAATCGTCACGATTTTAATAAACTGATCTGGAAACTTGCTTCACCAAAATGGGATTTTGACGATGTTACATTTGACCGGACCGCTGCCTCATTCAACAATCCAGATCATGTGGCCATTGTTATCGATAATTATCGCTGGAGATTGGGCCTGTCTGCAGGCGAATCAAAATATGACGAGCTGGAAAAACGCCTTGCTGCAGGCCCGGTCATTACGGTACCCACCATTACCATTTCGAGCGATTTTGACGGCGCGGCTGCAGATGGTAAAATGTATGCTAAGAAATTCTCAGGTAAGTATTCACATATCATTCTGAAAGGTATCGGTCATGATGTACCTCAGGAAGCCCCGCAGGCCTTTGCCGATGCCATCGTTACAGTTGACAGTTATTGACCGGTAAAAATACCGACCGCTATAAACAACTATTTAAACTATGATTATGTCCGGTTCAGCCTTTTTTAACTCATCAGGCGGCAATAGCCGGCATATTTTTGAGATAATTAAAACAGAAAAATATGAAGTCCATTAAATTTTTAACAATCAGTACCGGTCTTATACTTTTGGCATTCGCAATTAAAGCGTTTGCAAATCATAAAGTAACGCAGGCAAAAAATAATAGTCAGATAGCAAATGGAAAGGGATTTGCGCTGGTTGAATTGTTTACTTCAGAAGGCTGCTCAAGCTGCCCGCCGGCTGATGCTCTTTTAGCCCGGATCCAAAAAGAGACAAAAGACAAACCCGTTTATATTTTGGCTTACCACGTTGATTATTGGAATCACCAGGGATGGAAGGATGTTTTCAGCAGCGCCGAATATACCAATCGTCAAAGAGCATATAGCCATTTTCTTAATGCCTCCATTTATACGCCCCAGGTTGTTGTTAATGGAAGATCGGAATATGTTGGATCAGACGAGCCCGCACTGCGTAGTGCTATAACCGGAGCATTAGTAACCGCACCTGTGGCCAGCGTAACCTTGCTGGCACAACAAAATGGTGATAAACTTACAGTGAATTACGAAGTAAGCGGAACAACCAACACAGGTCAGTTACTGATTGCTATTGTACAAAAGAACGCCGTCAGTAAAATACAAGGTGGTGAAAATGAGGGCCGGACATTAGCTCACGCGCAAATAGTACGCGGATTACAAATGTTAAATATAACGCCAGAGAAAAAAGGCGCCGGTATTATTAAATTGCCGAAAGGTTTTGATTCGGAAAGCTGGGAAGTGGTAGGTTTTATTCAAGATAAAGCAAGCGGCGAAATATTAACGGCAACCAAAGCCATATTTAATAAACCGCCCCGCGCTTAAGCGACTCGAAAATTGTCTGGTTGAAACAGTAAAGTCAAATTCCCCTTAAATCTTTGTGAGTTAAGGGGAATTTTCATTTCCGGATATTTATTGAGGAATATAATTTATAATTATATTTAGCATATCCTAAATCTTAAACAGATCGAATAATAAAGGTGTTATTGTGAGCTGTTTTTAACACTAAACCTATGTTTAATAAACTTATTCCGGCCATTTTTGTAACCTTTTTTCTTTTAATAATTCTTCCGGCGTTTATTACGGCTGATGATCCCATTGACAAAATAGCTGCATCATTAACTAACTGGACAAAAAACTCCCCACAGGAAAAAGTATACCTGCATATGGATAAACCTTATTATTCACTGGGCGATACCATTTGGTTCAAAGCATATGTAACCGTTGGAAGCAGGCACCAGTTATCGGCATTAAGCGGCGCTTTGTATGTGGACCTGATCACTGAAAAAGATTCTGTTGAAAAAACTATTAAGTTACCGGTTATAGCAGGCACAGCCAAAGGTGATTTTATATTGAGCGATACACTGGCAGACGGCAATTATCGCATTCGTGCCTACACACAATGGATGCGCAATGCAGGAAGCGATTATTTCTTTGACCGCACATTTACTGTAATTAAAGGATTTGATAATGACGTGAACGCTAAAGTTAATTATCAGTATAAAATAACTGGTAACAAGCCGGTGGTTACAGCAATGCTTAATTATAAAGACAAGGATGGTAATCCTTTTGCTGAACAGGAAGTGAATTATGAAATAGTTATCAATAAAAAAATCATTGAAAGTAAAAAGGTAAAGACCGATACCCGCGGAGATATAAGTATTGATATACCAAACGGCGAGCAACCGGGTGGATATATCCAAACCACCATCCAAACAGCAGATAAGAAGAGAATAAACAACATATTTGCTATAAAGGCCGCACTCTCGCATAGCGACATACAATTTTTTCCGGAAGGTGGGAGCCTGGTTAACGGGATCAGTTCGCGTGTTGCTTTTAAAGCTGTTGGAATTAACGGGACTGGTGTTGCTGTGAAAGGAGTGATCACGGATAATACGAATCGGGAGATAGCCAGTTTTAAAAGCGCTTTTGCAGGGATAGGGCGGTTCAATTTTATACCCGAAGCCGGGAAAAGTTATACAGCTAAAATTACCTATCCGGATGGCTCCGAAACCAGGGTTGATCTACCTAAAAGTCTGGATGCGGGTTATGTACTGGCCGTATACAATGATCCCGAGAGTGATACCCTGCTGGTGAGGATCAATGCGCCGGCCCAATTATATCAAGCCGCTCCAATGGTTAATCTGGTTGCACAATCAGGCGGCGAAATGCTTTATGCTTCGCAAGTAAAAATAAACAGGCCCGCTACCTCGGTTTATATTCCTAAAAAAGACTTTCCTACAGGTATAGCGCAGTATACCCTGTTCAATAATAATGGAGAACCGCTTAATGAAAGAATAGCCTTTATCAGAGCTAACGATCAAATGCGGATTAAAATAAACACGGCCAGGCAAAGTTACAAGGCAAGGGAAAAGGTTGAGATAGAAGCAGAAGCAGATGACAGCTCAGGCAAACCGGTTGTTGGCAGTTTTTCGGTGTCAGTTATAGATGAAAGTAAAGTTCCGGTAAACGAAACAGATGAAAGCACCATATTATCAAATATTTTACTGACAGCCGACCTGAAGGGTTACATCGAAAAGCCAAATTATTACTTCACAAAACAAAATGAGGAAGTAAACGAGGCATTGGATAACCTAATGCTTACACAGGGGTACCGGAGATTTGTATGGAAGGATATACTTACCGGCCAGACGGCAACACCCAGGTATAAAGCAGAAAAAGTTAATACCACGATATCAGGAAAGCTATTAAGCCTTGGTAATAAACCTGTACCAAATGGAAAAGTTACGTTGTTTTCCTTAAAGAACAACATATTGCTGGATACCATAACCGATGCTGATGGAAGGTTTAGTTTTAATAAGCTGATACTGCCTGACAGCGTAAAATTCACTGTGCAGGGCAGAACACCCAAAAACGGTACCCATGTTCAGGTAATAATGGATAAGGCATCGGTACAGGGGATGACACTTAATAAAAACATTGGCGATATAAATACCGATATAACGGAAAGTAAAAAGGAATTTATTGCCAACAGTACCAGGCAAGCCGGGCAACTGCAGAAGCTTGGAAAACTAAACCGCGTGCAACAATTAAAAGGGGTAAATATTAAGGGCAAAAAGCCGCAAAGCCAATTTGCCGCACAGGGAATGTTTACGGTACCGGCCGGGCATGCCGATCAAACTTATGTTCTTGAAAATCCGGAAAATTGCTCATCGCTTGCTATGTGCTTACAAGGCAGGCTGCAGGGCGTAACTTTTAGCGTGTATAAAAATGTTATGAACTGGCCTTTTACAAATGATGGCGGATCTTCGGTAGCTATGCGTGTTATACTTAATGGGCAAAATATTGATAACCCTGACGAAGCATCCGATATACTTAATGGCAATACCGTTGACCCTATGGACGTTGCCAGGATAGAGGTTGTAAGAACCAGCAGGGCAATGATATCATATTTGGGAGGCGCCTCTTTACTTATAGTTACTAAAAATGGGGTGCGCAGCTCTTACCGTCCCGAAATTGCAAACGTTTCGCCAAGGGGGTTTAATTATGTTAAAGAGTTCTATGCGCCCCGTTATGATTCGCCTAAAAACGATTCGCAGTTAGCAGATCTGCGTTCAACCATTTACTGGAACCCCAATATAAAAACTACGACCGAAGGTAAAGTGAAATTTGATTTTTTTAATGCTGATGATAAAGGGACCTATAAAGTGGTGATTGAAGGCATTAATGCGGCAGGCGAACTTGGAAGGCAGGTTTACCGATACAAAGTAGAGTAGGTGCATTGGGGGTATAAATAATTATAATTAAAGGGCAAATCCCGGTTATTCTGATTTGTCCTTTTTTTTGATTTTAATCAAATTATTGCGCTCCGGTTTACTTATTTATTGCCCAGGCAGATTCAAATGCTATATTTGCGACTTCTAAAAACACATTTATTTAATTTTTATCATGGAAAATTTTCAAAAAGTAAAAGAACTGATCGCGGCAGCAGAACAAGATGCACAAGCATTTTATGATAAGGGCAATAAAGCTGCCGGCACCCGTTTACGTAATGCTATGCAACAATTAAAAACAATTGCTACTGATATTCGTAAAGAAGTAACTGAAAAGAAAAACGCTGCTTAATAATTAACAGAACTATTTTTAAACAAAAAACAAAGAGCCCGGTCATTGACCGGGCTCTTTGTTTTTGTAGTTGATGATCTTCCGCCAATTGTATCTGTCGCTCATTATTGATGCCTGCCAAATATGTTTTAAAGCATCGGGCAAATAAATTATTTGACGTCCCCAAGCATTTAAAAATAATTTCAAAGAGGGTAAGGGTAAACCATTCTTAACGTGTTTCAAAGGAAAATTAATAAAAATAATAACCTCACAACACATTATGAAAACAGGAATTTTGTATTTGATCGTAATAGCTTTAATTTCTTTTGAATTATCAGCACAGGCACAACAAAACACACCGGTGCAACAAAGCGCGCCTTCACCGGCAACCCCGCAATTAGGTTCGTTCCAAACCGATTATAATTATTCGCCATTTACCTACAAAGGCAGGAAAATGAATATACAACAGGTAAATGGAACATTAACTTTTCCGTTAATTAATAAACTAAATGATGGTAAGCTTGATTTTTTGCTGGTAGGCGCGGGTTACAGCGGGCTATTTCTTTCGGGTATGGGTACGCAGTTCGGAGAAACAAAGTTTCACACGATCTCGGTACCGGTCACTTTCCAAAAGTCGTTTTCGCCTAAATACGCGCTGATCGCTTCATTTATACCAGCAATTTCATCTGATTTGAAAGATATATCCGGCGATGATATGCTTTATACAGGTGCCGTTATGCTAAAGATCAGAAAATCGGCAAATTTTAGCTATTCAATAGGGACCGCTTTTTCAAAGCAGTTTTTTGGAACCCTGTTGGTGCCTGTGATAGGTGTTGACTGGAATATTAATGACAAACTGAGCTTTACCGGCACACTACCTGTTTCTGAAAAATTAAACTACCAACTATCAGCCAAAAACGCTATTGGCATGAGCATCGATTTTGGTATAGGAGGGGGATCTTACAGGTTGTCAAAAAAAATGGATTCAGATTATTTACAAGTGCAGCAGTTTAAAAGCAGCTTATATTATGAGTACAAACTCGCGAAAAGCTTTTCTGTAACGGTAAGCGCCGGATATAACTTTACGCAGAAGCTGGACCTGTACTCAAAAGATCAAAAAGTGAACTGGGTTCCCTTTAATGATCTGAATAAAAGGGTTCCTTTAACCGAGTTAAAGAAAACAGGGGTGGCCTTGCAAACCGGCATTAACTATAGGTTTTAAATGAATTGCTGATATTCAGTGCAATAGAGCAAAATGATGATAAAGCAAAAATATTCAACAAAAATAATGATCAGTAAAATGGTTGAGGTTTTTAAAACGGATGTTAAGGATAAAAATCTGTCGGTGCAGCTTGTCCGCAAACTAAAAAAATACTTTCCCGAAAGTTATATAAACTTTGACCTTGATGATTGCGACCATATTTTGCGGGTTGAGGGCGAAAACATATCCGTACAAAGCGTTATCCTGCTGATGAAGAATTTTGGTTACAGGTGCGAGGTGCTTTTATAAATTACCTCATACTTAGCTAACAGGGGAGGTGTTTTACCTCCTCTGTTTGTGGTTTACACGCTATTACAAAAATATATGCGTTTACAACAATTCAATTTTCTTTTGTATTATCTGTTTATCGGCTGGTGACCGGGCTATATGTAATGCTTTTTTAAAATTCAGTTTGGCTTGTTCATTGTCAATGCCGGTATACAATTCGCCAAGCAGGGTAAAATAAAACTGGTTATCAGTTAGTTTAAGTTTTTCTGCCTCAATTATTGCTTCTTTTTTGCCATTGGCTTTTGACAGGGCATAGGTTCTGTTCAATGCAGCTATAGGCGAGTATGCAATTTGCAGTAAATGATTATATAACTGAAGTACGTTTTCCCACTTTTCTTTAGTGTCGGCTTTTTGGGTATTCCAGTAAGCGATGGTGGCTTCTATATGATATTTTGAAAGCCTGTTGCCGGTGGTTGCACATTTTAAAAAATAACCACCCTTACTAATCAGGTCAGCATCCCAAAGGGTTATGTCCTGATCGTCATATAAAATATGTTCACCATTTTTGCCCATACGCGCTTCAAATCTGGAGGCGTGAAAACACATGAGCGAAAGCAACGCGTTTACCTGTGGCTTGTTGGTTTCGTTGTTTTCAATAAGCATATGGCATAGCCTCATGGCTTCAAAGCATAATTCTTTACGCAGTATCTGGTTTTGGCTTACTGAATAGTATCCTTCGCTAAACAGCAGGTAAATGGTTGTTAATACATTGTCAAGCCTTTCTTCTATCTCTGCCGGGCCCGGAAACCCGATCTTGATTTTTTCATTCCTGATCTTTTCTTTTGCCCTGAACAGGCGTTTATTGATGTTCTCCTTATTGGTGACAAAAGCATCGGCAATTTCATCAATACCAAAACCACAAAGTATGCGCAGGGACAAACCTATCTGTGCTTCGGGCGAAATAGCGGGATGGCAAATGGCAAACATCATTTGCAACTGACTATCATTAATGTTTTGTGGCGAAAGGTCAATGTCCGGTTCGTCAAATTCGGGTGTGCCGTTTTTTATTTCAGGCGAAACCTTACTCTCAAAAACGGTATGGCGTTGCAGATGATTTTTTGCTTTGTTTTTAGCCACATTATAAAGCCACGCGGTGGGGTCTGGAGGAATCCCTTTAAAGCTCCAGCTTTGTGCCGCTGCAAGAAAAGTATCGCTGGTGATGTCTTCGGCCGTTTCCATCTGGTCAAATCCAAAACGGCGACAAAGTACAGCTACTATCTTCCTGTATTCGGTTCTGAATAAATGTGGTATCAATTCTTGTTTTTCCATAATAAAAAGCCCCCTGTAGCATAATGTAACACACAGGGGGCTTGTTTTTAATGGGTGTTATCGCGCTTTGCAATCCTCCTTACCTCTACACTATTGCCGTCTCCCTGTAAAACGGGGCAACCTTTTGCAAATTCCACGGCTTCTTCCACAGAATCTGCTTTAACAATAATATACCCGCCAATTGTCTCTTTGATCTCGCCAAAAGGGCCGTTGGTAACCACATTGTTATGCCGCACCACTTTGGCATCATCAAAATATAGTCCGTTGCCTACAGTAAACTTGTTCTGTGCGGCAATGCCACCTATCCAGTCCATAGTTTGTTTCATCCAAATCTCGATCTGCTCAGGCGAAGCTATCTTAGTACCGTCTTCATGCCTGAAAATTAAAATAAACTCGTCCATTGTTTTAAATTTTAATTGCTATTAAATATATGAATTACACCTCCATATCAAGTGATATAAAACGTATTGGACATCAACTTCAAAAAAAATGAATTTTATAAGTAATAAAATTAGCTACGCTGTTTGAGTAGCCGGCATCAGGGTCATTTTGCGCGATAGGGTGAAAAACAACTAAGAAAGTTTTATTTTATCCCATAACTTACTTTCAACTACCCGGGCTATAACCTGCTCGCGGTAATTTCGGCTAATGGGTATTTGGTGGCTTTGCATAAATATAGCGTTACCCTCAATGCCGTCAATTTTATTTATCGAAACTATGTAAGATTTATGCACCCGTATAAAAGATCTGCTGTTTAAATTTTGTTCCAGGCTTTTTAAGTTTAACAGGGTAATGTATTTACCCTTGCTGGTAAAAATGGTCACATAATTTTGCATTCCCTCAACATAAAGGATATCGTCAAAGTATATTTTTTCATATTTGTTGCCGCATTTGATAAAAAAATAATCAGCGTCTGATACATCTTTTTGCTGGTTGGTCAAAACGGAGTTGGTAAGGAGCCGGTGGTAATCTTTTGCCTTGTTGGCCGATTTAAAAAAACGGTCAAATGTGATGGGCTTCAAAAGATAATCCAATACATTTAATTGAAAGCTTTCGAGCGCGTAACTTGGGTAGGCTGACGTGATAACCACCATGGGCGGGTTTTTAACGATTTTTAAAAAATCGATACCATTCATTTTAGGCATTTGTATGTCCAGGAATATCAGATCTACCCGGTGTTGGTCAAGCAGTTTTATCAGCTCAAGCGGATTTTCACATGTTCCTGTCAAATGTAAAAAATCAACTTCCCGTACATAATTGGCCAGGCCTTCTCTTGCTAACGGTTCATCATCAATAATTACACAGTTGATCATTATATGTTATTTAGTATTCAGGCTATTTGCAGTTTTGACGGTAATCTCATCTCGGCCAATGTTAATTGCAGCCGTACTTCAAACCGGTTTGTACTATTTTGTATGTCCAGCACGTATTGTCCGGGGTATATCAGGTCGAGCCTTCTTTTTACATTTTTAAGGCCTATGCCACCATAATTTAATACTTCATTAACCTCCCCGGGCGATGTGCTGTTGGCAATAAAAAGGTGAAGTTGCTGCTGATCTGATGTCAGTTTGATATTGATCCAGTTTGAACCTCCCGTGTGTTTAGAAACATGCTTAAACGCGTTTTCAACAAAGGTCATTAGTATAAATGGCGCTATCTCTAAATGATCTGTAACCGGCTCATCCAGATCAAAAGTAACGTTCACATCATTGTTTTGCCTTAATTTTTCAAGCTCGATAAAATTTTCAAGATAAGCAAGCTCCTTGTTCAGCGAGATCTGCTGGTCGTTACATTCATATAACTGGTACCGCAGCAGTTCTGAAAATTTTGCGAGGGAAGCAGATGCCATATCGGGATTTTTGTGGATAAGGAAAAATATGGAGTTGATGCTGTTAAAAAGAAAATGCGGATTAAACTGATATTTCAGGAACTTAAGTTCGGTTTCCAGTTTCTCTTTTTCCAAAAGCTGCTGCCTTCTTTCTGTTTGTATCCAATTCTTGGTTAATTTGATGCTCATGGCAAGCGTCATACTGGCTACTGTTGACGGGAGTGAAGTGTTGTAGAAGTGAGAAAAATTGCCAGCCTCGGGCCCAAACATTTTTTTAACAGTACAACCCGCTAAAAAGGCGCTCAGGTAATAACCTGTGTTAATAAGCGAAGAAGCACAAACTATGGTTATAGCCAGGTAGATAATATATTCGGTTAACCTGTTTTTTTCAAGAAACCTCGGAATAAGGAAATAAAGATTAAAATACACCGCAAGCGCCTGGAAAATAACATAAGAAAGGATTTTTACGGAATAAGCAGAAAAAAACATGGAGCTGGCAGCTACCACAGGATTACCAACAGCCAGCAACCACCACATATAATGGTAAACACACCAAAAAGGAATATGGTATAGTTTATATTTAAACAACCAGCTTTTAGTTGATATGTTAGTAGATAAAGCGCTCATTACCTTTTATATATAATCTAAGATACATTATTGTATTTATTTGCGTGTGCTTTTTGTATAAGCTGCTTTAAATAATTGATTACCTGCGCCTGCCGGATGATAAGCGGTAATTACCTCCTTTAAAATAGCACGTTGTTGAGGTTTTGTTAAACTTTCCGCAGTTTATCAATTATATCAGGTCATTGGTCATACTTGTTTTTTTTAGTTTTTGGGTAGGTATTCCTTTGTAGTGTTAACACCGCAAATACTCAACCCATATGAAAACTCTTTGCATTAGCTTACTGCTGTTTTGCTCATTACAGCCAGGTTTTGCTCAAATATCGGGAAATATAACGACCAGCAATGGTCAGCCGCTTTCATTGGTCAGCGTGTTTTTGATGAAAAGTATCGATACATCCTTGATAAAAAGTATGCTGACTAACGAAAAGGGCGCGTACCGTTTTGAGGGTATTGCACCGGGAAGTTACATCATCAGGATAAGCAGTATGGGTTATCAAACATGGAATTCGCCGGCATTTAATATTGCAGCTAATCAACCGGTAAAAGATTTAGGAGTTACCGTGATGAATGAAACCACCCGGCAGTTAGGAGAGGTAGTAATAAGAGCCGATAAACCCTTGTATCAGCAAAGGAATGATGGCATGGTTGTAAATGTTGCTAATAGCGTACTAACCAAAGGGAGTTCGGCCCTGCAGGTTCTGGAAAGGTCGCCCGGGGTAGTTATTGACCATCGGAATAACGGGATCAATTTAAATGGAAAGAGCGGTGTTATGGTCATGATGGATGGCAAACTCATGCGTATACCAACAGACCAGGTGGTTAATATGTTAAGTGGAATGAGTGCCGACAATATTGACCGGATCGAATTACTGTCAACTCCTCCGGCGGGATATGATGCGGAGGGCAGCGCGGGACTGATCAATATAGTATCGAAAAAAAATAAAAAACAAGGAACGAGCGGCTCATTTACCCTAACGGGTGGGCAGGGATGGGGCGAAAAGGGCTCGGGCAGTGTAAATCTGGCAAGAAATGCAAAGAACATCAACCTGTTTGGCTCCTACACCTTTTCGCACGACCGTACTTATAGTAACATTTATATAACCAGCGCTCAATATATGCCTTTTTTAGGCGGCGATGGTTCCGTGGTTTTTACTACTGAGACTAAACGCGTGCAGGATGATCATAACGCGACATTTGGGGTCGACATAAAATTAACACCTAAAACAACTATCGGGGGCAACATAGCTTACAACAATAGTAATTCATCCGCGGCTAATTATAACCATGCCTTGTATAAAGTACTGCCCGACTCCTTACTAACCTATAACGGCTATATAACCGAGCAAAACCAATGGAATAGCCTGGTGGCTTCTGCTAATTTGGATAACACGTTAAGCGAGGGTGAGAAAATAAATGTTGACGCGGATTATATCCATTACAGCAATAACAACCCTACAGATGTGAAAAGCTCATTTGTTAATGAAAAAGGCGAGCAGGTGTACGCTAATAATAGCATTAATGAGCCGAGGCAAAGAGGGTTTGCCAATACTTCTATTAATGTAGGCGTAGCCAAAGTAGATTACAGTAAGCAATTTAATGACAAACTGAAGCTGGAAACCGGAATTAAAGGTACTTATACTACAAGCTCAAGCTCATCGGGGATTGAAAGTTTGGTAAACAGCAACTGGATTAAAAATACAGAAACGGCTAATAATATTTACATGAAAGAGGGGATAGGAGCCGCTTATGCGTCACTCAATGCCCGGCTTGACTCATCAACAAGTGTTACAATTGGATCGAGATATGAATATTCTTATACCAACATGGATGATCCGCATACCGGCAATAGCCTGATTAACCGCAAGCTCGGGGTATTATTTCCCAGTGTATTCTTTTCACGGAAACTTAATGCCGTGTCAGAATTGCAGTTGTCTTATTCAAAAAGGATCAGCCGGCCTACTTATAATGATCTGGCGTCTTACTTTGGCTACAGCGACCCTACAGCGGTTTATACGGGCAATCCTTTTTTAAAACCAACTATTACCAGCAATATCAAATTAGGATATAATTACCACGATTACTCGTTCTCCCTGCTTTTTAGCCGCGACAAAGATCTCATCGCCCGATACCAGTTAAGTACAGGCCCCTCAAAGAACCTGCTGTATATTTCCCCGCAAAACCTTAACTATCAAAACAATTTAACATTCCAGGCTAATTTACCCTTTAAAATAAACAACTGGTGGGATATGAACTACAGTTTTACCGGGGGGCTCAGCCAGTTTAAAGGGGATGGCTATACCATCTATCCGTTTAAAAAATCATATTTTATTTATTCACTTAATTTTAGCGAATCCTTCAAACTACCACAACAATGGTCTTTCGAACTTTCGGGATGGTATAATTCACAATCATATAACGCCACCATTAAGGTAGACGGCTTTGGTTCCTTAAACGCGGGTATTAAAAAAGAGCTGAAAAATAATAACGGCAGTTTTCAGCTTTCTGTTTCCGACATATTGAGGACGGTACGCATACACGTTTATTATGGCACCTTAACCCAGGAAGCGTTTTCCATAAAAAGTAATGTAGATGTGCAAACAGAATCCGCCAAATTTCCCATTATAAAACTTACCTACTCCAGGTCATTTGGTAATACCCGTGCCACGGGCCGCAATAAACAGGATGGCCAGGCCCGGGACGAGCGGGACAGGATCAGAACTAATTAAGTTCAATGATTTTAAACTCTTTGGGTAACCGGGCATAATTGAAATATTTTTTTTGTACTGACATACTGCTGTCAATACCGGGGTTCATTTTTGTATATGATCAATAAGATATAATGAATGAACAGGGTTGACAGGCTTTTGGAAATGCTGGTAGTTTTACAGGCTAAAAAGGTTGTAACGGTTGATTATTTGAAAGAAAAATTCCATATCAGCACCCGCACCGTATACCGCGATATACATTTACTTACAGAGCTAAGAATAACCGTAACCTACGAAGACCGAAAAGGATGTTTTGTACTTAAAGGGCATTGTCCTGTTTTACCCGGCTCTTCTTACCCCCAAAATGCACAGATGTCCCAAAGTATTATGCTCATTCCTGATACCTTAAAAAATGAAGTTATGTCATTGCTCTCGGCTGAAAGCAATGACAATGATAAGCGTCAATAGCGCCCGCTGGGATGTTTTATATTCTTATGGCCAATTTAACGTGTTCCAATTGATTTTGCCGCAAGTCGGGTAACGTATATCGCATAATCGCATATTGTTAACTCAAATTTAACGCTGGTATTTTGTTATTTAAATATACCAAAGCTTAATTTGCAATCCCATATGAAAACAGTACATACTACGTTATTGCATACATTAGAGGGGTTTGAATGTATATTTAAGGATAATTATACACCCCTTTTTCGTTACGTAAGCTCAATAGTAAATGACGAAGACCTGGCCAAGGATGTACTTTCCGATCTGTTTTTAAACCTGTGGCAGCAAAAAGATAAATTGCAGATCAATGAGCTAAGGCCATATCTATTCCGGGCGGCAAAAAACGGAGCGTTAAAAGCGCTGTCGTCCCGTTATCAAACCTCCCAATTACCCAACAATGCTTTTGACATCCCCGAGAATACTTATAATCCCTTTGAAAAATTCGTGGCCAAACAATCTATAAAAATTGTTGAAGAGCTGATTGGCAGGCTGCCATTACATCGTAAAGAAATGATAGAACTAAGGCTGTTAGGCTTAAAAAATGCCGAAATAGCCCATGTGCTTGATATTACCGAGAAAAAAGTAGAATACAACATGCGTGAGGCAATAGAACAACTGAGCCATGCCGTGCGTAACGGCAATCTTGACCAGGCTACTATTGCCGGCGGGCTGATGCTGGTTAACCTGATTTTTACTACGATCTGATTACTTATTATAATTTGAAACAGTTCGGACCGCCCCGGCTTTGCTGTTGCGTATAACCTGTCTCAAAACTTAATATTAATTTAATATACTAATAATAATTTCTTTAGGTGGAAAGTAGCCCTTTAATGCTCTTTAAGTAAAATTAAAAAGCGTGAACTGGGAAACAATACTAAATTATGTTAATGGCGAAAGCAGCACCGAAGAGGTACAACAGGTTGTTGACTGGGCTAACGAACAAACCGAACACCGCTATTTGCTTACCTACCTTGAACGGAGAAAAAAACAGCTCGAGCAGCCATTAAAGCAAAATGACATTGATGAACAATGGCTTCACCTGCTCGATCGCATCTTTGAACTGCCAAAGTCAAATAATAAAAAAGGTTTTCAAAGATCGCACCTCATCACCGGGATAGCCGCCAGCTTATTGCTGTTTTGTTTTTTAGGATGGTTTTATGTGCAAAAAACTAAAAACCAGGCCAACAGTAGCATACAAACATTACAAAGCGCTCAAAACGTTGGTGGCCGCCTTACATTGCCCGATGGTACTAAGGTATTTATGGCGCCCAACTCCAAAATAAGCTATGCCAATTCATTTGGATTTGCCAAACGCGAGATACAATTAACCGGCGAGGCGTTTTTTGATGTTAAGCATGACGCTCATAAGCCTTTTATTATACATACCGCCAGCCATTTGGCGGTAACTGTGTTAGGTACATCATTTAATGTTTACTCGCGGCCAAAAGCAAATACCGAAGTTAAGGTAGCTACCGGGCTGGTTGGTATAACCGAAAATAACCATACACATTATTTAAAGGCAGGGCAGCAGTTCATTTATCAGCTAAATAGGCGCAAAATAACCATTAAGCAAGTAAATGCACATGATGCTTCGTCCCTGCAAAATCAAACCCTGTTTTTTAAAGATGACAATGCCAACGAGATAGCCGAAAAGCTGCAACGCTGGTACAACATTAAGGTTGAAGTACAGCCATCGGCCAGCAGGCGCGCACGTTTTAGCGGCGAGATGAAGGATACCGGCATTGATAAACTTTTGAACGGCTTGAGCTACGCCACAGGATTGCATTACCGATACAAAAATCAACACACTGTTATACTATTTTGATTAAACATGAAACAACTTAAACTTTTATTTTTTATCCGGAAAAGATTATGTCCGGCTCTGCTGTTGCTGATTTTTTCAGTGACGGTAAAGGCACAGGTATCTCCATCAGATCAGTATGGTTTTGAAAAAAAACGTATCAGCATTCAAGCCATCGTAAATACGCTTAAAAATAAATATGGCTACAAGGTTTCTTTTGAGGCCGATTTGAATATGAGTGCCATGGTTACATTACCAGATGAGTCCCTGTCATTTGACAAACTTACCCAGGTACTGCAACAGCAGGCAGGTGTTGGCATTAAAAACATTGATGGTAACCTGGTTATTAAAAAGCTTAATATGGTTGTTGTTAGCGGTACGGTAATATCAGCCGACGATAAATCACCGCTTGGAGCGGTTACCGTGAGTGATAATGCAAAAAAGCTATTAACCTTTACCAATAATGAAGGTAAGTTTTCTGTTTTGGTAGCAAGCGGCAGCCAGGTGAATTTTTCTACCGTGGGGTATGCAACTCAAAGCCTTAGTTTTAACAGGGCTACAGTAGGTACAACCATTACATTAAGCAAATCAAACTCCACACTAAACGAGGTGGTGGTTACCGCGTTGGGTATTAAACGCGATGAAAAAGCCCTGGGCTATGCGGCTACCGTTATAAAAAATGAGCAGCTCACTGACGCCCTTTCCAGCAACTGGACCGACGCGCTTTCGGGCAAGGTTGCCGGTTTAAACCTTATACGTTCCAATAGCGGGCCTACCGGTTCAAACAAAATTATTTTACGGGGCGAGAATAATCTTACAGGTGATAATGAAGCGCTTATTGTACTGGATGGGGTAGTAATGAACCAAGGTAGTGGACGGCGCACCGGCATTGCCGGCGAACAGGTTTACGGTACCGGAAGCGATAATATGCCCGCAGATTATGGCAGCAGTATAAATGATATCAATCCTGAGGATATTGAGAGTATTTCGGTACTGAAGGGACCCGGTGCGGCCGCTTTATATGGTCAGCGTGGTGCAAATGGGGCCATCATCATTACTACAAAATCAGGTAATGCCAAAAAGAAGGGTGTTGGCATAACGGTTAACTCCAATGCTTCCATCGAAAAGATCAACCGCTGGCCCGATCTTCAGTTTGAATATGGGCAGGGTACCGCCGGTGCTACCTATTATTCTTACGGAGCAGGTCCCGATGGTTCCAGTACCAGTGGGACAAGTTCGGCCTACGGCCCGCGGTTTGATGGCCAGATGTTTTTTCAGTATGATCCGGTAACTCAAAAACAATCAACAGTAAGAACGCCGTGGGTGCCTTATAAAAATAAGATACGCGAGTTTTTTGATACCGGCCAAACGTTTACCAATTCAGTAAGCATTGACGGAGGGACTGATAAAACTACCGCCCGGTTTTCGGCAACAAACGTTAGTAATAAATGGATCACCCCAAATACAGGTTATGGCCGCAATTCAGTTGCCTTATCGGTAAACTCCAAGATCAACGATAAACTAACCATAAGTTCAAAGGTAAATTACCAGAACAAGTTTAGCGACAACCTGCCCGGAGCGGGTTACGGTAACCAATCGCTGATGTATTGGTTTATTTTTTGGCAACCCAGCGCCGATTTGGACTGGCTTAAAAATTATTGGAAGCTTGGGCAGGAAGGTCGTGCAATCCAATATCCTTATAGCTCATTCCCCGAGAACCCTTATGCTATCACTTATGAGTTTATCAACAGATCCAGCCGCAACGCGGTGACCGGGAACGTACAGGCAACCTATGACATTACAAAGGCCTTAAGCTTGCAGTTACGCACATCATTGGATATGGGCTATGAGCAGCGCGCGCAGGAGCGCCCGTATGATGCCGGAACCAGGTACCCTAAGGGCTCATATCGCACACAAAACATTTTTTCGGAAGAGGTGAGCGGCGATTTCCTGTTAAGGTATAACAAAGCCATAAACAAGGATGTTACCATAACCGCTACTGCAGGCGGCAGTATGCTGAAAAATACTTATAGGAGAGATGAGGTAAGGGCCGATTCATTGATCTATCCCGGTGCATATTCCATGGCTAATACCGCCGGCCCCCTTATCACGCTGCCTTATAGTAGTAAGTATTCCTTAAATAGTTTTTATGGGTTATTATCAGCGAGCTATAAAAACTACTTATACCTTGATCTCACCGGTCGCCAGGATTGGAACAGCGTTTTGGCAACGCCTAAAAGGACGGATAAAGTAGGGTTCTTCTATCCGTCGGCAAGTGCCAGCTTTATTTTATCTGACGCATTTAAACTGCCCGAAACTATCAGTTTTGCCAAGGTAAGGGCATCGGCATCAAGTGTGGGCAGCGGAACAACCGTGCCTTACCGCACCTCATTTTCCTACTCATCGGCAGGCAGCACCTATCCGGGCGGCTTAATAAATCCTACAACTTTGCCTGATGTAAACCTTGAGCCCCTGCGAACCACTACCTTTGAAGTTGGGGCCGATGTGCGTTTCTTTAAAAACCGGTTAGGGTTTGACCTGGCCTTATATTCCGGAATTACTAAAAACCAGATACTTAACCGGGTTATTGACGCATCTGCAGGTGCCGATCATTCCATCATCAATATAGGCAAGGTAAACAACAGGGGTATAGAGCTGGTAGTAAACGGCAGCCCGGTATCAAGCCCCAAGGGTTTAACCTGGACAACAAACGTTACTTTTTCTGCTAATCGTAATAAGATCAGGGAACTGGCTGATAGCGCCGTGGTGCTTCAAACTGGCCCGACAGGTGGTGGCCAGATTGTTGCAAAGGTTGGCGGGAGCATGGGCGACCTGTACGGCAGGGGCTATCAGCGCGCTCCGGACGGGCAGGTGGTTTTTGACCCTACAACCGGTGTTGCCCTAATTTCGCCCAATATTGTTTACCTGGGCAATACATCTCCAAAATGGAAATTAGGCTTCAATAATGATTTTAAATATAAGCAGTTTCATTTCAGCATATTATTTGACGCTCAATATGGCGCGGTGGCTTACTCACTTACATCCTATAAAATGGCAGAACAAGGCAAAACAAAAAATACGCTCCCGGGCAGGTATAATGGCATTATTGGAAACGGCGTAGTGCAAAACCCCGATGGGACTTATCGTAAAAACGATGTTGTTGCTGCAGATATTGATCAGTATTACCAATCTAACTTTGGGGCCAATAACGCCGAGGGCGCTACTTACAGCACCAATTTTATCAAGCTCAGAGAGGCGCGCTTTGATTATTCGCTGCCCGCGAGGCTTGTAAGCAGGATAGGCATACAACGCGCTACCATAGGGGTTTACGGCCGCGACCTTTTCATATGGACCAAATGGCCGGGTTTTGACCCTGAATTTGGTACGCTTAACGGCTCTGATATTACACAGGGTTTTGAAATTGGGCAGTTCCCATCTGCAAGAACCATGGGTGTTAACCTTGTTATTTCACTTTAATAAGCTGAACAATGAAAAGAAATATATATAAAGTTATTTGTACTGTAATACTGTTTGCTATAGTACAGCCATCGTGCAAAAAGGGATTTGAAGAAATAAACACCGACCCTAACACCACACCAATTGCGTTACCCCAGCAACTGCTGGCACCGGCACTGGTTAAAACAGTATCTGTAAATATGTTGCGCTCGCGCACTTTTAATAATGAGCTGATGCAGGTTACCGTTGACGAAAGTGACTCGGAGGGTAAAGTTTTCAGGTATGATATAAAAAATACCTGGGGCGATTATACCTGGAACAACTGGTACCTGCAGTTAACCAATTTTAAAGACATTTACACCATAGCCAGCCAGCCTATCACCCTTAACAAAGGGTACCAGGGCATATCATTGATTTGCCAGGCCTGGGTTTATTCGATGCTTACCGATACTTATGGCGATGTTCCTTACTCTCAGTCGAACCAGGGGAAGGACCAGGTTTTTCAGCCGGCGTTTGATAAGCAAAAAGACATATACCTGGGAATATTTAAACAATTGGAAGAGGCAAACACCCTGCTAAGCGAAGCAACCAATGTTGTAGGCTCAAGTGACCCCGTTTTTAACGGTAATGTTTCCCTGTGGCGAAAATTTGGTAATTCATTATACCTGAGGCTGCTGCTCCGTATTTCGGGCAAAGCGGAGGTATCTGCCGATTGTATTGCGAAAATTAAAGATATTGTAGACAACAATGCTGCTAACTATCCCATCATGGCCGGCAATACGGAGTCGGCGGTATTGCGGTGGACCGGCTCTGGGTATCTTACCTCGCCATTTATAGGCGGTGTACGTGAGCAGGATTGGCGGGCGCCATCAATCGCGTCCTTTTTTATTGATAATTTAACCAAATGGGCCGATCCTCGTTTATACCAGTTGAGCTGGTCGGTATCCACATACAACGGTGGTTATGTTGGTGTACCAAGCGGTTATGCTCCGGGTAACGCGCCAATAAAAAAGTCATACTTCCTTTCAAATGTACAGGGTACAAATACATCGGCAAAATCATTAATGACCGAGCCTTTGATGGGTAATATCATGAACTATGCCGAGCTGCAGTTTATCCTGGCCGAAGCCGCCGCCAAAGGATGGATATCCACGCCTGCCAAAACCTATTATGACAACGGGGTGCTCAATGCCATCACCTTCTGGTTGCCAACCTATGATAAATCGCTGGCTGAATATGAGGCCGCTGCCGACATTACCTGGGATGATAATAAAACACTCGACGAAAAAATGGAAATGATACACGTACAGAAATATTATACCATTTTTTGGACCGACTTTGAGCAATGGTTTGAATATCGCCGAACCGGGCACCCGCTGCTACCCAAGGGGGCCGGTTTGTTGAATGGGGGAGTAATGCCTGCCCGGATCCCTTACCCGGTTTACGTACAGTCGGCCAACCCAACAAGTTATAAAGCAGCCATAGCATCGCAGGGTCCCGACTTGATAAGCACCCGCGTTTGGTGGCAAAAACCATAATAGTTTTAACAGAATAATTTGATATAAATTGAAAATGAAAAAGATATTATTTTATACCTTCCTTTTGCTTGCATCAGCCGGTACCTGGTCTGGCTGTACCAAGGAAAATAACTATCCTGGCGGAACCCTGGCCCCAACCATAGCCATTTCAGACGTAAGGACCATATACAAAGGAGCCGATATAAAGCTGGATACTAAAAATATGTTTGGCGCCAATCAAATAGTTGGTGTTGTTGTTTCTGATCACTCGGGGGGTAATATGCCTGCCGGGTTATTGGTGGTGCAAAATAAACGCCGTGCAAAGCTAAGGGGTATATCTATATCAATAGGGGATGCCGCGGCTACTTATGCCCCTGGAGATTCGGTAGTGATAAATATAGACGGCGGCGTGCTAAAACGCGTTGATGGCACTTTGCAACTGACCGGTATACCAACCAGTGCTATCACAAAGGTTTCCTCAGGTAACACGGTGATAGGCCAAAAAGTAACCAGCAGCGCTATCCTGGCCAACCCCGATGCTTATGAAAGTACTTTGGTAGCTGTTGTTAAAGGCGGGTTTGACCCCTTGCCGGCACCTACTGATAAACTTGCGGGCGACAGAGTTGTGAACGACGGGTTTGGAAACATTGGCCTTCACACAGAGGCGGCGGCCAGGTTTGCAGATGAAACATTACCAGTTAGTGCAAATTTCACTGGGATCATATTTGGTACTACCGGTGCGGATGGCCGTGTTGTGCCACAATTGCGTATGCGCCAGGCTAAGGATGTAACCATCCTGAGTTCGGTTATTGAGATCACGCCAATCGTTATCACCGGTTTTATTACCGATCCGATAGGCACCGACGCTAATTATGAATATATACAGCTGCTGGCCACCAGGGATATTGATTTTTCAACAGAACACTTTACAGTGGTAACTACGAACAATGCGGGGGCTTCAACACCTTCGGGCTTCCCTGTAAAAGGCTGGGCAACCGGCGATCTGCGGACCTATAAGCTTGAAATTACATCGGGTAAGGTTACCAAAGGCACTTATTTTTATGTAGGCGGCGCGGGTAAAAAAATAGCTGGTTCGGCCTCAACTGATATAAGCTCATCTAACTGGGTAACAGCTTTTGATTATTCTACAGTTAACAGCCCCGATTTTAATACCACAAGCCTTCCCGCAACGCACGGCACTAAAACTGGTAATTTGCTCGCCAATAGTGGTAATGCCGCCGGTGTTGCTGTATTCACGGGAACCAACATTACGGAAACCAGTAAACCGGTTGATGTGATATTTTACGGCAGTGGCGGCAGTTTGTATGACCCCAATACCAATGTTGGCTACCGCATTACCAATACAGATTTTTATGATCTGAAGGACCTGATCACCCTGGTTGACCAGCCATTTAACAGGCAGGGCAGCAACACCCTTTTCTTTCCGTATCCAACTGCTGTTTCGGGTACGTTTGCCCAGCTTGGCGGTCAGTATAATGCTGCACTTGGCAAGTGGACCGCCGCAAGGGTATTGGTAAACCTGCCGCTAACAAACGCTTCGGTTATAACCGATATAGAAGGAGAGGGCGCTACCAAACTTAAATAAACGAACCAATCACTATATTAACCCCTCATGAATATATTCATGAGGGGTTTTTTTGTTACCACCATTTTAAAGGGAACTCAATTTTATCAACCGAGCCAACAATCAGGTCGGGTTTAAAGGCATAGTGACCAAGCTGATCTTTAGAGGATATTCCGGATAATACCAATATGGTTTTATAACCCATTTGCACACCACCTTGTATATCAGTTTCCATCGTATCGCCAACTACGGTTGTTTCGGCTGTTTCCAGTCCCAAAAATTTGCGGGCCGACCGCATCATTACCGGGCTGGGTTTACCTGTTACAAATGCTTTGCGGCCTGTGGCCTCTTCAATCATGGCGGTTGTGGCTGCAATCCCTAAATTGTTCCAGCCGGGTTTTTTAGGAGATGGGTCTCTGTTGGTGGTAATAAATTTGGCGCCAGCCAAAATCATATCAACAGCCCGCTGAACCATTTCGAGGGTAAAATTGCGGCCCTCGCCTAAAACCACAAATTCAGGGTCGGTATCAACCAGGGTAATGCCGTTTTCATGCAGGCTGGTCAATAAGCCGCCTTCGCCAAGTACATATGCAGTACCGTTGGGGCTTTGGTCGCCCAGGAACTTACCTGTAGCCATAGCGCTTGTATATATGTGTTTGGGCTCAACCGTAATGCCCAGTCTTTTTAGCTTGCGTACTACCTCTAAACTTGTTCTTTGGCTATTGTTGGTCATAAAGGCAAAGGGGATATCCTTTGCCAATAAATGATTAATGAATTTATCAGCGCCAAATATCAATTCCTCGCCGCTGTATATAACACCATCCATATCAATTAATAGTCCCTGTTTCATATTTTAAATTTTATAAGCTGTTGTTTTTTTGACAAAGTAAAGTATAATTTAATGATAAAATCCCCGCGCATGCCACTAACATGATAAAAAAGCCACGGGTATCAGCATTGGCTTAGCGGTACATGAAAACAGTAAAATCTTCATTGCTGTAGTCGTTTTTCAAAAATACATTCTTACTTAAAGAACGGCAGTGTTTCATGATCACCTCCGGATTATAGGCAACAATAAGCCCATTAGGTATCACGTGGCTCAGCAGGTTAAAAACAAACCCAAGTTTGCAGTGCTCATATAGTTTTGAAATAGCGTTGAATATATAATCATGATCGTCATTGTAATAGTTAAGAGAACCGCTCGCTATCACATAATCGGCAGTAGGAATTGGGTCAGTAACAAAATCGCCGCAAACAAAGGAGGTTTGCGGCCAGTTACCGTACCGTCGTACTGCCTCGTCCATAAGCTCGGGTATCTGCTCCACACCACAGTACGTAACAGCGGGGTAAAGCCGGTGCAGGAAAGCACGCAGATCGGCATGACCGCACCCTGCATCCAGCACAGTATGATCATTCAGGTCGGCAATTGCTGCAAGCGCATCAAAGCGCACCACCTGGCTTTCCCTATCCCGCCAGCCTAAAGCGGCAGTTCCCTGGTTGCCATGCAGTGCTATCATATACCGGTGATAAGCAAATATGGCAGCCGAACTGGTTGAAGTACCCATGTATTTTTATTATTTCGTGATTATAGGTATCTAAAAATCAGATTATTATTAAAAAAAATGTTTGATTTATCGAATAAATTATCGTTAAATTTACTTAAATGATTTGTTATGAAGACACCCCAGCTCTCTCTCAAACTTTTGCTGCCTCTTTTCCTACTTTTTAGCTGCAGTCCAACCATATCTACATTTGACCAAACGGCCTATATGCAGGTTACTTCTTTAAAAGTAGATGCACTCAACCTCATGGATAAAGCTACGGAAAGTTATACGGCGCATGAAAGCGAAGTAAAAACAATTCAGCTGGCAATTGACAAGGCAATTGAGTACGATAAACACCGGCCGCACAATGAGATCACTATCAATATGTGGACCATTTTGAATAATCCGGAAGGGCATTTATTTGGTGGCTTCCTGGTAAAATGGAAAAAAGAAGGCAAGTGCAATGAGGTTTACATTGTAGATAAAAAGAAACAGATAGGAAATTCTTTTGATCAGATAGCCGAGCTGGAAAGCAAAAAGACGAAACCATCAGAGGTAACCAAATAACTGAGCCATGGCAATAGATTTTAAAAATATACTGTCGCAGCTAAAAAAGGGTATTACAAACCTGGCCGAAAGCAGTTTGAAAGAATACGTGGCCGCCGCCACAACCGATGGGCAGGCAATTCTTGCAGAACTTAAGGATGATTTAGAGACGTGGACGAAGCAATTGGCAGAAGGCGACATCAGCAAGGCCGATTTTGCCGATCTGGTGTTAGGGCAGGCAGACGAGTTAAAGTTGGTAGCCTTAAAACAGGCAGGATTAACGGAGGTACGTGCAAACCAGTTTAAAAGTGATGTGGTTAATACCATTACAACTACCGTTACAGAACTGGTACCTTAGTCTTAAACATTTACAAACACATAATTTTTGAGCGGTTTTAAGCGCCGTTTGCGCTGTTTTTTGTCTCTTTTGAACAAAAAAGGTATGAAAATAATAAAAGTTCAATTTTATATATATAAATTCTATAGAATTAGTAGTAATTATAAAAACAATTATATACATTTGCCGGAGAGATAAAAAAATACACGTAAAAACTGTTTCAAAAAGCTAAAAAAAATGCAACCCGACTTAAACTCCAATTACGGCTTTGCTGCTTATCAGATGTTAACTGATTCTTCTCTTCGTTTTTGTTGTTGCTGTTGATCCGGGCTTCGTAGGATCTACCCACACTGCAATCAATACCCGCCAGGTATTGATCTGATCATTAAAGTTTTCTTATTAAGTTTTATAGGCTTAAACCGTTGTGCACAGCGGGTTTAGTGTATTGCCTTATTGTTTAATCCACCTTATATAATTTTTTATGACCATTAACGATGTATCCCTGCTGGGGAAAAAAATATTGGTAGGTGTTATTGTCACCCTGATACCCTTTATTATCATTTTCGGCGGGCTTTGGCTCACCAAAAAGCTGCTTTCAGACAGTCATGAGGCCAAGCCTGTACCTGCAACACAAATTAAATCAACCTGATCATGAAACTGGAACAAACTACTAAAAAACGAATTATAAGAAATGCCTTGTTAAGCCTGGTATTATACTCATTGCCTATTGTGTTAATGTTTGCCACATTTTACTTTACCGGCCAGCGTCCATGGCAGAAAAAGCAACAGGAGCAAAAATTACCAAAAGCAGCCGCGAAAAGTAAAACTGTAAACCCTTAATATAAATATCATGATTGAACAGATAAAAAATATAATTGACAACCTTAATGGATACGGCTTTTCTGTTTTGGTGCTGGTACTCGGGGTGCTCGAGTTTTCATTTGGACTTTATAAAAAACGGTGGACCCGGAACGAGCGCTGGGTTGATATTGCCTGCTTTACCATCCCTAAACTAATTATTAAGCCGGTAGTTGCTTACTACGGCCTTAAAGTTTTGCCGGCCATATTGCCCGGGTTTAAAGATGCTTTTAACTGGGTGCCGTTTTTCTGGGGATTTATCATCATTGCCGTTGCCGATGATCTGACACAGTACTGGTACCACCGTTTACACCATGAAGTGCCGTGGTTATGGCGTTTTCATCGTACACACCATTCGGCATCATACATGGGCATGGCCATGGCCAGCAGGCAAAATGTGATCTATTCATTGTTTTTTTCGCAAACTTATTTAACTACCGCGCTGGTTTACCTGGGCCTGGGTATTCCTGCTATTGTTGTAAAAGGTATAAAAGGCACCATCACCACGCTTGCCCATTCCAGCATTCCGTGGGATAAGCCTTTTTATCAGTACAAGTGGCTGCATCCGCTGGCCTGGGTATTGGAGCGTACTATATCAACACCGGCAACCCATCATGCCCACCATGCGGCTACTACTGATGATGGCGTGGGTTATTACAAAGGTAACTTTGGTAATATGTTCTTTCTTTGGGATGTTATTTTCGGAACGGCGCATATCTCCCGCCAATATCCTAAAGCTTATGGCATATCGCACTATGAAGGCGACCAATGGTACGCGCAGTTATTGTGGCCCATTTTTAAATCAAAAGTAGCAGGAAGCGAACTTGCTGCCGATGGCCCAATGGTTAATAAAGATGTACCGTTGCAGGAACATCATCTTTACCGGCCCGAAAAACCCGAAAGCGTTAACGGGGAAATATCTCAGGAAACATATAACTTACAGCCGGTAAAAATATAATGGCTATAATACATATATGAACCTGAAGGAAATATACCATGTTTTGTTAATTATTGGCGCCGGCGTTACTGGGTTTTCAGCATGTAAACAAAAAGAAAAAGCGAAGGTTGCCGTTAAAGCCAATGTGGTTGCCGAAAAAAAGAAAGCGGTATGCTGCGAGTCAAATATCCCCAGCCGGTTTAAGCCCGCGCATTTAGCGGGGGCGGTTATTGCGGGGCCCGATACCAGTCATGACCAGATGGTTTGGATACCCGCCGGTACTTTCAGGATGGGGGCGGATAACAAGCAGGCCGAAAGAGATGAGTACCCAAAACACCAGGTTACCGTTGATGGTTTTTGGATGGACCGCACTGAAGTTACAAACGCGCAATTTGAAAAGTTTGTAAAGGCTACCGGGTATATTACCACAGCCGAGCAAAAGCCAGATTGGGAGGCACTCAAAAAACAACTGCCTCCCGGCGCCGAAAAACCGGCCGATAGTTTGCTGGTAGCAGCATCCCTGGTCTTTGTTCCAGCAAAACAGCCGGTGGCATTAAATGATTACAGCCAGTGGTGGGCCTGGAAAAAAGGGGCTAATTGGAAACATCCGCATGGGCCGGGAAGTGATATTAAAGGCAAAGGGAATTACCCGGTAACGCAGGTGTCTTATTATGATGCCCAGGCTTACTGTAAATGGGCAGGCAAGCGTTTGCCTACCGAAGCGGAGTGGGAACACGCCGCAAGGGGAGGCCTTACAGATAACATATATCCCTGGGGAAATGAAAAGGTGACCGACGGCAAGCCCAAAGCTAATATTTGGGAAGGCGATTTTCCGTACCGGAACACCCAGCGCGACAGGTTTTATTATACAGCGCCTGTAAGGTCATTTACAGCTAACGGGTATGGCTTGTATGACATGGCCGGAAATGTTTGGGAATGGTGTGCCGATTTTTACGATTACCGGTATTACAATACGGTTAGCAGCTCAGGAGGTGTTAAAAACCCAAAAGGGCCGGCAAAGTCATTTGATCCCGATGAGCCTTACGCTATAAAGCGGGTGGTTAGGGGCGGCTCGTTTTTGTGTAATGATAGCTACTGCTCAGGGTTTAGGGTGTCCCGGCGGATGAAGACCACCGAAGACAGCGGCATGGAGCACCTGGGCTTTCGTTGCGTGAAAAATTAAAAAAAATAATACCCTTTATTAAATAATGAACTATTCTCCGCCGGCTTTTTTAAAGGAGCGGAAAATATCAACAGGAAGGAACATGAAAAAATAATAACAGAACCAGATCAATAAAATAAGGGAAAAGCAATTGCTTTTCCCCGGATGTTAAAACAACGAAACAGGGATCGATTGGCGTTGAGCCTGTTTCAATGGTGTCATTTTAAACTATTTCAAATTTATGCAAAATATTGCAAAAGTCGGGAAAGGCTATGTGCTGCTCGTATCCCGGCTTGAACAGCCGTTCAAATCCCAGGGTAAAGCAGTTAATCTTCAATACCGGCAGCTATACATTAAAAGTGCCTTGTCAAATAACGCCGGCATAGCGTCTGCGATTCATTCGTCCAGTTTTTTAACCCATTTAATTAACCCGCCGACGACATGAAAAAACTTTTATTAATCCCGTTATTGTTCATTTTTTTTACCCCGTTTATAGCTTTGGCTCAGCAAACACAACCCACCATCAATTCTAAATTGGTAGGTAGGGTTGTTGATGGCGCCACCAAAGAACCATTGCCCGGCGCGGTTGTACGCATTGAGGGGACCACACACGTTGTCTCAACAGATATTCAGGGCAAGTTCAGTTTCGTAACGGGTCAAAAATTTCCGTATAAACTGATCATCACTTTTATAGGTTATGAAAAGCAGGAGTATATAGCCGATGGCAGTCCTGTTGAAATACTAATGAAAGATGCTCAAAGCCAGCTTAACCAGGTGGTTGTAGTAGGGTACGGTACCCAAAAACGGAAAGACATTACCGGTTCTGTGGCATCGGTTCCGGTACTGGCATTAAAACAGCCAGTACCATCGTTAGACAGGGTATTGCAGGGTACAGTGTCTGGTATACAGGTAACCCAGGCAACCGGTCAGCCGGGAGCAGGTGTTACCGTACAGATCAGGGGTGTAAACTCCATTAACGCAGTGGCAGAACCATTGTATATTATTGATGGCTTCCCAACCTCAAATAGCAACTCCCTTACCGATGCCGGGGTAACCAACGGACCAAAGATCAATCCTCTGGCCTCTATCAATACTGCCGATATTGAAAATATTGAGGTGTTGAAGGATGCGTCGGCTACGGCCATATACGGAACGCGCGGCGCCAACGGTGTAATTATCATCACCACAAAAAAAGGCAAGTCGGGTGTTTCATCAATTAACTATGATGGCAGTTACGGCAGGCAGGAAGTAATCAAAACCATACCGCTGCTTAATGCAAGTCAATGGGGCGCGCTCCGTAATGATGCATTGGTCAATTCAGGTAAAACACCCCAAACCGAGGCGCAGCTTAATCCATATAATGCCGATACCAATTGGCAGGACGCCGCCTTCAGGACGGGCAACTCGCAAAATCACAGCTTGTCCATACTTTCCGGGACTGACAGGACACGCCTTGCTTTCTCAGGTAATTACTTTAAGCAGGATGGTATTTTGCAAAACACCAATTTTGAGCGTTATGCAGGCCGTGTAAATGTGGAGCATGATTATAATGATAAATTAAAAATATCATCATTTATAACCGGCAGCCGTACCAGGGCGCAGGTAGCGCCGCAGGGCGTTGTGCCAGCCATTTTGCTGATGACGCCAACCACCCCGGTATATAACCCTGATGGGTCATTCTTCATTAAAAACGTATTTGAAGGAACATACGGTAACCCTATCAATACCCTGTATAATCAAATTAATACCACCACTACCAGCCGTATCCTGGGTAATATTTCGGCCGACTATAAGATCACCGACGACCTTACCGCACGGGTTTTGACAGGCGTTGATATTATTGACAACAAGCAGAACCGCTATTTGCCCGCTTCTGTGTACGAAGGGTCGGGTTATTCGGGCCTGGGCGAAACCGGCACGCTTAACTCCACTAACTGGCTTAATGAAAATACCCTTACTTATACAAAAAAACTGGGCAACCATAACCTGAACATACTGGCGGGTTTTACCCAGCAAGCCTTTAATGCCGAAGGCGCAGTTACCGGGTCTTCGGGTTTTGTAAGCGATTATGATACCTTTAACAACCTGGGCTCGGGCAGTATCACTTCTATTTCGGGCAGTGGTTTTGCCGTGGCGCCTTCATCGTCTACCAATACCTGGGCGCTTAAATCATATTTAGGCCGCGTTAATTATGGGTATAACGGTAAATACCTGTTAACATTAACCTTACGTGCCGATGGATCATCCAAGTTTGCGCCCGGCCATCAGTGGGCATCTTTCCCATCAGCGGCTGTAGCCTGGAATGCCTCCAGCGAAAATTTCCTGAAGAATGTAGAACAGATCAGTCAGCTTAAATTCAGGCTGAGTGCGGGCCAGACAGGTAACAGCGATATACCTCCTTATCAATCTTTTTCGCAGCTGGGTTATTATCGGTATAACTTTGGCAATACTACCCTGGCTGGTTTTGCGCCCAATAGCCTCTCAAACCCCAATCTTACCTGGGAAAAAACAACCCAGTATGATTTTGGCTTTGATCTGGGCTTGCTTAAGGACAGGATAACCCTTACAGCCGACATCTACTATAAAAAAACAACCAACCTGCTACTTTATTTGCCGCTGCCTGCAACAAGCGGACTTACCATTATCACCAATACCGCTATTACCAATCCGCAGCAGTATGAAAACGTTGGTTCGGTACAAAACAAGGGTTTTGAACTGAGTATAAATACACACAACTTTACCGGCTCTTTTGTCTGGAATACCAGTTTGGTTTTTGCGGTAAACCGTAATAAAGTACTCAGCCTGGGTGGCAATGGCGTAAACCAGTTCATTCCTGATTCATCCCTGCCGTCTATTTTAAGAGTGGGTGAGCCCATTGGGTCATTTATTGGCTACAAGACCAACGGACTGATACAGGCCGGCGGCCCCGCGCTTACCCCGGCCGCCAATACAGCTCCCGGCGGGCAGGCCTATCAGGACATTAACGGCGATGGAAAGATCACCCAATCAGCCGACAGGGTGATACTGGGCAATTCGCAGCCTAAGTTTACAGGCGGCATCACCAATACTTTCTCTTATAAGGGTATTGATTTGAATGTATCTCTGCAGGGCTCGTATGGCAATAAAATATATAACCAGCAACGGGGCGTACTGGAGCTGGGTACCGGTTATACCAATGCCACCGCAACCTTGCTTAACCGGTGGACGCCCGCTAATACCAATACCGACGTGCACAGCGCATTTCAGGATCCCGCAGCAACCATATCAGACCGTTTTGTGGAGAACGGCTCCTATTTAAGATTAAAAAACCTAAGCCTGGGGTACACCATCCCTAAATCAATTGTTTCACGGTCATTTATTAAAAAGATAAGGATATATGTTACCGCGCAAAACCTGGTTACCTGGACAAAATATACCGGATATGACCCGGAAGTAAGCAGCAACGAACAATCGGCCATCACATCGGGTGTGGATAACGGGGCTTATCCAAACAACAAATCCATTCTTGCCGGGATAGGCATAACCTTATAAGGCAGCTTTATTTTGATTTAAACACATGAAAACGAATAATATTAAATACCTGATCATACTGATTGCCTTTGGCGCGGTTTCCTGCGCCAAATTAAATGAAGACCCGCGGTCTTTTATTCCGGCAAGCCAGTTTTACAAAACACAAGCCGACGCGGTGGCAGCAGTTACCGCTGCATATTCGCTGTTAAACGGCGGGGCCAATGCAGTACAAACACCCTATAATACCTTGTTTAATACCGGGATGAATTTTATGGGCGATGATGAAGGCCCCGGTCCGGGCGCTACCAATGCTGATGTGCGTTCACAATCGGTGCTTGGTCACTCATCGGCAGGGCTCCGCATTTTGCAGATATGGCAACAGCACTATGCCGCCATTAAAAAAGCCAATATCGCTATTGATACCATACCTCATATACAATTTGACGCTACATTAAACAAAAGGCTGGTGGCCGAAGCCAAATTTTTAAGGGCCCTATATTACTTTAACCTGGTACGCCTGTATGGCGATGTGCCGCTGGTACTGCACGATCAGACATCCATTAACCTGGCCGATCTGCAGATACCCCGAACCGCGGCTGCAACTGTTTATAAACAAATTGAGACCGACCTCGCCGCGGCAGCAGTCGATTTGCCAAATGCTTATACCGGGGCCGATGTGGGTAGGGCAACCGCGGGTGCAGCCAATTCGCTGCTGGCTAAGGTTTACCTTACCGAATGCCAGTGGGGCAAGGCGGTGACCCAGGCAGAGGCAGTGATTAATGGCCCGTATGGTTATGATCTGTTTGCCAATTATGCCGATGTGTTTTTACCGGCGTCTAAGAATGGCAGGGAACATATTTTTTCGGCGCAGTTTAAATCCAATTCGCAGGGCCAGGGCAACAACCAGGCGCCCCGGTCAATATTGAATGGCATACCCGGTATGGTAGGCAGCTATGCCGATCAGGTAGTGTTTTACCCTGTTCCTGACGCCACCAAGCCCGGAGGGGTTGATAAATTTTTTAGTGTTTACAAGTTGTATTCGGCCAATGATAAAAGAAAACGGGTAAGCTTTGTTACACGATTTCAAAGCCCTTCAACCAACTTGTTTTATGGTAAGCTGAACGACGCTGCCATTCCCGGCGACTCGACCCCCTTTTTTAATAAGTACTATGATCCAAATGTGGCTTCTAATGAGTCGGAGTCTGGCGCCAACGTATCTATCATCCGCTTTTCAGACGTATTGCTGATACACGCCGAAGCTGAAAATGAGCTCAATGGACCTACCGCAAAAGCCTATGCCTCTATCAACAGGGTACGCAAGCGGGCAGGGCTCGATGAGCTTTCGGGTTTAAACCAGGCACAGTTCAGGGAAGCAGTATACCTGGAGCGCCGCCTTGAATTTGTATTTGAATACCAGCGCTGGTTTGACCTCATACGGGAACGCGACGCCGCAGGCAACGGCATTTTAGAGGCCAGTTTAACCAAGGTGGGTAAAACCAATGTAAATAAAGGTGCAAAGGGCAAATTCTATCTTTTCCCTATTCCCCAGCAGGAAATTGATAACAGTAACGGCAAGCTCACCCAAAATCCCGGATGGGAATAATGATAAACAGGTATGATAAAAAAGATAAAAAAATGAAAGCTCTTCAACCCTCTTTGCGGCAAAGCCGAAGAGAGGGTCGGCGAGCGTAGCGACGCCGGGGTGAGTCTTCTGCGCTGGGATTAGCAACTCGCATAGTCGACTCACCCGACCATCGCTACGCTTGGTCACCCCCTCTCCGCCTTCGGCGCAAAGAGGGACTGGAAATTGATGAAGGAGATAAAAAATGAAATGAAAGAAAAAACTCCTCAACCCTCTTTGCGGCAAAGCCGAAGAGAGGGTCGGCGAGCGTAGCGACGCCGGGGTGAGTCTTCTGTGCTGGAAATAACAACCCGCATAGTCGACTCACCCGACCATCGCTACGCTTGGTCACCCTCTCTTCGCCTTCGGCGCAAAGAGGGGATTGGAAATTGATAAAAAAGATAAAAAATGAAAGCTCTTCAACCCTCTTTGCGGCAAAGCCGGAGAGAGGGTCGGCGAGCGTAGCGATGCCGGGGTGATGCCGGGGTGAGTCTTCTGCAAAAACTTAACCGAATAACTATATATGAAAAAACACGTCATTATTACCTTGTTGCTGTTTTCGGCTATCGTCATATCGCATGCACAGACGACATACCTGCAAAAAAAGTCGGAGAGGGTCATTGTAACACCCGAAGTAGAACAAAAGCTGCTTATGTCAATTGAACAGGGTAAAGCCTACCTGATTGATGTGCGTACCCCTGAGGAATACAGCCAGCATCATCTTAAATATGCCGCAAATATCAATATCAAATCGGCTGATTTTACCGGCGAGATAAAAAAACTCGATAAAAGCAAACCTATATATCTGTATTGTCATTCCGGTAACCGAAGTGGCAGAGCTGCCGATTCATTGCAAACGCTGGGTTATCATTTAAGCTATAACATTGGAGCGATCGACAGCTTAACAAAGGCCGGTTTTCCCGTTCAATAATTAACATCTAAACCAATATCATATCATGATAATTTTAAAAAAACTCACACAAAAATTGCCCGCATATTTTTATGCAGGTAACCGTAAAATATGGCCGCTGGCAATGGCCATAAGCTTAATTGGCCTGCAAAATGCCAGGGCACAAAACAGTCAACCGTTTGGCGGCGTGGTAGGTAAAACGCTTAATGATTCAAAGGAGTGGTGGCCTGAGCCTCATAAAGCACCTGCCGGCGCCCCAAATGTGGTTTGGATCATTTTAGATGACGTTGGCTTTGGTGCAACAAGTACCTTTGGCGGCATTATTAAAACGCCGAATTTTGACACATTGGCCAATAACGGGCTGCGTTATACCAATTTTCATACGGCCGGCATCTGTGCGCCTACACGTTCGGCGCTCCTTACCGGTCGAAACCACCATTACGTTCATGAGGGCGGATTTTCGCACGTGGCCCTGTCGGCCGGATTCCCGGGATATGACGGCCGGATCCCCTCAGACAAAGGGACCATCGCCGAAATATTAAGGGAGAACGGATATAATACTTTTGCTGTGGGCAAGTATGGTTTAACACCAGATGAAGATGCCACCGATGCCGGTCCGTTTGACCGTTGGCCAACAGGCAAGGGCTTTGATCATTTCTTTGGTTTCCTGGGCTCGGCAACAGACCAGTATAAACCCGATTTGGTTGAAGATAATGCGCACGTAACGCCCGATGGCCGGCATCTTACCGAACAAATAACCGATAAGGCCATAAGCTACATTACCAGGCAGCATAAAGTAGCGCCCGATAAGCCGTTCTTTTTATACTACGCGCCGGGAGCAACGCATTCACCCCACCAGGTAGCAAAGGAGTGGAGCGATCTGTACAAAGGTCAGTTTGATTCAGGTTGGGACGATTTCAGGGAGAAAGTGATAGCCCGGCAAAAAAAGCTGGGTATTATACCTGCCTATGCCAAATTGCCTGAACGCAACACGCGTATACCTGCGTGGAATTCGCTGCCGCCTGCCGAGAAAAAGCTGTATGCCCGTTTTATGGAGGTTTACGCTGGTTATTTAACCTATACCGATCATGAGGTGGGCAGGCTGGTGAATTATTTAAAACAAAGCGGTCAGCTTGATAATACACTGGTTTTTGTGATCATTGGCGATAATGGCGCCAGTAAGGAAGGTACGGTTCATGGTGTTATTAACCCCAAAAAGAATTCGGCTAAACTGGTTGCAGAAGATACTTACCTGAAAACAAACATTCAGGATATTGATGATATAGGTACGTCCCAGGCCGCCACCAATTACCCCCTGGGTTGGGCTCAGGCAGCCAACACGCCGTTTAAATACTGGAAACAGGACGCCAATTCAGAAGGCGGAACCCGCAATCCATTGATCGTTTACTACCCAAAGGGAATTAAAGACAAAGGCGCTATCCGTACGCAATATGGCCATGTGATTGATGTGTTGCCAACTACGCTTGAATATTTGGAAATTAAACTACCAGAATACATACGGGGCATTAAGCAGGATACGCTGCAGGGTACCTCGCTGGTTTACTCTTTTGATCATCCCGAAGCTGCTGCAAGGCACAAATTACAACATTACTACATATTTGGTTCGCGTTCCATTTATAAAGACGGCTGGAAAGCAGAGGCAGCGCACCATCCGGATAATGTGGAAGTGGGCGATTTTACAGCAGGCAAAAACATCCCCGATAAAAGTTTTGACGATGACGTGTGGGAACTTTATAACCTAAATGATGATTTTAACGAACGTGTTGACCTGGCGAAAAAATACCCTGAAAAATTAAAAGAACTGAAAGCTGTATTTGAGGAACAGGCCAGGAGAAATAATCTGTATCCTTTTATTGACTGGTACGATGTATACCAAAAACGCATACATCAGAACTATAAAAATTAAACTCCGGATTGGAAGTGAAGAAGGATAAAGGACAAGGGGGTAAGGATAAAAAGGATCAAAATAAAAAAGAAAAAATCTCCTTAACCCTCTTTGCGGCAACGCCGGAGAGAGGGTTAAGGAGCGCAGCGACGCCGGGGTGAGTCTTCTGCGACGGAAATAGCAACCCGCACAGTCGACTCACCCGACCATCGCTACGCTTGGTCACCCTCTCTCCGCCTTCGGCGCAAAGAGGGATTGGAAAGCCGGAGAGAGGTCGGCAAGCGCAGCGACGCCGGGGTGAGTCCTCTACGCCAGAAAATAGCAACTCGCATAGTCGACTCACCCTACCATCGCTATGCTTGGTCACCCTCTCTCCGCCTTCGGCGCAAAGAGGGGATTGGAAATGTAAAGAGGGAATTGAAAATTGAAGAAAGATAAAAAATAAAAACTCCTCAATCCTCTTTGCGGCAAAGCCGGAGAGAGGGTCGGCGAGCGCAGCGACGCCGGGGTGAGTCTTCTACGCCAGAAAATAACCTGCTGCACAAACGCAAAACAGAAAGGGAAAACGCAAACCTAAAAACAAACTTATTCAATGAGATATAAACCCATCAACATGAAACACGATTATAAAAAAACTTTTATGGCAATAGCAATTGCCCTTGGTTTTGCGCTGCAGGGTGTGGCGCAAACACCAACACAAAAAATATCAGCTGCAAACATTCCGCCGTCTGATCCTTCAACCTATAAAGGAGTGGTGGGCAAAACGCTGGCCGAGTCAAAAGAGTGGTGGGCAAAGCCCCTTAAAGCGCCGCAGGGTGCACCTAACATTGTATGGATATTACTGGACGATGTTGGTTTTGGCGCTTCAGGTACCTTTGGCGGCCTCATCAGCACCCCAAACTTTGATACGCTGGCCAACAACGGTTTGCGCTATACCAACTTCCATACGGCAGGTATTTGCGCGCCTACACGCTCGTCGCTGCTAACGGGGCGAAACCATCATTATGTGCATATGGGCAATTTTGCCCATGCCTCAACGGCTGCGGGTTTCCCGGGTTACGATGGCCGTATCCCGCCGGATAAAGGTACCATTGCCGAAGCGCTGCGCGCAAACGGTTACAGCACTTTCGCGGTAGGTAAATGGGGAGTAACTCCAGATGAAGATACCACCGCCGTTGGTCCGTTTGACAGATGGCCAACCGGCAAAGGGTTTGATCATCATATAGGTTTTCTGGAGTCGGCTACTGATCAGTACAATCCGCCGCATTTGGTAGAGGATAACTTCCATATCAAATCTGATGGCCGTAACCTTAACGAGGTGATCACCGATAAGGCCATAGCGTATATCGACGCGGCACACAAGGCAGCGCCCGGTCAGCCTTTCTTTTTATACTATGCACCGGGTGCCACACACGCGCCCCACCAGGTAAGCAAGGAGTGGAGCGACCTGTACAAAGGTAAGTTTGATGAAGGCTGGGATGTGTACCGCGAAAAAGTATTTGAAAATCAGAAAAAAGCTGGTTATATACCTGCTTATGCCAAACTACCCGAACGTAATGAACGGATACAGGCCTGGAAAAACCTGCCGGCCGGTCAGCAAAAATTGTATGCCCGTTTTATGGAGGTTTATGCGGGTTACCTTACCTATATTGACCACCAGGTCGGCCGTGTTATCAGCTACCTGAAAGCCTCGGGCCAGTTTGATAACACGCTGGTGTTTGTGATGATAGGCGATAACGGCGCAAGCAAGGAGGGGACTTTCCACGGCGTTATCAACCCCAAAAATTCTGCGCTTACAACACCTGAAGCAGATTATATAAAAAATAATGAGAGCGATTATGAATCCATCGGCACGCCGGAGGCATCAACTAATTACCCGCTGGGCTGGGCGCAGGCGGCCAACACGCCGTTTAAATACTGGAAATCAGACGCGGATGCCGAAGGTGGTACGCATAACCCGCTCATCGTTTACTATCCAAAGCTGATCAAAGAGAAAGGCGGCATTCGCACGCAGTACGGTCATGTTTCAGATATTTTCCCAACTACTATTGAAGCGGCTGGTTTAAAATTGCCTGCATATGTAAAAGGTATTAAGCAGGATACGCTGCAGGGTAAGTCGTTGTTTAGCTCGTTTAATGATGCAAAAGCGCCGTCGCTGCATGCCAAGCAGTATTACTACATTTTTACTTCCCGGTCTATTTATAAAGACGGCTGGAAAGCCGAGGCCGCGCATCGTCCGGACAATATCGACCTGCTCAACTTTCCACAGGGTAAAACAATTCCGGAGCGTAATTATGATAAGGACGTTTGGAAGCTGTACAACCTTAATGAGGATTTTAACGAACGCATTGACCTGGCCAAAAAATACCCCGAAAAACTAAAAGAATTAAAGGAACTGTTTGATGCCGAGGCAAAAACAAACAATATATATCCCTTTATTGATCGCGACGACCTCAATAATAAACGGATACACCATTTAGAAAACAATAATTAAATAAATTAACATGCAAAAGGTAAAGATCATTTTATTGGCTGTAATAGTTGCAGCCGCTGGCTTTGCAAAAGCTCAAACAGCACCGGTTCAGCCACAGTTATTATCGCTGGAGACATTTGCTGCCAAGCTTAGCCATGCCAAAAACGCGCAGATCCTGGATGCACGGTCGGCCGAAGAATTTTCGCAAAACCATATCAGGGGCGCTATAAATGTAGATGCTAAATCTGCGGACTACCAGCAGCGGTTGAACAGGTTTTCAAAAGACAAGCCAACTTTTGTTTATTCCATTGCCAATGGCCGCAGTAAGGTTTTATCGGGCGAGTTACGGGCAAAGGGCTTTAAAGACGTGCAGGAGCTTCCCGGCGGCCTGGCCAACTGGATAGGTTCGGGGTATCCTATCTTTTCAACTAATAAAAAAGGTGTTTCCTTATCAAAAGCGCAGTTTACGGAGCTTACCGGCTCATCGCAACTGGTGTTGGTTGATTTTGGTTCGCGGTATTGCGGAGCCTGCAAAAAACTGGTGCCGGTACTTGACTCGCTGAAAGCCGAAACCGGCTTTACACCCAAGGTCATCAGCATTGAGGTATATGACAATACCGCGCTGGCCCGCGAGCTCAAAGTAAATGTACTGCCAACGCTGGTGCTTTATCAAAACAAAAAAGAGGTGTGGAAAAAGCAAGGGTTCTCGTCGGTTGCCCAGGTTAAAGCGGCCGTCGCCCAAACCGGGTCGGGCCTGGCAAGTAATTAATTTACGGTCTCTATCATCAAGATCGAACGGATGACAGGTCACTGAATTTACCCGGTGATACGTCGTCCGTTCTTATATTTTACACTTAAAAATTATTCATGTTAAAACGCATTGATTATTTGTTAAAACGGTTAATTTCTTCTTCATTTTTGACTGTTTTGTATTGTTTTGTGTTTGTTTTTGGCTTGTTTTATAGCTCTAAATGCATTGCGCAAACACCGCGCAGCAAACCCAACATCATCATCATTCTGGCAGATGACATGGGCTTTGCCGACATCGGTTGCTTTGGTTCCGAGATCCAAACACCTAACATTGACCGGCTGGCCAAAGAGGGTTTAAAAATGACACAGTTTTATAACGCAGGCAGGTGCTGCCCTTCGCGTACCGCACTATTAACTGGTTTATACCCACATCAGGCCGGAGTTGGTGATATGATAAAATACAAAGGATCAGTTGCTTACCAAGGATATTTGAATGACAATTGTGCCACAATCGCCGAATTACTGAAGGACAAAGCAGGTTATAATACCATAGTTTCGGGCAAATGGCATGTAGGTTTACAGCCATCAGCCTTAGCTTTTAACCGCGGCTTCGACAAGTCATTCACCATGCTGAACAATGGCAGCAGTTATTTTAACTCCAGGCCTTTGTATAACGATGGTAGTAAAATTACATTTATGATTAATAATCAGGAAGTTACAAGGAGTGATACCTCAAAGTACCTAACCCAAGCCATTACAGATTTTGCCATAAGATCATTGGAAGAGATAAAAGATAAGAAGGCCCCCTTTTTTCTTTACGTGGCTTATAATGCGCCTCATTGGCCCATACAGGCATTACCACAGGATATTGCCCGTTACAAAGGTAAGTACCTGGAAGGCTGGGACAAGTTGCGTAAACAGCGTTATGAAAAGCTGCTGGCAAGCGGTATTATCAAAAAAAGCTGGAAATTATCTGACAGAGACAGTCGAGTGCCTGATTGGGATTCATTATCGCCCGAAGAAAAAGATAAATGGGATACCCGGATGGCCATTTACGCCGCAATGATAGATAGGATGGATGCTGGTATAGGCGAGATCATGAACAAGCTAAAACAGCTTGGGAAAGACAAGAACACCATTATACTTTTTGCCTCAGACAATGGCGGCAGCGCAGATGAAGTGAAAAGCCTGCAAACCGTAATACAAAAAAATGAGATTCCCGGATCCGTAAATTCGATTGACAGTTATGAGATTCCCTGGGCCAACGTAAGCAACACGCCATTCCGGCTATTTAAACGGAATACTCATGAAGGCGGTATTTCTACGCCATTTATTGCCTGGTTTCCGTCTGTTATTAAAGCTGGAAGTACTAATACTCAACCGGCTCATTTTATTGATATTATGCCAACCTGTCTTGAACTTGCAGGCATCAGCTACCCCCAAAAGTTTAAAGGCAGAAAACTTACCCCGCTTGAAGGGTTGAGCCTTGCAAAAATTTTCAACGATAAACCCTGGAACGGCCATGACGCCATTTTTTGGGAGCATGAGGGGAGCAGGGCTATCAGGGAAGGGAATTGGAAGCTTGTAGCGGAAATTGACAAGCCCTGGGAACTATATGATCTAAACGCCGATCGATCAGAAACCAATGACCTTGCTGCCAAATATCCCGAAAAGATCAAAAAACTGGAAGTTGAATATTTGCAATGGGCCAAAAAAGTGGGTGTTGCCGACTGGAACAAGATCAAATCATTGTAACAAAAATAATAAGGAACATTGCTTGCAAAGTAAAATGGCAATCGGTTACTTTGAATACATACACAAACCCGTATGAGATTCTTTGCATTCATGTCATTTTCAACATTAATATTATTGAGGTTGATCTTAACGCCAGGACGCAGGAACAACTAAAATGTAACTACTTTTATTGCAAATAGAACATCCTGAAATGCGAAGTAAATTTCTCTGCCTGATATTTATCATGCCTTTATCGACCTTGATAAGGGCTCAAACCTCACAAAATAATGACCCTGGTCAAAAAGAACGTACTTACCTCGTTAAATCACTCGTGCGGATCGCTGATCCGGTATTAACAGCGCTGAGTAAAAATCAGCTTAAACAACAAATGCCAGTGGAAGCCAAAACCGGCGACCGTAAAAATTATACATACCTGGAAGCATTTGGCCGATTGCTGGCTGGTATGGCGCCCTGGCTTGAAATAGGCCCTGACCAAACTCCTGAGGGTATTTTAAGAAAAAAATATATAGAATTGGCCCGCACAGGGCTTCATAATGCCACAGATCCTAATAGCCCCGATTTTATGAATTTTAATAAAGGTGGGCAGCCTGTGGTTGATGCCGCTTTTTTAGCCCAGGCTTTATTGAGGGCACCTCATCAATTATGGGATCCATTGGATACAGCTACAAAAGCAAATATCCTCACAGCGTTCAAATCAACACGTGTTATTACCCCGGGGTATAATAATTGGTTGTTGTTTAGCGCTACTATTGAGGCTGCTTTGCTAAAGTTTGATAATTATGGCGACAGAATGCGAATGGATTATGCCATTAAGCAGCATCAGCTATGGTACAAAGGCGATGGTCTTTATGGCGACGGCGCAAATTTTCATTGGGACTATTATAACAGTTTTGTTATTCAACCCATGTTGTTAGAGGTATTGCAAACGCTGGAAAATGCAGACAAGAATCAAAAATCAACTTACGAGGTAGCGCTTAATCGTGCCCGGCGTTATGCTGCAATTCAGGAAAGGCTGATTTCGCCCGAGGGCACTTATCCTCCAATAGGCCGTTCATTAGCCTACCGGTTTGGTGCTTTTCAATTGTTATCAAAAATAACGTTGATAAAAGCACTACCTGACAACATAAAGCCGCAACAGGTAAGATCAGCACTTTATACTGTGATCAAGCGGCAATTAGAAGCACCCGGAACTTTTGACGACAAAGGTTGGTTACAAATTGGCCTCTATGGTCATCAGCCCGATATTGGTGAAGGATATATATCTACAGGCAGCCTTTATTTATGTTCAGAAGCATTTCTTATTTTGGGTTTGCCACCGTCAGATGAGTTATGGCAAAAAGCCGATGAAGACTGGACCGCTAAAAAAGTATGGAAAGGTCTTGATGTTGTTACTGATCATGCCGGTGACTGATCAAAATAGGCGATCATTTTAATAATCGTACAAACCAGAACTTGCCGTCCTGTAGTTATCATCTTATTGATGTTATCTTTAATTGGGTTTTTATAACTGGTTTATTTAAAGCTATTTAGATAAATATAGATATGATGTCTGACTAACGGAGTGACCGACTTTTTAGCTATTTATAAGAGAGATAATAACCAGGCTGGACTAATCATTTTGTTAATACTGGACTATATTAACCGACCAGCGAAAGCCGAAATTAGATGGTGATTTTAATCTATAAGGTATGAAACAAGACACTTGCTGCACTTGTGGCACACAATTTAACACAAACTCGCCCTCACCAGATTTTTGCCCCATTTGTAATGATGACAGACAGTATTTAAAAGAAAATGGTCAACAATGGACAAACTCAACAGAGATAAACATCAATCATAAGGTAAACATTACCCAGCTTAGCCCGTCGCTCTTTGCCCTGCAGCTGACGCCTTTATTTGCTTTAGGTCAAAGGGCATTATTAGTACTCTCACCAGGGGGGAATATTTTATGGGATTGCATCCCGCTCCTGAACCACGAAATAATTGATTTTATTCAATCAAAAGGCGGTTTAAAAGCAATTGCTTTTTCGCATCCGCATTTTTACAGCAATGTAAATCAATGGGCCAATAATTTTGATTGTCCGGTTTTTATTCATCGGTTTGATGAGCAATGGATATTTAATAAAGGACCGCATATAACATTTTGGGAAGGACAGGTACAACAATTATGGGATGGAATTTCGATCATCAATACAGGCGGGCATTTTCCGGGCAGCAGTGTGCTGAGAGTACCCCATTTGTCGGCTGAAGGAGCGTTGCTTACCGGAGACAGTGTTTATGTTTCCAGAAATAAAAAACATATAGCAATTATGTATAGTTACCCTAATTATATCCCGTTACCTGCAAATGAATTAGCCAATGTGGTGCAGCGGGTAGAAGGAATAAACTTTGATACTATATATGGTGGTTTTGAGTGGCAAAACTTAACAAACCAGGCGAAAACTGTTTTTAGATCATCAGTGGCCAGGTATGGCTTGCATCTGTAGGTTTATTTTTCAGAGGCTACGGATAAATGAAAGGAGTGATTTTTATAAAAGACGAATATTAATTTATCCAGATCAGAGGATGCCTTACCGGTAAATTTCTGATGATCTCTTCGTCAGTGGGTGAATGTTCCAGCTTTTTCCAAGTGTTTAGCCAGTTGGCATTGTTATAAGCCGCCGCTCCAAAAACCAAAGATGGCTGTGCTACCGGCCAGCTTTCCCAATGCATTACATCATGCGGGTATGACCAGGTGTTTTTATCTTTTAAAAAGGGATATAAAAATTCAATCCCCTTTTTAATGGAGCGCCCGTCAGGCGTTTGATATGACCATAAATTGTCTGTTTTGTCGCTTAACAGCTGACATATTGTAGTCATGGCATCCAGATTGAATATCGAATAACCGAATGGTTTAGTCCGTTTTAACTCTAACGGAAAGCTGCCGTCTGCGGCAATTTGTGCGGGTAATAAAACCTCCTTGAATCGTTTACGGCAAAAGTCAATGATTTCTTTGTTCCCGGTAAATTTTGCAAAGCAGGCTGTCTGCATTACCCAGCAGGTACCGTGATTGTTTTTAGCATTCATTTCGTCTTTACCATAGGGATGAGTGGTAAGCCATGTAATGTACCGGTTAAACCAGTTTTTGATGTCATTTATAGTTTGTTTATCTATCAATGGCGAGTTTTGCATGGCTTCCAGGCCCTGAACAACTTCCATTAATTGTATAGTGTCAATTATTCCAATGCCCCTGCCAGTGGCTATACCTTGTATGGCCTGAGCATATTGCAGGTTAGGGTTCATTAATGTTTCAGGATTAATGAACCAGGCTTTTAGATGCCAAAGCGCCTGCTTTACATATCTTTTATCTCCTGTAATTTTATATGCCGATGCAAGCGCACCAATAATCCGGCTAAAGCGGATCATGGCCAAACGATGGGCTACAAAATTTTGCGGATTTGTAAGTCCATCCTTTTGTATATATGGGTCGCCGGGGTTTTGCGGATTTGGCCACCAATAATCGCCTTCGGAATAAAAATCATGTTTATTACCGGCACTTCGGGCACAGCTTTCCGCTGTAACGGTTACAGGAGCTTGTTTCAATGCCCAGGCAGCTTCTTTCAATATATCGGTTTTCAATGTTGCTATTACCTCTTGTTTAACCTGAACCTGTACATCCGTTTGCCAGCAGGGTATAATCAAAGGAAGAAAAATTGATAGAAATAGCGTTTTAAACATCATTGCTCCAAGTTTAAAAATACTGTTGATAATCCCGGCGATTGTACGCCGACTACGCTCTTGCCGTTATTCGTTTTTACACTGATGAGCGCGCGGCCATTATAGGCCTGTACTTTACGCGAACCGCGTGAAGTGCCCAGATCATCCATCAGTGTGCCGTCCCCTGTTAATGAGAAAGCTACCTGATTAACGGCGTCAAGACATTGAACACCTTTGCTGTCTACCAGCTTTATCTGTATGGTAGCCACTCCATTCTCGTCACTGATCTTCTCTATTAGTAATTTGGCAGGTTTATCCCATTTTTCGGTTTGGTATTGCTGACTAATATGGTCACTAACAGTTTGTTTGCCTTTGTGGCCTACTACTTTAATGTCATTATTTCCGTTTTGCAGAGCCACCATCCATCGTAAACCTGCCGCGGGAAAATCCTGACTGTTACGTTTTTTAGTGCCATAACTTTTACCATTTACAAAAAGCTCTGCATTATCACAATTTGAATATACTTTAATCATTTTTTCTTCACCGGCATCGCCCCACCGAACGGGCCAGCTATGCCCATAAATGTGTGCCATTGGTTTATTAGTCCAGTATGATTGAAATACATAATAGGATTCTTTAGGGGTTAGGTCACGCTCAACCACACCTTTCTGATTCATGTAAGGTATAGGGTTGTCCGGACGGATAGGCGTTGAAAAATCTTTAAAGACCCAAAATGCCGAACCTGTAAGCCAGGGCATGGTTTCCTGTTCCTTTAAATGCCAGTCAAACAAATTGCAGATATAACTTTCACTCCAATCGCCATCTTTTGATGCGCGGGCTGCTCCGCCATATAGCGAGGCATCGCCCAACCGTTCGTCAGTGCCCGTCCCGGCTTTAATATTACTTAATGCCTTGTCCGGGTTTTCGGAATGACGCAGCGCATGACTATCGCCACCCCATTCTGCATGGAAAAAGTGCTTTACTTTTTTAAATTCTTCCTCAGATGTCTTTTTATATTCAGTAAACAGGCCCCGGTACCAACCCGCCCAAATAGATGGCGAATACACATCCGGAATATCCTTGCAAAAATCGCAACGCCTGATGGTTGTTTTGCGCGATGGATCAAGTCTGTGAGCCAGCTCATTTTGAGCTTTCATGAACGTTCTGATCTTTTCTTTGTCATATACCTGAAAATCACCCTCCCAATCGTTCTCATTCCCCAAACCCCATAAAATAATAGCCGGGTGGTTGTAATGCTGTTCAATCATATTGGTCATCATTTCCTTAGCCTCATCCTGGTAAACTTTACCACCCAGGCCTCCGCGGCACCAGGGTTCTTCCTCCCAAACTAAAATACCGAGGCTGTCGCATAAATTAAGTATGGTTCTTGATTGCTGATAATGGCCAAGCCTGATAAAATTGACACCCATATCTTTCATCATTTGCATTTCCTGGTGCATCATGCTATCTGTCATGGCTTCTGCTACGCCGGCATGGTCTTCATGGCGGTGGGTACCGCGCAGCAGCAGGCGTTTGCCGTTCAGATGGAAGGGGCCATTATCCACAAATTCAAAATTACGGAAGCCGACCTTTTCACGCTGAACATCAACCTCGCCGCCATATTTAACTGATACCTCCACTGTGTATAAAGCAGGCGCGTCCGGCGACCATAATTGAGGCTTTTTAACCCGAAAGCTGCCAATTTCTGCGTCGTCCGCGAGATTGTTTAACTTATAAGATTTTTGAACAACAAGTTTGCCTTTTGGGTCGATAAGTTTAATTAAGCCTTCAGCTGTACTGACATGATCAGGATTATAAAGCCTGGTTTTAATTTGTAGCTCGCCTTGTTTCCCGGCATCATCAATTTTTGCGGAAGCAAATATTTTATCTATTGAAAGTGACGGCTCATAAACAAGGTTCAGATATCTGTATAAGCCGCCATAAACATTAAAATCTGATAATTGCGATGGGATGGTTTCAAGATCCCGGGAATTATCACATCTGATCTCGATGGGGATGTGTCCCTTAAACCGCTTTTGGCATACATCGGTCTTTTTAAAATCTTCAATTGCCTGGGTAATATCAACCGTCCATTCATCATATCCGCCAAGATGGGCGCCTACTTTAGTAGTATACACATATACTTCTGTTTTTTGACCCGCTCCTTCAAAGTGGAGCAAAGTTTTTCCGTTAGGATAGGGGTTTTTGATTTCCAGCTGAGTACGGTACCAGCCAGGTCCCTGGTAATAGTTTATATCAGGATCAACCGCGTCCCGGGCATTAAAACAGTGAGGGAGTTTTATTTTTTGCCATACCGGTACACTTTCCGGGTTGCCGGGAGTAACCGGACGTACAGCTTCCCATACGCCGCCAATATCCTGTTTTAAAAATTCCCAGTTATCATTGAGCCTTATTTTTTGCTGTGCATGGCTAACTGTTCCAAAAGCACAAATGAAGATTAAAAAGAGTAAAACTGATCCTTTCATAAATATATCAAAATCCGCTATCTATGTTTGGTAATTGATTTTTTAGCGGATACTGTCCTTAATTGCTTTGAGAAAATGTATGGATAGTAAAATATCATGGTTACTGCTGAGTGCTCACTGGCATGGCGCAAAAAAATTTACCAGCTTTGCGTTGGGCAAAGCCGGTAAAATCATAAAGAATATTAGGGATAATAATAAGACATATTTGTAATAACATACCTGTTGTTAATGGCCCGAATTTGTGTTTATAATTGGAAATCGCCAGGTTTAGGCGAAATACGCTGGATCAAATGTAATTACATTTGATCCAGCGTATTTCATTTGACTCGGGTTTATTTACGCAATCGTTGTAGGAGAAGGAGGAATGTCTGTGCCTTTTAAATGGGGTGCCTTTTGGATTACAGGGTGTTATGGCTGACGAGTCTGTGTGAATGTATTAATTGTTTTATAAAACAGGTTTTACCGAAGAGTTACGAATAAGCAATTCTGTTGGTAATATGATTGTTTCAAATTCAGTCACAGGACGTTTACTGTTAATTAAACTTAAAAGCATTTCAGTAGCTTTTCTGCCAATTTCAAACGCAGGTTGATGTACAGAGCTTAATGATGGATTTAAAATATCGGCCAGCAATGTGTTAGTAAAGCCTATCAAGGCTATCTCTTCCGGAATTTTTACGTCTAACTTATGCAACGTGGATAAAGTTGAGGTGGTAATCCTATCCCAGGCAGTAAATATAGCATCTGGTTTTATGGCCAAGGCAAGCAGTTCGTCCACGGCCTGTTCAATTTCATTCAAATTGAGCGCACCCTGCTGGCAATATTTAATATAGTTTTCATCCATTGCTAAACCACTTTCGCTAAGCGCTTGTTGATATCCTGCAAGCCTTTCGTTGGTAACGGAAGTGGTTGCTGAGCTTGTAATATGGGCAATATGCCGGTAACCTGAATCTAACAAATGCCGTGTAGCGTCATAAGCTCCCTTGAAATTATCTACTATTACCTTATGCGTGTCGATAACATTGCTTATACGATCAAAAAAAACAATGTGTAAACCCTGATCCTGCAGTTTTTTTAAATGTTCTACATTGTTGGTTTCGGTTGACAATGATATTAAAAGACCATCAATTGCCCATTGCGTGAGGTGGTTTACATTTTGCACTTCCAAATCGTACGACTCATGGCTTTGGGTAATAATCACATTATAGCCCTGGCTATATGCCTGCGACTCAATACCGTTTATAACCTGCGAAAAAAATTGATTATCAATACTTGAAACTACAATGCCAATTGATTTGCTATGCCCTTTTTTAAGGCTTTGGGCCATTGGATTGGGCCGGTAGTTGTTTTCTCGGGCATATTCGAGCACCAGTTTTTTGGTTTTTTCGCTGATCTCATAACTATCCCGCAATGCTTTAGATACTGTAGATACGGATAGATTTAGTTCACGAGCAATGTCTCTTATGGTAATGGCATCAAAATTCATAATTGGCTCTTCAACGGCAAATCAACAAAAAATACAGCACAGCCTGTTTTTCATAAAAGTAGATAAAAAACTTCAAAGCATGATTGCTATTCAACCCGATTTTGATACAGGCACGTCAGTTGGATACTATAAATCGAACAAAAATAGACCACTTGAGCATTAAACCACTCAAACGTTTGCGTAAAAAATAACCTGCTATACTTTTAATTTAGCAGTTATACATCGTAATATTGATTCGCCCCAACGCTTTAGAATCCTTTATTTAAAGCGTTGCCACCAGTTTATAAACCCTTAACCAATGAGAATCAAACATCTTCTTATCTTTTTTGCACTGAATTTATTAACTGTTAAAGTTTTTTCCCAGGCAGAAGTTGACAAGGCTTTTTCGTTTGCAGAAAAACAAACCACGCAAATGCTTAAGGAAGTCGACAGTATTAAAACCGATGCCGGCAACGCTGCACAGGTATCCCCCCGCGCTTTAAATGCGGATGGCAAATTAGTAATGGTTCAGTCAAAAGACTGGTGCAGCGGATTTTTTCCTGGTGAACTATGGTTTTTGTATGAGTATTCAAAAAACAAAACATGGATGGATCTGGCCCGAAAATATACAGCCAATATTGAGGTGGAGAAAACAAATGGCGTTACACATGACATGGGTTTTAAAATATATAACAGTGTGGGTAACGGTTATCGTTTAACAAAAGATCCGCATTATAAAGACGTTATAATTGAAGCAGCCAAAACATTGTCGACCCGCTTTAACCCGGTAGTGGGCTCTATAAAATCATGGGATAACAGATCGCAGTGGAAATTCCCTGTTATTATTGACAATATGCTAAACCTGGAACTGCTGTTTGAAGCTACCCGGTTAACCGGTGATTCCACCTATTATAAAATTGCGGTGACTCATGCTAACACGGCTATGAAAAATCATTTCAGGGCCAATTACAGTTCCTATCATGTTGTTGACTATGATCCTGAAACCGGCAGGGTTTTACATAAACAAACACACCAGGGCTTTGCTGATGAATCGGCCTGGGCGCGTGGTCAGGCCTGGGGCTTGTATGGTTATACAATGTGTTATCGCGAAACTCATAATAAAGCTTATTTACAACAGGCCGAAAATATTGCCAGATTTATTTTTAACAATCCTAACATGCCAGCTGACCTGGTGCCGTATTGGGATTATAACGATCCGGCTATACCCAACGCACCTCGTGATGTTTCGGCGGCGGCTGTTGCTGCATCGGCTTTGTATGAATTGAGTACCTATAGTAAAAATGGGAAAAACTACCGTTCAACAGCCGATAAGATCATTAATACACTGAGCACAAATTATAGGGCGAAGGAAGGAGATAGCAAGGGGTTTTTATTATTACACAGTACCGGGCATAAACCGGGAGGTACTGAAATTGACGTACCTATAATTTATGCAGATTACTATTATTTGGAAGCCTTACTTCGTAAACAACATCTGTATAAAGGCCAGCCGGCAGTTAACCGCTTTTGATGAGGAAAATAATTTTATTAACAGCATTCATTGCATCTGTTGCATGCGCTAAGGCCCAATATGTGAGTTTAAGTGAAACCGAAATTCAAACTTTAAGAAAAAGTATTGAAAGTAGCGATAGGGTAGGCAAAGCTTTTGAACCTTACCAACAGGCGGCAGCGAAAGCCTTGACTGACCAACCAGCTCCTATTGAAACAATTGTGTCACAAGGTGTGCTTGCAGGAAACCCGGCAAAGACCGCCAGTTTAAAAGCTCTTCAGGACGGTAATAAAGTTTATGCATTGGCTTTGAACTACAGGTTATATAAACAAAAGTCGTATTTGCAAAAGGCCGTATATTTTTTGCGGGCCTGGGCCCAAACCAACAAACCTACCGGCGACCCAATCAATGAAACTAAGCTGGAGGATATGATAACTGCTTATGACCTGATCAGGAACGATGTACCGTTTGATGCCAAAAAGCAAATTGACGAGTGGACAAACAGCGTTTATCAGGCTGAACTCCATAGCGCATCTGCCCGGCCCGGTAAAACAACAGGTTTTAATAACTGGAACTCACACCGTATCAAGATCATGACACTTACCGCTTTTACACTGAATAATGCTGATTACATGCAGTCTGTTTATCCTTTACTGGAAAAACAGATATCGGATGACTTATACACTGATGGATCAAGTTTCGATTTTACGGAGCGTGACGCCCTTCATTATCATACTTATACACTTGAACCCCTGCTAAGAGCAAGTATGGTTATTTACAGAGCCACGGGTAAAAATTATTTTACTTATGAGTCGCCCAGGAAATCATCCATCAGCAAATCTGTCGATTTTTTAGTGCCTTATGTAACCGGAGCTAAAACTCATCCGGAATTTGTAAACAGTAAGGTAAACTTTGATAAAGCAAGAGCCGCCAATAATGAAAAAGGTTATGCGGCAGGTACTCTTTTCGAACCTATAAATGGTTTATATACCCTTTCACTTGCTGCATATTTTAATGTAGCTTATTTAAAAGCGATTCCGCAGAACGGCAATTCCAAACAACAAAGATTTAACTGGCAGTTGGTTCTTGACCAGGTTATGGTACCTGTGGCAGGTAGTAATTAAAAAAGCCGCGCTAACCAATAAATTAAAGTTCACCGACAGTTCTGGCGCATGTCACTTCAACGCTGTTATTATGGTTATTTAAGCAAACGCGAATCAGAACTGGTTTAGCTAGTTTACTGCACACAAAAAAGCCAATATTTAATAAATGAAGGTTATTTTTCCCTTGGTGCAAAACATGAATATTGATTGGATTTGTGCTGCAATTGAATAAATTGAAATATTTATCAGATTTCCTGTAACCATTTTATTTTGCTGAAGTCTTCAATGTAAATTAAAAGACCAAACCTGTTTGAATACGCTAAGTGATAACATCATCATGCTCCGGGTAAAAAACGGGGACCTGGAAAAAATGGGCTTGCTTTTTGAAAGGCACCATCGTTCTTTATATGGTTTTTTGTTTCATATGACGTATAACCGCGAGGGTAGCGAAGACATGGTGCAGACTGTTTTTTACAAAATGCTGAAATACCGAAATACATTTACAGGTGATGGCGAGTTTACCGCCTGGATGTATCAGATTGCGCGTAATGTACTAAAGGATAGCTATAAAAAGAAAAATCAGCAAGTATCGCACTATAGCGTAGAGGAATTTGCTGACCATATTGAAAGCGGAACATCGGCCGACGAGAAATTGGAAATAGCACAAACACGCACCGAGCTTCACGGGGTACTGAGAAACTTAAGTGATGATTATCGTGAAGTTTTGGTGATGAGCAGGCTGCAGGAGCTAAAATATCAGGAAATAGCTCAAATACTTCAAATTACTGAAGGAGCGGTGAAGGTAAGGGCCCACCGGGCTATGCAGGAGTTAAAGGTTATTTATTTAAAAATGAAACGTTAAACAGAAATAAGATGAAATGTGAGCAATACCAGGAGCTGTTTACAGATTATTTAAATAAACAGTTAACGGTTGAGGAACAGGGGGCGTTAGAGCGTCATGTTGCCGGTTGCGATAGCTGCCGGCACGAGTTAGCCGCGATGAAACACCTGTGGGATCAATTTGCGGAAATAAAAACCCCTGAACCGTCAGTAAATGTAAAAGTGAAGTTTTATGCCATGCTGGATACATTTACCGCATCTGTTAATGAGAGAAAAAATTTTCGGGACAACATAACGGATAGCTGGAATAAACTGTGGCAATTACAGCCCAGGTGGCCTTTGGCTTATAGTATCATCGTTATACTGATAAGTTTTAGCTGTGGATATCTGATTTTTCGTAATGCCGAGAGCAGTAAACAGAAACAGCAATTACAGGAGCTTACCACACAAGTGCATGAGCTAAGGCAAACCATGATGCTGGCTCTGCTCGAAAATCCATCGGCATCAGAGCGGATACGTGGCGTGAGCTATACAAGTGAAATAAAACAAGCGGATAAACAGGTTATTGACGCATTGCTGGCCACATTGAATAATGATCCAAATGTTAATGTACGCCTGAGCACACTTGATGCCCTGGCACACCTGGCTAACCATGCAGAGGTTAGGGAAGGGCTTATACAGGCTATTATACAACAGGATTCGCCCTTATTGCAATCGGCTATAGCTGATGTAATGCTGAAGTTGCAGGAAAAACGTTCTGTTGGCTCATTTAAAGAATTATTAAAACAAAAAAACCTTGATCATAGTGTACGTGAAAAGATCAGAGAAACCATAACACAACTCATTTAAGAACAAATTATGAAAAAATTATTGATCCCCGTTTTGGCGGGAATGGGGCTTTGTTTTGCCCAAATTTCTGCATCGGCACAGGAATTTAAACAACATGTAAGCAAGCAGTTTACAGCTTCAACAGGTGCGGTTGTTATTTATAACATCTTCGGCTCTGTTAATGTAGAAGGTTACTCGGGCGACAAAGTGATCATGGAAATAGACGAAACCATATCGGCCGATGATCAGGCGACATTAGAGCAGGGCAAAAAAGAATTTAAGCTTGCCTTTGATCAGAAACAGGATACCGTGATGGCGTACATTGCCGAACCTTATGATTCCAGGCCGCACCACTGGACAAACAGAGATGATAACAGGCACATTCATTATGTGTATAACCTTGAGTTTACGGTGAAAGTACCTTTCAATATGAATCTTAAGGTTTCAACCGTTAATAATGGCCATATTACTGTTAAAAATGTGTACGGTTCATTAAAAGTAAATAATGTAAACGGGCCTATTGACATTGTTAACGCCAAGGGCACCACAGAGGCGCATACGGTTAATGGTGCCGTAACAGCAAACTACCTCAGTATCCCGGCAGAAGCTTCGTCCTATAAAACTATCAATGGCGAGGTTAAAATCACTTATCCCGCAAACTCAGCAGCCGACCTGGAATTTAAGAGCATGAACGGTCAGTTTTATACCGATTTTCCAAATGCAGAAGTGATGCCAGGCAAAGTGATCAAAACCCAAACAAAAAATAATAATGGCACTGTATATAAACTCAGTAAAAATTCAGATGTACGCATTGGCGCCGGAGGCAAATTATTCAAGTTTGAAACCCTAAACGGTAATATTTATATTAAAAAACAACAATAAAATTAAATATGAAAAAGATAAAAATTATAAAGGTTACGGGTGTAATGATAGTAGCCTTGTTGCTCACCGCACGAGTTTGGGCGCAAAGCGGATCGTCTGAACAATTGGTTGTACCGTTAAGTGATGCAGGCAAACCTTATAAGCTTAATGCCCGTTTGATAAGCGGGTCAATTACCGTTGTTGGTTATGAAGGGAAGGATATTGTTATAGATGCCCAATCGGGCGAAGAAAGGAAAGGCCGTGTTAAAGAAGGCCCTAACGGCATGAAGCGCCTGATAGGCAATTCCAATCTGGATATAACAGCCGAAGAAAACAACAATCAGATTAATATTCACAGCGGCGTTGGTAAAACAATCCATTTAAACATTAAAGTACCTCAAAATGAAGCTATGTTAAAGCTTTCAACTGTGAATGACGGAAACATTATAGCGAGTAATGTAAAAGGGACATTGGAGATAACTAACGTAAATGGTTTTATAAAGCTCAATAATGTTTCGGGCTCTGTAGTGGCAAATACAGTTAATGGTGATGTTACCGTAGTGTTTAAAAGCATAGACCCTAAGGCCGCCATGGGATTCTCAACATTGAATGGCAATGTAGATGTAACCTTCCCGGCCACGTTGAAAGCAAATGTGAAACTAAAATCAGACCGGGGCGATATTTATACCGATTTTGATGTAATTACCAGTCAGCAAAAAAACGCCGTTACCCGCAGCAACAAGGCAGGCATGTACAGTTTAAAAATTGACGATTGGGTATACGGTAAAATTGATGGCGGCGGCCCCGAAATGTTAATGAAAAACATGAATGGCAATATTTATATCCGTAAGGCAAAATAAGGTGGATAATTGATAGATCAATTTGATCATCTTAATGCTATTATGGCTGTGGCTACTTAAGGGTTAAGCGTACCAGGTACTGCTTAAATTCATCCTCCAGTAAAACCTCCAGGTTATAGCCAGCTTCGGTGGCTATTCCTGTAAGCGTTTTTTCGTCTATATATAACCAGGGAAACCAATCTGTTTTTTGCCAGTTATATTGATACCGGTATTGAATTTCGCCATAATACTTGCCGTTATCCGGTAGTTTGCCCTCGTATAAATAGGCTATGTCTGATGAATCAAACAGCAGTTGCCCGCCTTCCTTAAGCAGCTGTTTTGCGTGTTGAAGAAATGACTGTAAGCTAAGCAAGGAACCGGTGAGGCCTATGCCATTCATAAGCATTAATAAGGTATCGTATTTTTGTTCCTGATATTTAAATATATCCGCGGTTATCACTTTATTTACCCCGCGGGCTGTCATTACACCGGCAGCCAGGGCTGATATGTCCAGCGCCGATGTATCAAAGCCACGTTCCTGCAATAGCAAAGCATGGCCGCCGGCACCTGCGCCAATATCCAGTACCTCGCCGCGGCACTCATTTAAAGCCAGCCATTCTATATCAGGCATATCATCTTCCCCGCGGAAGTAAATATCAACAGGCATTTCTTCCTTTGGGCCATACTGATTATTGATCCAAAGCTTATGCCCGGGCTTTTTATAATAATGGTCATGTATTGCCTGGCCTAAAATATCTTTCATACGGTTCAAAAGTATGAATTGATGATGACTTAATTCACTTAATATGGGCGTAATAAATACCTTTGATCGTTATGCTGTCACAATATGGTTTATTAGCTCTTATTTTAATTTCAGGTATAGCATACAGCGTATCTGCCCGAAAACTTACCCCTGTTGCCGCTATAACCGGTGCTGTGGTTGCCTGCTTTGTTTTTGCAGGAGCTGGTTATACCGGGATAGCTATGATGACCACTTTTTTTATTTTGGGCTCAGGGGCAACGTCATGGCAGCGCCACAAAAAACAAGGCTTTACTAATCCCGAAGAACATAAAAAGGGCCGCACAGCCAGCCAGGTTTTGGCCAATGCAGGCGTTGGCGCCATAGCGGGACTATTGAGCCAATTACTTCCTTTATACACACATTTATTTGTGCTGATGATGGCTGCCAGCTTTGCCTCGGCCACGGCTGATACACTATCGTCAGAACTGGGCACAGTTTACGGCAGGCGGTTTTTTAACATCATCACATGGAGACCTGATGCGTGCGGACTTGACGGGGTAATTAGCCTGGAAGGTACATTAATTGGCGTTGTCGGTTGCGTGATCATTGCAATAGTTTATACTATGGGCTTTGGATGGAATATCTGGTCGATTAGTATAATTATTGCAGGAACAATAGGTAATTTATTCGACTCGATATTAGGTGCAACACTTGAACGCCGAAATTATATTGGCAATAACATGGTGAATTTTTTAAACACCCTGACAGCGGCTTTGGTCATGTTGATGATTTACTTTATTTAATTGTGATATTTGTGTTATCATGACTTTAATCATCATCTTGTTAATTATAGCATTTTTTGGATATTATATTTGGAGCAAGAGGCATAAAAAAAAGGCGAATATTGATGCGTTAACTTCAGTTTATAAGCCACTTTTAGAACAATATATCCCATTTTATCAATCATTAAATGATCAGTTTAAGGCGTTATTTGAACAAAAGATTGCTGAGTTTTTATCGGGTATCACCATAGAGGGTGTTGGTACAACTGTTGAAGATACCGACCGGGTTATGATAGCATCAAGCGCTATTATTCCGGTATTTGGATTTAAAGATTGGAGATACCGAAATTTAACTAATGTGATATTGTATCCCGATACTTTTGATAGCGAGTTTCAGTTTGTGGGAGAAAGCAGGAATATCCTGGGCATGGTAGGTAGCGGCTACATGAATGGGCAAATGATATTATCACGCGCGGCCCTTATTAAAGGCTTTTCGAGATCTGCCGGCAAAGAAAACACTGCCATACATGAGTTTGTTCACCTGCTTGATAAATCGGATGGTGCTACTGATGGTATTCCCGAAAACCTGCTTGCGCATGATTATGTAATGCCGTGGTTAAAGATGATACATCAGGAAATTCATCAAATTGAAGAAGGCAGATCAGATATCAACCCATATGCCATTACCAACGAAGCTGAATTTTTTGCCGTGGCGGCGGAGTATTTTTTTCAAAAGCCCGACGAACTCAAGCACAAACATGCTGAATTGTATGCTATGCTCAGCAAAATATTTATGCAGGATATTGCAAAAAACAATATCATTTAACGGGTTTAACTATAACAGATTAAAGCCAAGATCCAATTGTCCGGAGTAAGCAAGTGTGTTAGTATTATGCCCAATATGATAAACGGGCGTTTCCTCAAACCGCGATGCTACAATAATGTTAATGCCATCGGCGCAGGCAGTAAACAACTCTTTAACAAGTTGAGGGTTATTGTTGTTGTGCGATAGGTGCGAGAGCAGCAGGTGTGTCATGTGCGAAGGCCGGTGGGTAGTAAATAGCGCCAATGCTTGTTTGTTTGAAAGGTGGCCTTTACCACCACGGATCCGCCTTTTCAAATGGTAAGGATATCCGCCGTTATCCAGCATTTCATCATCATAATTAGCTTCCAGAAATGCGGCATGACACTGGCTGAAATATCGGATAAGCCTGTCGCATACAACGCCAATGTCAGTGAAAACCCCCACGTTAATATCATTGTAGTTTATTATAAAACTGTGTGGCTCGGATGCGTCATGCTCTTTTGGGAATGAGGTAATTTGCAGATCGCCAACGCTTACAGTTTCAAATTCCTTTAAATGGTGCACAAGTTCAATATCCAGGCTGCCATTTAAGTGGAGTAACGTCCCCGGGGTGATATATACGGGCAGCTTGAACTTTTTGGCCAGTACTGGTATGCCACGTATGTGGTCAGAATGTTCATGTGACACAAATATTGCCTTTACTTTTTGCATAGATAAGCCAAGCCTGGCCATACGCTTTTCAGTTTCACGGCATGATATGCCGGCATCAACCAATATAGCTTCCCGCTCGTTCCCAATGTAATAGCAATTGCCATTACTCCCCGAATTTAGTGATGTAATGAATAAAGACATGTAAATACAAAATAACGGATTTAAGCTAAGTTTTACCATTCATTAACACGAAATGTTTAAAAATAACCGCTAATATTTTGCGGCTATAAAAAGCTGCTTATATTTAGCCATGGATTCACCACAAACTTTACCTGTACTTAATGCTATTGAACTTCGCGTATTAGGATCCCTAATGGAAAAAAGCAAAACTACGCCCGACTATTATCCTATGACCCTGAATGGCTTAACAGCTGCATGTAACCAAAAAACATCACGCAAGCCTGTAGTTAATTATGATGAAGGCACTGTAACCGAAGCGTTGAATACATTGAAAAGGCGCGGTCTGATCTCGACCGTCACTGGGGGCTCTATCCGTAATATCAAGTATAAACATAATTTTGCTATTGTTTTCCCGGTGATCCCCGCCGAAGTAGCTTTAATTTGCCTGCTGATATTGCGGGGGCCACAAACACCCGGCGAACTCAATACCAACTCGGGCAGGTTATACGAATTTGAGTCGATAGAAGAAGTTCAGGAAATGATAGAGAAATTAGCTGATCCGGCTCTGCCCTATGTAGTTCAATTGCCTAAGCGGCCAGGTCAAAAGGAAGTAAGATATGCTCATTTATTAGGCGGTACCCCTGAAATTGATGAAAATGATGATATAGAAGAATCCAACACCAGATCAGGCAGTGGCCTTGAAGCCCGTGTAATAAAACTGGAACAAGACCTTGCCGAAATGAAGGAGGCATTTGATAAACTGATGAAAGAATTGATGGGGTAGGGCTGTCAATAGGAATAAACCTATTATAGCCTAATAACTCTTGTTTAAATTTTTCTTTGTTACGCCCTCATGAGCTTTTTTTAGCATATCTATCAAACCTTCGGTTTTCATGGGCTTGGCTATATAATCGTCCATACCCTCACTTAAACAAAGCTCGCGGTCGTCAGGGCCGGCGTTGGCAGTCATTGCAATAATATAGGGTTGTTTAAAGGCATATTTGCGTATGTAGCGGGTTGTTTCAAAGCCATCCATTTCGGGCATTTGCACGTCCATAAATACTACATCAAACGGTGTTGATTTTAGTTTATCCAGTGCCTCGTTACCGTTTTGCGTCATTTCAAAATGATATCCAAGTTTGCTCAGCATACGGTCAATCAATTTTTGATTCACGGTATTGTCTTCTGCAATTAAAATGCGCAATGGGAACCGCAATGCAAAATTTTCATCGAGCAGTTTTAATGGTTTATCTTCGGTAAATGACACCTGTTTAAGATTTTGCAATTCCGCCTGGATACTTTTGCCCAACTGACTTTGCTTAACAGGTTTAGTTAAAATGGCCGAAAACAACCCCGGATATTTTTTCTTTGAACCATCGCCTATTGAACTTAACATTATAACAGGCACGTTTTTATAATTTGTTTTAATAGCGCGCGCAAGTTCAATGCCATCCATGTCAGGCATCTCCATATCGGTTATCACCAAATTAAAGTTTGAATCAACTGATAGCAGTTCAAGCGCTTCAATAGCCGATGATGCAGCTACCGTTAACAAGCCCCACAGCTCAAGCTGAGTTCTTAAAATGAACCTGTTTGTTTGATTATCATCTACAACCAGTATTTTTTTGCCTTCCAGATCAGTGGGATTAAACACTATAGGGACGTGCTTTGACTGTTTTTTACTGGTGGCAGCCCTGATAGTAAACACAAAAACAGATCCTTCGGTAAAAACACTTTCAACCCAAATATCACCTCCCATTAATTTAACCAGCCGCTGGCTGATCACCAGGCCTAAGCCGGTGCCGCCATATTTGCGGGTTGTTGATGAGTCTACCTGTGTAAAAGCATTGAACAGGTCAGGAACCTTTTCTTTGGGGATGCCTATGCCGGTATCCATAACGCTAAAGCCTATTTCAATTTCACCGTTCCCAAACTTTTTGGACAGAAACACTTTTATGAATACCTCGCCTTTGTGAGTGAACTTCAGGGCATTACCGGTTAAATTGGTTATTACCTGTTTAAGGCGTAAGCTATCACCAACAATTTGCTGAGGTAGTTCCGGGTCGATCTGGTAAATCAGCTCAAGTCCCTGTTGTGCTGCTTTTGCCGAAAAGAGGTCCATCACCTCTTCAATACAATGTCGTAGGTCGAAATCTTCCTGCTCCATCTCCATTTTCCCGGATTCTATTTTTGAAAAATCAAGAATATCGTTAATCACATTTACCAAACTATCACCACAGGAAATAATGGTATCGGTATATTCGCGCTGTTCGCTATTAAGGTCCGTTTCGCCTAAAAGGGAGGCCATACCTATTACTCCGTTCATTGGCGTCCGTATTTCGTGGCTCATTGTAGCTAGGAATATACTCTTTGCCTGATTGGCCTTATCGGCCTCTTCACGTGCCTGCTGTTCTTGTAAACGCTGTAATTCTAATTCTTCTGATTGAGACAGCAGCTCTTCGTTCAATGCCTGTAACTCTTCTGACTGAGCTTGCAACTCCGCATTCAGTTCCTGGAGATCATCAGCCTGTTTTTTTAACTCTTCAGATTTGAGTAAAACCTCCTCGGTACGTTCAGCTACCTGTTGCTCTAATAACGCTTTTTGCCTGATGATGGAGTTTACCTTTAAGCGGTATAAAAAATAAATAATACCAAATAAAAGTAGTGCCATGATTGTAATAAACCACCATGTAAGCCAAAATGGTGGCAAAACAGTTAGTTCAACACTTAATTCATGTGATGACCAGTTGCCGTCGCTATTTTGGCTTTTTACCTTAAATATATAATTGCCCGCGGGCAGGTTGGTATAGGTTGCTGTGTTTTTACGGCCTATATAATTCCAGTTTTTGTCAAAACCTTCTAATTGGTAGGCATAAACTGTTCGGTTTGATAAGGCATAATCTAAAGAGACAAATTCAAATGAAATTACCGATTGCTCATGCGTTATGGTAATTGCTTTGGTAACGGTGATGTCTGCTTTTAAAGGTGAAGAATCCCCATTATTTTTAGCTGGCGTAATGCTCTTATTTAAAATTTGAAAGTCGGTTAAAATTAAAGGCGGATTATAAACGGTTTGTATAATCTTATCCGGATCAAATACGTTAAAGCCATTAACCCCTCCAAAATAGAGGGTGCCGTTATTGCTTTTTAAAGCGGAGTGCGGCTTAAATTCGTCTGCCTGTAAGCCGTCATCAACGGTGAAGTTTTTAAATGTTTTGGTTACCGGATTAAACTTTGATATGCCTGTGTTTGTGCTTACCCACAAGTTACCTTTATTATCTTCTTTAACTGCGTAGGTATAGTTATTGGGCAAACCATCTTTTACTTTAAAACTGGTGAATTTGCCTGTTTTTGGATCAAAACGGTTTAATCCATCAAAAGTGCATATCCAAATATTGCCGGCATGGTCTTCAAGCAAATCAAGCGCGGTATTATTGCTGATGCTGTTTTTAGATCCGTCGTATTTATAGCTGGTGAATTTATTGGTTTGTTTATTAAAAAGATTAAGGCCGCCATCATTGGTGCCCACCCAAAGGTTGCCTTTTGAATCCTCTAACAATGAATTGATGTTATCACTGCTCAGGCTTCCTGCATCATTAGCATTATGCCTGTAGTGTGTGAATTTATTTGTTCTCGGATCATAAAGATCAAGACCCTGACCAAGGGTGCCAATCCAAACTTTATGGTCGGCCGAGGAAGTTGTTATTGCATAAATATTATTACCGCTTAAGCTGGTACTGTCATCAGGATTATGCTTATATGATTTAAACTTACGGGTTTTGCCATCCATAACACTAAGGCCATCACCCCAGGTACCTATCCATAAATTGCCTTTATCATCTTCTTTTGTTGTTAAAATATAGTTTCCTGCTATACTGTTTTTATTATGCTCATCGTGTTTGTATGCTTTAAAATCTCCCTTTTCTGAATTAAAAAGATTTAAGCCCCCGCCGTCGGTACCTACCCATATATTGTTTTTTTTGTCCTGATAAATACTTAAAATATAGTTGTTAGAGAGACTGTTGGGTTGCAAACTGTGCTTATAATGAACAAAATTTTCCTTTATTTTTTTATAAAGGTTAATGCCTGATGCAAAAGTGCCTATCCACATATTGCCCACTCCATCTTTAAATATTACATCAACAGAATTACTGGCTATACTGCTGGCATCAACATCGTCCTGATAATAATTACTGAATTTATCTGTGTTTGGGTTTAATATGCTTAAACCACCATTTTCGGTACCTATCCACAGGCTGCCATTACTATCTTCTGTAATACACTGTATGTTGTTGTATGAAAGCGAATTGCTGTTTTTGGGATCGTTTTTATAATGTTTAAAAGTATTGGTATTTGGATTGTATAAATTCACACCGCCATTTTCAGTGCCTATCCATATGCGATGGCGGCTATCTTCAATAACACTGTTGATTTTATCAGATGAAATTGAACCTTCGGCCTTTTCATCATGCCTGAATATTGTAAATGTTTTACTCTTATTATTGAACAAATTTAAACCACCCTGGGTGGTGCCTATCCATAAATTGCCGTAGCTGTCTATACATAAAGCCCTTAAATAATTATCGCTGATGCTTTGTGTATTACCTGGACTGTATTTGTAATGTTTAAATTTATTTTTACTTATGATGAATTCGTCAAGTCCTTCTTTTTGATTAGCGATCCATAAATTGCCGCTTTTATCAAAAGCGAGTCTCGTTAAAAAATTACTCGAGATGCTGTTTTGTTTTTTCGCATTATTAAGATATTTATAAAAGCGGTTTTTTTTGCGGTCATATTTATTAAGCCCGCCGCCTATGGTGGCTATCCATAAATCTCCATTTTTATCTTCGGCAATGTGATTAATGTAATTGTTGCTAATGCTCGTGCTATCAGAAGGGTCGTTTCTGAAAACCTTGAACCTGTTACCATCAAACCGGTTTAAACCATCGCGGGTACCAACCCATATAAAACCATAACTATCCTGAATAATAGTATTGATGTTCAGTTCCGATAAATTTGATCTGCTTCCAATTCGTTGAAAATGAATGGGTTGTTCTTGCGCAAAAACCGAGAATGAAATGGCCTGTAGAAACAATACAAAATAAAACTTAAAGCCAGTCATTATATAAAATAAATTATCAGGTATGTTATAGAGATATGTAAATAAAGCAATATCTAATTAGTAAATTTTCGGGAAAAGACAACTTGATCATGCTTTAATCTTTAAACGGATTAGCACCAAATTTGGTTATAGATATGCTCAACAGAATTTAGTTGATTGTAAAATAATTTATTTAACAAACCACGATATATGGATCAGTTGGATATAAATATCTTTATAGTTTACCTTTGCATATGCAGCAACAAAGCAATAACCCACTTCATGGCAAAACCTTGGAGATGATCCTGAATGAACTTGTAACCCGCTTTGGTTGGGACGAACTGGGTTCCCGCATCCACATCAATTGCTTTACCGACAATCCCAGTATACAATCAAGCCTTAAGTTTTTACGAAAAACGCCCTGGGCCCGCAAAAAAGTGGAAGATCTGTATATAACTTATTGCGTATAATTGATTAGTGTTTGCGTTTGTTGTTCATTTTTGCCTTTTGGCCCGAACTATAGTTGTAAGTTTTTGCATTAGCTGCCTTTTTTTCATGGAAGGCGGCGCCAGGGGCACTATCACTTGATTTAGCGGGTTGCTTTTCTTCTGTTTTTTTAGCCTTTATTTCATTTTCAATAACGAGTTCATCAGGCAGGGAGGCTACAGGAATTTTTTTACCGATGGCTTGTTCAATTTTTTTTACCTGGCTTAATTCCAGATCGGTAGCAAAAGTAATAGCCAGGCTTTCGTCCTTACTGTCTGGCTGATGGTCAATGATATGCTCAATAAATGTTTCTTTTTCGGCAGGCAAGTCAAAATGGATAAGGAAAGGGATGCCATTGAGGTTAACAGACTCATTTCTTTCCTTGGCAACTATTAAAACCCTGCAATTTTCAGCAGCTTTAAAATCTTCTGTATTTTTAAAACCATTGGTGTCAAAAAACTGTGGATTTAAAAAGGCTACAGCATCACGCAAACGGCTATGGAGATTTTTATATAATTTGTCGGCAGTAGCCTGGGTGTTTACAAAAACAACTGTTTTGGTAAACAGCTCATCGTCATACATAAACAAATTCAGCAGGTTTAGTTTGGTGCCAAAGTTTGGTACATTATATAACAATTGCGGATGTGTTTGCAGTGGCGTTTCTTCCAGCTCTTCTACTTCAACAATAGCAGGCTGGTTCATGAAAGGCATAATTAATTTTTCAAGCTTTCCATGCATCACTTCGGTAAATATCAAATGCTGACATTTTCCAATACTTATGGCGAGTTCTGTAACTGGCAGTTGCATGCCTGCTTTGATCATCTGGTCTGCATCGTCAACTATAAACAGGTCAACTTTATTAAGGTTGAGGCCAAGTTTCAGGTAAATAGCTCTCGCCCTGTCAGGGGTAGCCACCACTATATCGGCTCCGTCAGCAAGCGCGTCCATTTGTGCCTCAATACCGGGCGTAACATACAAACTAACAATGGAGATCGATTTATTTTTATTCAGTCGTTCAAACTGTTCCAATACAGCCATCACCTGTTCCTTGTCGGGCACCAGGATCAATACACGCGGAACGCCTTCAGGTGCATAATTAAAACGGTTTAAAACACCTAAAACGTAGGCTGTGGTTTTTCCGCTGCCTTCGGGGCCTATTGCAATAATATCCTGACCGCCAACTATCCTTGTCAGGGTTTTCAACTGCAATTCTGTTGGGTTTGTAAAACCAGCCTCATCTACTGATCTAACCAATTGTTTATTCAGCTTTAATTTTTCAAACCACACCATCAGGAATCTTATTAATTATTTAAGATGGCGAAATTACCAATTTAAGCGTTCATATCCATAAGATTAAATTATAAGGCGTGCCAGGTAGTGTTGCTATCATTTTGAAGCATACCCGAAAAGGCGGTTCGCGGTGCCAGGTCAAGATAGGGATAAGTGACTTTTGAAAGATATAAACCCTGTGGATATGCAGGGATAATGACCTTTGGTGTTTGCTTGCTGATTAGGTGATATTCAAATTCATCAACGCTTAAATCACCGCGACCAATCTCAAGCAAACGGCCAATGATTATCCTGATCATTTTACTTAGAAAACGATTAGCCGATATGTGAAATCTTAATCTGTCGCCACTTTTATCTGTAAATAAGGCAGCCGATGTTACATTACAAATCGTATGATCAATTCGGCCTGGCATTTTGCAAAACGCCCGGTAATCACTATACAACGGTAGCAGGGCGGTCGCTCTTTTCATGGCATCGGTATTTAAACCCGTTTCGGGATACAGCGAGCTGAACCCGCTCAAGAAAGGATCTTTATAGGTATGTATAAAATAATCATAGGCGCGTTGTACAGCGTCAAACCGCGCGTGGGGCAAGCCCTCCATCGGGATAATATCAAACACCGCTATATCATCAGGTAATATCTTATTGAGCCTGAAAAATAGGTCAAAATCCCATGTCCGTTCAATATCTATATGAAAAAAAAACTGGCTTGCATGCACATGGGCATCTGTACGGCCGCAACCAACAATAGCTACCGGATATTTAAAGAGTTTAGTTAATGCTGTTTCTAAAACAAGCTGAACACTAACAACGCCCTTGTGTTTTTGCCAGCCGCTATACTTAGTACCATGATAACCTATATGAAAAAAATAGCGCATAAAATGTGGCTCAAAAATCCACAAAAAAATCCATAAATACAGGTAAAAGCAAAAGCCTCCGGCATACTATGGAGGCTTTTGGATAAGAGCTGTATGTGAACGAATTAAGCCTTTTTAGGAGGAAGATCAAATGCAACAGCATTATGTTCAAAATGTCCTTTGTGTGAGCCGTCACAAAACGGTTTGTTTGCAGATAAGCCGCAACGGCAAATTGATAATACTGTTCGGCCTTGCAAACCATACTGATTGCCTTGCGCATCTACAATTTCAAATTCGCCTTCAATTTTTACAGAGCCGTTATTATTGATAACAAGTTTAGTTTTTTCCATGTAATAATATTTTTGGCAAAGGTAACTTATACCTGTATTTTCGGCTGGTGAATTTGTAATTTAGACCTGTTCCTGATTAAGCCCCGTTTTTGTTGACAGACCTTCAATGCTCAGTTAAACGATTGGCTAAAAGCAACCAAAACCTGTAAGAATACGTGTCTGTCGAGCCCGAAAGAGGTGGGTTGTTCAGGCTTTACAGGGACCCCGTGTTTATATTTTAATGGAAACAACGCAATAAAATCGCGAATGCTGATCTCATATCGAAGTAAAGGGTCGCGCCTGTGGATTTCTTCCAACCTCATCTCAAAAAGAGACATGCGTAATGGATCTGCTATCATTGTTTCAAACTTACTAATTAATTGCTTTGCCATACTGGCATTGTTTTTATAAATGACAAACTTATGATAGCTAAAACAATTGGCTTAAACCCATAAGCTTTAGCTTTGTTAAGTATGAGTCATAATAAAACTATGATTTTATTTTACATCAAAAATACCACAAATGGAATACAGACAATTAGGAGCATCGGGATTAAAAGTTCCGGTATTGAGTTTTGGAACCGCAACCTTTGGAGGCGGCAATGAATTCTTTAAGGCCTGGGGAAATACTCAGGTAGATGAGGCAAAAAAATTAATCAATCTTTGTTTAGATGCAGGTGTTAACTTTTTTGATACGGCCAATGTTTACTCAAGGGGGTTATCTGAAGAGATATTGGGTAAGGCATTGGAAGGACTGCGTAACCGGGTGCTTATTTCATCAAAAGCTACGTTTACCATGGGCGATGGCGCAAATGATTATGGATCATCACGTTATCATCTCATTCAACAATGTGAAGCAAGTTTGCGCCGCCTAAATACCGACCATATTGATGTTTATCACATGCATGGATTTGATGGCACTACACCGGTTGAAGAAACATTGCGGGCATTGGATGACCTGGTAACCAGCGGAAAGATCCTTTACATCGCTGCCTCAAACTTTTCGGGCTGGCATTTGATGAAATCATTATCCGTATCTGAGCGCTACGGCTGGAGCAGGTATATCGCCCATCAGGCATATTATTCGTTATTGAACCGTGAGTTTGAGTGGGAACTAATGCCTTTAGGTATCGATCAAAAAGTAAGCACCATAGTTTGGAGCCCGCTGGCATCGGGCCAGTTAAGCGGCAAGTTCAGGAGAGGGCAGCCAATTCCGGCAGATTCAAGAACGGTACAGGGTGGCAGCCACGGGCCTGCAACTAATTTTGAGCATTTATATACCATTGTTGACGCATTGGACGAAGTGGCCGAAGAAACGGGCAAATCTGTCGCCCAGGTTTCATTGAACTGGCTTTTGCAAAGGCCAACCATTACCAACCTGGTGATAGGTGCCCGAAATGAGGATCAATTAAAACAAAACCTGGCAGCCATCGGCTGGAACCTGACTACAAAACAGGTTAAAAAACTTGATGCTGCCAGTGAAGTTGACCCAATTTATCCGTATTGGCACCAACGCCAGAATACCAGGCTTAACCCGCCGCCTATAGTTTATTAAAGTGTGTTTGAGCCGAAAATTGTTGTATTTTGGACTAGTTTGACAGCAAAAAATCATAAATTTAACAATTTTCGGTTCAAATATGGCTACAAATATGCTTGTTTTCATGCAGTTTATGCGCAATATCTTGCTGCCATTGCCAGGTGTAACTGAGAAAATGCATTTTGACTCTCCTGCCTTTTATGTGAATAAAAAGATATTCGCTAATGTGAAATTAAATGATCAATTACTGGCTGTGTATACTCTTGAACGGGATAAATGGATAACCGCTGATCCTGATACATTTTTTATAACTAATCACTATCTCAACTACAAATTCATGTTGGTGCGGCTTGAAACCGTATCTCCCGAGGATCTTAAATCTCTCCTTATGACAGCATGGTACAATCGTGCAACCAAAACGCTGATCAGAAAACACGAAGAAGATGTGCAGAACGGCTAATTAACCGTCGCGTGTCTGATTATACACTTCTTTGCGTACGTAAAAGTACGTGTGGGATATCGTACAAATTCAGTACAAATACTGATGTATCAATTGAAGTTTTTTGCTTAATTTATGCTTTAAATAATTGACGCATAGCATTAAAGAAAACCATAGTTTACGTGTTAACCCAAATCTAAACCTTATCACTTTTAGCCTAACTGGTCATGATCAAGAAACAATACCTTAAAGAAATTGTAATAGCCGCAACACAACAGCGAAATGGAACTTCAAACACATCAAAAGATGTGATGAAAGTACAAAGCTGGCTCAATTTGTATGCAATAACCCACCCAACGGCCGGTACAGCAACCGGCATTGACGGAGATTTTGGTTCGGCGACGGAACAAGCGGTAAAAAACTTTCAAATTGCAAAAGGTCTGCCTCAAACCGGTATAGTTGATAGCGCACTTTTTACTGTATTATCACAGCCTATGCAAAACGCTTTTACAATTGATGTTGCCGGTAACGATCTGCGTACAATCATAGTGAATACGGCCGCGCAGCATCTTAGCAATAACCCTTTTGAACTTACCATTAAGGGGCAAACTAACAGCGGCCCATGGGTACGTAGTTATATGGATGGAAATGAAGGCAAGGATTGGCTTTGGTGTATGGGTTTTGTACAAACCATTTTAGACCAGTCTGCCAGTAAAATAGGTAAAGATTTTCGAACACTTATACCTCTGTCCTATAGTTGTGATACCGTAGCAACTACAGGTATTCATAAAAACATCCTTAGTCGTTTCAATGTTGTGCGTAGCAATCCGTCTGTGGTAAAACCCGGGGATATTTTTCTGCTTCAAAAAACAACTTTTGATTGGGAACATACAGGTATTATCACCGCTGTTAACGGCGATTTGTTTGAAACCATTGAGGGCAATACCAATGATAATGGCAGCAGCAACGGTATTGGAGTATATAAAAGGCTTCGTAATTTTCAAAAAACAAAGCTCGACGTATTATCCATACAAGGTTTAGTTTAAAACAGATTATCTTCAAATTTTAACAAGCCCCATAATCGGGGTTTGTTTTTTTTTGATCTTTCTTGGCCAAATATTTGATGGGTAAGTTTAAGTAACAGTTAATTTACAATTGCTTAGGAAAAAAAACCACTGTTTTCTTTAATGCTTTGCAAAACTTAGCTAATTTGCCATATGCTCAAAGAAGCATTTGGACGTAAACCAATTAACCGATTCAGATATGATTAGCCGCAGAAAGTTCATTCAAACAACTTCCTTAGCCGGTACTTGTTTCCTGCTAACGCCCGAAATATCAAAAGCCGGATTTTTTAAAGGGAAACCAAATAATAAAGTAGTGTTGGGCATGATGGGGACTAACAGCAGGGGGCTGTATCTCGCTCAGAGTTTTGCAAAAATACCTAACGTTGAAATAGGATACATATGCGATGTAGATTCCAAAGTGGTTGACAAAACCATTAATGAAATATTCAAGATCACAGGGAAAAAACCTAAAGGCATTACGGATATACGCAAAATGCTGGAGATAAAGGATATTGACGCGGTTGTTATTGCAACTCCCGATCACTGGCACGCCCCAGCCACCATTATGGCCTGCCAGGCCGGCAAACATGTATATGTTGAAAAACCATGCAGTCATAATCCCCATGAGGGTGAAATGGCTGTTGAAGCAGCAAAAAAATACAACCGGCTGGTGCAAATGGGAAGCCAGCGCCGTTCATTTTCTAATGTGCAGGCCATGGTGAAAGAATTGCATAATGGTGTGATTGGCCGTACCTATTATGCCAAAGGCTGGTACACCAATCACCGGGCAAGCATTGGGCACGGTAAGGAAGTGCCTGTACCCCAAAATCTGAACTATGAATTATGGCAGGGGCCCGCGCCCAGAAAACCATACCGGGATAATCTGATCCATTACAACTGGCATTGGTTCTGGAACTGGGGAACAGGCGAGGCCCTGAACAACGGCACACATGAACTTGATGTTATCCGCTGGGGACTGGGCGTTGATTTTCCAAGTAAGGTAGTTTCAACGGGAGGTCGTTTTCATTTTAGCGATGATTGGCAAACCCCCGATACACAAAATATTTTGTATAATTTCCCTAACAATACCGCGGCTGAATGGGAAAGCCGCAGCAGCAATGGCTTTGATATTGAAAAATTGGGCCGGGGTGTAATATTTTACGGCGATAAAGGCACCTTGTTTTATGGCAGCGGCAACGGCTACCAGGTTTACGATGGCGACAACAAACTGATAAAGGATGTTAAGGACGATACCAAGGTAGATGCCACCAATAAAGTGAGCCCGACTGAATCATTGGATGGCTTTCACTTTAAGAATTTTATTGATGGCGTAAGAGGCGACGCGCCTTTAAACTGCCCTATCGAAACAGGATTTAAGTCAACTTTATTACCGCAATTAGGCAATATATCTTACCGGGTAGACAGGGTGCTGCATATTGACCCATCAAACGGACATATTTTAAATGACCCCGAAGCCGCCAAATTATGGAGCAGGGAATATGAAAAGGGCTGGGAAGTTAAAGTATGATCTGCCGAGTTAGGTTATTGAGGGAAGGAATACCAACCAATTAAACCACATTTTTTTTGACACAATTAAACAACCAATATACTATATGAAGAAAATCATCTATCCTGCCATCGTCCTGTTTGCTGCAGCTGCTTTAATACCAGCAAAAGCTCATGCACAAAATGCCTTATTTGACGGCAAAACACTCAACGGCTGGAAACGCCTTGCAGGTACTGCCGACTATAAAGTTGAAGACGGACAAATTGTAGGCACTACTGTTTTAAACTCAGGTAACTCGTTTTTAGCTACTGAAAAAGAATACGGCGATTTTATACTGGAACTTGATGCAAAAATTGAAAGCAACTTAAGCAACTCCGGCGTGCAAACCCGCAGCCATTATGATCCGGCAGGGCACGAAGGGAAGGGAAAAGTTTATGGCCGTCAGCTTGAAATTGACCCATCCAGCCGTAGTTGGACTGGCGGTATCTATGATGAAGGCAGGCGCGACTGGCTTTATCCGCTTGATTTGAATGCCAAAGCCAAAGATGCCTTTAAAGTAGGCGTGTTTAACCACATCAGGATAGAATGTATTGGCAATGAAATGAAAACCTGGATTAACGGCGTTCCCGCTGCCGATGTAGTTGATACTATTGACAGCAAAGGGTTTATAGCCTTACAAGTTCACGCGGTAAGCAAGCCGGAGCAGGCCGGGAAAAAGGTTTATTTTAAAAACTTTAAGCTGCAAACCACCAATTTAAAGCCAAAGCCATTTCCAAAGGATGTATATGTAGTGAACTTGCAACCCAACAGCATTACTGCGGCAGAGAAGGCGGCAGGATGGAAGCTGTTATATGATGGAAAAACCAATACAGGCTGGCACGGAGCTACGCTTACAACTTTTCCAGCCAAGGGGTGGGAATATGCTAACGGAACTATGCATGTGTTACCGTCAACCGGTAAAGAAGAATCAGGTGGCGGCGATATTGTTACCAATGATAATTACAGCGCCTTTGACCTGTCTTTTGAGTTTAAACTTACGCCAGGCGCCAATAGCGGCATAAAATATTTTGTAACCCTGTCTGAGGCAACCAAAGGATCGGCTATAGGGCTGGAGTACCAGGTACTGGACGATAAGCTTCACCCTGATGCCAAACTTGGACGTGACGGCGACCGCACCCTGGCATCACTTTATGACCTGATTAAAGCCAACAAGCAGGACCGTTTTGTACGCCCCATTGGCAGCTGGAACATTGGCCGTGTAGTGGTATATCCCAACAACCATGTTGAACATTACCTTAACGGGGTTAAGGTGCTTGAATATGAACGCGGCTCAAAAGCTTTTAAAGACCTGGTAGCTATTAGTAAATATACCATCTGGAAAAACTTTGGCGAAGCGCCCGAAGGCCACCTGTTGATCCAGGATCATGGAAATGAGGTGTTTTTTAGAAATTTAAAGGTAAGAAACCTGAAATAACCACCATCTTTTACAAAAGAACGCGTTATTGCTTTTTGCAGTAACGCGTTCTTTTTTTGGTATTGTTTTTTACAAGGAGCTCCGCACCGTAACATTAAACGGTATCGCAAAATGTTCGTGGCAATTATTGAGGGCAAATTCCGCGGCTTTGCTGCCCATAAGTTTAAAATCTGTTGATATGGTGGTAATGCCGTCTAATATGATCTCTTTAAGCGCCGTTTCGTTATACGAGATCACACCAACATCCCGGGCTACCTCCAGACCGGATGCAATGATCTTTTTAATAAGGTCAACCAGGTCATCTTCTGTAAGGCTGATGTAAACCGTTTGTGGATGGATCACTTCTTTGGTTAAAGAATCAACAACTGCATATTCAAAAGCATACTGCCTGCAAAAATTCAGGAAACCTTTCATGATCTCTTTAGAATGATAGGTTTTGCCCGGAAATACCAGTTTAATGGTATTGTATTTACTTAATTTATCCAATAGTTTTTTCAGCGCCTCATATACATCAAATGCAAAGTTTTCATAAATAGCAGCGAATTTGCCACTAACACCTGGCACCAGATTATCTAACAGGATCAGCTTATCCTTGGGTATGGTGTTGATGATCTCATGCGCCTTGGTCTCATTATCTAAAAAATGCGGAATAATGATATATTTTGCATAATCGCTTTGAAAACTTTCGGTTATTATCTTTTTAAAGAAATAAAAATCATTGTTGTAGATATAAAAATCAATAGTGGCCTGTTCGCCAATAGTGGTTACAAAAGCATCGTAAATTATCTTTTTGTGCGCGCTAAGCTTGTTGAACAGCAGGAATATTTTGAGTGGTTTCTTAAAGTCGGTATTTGAAATAAAGAAGCCTTTGCCCGGTACCGAGCTTACAATGCCTTTGTCTTTCAATTCCTTATAAACCCGCTCAATTGTATTTCGTGAAGTATCCAGTGCGAAGCTCAGGTCATTGATGGAAGGGAGCATATCGTCCTTAACAATATCGCCGCTTTCAATACCCCTGATAATGGCGTTGGATAGCTGCAGGTATTTTGGGGTAATGGAATACTCATCAATTGACAATATTTTAAGGTAGTTCTTCACGTGTTATAATTGTAATATCACAAATGTAATATTACATAATTGTATTTATTCTGTGAAAAAGATAGTAGGGGATGGTTTGAAAAATGCATATATTTATCTTCATTAACCAATTATATATCTTTATTTCAGGTCATTACCCATTAGTTAAAACTTAAACTATTCCCCTATGGTATTAAATTTACTCAGCCCCAAGTTTATCCTGTTTTTTGTATTGCTTCCCGCCGTTTTCGCAGGCGGCGTAAAAGCACAGGATGTTTTTCAGCCTTACCGGCAAGACTGGTTAAAAAAAGCTGAAGACAATAAGCCCAAACTAACCGAAACAGAGAAACATCCATTAAACATCGTAAAGCTTGAACAGGATGCTGCCGCTTTTCAGGGGTGGAAAGCGGTAAATACCGATAGTGTTGGAAAGCTATACAATAACTCGTTTAAAACGCAAAGCGGCGTAGTAGTTGATTTTGGCGAGCACCTTACCGGGTATTTCACCTTCAACATAAAATCATTAAAAGGAACACCGGATGCACCCGTCAGGCTTAAATTTACGTTTGGCGAAGTACCGTCTGAATTGTCGGTACCGTTCGACCCATATAAAGGCACCATAAGCCGTGCATGGCTGCAGGATGAAACTGTAACTGTTACAGAAATGCCGGCCACCATCACCATTCCCCGCAGGTTGGCATTTCGTTACGTAAAGGTTGAGTTGCTGGGAGCTTCGCCTTATTTTGATTTTCATATCACCGATATGCAGCTTAAAGCAACCACCGCGGTAACGTTTAAACCGCCGCTTTTAGCACCAACAACATCGCCGCTTATTGCCGATATTGACAGGGTTGGCCTTAATACTTTAAAGGAATGTATGCAAACCGTATATGAGGACGGACCCAAACGTGATCGCAGGCTGTGGATAGGCGACCTTTACCTTGAATCATTGGCAAACCAATACTCGTATCAGAAAAACGACCTCACTAAACGCTGTTTTTATCTGTTGGCGGGTTTGTCTGGCGACGATGGTATTCTTATTTCAAATGTATTTGAAACGCCCGAGCCGCATGCGCAGGTGGGCAACAGGTTGTTAGATTATTGCTTTTTATTTAATGTAGCGTTAAAGGAATATGTAGCTGCTACGGATGACAAGCAAACCGGTATTGACTTGTGGCCTGTTGCTAAAAAGCAACTCGATATAGCCCGTAAATACGCAGGTAAGGATGGCATGATGGATTATATAAAAGCCGGAAAAGAATGGTGGGTGTTTTTTGACTGGAAAGATGACCTGGACAAGCAAGCATGTTTGCAGGGATTAACAATTTATACACTAAACCAAACCTATGCGCTGGCAAAAATTTTAGGCAAAGAAGACGAAGTAGCTGATATTCCGGCATTGGCCAGGAAACTAAAAAACGCGGCATATAAAAATCTTTATAATCCAAAATCGGGTTTATTTGTGAGCGGGATAAATAAACAGGTCTCATACGGAGCACAGGCCTGGATGGTATTGAGCGGCGTTGTCTCAAAAACCGAAGGTCAGGCCGCTTTGAAAGCTCTTGTCTCAACGAAAGACGCGGTACGCCCGGGGGCGCCCTATATGTTTCATTATTATGTAGCTGCGTTGATAGAAAGCGGGTTAAAAGCCGAAGCTAAAGAAGCCGTTGAAACTTACTGGGGAGGCATGATAAAAAAAGGAGCTGATACTTTTTGGGAAGTTTATGACCCTAAGGACGAGCTGAAATCACCTTACAATTTTTACCCGGTAAATAGCTATTGTCATGCCTGGAGCTGTACACCCGTTTACTTTATCAGGAAATATCCTGAGATATTTCAGCGGTAAACCGTTGATCTTAAAGTCAATGTTCAGCAGGTTTTCCCGGAACTTTCTTTTTAAAACTATAATATAAATAGCCTAATGCAGGGAGTATAAACAAACTGCCCACCAATAAACCTATGCCCAGATCATCAATGGTTTTGGAAGTGGCATGGTCTGTAAGCAGCGACATGGAGCTTCCGTCTTTAAATATCACAAAGCGCGGAAAACGGGTATGTCCAACCGATATCAGGATCATGCTTACCTGAAATGCTGCCAGCACCCTTATCCATTGCCTGTTCTTTTTGTCGGAGATGATAAACCATAATAATATTAAAGACAAAGTAGCTGCAATAACCGCTATTAAGCTTAGCGGGTTTCCAAATATCCAGTTAGCAAGATGAACATGTTCAAAATGTGAGGCCAAAAAAACCAGTGAGCCACATATAACAGCAACTATATTCATAACCTTAGCCTTTTTTATAAAGCGTTTTATATCAAATAGTTCGGTAGATTCTCCAACCAGGTAAATGGCGGCAAGGAAGCCGCAAAGGGCAACGGTAAAAAAGCCTACCGCAACAGAAAACCAATTGAGCCAGCTGAAAATGTAAGCGCCGGCAAAGGTTTTTGCCGTAGGATCTATCTGACCTGATAAGGCGCTGCCCGCGATAATGCCTAAAAATAAAGGTGTAACAAAGCTGGAGTAAACAAACATGTGGTTATAAAAGCCTTGTGTTTTTTCGTCCTTTATGGCATCATAATTACGGAACGAGAATGCTGTTCCGCGGGCAATGATACCCATTAGCATAATCAATAACGGAATATGCAGGTAAATGCACATTTGGCTATAAATAGTCGGGAAGCCCACAAATAAAATAACAACAGTAATAATAAGCCACATGTGATTGGCCTCCCATATTGGTCCTATGGCCTGATACATGGTTTTGCGTGTGCGGTGTTTATTATCGGTTGATGTGAAAAGTTCAATAATGCCTGCGCCAAAATCGGCCCCGCCCAACAAAAAGTAAAGCGTAATAGCAGCAAATAAAAACAGGATAACAACGTATAACATAATTTTACGGGGTTAACGGTCGTACAATTCGGGTACCATTTGGATTTGCCTTTTAAGCAGGAAAATGACAAATACACTCAGGGTAAAATAAATAAAGGTAAACAAGTAAAAAGAGTACTGTATACCCGGCATTGGAGTTACCGCTTCGCTGGTACGCATAACGCCCTGAATTATCCACGGCTGGCGGCCAACTTCAGTAACTGTCCAGCCGGCTTCTAAAGCAATAAAGCCAGTCGGTGTTGCCCAGATAAACATTTTTAAAAACCACGGTTTAGTAAACCAGTTCTTTCGCCACCATAACGCAATAAAGTATAAAACACCAATAAATAACATCAGCACACCAAAGCCAACCATGATTTGAAAGGCGTAATGGGTAACTGCCACGGGTGGCTGGTCCTTAACCGGTATTTTATCCAAACCATTAACTTCCTGCTTAAAATTATCATGTACCAAAAAGCTCAGCAGGCCCGGTATCTCAATGCCATAGTTTACTTTTTTGGCGGCAGTATCCGGTATACCGCCAATAACCAAAGGAGCATAAGTTTGAGTATGAAAATATGCTTCCATCGCTGCTAACTTGGCAGGCTGCCTTTTGGCTGCACCTTTAGCCGATATATCGCCGCTTAACGGTTGTAAAATAGCCGCAGCAGCGCCAAATATAATAGCGATCTTGAACGCCTTGCTATGAAAACGAACATTACGGTTTCTGTAGATCATTAAAGCGTGGATACCCGCTACGGCGAAGCCAGTGGCCGAAAATGCCGCTATGGTCATATGCAGCGATTCTGAAAACCAGGCTTCATTGAACATGGCTTTCAGCGGGTCGATATTAAGATATTTTCCGTTTACAAAATCAAATCCCGAAGGACTGTTCATCCATGAATTTGCTGATACCACCAGTATTCCCGATGCTATACCGCTGATACCCACCACAACACCCGTGGCCCAGTGAAACCAGGTGTTAAGTTTGTTCCAGCCATACAGGAAAAAGCCTAAAGCTATAGCTTCAATAAAAAAAGCCACACCTTCCAGCGAAAAAGGCATTCCGAATATCGGGCCGGCATGTTTCATAAATCCGGGCCATAATAAACCAAGTTCAAACGAAAGCATAGTGCCCGAAACTGCTCCTGTGGCAAAAAATATGGCTACGCCTTTACTCCAGGCTATGGTGATGTTTTTATATACCTGGTCTTTGGTTTTTATCCATTTATAATGTGATATGGCCATAAAAACAGGCATCACCATACCTATGCATGAATATATGATATGAAAACCTAATGATAAGGCCATTTGCGACCTTGCTGCAATAAAATCATCCATATTTTAACTATATAAATAATGGTTGAAAGTTAAAGCTATAATGTAACAAATGTGTTAAGATTTGTTTATTGATATTAATTATAAAATGTAATTTTCTACTGTAACATGTTGTATTAGTGTGCAAAATTTATTAATGCACGCCGTTTTTTAATGTAGAACCCCTGATGATCAGTTCGGGTTTTATGCTGATGGTCTTTGGCTTGGCTGTTGTGTCCGTATTCCCAATCTCCTGAAAAAATAAATTAGCTACGGTATTACCCATGTAAACGCTAAACTGGTCAATTGTGGTAATAGACGGGTTAGTGATCTCAGAAAAGCTCTCATTTGCATAACCGCAAATGCCAAGTTCTGATGGTACTTTGATACCCATGGCATTGGCCACATCCAGCACACCCAGGGCCGAAAAATCAGATGTGGATGCAAATATAGCATCAGGAGGGTGGGGCAGGCTTAGTAGTTTTCGGGTACCCTGGGCTCCAAGCTCCTTTGTCCAGGCGTTTTCTACTATCAGTTCTTCAATTACCGGGATATTATACAGTTGTAAGGCTTTTAAATATCCTTCTTTACGTTGTTTGAAAATACTGAGATTCTGAGGTCCCTCAAGCAAGCCTATCCGTTTGTAGCCACCTTCAATTAAATGCGACATAGCCTCAAATGATGCCTGAACATTATCATTGATCACCTTTAAAGTTTCCAGCTCCTCGGCAACCCGGTCAAATTGTATCAATTGAATGCCATGATCAAGCACATTTTGCAAATGCTGATAATCATAGCTATCCGCAGATACGGATATCACAATACAATCCACATGCTGATTTATGAGTGTGTTTACACATTGTATCTCTTTATCATGCTGTTCGCCCGATTGGCAGATTATCAGATTGTATCCTTTTTGATAGGTGATTTCTTCAATGCCCGCAATTACGTTCGAAAAAAAGTTCTGGTTAATTCGGGGCACAACAACACCAATAGTTTTTGATTGTCCCTTACGAAGGTTTGACGCCAGTATGTTCCGTTTATAATTAAGTTCATCAGCGGTTTTCATGATGAGCTCCTTCGTTTTTTCGTTCACCTGGCTGCTGTTGTTCAATGCCCGTGACACGGAAGATGCCGTTATGCCCAACTTGTCGGCAATATCATAAATGGTGGTACGTTTTACTTTCTTCATTATAAAGTGCAAGTTGGAAAAAATATTTTACGCAATCGATTGCAATTTCAAATATTTATTTAATTTCGTCTCGTTAAGTTACCAAAATATAAACACACTTTAATTGTTCACGCCATAACCTCATAAAAATATGCTGCTATTAGGTATCGATATAGGTACTTCATCTGTTAAAATAGGCATTGTTGATAGTGCTACTCAACAAATAGTCGCCTCAGCACAATACCCCGACGAGGAATCGCCGATCAAGGCGTTGCATCCGGGCTGGGCCGAGCAATCGCCGCAAATGTGGTGGGAGCAGGCACAACTGGCATTGGAACGCTGTCATGCTAAAAAGGTTTATAATCCTGCGGATATTGCCGCTATAGGCATTGCCTACCAGATGCACGGTTTGGTTTTGGTTGATAAAGACCAGAACGTATTGCGCGATAGCATTATATGGTGCGATAGCCGTGCCGTTGAAATAGGCGATAAGGCCTTCAGTGCCATAGGCGAAGAAAAATGCTTGTCGCATCTGCTTAACTCGCCGGGCAACTTTACAGCTTCTAAACTGGCCTGGGTAAAAGAGAACGAACCTGAAATATACACCAAAATAGATAAGGTAATGCTCCCGGGCGATTATATCGCCATGAAACTTACAGGTGATATCACTACATCGGTATCCGCTTTATCTGAGGGGGTGTTCTTTGATTTTGAAACCAACAGCATTTCTAAAGATATCATCAATTATTTTGGATTTGACCAAAGCCTGTTTCCGGTTGTTAAGCCTGTGTTTTCATCACATGGCACCTTATTGGCATCCGTAGCACAGAAACTGAACTTAAAAGCCGGTATCCCGGTTACTTATAAATCGGGCGACCAGCCTAACAACGCGCTTTCCTTAAATGTACTAAATCCCGGGGAGGTGGCTGCAACAGCAGGAACTTCAGGAGTGATCTATGGAGTTAGCGATCAGCTTACTTATGATCAGCAATCGCGCATTAATACTTTTGCGCATGTTAATTACACCGAACAGCAAAAGCATTTAGGGGTACTATTATGTATTAACGGTACAGGTAGCTTATATCGCTGGGCCAAAAACAATTTTGGAAATGGACTAAGTTACACCCAATTAAATAACGAGGCGAAAAAAGCTCCGATAGGCAGCGAAGGTTTACAAGTTTTGCCATTTGGCAATGGAGCCGAGCGCATGCTTAATAATAAGCAGGTAGGGGCACATTTTCAAAACATCGATCTGAATTTACATACGCCTGCTCATATCTTCAGGGCCGTTCAGGAAGGAATTGCGAGCGCTTTCCGCTACGGGTTGGATATTATGCGCAGCAACGGCATGAATCCAACGGTGATCCGCGCCGGGAAAAGCAACTTGTTTTTAAGCGAACTATTTGCCGAAACCTTTGTAAATGCCACCGGCGTTCCGGTTGAGCTATATAACAACGATGGCAGCGTAGGGGCAGCTTTAGGGGCGGGGATTGGTGCCGGGATATTTACATCGCCTGCCCAGGCTTTCAGCAACATTGCGCCTATTCAATTAATTGAACCATCAAGCCAGCAATTTGAACCTGTTTACCAGGAATGGAAGGAGCTTTTAGACGAACGGTTAAAAGCAAAAGGTTAAAGAAAAAACACAACTAAAAATTAAAATAACTCAACAATTCATTAAATAACTAATTCAACAATTAAGCATTATGAGCATAATAACAGGAGAAAAAGAATTTTTTAAAGAAATAGGTCAGGTTAAATACGAAGGACCGCAATCTGATAATCCACTGGCTTTTCGCTGGTACGACGCGGATAGGGTAGTGGCCGGCAAAACCATGAAAGATCATTTACGCTTTGCCTGTGCTTACTGGCACTCGTTCTGCGGTAACGGTGCCGATCCGTTTGGCGGCGCTACCCACGTATTTCCATGGGATGAAAAAGCAGATGCTGTTGAACGGGCCAAAGATAAAATGGACGCAGCATTTGAGTTTATTACCAAAATGAACCTGCCATACTATTGCTTCCATGATGTGGATGTGGTTGATTATGGTAATGATGTGAATGAGAACGACAGGCGTTTACAGGCTTTGGTTGATTATGCCAAGCAAAAACAAGCGGCAAGCGGTGTTAAATTGCTTTGGGGTACTTCAAACCTGTTTAGCCACAAAAGGTATATGAACGGTGCATCAACCAATCCTGATTTTCATGTACTGGCCCATGCAGGCGCGCAGGTTAAGGCTGCCATTGACGCAACCATTGCTTTAGGCGGCGAAAATTATGTGTTCTGGGGTGGCCGTGAAGGGTACATGAGCCTGCTGAACACTAATATGAAACGCGAGCAGGAGCACCTGGCCCAATTTTTACATACCGCTAAAGATTACGCCCGCAAGCACGGTTTTAAAGGCAACTTCTTTATTGAGCCAAAACCATGCGAGCCTACCAAACACCAGTATGATTATGATGCGGCTACCGTATTGGGCTTCTTGCAGAAATACGATCTGATGAACGATTTTAAACTGAATCTTGAGGTTAACCACGCTACACTGGCCGGGCATACTTTTCAGCATGAACTGCAGGTGGCTGCTGATTCTGGCTTGTTAGGATCTATTGACGCCAACCGCGGTGATGTGCAAAATGGCTGGGACACAGACCAGTTCCCGAATGATATCAATGAAATAACTGAATCAATGCTCATTATTTTGGAAGCAGGTGGTTTACAGGGAGGCGGCATTAACTTTGATGCCAAGATACGCCGTAACTCAACCGATCCGGCTGATCTTTTTTATGCCCACATTGGGGGCATGGATATTTTTGCCCGTGCCCTGGTAATTGCTGATAATATATTGCAAAAATCAGAATACAAAAAAATACGTGCAGACAGGTATGCTTCATTTGACTCAGGAGCGGGTAACGATTTTGAAACAGGCAAACTTTCGTTAGAAGATTTACGTAACTATGCAATTGCCAACGGCGAACCTAAAGCCACAAGCGGCAAACAAGAATATTTAGAAAACTTGATAAATCGGTATATATAGTTTATAATTGTCAATCTAACATATTAAAACCAACAGAACCAAACAATGAACCTGAAAACCCTTTCTAATGGCGATTATGCTGTATTTTTGATCTATTTTGTATTAGTTGCCAGCTATGGTTGGTGGGTATATAAACGTAAACACAACGCCGATGCTACCTCAAAAGACTACTTTTTGGCCGAAGGGTCATTAACCTGGTGGGCCATCGGTGCATCGCTTATCGCTTCCAACATTTCTGCAGAACAATTTATCGGAACCAGCGGATCGGCATTTAAGATGGGGTTGGCCATATCAACTTACGAGTGGATGGCCGCCATTACACTGATCATAGTAGCGGTATTTTTTATACCTGTATATCTTAAAAACAAGATATTCACTATGCCTCAGTTTTTGCATCAACGGTATAATGGAACGGTTGCCATGATCATGGCTGTATTTTGGCTTTTATTGTACATTGTGGTTAACCTGATGTCTATCTTATACCTTGGCGCTTTGGCTATCAGTGGTATTTCAGGCCTTGATATTCACCTGTGTATCTGGCTATTGGCTATATTCGCAGTAATAATTACCCTGGGTGGTATGAAGGTAATTGGCTATACCGATGTTATACAGGTTGCTGTATTAATATTAGGCGGTTTGGTTGCCACTTATCTGGCGCTTAACAAGCTGAGTACCTTTACAGATACGCCTGGTATCATGAGCGGCTTTAAATCAATGTATAATGAAGCTAATGACCATTTCCACATGATCTTTAAAAAGGACAACGCCAATTATATGGATTTGCCTGGTTTAACGGTTTTAATAGGCGGTATGTGGATTACCAACCTAAACTATTGGGGATGTAATCAGTATATTACGCAAAGGGCATTAGGTGCAAATCTGAAAACCGCGCGCGGAGGCATCCTGTTTGCGGCATTCCTGAAATTATTGATGCCTGTTATTGTGGTACTGCCAGGTATTGCTGCTTATGTACTTTATCAAAAAGGTATGTTCCATCAGGAAATGATGAGCGCATCTGGCATAACTGATCCTAATAAAGCTTACCCATCGTTGTTGAATTTGTTGCCCGGAGGTTTAAAAGGGTTGTCGTTTGCAGCGCTTACCGCGGCTATTGTTGCTTCTTTGGCGGGTAAGGCAAATAGTATTGCTACCATATTTACCTTAGATATTTACAAAAAGGCAATTAATCCTGGCGCTACCGATAAAAAACTGGTGAGCCTGGGTAAATGGAGTGTTGTAGTAGCTATGGTTTTAGGTATCCTGTTATCTGAGTTAATAGGCAATGCTTTAATGGGCGAAGGTAAACAGGGTTTCCAATACATTCAGGAATATACCGGCTTTGTTTCTCCTGGTATTTTTGCCATGTTTATTTTGGGCTTCTTCTGGAAAAAAGCCACTTCAAATGCGGCCTTGTTTGCTACAATTGGTGGTTTCATTATGTCGTGCTTCTTTAAATTGTTACCGCGCTTTGCTGATCTGAGCTTCCTGTCGCCTTATGGTTTTTCAAAACTTGCGCTACAGGACGATAAAGTTACTAAGTTATACGAAATACCATTCCTTGACCGTATGGGCTTTGTATTTGTAATTTGCGTTGTTGGTATGTATATCATTTCAAAGATCGATGAAGCAAGGGGTGTTACAACCAATGGTTTGGAGATAGATGCATCAATGTTTAAAACGTCGCGTGCTTTTACTGCCGGGGCGCTTATTGTAACAGGTATAGTAGTTGCGCTTTATTCAATTTTCTGGTAGCAGCTAATTACAACCGGATATAAGCAAGAGCGACAAGTCACATGATCTGTCGCTCTTGTTGTTTATATAGATGAGTCATTTGCTAAAACGCTTTATACTTACATATACATCAAATTGTAACTTGCATTTATTTAGCTGATATCCGCAAACGTTTGCGTTGATTGTTTTTTAATATCACTTTCAACTTGCCAGAATGATGTGTAATTTGCCGCTCACAACACACCTTTTATATACGATACCATTTATCCATGGTTAATAATTTAGAACAAACATTTCGCTGGTTTGGGCCTACCGATCCGGTTACACTTACGGCTATAAGACAAACAGGAGCCACAGGCATAGTTACATCACTTTACCACATCCCAAGCGGGGAAGTGTGGAGTTTGGATGAAATCAACGAACGGAAAAAAATGATTGAAGCTGCCGGGCTTACATGGTCGGTTGTGGAGAGTGTTAACATTCACGAAAGCATAAAAACAGCGTCGGCCGACCGGGATAAATACATTGAAAATTATGTAAGTACGCTGAAAAATCTATCGGCTGCCGGCATATACACCGTATGCTATAATTTTATGCCCGTGCTTGACTGGACGCGTACCGATCTGGATTTCCCGCTGCCTAATAAAGGAACTGCATTAAGGTATGACGCCAATGCCCTTGCTGCTTTTGATCTTTTTATACTTGAACGGGAGGGCGCTGCCAATGATTTTACTCCTGAACAGCAGGAGGCAGCTAAAAATTATCTCAACAATATAAGCCCTGACGAAAAGGGGCAGCTTATTAATAACCTGATGGCCGGCCTGCCTGGTACAAATAAAGTGCTAACTATCCCTGAGTTTAAAGAGCACTTGAAACAATATGCTGATACGGATGCCGCGGCGTTAAAAAATAACCTTGGATATTTTCTGAAAGGCATTATCCCTGGTGCAGAAGCCGCTGGAATAAAAATGTGCATACACCCTGATGATCCGCCATTTCCTATATTAGGATTACCCAGGGTAGTATCAACAGAGCAGGACCTTGCCGATGTGGTTAACTTTAGCCCTTCTCCAAGCAATGGCTTAACTTTTTGCACCGGTTCATTAGGAGCAAGGGCAGATAACGACCTGCCCGGAATAGTGGAGCGATTAGGCCAACACATTCATTTTTTGCATTTACGTAATGTACAGCGCGAAGATGACGGAAGCTTTTATGAAGCAGAACACTTAAACGGCAGTACAGACATGTACGCTGTAATGAAAAATATCATCCTTGAACAACAAAAACGCCAGCAAAGCGGTCGCCAGGATGTTGCGATACCCATGCGCCCCGATCATGGGCATAAATTGCTGGATGATTTTAATTATAAAACCTATCATGGATATTCGGCAATTGGAAGGTTAAAAGGCCTTGCCGAATTAAGAGGGTTGGAGTTGGGCGTTAAACGCTCCTTATATGATAAAGTATAAATTTTAATTTAAAGGCAGTTTATCTGCTTAACTACTAATGAAGAGTTTTTTAGATCAGGATTTTTTACTCGTTAACAAAACGGCCCAGCGCCTGTATCATGAGTATGCCAGCGAGCTACCTATAATTGATTACCATTGTCATTTGCCGCCCGACCAGATAGCCGCCGATATTAATTTTAGAAACCTTACCCATGTATGGTTATATGGCGATCATTATAAATGGCGTGCCATGCGTGCCAATGGGGTTAATGAGGAGTATATAACCGGTAATAAAACAGATGAGGAAAAGTTTGCAAAATGGGCCGAAACGGTACCCTATACTTTGCGTAACCCCTTATATCACTGGACACATCTGGAGTTGCAGCGTTATTTTGGCATTCACGAAATACTTTCGCCGGCCACAGCGCAAAAAATATATGCCGATTGTAACGCCAAATTGCAAACCCCGGAATTTAGTGTACGCAATATTTTAAAAAGTAAGCGGGTAGAAGTGGTTTGTACTACTGACGATCCGCTTGATAACCTGGCTTATCATCAGCAAATAAAACAGGATGGCTATAGTGTAAAAGTATTACCAACTTTCAGACCAGACAAGGCTATGAACGCTGATGACCTGGCCGCGCTGAATGCTTATATTGATCAAACAGAGGTTGTTGCTGATACTGCCATTTCAAATCTTGACGATTATTTGAAAGCATTAAAAAAACGTCATGACTATTTCGCGGATAATGGATGCCAGTTATCAGATCATGGCCTTGAGCAAATTTATGCTGAAGATTATACCGACAGCGAAATTGCCACTATATTTTTAAAGATAAGAAGCAAGAAAGCTTTGTTGCCGTTGGAAATATCAAAGTTCAAATCGGCCATGTTATTTCACTTTGCCTTGTGGGATCATGAAAAAGGTTGGGTGCAGCAATACCACCTTGGGGCATTGCGCAACAATAATACCCGCGGGCTTACACAATCCGGACCTGACACCGGCTGGGATTCAATTGGCGATTTTACCCAGGGCGTAGCTTTATCCCGTTTCTTAAACAAGTTGGATTTGAATAACCAACTGGCAAAAACCATACTGTATAATTTAAATCCGGCAGATAATGAACTGATGGCTTCCATGACCGGTAATTTTAACGACGGTTCCGTAGCAGGTAAAGTCCAGTTTGGTTCGGCCTGGTGGTTTTTGGATCAAAAGGACGGTATGACCAAACAGTTAAATGCGCTGTCGAACATAGGTTTGTTGAGCCGCTTAGTAGGTATGCTAACAGATTCACGCAGCTTTTTATCATTTCCAAGGCATGAATATTTCCGCAGGTTGGTTTGTAACTTGTTTGCAGAGGACATAGAGAACGGAGAACTTCCAAACGATATCGAATGGACCGGCAAAATAGTACAGGATATATGTTACTACAACGCTAAGAACTACTTTAATTTTGATAAGCAGTAATGAGTAACCTTTTTGAAAACGGAGCATCGAAAGGCACTATACTTTCATTTGGCGAGTTGCTGCTCAGGATCTGCCCTGATGCAAACGGACAGTGGCTGTCTGATAATCAGTTGCCTTTTTTTGTAGGCGGGGCCGAATTGAATGTGGCTACAGCTTTGGCCTTATGGGAATTACCATCTGCTTATTTTACTGCCCTGCCTGATAATGAGATGTCGGCACAAATACTGGGATATCTTCAGAACAAAAAAATTGATACTACACCTGTTTTTATACGCGGTGACCGCATTGGTTTATATTATTTAACACGTGGGAAAGACATCAAGAACAACGCGTTGATATATGACCGGGCTAATTCGGCATTTGCGGCTTTAAAACCCGGGCAGGTTGACTGGGATAAAGTACTTGATGGTGTTAGCTGGTTTCATTTTAGCGCGATATGCCCGGCTATCAGTCAAAACGTTGCTGATGTTTGTGCCGAAGTACTGGAAGCCGCAACTGCCAGAAATATCACCATTTCGGTTGACCTGAACTACCGGTCAAGGCTTTGGCAATATGGTAAACAGCCCATTGATATAATGCCGCAACTGGTAAAATATGCCAATTTGATAATGGGCAATATTTGGGCTGCCGAACGGATGCTGGGTATTGCCGTAGAACCGGATGTTACAGAATCAGGCCAAAAAAGCATTTACCTTAAAGAGGCACTTAATTCATCAAAAAGCATAATTAGCCAGTACCCTAAATGCAAGGCAGTGGCCAATACCTTCCGCTTTGACGCAGGTGAGGGTATTGATTATTACACCGCATTATATAATGGCGATCATCTGTATAGTTCAAAGCAATATGATACAGATAAAGTGGTAGATAAGGTAGGCAGCGGCGACTGTTTTATGGCAGGACTGATCTATGGTTTTTACAACAACTTGGATCCGCTGGAAACGCTTGAATTTGCAACTTCGGCAGCTTACCAGAAACTATTTATAGAAGGCGACGCCACGACTAAAACGGTTAATGAAATTACAAAAGCAATAAAACAATGAGCAAGAAAGATATAGTACTTGACGCCATATTAACCCAGGGATCATTACCGCTTTTTTTTTATGAAGATTCGCAGGTAAGTTTGGAGATAGTACGCACCCTTTACAAAGCTGGTATAAGGGTATTTGAATACACCAACCGCGGCGCGGCAGCGCTGGCCAACTTTACAGTTTTAAAAAAGGCCCAGCAGGAAGAAATGCCCGATTTGCAGTTAGGCATTGGCACCATTAAAACAGCCGCGGAAGCAACCGTTTTTATTACTGCAGGTGCCGATTTTATTGTTGCACCTGTTATAAATCCCGAAGTAGGGGCCATAGCCAGGCAATATGATCTGTTGTGGATACCCGGATGCATGACCCCTACAGAAATTCATACTGCACAGCAGCATGAGGCTGCACTAATAAAATTATTCCCTGCCAATATTTTAGGGCCGGAATTTATGGCATCCATAAAAGAGCTATTTGCAGGTCAGTTGTTTATACCAACCGGTGGGGTAGATCTTAATATCGACAGCATTAGTACGTGGTTCAAAGCGGGTGTTTGCGCAGTAGGTATGGGAAGTAAACTCATCAGCAAAAACGTGCTGGAAAACCGCTTATATGAGCAGTTGTATGCCGATGCCATTAAATTAACGGAGATGGTTCAAGCCAGTAAATAACCAATTAAAACTAATTATAATGAAAGAAACCAAAGTTGGGAACTACAGATGGGTAGTAGTTACACTTCTATTTTTTGCCACTACCATAAACTATCTTGACAGGCAGGTTATTGGTTTATTAAAACCTGTGTTGGAAGTCCAGTTTAAATGGACGGAAACTGACTACGGTTATATTGTAATGGCATTTGCTACGGCTTATGCGTTAGGACTATTAGCCTTTGGTAGTTTTATTGATAAAATAGGTACCAAATTAGGTTATACCATATCATTAATTGTATGGAGCGTAGCTGCTATGCTTCACGCTATTGTTAAAAGTACCTTGGGTTTTGGAATAGTTAGGGCTGCTTTGGGCTTAGGCGAATCAGGTAATTTTCCGGCGGCTATAAAGGTAGTGGCCGAATGGTTCCCTAAAAAGGAGCGGGCGCTGGCTACCGGAATATTTAACTCCGGAGCTAATATTGGAGCAGTAGTTGCGCCTGTAATGGTGCCTTGGATATTAGGTATTTATGGATGGGAGATGGCCTTTTTAATTACCGGGGCCATCGGTTTTATATGGCTTATATTTTGGTGGATATTTTATGAGATACCCGCAAAACACAAAAAAATCACCCCCGAGGAATTTGCATTTATTCATAGCGACGCGGAGCTTTCGGCTATAAAAGAAGATGAAAACAAAATAAAATGGGTACAGTTATTTGGTATCAGGCAAACCTGGACGTTTGTTATTGGTAAATTTTTAACTGATCCAATATGGTGGTTTTTCCTGTTCTGGTTACCTTCTTATTTTTCAAGTACATTTCATCTTGATCTTACCAAACCAAGTTTGCCCTTGATCATAGTTTATACGGCCACATCAATTGGGAGTATCGGCGGTGGATATTTATCATCGTACTTCATTAAAAAGGGATGGCCGGTGTTTAAAGCCCGTAAAACTGCCATGTTTATATTTGCTTTATGCGTAATACCTATAGTAACAGCAAAGTATGCAACTAATATTTGGCAGGCAGTAGGTTTGATCAGTTTAGCGGCAGCGGCCCACCAGGCCTGGAGTGCCAATATTTTTACTACCGCGTCAGATGTATTCCCTAAAAGGGCGCTTAGCTCGGTTGTAGGTATAGGTGGTATGGCCGGTTCGGTAGGTGGTATATTATTCCCATTTTTAGTGGGACATATATTGGAATTTTATAAAGAAAGCGGGAACCTGATAACAGGATATAATATTATTTTCCTGATATGTGGTTGTGCTTATTTGCTGGCATGGTTTATCATGCACCTGCTTTCGCCTAAAATGAAACCTGTTAAATTATAATTAGGTTATTAGCTTATTAAACAAAGCGACCAGTTGTTCAATATGCTGGTCGCTTTGCTTTGTGCATTTTTATTAGGTAATTTAACCTGATCAACTTTTTTATTTAGCAGTAACCTGTTCTGCCAGTTCATCTACCCAGCCTGATAAATAAGGCTCTGTACCTGTTAATCTAATCCATTGCCCATCTGCATCTTTAGCGATGATCAGGTGCAGCGTACCGTCGGTCGACTTAAATTCATAGGCATTGGCAAAATTAGGGTATGTTATTGCCTGCACAATGCCGTCAATTGCACTGTCGGTACCGGTAAGCTTCGCTTCAAATTGTTGTTCCATAATAAATCATTTAGTAATAATTAACACATTTTTGACCATTTGTGTTTGTAAACTTATTGTTCATGACACCTGCACTTGATAATAGCATTAAACTAATTGATGATAAAGAAGCTTACCTAATTGGTTATGTTTTAACTTTACACTGTGGAAAATATACAGCCTGACCCTAAAATATTAATTGATATTGTACAAACCAGAATGCCGTATGGTAAATATAAAGGTACCCTAATAGCCGATTTGCCTGTGTATTACCTGGAATGGATGGCCGGGAAAGGCTTTACCAAAGACAAAATGGGGATGCTGTTATCAACTGCGTTTGAAATAAAAACAAATGGACTGGGCGAGATATTGGCCATGGTAAAAAGATCCGTCAGATAACGCCGGGACTGCTTTAACATTACCTTATTATGACCATCCACCTGAAAGGTTTGGTGCGTATATACGACTAAAAAGTAAAATCATTATAATTATGAAAAAGTTGATCTTATATATCGCAGGTGTTTTTTTATTTGTTGGCTGTGCCAACGGGCAATCATCAGGTAAATTTGCCTCGCTACCAAAGGCCAAAACCGGAGAGGCTGTAGCCACTTTTGGCGGCGGCTGTTTCTGGAGCATGAGTGAGGCCATGTCTGAGCTAAAAGGTGTTAACAAGGTTGTTTCGGGTTATGCCGGTGGTAACACCAAGAACCCCACATACCAGGAGGTTAGTTCACAAAATACAAATCATGCCGAAACAGTGCAGATTTACTATGACCCTACGGTTATCAGTTATGATAAGCTGGCCGAAGCCTTTTTCTTTGCCCATGATCCTACTACTTTAAACCGCCAGGGGCCTGATGAGGGTACTGATTATCGTTCTATTGCCTTTTACCGCACACCCGAAGAAAAAAATACTTTATTGGCCACCATTAAAAAGGTGAACGAATCAAAACATTATATTAACCCGATAGTGACCCAGGTAGTGCCGTTTGCTGCTTTTTACCCGGCCGAAACCTATCATCAGGGTTATTACAGAACACATAGCGATAACCCTTATATTGAGCAGGTGTCAGTACCAAAGGTGATGAAATTCAGAAAAGCCATGGCTGCCGACTTAAGGCCGGAGTTTAAGAAATAACCTGATACAGTATGCTGTTGTAGTACGTTTACAGTTTGTTAAACCAGCCCTTTTTCCAGAATACAAATACCTGGATTATTGCAATTAAAAACATCAGGACAATTGCATAAATGTAACCGTGATGCCAGTATAGCTCGGGCATGTTATCTGGAATAACATGCCCTTTGTCGTCCTGCCGGGCAAAATTCATCCCGTAAATACCGGCAATAAAGGTTAAGGGAATAAATATTACCGAAATAATGGTGAGCACCTTCATGATCTCGTTCATACGGTTGCTCACCATTGACAGGTACAGGTCAATGATGCTTGAGGTTACCTCCTTGTAATTCTCTATAAGGTCCATAGCCTGTATGCAATGGTCATAGGCATCGCGCAAAAATATTTTAACTTCAGCTGTTATCAGCGGGCTTTCAGAACGGATCATATCGTTGATCTTATCACGTTCGGGCCAGCTTGCCCTGCGTATAATGATCAGTGTACGCTTTATTTGCTGGGAATTAAACATGATACTTTTATCAGCGTCAGTATATACCTTGTCTTCAATAAGATCAAGTTTATCGCCTATCTGGGCCAGCAGCATAAAGTAGGTATCAATAATAGTATCAGTAAGGGCGTAACACATATAACCCGGCCCGGCAGTGCGTATAGCGCCCTTGCCAGCCTTAAGCCGCAGTTTAACCGCCTCAAAGTACTCTTCATGATCCTCTTCAAAGCTAATGATCAGGTTATCCTTAATTATAGCCGAAAACTGATTGTTTATTAATTCATCCTCCTTATTGAAGTGAACTATACGGCTGGTGACAAAAGCATAATCATTGTACTCGTCAAATTTGGGGCGCTGATGGGTGTTGGCTATATCTTCCAGCACCAGGGGGTTTATATTTAAATGGATGCCAATTTGCTCAATCAGTTCGGCATCGCCCAGGCCGTTAACTTTTATCCAATGGGTGTGGTTGTCGCATTTTTTAAACTGGTCCAGTATCACCTTAATGCTCTTGCCTTCTGATGTTACCAGTTCATCTTTGTTGTAAGAAAACATAGCAACGTGCGGTTTTAGCGCATCGTCAGGTATAACTATTAATCCCGGCTGGTCTCCAACATTCCCCTGACGCCTCCGTACCTTATACTTTACACGTTTAATCCTGCTGTCCATCTATAAATAATTAATACTTTGCGGGCCCTGGTTAAATAACAGATCAACAATACTCAAATTTTTAAGGAAACCGTTACGCTCCTCAAAAACCTGAAAATACGGTTTTTGTTCGGGCGCTGTTTCTTTTTTTGGATGAATGGACATTCTGAGGTCCGGGATGGATGTATATTCAGGATGATACTCCTCCGTATATTTTATTTCGATTTTAATTTTGATGAGTTTGAGCAGCAATTGTAAAAGCTGTTCGTTATAATCAAAAAGGTAGGTAACCTGCTTTTCCTTTTGATAAAACGGAACAAAATCATCCTCGTAATACTCAAAATAAGCCGACCGCCGGTAACAGGCGCTCAGGCTTTGCCAGTGAAGGCGCTGCCAGTTAAAATCGTAACTTATTTTAACATCTTTAATTTTTGTGTGATTTTTTGAACCTTTTATTACAGGCACCACCAGGGCCAATGCGCCATCAGGCGAATAGATGTTGGCCCGGTTACGGTAGGTTTGTTTAGGGAAATGTTCTTCTCTTTCTATCAGGATATCAGGTTTATAAGTGTTTAGCTTTATAAAATATTCAACCGGCGGAAGATAAAACATAGGGAATACAGCACCTTTTTCAATCATATATTTTATGTTTGTGTTCAAAATTGGTTAAAATAATGATAAAAAAGGGGTTTTTAAGGTTAGGTATATTTTTTTTATATCTTACATCGTTACTTCCCTTTTGGTTTTTGTACCTGATATCTGATGTTTTGTTCGTTGTTGTATACCATCTGGCACGCTATCGCCGGGATGTGGTACAGCAAAATCTTGCCAATGCCTTCCCCGAAAAAACTGCCGGCGAGCGCCATGATATTGAATATAAATATTACCGTTACCTTGCCGATCTGGTGGTTGAAACTGTGAAAATGATCACCGTATCTGAAAAACAAATTCAAAAGCGTGTAACAGCTACCAACGCTCATCTTGTACATGAATATTTTGCCAAGGGTAAAAGTATTATTGCCGTAGCCGGACATTATTGCAACTGGGAAATGGCTGCCCTGAACTTTAATTTTGTTACCGATAAAAGGTTTATGATAGTGTACAAGCCGCTAACCAATACTATCTTTAATGATTTTTTCATTAAAGTACGCTCGCGTTTTGGCGGACAACCGGTTGCCATGAGGCAAACCATGCGGAAAATGGTTGAATATAAAAACGAGTTGACCGTAAGCGTACTGGTTGGCGACCAAACCCCGGTAATGCACGAAGTAAATTACTTTACCAATTTTTTAAATCAACCAACTGCCGTATTTTTGGGCATCGAAAAAATATCAAAGGCTATTGATGCCGCGGTGGTATTTTACGATATGAAACGCGTAAAAAGAGGTTATTATACTTATACTTTGGTTCCTTTAACTGAAAATGCAAAACAAACTGCTGAGCACGAAATAACAGATGCACATGTGCGGTATCTGGAGGGGATGATCAGGAGGGAACCGCAATATTGGCTATGGTCTCACCGGAGATGGAAGTTTAAGCCGGAGGACAAACATAAATGATCAGAACACCTAAAGTTGCCGTAGTTATATTAAACTGGAACGGCGTTAAATATCTTAAACAATTCCTTCCGTATGTTTTAGCCTCAACCTGGCCGGGGCTTGATATTGTGGTGGGCGACAATGCCTCAACCGATGATTCTGTGCCTTTTATAAAAGAAAACTATCCCAACGTTAGGCTTATACAAAATGATGAAAACTATGGCTTTACAGGTGGATATAATCGTGTATTGCGCCAGGTAGATGCCGATTATTATATTCTGCTTAATTCAGATGTTGAAGTAATGCCCGGCTGGATAGAGCCTGTGATCAGTTTAATGGAAAGCGATCCGCTGGTTGCTGCCGCCGCACCAAAAATATTATCGTTTGCCCAAAAAGACCAGTTTGAACACGCCGGTGCTGCGGGCGGGTTTATTGATAGTTTTGGTTATCCATTTTGCCGTGGCCGTATGTTTTATGAAGTTGAATATGACCTTGGGCAGTATGAACAATCTGGCGAGGTGTTTTGGGCGTCAGGGGCTTCCTTATTTATCAAAAAGAAATACTGGGATGAAGCAGGTGGTTTTGACGAATCCTTTTTTGCCCACATGGAAGAAATTGACCTTTGCTGGCGTTTAAAAAATATGGGCTACAAGGTAATGTATTGCGCGCAATCGGCCATATATCACGTTGGTGGCGGCACGCTCAATGCCGAAAACCCCTTTAAAACCTACTTAAATTTCAGGAACAACCTGCTGTTGTTAAAAAAGAACCTGCCGTTTTGGAGGGCTTTATTTGTAATAAGCTTACGTTTTTGGATGGACCTGCTGGCTATAGGCCGCTTTTTGGCCGAAGGCAAGCGTAAAGATGCTTGGGCTGTAAGCCGGGCCCACCAGAACTTTTTGCGGGGTTTGTTTAAATCAAAGGACAAATCTAAAAAAACGCAAGGGCAAACACGTCATATCCCTAACCTTAAAGGCATGTACAAAGGCAGCATAGTATGGGATTTTTTTGTTAAAAAGCAAACCAGGTTTACTGATCTTGATCAGACTGATCTGCTTTAGTATCGTTTGCGTTTGTGCCTTTTATATTTTTTGCCGGCTTAACTTTTTCATTTGTTGAGTTAACGGTAACACCGTCTGGTGGTAATAAAACGTGTACATCCTGCTGGGGGAAAGGTATTTCTATGCCTTCTTTATTAAATGTATCGTAAATATCGGTTAGCACACTGCTTTTAAGCCCTAACCAGGTATTGATGTCTGCGGCCCAAAAAAGCACCCTGAAATCAACAGAGCTTTCACTCAGGTTATGTAATAATACCGACGGCTCAGGAGTTGTCATAATATCAGTATGGCTTTTTAATACATCATTCAATAGGCCTTTTACCTTTTCAATACTGGTTCCGTAGGCCACACCTATTATGAGTTCAACACGGCGGTTATTATTGCTTAATGTCCAGTTAATAACGTGATGCGATATCAGGTCGCCGTTGGGTATAATTACTTCGGCGCCATCGCTGGTAGCAATTTTACTTGCCCGTATACCAATATCCAGGATTGTGCCCGAGCGGCTATCAACCTCAATAATATCGCCTACCTGTATCGGCTTTTCAAAGGCCAGTATCAGCCCCGAAACTAAATTGTTTACAATATTCTGCAAACCAAAGCCAATACCTATACCAAATGCACTTATGATGATCGTGATCTTGTCAATAGGTACACCTGATGCGGCCACGGCCAGGAAAAACCCTATCGCTATAACCCCAATACGTATCAGCAGGGTGGAGGTGCGGTTTTTCTTTTTAAGCATATCCATATCATGTTTATGCTTTGCAGATACATCATACAGGTAACTGATAACCTTTGATAAAATAGATGACAGCCATATCACCGCAATAAATATGATCACACTTTGAAAAGTGAATTGCGTATTGGTACCCCCAATGCTCCTGTTGGTTGTTAAAAAGGTTTCGATGTGGGTAAATACAACATCCTCAATACTTAGGTTCTGGGTAAGCATAACCAGCCACAACAAACTGGTTAATATTACAAGTACGCTTCTGAATTTATTTTTAAGTAATTGAAAATCAATGTATGAAGTTAGGTTGTTGCTGTTTTTGCTGGCTTCCAGCTGTAAAAACAAGGCTTCCATGACCATTTGTACTATATAATACATGGCCATAGCCAGCCACAGATTATGTACAGCTGTTACACCAATTATTTTGGCCAGGCTAAACCGCCCGAATACATTGCATATAAATGATACGGTTTGAAGAAGAATGAAAAATTTAAGTACAACACCTGTGTAGGGCAAAAAGTCATCCGGCGCTTTACGAACTGAGGGTAAAAATCTTAAGCTGATAAAAATTGACGCAAGCCCAAGTAATAGCACCGCCACCCTGTCGGCATTGGTTACCTGAATAAACAGGTTGCTCAAGCAATAAATATTAGTTATGATAAATAACAGCAAAAGGTAATTAAACAGTGGTTTTGGACAAGTTTTCCTGGTCAGGTAAAGTAACGCTGTTATTAAAATAACAAAAAAGGTTTCGAGCACCACTACAGGCGGGTGATCGTAAAAATTGGGTATTAACGTAAAAGCAATAATGACAGCAGAAACGAACGGATAACGTATCACATAATTTGCCTGGCTAAATACCATATCAAAGGCCTCATTCGTTTTGCGTATTTTTTTTCGGCTGGCATATACCCAGGCCACAAACCCCAATAAAATTAATAACCCCGAAAGATGTATCAATATATCACGCCCGATGAAAAAGTTAAAAAGCTTTGAGTTCATGGTAGCGGTTTTTGAAAGCGCTTCGGTAAAGTCAGTTCCCTCGTCGGCTTTCATATTCCATATATTGCTATACTCGGCCGATAAGGCCCTGATACTGAAGTTGCGTATTTTAAGATCTATCTGGTCTTTAAGGTCAAGTATGGATATATATACTGATGATGTGCGGTTTTGCAGCAGGCCAATCTTTACCATCAGTTTTTTATTAACGGTATCCAGTCTGTGGTATTTGCTGTCTATAGCTATCTTCTGGATCAGAAAGGTTGTAGCCAGGGAGCTGTCGGCCGGCAGGATCTTTAAAACACTGTCTTGTGATATAGCGTTTAGATCAGTTTGATTTTGAACTAATTTTGAGTTTATATCGGCCAGTTGCTCCTGCCAAAGGTCTAACTGGTCATCACTTCGGGTTAAAATGTCGCGTATAGCGTATAAATAACGGAGCGTGCTCGATTTATCATTATCTATCAATGATTTGATGAGGCTTATGCGTTTTTCATACCTCGGCAATTGCTCGCTTATGTCAACAGTATCAATTTGCTTGGATAAGTTGGTTTTGATCTGGTTAAAGGCCGAAGTATAATATTCAACCTTTTGAAGCAGGTTATTGGTAGATGTATCCGATCTTTTTAATGATCGCATCATCGAGTCGCGCGAGAGGATGGAGGCGCGGAGCGAATCCCTTACAGAGCGGGCCTTTTTCTTTTTGGTTTGCGCCAATACATCAGCACACGAAAAAAATGTAATAAGCAGAAAGCTAAACGCGGCAACCTTAACTATTTTATACATAGGGATAAATACGCTAAACGCACGGGGTAAACACTTTATTTTAGAAAGCGTTTTGCCTGTATTATAATAAATATACGCAAATTACCCGTTTAGCAGGTTTTCAACAGCCAAACGGTACGAGTCCATCCCAAAGCCTGCTATTACACCTTTACAACTTGCGGCCAGCATTGATGAGTGCCTGAACTCCTCGCGTTTATAAACGTTTGAAATGTGCACTTCAATAACAGGGGTATTAATAGCGGCAATAGCATCGGCAATGGCAATAGAGGTGTGCGTATACGCACCGGCATTCATCACAATTCCATCAAAGCTAAAACCAATTTCATGCAGTTTGTTTATAATTTCACCTTCAACATTACTTTGGTAATAATTAATAGTGATGTTTGCATAATGCTTGCGCAGTTCATCCAGGTAAGTATCAAAGTTGGTATTACCGTAAATTGATTTTTCGCGTATGCCAAGCAGGTTTAAATTAGGGCCGTTAATAATTTGTATATTCATTAGTTCAAACTTAACTATAAATCATTAAAACTAAAATCAATTGGAGTGGAGTTCGGCAATAAAAGGTTTTCAGGCCTATTTAAAATTAGAAAAATCGCTGGCTGACAACTCGGTCGAATCATATACCCGGGATATAGAAAAGCTTAGTCAGTTTTCTGATATTCAAGCTGAAAAGTTAAAACCGGAAAGTATTACATTGAACAATCTTCGCCAATTTATTGCCTGGATAAATGAATTAGGCATGATCCCCTCAACCCAGGCCCGGATACTCTCTGGCATTAAGGCCTTTTATAAATACCTGTTGATGGAAGACGTTATTAAAAATGATCCATCCGAACTGTTGGAGTCGCCCCGGATACAGCGAAAACTGCCCGATACACTAAGCTACGGAGATATTAATAAGCTGATTGCCGCTATTGACGTGTCAAAACCCGAGGGCGCGCGCAATAAAGCCATTCTGGAAACCCTTTATGGCTGTGGTTTAAGGGTATCTGAATTAACGGAGTTAAAGTTGTCAAACTTATACCTTGATATTGAATTTATAAAGGTAACCGGCAAGGGCAATAAAGAACGACTGGTACCTATTGGAACCGCGGCAATAAAAGCCCTTAAAGTGTGGATAGAAAATGTGCGTGTGCATATAGCTGTAAAAAGGGGCGAAGAAGACATCGTTTTCTTAAACCGCCGGGGAGCAAGGCTAAGCCGGGTTTATATATTTTTAATGATAAAAGACCTGGTTAAACTTACGGGTTTAAAAATAAAGGTAAGCCCACATACGTTCAGGCACTCATTTGCAACACATTTGGTTGAGGGCGGAGCGGATCTGCGCGCTGTACAGGAAATGCTGGGTCATGAAAGTATTACCACTACCGAAATATATACCCATCTGGACAGGGAGTATCTGAAAAGCACCATCAGCCAATTTCATCCACGCAGTTAACTTAGTTTATTTTAAATATCACCGGGTTTTTAACTATATCATTATGTGAAACCATCCAAAGTGAAATTATTTTTCTAAATATGTGGAGTATATGGTATATGTTTGTAACTTATGCGTTACAAAGTGATGTGAAATTCCCCTGATTGGGGCGAAATTTACTCAGGTTTGTAGAAAAGCAATTAAGCGTTGTTTGTTCTGAGTATGGAAAATTTCGGCATCAGGCTTGCTGATATTAATTAAAGATTAATAATTATGTTAGATTATTTAGCAGAGTTAAATGAGTTAAAGGATTTGTTCAATGATTTAGGCAACTATTCAAAGACAAACGCTTTCATGCTTCAAATACTTTTTGAGCGTTATGATGGCGTTATTGGACAATTGTATAACATCAATAACAAAATGTTTAAATCGTCGGTAGATATTATTACGGAAATAGAAAATGACTTAAATATTTTGGGAGGTACTGAAATACCATCATTCAAAAAGAAAATGCTTTTTGAAAAAAATAAGTTTAAGTTAAAAATTGCCGTTTATAAAGACATTGGTAAGTACGGCCATTGTAAAATGATAGAGCAAATTATTTATAACTAAGCAAACAAGCTTTTTCAGCTCATCGGTATTGTAACGTCGATAAATTACTTCAATGCAGCCATTATCATCCTGTCCCTGCCGCTCATATCTTGACGCAGCTCTATACTTTTAAATCCTTTATTACTTAACAGCTCTACGGTTTCATTACCATAGTTTTCATTGATCTCAAAAAACAGCAGCCCGTTTGGTTTCAGACTTGTTTGTGCAAAATCGGCTATGGCCCTGTAAAAAACAAGCGGGTCATGCTCCGGAACAAACAACGCGGTATGCGGCTCAAAATCAGTCACATTACTGTGCATTTGCTTTTTATCGGTTAAAGTAACGTACGGCGGGTTGCTAACTATTAAGGAGTAACCGGTTTGTAAACCATCAGTCAATTGGGGGCTTAATATATCGGCATGAATAAAGTTTATGTCAACGTCATTTAACCCCGCATTTTCTTTAGCGGTTTGTAAAGCTGGTTCTGATATATCAATGGCCGATACCTGTGCATTGACCAGGTTTTTTTTTAAGCTTATGGCAATACAACCACTCCCGGTGCCAATATCAAGAATTTGGCCTGCGAACTGCCCTCGGCAAACGCTAATGATCCACTGAACCAGCTCCTCAGTTTCAGGACGGGGTATCAGTACCGCAGGGTTTACTTTAAATGGCAACCCGTAAAACTCTGTAGTACCTAAAATATATTGTACTGGTTCCCCGGTTTTTAATTGTGCAAGGATGTTTTTTAGTTTGCCGATCTGTTGGGCGCTCAGTTTCCTGTCGGGAAAAGCTTTTATAGACGCTTTTGATAGTTGGGTTACCTCGCTGATTACCAGTAAAGTAATGGCTTCTGTTTCATTGGTGTCATAGATCTTGCTCAGCTGTTTGTAATCTTCAAAAACATCCTTAATGGTAATCATGCAACAAAGTAACATAAAAGCTACTTTTGCAGCATGGTTAAACATGAAAAATATATGCAGCGCTGTATAGAGCTTGCCGGGTTGGGTGCCGGATGGGTAAGTCCGAACCCTATGGTAGGCGCGGTTGTAGTTCATGAGGGCAAAATAATAGGCGAGGGCTATCACCAAAAATATGGCGAAGCCCATGCTGAGGTAAATGCTATTGCACAGGTAACCGCCAATTTTGATAATGCAGCCGAATTGTTAAAACAATCTGTGATATACGTTTCTTTAGAGCCATGCGCCCATTACGGCAAAACACCTCCCTGCGCCGATCTTATTATAAAGCACCAGATACCTTTAGTTGTTGTAGGTTGCCGCGATCCGTTTGAGCAGGTTGATGGCAAGGGGATTGAAAAGTTAAAGGCCGCCGGCATTGAGGTAATTACGGGTGTGCTTGAAAAGGAATGTCAATGGCTTAATCGCCGTTTTTTTACCCGTGTGCAAAAACACAGGCCGTATATCATATTGAAATGGGCGCAAACCGATGACGGTTTCTTCGCGCCTGATGATGGCAGCCAGTTATGGATCACGGGCGCGGCATCGCGCAAGTTGGTACATAAATGGCGCAGCGAAGAAGACGCTATACTGGTAGGTAAAAATACCGCCAATATTGATAACCCTCAGTTAAATGTACGTTACTGGGAAGGCAAATCGCCCAAACGTGTGGTAATTGACCGGCGGCTTGAATTGAATAAAAACTTGAATGTATTTGATCAATCTGTTGAAACACTGATATTTAATGAGGTTAAATTTGATGCCGAAGGTAAAAATAAATACATCGCCCTGGAAGATTTTGAGCGCTATGTACCACAGTATATTTTATATCAGTTATACCTGCAGGATATACAATCTGTAATTATTGAGGGGGGCGCCCGCACGTTACAGTCATTCATTGAAGCCGGCTTATGGGATGAGGCCCGTGTTTTTACCGGCAAAACTGTTTTGAAAAAGGGTATAAAAGCACCACAAATAACAGGTATTATTGCAGAGGAAATACCATCGGGCGATGATCGCCTGCAAATAGTATATAACAAGCCAATTATATAATTACATGATATACGTTTTTTTAAGCATTTGCTGCAGTGTTGTAGTTTCTGTTTTGTTAAAGCTTGCCAAACGTTATCAAATTGATGTTTATCAGGCCATAACCTGGAACTACTCCATGGCTATATTGCTTACCTGGATATTTTTCAGGCCGAAGCTTAGCGGCCTGCTGGCCGGGCCTGTTTATAATTACCTTGCCCTCGGCGTATTATTTCCATTACTGTTTGTTATTATGGCTTCTTCGGTAAGGCTGGCCGGTATAGTTCGTACTGACATTGCACAGCGCCTGTCGTTGTTCATTCCCATATTCGCCGCGTTTTTTTTATTTGGCGAGACCCGCGACCCTGTTAAAATAATAGGCATAGTGCTCGCCTTTATTGCCATCATATTTTCAATTCCCTGGCAAAAAGCAGTTTACAACAGGGTAAACAAGGTTTCCTGGGTTTATTTGCTGTGTGTTTTTTTAGGCTTTGGATGTATTGATATTTTGTTGAAACAGATATCAAAAGCTAATGGCTTACCATTTACTTCCGCTATTTTTGTAATTTTTATACTGGCGTTTGCGCTGTCCATGATCGGGTTGATATACAAGGTGGCCACAAAAGAAACAAAATTTTCCTGGCCGCATATCCTGATAGGGTGGATACTTGGAGTGGCAAATTTTGGCAATATATTGTTTTATTTAAAAGCCCACCAGGCATTGGCCAACAGTCCGTCTGTGGTGTTCTCGGCCATGAACATCGGTGTAATAGTAGTAGGGGCCTTCATAGGGATGGTTATATTTAAAGAAAAGCTTAGCATGTTAAACAAAGCGGGTATTGCCGTGGCAATATTAGCCATAGTTATCATCTACTTTCCGCAAACGCTTGGCTTTCTTCATCTTTAATTTGTTTTAATGCTTTTTGACGATACCTACAAAACCATTGAAAAGCCTGTCGAAAGTATATTTCGCGACCGCGGCAGTAAGTTCCTGGGTTACGCTTATCCTATAAATTCCGAAAATGATATTAAAGCTATTGTTGCTCAACTAAAAGCAGAACACCCAAAAGCAAACCACCATTGCTGGGCCATGCGTTTGAGTGTAGACAGGTCGGTATTCAGGGTAAATGATGATGGCGAGCCATCAGGTACAGCGGGCAGGCCTATTCTTAACACATTACTGTCGCATGATCTTACCAATATTGTAGTAGTTGTGGTGCGGTACTTTGGGGGTACACTGTTAGGTGTGCCAGGTTTAATCAATGCTTATAAAACAACCGCCGAAGAAGCCGTCGGCCAGGCGGTCATCATCCATAAAACGGTAAACGACGTTTATACCATTGCATTTGATTACCTGCAAATGAATGATGTAATGCGCATCATTAAAGATGATAACCTTACCATTCTTAACCAGCAGTTTGATAACGACTGCAGTATACAGGTATCTATACGTAAAACCCAGGTAGAGCAAACTTTAACAAAATTGGGTAAGATAAACGGTGTGGCCGTTAAATACAACCATAGTTTATAGCTGCCGGTTGTTAGTTTCCATCGCTAATTTAATGCCTTTTTATTCCTTGTTTGCTGTATAAATACTTAATTTAGTCGGGTATGCAATCTTTTGAAATTGATAAAACCGATCTGCTCCGCATAAAAAACGCTCTGGAAAGCGATGATGCTGAGTTAGAGAAAGTTCTGCAGGGGTATCATGCCTCTGAGATTGCCATACTATTTGAAAAGCTTCCGCAGGAAGCTAAAGAACGGATCATCAACGTACTCCCGTCTGACGTAGCATCAGAGGTGATCTCTGAAATGGATGAAGAACACCATCCGGAAGAGCTGCTGGTAAACCTGCACCCTGAAAAAAGATCGGAAATAGTTGGGGAGCTTGACTATGACGATGCCACCGATATTATCTCACAACTGGATGCCGAACAGCAGCATGAGATATTAAAAGATATTGACCAGGAGGATGCCAGCAGTATACGCGCTTTATTAAGTTATAACAAGGATACCGCGGGTGGTTTAATGAACTCCGAAATTATTAAGGTAAACATAAACCTTAATAAAAAAGACGCCCTTGATGAGATCATTCATCAATCCGAAGAGATGGAGGAATTATATACCATTTATGTGGTTGATGACCTTGATATACTGAAAGGGATACTATCCATAAAAACGGTTATTAAAGCGAGGGCCGATGCAAAGGTGAGCGACCTCGTGCAAACCAATTATGTATACGTGAAGGCCGATGTTGACCAGGAAGAAGTTGCCCGTTTAATATCACAATATAACCTCACCAGTATCCCGGTTGTTAATGAGGACATGAAACTGCTGGGTCGTGTTACCGTTGATGACATCATTGACGTAATGGAGGAAGAGAACACCGAGGATATTTTGAAAATATCGGGTGTATCTGAGGATGAGGAATTGAGCGGTAACTGGCGGGATGCGGTAAAAAGCCGCTTGCCATGGCTGGTGATTAATTTGGGTACCGCCTTTTTAGCGGCGGCGGTTATCAGGCATTTTAGCAGCATTGCCGAGAAATTGCCAATTATTGTGGCCTATATGACCATTATTGGCGGCATGGGCGGTAACGCGGCCACCCAGGCGCTCGCGGTTACGGTACGGCGTATCTCATTAAGCGACCTTACCGATCATCAGGCATATACTACCGTATTAAAAGAGTTTTTGGTAGGTATGATCAATGGCGCTGCTAACGGACTTATCGTTTTGTTATTTGCTTTATTTTATGACGCCAACCCTATGCTGGGCCTGGTTTTATTTTTGGCGATGACGGGTAATTTAATTGTAGCCGGATTAACAGGCGCCGGTATTCCGCTGATATTGAAAAGGGTAGGGATAGACCCTGCTGTGGCATCGTCCATAATCATCACTACATTTACTGATTGTATAGGGTTTTTGCTGCCGCTTTGGCTTGCATCTAAACTTTTATTATAAATTTGAACCATCAAAATCTGAACAGAATGACCGAGGTAAGATACAACTGGACGAAAGAGGAAATAGCTGAAATATACCATACCCCTTTGCTTGACCTTGTTTACAAGGCAGCAACTATTCACCGTGAAAATAAAGATTATGCCGAAGTGCAGATCAGCTCGCTGATCTCCATAAAAACAGGTGGGTGCTCCGAAGATTGTGCCTATTGTCCGCAGGCAGCACGTTATAATACTGGCGTTAATGTACATGCCATAATGCCTAAAGACGAAGTTATCGCTGCAGCTGAAAAGGCAAAAGCAGGGGGCGCCTCCAGGTTATGTATGGGCGCGGCATGGCGCGAGGTACGGGATAACCGGGACTTTGATAAGGTGATTGACATGGTGAAAGCCGTTAACAGCCTGGACATGGAGGTTTGCTGCACTCTGGGTATGCTAACCGAAAGCCAGGCGCAACGATTGGCCGACGCGGGCCTTTATGCCTACAATCATAATCTGGATACTTCAGAAGAAGATTATAAACGTATTATAACAACCCGCACCTATGATGAGCGACTGCAAACATTAGAACATGTGCGTAAAGCCAAAATTACCGTATGCAGCGGCGGCATCATTGGTTTAGGCGAAACTGTGGAAGACCGTATATCGATGCTCAAGACGCTTTCAAATCTGCCTAAGCATCCCGAATCGGTACCTATCAATGCGTTGGTGCCTGTGCAGGGTACGCCTTTGGCCGACCAGCCCCGCGTATCCGTTTGGGATATGGTGCGCATGATAGCAACCACGCGTATTATTATGCCTAAAACTGTTGTGCGTTTATCCGCGGGGCGTACCGAAATGAGCGTAGTAGAACAAGCGTTTTGTTTTATGGCAGGTGCCAACTCTATTTTTGCCGGCGAAAAGCTTTTAACCACACCAAATCCATCATTTGATACCGATATGGCCATGTTTGAACTGCTGGGTCTTTCGCCGCGCAAGGCTTTTAAAAACGGCCGACCAAATGAAGTTAAAGAAGCAGAAGTTGCGGGTTAATTGATATCAAAAGGGATCTGAATTGTAAGAGCCCGTTTAATTATCAGGCGTTATTGCAGGGTATGAAGCAATCTCTATACTATACAGAGAGAGATTGCTTCGTTCCTCGCAATTCACCTTAATCCCGCATATTTATGTATTGCAGCGGCTGTCCAAAATCTCCGGCGCGGCATAAGCTTATTACAGCCTGCAGGTCATCTATCTTTTTACCCTGCACGCGCACCTGGTCGTCCATAATAGAAGCCTGCACTTTAAGCCCGCTGTCTTTTATCTGTTTTACTATTTTTTTAGCGGCTTCTTTATCAATACCTTCCCTAACTTTTATCTCCTTGCGTATCATATTCCCCGAAGCATACTGTTCCTTGCCAAAATCCAAAGCTTTTGGGTCAAGGTGCTGCTTCACCATGCGGCTGATGATAGAATCCTGTATGGCTTTTAAGCGCATATCGTTTTCAGTAACAATCGTGATCTCGTTTGTTTTTTTATCCAGGTCAATGGTGCTTTTTGAATCGTTAAAGTCATAACGGTTCAATATCTCTTTTTTAGCAGTATTTATGGCATTATCAAGGGTTTGCCCGTCAATCTTGCTTACTATATCAAATGTTGGCATAAGTAATGTAGTTTATAAATGTTTACAAAACTAAGGTATTGTAAACATTTATACAGCCTGTTAAATTAATTTGTTTACACAGCCAATAAAATAATAATGAATAAAATCCCTATTAATACCAATGAGTTAATATTAACTTAACAAATAAATAAGCAGTTTTGTAAAAGTGGGCCCGCACGGGCAATTTATATGGATAAACAGGTTCCCTTAATAAACAGAGAAATAAGTTGGTTATATTTTAACGACCGGGTTTTGCAGGAGGCTGCCGACCCTACTGTCCCGCTAATTGAACGGATAAAGTTCTTAGCTATATTTTCATCCAATCTTGATGAATTTTACCGGGTAAGGGTGGCCACTTTAAGTCGTTTGGCCAACCTGAACGAAAAATCAAAGGAGATACTGGGATATAACCCCAAAAAAATCCTGAACCAGATAAAAAACGTTGTTGTAAAGCAGGAACGTAAGTTTAACAACCTGTATGAGAACATCATTGTTAAAGAACTTGCCGAAGAGAAAATATTTTTGCTGAATGACAAGCAGCTTAACGTAACGCGCGGCGCATTTGTTAAAAGCTATTTCAGGGAAAAATTGCTGGCTACCCTGGTTCCAATCATGCTTGACGATACGCTGCCTTTGCCCGAGCTGCGCGATCGTGCTATTTACTTTTTTGTAAAGCTTACCAAGAATAAAAAGTCAAGGTTTGCGCTTATTGAGTTTCCGGATAACCTGTCGAGATTTGTTGTACTGCCTGAAACCAATAAACTGAAATTTATTATCCTGCTTGATGATATCATCAGATATAGCCTGGAGGATATATTTTTCATTTTTAACTATGATAGCATTGAGGCCTACTCCTTACAGTTAACGCGCGACGCCGAGCTTGACCTGGATAAAGAGGTAAGCGATAAATTTATTGATTCCCTGTCCAAAAGCCTGCAGAAGCGTAAAAAGGGTAAACCTATGCGTTTACTGTACGATACCGATATGCCTATGGACATGTTGAAATATTTGGTAAATAAAATGGGCCTGCATGGCGAAAGCCTTATTCCGGGTAACAGATATCACAATTTCAAAAATTTTATTTCGTTCCCCAATGTTGGCCGCCCGGAGTTGGAATACAATAAATATCCTCCTTTACCTGTTGAGGATCTGTCGTTTGGCAAAAGTTTGATCGGGTTGATCGCCAAGCGCGACTATATGGTGAGCACCCCATACCAGTCATTTGATTATATCATACATTTTTTACGTGAAGCCGCCATTGATCCAAAAGTTAAGGAGATCAGTATTGCTGTTTACCGGCTTGCCGAAAACTCAATGGTGATACATGCGCTTATCAACGCGGCAAAAAATGGCAAAAGGGTAAACTGTTTGGTTGAGCTTAGGGCACGTTTTGACGAACAGAACAATATTTACTGGAGCAACAGACTGGAAGAAGAAGGCGTAAATGTGCTTTATGGTGTTGCAGGGTATAAAGTGCACTCTAAAATATGCCTGGTTACCCGCCTTGAAAAACGAAAACTGGTTCATTACGCCTGTTTATCAACCGGTAATTTCAACGAAAAAACAGCCAAAATATATGCCGACCATACCTTGTTTACTGCCAATGAAAAAATAACCGGCGACCTGGTGGTGGTTTTTAAGGCCCTGTATAAAAATACTTTGCCCAAAGGGCTTAAAAACCTGATCGTATCGCCTATTGATTCAAGACCAGCTATTTACAAGCTTATTGATACCGAAATAAAAAACGCGAAAGCGGGTAAAACGGCTTATATGATATTAAAGATGAACAGCCTTGCCGATGAAAGCCTGATCACTAAATTATATCAGGCGAGCAATGCCGGCGTAAAAATAAAAATGATCATTCGTGGCATGTGCTGCCTTATTCCCGGTGTAAAAGGATATAGCGAGAATATTGAAGTTATAAGTATAGTTGATAAATACCTGGAACATGCCCGGGTGCATATTTATTGCAATGGCGACAATGAACTGTTGTACCTTACATCGGCCGATTTTATGACCCGTAATATTGATAACCGTATTGAGGTTGGTTTCCCTGTATATGACGAGCAGTTGCGCAAAGAAATTAAAGATATAATTAACATTCAGTTACAGGACAATACCAAGGCCCGTGAAATAAACGGTTTTAATAACAATAAATATCATAAAACCCACGCTGCCGAAGCCCATCGCGCGCAAATAGAGATCTATAACTTCCTTAAAACTAAAAATAAACCAAATTGAGATACGCGGCTATAGACATAGGTTCAAACGCAGTAAGGCTGCTGATTGCTGATATTATTGAAAACAATAATTCGGTTTCCTTTAAAAAAAACACATTGATCAGGGTGCCCCTGCGGTTAGGCGATGATGCATTTATTCAGAAGCACATATCTGAAAAAAAGACCAATGATCTTGTAAAATCAATGCAGGCATTCAGAAACCTGATGGATGTTTACAGAGTGACCGATTACCTGGCCTATGCCACATCGGCAATGCGCGAGGCAAACAATGGGGAAGAGGTTGTTAAGCTGATACGCGAAGAAGCCCGCATTGAGCTCGAGATCATCCACGGCTCAAAAGAGGCAAAGGTTATTTACGCCAGCCATGCTGAACAAAACATTGATAAAAGTAAAAATTACCTGTACATAGATGTTGGCGGCGGCAGTACCGAGCTTTCGCTTTTTTCGGCAGGCGAACTGATGGCCTCCAGGTCATTCAATATTGGTACCATCCGGATTTTGGATAACCAGGACACCGAAGAGACCTGGAACGATATGAGGGATTTTATACGCGAACATACACGGGGTTTTAAACAACTGGCCGGTATTGGTACGGGCGGTAATATCAACAAACTGTATAGGCTGTCTGAAGAAGAAAATGATGCTCCCATGCCCTTTAACAAGCTCAGATCACTGTATACTTATCTTACCTCATTTTCATTAAAAGACCGTATAAATGTTTTGGGCCTGAACCAGGACCGTGCCGACGTAATTATACCGGCCTGTGAAATATACCTTACAGTGATGAAAACGGCCGGTATTAAGCATATTTATGTACCCAGAGTAGGTATGGTTGATGGTATTATCCAGCTACTTATCGATAAAAACTCATAATTATTTAATGTAAAATTAATTTTACAAATTTGTTTAATAATTAAAAAACTGTTATTACATTTGTAGTGCCCTCTCAAGGGCATGTTTTTCATAGGTAGATGTAGGGTCGAGTACAAGTTATTCGACCCTTTTTTGTGCCTGTAACTTTTGCCTGTTTGGGTTGTTGTTGGTTAATCATGAAGAAGAAGATTGTAGTTGCTATTACCGGTGCCAGCGGCGCTATTTATGCCGATCTGTTATTAAAAAAGCTAAATCAGTTAAAAGACCAGATAGCCGAAGTGGCCATTGTAATGTCAGATAATGCAAAGGATGTTTGGCGCTTTGAACTTGACAACGAAGATTACAACAAGCATAGCTATAAATTTTACGCAAAAAATGATTTTATGGCGCCGTTTGCCTCAGGCTCGGCCAAATTTGATACCATGGTTATTGTACCTTGTTCCATGGGTACGCTGGGCCGCATCGCCAGCGGCGTGTCTGACGACCTGATTTGCCGCGCCGCTGATGTGATACTTAAAGAACGCCGCAAACTGATCCTGGTTGCACGCGATACGCCATTTAACCTTATCCATATCCGCAATATGGAAACTGTTACCGAAGCCGGCGGTATTATTTGCCCGGCCATTCCCTCATACTACAGCAAACCAAAAACCATCGAAGAGCTTGCGTTAACAGTGGTGAACCGCATAATTGATTTGATAGGGTTGGAGCATGAAAGTTACCGCTGGAGCAGCGAGTAATAAACGGCTTCACGTGTTCACGGAAACTTCAACTAATTTTCTTCGAAATCGTAATTCGCTGATTATCAATGTCTATGAATGTTCACGGTGTTCACGGTAGTAATTTATAAACACGTAATATCTTGATTATCAGTGAAAATAGTGTTCACGGTGTTCATGGCGTTCACGGATCTGTGAACGTGAACAAGCGGCAAATGCGCCAAAATTCATTAGGTCAATCAGGCTATAATTAGGCTATTGTCACAATTCAATTAACCCATTAATTCCGTAATTCTAAAATTGTTATCTTTGCGGCCTTAAAGATGAATAAGAAAGTCGCTTTTTATACGCTGGGCTGCAAGCTCAATTATTCGGAAACATCATCTATCGGGCGCCTGTTTAATCAGGCAGGCTATGATACGGTAGAGTTTACGAATACTCCTGATGTTTTTGTGATCAATACCTGCTCGGTTACCGAAAACGCGGATAAAAAGTGCAAAAAGATAGTTAAAGAAGCGCTCAAAATATCGCCAAACGCCTATGTGACGATAGTGGGCTGCTACGCCCAGCTAAAACCACAGGAAATAGCCGAAATACCCGGGGTTGATATGGTATTGGGAGCTGCCGAAAAATTTCAGATCATTGATCATATTACCGACCTCACCAAAAAACCCAAAGCGGTGGTTTATAACCAGCCGGTATCTGAAGCTAATCAGTTTGTTCCGGCTTATTCCTTTGGCGACCGTACCCGCACCTTTTTAAAAGTTCAGGATGGCTGCGATTATTCCTGCACATTTTGCACTATACCACTGGCTCGCGGCGGCAGCCGCAGCGATACCATTGAAAATGTGGTAGCGCAAGCCAGGCAAATTGCGGCATCCGGGGTTAAAGAAATTGTGTTAACGGGGGTTAATCTTGGCGATTTTGGTATCAGAAATGGTCAGCGCGAGGATAAATTCTTTGATCTGGTAAAAGCGCTGGACGAAGTAGAAGGAATAGACCGTTTCCGGATCTCCTCAATAGAACCTAATTTGCTTACAGACGAGATCATTGCCTTTGTGGCCGCGTCAAAGCGTTTTGTGCCGCATTTTCATATTCCCCTGCAATCAGGTTCCGATAAAATATTAGGTTTAATGCGTCGGCGTTACAAACGCAATCTTTATGTGGATCGTGTAACTAAGATAAAGGAACTTATGCCCGATTGCTGTATTGGTGTTGATGTTATTGTAGGTTTCCCGGGCGAAACCCGTGAAGATTTTATTGAGACCTATAATTTTTTAAATGACCTGAACGTTTCATACCTGCACGTATTTACTTACTCCGAAAGAGAGAATACATTGGCCAGCCAAATGAGCGGGGCAGTACCCGGTTCGGCTCGCGGCGAGCGTAGTAAGATGCTGCACATACTGTCTGACAAAAAACGAAGGGCATTTTACGAAAGTCAGTTAAATAAATCAGAGGAAGTATTATTTGAAGGCGATATTAAAGATGGGTTTATGCACGGTTTTACCCGCAACTATGTAAAAGTAAGAACCAAGTATGATCCTGTGCTGATCAATGAATTAAAAACGGTGCATTTAACAAATATTTCACCTGACGGTGATGTCGATATAACAGAAAGCGAAGAAATATTAGTGCATTAAAACGTTATATTCGCTTCAAACTATAACCTATGTTTCCAACAATTACTTCCCTTCTTCAATATCTTTTTGGTATAAATATTCCTTTGCCTATTCAAACCTTCGGCTTTTTTGTAGCCATAGCTTTTATAGGCGCTTACTGGGCTTTTTCGCAGGAATTTAAACGTAAAGAGAAACTCGGCATTATTCATCCTTTTAAAAAAACAGTAACAGTAGGTAATCCGGCTTCTGTTAATGAATTAATAGGCAACGGCATTTTTGGCTTTGTTTTAGGCTATAAGCTTGTTGATTGTGTATTGAACTATCAAATGCTTTTAGATAATCCGCAGGACTTTCTTTTGTCCTTACGTGGTAACTGGATAGGTGGTATAATTGGTGCTGCAGCAATTGCATACTGGGCCTATCGTGAAGGCGAAAAGCAAAAACAAGCCAAACCAGTAACCAAAGAAGTAACTGTACACCCCTATGAGCTGATGGGGAACATATTATTATGGGCGGCTATTTTTGGTTTTGCAGGCGCAAAGCTGTTTAATGCCCTCGAAAACTGGGGCGACTTTATGAAAGACCCGGTAGGCATGCTGATAGGTTTTAGCGGTCTTACTTTTTATGGCGGTTTAATATGCGGAGGCGCAGCGGTGCTTTATATCGCCAACAAACATGGCATTAAACCGCTTGATATGCTTGATATTGGCGGCCCCGGCATGATGCTGGCTTACGCGTTAGGACGGATAGGCTGCCAGATGTCTGGCGATGGGGATTGGGGGATAGTAAACACTGCGCCAAAGCCAGGGTGGTTTAGTTGGGCGCCCGATTGGATGTGGGCATTTAAATTCCCCCATAATGTAAACGACGAAGGGGTTGCAATACCAAACTGTGTAGGTAAATTTTGCCATGAATTGCCATATCCGGTTTTCCCAACTTCATTTTATGAGCTTGTGGTTTGCTTATTACTGTTCTGGTTGCTGTGGAGCATCCGTAACCGTATTAAAGCTGCCGGTGTGATGTTTGGCATTTATATGATATTAGCTGGTGTTGAACGTTTTTTTATTGAACTGATACGGGTAAATACCAAATATCATGTTGCCGGCATAAGCTTTACCCAGGCTGAATTTATTTCGTTGTTAATGGTTGTTGGAGGAGCTATTTTAATTGCGAACGGACTTAACAACGAAAAAAACAGCAGGCTTAAACATGGCTAGTATAATGCAGCGGCAAAAGTTATTTAATAATCACATTGTTAGATTTTTGCTTTCGGCAGGCGCCGGTTTTTTGGTTGATGTATCTGCTTATTATATTTTTTATCACAACTTGCTTATAAGGCCCACCTACCAGGTGTTTTCAATTACCATGCGTAATTCAACTGTGTCATTGGCTATTTCTTTCAGCATGGGGGTAATAGTTAACTTTTTAATGACCCGCTACATTGTTTTTACTGAATCAACATTGTCGCTATATAAACAATTTATACGCTTTGCCTCTGTTGCAGTAGTTGGTTTTTTTGCAAACCTTGCCATAATTAAGCTACTGATACAGCAATTTAGTGTATACCCTCCGTTGGCAAGGGTAGTGGCTATATTAAGCTTGTTTTTCGCGAGCTATTTTATACATAAAGTATTTTCATTCAAGTTAGCATTACGAAGTCATGGAACTCATAAAAATAACAAATCAGGTAACTGAGATAGCAAAACAGGCAGGCGATTTTATCAGGCAGGAAAGAAAAACTTTTGCTCCCGATAAAATTGAATATAAAGGATTAAATGACCTGGTATCTTATGTAGATAAAACCGCCGAAAAGATAATTGTGGAAGGCCTGCAGAAAATACTGCCTGAAGCCGGTTTTATCACCGAAGAAAAAACCACGACAACAGTAGGGGAAAGATATAACTGGATCATTGATCCGTTGGATGGCACTACCAATTTTATACACGGTATCCCATCGTTCTCAGTAAGTATAGCGCTTAAGGAATACGATGAGCTTGTGGCTGGTGTAGTTTATGAGATTAATCTGGATGAGTGCTTTTACGCATGGAAAGATGCACCTGCTTATCTTAACGGAAAGGAGATAAGGGTTAGTAAAAACTTAACCGTTGCCGACAGTTTACTGGCCACCGGTTTCCCGTATTACGATTTTGGTAAACAAGCTGCGTATATCGAGCTATTTGCCGATTTAATGAAAAGCTGTCATGGTTTACGCCGTTTAGGCTCGGCTGCTGTTGACCTGGCTTATACCGCTTGCGGACGGTTTGATGCCTTTTATGAATATAACTTGAACTCCTGGGATATTGCCGCCGGCATAGTAATTGTAAAACAGGCCGGAGGACAGATAGTTAATTTTAAAGGAGGAGCAGAGGTGCTCGATACAAGAGAACTGCTGGCCACTAACGGAAATATAACAGAAGAAATGTTAGCAACCATACAGAAATATTTTAAATAACACTTTTATAGCTAACTAAAAATGGCACTCATTTATTCAGATATTTGAATAATGAGTGCCATTATGTAAACGACTATTCGTGTGTTATTTCAATACAAATAACTCGAGTTGTGTATTTTTTATAACGCTTCTGATACAACTTCAGTAACCTCGGGCACCATACGTTTAAGGAGGTTTTCTATACCGGCCTTAAGGGTAATGGTTGATGAAGGACAGCCGCTGCATGAGCCGCGAAGCTCAACAGTAACCACGCCTTCGTTAAAAGAGCGGTATGAAATAGCGCCGCCATCCTGCTCAACAGCCGGGCGAACGTAATCATGTAATATTTGCTGTATTTTAACTTCGGTATCTGAACCTTCAAAATTGGTTTCTCCCTGAGTATCTTCTAATTGTATTTTCAATTCAGATTCAACCGCGCCTTTTACAAATTCTTTCATAATTGGCTCAATATCCGCCCATTCGCTACCATCGGTTTTGGTGATGGTAACAAAGTTGCTGGCAAAGAAAACACCATTAACAAAAGAGAATTTGTATAGTTCCTTGGCAAAGGGTGATTTCTCGGCGCTTTCCTTAGTTGGGTAATCGGCACTGCCATTGATAAGCAACTTATTCACTATGAACTTCATAGTTGCCGGGTTAGGTGTTAATTCTGTATATACGTTGATATTCATCCTGATCTTTTATTAAAAACTTGAGTTAACAAATTTAGGTAGCTTTTTTCTTTAAAGTTACCTATTAAATAGTTATGACATGCAGATGATAGACTGCTTAACGCCCGAATACCACCGGCTATATACCTGTGTAGTTTAACGGGGTAATTTCTTTCAGCTCATTTTTAACAGCATCACTTACATTTAACGTATCAACAAAGGCAGCTATTGTATGGCCGTTAATTTGCTGATTGGTCCTGGTCAGGTCCTTCAAGGCCTCGTAAGGGTTAGGATAGCCTTCACGCCTTAAAATGGTTTGTATGGCTTCGGCAACAACAGGCCAATTGGCTTCCAGGTCGTTATTAATAGCGGCTTGGTTGAGTAATAGTTTATTTAAACCTTTTACAGTTGATTTTATAGCGATAAGCGTATGGGCTACCGGCACACCTATGTTTCTTAAAACAGTTGAGTCGGTAAGATCGCGCTGTAATCTTGAAATAGGTAATTTGGCGGCTAAATGCTCAAACAGGGCATTTGCAATGCCCAGGTTACCTTCTGAGTTTTCAAAATCAATCGGGTTAACCTTGTGGGGCATAGCTGATGAACCAACTTCGCCGGCTTTTATTTTCTGTTTAAAATAGTTCATGGATATGTAGGTCCACATATCGCGATCCAGATCAATCAGGATATTGTTGATTCTTTTTAAAGCGTCGCATTGCGCCGCAAAGTTATCGTAATGCTCAATCTGAGTGGTAAACTGCGAACGGTTAAGGCCCAATACATCATTTACAAAATGATTGCCAAATGCTTTCCAATCCTTTTCAGGATAAGCAATATGATGAGCGTTAAAATTGCCGGTGGCGCCGCCAAACTTGGCAGAGTAAGGTACTGATCTTAATAAGGCGAGCTGGGCTTCTAAACGCTCAACAAAAACTTGTAATTCTTTACCTAAGCGGGTTGGCGAGGCGGGTTGGCCATGTGTGTGTGCCAGCATAGGTACTTGGTCCCATTCCTGTGCAAAGCTTTTTAATGCTTCAACCAAACCGGTTATTGCCGGATAGTAAGTGTTATTTAAAGCAAGCTTAAAGGTATAAGGTATCGCCGTGTTGTTAATATCCTGTGATGTAAGCCCAAAATGTATAAACTCTTTGTAGGGCTCCAGACTTAGTTTATCAAATTCATTTTTTATGAAATATTCAACCGCCTTCACATCATGATTGGTTGTTTTTTCTATTTCTTTTATGCTTTCAGCGTCAGTTTCTGTAAAATTATTGTAGATGTCGCGTAACTTTTCTAAAAGACCAGCATCAAATTGTTGTAGTTGAGATAAAGAATTTTCTGATAAGGCAATAAAATATTCAATCTCAACAAACACTCGGTATTTGATAAGAGCGAACTCAGAAAAGTATTTAGCAAGTTCAGCAGTTGTGTTACGATAGCGGCCATCAATTGGCGAAATTGCTGAAAGTGGAGTGAGCATCATGTTCTTTAAAATTTTGGCAAAGGTAAGAAATTAGATTTCAGATGCGCAGGTTACAGACGCTCAAATTTATAGATATATAAATGTCCAATTTTAAGTTGTTGGATAGTTATATATAAAATGCAAACCCAATGTAATATGTGCAGGCTGATTACTAATATTTTACAGGCAAATTTATTTCTAAATGGAAACTTTGAAATCAAAAAATGTTTCCTTAGTTTTGACCCGGAAAGTCAATGAGTCAAATAGAAAGAATTATACAAGGTAGCGGCGAGCTGTTTTTAAGAGCAGGTATCAAGAGCATTACGATGGATGATATAGCCAGGCACATTGGTATGTCAAAAAAAACTATTTATCAGTTTTTTAAAGACAAGAATGATCTGGTTACCGCATCGCTCAAAAAAAAGCTGAAAGAGGATGAAGAGCAGATGGCCGATATTATCAGCAAATCGGAAAATGTGATAGAGGAGATGATCAACATGATGAAATGCTCGGAAGAAGTGCTGTCACAAATCAACCCAACAGTAGTGCACGATTTGCAAAAATATCATCCGGAAGCCTGGGCTGAGTTTCAGAAGTTTAAGATTGGGGTATTGATAAGTACAATGGAGCAACTTTTAACAAAAGGTATGAAACAGGGTTACATTCGGACCGATATTGACGTAAAGATTATGGCGAGGATGAGAGTAAGCCAGTTTGAGCTTGGTTTTAACACAGAAATTTTTCCGATGGGGGAATTCAACATCGGAAAAGTGCAGATGCAGTTTTTAGAACACTTTAATTACGGCATTTGTACACTTAAAGGATATAAGCTTTTAAATCAGTATAAAAATATACATGAAGAATAAAATCTTGCTGACATAAGGCTGTCAGTACCAGCTATGACATTTGTACAGGCATTTATAAGTAATTTGAATAATAACCCAACCACAATAAAATAAAATGAGATATCTACTTTTTACGGCGACGGTTTTTTGCGCCATAGCATTCAAAAGCTATGCGCAGGATACTCCACCTAATAATCAAACGTATAACTTTAGTGTTCAGGATTGTATAAACTATGCCTTTGAACATCAGGATTCAGTTGTAAATGCCAGGCTTGATATAAAAAGTGCTGAATACAAGGTTAAAGAAACAACCGGTATTGGATTGCCTCAGATAAGCGGAACGGCCACCTTTCAGGATTATTTAAAGATACCTACAACGTTATTACCTGGTGAAATATTTGGCCAGCCAGCGGGTACTTTTATTCCGGTACAGTTTGGGGTTAAATATCAGTCAAGTATTGGAGCAACTGCAGACCAAATACTTTTTGACGGCAGTTATCTGGTAGGCTTAAAGGCATCCAAAACCTATAAAGAGCTTTCTATCAGAAATCATACCCGTACAAGGATTCAGGTTAACGTTAACGTAACCAAAGCGTATTACCAGGTCTTAGTTAGCAATGAACAGTTAAGATTGGTAAATGCAAATATCAAACAATTAAAACAACAGCTTGACGAAACCGTGGCGCAAAATAAGCAGGGTACTGTTGAAAAAATTGATGTTGACAGGATTTCAGTTCAATACAATAACTTAGTAACTACCCGTGAAAATACCATACGTTCTCTTGCATTAAATTATCAGGTTTTAAAATTTCAGATGGGGATGCCTATCGAGAATAACCTGTCGTTAAAGGATAAACTGGAGGATATTAAACTGGACGATAATACCGCTGACCTGGCGACTGATACTTCATTTTATCACAACCGGATTGAATACAATTTAGCTGAAACGGGTGTTGAACTTAAGAAACTTGATTTAAAGCGTCAAAAGTCACAATACTTGCCAACGCTAAAGGCCAACGCAACTTATACCTCATCTTATCAGAATAACAGTTTTGGTAATTTGTACAAAATGAACTTTCCTTCAAGTTATGTAGGGCTTACTTTAAACGTACCGATATTTAATGGATTTCAGCGCTTAAATCAGGTAAGGCAATCAAAAATTGCGATTTTAAAATCCCAGAATGATTTGGAGAATTCAAAAAACGGATTAAAGCTGGAAGCCAATAGAGCTAACGTAACGTATATCAATGGACTGCAAAGCCTGAATAATCAAAAAAGGAACAGAGAACTGGCAGAGGAAGTACTGCGTGTTTCTAAAATCAAATATCAGCAGGGGGTTGGTTCAAGTATTGAGGTAACCCAGGCTCAAACGTCCCTTGATGATGCAAATGATAAATATATACAGGGGCTGTATGATGCCCTAATAAGCAAGGTTGATCTGGATAAAGCATACGGTCGCATTAAATAAACATTTACTAAACCCACTATATTAAAAAACACAATGAAAAAACTATTATACATACCGGCTTTTATATTTTTGGCAGCTTGCTCAAATAAACAGCCCAAAGATAAAGCAGCACAACTTGTTGAACTAAAAAAGCAGCAGGCTGATCTGAATGCAAAGATTACCAAACTGCAAGCCGAAGTAGGTTCAGCAGATTCAGCAAAAACTACGGATGTAAGTACAATTGCTATAAAACCAACTCAGTTTACCAATTATGTACAAATTCAGGGTAAAATTGATGCGCAGGATAACGTAACCGCTTATCCGCAGGCGCAGGCAATTATTACTGGTATATATGTAAAAGTTGGACAACATGTAAGCAAGGGACAGATACTTGCGCAGCTTGATAATAACGTATTGCTGCAAAACATAGCACAGAATGAGGCCCAGGTTAGTTTAAACCAAACATTGTTTAATCGCCAAAAAAATCTTTGGGATCAAAAAATAGGTACTGAGGTACAGTTTTTGCAGGCACAAACAACGTTACAAAGCAGCAAAAAAGCATTGGCTGCTTTAAAACAACAGGCAAGTCAATACCGTATTGTATCTCCTATTAACGGAACTGTTGATCAAATGGATCTAAAATTAGGTCAGGCTGCCTCGCCGGGCCAAACAGGTATCCGTGTGGTAAACGCCGATGTTTTAAAGGTTAAGGCTGATGTACCCGAATCTTATGCAGGCAGCGTAAATACAGGCAACCAAGTTAAAATATTAGTGCCCGATGCCAATGACTCACTGGTTACCAAAGTAAGTTTTGCGGCAAAGGTTATTGATCCAACATCGCGTAGCTTTGGTGTTGAAGTAAAACTACCTGTACGTAAAACGCTTCGCCCTAATATGACAGCCATTATTCAAATAGCCAATTACTCAAAAGCAAACACGGTAGTAGTTCCTGTTAAAGCGATCATGAAATCAGAAGCTGGTGATTATGTTTTTCTGAATCAAAATGGAACTGCCAAAAAGGTGAATGTTAAATCAGGATCTACTTATGGCGGCAATACAGAAATATTATCAGGATTAAAAAGTGGCGATGAACTGGTTACGGAGGGAGCTACCGAAATTGAAGATGGTGATAAAATAAAAGTATTACAGTCTGCTAATTAATTATTAACGTTTGATCTATTAATTATGAAAGATCTGAATAAAGAATTTGGGCCCTCAAGCTGGGCCATTGAAAACAAGACGGCCATTTATGTGCTCATATTTTTGGTTACCGTGCTGGGATTAATAAGTTACAACAATTTGCCAAAGGAAAATTTTCCGGATATAGCGATACCTAAAATCTTTGTAACTACAACGTTTTTAGGGCAGTCGCCACAAAATGTGGAAAATCTGGTGACCAGGCAGATAGAGAAGAAGTTGAAATCGTTAAAAGGCTTAAAAAAGGTTACTTCAAACTCGGTTCAAAACGTATCTATCATTACAGCCGAGTTCAATATGGATGTTAAAACGAGGGATGCCAAGATAGATGTTAAAGACGCTGTAGACAAAGCCAAACAGGATTTGCCCCAAAATGACGATAACTTTAAAGAACCGGTTATATCTGACATTAACGTAGCTGACCAGCCTATTTTATACATCAACATATCCGGCGATTATGACCTAAAGAAGCTAAAAGAATATGCCGATATTTTAAAGGATGAGATTGAAAGCTACAAGGAAATATCAAAAGTTGATGAAGTAGGTGCCCTAACCCCCGAAATACAGATCAATGTTGATATGAACAAAATGGCAGCGGCGCAGATAAGTTTTAGTGATATTACCACGGCCGTTGGCAACGAAAATATATTATCATCAGCAGGTACTATAAAAACGGATGGTGTACGCCGTAGTATTGATATTAAACAGGATTTTAAAAATGCCGACCAGGTAGCCGCCATGGTTATCAGAAACCCCAAAGGTCAAGCTGTTTATTTACGGGACATTGCCGAGGTGAAAGATTCGTTTTTGGAACAGGAAAGCTATGCGCGCTTAAAAACTAACGATAACCCCAAGTTTAAAAATGTAATTACGCTTAACGTAAGTAAAAGAGCAGGAGAAAACCTGATTGAAGCCTCGGATAAAATTAATGAGTTGATCAAGGTAAAGCAGAAAACTGTTTTCCCTAAAGGATTGGATATTGTGGTAACCGGTGATCAGTCTGACAAAACCCGTACTACGTTAAATGACCTCATCAATACCATTGTGATTGGTTTTATACTGGTTACGGTTATATTGATGTTTTTTATGGGTACCACCAATGCTATATTTGTGGCGCTTTCGGTTCCGCTGTCGTGCTTCATTGCGTTTTTGGTGATGCCGGCCATTGGTTTTACCCTCAACATGATCGTGCTGTTCTCATTCCTGCTGGCATTGGGTATTGTGGTGGATGATGCTATTGTAGTGATTGAAAACACGCACCGTATTTTTGCTAACGGCAAGGTACCTATTAAGCAGGCCGCTAAAATGGCCGCAGGTGAAGTGTTTATGCCGGTATTTTCAGGCACAATGACCACCCTGGCCCCATTCGTACCTCTGGCTTTCTGGAATAGCATTATCGGGAAGTTTATGTTTTTTCTGCCTATTACGCTCATTATTACCTTGCTGGCATCCCTGGTTGTGGCTTATATTATCAACCCGGTATTCGCGGTCGATTTTATGAAACCACACCATCCGGGCGAACATGATAAACCGAAATTTGATAAAAAAACCAGACGGGCCCTTATATACCTGGCTATAGCCGCTGTATTGGGTTATCTCATCAATGTGGGGATTGGTAATCTGGTGGTGTTTATTATGGCACTATACCTGTTAAACCATTTCGTTCTGTTAAGGGTGATAGACCGGTTTCAGAACAATGCATGGCCCAAATTTCAAAGATGGTATGCTAAGTGGCTCGAAAAAGCTGTTCAAAGACCAATTACTATGGTTGTAGGGACAGTTGGTTTATTTATTCTATCCATTGTTTTATTAGCCACCATAGGTAAAACGCCGGAGTTTTTCCCTTCGGGCGACCCTAACTTTGCTTACGTGTATATCACCATGCCTATCGGCACTGATCAGGCTACAACCAACGAAATAACCAGGAAAATTGAGCAGCGCGTAGCCAAAGTAGTTGAACCTTACAAAGGGGTGGTATCATCCATTATTTCAAATGTTACTAAAGGCGTAACTGATCCTTCAGACGAGGACCAGGGTGATTATCAGAATAAAGGTAAGGTAACCGTTGCATTTGTGGAGTTTGGTAAAAGAAATGGGCAGGATACTAAAGCGGCACTGGCTAAAATACGCGAGGCGGTACAAGGTTTGCCAGGTGTTAAAATTGCCGTTGCACAGGAAGCCAGCGGCCCTCCGGTACAAAAGGATATTAGTATTGAAATTATCGGCGATAACCTGGATACATTGGTTGCTACCGGTAATCGTTTAAAGTCCTACCTCAATAAACAAAATATTGCCGGTATAGAAAACCTTGTTGCTGATGTGCAAAGCGATAAACCGGAAATTGTATTTGACATTGACCGGGAACGTGCAAATCGCGAGGGCATAACATCTGGCCAAATAACACAGAATCTGGTTTCCGCAGTATTAGGTTGGAAAGCCGCTGACTTTAGAAATACAAAAGAGGACGATTATCAGATAAAGGTAAGGGCGCTGGAAAGTCAGCGGGGTAATCTTGATGAACTGCGTAATTTAAAAATAACCTATCGCGATTTAGCTACAGGCGGCGCCATACGCCAGGTGCCAATTTCGGCATTCTCTGACATCCGCTATACTACTACCTTTAGCAACATTAAGCGCAAGCAACAGCGAAGAGTTCTTACTCTAGGATCAAATGTTATAAAACCTTTTAACCCCAACGAAGTAAACGCTAATATTCTGCAGGCTATCAATAATTTCAAAAAGCCGGATAATATTATTATCAGGCAGGGTGGCGGCCAGGAAGACCAGATGGAAGCTATGACCTTTTTGTTAGGGGCTCTAGCTACATCATTCGGTTTGATATTGATCATCTTAATGATCCAGTTTAATTCTATAGGTAAAACGTTTATTATTATCAGCGAAATTTTCCTGAGTATTATCGGGGTATTTCTGGGTGTAAGTTTAACCGGCATGACCATGTCTATCGTCATGACGGGCATAGGTATCATCGCGCTTGCAGGTGTGGTTGTACGTAATGGTATATTGTTGGTTGAGTTTACCGATATGCTGATTGAGCAAGGCGCAAACTTACACGATGCCGTGGTAGAAGCAGGTCATACCCGTATGACTCCCGTATTATTAACAGCTACAGCGGCAATATTAGGCTTGATACCATTGGCTGTGGGCTTTAATATAGACTTTGTGGGGCTATTTACCCACTTTGAACCACACATTCACTTCGGCGGCGATAACGTTGCCTTTTGGGGACCGCTGGCATGGACTATGATCTTCGGATTAGGGTTTGCTACCATAATTACCCTGATACTGGTGCCTTGTATGTATCTGATCCGTTATAACCTGAAAAGGAAGCTGTTCGGTAAAAAGGAACCAGAACACAAACATGTTTTAGAGGCCGAAACAGTATAATTGATAAAATATTAAATACATAAAAAGCCGTATCCCGAAAAGGATACGGCTTTTTATGTATGATACCAGCTTAAAACTTAAGCTTGCTAATAAATCCTTTTACATGCAGCTTGTCAATCAGCCGGTTCAATCGTCTATCGTGTTTGCCCGCTCCGTCAAGGGTATCATATATAATGCCGGCAGTAATAGCGTAAACGGCATGATGAAATCCGTCAATGACAATAGCTTTGGCATCTTCTTTATAAACGGGCGGGGCTGCTTTAAACTTGGGTAGCATCACCATAGCTGTTCCCCATATTGCGCCAAAATGAATGAGTGTTGCCGGCACCCCCCTTAACCCGGTTAATGAAATTAAGCCGCGTGTTATACCCCATACCGTTCCGTACGACCAATGTATTTCCTGCGAAAGCTTTTGTTCATCATCCTTATTTGCCGGCTTTAATCCAGCTGCCCGTTCTGCTACCTTAAGTGGCGCTTCGCTTGGTTGCCGTTTGGTGATCCGCATCTCAATCATTTGAGATAGCGTTATAGCAGCCGTTGCTGCCAGGCCTGCTATTAATCCCTTGCCAATTGCGCCCCCCAGTTCGCCAAAGGCATTATTTTCATGTAAGTTCATAGTTTTGGTTTTGCTGTACTATTGTAACAAATCAAATTACCTATTGATTTATATTTTATAATCAGAACATAATTATATTGATGGGGGTTATTTAATTATCATTCACATTAATTAAAAAAGTTATGCCTTTCAAACTATCAAAACCCTTTTGGCAGGTGCTCAGTTTAGGAACATTAGCTGGTATGCGAACAACATCGGCCCCTGTTATTACCAGTCATATTTTAAGCCACCATCAATCAAAAAATCTGGAGCATTCGCCATTAAAATTCATGCAATCCAAAGCGGTAGCCACTGCTTTAAAGGTCTTAGCCTTGGGCGAAATTGCCGGTGATAAATTACCATCGGCACCCAACCGTATTAAACCTGCGGCAATTGGTGCACGTGTATTATCCGGAACATTTGCGGGAGCGGTTATTTATAAAGCAGTAGGCGGTAATGTAGTTTTAGGGGCTTTGCTGGGTGGTACGGCTGCATTTGCATCAACGTTTGGCACTTTTTATCTGCGTAAACATCTGGTTAAAAGCAGTCATATAATTGATCCTGTTCTTGGAGCAATTGAAGACGCGCTGGTAATTGGCAGCGGGGTAGGCTTATCCAAGCTGGCTTAACCATCAGTTTTAGGCTGAATATATTTTTCAAGGTTGCTGATCTCACTCCTGGATTTTGGAAGACTATCCGGGTAATTTTTTTGAATGTAGGTGATCAGGTTTTCGCGAATGTAGCAACGAAGGTCAAACGCGTCTGATGATGAACGTGAGCTCATCAACACACGTATTTCGATAGTGTGCTCTTTAACATCAGTTACCTGTACAACTTTAACACGTTTGTCCCATAGTGGTGTTTTTACAATAAGCCGTTCAAACTCATTCCTGATTTCGTCAACCGGGATGGTGTGATCCATATATAAAAACACAGTACCAAGTATATCAGCCGAAGTGCGTGTCCAGTTTTGAAACGGTTTTTGTATAAAATAATTGATGGGTAAAATAAGCCTTCGTTCGTCCCATATTTTTAAAACAACATAGGTTAAAGTAATTTCTTCAACCCGGCCCCATTCGCCTTCAATTACCAAAACATCGTCAATACGTATAGGCTGTGTAAAAGCGATCTGGAAGCCAGCGAGTAAATTGCCTAATGAGCTTTGCGCAGCAAAACCTACAATAATGCCGCCAATGCCTACACCGGTTAAAAGGCCGGTTCCAATTTTGCGCATACTTTCAAAACTCAGCAGGATAATAGCTATGGTTACAAAAACGATGACCACCACCAATATCTTGCGCATAAACTGTATTTGTGTCCGTATTTTGCGCTCTTTTAAATTATCGATTTTGTTAAGGTCATAAGCGTGATAAATATAGTCTTCCAGTATCCGTATGGAGCGTACCAATATCCCGGCAAACGAAATGGTCAGCAAAATTTCTATGGTTTTGTCTAATGGTGTTACGTATACTTTGTTTAACCGCATAAGCGGAATAAACATATTCAGCAAAAACAATGGAATAAAATAGGTAATTGCCCGGCCAAGGTTAACTATTACCGATCTGAAAAATGAATACGAGGTTTCCCTTTTTGCGTAAAACTTAAATAAGTAGGTAACTATAAACTTAATAAGCAATCCTACCAAAATGGCGGTTACCGTAATTATGAGGTTCCAGACAATAGCCGGGATATGCCGTGAAAAATCAAACAAACCCTGGGGCAACCAATTTTCAATATTCATAGTATGTATGTTATATTAATCTAACCTAAAAATAGTAGGAATGTAAAATTGTTTTAGCAATTACCTATGAAGATGCGTTGATAGCTATATTTATAGAATTTTTGATAATTTTGTTAAAAAAGTCAGGAATTTAATTTGACTCATATCGTTTTATATAATTTGTATAATAAATGGCTGCAGGCAATGACCATCAGGATATAAAAAGAGAAAAAATTTTGGAAGCCTCTTATCAACGGTTTTTACATTATGGTTATTCAAAAACCACTATGAATGAAATCGCCGGTGATTTGTCTATGTCCAAAGCTTTATTGTATTACTATTTTCCGGATAAAAGCCAGTTATATATTGCGGTGATGCGTAAACTGTCAAATGACTATTTAAAAATCCTGGAAGATAATATCAACACCTTTACAAACTTAAAGGATGCCTTTGTTTTCCAGATAGATATACATCACAATTTTATAGTAAGTAATTATAACTTTTTTGATTTCTTCAGGCTTAATGAACAAAATCTTCCTGATCCCATTTGGGAGATTGTTGGCCAGGTACATTCGGCCGAGCTTAACCTGTTAAGCAACGCCGTAAAAACAGAAGTTGAACGGGGCACTATTAAACCGGTTGATAAACCCGATGAGCTTGTTGATCTGTTGCTTGACGCTCTGCATGGCATACGGGTAGGGGCTGTTTCACAAAAGAAAACCAACTTTCCGCGTAAAGAGCATTTGGAAGAAATACACGCCAAAAAACTTTTACTGATAGATATCTTTATAAAAGGATTAATGTATTAAGTAATAAAGATTTTTTCAAAAATAGTTTACTGTCAGTTATTAGTCAAAATATTGATAATCAGCCCATACGAAAGTTTATTATAGATAACTTTGTGATCGAGTAATTTAATAGCGCTTACATAAAATTGCTATTAACATTATACCAAAGAGACTTCCTATTTATAATAAGAGGTGATTGTTTTAGAGTGATTTAGCAGAATGGGGTATACCTCATTCTGTTTTTTTATGCTTAAAAATTTTCCATAAAACTAATTTGAAAGTTATCAGTATTAATAAGTATATGAAACCATTTATCAATAAATTGCTGATAATCACAGTTATTATGTTAGTTGTATACCCTGCGATGTCACAGCAGGCAAAACCCGCATTGATAGAAGTAGCAAGTTTTGGCAAAAGCCAGCCGATAGGGGTGGCCGTTGCCCCGGCAACCAACCGTTTATTTGTGTCATTTCCGCACAGAGATCCGTTTGTTTATGCGCTTACCGAAATTGTAAATGGCAAACCCGTACCCTTTCCTGATAAAGAATGGAATAAATTTATACCAGAACAGGACGATACTCATTTTGTAAATGTGCAAGACTTATATGCCGATGATAAAAACTGCTTATGGGTACTTGACCCAAAGCCTGCGGGAAATGCCAATAGCAAGTTCAAGCTGGTAAAGATCGACCTTAACGATAATAAGGTAAAGCAGGTATATAAATTTGATGATATTGATAAAAGTAAAAGCGCATTGAATGATATGTGCATTGACAACAGCAAGCAGCTGGCCTACCTGTCAGACCCCGGCCAGCATGCTATTGTTGTACTTGACCTTAAAACCGGTAAAAGCCGGGTGGTATTAAAAGATGACAAGGCAACCGTTGCGCAGCCCGGCCTGAAGCTTCATTTAGATGGTAAAGATGTGGTAGATGAACAAGGCAACCCATTTGTATCAAACGTAAACGGAATAGCTTTAACAAAAGATAATAAATATTTTTATTTCAGGGCGATAAACCAAACCAAGCTTTACCGGATTGAAACGGCCTATCTGGCCGACTCAACTTTAACAGATGCCGATCTGTCGGCTAAAGTTGAATTGGTGGCCGAAACGGGAATCTGTCATGGCATGATAGCTGATAATAAGGGCAATATTTACCTCAGCGACTCGCCAGATCATGCTATACAATATGTTACACCAGACAAACAGGTGCATTTTCTGGTAAAGGATGAACGTTTGATTTGGCCCGACTCATTTGGCATCGGCAACGATGGTTATCTTTACCTGAGCAGTTCGCAAATGAACCGTTTACCTAAATTTAATAACGGGCAGGATAAAGTGGAATATCCATTTCGTGTATATAAGGTAAAACTGCCTTGAATTGATTGTTTATTGTTGTTTTGTTCCCCCGCTATGTATCAGTTGGTGTTGAAGTAATATTACGGAGCGTCCGGCTACCTGAATAATATCTCCAGCTTTAAATATTCCGGTCATTTCATCAAAATGTTCTTTGTTGGTATCAATTAATAATTCCCAATTCCGGGCGTATTCGGCTTTTGGCAATTTATAACTTAACGGTTCGTCATGTGCGTTAAAAATAAGGTAGAAACTATCATCCACCACTTTGTTACCTTCGGCATTAACGGTGTGCAAGCCCAGTCCGTTTAAAAACACTGCCACGGATTTAGCAAAGTCCTGACTCCAGTTGTCGCTGTTCATTTCAGCTCCATTTGGTAAAAACCAGGCTATATCTGCTATGCCGTTGCTTTTTACCGCTTCGCCCTTAAACCAACTTTTGCGGGAAAACGCTGCGTGTTCTTTTCTTAATTTAATTAGCTGGCAGGTAAAGGCATGCAGCCCTTTGTCCATAGTTTCCCAGTTTACCCATGAAATTTCATTGTCCTGGCAGTAGGAGTTATTATTACCTTGCTGTGTGCGGCTCATTTCGTCGCCCGCAATTAGCATTGGTACACCTTGCGAAAGAAACAGCGTGGTCAGGAAATTTCTTTTCTGCCTTTCGCGTAATATATTTATCGCTTCATCTGCTGTAGGGCCCTCAACGCCACAGTTCCATGAGCGGTTATAGTTTTCACCGTCATTGTTGTCCTCGCCGTTAGCTTCGTTGTGCTTTTCATTGTACGATACCAGGTCATTTAACGTAAAACCATCATGAGCAGTAACAAAATTAATACTCGCTGTAGGCCTTCGGTATGATTTATAAAGATCGGAGCTCCCGGTTATACGATCTGCAAATTCGGCCAGTGTACTCTCTGCACCGCTCCAATAATCACGTATGCTGTCGCGGTATTTTCCATTCCATTCGGCCCAGCCTGCGGGAAACTTGCCTACCTGGTAGCCGCCCTCGCCCAGATCCCAGGGCTCAGCTATCAATTTTACCTGTGATATGGTTGGGTCCTGATGAATAATGTCAAAAAAAGCACTCAAACGGTTCACTTCATGCAGTTCACGGGCCAGGGTGGCTGCAAGGTCAAAACGAAAGCCGTCAACATGCATATCTATTATCCAATAGCGTAAACTATCCATCATCAGCCGTAATACATTGGGTAAATTAGCATTCAGCGTGTTGCCGGTGCCCGTATAATCCATGTAATACCTTTTATCATCTGCCAGGCGATAATAGGATGCATTATCAATACCCCTGAAAGACAGTGTTGGACCCATTTCGCTGCCTTCGCCGGTATGGTTATAAACCACATCAAGAATAACCTCGATGCCTGCTTTATGCAGCTCCTTAACCATGTTCTTAAATTCAATAACCTGCTCGCCAAGTACACCTCCCGAAGCGTAACGAGCATCGGGGGCAAAAAAGCCTATGGTATTATATCCCCAGTAGTTAGTCAATCCCTTTTCAATAAGATGCCTGTCTGAAAGAAAATGATGCACCGGCATCAACTCAATAGCGGTTATGCCCAGCTCTTTTAAATAAGCTATGGTTACCGGGTGCGCAATGGCGGCATATGTCCCTCTTATTTCTTCCGGTATTTCGGGATGAAGCTTCGTGAAACCTTTTACATGCGCTTCGTAAATCACTGAGTTATAGTATTCAATATTGGGATTCTTGTCACCTTCCCAATCAAAATTATGGTCAATAACAACCGATTTTGGTATAAATGCAGCATTATCGGTTTGGCTAAAGCTGAGATCTTTATCAGCGTGGCCAACTTCATAACCAAATAATGAGTCGTCCCAACTGATAGTTCCGGCAATTGCTTTTGCATAGGGGTCTATGAGCAATTTATTAGGATTAAAACGATGCCCGTTCTCAGGCTCATAAGGACCGTGTACGCGATACGCATATAATTGCCCGGGTTTTAACCCTGGTATATATACATGCCATATTAATTCGGAGTGTTCGGTGATCTCAATTTTTGCCGATTCAACCTCATCATCAGCGTTATTGAATAAGAAAAGATCAACGCCGGTAGCATTTTCTGAATAAAGCGTAAAATTTACCCCATCACCGTCCCAAGTAGCACCAAGCGGAAATGATTTTCCGGGATATGTTATTATCTTCATAGATGTTCAGGGATTATATCCTTGTTATCATTAAGCTTTCAAATGAAGTTATAAAGAATTGTTTTATACCCCGCAATATTTTTGATTTTGCCTCAATTATGTGCATAAGTTAATTGACGAATGTGAACTTTCAGTAAATAGCGAAGCTACCTGAACTTACCATTTTTTAAAGATCACAAATACCGCCAGTACAATAAGCGAAAAGCCAACAAGATGGTTCCAGCCCAGTTTTTCGTCTTTAAAAAAAACTAAGGTAAACATCATAAAAACAATCAGGGTTATAGCCTCTTGTATGGTTTTAAGCTGCACCAGTGTAAAGGGGCCGCCATTTGATTTAAAACCACCTTCGTTTGCCGGTACCTGAAAAAGGTATTCAAAAAATGCCAATCCCCAGCTAATCACTATTATTGAAAAGATACCAAGGTTTTTACCCCAGGAGTATTCTTTGAATTTTAAATGACCATACCAGGCAAACGTCATGAATGTGTTTGAAATTGTTAAAAATAAAATTGTTCTTAATCCTTTCATTTTTTTATAATAACTGATGCCTCGCGTTATAGCAGCTGTGCATGTGTTTGAGTTGCCAATGATATTTATTTTTTATGAAAAAGCCATACAAAAGTGTAATAACACTTTGTATGGCTTTATAAATGTTACCGGTTATCGCTCCACCGTTAACCGAAATGTATTTTCGTAATTTTATTTACCTCAAGCGTCTTAAGACCTGAATATCATCCTTAACGACTGATCTTTTGATAAATATGCAGTTGCCCAGTTGTACAGTGTTTTTAATTTATTACGATAGTTTACCAGTGAAATCAAATGGATAAACAACCACATGAACAAGGCCAGGATACCACCAATGTGCAGCCTGTTTTTAAACAGGTCAACAACAGCTTTATTACGACCTATAATGGCCATATCGCCCTTGTCAAAGTATTTGAACGGGCTTAAAGAATGTCCCTTTTGAATGGCATTAAAGTTTTTTGCCAGGTTGCGGCCCTGCTGTATGGCCACTTGCGCCAATTGCGGATGCCCTTTGGGGTATCTTTCATCGGTTATCTGTACGCTGGCATCGCCAATAGCGTAAATGTTTTCCAATCCGGTTACTTTGTTAAATTCATCGGTTATCATCCTGCGGCCAACGCCAAGGCTGGTTTCGGGAATGCCTTCAAATGTGTTGGCAGTAATGCCTGCCGCCCAAATTAGGGTTTTGGCTTCAATGGTTTCGCCATTTGATAGCGTTACCGTGTTTTTGTCATAATCTTTGACCTGGGTATTTAGCTTTACCTTTACACCCAACTCAGAAAGTACTTTATAAGCTTCCTGATGCGTTTTTTGGCTCATTGGACCTAAAAGGTTAGGGCCACCGTCAACAATGTAAATACCGCCCGGTGTGCCTTTAAGCTCGGGGTAATCTTTCAAGAAAATGTTTTTCTTCATTTCGGCCAGCATACCTGCTACTTCAACGCCGGTAGGCCCGCCACCTGCAATAACAATGGTTAACATTTTTTTACGCTCAGCAAGGTCTTTAGTCATTGAGGCTTGTTCCATGGTTTGCAACAGCGCATTTCGCATTTTTAAGGCATCATCAATAGTTTTCATGGGCATCGCGTTCTTTTCCACGTTTTCCATTCCAAAAAAGTTTATTCTTGCGCCTGATGCAAACACAAGATAATTATATTTAAGCTCTTCGTTGGTTAAGTGTACGGTTTGTGACGAAGGGTCGATCTTTAATACTTCAGCCATGCGGTAATTGATCCTTTTATTACGGAACAATTTCCGGAATGGATAACTGATATCCGATGGATCAAGAAAGCTTGTAGCCACCTGATAAAGCAAAGGCGGAAAGTAATTATAATTGTTTTTATCAAGCAAAGTAACCTCATAATTTTTGTTTTTGGCCACTTGTTCGGCAAGGTTTATCCCCGCAAATCCGCCTCCAATAATAACAATTTTTTTAACAGTATCCCGGACACCGTCCGTGTTTACTGGTATAGTTTTAGGAGTGCTCATTTTATCAATAATTTGATAGTGTATTTTATACACAAATATATCTATATTTTGCTATTTTACAGTGTCTTATAAGGTATATTGAAGTATGCAGAAGAAGTATTTACAATGCAATGATTAAAGTGTGTAAACTACACTAAGTAAGTGCAAATAATGACAATTTCTGTCTTCTTGCTCAGGTTTTAATGAATATAAATGGTAAATAAAAAGGGCTAATGATCCATCAGCCCTTTGAAAATCAGGAAATACAATAAATTAGGTGAGGTTCACGGAGCCACCTGGTGTTGGTGTTACCTTTTTTTGTTTTCTTAATTTTATAAGCTGATATAAAGTACCTGCTATATATAGGGCAAACCAAATTCCAAGCCACATTTTTACAATGGGCGAGTCGGGGCCGCTGGCTACGGGTTGATCAATGGGCAGTCTGGTCAATGTTTCAACAGTAGCCGGGATCATAGAAAAAAAAAGTGTTAGTGACATGATAATGATCTGTATATAATCGGCGCCTTTTCCAAAAAAGCGGATTGATCTTGCATATACAGCAACAGGTAATATTACCAGGATGATTACGCCAAGGGCATGACCAGCAGATGGGTGGCCTGTTTTCATGATGGGGAACCCGGTAAGGCAGGTGATTATCGTTAATAAAATGTATAATTTCCCCGTTCCGTTTGCTGGGTTTATTTTTCCATAACGAAACAAAGCGATAATAGCGACAATAATAGCCACTATGCTGATAACGGTGTGAATAATCCCGAGTAATGAAAGATGATTTGGCATGGCTGTGATTTTAAGGGTTAATGTAGAGGTTACTGCTTTTGGTAATAAATATAAAAAATAAATAAAGCAAAAAATAGCCCTTACAGCTTTTAAACAGGCCAAGCTCTCCATAATAATGTATTGCCTTAATATTTATTTTAACTTGCGTTAACAACTTTGTGGTTTCTTTGGCCCGGGGAAAAAACGCGCTTATATTGCAATGCTGTTTCTAAAAAAAAAGTTAAATGAATATTTTTTCTAAAGTGATTGCACTTTTAGTAGTGCTGATAACCATCGGTGTAACAACCAACGCGCAGATAAAGGTTTATACCGTAGCCAACGCGCATTCGCATAATGATTATAAAAATAATATCCCTTTTTTAAGGGCTTATGAAAAAGGTTTCGGTTCAATTGAAGCCGATGTATTTGCGGTTAATGGCAGGCTTATGGTAGCCCATGAAAAAAAAGAGATCATTGCCAGTCGTTCATTAAAAAGGTTATATATCAATCCTTTAATTGAAAAATTTAAGCGTGATAGTAAAAGAGAACTCCGGCTGCTTATTGAGATAAAGGAAGACCATAAAGCGGTATTGCCACTGGTTATTAAGGAGCTTAAACCGCTTCAGCAGTATTTTTCCTATCCGGGCCATCCCGGTCGTTTGTCAATTGTGATGACGGGTGCTGTACCTCCCGCGGCTGAATTGGGAAATTACCCCGACTGGATATTATTTGATGTGGATCATTTAAACGGGTTTACACCCAGGCAGTGGAAAAAGATAGGGCTGGTAAGCTTTCCGTTTAGTAAATATGTTAAGTGGAATGGTAAAGGTGTATTAAACCGCGAAGAGATCAGCAGAATAAAAGCGGGGATTGACAGTGTGCACAAATCCGGAAAAATGATCCGTTTTTGGGAAACACCCGATACCAAAAGTAGCTGGCTGGCTTTGATCAGGCTGGGCGTGGATATAATTGGTACTGATAAAGTGGAAGAATTGGGCTATTTTTTAAATAATAAGCCGCATAATGAATATTTATCAGCAGGTTCCTACCAGGTATATCATCCAACTTATAATACCGACGGCTCTGCCAAAAAGGTTAAAAATATTATCTTATGCATTGGCGATGGCATGGGCCTTTCGCAAATCTATTCAACTTACACGGCTAACCGTGGGCAGCTGAACATATTTCAGATGCTGAATATCGGTTTCTCTATTACCAATTCGGCCGATGCTTATATTACTGATTCGGCAGCGGGAGGTACCGCATTTGCAACCGGCCAAAAAACAAATGACCGGGCAGTAGGGGTTGATCCATCTGGCAGGCCTTTAAAATCATTAGCCGTGTACAGCGCAGAGGCAGGAAAGAAAACCGCCGATATTGTTGCATGCGAATTAACAGATGCTACCCCGGCAGCTTTTTATGCTCATCAATCAGAACGATCTAACGCCGGGGCTATAGCTAATGACATGGCTTCAACCCCTATAGATATACTCTTGGGTTCGGGGTATAAAGATTTTATACAAAAAGTTGGCGGCGTAACATCACTGGATAAACTGAAACAAAATGGATATACCATTATTCGCAATTTTGATGAATTTTTAAGATCGCCGGCTAAAAAGATCGTGGCATTGGTAGACGATAGCGTAACACGCCCAAAAATGGAAGGCCGCGGAGATTATTTGCCCCTGGCTTTTAACAAAGTTACCTCGGCTTTTAAAAATAATCCGCAAGGGTTTTTCATGATGGTTGAAGGCTCACAGATTGACCATGGCGGTCATAACAATAACCTGAAACAGGTAATAACCGAGAACAGTGATTTTGATAGGGTAGTGGGCGATGCTTTGCGTTTTGCAGATGAGGATGGTGAAACGCTGGTAATTGTAACCGCTGATCATGAAACAGGTGGTTTAACTTTATTGGACGGTAATATAGCTAATGGTTACGTTTGGGGCGACTTTAGTACCAATGATCATACAGGTACACCAGTTCCTGTTTTTGCTTACGGACCGCACTCGGGCGATTTCAGAGGGGTATATCCCAATACGGATATCTTTAATAAGCTGCTGGCTTTAATAAAAGAAAAATAGGTACCAGATGTGTGTGTAAATACAGATGGTATAGGGCAAAAACATAACCTAATTTATAATTTTATAAATTTAGGCTATGATAAGTACTTATAAACCATTTAGCCAGGCTGTACCAGTTATTTTTAAATGTTTAATATGCTGCGTTCTGGTATGTTGTGCATTTAAAAATGAAGATAATTTAACCTCCTGGATAAGAATTAATCAGTTGGGTTATTTGCCAAATGGGGTTAAGGTGGCCATATGGGTAAGCAAGGAAACCGCTGTTCCCTCAAAGTTTGAGGTGATAAATGCTAAAACGGGAGAAACGGTATTTAGTTCGGATGTTGGAAAAGTATTTGGTGCCTACGGGCCTTTTAACCATTGTTTACGTTTAAATTTTAGCTCATTCAAAACAATAGGCAGTTATTATATCAAATGCGGGTCTGCAACTTCGCCGGTGATCCGTATTGATAATAACGTTTACTCGGGTACAGCAGATTTTAGTTTGCGTTATATGCGGCAGCAACGCAGCGGCTTTAATCCGTTTTTAAAAGACTCCTGCCATACAACTGATGGGTATACCATGTATGGTCCCATGCCCGATAGTACACGGATCAATGTGTGGGGCGGATGGCATGATGCCACAGATTATTTGCAATACGTTACCACATCGGCCAATGCAACCTATCACTTACTGGCAGCGTACCGCGATTTTCCGGATGTGTTTGCGGATAAATATTTGGCCAATGGCCTTGACGGAACAAACGGCAGTGCTGATGTACTGGATGAGGCACGCTGGGGATTAACATGGCTGTTAAAAATGCACCCCCGTAATGACTGGATGTTTACACAGTTGGCCGATGACCGCGATCACCACGGATTCAGGCTGCCAACCAAAGACTCGGTAGATTATGGCGTTGGACCGGGGCGGGGTCGTCCTGTGTATTTTGCTACAGGCAAACCCCAGGGGCTGGGTAATTATAAAAATCAAACCACAGGCGTCGCTTCCGCAGCGGGTAAGTTTGCCGGTGCATTTGCGCTTGGGGCAATGCTGTATAAAAAAGCAGACCCGGTATTGTCTCATTTGTTTTTTGAAAAAGCCCAGTCAGCGTATCAGCTTGGATTAAACAAACCCGGCGTGGCACAAACAGCACCAAACCGCGAACCCTATTATTATGAAGAAGATAACTGGGTTGACGATATGGAACTGGCCGCCGCCGCCCTTTACCAGCTTACCGGTAACAAAAAATATGAACTCCAGTCGTTTAATTATGGCACTCAAGAAAAAGTAACCCCATGGATGGGAGCCGATACCGCGCGGCATTATCAATGGTACCCGTTTCATAACTTCGGTCATTACGAATTGGCGAAGAAAGAAAGCGCGTTAAAAAAAGCGGAATTGATAAGCTACTATAAACAAGGTATTGAACGTGTATGGGTTAAGGCCCGCAACAATGGTTTTTATAGGGGAGTGCCTTTTATCTGGTGCTCTAATAATTTGACAACATCATTTGCCATACAATGTTATTTGTATCGTAAGTTAAGTAACGATCAGCAATTTGCCGAATTAGAGCAGGCCTGTTTGGATTGGTTGCTGGGATGCAACCCCTGGGGAAAATGTATGATATATGGTTTGCCGGGCAGTAACGATTCGCCGTTATTTCCGCACTCATCCCTGGCATATTTATATCATTACCCGCTTGACGGTGCATTGGTTGACGGGCCGGTGTATGGTAGTATCTTTAAAAGGCTTCGTGGGTTAAAGCTATTGCAGCCTGATAAATATGCGGATTTTCAGTCAGACCTGGTGGTGTACCACGATGATACCGGCGATTACAGCACCAATGAACCCACAATGGACGGCACAGCGTCATTGATATATTTAATGGCGGCTAAGGAACATGAGGCAGGTAATATATCATCACAAAAAGTACCGGTAAAAGTAAAAGGCGCCATGATCCGCGGCAGCCGGGCTACAAAAAAACTTGCGCTGGTTTTTACCGGCGACGAATTTGCAGACGGGGGCTTGTACATTGCAAATACCTTAAAAGAGCAACACATTCATGGTTCATTCTTTTTAACCGGCAATTTTTATCGCAATCAAAAGTTTAATGCCATTATTCAAAAACTTAAAATTAATGGAAATTATCTGGGTTCGCACAGTGATAAACATTTGTTGTATTGCGACTGGCAAAAGCAGGACAGCTTGCTGGTAACACACCAGCAATTTAAAGACGATCTGTTAAACAGCTACAGTGAATTAAAGCGATGGGGTACTGATAAACGGCAGGCCCGTTATTTTTTGCCGCCGTATGAGTGGTATAATGACTCCATTGCAAAATGGACCGGCGAACTGGGGTTGCAGCTTGTTGATTTTACCCCAGGTACGCGCAGTAACGCTGATTATACTTATCCCGAAATGGGTAGCAAATATGTAAACAGTGAGGCTGTATATAAATCAATTGTTGATTATGAACAAGCTTCGGTCAACGGCTTAAATGGTTTTATACTGTTGGTTCATATAGGTACTGACCCGCGCAGAAAAGACAAGTTTTATCTTTATCTACCTAAACTTATCAATGAGTTAAAAAGCCGGGGATATCAATTTGTTAAAATTAACGAACTTATAGAAGGCGTTGAAACTGTAAACGAAAAGACTTAAATAAAGCTTTTTACGAATAAACAGGATATTCGCCGCAGGTAAACGAAATTTGAATTGAATATGCTGTAAACAAGCTTAATTTGCACTGGTCATTTACATAGTTACTTAATCTTTGAAAATATGAAAAAGGGAATTTTAAAATGGGCAGTTATCATGCTGATCATTTCGGTGTGCAGTTTGTCAAGGGATTCTTTCGGGCAAGAACCCAAAACAATAAAGAATATCGTGTTGGTACATGGCGCATTTGTGGATGGGTCAGGCTGGCAGGCGGTTTATCATATCCTCACACAACGCGGATATAATGTATCTGTAACGCAACATACACTACTGTCTTACACTGCGGACGTAGCTGCCGTTAACAGGATCATTGACCAGCAAGATGGACCTTGTATTTTGGTTGGCCATAGTTATGGAGGGGCAGTAATAACTACCGCCGGCAACAATCCAAAGGTTGTAGGGCTGGTTTACATCGCAGCACACGCCCCGGATGCAGGGGAATCCGAAGCCGGCAATGGCAAGGCCTATCCATCAGTCTACAAGTCATTAATAAAGGGAAGTGACGGTATGGATTATATAGACCCCAAAATGTTTGCAACCGATTTTGCAGGAGAGGTTACGCCGGATTTGGCCAACTTTATGGCAGTTTCGCAAACACCCACTGCCGATAGCGCCTTTCATGCCGTTATCACAAAACCCGCATGGAAAACAAAGCCTGTTTGGTGTATGGTTGCTAAATCCGACAGGATCATTAACCCTGACCTGGAGTGGATGTATGCCAAAAGGGCTAAAAGTGTTAAGACCGTTGAGGTGGAAGGGGCAAGCCATAGCGTTTATATTACCCATCCAAAAGAAGCGGCGGACTTGATAATTTCCGCAACCAAAAGAAATTAATCGATTCTATTAACCGTAGTTCGTGGGAATATTAATATTCCCACGAACTTAATGTTATTTTAGATCGGCGACGATATATCAGTACTCAGTGGCACCAATGTCAAAAGCCTTACCTGAAGGGCGTTTAGTACCGTAATAATCAGAACTTACACCATATGTTAAAGCATTTGCCCCGGTGTTGATAAGCGGAGATGACGACTGCAGGTGGAAATTATCCGAGCTGTAATTTACAAATTTACATGTGCTTACACTTTTACCAATATAATTATTGGCGGCTGTAAGCTTAACACTCCTGCTTATTCTTATGATTGAAAGTGCTGTCTCCGACTGTATAATTACGTTGTTAATAACGGTATTCATCGGTATGGTTTCGGAATTTAATTTTATACCTCCTAAAACCGATCCAATGATGGTATTATTAATAAATTGAAAATAAGGCCCCGGAGTGTATCTTGAATCTGCAAAAATGCCGTAAGACTTTGAATTTAGAATAAAGTTATTAAACACCACGTTATCCCCAAGTCCAAGGACAATAATGCCATTGCCAGGTGCATTCTTAACCAGGTTATTGTAACATTTACCGCCGGTGCCTTCACCTATTTGTATACCGTTATTTTGGTAGGCAGCAAAAGGACGTAACCCTGGATTCTTTACCGTATTGTTATAGATTTCGCATCCTGAAGTAGCACTACCAACCTGAATACCTTCACAGCCGGTTGAATCAATAATGTTTTTGTATATTTTAACATTTACTATATTATGAGGTAAAACCTTGCCACAAGCAAGTGACATCCCATTGGCATAAAAGGAATTTCCTACATAAAATCCTTCGCCGCCCGTTTTGTGAATATAGTTGTTATGAAGAATTATATTTCTCATCGTAAAATGGCCGCGCCATGTGGCCGGATCACATGATGGATCGGTTTTTGCCATAATGCCCGCAAATCCGCAATTCCGGACTTCAACATTTGTGATCTCAAAATCTGAGCTCAGATCATCCATTGTCATGCCCAGGTTTCCGCCATTTAGGTTAAACCCATATGTAATACCCGGAGCCCCATTTCCTAATATTTTAAAGTATTGGCAATTTTTTGTCTTAAAAGCGTATGAAGCGGTAATAGCTGTTGAAATGGTTACTTTACCTCCTTTATTAATAATAATGATAGGCTTTGCCGCAGTCCCTTTGAAATTTTTAAGCAGTAAAGGGCCCCTTTTTCCGGCAGGGATACATATGGTAGAGCCTGCTGGTATCTTGGCTCCGTCAACTATCTCTTCAGCGGGCAGAATAGTGTAAGTACAGTTAGTGATGGCTTCATTGCTCAGGTTTGCAATTGTTGTATCCTGAGTTGGAGCTGAGCTTGGCGCTCTTTCAATTTGATTTGTACTTTTAGTACACATTACAAAAGATGATATAACCAGCATGCCAGCTATCAGGCGTAATAAGCAATTTTTATTGTTCATCTGTAAATTTAAGTTAGAACATAATATGTTTAACTCACAGTCGTCATATCTCCGGCTTTTCCATATCTCCGGCTTTCTGGCTTGCAAAGTCAGTCCTTATACGTTACTTTTTATATATAGTTGTTTAAACATGTGAGAATAAATTAATCGTCGATTCTTGGTTGAAGCATCTTGTCGTGGCTTATTGTCGGTGTAATCATCACACCATATTCACAAGTAAGGAAGTGGCGTAGTGGTAGCGTGTGTCCAGGCTTAAATTCATTTAGGTATTTTCATTTTATTTAAGCACATTTAGCGTCAAATGCTGTCGCGTTAACCAGGCAGCACAGCTAACTTAATTAAACCATTTTTTATCCATTCCATAATTATCACAAAATAAAATGAATGCTTCGCCTGCTTATCCTGATTCGAAAAAACATTATCCAATTTTAGACGGTTTGCGCGGTGTGGCCGCGCTGCTGGTAGTGGCTTTTCACGTGTTGGAAACCTACTCTGGTAACCGCTTTAACCAGATCATTAATCATGGCTACCTGGCGGTTGATTTCTTTTTTCTGCTCTCGGGTTTTGTGGTAGCTTATGCTTATGATGATCGCTGGGGAAAAATGAGCCAATGGGATTTTTACAAACGCAGGCTTATCAGGCTGCAGCCCATGGTTATTATGGGCACGGTAATTGGCGCCTTGCTTTTTTATTTCCAGGCCAGCCCGGCGTTTCCGCTGATAGAGGGTACGCCTGTTTGGCAGTTGCTGCTGGTAATGGTGGTTGGTTTTACGATGATTCCGCTGCCTATATCTATGGATATACGTGGCTGGCAGGAAATGCATCCGTTGGATGGCCCCGCTTGGTCGTTGTTTTTTGAATATATCGCCAATATTTTATATGCGCTGTTTTTTCGCAAAATTTCTCAAAAGGCGCTTGCGGTGCTGGTTTTGATATTTGCCGGTTTTCTTGTTCGTTATTTGGTGATGGGCCCTCAAGGCGATGTTATCGGCGGGTGGAGTATTAATAAAGCCCAGCTTAATATTGGCTTTTTGCGGTTGCTTTATCCGTTTTTTGCAGGGATCCTGCTTTCGCGCATGGGCAAGCTCATTCGTATAAAAGGCGCCTTTACCGTATGTAGCGTGTTGATAGCCCTCGTTTTATTTATACCCAGGATTGGCGGTAGCACGCAGCTGTGGATGAACGGTTTATATGAGTCGTTTACTATTATATTGATGTTTCCGCTTATTGTTGCCATTGGTGCGGGTGGCCATATAAACAATAAGTTTTCGGCAAAGATATGCCGGTTTTTTGGAGATATATCATATCCTATTTATATCACCCATTACCCACTCATATACCTGTACACGGGTTGGGTTGCAAAAAATAAAGTACCCATGGAACATGGTATTTGGTTTGGCCTGCTTTTGTTTGTTGTTAGTGTTGCTATTGCTTACGCTTCGCTAAAATTATATGACGAACCTGTAAGAAAATGGCTTGCGAAGCGCTTCCTGGTAAAAAAAATGGTGGCGGCAGATGTTTTAGCTTAACGGTAACTATTGATCAGTTTTTTAATTTGATTTTGCTGTGAAGAAATAACAAGGCTAAGTAAACTACATGGCCGCTTAATCCATTTGGAAGATCCCGGAAGGACTGATCAATGTTTAATAATGTCCTTTATTGTCTTACCCTGATTTTCAATTTAGTTACCCTGGTGTTTCATGATGTATTCAGCCACCTGCCGCTCTTCGTCATCATCCAAACCAAACCCGTTAAACGTCCAGTCTTTTAACCCGGGCTGGTTAAAAGTCATATCACCTATATACTTGTTCTCAATAGCCTGGGCGAAAAGTTGATACACTTCATTATGCTGTGCGCCGCCATCTGTTTCAACAGGTTCAGCGATGATGGTCCTATCTCCGCCGATTGTAGAATGTAATTTTATGGTTATTGAATTTGCCATTTTACTTTTTAATTGGTTAGACAATTTTACGGCGTAATTGTTTAAAAAAACAATGATATTAGTTAAATATATCATTGGCTGCCTGGCCGAACGCATCTTCTTACTGATGTTATTAAGATCCGCTGTGTAAACAAATTGGTTGTTTTGATTTATCTCCCTTTATCAAATATGTGGGTTTTAAAGCAAAATTGACACTATTTTAAGTTTGACAAGGCTTCGCTTTTCCTTGCTAAAAAGTTGGGATCGGCAAGATCTATATTATCGTAGCCATAATCCGGAAAAACCTATCGACAGTGTGGGCAAAGAAATAATCTGATTGAATCACTAACGTTTTTCTTAATGTTTTTGATGTAATAAAGTACCTGTTTTTGGTTCATTAATTTATCAAACTGATTCAATGCTTGCCAAAAAAATCAAGTAGCGCTCTTGCCGTTTGATCCGGATGCTCTTCCGGCAAAAAATGGCCGCAATCAAAAGCAATTCCCTTTACATTTTTAGCTTTTGATTGCCAGACTTTCATTACATCAAAAGTTGCCCACATACTGTTCTTGCTCCATAACAATAAGGTCGGACACGTAATTTTCTTCTCTTTATCAGCTTCATCGTGCAACAGGTCAATTGAGGCAGCAGCTCTAAATTCTTCGCATGTAGCCCGGATGGCTTCTTTAGTAAAGCAACGCCCATATTCACTCATGGCTTCATTGGTAGGGATGCCTTTCGTACCACTCCAATGTTCAATGCACCAACGGAGATAGAATGATGATTCGCTGCCTATCAGACGCTCAGGCAAGTCATCATCCTGTATGGAAAAAAACCAGTTAAATGCATTAGTAGCGATCTTTTTATCAACATTTTCAAAAGCTGTACTGGTGGGTATAATATCCAGTAAAGCAAGTTTTTCAACCTTTTCCGGGTGGTCAAGTGCCATGCGATGCGCTACACGGGCCCCGCGGTCGTGTCCAACAACTCCAAATGTATTAAAACCCAGATGTTTCATTACCTCTACCTGATCTTGTGCCATTGTGCGTTTAGCATAAGCCAGATGTTCCGCATCGCCAAAGGGTTTTGAACTGTCTCCAAAACCGCGAAGGTCGGTGCATACAACCGTAAATTGTTCGGAGAGTATTAGTGCAACCTGGTGCCAGCAAACGTGTGTTTGCGGGTAGCCATGTAAAAATAAGATTGGATAACCTTGGCCGGCCCGAACGAGATTGATGGTTATATCCTTAATCCTGATTTGTTCCCGGCTAAAATTGTCAAACATAGAAACTTTAAGTTACTCAAATTCAAATAACAAGAAACTTCAGATATGGTTCAGATAAATAGCAGGAAATTGAACTTTTATGGCCACTAATGACTGTATGGAAACTTTAACTATAATCTGCCACATACTTTCAAAAATAACCTGTTTATGATCTGAACAAGATTTTAGCACATAAAAGGTTAACAACCAATGCAGCTGTTAACCTTTTATATGCTATGCGAAATCCGAAGGTTACCCGAAATTCGGGATGTTACTTTCATCCATGTAAACGATCTCCCATTGGTGACCATCGGGGTCGGCAAAGCTGTGTTGGTACATCCAGCCATGATCCTGCGCCTCGGCGTATATGGCGCCGCCCAGTTCTTGCGCTTTGGCTATAGTTTGCTGTACCTCTTCTTTTGATGTCGCGTCCAGCGCCAATAAAACCTCGGTGCTTTTATGGGCATCGCTTACTTCCTTTTTGGTGAATGTTTTAAAATAAGCTTCGGTAAGCATCATCACATAGATATGTTCGCTCACTACCATACAGGCGGCCTTTTCGTCGCTAAACTGGGGGTTGAAGCTGTAGCCAAGTCCGTTAAAAAATGCCTTCGACCTTTCCAGGTCCTTAACAGGCAGGTTGATGAAAATTTTTGTTGCCATGATTTAAATTTTTTATTGTTGTTGATGGCACAAAGTTGCGGCAACCATTTTTCTAAAAAATTTACATATGTTGAGAAAGACAAAAAAAATTATTTATTCGCAAAAAATATCCTGCTCAGCTGCGTAGGGGTAACGCCAAGGTAGGCAGCGATATGCTGTTTCTTTAACCGTTTAACCAATCCGGGGTACTTCTGCAAAAAAATATCGTAGTTGGTTTTGGCCGATTCGTATCGCAGCGACACCTCGTACGGCTCCTTTTCAATGATCCAGTGCTGCTCCATATAACGGATATAAAACGCGGCGATATCGGGGTAAATGCTAACCAGCTTTTTAAATTCCATGAAATTATATTCCAGCACCTGGGTATCCTCCAGCGCTTTTATAGTGAAGTTGCTGGGCGTCTGTGTAAGCGTTGCTGTCATCGAGCCGGCAATGCGGTTTTCGGGGAAGAAATATTTTACCACCATATCGCCATTATCGGCGGTGTAATACTGATAAAACAGGCCCTTCACTATAAAAGCTACTTTTTTGGGCGCTTGGCCTTCGGTAACAAAATAGTCGCCCTTATGGTAAGTTTTTTCGCGCAGCAATGCCGCCCACGCTGTTTCTGCCTGCGGCGAGAGATCAGCATAGGTTTTAATCTTTTGAAAAAAGACGTCAAAACGCATAAGGTAAAAATAGAAATATTTGGCGTTTTGGTAAACCCAACATTTATTATTACTTACCGGCATAATACCCCGTCGCAGCCGGTTCATCATTGCGCCTGAATTGATAAAAAAAATAGACATTGTTTTAGCAGTACTATCTTTACGGTTCTCAAAACAATTAAGCGGTACGATCGTAGCATGAAGAATATCAATACCAAACGAATTTATGACGAAGCCTTTTAAAGTAACTGTTCCTCAGGAGGTACTGAACGACTTAAAAGTCCGGTTGGAACGAACCCGCTGGCCTGATGAAATATCCGGTTCAGATTGGGCCTACGGAGCGAACCTCTCTTATATAAAATCTTTAATTGAGTACTGGCACGATACATTCAACTGGCGCAAAATTGAAGATGAGATCAATGCCTATCCAAATTTCAGGGTCGAAATTGAAGGCATCAACATTCACTATATGCATATTAAAGGAAAAGGTAAAAGACCGGTACCGTTAATTATAACACATGGCTGGCCTGGATCTTTTCTCGAAATGATGAAACTGATTCCTTTACTTACAGAAAATTCCGACTTTTCTTTTGATCTGGTTATTCCCTCAATTCCGGGTTTTGGTTTTTCCGATAAAGTTAATCAACCGGGGTGTAATAGCGCTTTCGTTGCGGATTTATGGCATAAACTGATGACAGGGCTTGGTTACGAACAATACGGCGCTCAGGGCGGGGACATCGGTTCAGGAGTCAGTTCCTGGCTGGCATTAAGATATCCTGAACATGTAACCGGTCTGCACCTTAATTACATAGCAGGCTCGTATAAGCCCTATATTCCCGAGGGGGAACAACTGACTCCGGATGTTTACGCTTTTCAGAAGACCGGTTCAATATGGACCGACAAAGAAGGTGCCTACGCTCATATGCACGCTACAAAACCGCTTACCGCTGCCTACGGGTTGAATGATTCGCCGGCCGGTTTATGTGCATGGATAGTAGAGAAATTCAACGGCTGGAGTGATAACAAGGGCAATATAGAGCATACTTTTACAAAAGATGAACTGCTTGCTAATGTTACCTTATACTGGGTTACACAAACAATTCATTCATCAATGCGTATTTACAACGAGAACAGCCAAAAGCCATTGGCATTCGGCAAGAACGACTTTGTAAAAATACCGGTTGGTTTTGCCAGTTTTCCAAAGGAGTTGCCAACGCCGCCCCGGGCATATATCGAAAAGGGGTTTAATATTCAGCGTTGGACAGCTATGCCGGAGGGCGGCCACTTCGCAGCCGTTGAGCAACCACAGTTATTGGCTAAGGATATTATAGATTTCTTCAGCGGCATCAGCTAATTTAAATCCGATGTGATTACTACGGTATTGGCCTGGTAGATATGGCGGTAGGCATCCTCCACCGGAATTTGAATTAATGGTTGAGCTGTTCGCCGGGGATCGCGTCAAAAAAACCGTAAGTCAATCATAGGTCAACTTATGGTAAGTAATTTAGTGGAGGCAAGGGGATTGAGTTAGAACCAAATCATTCTTTAAAGCCTGAAAATGAAGATTATTTGTTGTTAATTAAAGACCTACTTGACGCTGTTGAGGAAATGGAAAATTCTATAAACAAGATTAGCTTTATATAAGTTTTTTATAAAATTAACTATAGGACATAATGAGCTTTTTGAAAAGAATATTTGGAAAACAAAGCGTAAAACCTGATACTGGGGCTATGCCGAAACGTAGTCTGAATCTACAATTTGAACCAATACCACAAAACGGAGAAAGGTTTGCAGAACAATTTGTCAATGCTGTTAAAAAAAATGAAAATAAAGAATTAAACTATTCTTTTGACACCTTGGAATTCGTTGATAACTTTTTACAGCGTTTTAGCGATGATGGTCTTACTGTAAATGACTTTGCAGAAACCATATTTGTAGCAGGGGCATATGTCGGTCAAGTTATGGTAAATAGTAACAATGGTATGTGGATTGATCAAAAAGAAGTTAGTGATTTACCTCAAAATATATCAATGATGCCGATTGTTATAAAATTACCCAATAACAATATTGCTGACCCAATAGCAAAAGCTTTTAAAAGATTCCATTATGGCACCACTGATAGCATAACATATTTTTATCAGGTTATGACAGAATAACACTTGCGCTATACTCTATAACAAAAAAAGTAAGCCAAACATACATTCAACTTACGGTAAGTGATCTGTGGGGCCGGTACCACCAACAGGGTCAGGGGATCAGGTTCGGCGATATGCCGAACAGTATAGAAGCAGCACTGCTTTTTAAAGAATATTTTAAGGTTTAATGGTCATTCTTGAACCTTCGCTGTGGGCATTAAATTCGGGAGCATACATACATTGTACTGTCGCTATGCCCGTGGAAAAATTGCCCGGTTGTGCCACGCGCAGTTGATATTCAAATACATAATTACCTTTACTTAACCAGCTAATAAAAAAGTTAGTGGCTACATCTTTCGTAACCTGATAGTAATACAGGTCATCCTGGTACTTGTATTCTGACAGGGTGCTAACCGGCTCTGTTCCTGCGGGGCGCATATCTTTTAGCTGCACATATTCAAAATCACGGCCGGCTTTCAGGTAAATGATCACCTTCAACAGATCCCCTGTTTTTGGCTGGTGCGTTGCATCAACCGCTATTGATACTGGCCCGGATGCGTTTTGCTTCTGAATAAAATATTTGCGCTCGAGATGAATATCAGTTTTAGATGGTGTTATTTTATCCATTTGCTCCAGGTACTGCCAGTACATGGCTCCCCAACTGATGGATTTGCAGTTATCCCTAATGACTAATTGACCAAGCGCGGGTTTAACCTGCTCGTCAACCCAGGTTGTTTTTAAGTATCCGGTGCCGGCTTCGGCTTTTATATCCGGCTTTAATTCATTTAATGACTTACCATCTAACCGTATTTCGGATGTGTTCGCCGCCGATAACCAATCATTTTGTTTTAGCAATAAGGCATAGCAGGCAGCAGCTGTAGCTTTGGTAGTTTTCCAATTGCTGGTTTGTTTATTACGCAGCAGCCAGATCTTCATTTCTTCTACAGCCTTTTTCCCTGTCCCCTCTTCTGTAAATAATTCTATCAGCAGGCTTTGCGTTTCCACGGGTGATTGGTACCAGTAATAACCGCTTCGGTTGTTTGCCCAATACATCCCCAAATCATCCGTTTGCTGAGCCGTTTCCTGTAAGGATCTTATGAGTCTCTTCGCTACCAGTGGTTTGCCGTATCGCAGCATGGTTAGCGCTATCATGCCTTGTTCATAAATATCTTGTGTTACCCATTGCTTTTCTGCCCGTTTTAAGTAATTGGATAAAATTCCTTTTGAAACATTTGACATGCCTACGCTTGCGAAGTAACTGCGTACATACCAGCTATGTATCTCCGTTGCATTTATCGCTCGGGATTCGTATGCCTTTGATTGCTGTGCCTGTCTATAATCTTTAATGACTTGACTATCCAGGTAATCGAGTGCTTTCTCTTTTATCGCGTTTAAGGCCAGGCTGCTATCGCCTGCTATTTTTAAATTATATAGCTGACCAATACCGGCTAAAATATGTTGGGTTATATAACGGTCGGCCCCGTCACCTGCAAACCATGGGAAGCCGCCATCGGGCAACTGGCGTTTTTGTAACTTCTCTAAATTCACCTTCAGTTCATTACCCATTTTATTCAGATCAAACAATAATGCAATGCGTTTTTTTTGTTCAGACTCGCTTGTGGCATCGCGCAACCATGGCGTTTCTTCCAGTAAAGTGGATTTTAATTCCTGGTTTTTTTCAAGGTTACTTAACAGTTCGTTGCTGTTGCTGCTTTTCCACCTTTCGAAGACTTGCCTGATAATGGGTGTACTGTTCATCAGCCTAATGGCCAAACTATTCGCAAAATAACGGCTAAAGACCTGTTCAGAGCATTCATAAGGAAACTCCATCATATAGGGCAGCGCCTGCACCGCATACCAAGCCGGATTTTGGGTGTACTCCAGAGTAAGCGATTTGCTTTTTAACGTCTTACTTTGATTGGTCAGTAACTTATCGAAATTGAAACTCCGTGTTTGGCCTGAGCGTATCATCATGGGCATACTTTCAGTAACAAGCATACGGTTGGGTAACACAGGTGCCGTATTCTCTTCCCCGTCGCTGTAATTATCGGCTTCAGCAGTAAGACGATAGGTAAGGGCATCCAGTTCCTGCGGGACAATCAATTTAAATGAAACGGCCTTATTCGCAAAAGCATTCAAATTAAATGATTGGTTAGCCTGTGCTGAATCTGTCAGTAATTTTACAGGCTTCATATTGACACCATTAAAAAGGTTTATCGTCACATTGCCTGTTAGCTTTCCGTCTGTTAAATTAACCAGCCTGGCCGAAAATGTTACCGTATCACCTTCTCGTAAAAAGCGAGGCATATTTGAGCTGATGCTTAGTTGCTTTTGGGTAACAAGATCAGCCTCTAAATAGCCGGTGTTTAATTCCCTGGTATGCGCCAGCGCCCTGAATTTCCATTTGGTTAAAGCTTCGGGCATAGTAAAGTCAATTAGTACCTGTCCTTTTTCATCAGTATGTAATTGCGGATAAAAGAATGCCGTTTCATTAAAGTTTTTACGGATGGTAATTGGTTTAGGGTTCGGCATGCTCCCTATTTCTCTCATCACTACTTTATCGCTTGCACCCGGTGCAGGCGAGTTTACCTGTACACCTGCTACTTTTCCTTCAAGAGAATAAAATCCTGCAGAGTCAGCTTTCGGCGCAAGAGAACCATATATAGCACTGTTTCCACGTATCATAACAGTAGCTACAGTGTTGGTAAAGCTTTTATTACGTTGAGTAGCATAACCAACTACCGCAACTTCGTTTAAGGCATTGCTGCTGCCTTCTAATTTTACGGTAATGTTTGCTGCTTTAGAAGTAGTTATGCTTTGAGATTTATAGCCGATAAAGCTGAAATTAAGTTTTGCGTTAGCCGGTACTTTTAATTTAAAAACCCCCTTCGAATTTGTAGTGGTACCTATGCCCAATTCGGCGATGGTGACTGTTATACCAGGGAGCACGCCTCCATCGGCGCTGTCAATTACCTTACCGGTTATTACATAGCCATTTTTTACCAGAGCAGCATTTTTTAAAAAATCGGCCGCTAATTTTCTGTCGTACTCCGCCATTCTTAGGTTTACCTTGGCTGCTTCCAGGTAGTTCCTGTAACCCGCGTTATAGCCACCGTAATAATTATAACTGAAGAGATTTAGCTTTTCATAATTAGGCGTAAGAACCGTATAATTTGCCTGTTTATTTTTAATAGCACTTGTGATGGAGGTGTTTACAAAACCATAGCTGCTCCATTCAAAATAGTTTGGCTGATATTTATAGGGCCAATAGAGTGCTGCCTCCCAGTTATTGCCCGCTGTTATATCATCCAGCGAAGCATCATACATACCCGCCAGCATTTCTGCAATCTGTTTTTCGTTGTTGTTATTACTTACCTGTATCTTCCATTGCTCTTTTTGCCCCGGCTGCAATTTGTTGCGAAAAGTAAGCAGCTTAAGCTTTAAAGCATTGTCCTTATTTATGATGTTTATTTTTTGATAGCTGTTGTACATCCGGTTCTGGTACACCATCATAAACTGAACGGCTACATCTTTATCGGCATTAGATACAGGTATTTTTATACGCTCTTGTTTTCCGTCTACAGTTATCCATTTAGATGAGATAAGCTTAGCGCCGTGATAACGTTCCATTAAAACGTTTATCTTTTGACCAATGCCTATCCAATACTCGGCATTGCTGCCTGCTTGTACATTATTTAAAACCGGAGTTACCCAGTTGTTGATATTGGATGGCTTGGCCGGTTCAGAAACCAATTCCATATATTTAGTAACCGATGTGGTATCACCTGCATCATTTCGGGCGCTTATAACTACTCTGTAAACTCCTGAAGCACCATTTTTTAATGCATGGAGATCGGCAAGACCCGCTTTATCATTCCGGACAGTGATATCTGAATCTATTACTTGTATGGTATTTGCCCATGTTGCAAAAATATCCTCATTGCCATAGGCGTATCGAGGGAAGCTCTTATTAAAATCAGTTTTGGTTAAAATATACTTATCCGGCTTTTGCCATAACCTGTTTAAAAAAACATGATCATTTTGCTGCAAGGCATATATACTTAATTTGACATGGCCGTTTTGCGGCTGACCGTTTAAATTGTTTAGTCTGATAAAAGCTTGCAAACTGTCTTTAGCAAAAAGCACATCTGGTATGGAGTTAATAATGGCAATATCATTTTTGCCAATCAACACATTTGTTTGCGCAGAATGGGTCTCGCCTGTAGCATCGGTAACATCTGCGTTAATAGCATAGCTGTAAATTGTATTTAGCTGATCGCCCCCCGGGTTAGTGGCTTTAAATTTTACTTCAAACTTACCCTGGTCATCTGTTGTGATGGTATCTGCTTTGATTTCTTCTGTTTCCGGCGCCCTATATCGCGAACCGTACAAACCCAGGCCCTGCGCATTGTTATAAAACACCCTGTTCTGCGAGCGAATGATATGATAGGCAACGCGTGCCTGCGACAAGCCGTAACCGGAAAAGGCGGTAACATTTCCTTTCACCGTAACAGAATCATTAAACCTGTAACTATCGTTAAGTGGTAAAAATTCCGCCTGGAAAGTAGGGCGCTTATATTCTTCTACTTTCAGCGCAATTCTGCCGTCCTCTGTTTCTAACTCGACATCGCCGCCTAACATGTTTTGCGGGATAATAAAACTGCCGCTAAAAGTGCCGAAGTCATTACTTTTTAACTTTAAACTGCTTACCTCTTTCCCATTCACATCTGAAAACGTAATCTGCACTTCTTTGTCGGGCGTTATTTTACTTTTACCGTTTAGCACCTCAAGCTGCAGCCCTTTGAAATAAATGGTTTGCCCGGGTCTGTAGATCTGCCTGTCGGTAAACAAAACGGTCTTATCTTCGGATTCGTTATCGTCATCGTTGTCGTCTCTCACACTACTTATATAGGCCGTTTTACCTTTAAGTGTATCGCCCTTAACGGTCAGATCAACAGTGATGTCATTTAAAATTTTATTGAAAAAATACACCCCATACTTATTGCTGGTGCCGCTCTCAGAAACCTGGGTCCATTGTGATGATTTGGAGTTAGGCATAACTCCATAATATTGTCCCTTTATGGCAACCTTAATGCCGGCCAACGGCAAGCCTGTTTCCCTGTTTAATACAATTATCTCTGTAATTTGGTTAGGGTTACCCCGGGCAATATAGGCCAAGCGGCTTACTTTAAAGTCGGTCAAGCCCGTTAACGTTTTATCGTCACTATTACCAGCTGCTGCCATTAAAACATAGTTGCCTGCTGGCAGCGCATCAATTTTTATTTCTACACTATGCGGGCGATAATCGCCCGCATCTGCCCACTTCACTTCATTTACAGCTATTGGCTTGATTTTTTTTAAAAACTCAAACCGTTGAGCTGTAATTGTTTGGTAATTACTAAACCCATTATAAATGTCTGTTTGAGCTGACGATAACCTGTATATCGAAATTTTTGCGCAGGTTACGTTTCGGTAGTTAAGCAGCGCCAGCAATGGCTTGCCTGGTATATTCACATCTTCCATTTTTAATGAAAGCTCTTTGTCCTCTATTGCAGCCAACAGTTTCATGGCGTTTTTACCACCCAGGCTTTGAGGGTAGCTTAAACTCGCTTTTTTGAAGTAAGTGTAAGCGGTTGTTAAACTATCCAGCGCCCGGTAGTACTGTCCCTGCAATACTATCGCCTGGCTGCTAATAGGCTTGTCTGAATATTTTGCTGCTATTTGCTGCAACGCCGCCAGGTACAGCGAATCTTTACCTGCTAAGTTAGCTTTATCATACAAATAACGTAGGCGTTTAAGATCTAAGTCAGCCAGTGCTTCTGTATCATCACGCTTTATATGAAATAACGAAACTTGTTGTAATAGTTTTATGCCAAGGTAAATGTTTGAGGTGGTATCTGACGTTTTAAAGTTTATTGATGCAAAATTACTGCTGTTGCTAAACAAGTCGGGGTTATTCAATACAAAGGGGAGTTTTGGTTTGGTCAATTCCGGCTCATCTCCCAAGTAAAAGTCAAAGGCACGGTGCACCAAAAAGTCGTACAGTGTGGGCCTTAGATATCGCGTAGCTTCATCACCTGCTAAAACGCCATCAAGGACACCCACAGGTGTGTCCTGTTCTCTCGAAGCATCAGATAAAGATAGCTTATACAGATCGCTTACCTCATTAACTATCGTTTGCAGATCCCACTTTGTAAAGTCAGCATCGGCTTTATTTAGATGGCTGCGCTGGCTAAACCGATAGCGGTTTTGCTGATAATATTTCCAATAGGTTTCTGCTAATAGTGATTGTAAAACGGGCTTTGCCGGAAAGCTTGCCTTATCAATGTCAGCCTTTAAACGGTTGATGATAGCCACTAATGCGTTTTCTTCAATATAAGATTGTAATGTCATCCGGTAGATTACCGCCCGTATCTGCTGCGACGGGTTGTTGTTTTTATGTGCCAACTCATCCAACTTATCTACTTCTTTAAGCGCCGACTTAGGAAGCCCTTTGTCTGAAAGGGAATCTATTTTTAAATTTATTTGATCGAATTTACTTTGGGCCGATGCGGATTGAATGGCTAATACAAAGTAAATTGCTAATAAACAGAATTTTACAGAATACTGAAGTGAGCGCATAAGGTTATGTTAAGGCGTTGATAAATTAGCAATTAATTAGCTTAATACATATAGGATGCAGATCAATCCTCATTTCCATAAAGGGTGCGAAACTAATTTTAAGAATTGTCTCAGAAGTAATAATTATCATAATACTAAGCCGGCTTTATTTAAAAACATTAGTAATCTTATATCTTATAAATTTTTATATTTTTGGTTAGAAGAAACCTGATTCATGCCTTATCAACCTGGCCTACATATTTTAGCGGAGTTTTCCGCAGCTAATACTACATCCTTTTCAGCTTCGGCTGCTTGCAAATTATTTTTTGATGAACTAATCGCAACATACAATCTGGAAAAAGTCGGTGAAGTTTACCATGATTTTGATGGCGCGGGGTTCACCGGCGTTGTGTGTCTAACGGAATCGCATTTATCTATCCACACCTGGCCAGAATTTAATCTGGCAACGTTTGATATTTTCCTGTCAAATTACCAAAAAGACAATTCTGATAAAGTAAGGGTCATCTATAATGAAGTATTGCGTTTTTTTGAGGGTGCGGAAATTAAAAAAACAGAATTGATAAGGTAGTATGGCAACCATAAATTTAAACGCTTTCCCTTATTCAGATGAAGTTGCCTGCCCAAAATGCAAAAACATCGTAACACTTTACGATCCTGAAGGGAGCGAATACATTGTATGTACATCTTGTCATTCTTTTATCAGGTTTATAGCGAATGATACCCTTGTTATTCAAAAATACGCTCCGCCTGTAAATCAGCAACCTGTGATAAGGCTTGGTAGTGTGGGCTTTTTTCGGGGCTATGATTTTAAGGTAATCGGTTACATTGAAAAAAAAGAAAAAGCGGCCGGTTATGCTTGGCGTGAATACATTCTTTATAACTATGAAAAAGGCTATGCCAACTTCGCTGAGTACGACGGCCATTGGACATTTGTTGCCGGTAAAGAGTTTTACCCGAGCCTGGAAAAGCTGAGCGACCGAAGCTGGAACTTTATTGAGTATGAAGAGAATGAGTATAATCTTTTCAATAAATATACCGCCATGACCACAGCGCTAATAGGTGAGTTTGACTGGGATATTTTATTTGAACAGGCTAAAACATCAGAATTTGTTGCCCCGCCCAATATTGTTTATAAAGAACAGGACAAACCCGGAACAAGCACGGCTGATTTTTATTTGGGAAAGTATGCAGAGCCGGCCGAAATTGCTGAGGCATTTAAAATCGACATAAACTTATTCCCACAAAAAGTAGGTATAGGTGCTAATCAGCCTTCCGTACATGCCAAAAGATGGCTTGCAGTGGGTAAGATCGTTCCTGTACTGGTCATCCTGGTTGCCTTGGTTGGTTTCGCAGCATCCGTTATAAAACCGGAACTTCAAGTAATGGATAACGACTACTTTATTGTGAGCGACTCTACAAAGGTTAATGAGTTTAAGCCCTTTATAACGCCATCTTTTGAATTAAAAGACAATTCATCGGCCCTTGATTTTTTGATCAAATCTGATATCGACAATAACTGGCTGGAAACTACAGTAGTGCTTGTAAATGAAAAAAACAATCAAAGTTGGGAAGTGACCGAAAGCATTGAATATTATCATGGTTACGAAGCCGGCGAAAGCTGGACAGAAGGTTCACAAGAGGCGAATGTATTGCTATCAGATATCCCTAACGGCAAATACCATTTAAATATTTATCCCGCCTCGGGCGATACAACGAACAAAAACATTCATATCAATATCCTTGCTAACCCGGTTATATGGCGCAATGTATGGGTAACTATTTTGCTGCTTTGCTTATACCCGCTGTATGCCTGGTACCGAATGCGCAACTACGAAAAGCAGCGATGGATGAACAGCGATTATTCACCTTATGAAGCCGAAGAATGATTAGTACATTTAAATCAGCGCGCATATACCTGATATTTGCCTTACTTATTGTTGGCTATTATGCATATAGCATGTTCAATGGCATTGCCTTTTGGGAAAGCAGCACAGTAACCCGGAACACCGAATACAATAATAACAGCCGGGTAAGGGGCGTTCACGCATTTTATCACAAATAAACACTATAATTATGAGCTTACATGATCTGATTAACTATAAATACATTATCGCATCGGTATTGTATTCGGTAATAGGCATCGTTATCCTGCTGGTATCTTACTGGATAATTGAAAAGATCACCCCCGAGAATTTATGGAGAGAAATTGTAGATAAGCACAACATGGCTTTAGCTATTGTCTGCGCATCATTTATGATCGCCATAGCTATCATCATAAGTTCGGCTATACACGGGTAAGAGTATATGAACAAAAAACTGCATGCTCTGCTGCTTGTATCCGTTTTTGTTGTAGCAACCTGCGGACTGATATACGAACTGATAGCCGGCACCTTGGCGAGCTACCTGTTAGGCGATTCTGTAACCCAGTTCAGCACCATTATCGGTGTGTATCTATTTTCAATGGGCATAGGGTCGTGGGTATCAAAATACTTCGAAAAAAACATTGTCTCATGGTTTATTCAGTTAGAGATTCTGGTTGGCCTGGTGGGTGGCACAAGCTCTACCATATTGTTTCTGGTGTTCGAAAGTATTGCGTCGTTCCGTATTATTTTATACAGCTTGGTGGGCATCACAGGCATTCTGGTAGGGTTAGAGATCCCGCTGCTGATGCGGATACTAAAGGACCGCTACGAATTTAAAGATCTTGTATCAAAAGTATTTACATTTGACTATATAGGCGCCTTGCTTGCCTCGCTGATATTTCCGTTACTGCTGATACCTTATCTCGGGCTGGTAAAGACCTCGTACCTGGTAGGTATCCTTAATGTGGGTGTAGCGCTTATTGTTTGCATAAGCTTTAAAAAGGAAATCAAAGCGGCTGTTTACCTGCAAACCAGTGCTGTGATCAGCATCCTTGCCTTGTTGGTGGGTTTTGTTTATGCGGGCGTGATAACTAATTTCTCAGAAAGCCTTACCTATGCCGATACCATCATTTATTCGAAAAGCACGCCTTACCAACGCATCATCCTTACAAAAAAAGGTAAGGTATTGCGCCTGTTTTTGAACGGGAACCTGCAATTTAGTTCTGATGACGAATACCGCTACCACGAGGCATTGGTTCACCCTGGATTACAGGCCTTGCCAAACGCCCATAATGTATTGGTGATGGGCGGCGGCGATGGGCTTGCAGTGCGCGAGATACTGAAATATCCAAACATACAAAGTGTAACCTTGGTAGACCTGGATAAAGGCATGACGGGTCTTTTCAAATCAAACCGCATGCTGCTGAACCTTAACAAAAGTTCGTTGCTATCCCCCAAAGTAAAAGTAATTAATGCTGACGCGTTTACCTGGTTAAGGCAGGATAAAAGAAAGTTCGATTTTATGGTAATAGACTTTCCGGACCCGTCAAATTATTCGGTTGGTAAACTCTATACCAATTCATTTTATAAACTGGCCAAAGGCGTGCTTGCGCCGGGCGGCATTATGGTTATACAGGCAACATCGCCTTACGTTGCACCAAAATCTTTCTGGACAGTTGATACAACGCTGCGTTCAGTCGGCCTGCACACTATACCTTATCATAATTACGTACCATCCTTCGGCGAGTGGGGTTATATTATGGCTACCGAGAACCCCGTATATAAAAAACCCGCGGTGTTCTTACCCGGGATGCGCTTTGTAACTAAAGAAAGTCTCGACCTGATGTTTTACTTCCCAAAGGACATGGCTAAGGTAAAAACAGAAGTTAACAAGTTAAACAACCAGGTGCTGGTAAAATACTTTGAAGATGAGTGGTCATCCGTTTTATAAAAACACGGGCTTTGTTAACGAATTAAGCCGCCGCTCATTCCTGCTTAAAGCGGGCTTAATAACTACGGGTATTTTTTTGGGCGGTTGTATCCGAAAACTACACCCGAAAGCTGCTTACAAAAATATCAAAGGCAGTATCAAAGGTCCCAATGCAAAAGCGGGGCACATATTGCGCGATAAAGTTCCGTTACCCGCACCAACCGGTACCCGTGAAGTTAAAACGCTGATCATTGGCGGTGGTATTTCGGGTCTGTCAGCCGCGCGCTGGTTAAAAAAACAAGGCCATGATGATTTTGAGCTGCTGGAGTTGGAAGATCATGTAGGCGGTAATTCACATTCGGGCAAAAACAATGTTTCGGCGTATCCTTTGGGGGCGCATTATATTACCATTGTTAATAATGAGGATACCGTGCTTACCGGGTTCCTGCAAGATTGCGGCGTGATAACCGGCTTTGAAAATAAACTACCCGTTTACAACGAATACTACTTATGTTTCGATCCTGAAGAGCGCCTGCTTATTAACGGGCAGTGGCAGGAGGGTATTGTGCCCGATTTTGGGTTAAGCACAGCCGATAAAGCGCAGGTTAAACATTTTTTCGCGCTGGTAGATCAGTTAAAAAAGGCAAAGGGAGATGATGGCAAATATGCTTTTGATATCCCTATAGATGATAGCAGTGCCGACGATAAATATCGGGCTTTGGATAGGATAAGCTTTAAAGAGTACCTGCATCAGCAACAATTCACGTCTGTATATCTTTTGTGGTATTTAAACTATTGTTGCAAGGATGATTACGGGCAAAAAACAGACAAGATTTCTGCCTGGGCAGGCATTCATTATTTTGCATCTCGCAGAGGAAAGGCAGCTAACGCGGAAAACAACGCAGTTTTAACCTGGCCGGAAGGGAATGGCTGGCTGACCAAAAAATTAGCTGCCGAAGTAAGCGAACATGTGCATAAAGGGCAAATGTGTTATAGTATAAGCTACAATCAACAAGGAAAAGTAGTGGCGGGGATTTATGATGTAACGCGGGGGATAACAAGTACCATTGTTGCAGATAATGTTATTATGGCTACGCCGCAATTTGTAAACCAGCGGTTATTTAAAGATCGTATTTATCGGAATTTGGATTATTCCAGCTTAAATTATTCGCCATGGTTTATCGCCAATATTACCGTTAGCCGTTTACCACAGGCAAAGGGAGCAGGTTTGTGTTGGGATAATGTAGGTTATGATACGCCATCGGTTGGCTATGTAAATGCCGGGCAGCAAACCGTTAAAGTAACTGACGAAAAAAAGGTATTAACCTGGTACCTGCCACTGTGCGACCATGAACCGCGCGTGGCACGCATAGCAGCTTACAGCCGCACTTATGAACAATGGATGGATATTATGATGCCGGAGCTGGAATACATGCACCCCGGCATTACAGATGTTGTTGAAAATGTAGAGTGCTGGGTTTGGGGCCATGGCATGATATACCCGGCTGTAAACTATATTTGGGGCGCTAACAGGTTGGCTGCGCAGGAACCAGTGAAAAATAACCTGTTTTTTGCCCATACGGATATAAGCGGCATATCTATCTTTGAGGAAGCATTTCACCAGGGCGTACGCGCCGCAAGCCAGGTTTTAGCCATATATGAAAAACAACCTAATACCTAAACAGCCGTGGCTGCACTCGCCGGGCATTGATGGGATGTTTATCCTGTCGCCACCGTTTATCGCGTTGCTACTGGTCATCTGTTTTCCCGCCCAGTTTCAGGCAGCGTCAGCAATACCCATTTATTATTGGCTGTTCCTTGTGGTTTTTATTGATGTTGCGCATGTATACAGCACCCTATACCGTACGTACTTCAATTTAAATTCCTATAAAAACGATGCCTTTTTAATCGTAGTCCCGATTGCCTGTTATATAGTTGGTGTTTTGCTGCATAGTTTTGACGGAATGCTTTTTTGGCGTATACTGGCTTACCTGGCAGTGTTTCACTTTATAAGGCAGCAGTATGGGTTTATGCGATTATACTCCCGGCAAGAAGACTACCACTATTGGTATACACAAATAGATAAGTTAGCCATTTATACCTCCACCATTTACCCGCTTTTTTACTGGCATTTTGCCGGCAAGAGAAATTTTAGCTGGTTTGTAGAAAATGACATTGTTTCTATTCATTCGCCGATTTTGTTAAATGTAGGGCTTGCTTCGTATCTGACCATAATAGTGGCCTACCTCATCAAGGAATGTATTTATGTGGTCAGGATCAAGACCTTCAATCTGCCCAGAAACTTATTGATAGGCGGTACATTTTTGTCGTGGTATTTTGGCATTGTATATTTTAATGGCGATATGGCTTTTACAACGCTTAATGTTGTGTCACATGGCATACCGTATATGGCGCTGATTTGGATCTTTGAGAAGAGCAAACAGGCAAAAGATCCCGCCAAAGGCAACCTCATTAAGAAATATACCTTCAACAAAGTTGGCGGTGTATTGATCTTTCTGTTGCTCCTTGCTTTGTTTGCCTATATAGAAGAGGGCTTATGGGATGGTTTGATCTGGAAAGAGCATGGAAGCATTTTTACAATATTTTCGAGTCTGCCGAAAATAAATGACCAACAAATGCTGTCACTCTTAGTTCCTTTACTTGCCCTTCCTCAATCTACACATTACGTGCTGGATGGCTTTATTTGGAAAATTAAAAAGGCGGCAACTTGATTAAGATGGCCTGACGTTCTCTGGTTCTTCCCTGTTTATGGAATTTAAGGCTGAAGCCATCCTTTTGAATATCACCACATAAAGGGCCATGATTTTAACTCCCTGTTTGGGATATCAAGATTTCGTAGGGCGATGATTTCGAACCACTTTGGTAACGTTTGACAACCATTTAGCTATGTAGGCGCGTTATTTCTGATAAATATAAATATTTATCATCAGCCCGTTTAAACACGAAGTTGTTCCAAAAATCATCATCATCAAAGTTGCAGCTTGGGTTGCTAATGTAGTCCATACTATCTAATTGGGATATTGGAGAAAAGATTTTTACTATGAGGTCGTAGTCTGCTATTTCCTTATAAGGAAATAATTCAAAGTAAATCCAATTGTATAATTTATCTTCTTTCAAATTATAGAGATAAAATTGCAATGAAGATTTTTTCCATTTGTCCATAGCCACAAAGATTATTAAACAAAATTGCCTATGCGATGGGATTAAAAAATTACAATCATGTCCATACCACCCCCAAACAGTCTGATATCGATCTGGGTCATAAGTTTTTAACCTTATGATTAAAGGTTCGCAAACCGCTTTTGTTATATATCCCTGAAATGAAAGATTTAATTCAGACTTCTTTTCAGCTCGAACCGATGCAACTAAGGTTGAATAACCGACGAACGGTTTTAATTCTGCAGGTATCAACACAGGTGAATTTTCATCAATGCCTCTTACGTAGCTCATCAGCTTTATGTGATGCTCCAACGCTTCCTTAAAATTGAGCTATTAAGAAAGTAGTCCTTTAACGAATGCTTAACTCCGTCCAACTTGCTGTTAAGAATCTTATTTTTATCCTTACTATCCGAAAAGCAACAATCCCTTAGAATATTCCATTCGTCAAAAGCAAATTCCCCGGTGTAAGTAACTAATAGACTTTTATATATCCCATCTTCAATACGTTCTTCAGTTGATTTATACTGAAAGCTGTTGTTATCTAAATGTTTTTTTGTTTTTTCAACCATTCCAGATGAAAAATAAACCGCCGAATGTCCATGGTTTGACAATTCAAAAAGGTGATCATATTCGTAAAATATTGACTTTTTAAGTGCGATAAATGCAAATGCTATGAAACGTTTCTGAGTTTCGTCAAAGAAACCACCTAATAGCCTTTTGAATATTTTCTCATTGAGATGCGGCATTAAAACTTCTTTAATCCGGTCTTTTTCCGATTCAAAAATGATATAAACTCTTCAGGCATTTTTTGAGACGATATTTAATTGGGTAATTGACAGCAATAAAAATAACGAAATCCAACAAGCTTGGGTACAATAGCCGTTGCCGGAGTTTATAATTTGGACAATGATATTTGTTTTTACATGTAAACAACGTGATCCTTAACGGCCATAACAAAAAAAACCGTAAGCCAAACATAGGTTCAACTTACGGTAAGTGTTTCGTGGAGCCGGAGGCTCTACGAAAAGTCTATTTTTCTTCGCAAAATATGCGTTTTTAGCGTTTAAATGAGGTTTTTTGAATGACCTGAAAAAGTGGTAGCCTCGATGGTAGCCTTTTAGATTAATTCAATTCACCGGATTTTATAGAACGATTTCTAATGCAATTTAGGTAAAAAGAAGCATAGGCGGCAATATTGTTCGCTAATATTTACTCGCTTCTTAATCTTTCCACGCTTAGCGTAACTAAACTCGCTGCCATTTGCTCCATTGTTATTATTATATCAAAGATATGAGGGTAACGGAATGTTCTGAACTCTTCTCCGGAACGCGTTGCTCAATGGTTCCGGAATATCCAATTATAGGTTGAGGAAATTTTTAATGTATTTTAATTTAGATAAATTTTCAAGCAGTAACTACTTCATCTCTGTCTTCAACACCTCGATATTTGCTATGGATCGTTTCTTCCTTTTTTAGGGGGGTATTTACTTCCATTATGATCAAGCATCAGTATCAAGCTAATAGTAAAAATGGCAACTGCCGCTGCAACACAATAAATTTTAAAAACTCTTTTTTTTCGAGGGTATAATGCCGCTATTTAATTTGTTTAATATTTCCTGCCTAACTTCTTGTTTATTACCCATTCCGGCACTCCAGGGCAGATCCCTCAACTGAAAGTTATCCCGATATGCTTCCAGCAGCTTTATTTCGTCTGATGTACATTTACCTGACATATACTTCTCGTACAAATCGATAAAATCTTGTTGGGTCATGAAGAATGTGTAATCTGGTTGTGTTCAATTAAATCCCAGTTTCCGTGGTTAACGGGCCTTAGTTCTTTGTAGCGACATCATTCCGACCGAAGGCTTTTCACCGGGTTGGTCAATGCCGCCTTGATGCTGTGGTAACTAACGGTAAGCAAAGTAATGAGGACAGCGCCTGCGCCGGTCAGCGCAAATACCCACCAGGACAGACCTGTGCGGTAGGTATAATGCTGCAGCCACTGGTGCATAACATACCAGGAAACAGGGACCGCGATGAGCAATGCGATACCTACCAGGATGACAAAGTCCCTGGACAATGAACCCCAGATGCTGACAACCGATGCACCCAGCACTTTTCGTATCCCGATCTCTTTGATACGCTGTTCTGCTACAAATGATGCTACACCAAATAATCCCAGGCAGGATATGAAGATAGCAAGCGCCGCGAACACGGAGGCCAGCTTTCCGGTACGTTCCTCCGCTGTGAACTTTTGCGCATATTCACTATCCGCGAACTTGTAAGTGAAAGGAGCTTCCGGCGCGAATTTTTTAAAGACCGCTTCGATCCTGGCTAATGCTCCGGCAACAGGCATACCGGCCTTGAGTTTCAGATTTACCACATTGAATGACCGCTCCCGGTCATCCATTAAAAACACCACCGGCGTAATGGGATCAAAAGGCGAGGTCATGACCATGTCCTTTACGATACCCAGCACTTTCCAGTTTTTTTCATGCCATTTAATGGTTTCTCCTATTGGCTCCCTCAGGCCCATCTGCCTGATGGCCGCTTCATTGAATAAAAAGCCTGATGAATCGCTCGGAAACTCTTTAGAGAAATTCCGGCCTTCCTTCATTTGCCACCCTACCACACTACCAAAATCCCGGTCGACCAGTATCGTGCCGAAAACCTCCTGCCGGTTGGGATCCTTTCCCTTCCAGCTCAGGTTATCCGCGGATGACCACACGCCGGTCGTGGGATTAGAGGATGCCGAGACGCCAGTTACAGCACCGGTTCTCAGCAGTTCCTCCCGGAAAGCGTTATACCCCTTTATAGCGTTATAGGGGATAGAAACCAGGTTGTTCCGGTTATAACCAACCGGCCTGTCCTTTGCAAATTCAATTTGTTTGAAAACAACGATAGTCCCGATAATCATGGTAACTGAAACAGCGAATTGAATGACGACCAGTATTTTACGCGGCATTGCAGCGGCAGGGCCTGCTTTGAAGGTGCCCTTTAACACTTTCACCGCATTAAAGGACGACAAGTAAAGCGCAGGGTAACTGCCTGCGATAAGCCCTGTAAAAAGGCAGAAACAAAAACAAGTCAGCCAAACCAGCGGATTAGTCCAGATCAGGTGAAGCTCCTTGCCCGAAACATCATTGAAAAAAGGCAAAGCCAGCCAGGACAACAGGACAGCGATCAGAAATGACACAGCAACGATCAAAAAGGATTCGCTGAGAAATTGAGCAATCAATTGCGCCCGCAATGAGCCGATGGCTTTGCGTATGCCCACTTCCTTAGCGCGCTTTTCGCTCCGGGCCGTACTCAGGTTCATAAAGTTGATGCAGGCCAGCAAAAGCACGAACAGGCCGATGATACCAAAAAGCCATACGAACTGCAGGCGACCTGCAACAGCAACGCCGTTTTTGAATTCATACAGGTGCCACTCACGCATCGGGGACAGGAATAGCGCGGGCCTGGCGGCATTTTTCGAATGGTCATACAGTATATTTTGAATTTTGCGCGAAAGCAGGTGCAGGTCGCTGCCCTGGTTTAATAGGGCATATAACTGGAATGAACTGTTGAACCAGTTATTCATGCCATCGCCGTTTTGAGTCAGGAGACCGACAGGCGCTATAAAATTCACATTACTGAACTGTGTATTCTGGGGCAGGTCCCGGTACACCCCAGTTACCTGCACCAGGTACGCGTCGTTGAGCTTGATCGTTTTATTGATCGGATCGGTTTCACCAAATATGGCCCGGGCCAATGATTCATTGATCAATAGAGTGCCGGGTGTTTTAAAGGAGGTTTTCGATCCCCTGATCATATTCAGGGTGATGATATCTGTAATAGCAGGTTCAGCATAACAGCCTATCCTTGAAAAGGCATGGTTGTTATAGTTCATGTTCTGTTCCATGGTAACAACCGAGGCCACCTGTTTAAAGTCGCTGCCATATTTATCCCGCAGTTCTGCCGATAACGGCAAAGGCAGGGAGGACTGCGTCACCAGGCCACCGCCGGCATTTTTGTTGGTTAAAACCTGTACTATGCGGTCATAATTCTTATTGAACTTATCGTATGAGACTTCGTCCCATATCCATAAACCGATTAGCATAGCCACAGCCATACCCACGGCAAGGCCGGTAATATTGATGAACGAAGAAGCCTTGTTCCTGGTCGTATTTCGCCAGGCGATCTTTAAATAATTTTTAAACATATGATTGCGGTTTACCTGGTTCGAAATTACCGCTGCGGACCAGGAACCATATGTCAAATTATAAGATGGTAGTTGTTTTTTGTACTCCGCAGGCGTTTTTCCAGTCAGTTGTTTGAATGCACGGTGAAAGGTGCTGGGAGAGTTAAAGCCGGAATCATAAGCAATGCCCTGTAAGGTGAGATGATCAAAAGCCGGGTCCTGCATCTTGCGGGCCACATCAGCCACGCGGTATTCATTGACAAAGTCATTAAAGCTTTTTTTAAGCACTGTATTAATGACCGCGGACAATTCGTGGGTCGTCAGTCCGAGCTTTTCGGCCAGTGAGCTTAGACTTAATTCCGGGTCCCTGTAATAGGCACCGTTCTTTACCGTCTTCTTAAGCCAGCCGGCTTTATGCTTAAATTCGTCCGGCGATGGTAACCTCAAAAAATAGGGTTCATCTGCTGGCGAGTTCATTTCAGGCTTTAAGATCACCATTCCCGCAGTGCCTATTGCCAGGGCGGCTAAGAGCAGATATAAAGGATAAAATAGCTGGATTGACCCACTATTGTGGTATAGGTAAGCAATGATCGTGAGGGGTATCCACAATAGCCATAAAATGCCGAAGCCATTCAATAGATTATTCAGCCACCGCAATTTTAGCCGGTAACGATCGCTTCCTTTAAAATTCAGCCCCCTGGAAAAACCTTTAATCAGCCTGTGAGCGGCATACCAATAGCCACAAACCGAAATAAATACCAGTAACCGAAATATCATGTTCAGCTCCTGAAGGCCTGGCGTATCGTAAATACTCAGGCCGCCTTCCGCCAGCAAGGGACTGAAATGCAGCAGGTCGAGGGAACGAAACTTATAGTCCGGTCTGGTTATGCTCCATACATAAAAATAGATAAGCGGACCCAAGGAAAGCGAGAATTGCGTCAGTTCCAGGTGAATGTCAGCGTCTAAAGCCCGGATCATACCCATTACGGCAATAATCAGGATCAGACCAAGGAGCCGATTTGCGGCCTTGTTGCCTTTTTGGGCAAGTAACAACATCAGACCGAAGGCGAGTCCCACGAATATCGTTCCCAGGAAAGCCAGGTCGTAAAGGTTGATATGGAAGGTATGCACTTTCAAGGTGTTTACTCAACTCAATCATTGTTCCAAAGCTATAAAAAATTGATAAACAGTTACATGTGTAATCTTGATTGAATAGACTGTAACAGATCCGAACATGGGTATGTGCGGTTTTGGATGTTCAAATGAGTCGGAGCTGCAATTGTTTAAAATCTTCGTGTACGAAAAGTGTAAACTTACCTTGTGTACATTGTGGAAAGGGTAACGGGTATAAAATTAAATGAATACAGCAAGCAGGTCTTTTTTAAGCCGCTGAAATGAACAATCGGAATGGTTCCTTTCCGAAATCAACCGGGCAAATCATGCCAGTCAATATGACAAAACAGGTGACACTTTAAAACAGATATCGTTCTACAGCGTGCCTACATACCCGGATGGCGGCGTGTGTGCCTCTATGGCGAAATTGTACATCGGTGCTTCGAGGACGATGAAAATCCGCGGCTTTAATCTCGGATATGATTTCATCTGAATGCCGGATCGCTGCCTGCTGTTCCGGTAACCTGCTTTCGGTGGGTGTAAAAAACGATTGGATATGGACTTCTTCCAGGTGCGGGGAAAGCTGGCTGATCAAATCCCTTTCCACTATGGTAAAACTAATGCTATCTTAAGTTTTTTAAATACCATTCAAAAGTCCACAACCGCTAAAAATACTGCGGGTTATGAACTCTGTTTTGCAAAAGAACTTCTTGACAAAGAAGCCCTCAGGTTATCTGAGAAATTGGAGTTGTTCAAATCTGAAGTTCCGGTGATATTTCTTATTAGTCGCCATCAGGAATGGCGTGTAAAGGAAATTTTTGAAAGTTTGCTGGATGAAAGTATCAAAACAAACTTATGCAGGAATGAAATGATGCGAACGCTTATTCATATACCTATTCTTTTCTCCCAGCGCTTGATAACTATCGATACCAATCCGTATAATAGCAGCATAATATGAATTTACCCATTGGGAGTTAGACAAATGATATATGCTCATTTGCTGGAATTAAAACGTGTAATTTTGAGTGTATTAATTCATCCGGTTTCGGCTACGCTGGTGTAGCAGATCGTAGCGGCAGCAGGACTGACCTCGAACCGTTTGATAGATTCAATTTTCACATTAGCAACAATTTAAGGAAATTGAAATGGTTCGAGATTAAGGAAAGTCCGATTCGGTTTAGTGAAGCCCGAATCAAATTAAATCCCAACTGGTCATTCAAAATTTTTTTATCTGAATCCGAGTATACAGTTTGAGCCCAACAACATGCATCCCAATAACAACGGTTAACTTATTAGTCATTGCTCTTATTTTCGATGACTCACCATGCGAAATCATGTCATCTGCAACTTGGGTTGATTCTGGCGTCTCGATATTGCTCTCTTCCTTGTAGGAGCTACTTCAAGTACATTTTCAAATAACTGAGGAGTTTAACCCTAACGACCAAGGCATCGAAAAGATCCCCGCCATGTGGTGCATTAGGCAAGATCAGTAATTCGTTAGTCACTTGTGCCTGGTTTAACTTATTGCTTAATTCTATGGACTGACCTTGGTCTACAGCCTGGTCCTTATCACCATGTACTATGAAAAATGGTGGATCTTTTCTGTCAATATAGTTGACCGGGCTTGCTTTCCTTGCCTTTTCGGGTTGTTCGTTAGCTTTGCCACCGATAAGAAGTTGTACACCACTATTGGGGTCAGTAGTTCCCGGCCCTGTAAGTGTCTTTAGGTCGTTAATGCCGTAGTAATCGGCAACGAACCTGATTTTGAATTGTGCAATCTTACCGTTTACATAAAATTCGCTAACTTTATTATTGTTCGATAGACCGAGCAACGCAGCAAGGTGCCCACCAGCAGAAAAACCGATCACTGCAATCTTGGTCTTGTCCAAATGGTATTTGCCCGCATTCTCGCTTAAATAACTTAGAGCCTGATTGCAATCTTGTATTTGAGCAGGGAATTTAAAGTTACTGCTGTAGCGGTAATTAATCGAAACAACGGCATAACCTCTTTCGATCATCTCATATACGGTTCCCCTCATGTAGTCCACCGCACTGTATTTATCGCCCTTTCGCCATCCACCTCCATGTAACCAGACTACAAGAGGGTAAGAGGCCTTCCCACTCGCTGGTACATAAATATCCAGCAGATGCCTGATCAACGTGTCATTTGCATAGTGAACATTGCCATAAAAAACAGTCCCTTTAGGCATTAACTTCAAAACAGGATTTTCTGTTTGTGCTACGGCAGGGCCAGCGATGGTTGTAACGATAATGATGGCGACAACATATAATTTCTTCATAAATAAGATTTCGCTTTCAAATATAAGTGGTCATCTCTGGATTCATCATCGATGTAGATTTACTTTTAATAATATTGAATAAATATCTTAAAGCATGATTGAAATGTTAAATAAGTACCGAAACTATGGAGTGTTCCCTTTTTGTGCGAATGACTGTTTGAAATCACTGAGGACCATGTGCGTGGAACAGCGGAACTTGCCAGAAAATTCAAAATCTCGCTATCTGAAGATAATCTGGTTTTGAGACGGCCCTCTGATTATGCGGAAAAGTTACATATAACTACAGGGTATTTAAATGATGTTATTAAAAAGACTACCGGGTCTTCGGTGACCTATTGGATCCATCAAGAAGTTTCTATTCGTTCAAAGCACGCTTTGTATCATACTGATCTGGATATTAAAGAGATCGCTTATCAGCTGGGATTCCGTGATCATGTATATTTCATCAGGTTGTTCCGGAAATTAAATGGTGTATCTCCTCTTAAATTCAGGTTACTTAAGCGTCGGAATAATTGACGTCATTGTTTTAAGCATTTGTCGGAACAATATTCCAAGGGATTATGTTTGAATTTCACAAGTTTTCGTTTGATTGAGCCAATCACCGGACGCCGTTTTGTCGGATAATCGCTTGATAACAATAAAGTTTGGTACGTCACCTGCGCCTCCAAAAGATTTGGACTGGCACTGGCAAAAAAATCACTTCAACTTTTTTAACACAGTCTTTTCAAAGAATTTAACGAGTACGTTCTCATCCACCCCTTGTAAAGCGGCCTGCAGATCAATCAGCCAATGTCGTCCCGCTTATTTGTAGTGACTGATTTTGGTGTTTTGCCTTCTCGGGAAGGTCATTAATTTGTTTTGCTATGTAATTAATTATTATCAATTTAGCGTAAAATAATTACCCCTTAATGAGTTTTATTCGCCTGATAAACGAGAAAGAGCTAATGAAAAACCTGCAAAGCGGGGACGAAATTGCTTTTGAGAAACTTTACAGGCATTATGTCGATCCCATCTTCCGGAAAATTCAATACCTAACTAAGTCAGCTGAGATCGCTGAAGAGCTTACGCAGGACGTATTTTTGAAGATATGGGAGCGCAGAGCATCTATAGATCATCATAAATCCTTTGGCGCATTTGTTCATCGCATCGCACAAAACTTAATCACTGATCTGTACCGCAGGCTGGCGCACGACAGGGCTTTCCGCGAGGAACTGATTAATTCGGTTGCTGAACTATATGATCCTGCGGCGTCTGAGACCGATCGTCAACTGGTTTACCATGCACTTAATACTTTACCGGCGCAGCGCAAAAAGGTTATGTCAATGGTTAAAATCGAGGGCATGTCTTACGAAGAAGTAAGTAATCTGCTCGGCGTATCCACCTCAACTATACGCGATCACGTTGTTAAAGGCACCAAAAGCCTGAAGGCTTATTTTGCCGAAAATGAGCTGATATTGGTGGTCGTTACAGCATCTTTGATCGCGATGTCGACAAAAACGTGAATTGATAAAAAAATATTCCGACGAGCAGACCTAATCGCTTTTTCGTTCGTATTCTTCAAAAAACCGTACCAAATTGGGAGCAGAAGAAAACCTCAACGAGCTTTATAAGCGATTTTTACGCCATGAAAGTAAACCTGAAGATATTCGTCGTTTGATGGAGCTATTCGGTACGGTGGACGACCAGACACTGCAGGAGCTTGTCCGCATGCAATTAGACGATCCATCTGCTATGGTTCCGTTTAACGCTGAAAATCGAATACGGTATGACCGCATTTTTAACAATCTGAAGCAACAGACAGCACCAGCCAGGCCAGCAAGAAAAATATGGACGGCAATTTCTGCAGCAGCAAGTGTGATCTTACTTTTGGTGACCGCCGGTTATTATTTCTTACACAGTCCATCATCCCGTCCTGTTGTCGCTGCCCAGAGAATACACAATGACGTAAAGCCCGGCGGAACCAATGCCTATTTGATCTTATCGGACGGGCAAAGTATCGCTTTAGCCGGAGAGCGTTCCGGAGTCATTGGAATGGACGCGGGAAAAAGCATTGTGAAAACAGCTAACGGACAGGTTGAGTATGTTAATGGGCATAATAATCATGATAATAACAAAATAGGTCTTAATATATTGCAAACACCTAACGGTGGCCATTACAGACTGGTTTTGGCTGACGGCACAAAGGTCTGGCTCAACGCAGCATCTCAGCTAACCTATCCTGCAAGCTTTGCTGATCTTAAGGAACGCAAAATTGAACTGAAGGGCGAAGCTTACTTCGAAGTGGCTAAAGATGCTGCTCATCCTTTTATTGTGCGAACAGACGACCAGCAGATCAGGGTACTGGGTACACACTTCAATGTAAATGCTTACCATGACGACGGCGGGAGTAAAACCACCTTACTGGAGGGCAGTATCCGTGCTGCCGGAAACCATTCAGAGGCAGTTGTAAGGCCCGGACAGGAGGTGGTCAGCAGTAGCACCGGCAGGTTAACAATTGGTCAGGCAGATACCGAGCTGGCCATAGCCTGGAAGAATGACCAGTTCATGTTTGAAAGTGAGCCTGTGAGGCCGCTGATGAAAAAGGTAGCCCGATGGTATGATGTGGAAGTGATATATGCCAGGGATGTGCCGGATGTACGTTTCAACGGAGCGATTTCAAAATTTGAAAACATATCGGCGGTACTAAAAATACTGGAATCAACAGGAAAGATTCATTTTGAGGTGAGCGGGCGGAATGTTTACGTCACAAAATAATATAGCCTTTATAACCAAATAATAATAACCGATTTAAACCTAAAGAAGATGAAAAAAACATTACCATAGATCAGTCTTAAAAACTAAACAGGGCCCGATCAGATCGGACCCTGAATGCCGTTTGGCACAATTTACTTTATTCAACTGTTTAACCGCAACAGCCTTCGCCTGGAAAGTAAGGGCATATTGCATCACCAAACAAAACAAATGTATAAAATTTATACCATTCAAACCGGTATGGCTGGAAGACTATTACCCAAACTTTGGCTGATTATGAGACTTACGATCATTATCATGATTGTCTCTTTAGTGCAGGTGAGCGCCACCTCATTAGCACAAAGGATAACCGTAAATAAAACAAATCAAACCCTGATCAGCGTACTTCGGGATGTGCGAATGCAAACCGGGTACAATTTTGTGATTACGGATGATCAGGCAGAAAGAAGTAAACCTGTTACGATAAATGTATCACAGGGAGAACTGCTTAGGGTGCTGGATGAGCTGTTCAGATCACAGCCGCTCAGCTACAAAATTGATAATAAAACCATTGTTGTTTCGGATAGAAGAACTGGTGCTGATCCTGTTTTTCGGCCTACTGCATTAAGCGTTGCCGAAATACGAGGTGTAGTATTTGACGAAAAGCATGAGCCTATGCCCGGTGTAACCGTTAGGCATAAAGAAAGCGGGACGGCGGTTTCGACCAATGTGAAAGGTGAGTATCAGATCAGAATACCGGATGCAACGGGGACCCTGACTTTTTCTTTCTTAGGATATCAAACCCGGGAAATTCCTTTGAATAATCAAACCAATTTAGATGTCACGCTTAATCCGGTGGCCAGTAACCTTAACGAAGTGGTAGTCATTGGATACGGCACGCGTAAGAAAGAAGCTGACCTTACGGGTGCGGTGGCCCGTATTAACGGCGATAAACTTCAAAACAGGCCGGTTACGGGAACGCTGGATGCCATGCAGGGTTTAATTCCCGGTGTAGCTATTACGCGTTCAAGCGGCCAACCCGGCCAGCAGGATTTTGCACTTACGATCCGCGGATCGTCATCTATTAATGGCAACGTTCCACTTGTGCTTATCGATGGAGTCCCCGGTGACCTCAGTCTGATTAATCCGCAGGATATCCAGGATGTTACAGTATTAAAGGATGCAACTGCTGCTATATATGGCGCACGTGCTGCTGACGGCGTTATCCTCGTAACCACCAGGAGAGGTAAACGTTCCGGCACACCCACTGTAAGTTATGGATTTAATCTGGCAGTTAAGAAGGTTGGTTTAAGAAAAAAAGCAGCAACCACGGATCATTTCGTTCGGATGTTTAATGAGGCGAACAAAAATGACGGCGAAAAACAGACCTTTTCTGATTCTACCCTGATGAAGATAGCGGCCAACTATCCGGGTGTCGGACCCGGTGAGAACCGGAGCGTAGAATCCTTTCCCATGTTTTATCAGAATCATGATTGGTATGGCAGGCTGTTCAAAACGGCGTACCGTCCGACACACAATCTTAGTATATCCGGTGGCAGCGAGAACTCTTCCTACCTGATATCTTTTGGTGACCTGCGTGACAACGGCAATATCTCGGAAGGGACAAATAAGTCTGTGCGCGACAACCTTCGCATCGCACTGCAAACCAATATTACCAAAAACCTGAAATTGGATCTGACGACGGCCTACGATTATTTGAACACCCGTACACCTTCGGAATTGCACGATGCTATCAGCAACGGCTTGAAAATGTTTTCTTATCTGCCCGAAAAGAACCCTGCCGGTAATTACTATGGTTATCAGGGCTATGAAAATCCGGTGCAGGAATTGATAAAAGGTGGTGATGAGACGATGACGAACAACCGGTGGAGCAATAATGTAAAGCTGGATTTTGAACCTATAAAGGGCTTGGTATGGACAGGACAGGTGGGTATCAATCTGGAACGCCGTGATGACGACGCAAACTTTCCAACCAATACAGAGTATAACTGGGATAACACGCCAAACCTTTTGATCCGTAACAATCCGAACAGAGCTACTTTCAGGAACGCCAGCACTGTTTATAAAAACTATAGTACCTATGTCAACTATTCAAAGACCTTTGGCCAGCATGACATTAAGGCTATGGTGGGCGCTTCGCAAGAGAAATTCACACAGGACTCCAGATATATCCAGGGACAGGGTTTTTTCAGCAATGAGATTTTTACGTTGCCTTTGTCTGACAACAAAAACCTGCGGGCCGGTGATGCAAGAGACTGGAATCGGGACCCCTGGGCTTTACAGTCCTATTTTGGCCGCGCAAGCTATTCATTTGCAGGCAGATATTACCTTGAAGGTACGCTGCGTAAAGATGGCAGTTCGAAGTTCTCGCCAGATAAACGTTGGAGCGCAATTTATCCCAGCCTCTCTGCTGCATGGAAAATTTCCGAGGAGCCATTTTTCAAACGAATTTTCAGCGATAATACCGTCAACCTTTTTAAAGTCCGCGCGTCATGGGGCAGAACGGGCAATCAGGATATCTCCCAGTTAGGGTTGTTTGATTATGTCCAGCTGATCAATGTTTTCGATCAGTATCCTATTGACGGGTCATCTGCTGCAAGATTGGCTGCCCTTAAGGGTCTTTCATCACCCTTACGTACCTGGGAAACCATCGAGACAAAAAACCTTGGTTTGGACGTTTCCTTATTTGCATCCAAGCTGTCCCTGTCGTTTGACCTTTACAGAAAAACCAACAATAACATGTTGGTCAGCATTACTTACCCAACGACATTGGGCGCAGTTGCTCCCTCATCTAATGCCGGAACACTTAAGGGAAAGGGGTGGGAATTCAATGGTCAATGGAGTGACAGGATCGGTGAATTCCGATACAATGTGGGCGCCATCCTGAATTACAACACCAATATCGTTTCCGATCTGAAAGGAAATGATAACTATAATTTGGGACTGACACAGGCTAGACAGGGTTACCCGCTAAACTCCTATTTTGGATTCAAGGGTTCCATTATCAGAAATCAGGCTGACCTCGACGCCTATGCTGCCAAATACGGTGGGAAAGGTATCGTACCGTCTGCACAGCCGAATGGTTATGGCGGCCTGGGTATTGGTGATGTAATGTATGAAGACATCGATGGTGACGGACAAATTACCACCTACGGCGACAAGTCGAAGGGATTGAGCGGTGATGCGGTGAATTTAGGATCTCAGATCCCCAAGTTTACTTATAGCCTTACTGGTGGGTTGGCATATAAGGGTTTTGACTTGAATTTTATTCTGCAGGGAACCGGTAATAAATATGTTTGGAGGGGTAATGGAAACTTCGGCGTGCCGTTAGCTCACTTCTGGTTCCAGCCCCTGGATTATTTTTACGGCAGGACCTTTAATGCCGATAACCCGTCGGCCATGTACCCGCGTCTTTCGAATAACGAAACAGTGAAGAATAATAATTACCAGTTCTCATCCCTTTGGCTGGAAAATACACGTTATCTCCGGATGAAGAATATCACTGTTGGATATACTTTTAATAATATTCAGGTTGCCCGTCTCAAAGTACATAGCATAAGGGTTTACGTTAGTGGTCAGGACTTGTTCGAATTCGCAAAGGGAACCTGGAATGGAATGTATGATCCAGAAGAAACCCGCGTAGCGCAAATTACCGATGATGCACGTAATACGGATTTCTATGAGAATAACTACCCGATGTACCGCACCATTTCTGTTGGCGTAAATGTTAACTTTTAAATCTTACAACAATGAAAATAGTTAAAATATTCAGCATAATCTTTCTGGCCACCGCGGCTTCTGGTTGTAAAAAAAATCTTGATCTCAAACCCCAGTCTGATATTTCCGATAACACCTTCTGGCAATCTGCTAATGATTACCGTTTGGCAGCAAACTGGTTCTATAAATATTCGCTGGACGATCCTCATTACGATGGTTCGTATATGAACGATAATAACTCGGATATTGCGTTCGGCACTGAGGTGAACACCATAAGTTCTGGTAAGCTTGTTGCGCCCGAGCAAGATGATAATTGGGACGATAGCTATGAAGCGATCCGTAATGCAAATAAGCTGATAGAAGAGGGGATGACCACTGCCATAAAAAACGACATCCGGCCTTTCCTGGGTGAAGGATACTTCTTTCGCGCCTACAATTACTTTCGTCTTTTAGATCTGTATGGAGGAGTTCCTATTATTGACAAGGTACTACAGCCAACCGATCCGCTTGTGTTTAGTGGACGCGCTTCCCGTGAAGCCGTGCTCGACTTTATATTGGGTGATCTTAACAATGCTATAGCAAATTTGCCGGTGAAGGGCAGCGTGGAGAAAGGCCGGATTTGCAGGGAGGCCGCCCAGGCCTTTAAGGCCCGGGTATGTCTCTTCGAGGGTACGTGGCGAAAATTTCATGTTTCCGGTGATGCAAATCCCTTGCTCGATCAGGCGATTACAGAATCGAAAAATGTAATTGACAGTAAAGCCTTTTCACTAAACAAGGCAAAAAGTGATTCGAGCTACCGGCTGATGTTTATTGATAACTACAGTATGGATAACCCGGAAACCATCATTTCAAAAAAATACCGAACAAATATTAATGTGAACGGTTGGGCTTACGGCGTATCCTGGGGCAATCTTAATCCTACGAAAGCGATTGCCGACCTCTATCTCTGCAAAGATGGTTTGCCTCCTGATAAGTCACCGTTGTTCAGAGGCTATGATTCAGCCCGTACAGAGTTCCGCAACCGTGATCCCCGGATGACGCAATCTTTAATCCTTCCGGCAACAAAAATTATCCGCCCGCAATATGATAAGTTCCGCCCTCAATGGCCTGGTGTGGACAATAACCGTAATGTAAACTCCGGCTACATGTTGTATAAGTTTATATCACAGCAGGCTACGCCTGGTGACGGCGGCGGAGCGTTCGACTGGAATATCATTCGCTATGCAGAGGTGCTGATGATCTATGCCGAGGCAGCTTACGAACGTAAGGGATCGATTACTGACGGAGACCTTGACTCGTCTGTCAACTTATTGCGGGATCGTGTCAATATGCCGCACCTGAGCAATGCCCTTGTAAATGCAAGGGGCCTGAATATGCAGACGGAGATCCGTAGGGAAAGGACAGTGGAGTTAGCATTCGAAGGTTTTCGCTGGGATGACCTGCGCAGGTGGAAGACTGCGGAGACCATCTTGCCGAAATCGATATTGAGCATAAAGGTTACCGGATCTGAATGGTCTAAAAAAGTGATAACGCTGGATGGAGCGAGCTATAACAGTTATTTTTATAACACGCCGGCTGCTCAGTTGGAGAATGGTTACAAACTATTACAGCCAGGTTCGCAACGAATTTTCGATGTAAATAAAAATTATCTCCTGCCGATACCGACGAAGCAAATAGCTTTAAACCCGGATAAACTTAAACAGAATCCCGGGTGGTAAATTACCCGGTCAGTAAGAATAATTACCGGCTTTAAATATGTAAACAATAGGTTCCCGGGTGAGTAAATCACCCGGGCCCTTGGTAATGAAGCGGCATCAAACATAATATTTATAAATATGAATAGACGATCATTTGTAAAGAGCACTTGTGTGGCGGGTGCAGGGTTGCTGGCAGGTGCGCAGCTACTTCATGCGACCCCCATACGCATGCTGGCGCCAACTCAACTGATGGGAGGACGATTCGTCACCCTCTGCATCATGATCCGAACCACCCCCTGGGAAGTGTCCAGGGATGTCAAACTGCATCCGCGGGACGAGGAAAAATGGCATACCCTGGAGGGTGTCAAAAATCTGCGGGAAGCGTTTGGTGCAAACAATCCTGATGGCAGGCTGACGTGGGGCTTCACCCTGAACGCTCTTGAAGACAAGCGTCATAATTACATGCAGATCCGCGAGTATGCGGCTTTCTGCCAGGCGAAATATGGCGATGAGCTGACGGTGTTCCCGGGATATTTCCCGGCCATGTACCTCCCGCCGGCGCGGATCAATAAAGAGTTGTCTGAAGCCCTGCGGATCATTTCCGGTTTTGTCGGTAACGGATATAAGCCGCAATCTGTAATCGGCGGTTTTCTGCCGGCAGAGACATTGAAATATTTAGCCGAAAAGGAAAATATCCATGTGGCCCAGGCTGTGATATGGAGCCAGCATAATATTGACGGGGGCGGGGCGGACGGATCACCGTCGTACCCTTACTATCCGTCTGCTGAACATTTTTGCAGGCCGGGCCAGGATAAAAAAGATTTGATCGATTGTGTGAACCTGGATGGCTGGTCCATGGATTTTATTTGCGCACGACAGAGCGGACAAACCGGGCATGAAATAACCGGGTATAACAGCAGGCGAGGTGTTGGGCCAATAGAGACCTATAAAGGCTGGGGGCTGGAATTGGGAAATATGGAGGTAATGCATACCCAGTCGATACATTTTGACAAGGGGTTCCAGTTGAATGGCTTTGGATGGGTGCCCAATATCTGGGAAGCACAGTTAGTGTATGAGTTTGGAATGGATTTTATCTGCAGCGCCATGAAGAAGTGGGTGACCGATACATTGAAGCGATGGCCGGATACCAAATGGGTAAGTTTTGGAGAGTTTGGAACGCTTTGGCGTAAACATTATAAAACCAATGATGATTACAATTATAAATTTGTAGAACGGGGATGTGGACTTGGTGATTCGTATAATAATCTGGAGATCCGCTGGTTCATGAACAAATCGTTCCGGCTGGCCCTGTTGCGCGACTGGCATCACAATACCCCGGAGATGGTCATCGATTTCACCCGGTATGACCTGCCTGCGCGTGAGCCGGTAGGCGCCAGGCCGGACAGCCCGGTCATAGACTGGAGCCTGATCAACCGGATCAACCAGAAAGGACTAAGGCCGCAGGATAAGCCAGTGTTGTTACATGAACTGACAGATGCCGAACAAGCATTGATTTACAGGTATTGCCCTGAGCTTAAGAGAAAGGATTAAGCGTTGCCATCTACACCCAAACTACAGACGTAGAGCATGAAGTAAACGGTGTACTGACCTATGACCGTCAGGTTGAAAAAATGGAAACCGCGGATCAAAGAAGTTAACCAGGCAATCATTCAATCGGGATATGACATGAATTAATTAATGCTGTTTTGAGTTAGTAATCCCTGTGTTTATTTCCCAAGGCAGAATATACCTGCCTGCTAATATTTATTCAACATAAAAATTTTGCAATGTTTCGTAAACCTCAATTTTTCTTTTTTCTGGCTGCGTTATGCCTGCAAGTGAATTCCGAAGTCTGTGCTCAACAAAAAAAAGTGCATCCCCTGGCTGAACCAAAGATTGTTAATATCGTCAATTTCATCCGGGACATCGAACCGCGTGACAGCAATATCACTAAAGATGTGCTTTATCAAACTGTCGTAAACCAGATCAGGCTAATGAAACAATATCATCTTGGCGGGACATTTTTACTGCAGTACGATGCCCTGATTGACAAACGTTACCAGGAATTGTTGAAAACGCTTCCAGAAAATGAATTTGAAATAGGCGGCTGGTGGGAACTGCCGCAGCAGCTGATCGAAAAAGCGGGCATCAAATGGCGGGGAAAATATGCCTGGGACTGGCACTCTGACGTTGGATTTTCGGTGGGCTATACACCTGCTGAACGGGAGAAGATCATTGACGTTTTTTTCGCGGATTTTAAACAGGTATTCGGGTACTATCCTAAATCCATCGCTTCATGGGTAATTGATGCTCATTCCCTGAATTATATGTATGATAAGTACAAGATCGTGGCATCAGGAAACTGCAAAGACCAGGTTGGTACCGATGGCTTTACCCTTTGGGGAGGTTACTGGAACCAGGCTTATTACCCGAGCCGGGTAAATGCCTATATGCCCGCACAACATGCTGAGAAACAGCTACCGGTGCCGGTGTTCAGGTTACTGGGCAGTGATCCGATCAGGCAATATGCAAACGGCAGTACCGTAACTACGCTGGAGCCGGTTTACCCTCAGGCG